>JAJFFF010000047.1 GCA_021776785.1 Planctomycetota bacterium | reverse complement strand
AGACCA
This sequence comes from Planctomycetota bacterium, assembly GCA_021776785.1. Classification (GTDB taxonomy): domain Bacteria; phylum Planctomycetota; class PLA2; order PLA2; family PLA2; genus JAJFFF01. Next base: position 112,907 of record JAJFFF010000047.1, on the reverse strand, counting down.
ACTGGGAGGGTCACGGCGTCGCCCCCGACGTGGAGGCTGCGTCCGAAGAATCCTTCGCGGTCGCCTACCGCATGGCGTTGCGCTCTCTTTCCATGAAGGACGATGCGGCCGAAGCGGAAAACGAGGAAATCCGACAAGCGTTGGCCGAGCTTTCCGACGACGCCGGCGAAACCTAGGAATCATGGTAGAGCGAAGTCTCGTCGTCGAACCCGGCTTTGATCGATGAGACTCCGACGGGGCGTGACGACGCGAGCCCGCCGATCGGCCGGCGAGCAGGTTAGTTCTCGCCAGCGTCTTTCGCTCGCACCACTCGCCCGGGACTGCGAAACGCCATGTAGCGCGGTGCCGTTGAGAACATGATCGCCTCGATGATCGGTTCGCTTACCGCTTCTCTCGCGGACCACTCGACGATGAAGTTGGCGCCGGTCCCGCCCTCGATGTGCTTGTCGCCCACGACGTAGGTGCGCGACGCCATCGGTGCAATGATTACGGCCTCTTTCAGGTACTCGCCGAGTAGTTTTCCGTCATTGTCGTGGTAGCGGACCGAGGAAACCGTGATGGCGCCGTCAGGGTCGGTGTTGCGCACCGAGAGGTTGATCGCGAGGCTGATCGTAGTGCTCTCGTCGTAGGTCAGGTGCGAGTAGGCGGGCACGTAGACCGTTTGTCCGAGCACTGCCTCCAGGTCGACACTCGGGCTCCGGCGATGCTCGAACTTCGTTTCGGTCCCTTGGGTCGCGTTGGGACGTTCCTCGCATGCGGGAACGAGCAGAATCGCGAGTGAGAGCTTGAGTAGTAGCTTGACCATGTTCGTTGCTCCGACCGGTACCGAGGAATCCTGAAAAATGGGCCGCGTGACGGATCCTTTGCGTTGCGCCCATCTCGGAGCAGCTTTGCTCAACCGTTTCGCGACAAATCGTTGCGAGCGTATGAAACGCCTGCCGAACTTTGTCAGGGCCGATGATCGCAACCAAGTCGCCCGGTTCAGAGTACCGTCCGGCTCAAGCGCACACAACAGAACCGACAACTATGGTCTACAGACTGGGCTCCGCCGGATAAGACGCCGTTCCACCGATCGAAGCAGAAACGCGCTCTCCTCGCTGGCGTGCACGTCGTGTTCCAGGCCCGACTCCATTGGGTGACGATCCGGGCTCGAGCGCGATGCCCTCGCCGCCGGGCGTCAGACGAATATCGGTCCGGCTAGCGAGGGAACAGGCCGTGCTCGTTGCCGAGCGTTTGGCGATCGGTCACGGTTGCCGTGGCTTTCTGATGGGACCAGCCATCGAGAGCAGCGCGAACGGAGCCGATCGTGGTTCCGAGGACCGTGACTTGCGAGGTGAGCATCCCATCCGCGCGTTGGATGGACGGCGTGCGGGTCACGGTCGTCGGTCGCGTGATCGCCTGAAGAGGCACGGAGTGGCTTCCGATGACGAGCCGAACCTTGCCGAACTCTTGCAACGTCCTCGGCCGTGCGTCCGCGATGCGAGCGTGTCCAAAACTCGTCGCGCAGCCGCGCATCAAGAGCGCGATCCGCGTACGTACGTCTGAAACCGTGGCGCCGAGTTCGCTTGCCTTTTGGGGATCGACGGTGAGCGTGATTTCGGAGGTCTCGGGTTCGAGGTCAGACAGCACAGAAACGTCGCGCCCCGTGCGCGCTAGGTGTGACTGAACGGCTTTCGTCGCCTCTTTGAGCGTCTCGCGATCGCCCGCCGTGAGCATGACGGCAACCGGTAGCGGCGGCGTCGCGTCGTCCACGCGCCGCGGTACGAGGTGCGAAAACCGACCCAGCCTCTGCAAGACGCGCTGTGCTGGGACACCTCGAAACATGACGCTCAAAGTTTGCGCGCTCATCCGAAACGCGGCGTCGAGTCCGGCGAGTGCGGTTGTCAGATTACGAGTAGAAGGCGAGTCTCGGCCCGGCGCGATCGAGTAGGTGATGGATCCCACGTCCGCTTCATCCCACATCTCGACGTGGGTTCCCGCCGGCCCCTTGAGCTCACTCAGGTCCGTGGTTGGTTGGCAGTTCACGCGCAGCGCTACGGTGTGGTGGCTACCTCGATAGACGAAGCCGTCGGACGATGGCGCGCGTGCATGGATGCGCGCGACGTCCGCCAGGCGAACGGTTGCGTTGCCCCGCGATGCGACGACCAGTCGCTCGAGCGATTCGATGCGCTTTGATCGATGACCACCCGGCGGGTCGGCGTCGGGAAAACGAAGTGCTCTAAGTTGTGTAAGGAGCGTGACAGGATCGAGGTTGTATTGGCGCAGCTTGCGTGCGTCCAGTGCGACATCGATGGAGTCGGATTTCTTTCCGCCGACCATGGCCACGTGACGGACGCCGGGGAGGCGCTCAAGCTTCGTTTTGACGGCGGCCACCTCCTGCGATGCGAGGGGCCGATCCCCTTCGCTGGTAAGGAAGAGCGTCGCCCATCGGATTTCGAGGAGCCGTGCAGCCGCTCCTTCGACAGAGCTCGTTCGTGCGATCGCTTCCTTCTCGGAAGCCTCGAACTGCAAGTCGATATGGCCGTATTCTGCTCGTGCGATTGATCGACTGTGGAGGACGCCCGGAATCGATGTGACGTCGAGCAGCCGGCGATCCAACTCCTCGGTCGCGGCGCCGGGCTGCTCGATCGTGACGCGCACGGTTACCGTTCTCGGGGCTCCGGTGACGCGCTCCGACCCCGGCTCGCTAGCGGTCTGTTCCGAGCACGAGGCCAGCAAGACGACCGCTACGAATGAAAGGAATCGGTCGAACCCAGCGGTGCGCATGTGATCGAGGATCCTAGCAGTGGAGGCCGCGATGCGGGAATCGGAAGCGAAGTGCCCGATGGCGCGATCACGCAAGGACCGGCGCTGGAGCATGAAAGAGGCTGGGAGGGATTCGAACCCCCCGAGCCCCTAAAGGCTCACTGGTTTTCAATACCGGAGAGACTTTGACGTAACCCGCGAAGTCGCAAGCGATTGCAAGCGTGTCGATTGACTGGACACCGTAGCCGGACACCGTAGGCCACGCACAACGCTCGCCGTGCCCATCGCATCGCCTAACTAGAAAGCCCCTGGATATTGCTAGAAAGGGCCTAAATTGGGTGTCCGGATGGACTTTCTAGTCAAAGTAGCCTCAAGGCTATTACGGAATTTGAAGCCCCTATCTATCTATGTTTTTGACTACTTGAGAGGGCAAAACAGGGTCAAAGATGCGGGGACACGGAACCCATTGCTAGAAAGTCTAAAAAGGGTCTGAGGTGTTGTTGGCCATGCAACGGTGTTTGGCCTACCGGAGATGCACAGAGCCCTACGCTTATCGACGGGGATCAACGTTCTTGGATATAGATTGACGGGAATCGATGCCGTGAGGTGTGACGGGGAACCCGGGCCGGGCGATCCTCCCTACCGCGGGCCGACGTTCACCGCTGACGTCCGTTCGTGCTGCTGCGCCCGAACACGCGCCGGGCATCGCCGTCTGGGACAAACACAAAGAGCGCGCCCGGCAACGGACGATGCAGAATGCACGGCGCGCTCCCGCCGTGTCCCGTGGTTTGCCGGGGGGCTCGTGAGCGGTACTCGTGGGAAAAAACGAATACGACCGCTCGGTCGTAGGTAGTAATTCCATGCGATCAACTGCCCCAATTACTCCCACCGAACCCGCCGTGCTCGGGTACGTCCGCGTCTCCACTGAGGACCAAGCCCGCGAGGGCGTCAGCCTAGACGAGCAACGTCGCCGCATTCATGCGTACGTCGAAGCGCACGGGCTCACGCTCGGCGGTATCGAGAGCGACGAGGGAATCAGCGGTAAGACGCTGCGCGCCCGTCCTGGCCTGCTGAGGGCGCTCGACGCCGTTGAGACGGGAACCGCTGCTGGCATCGTGGTGGTGAAGCTGGACCGCCTCTCGCGTACAACGACGGACATCTTGAGCCTCGTGGCGCAGGCGAACCGGCAGGGCTGGCAACTCCACAGCATCCAAGAGCACCTAGATACCCAGAGCGCCAACGGGCGTTTCGTGGTGGGCATCCTGTCGTTGCTCTCTCAGATGGAGCGCGAGACGACGGCCGAGCGGACGCGGTACGCGCTGGCCCACCTTCGCTCGCAAGGCAAGCGCACGTCCGGCCGCGCGCCGTGGGGCTATCGCTTCGAGGATGGGCGCGAGGTTCCCGTCGCCGCCGAGCGTGCCATCCTCGCCCGGATGCAGGCGATCAAGGCCGAGGGGAACGGCGCGCAGCGGATCGCCAAGGCGCTCACCCGCGAGGGCATCGGCAACCCGCGCACCGGGCGATCGTTCACGCGCGGCACCGTGGAGGCGATCCTGCGGACAGCCGCGCGCCGTGCGGCGATCGCACCGGATGAGGCGGCCAAGGCTTCGGCAGTGGCGTAGCGCGCCGCCTCGCCGTTGTGGTGCCCTGAGCGGGCTCAGGGAGGGGGACGGGGGGTACATCGTTACTCCCGTTTCGCCAAATCTGCACAGAACCCCCAAGCGCAACAATCCACTTTTTCGAGGCGTGGGGCATCCGGCCACGACAAAAAGCAAGGCCCGCCGTGGCGATCACGAAAACGAGCGTGGTAGGTTCCTGTCATGAGGAACCACCTATACGCCTACGCGCTTCCGCCCATTGACTACTGGGCCGGGAGTCGCCGTGCTTGACAGGCTAGCGCGATGGCCCCGACTGCCGATTCACGCGGAGATAACCGATGAACGACAACATGGACATGGGCGCAGTGAAGCCGAACGGCGAGGAGTGGACGATCAAGGAGCAAATCGTCCGCGATGAGGTGACTGGCCTAACGCTACAGTTCGAGCTGCGTCCGAGTGGGCGCCCCCGGCTGATAATCACCGGGGACGCCGTTCCGTTCGGGAACCGGGAGATCGGGTTTTCTCACGACGGCGTTGAGTGCGATGGTGGCACTCATGTATCGGAGTGTCCGAACCCAGGCTGGGTCGGCGGGAAGTTCTAGGGCATCACGTTGTTGCAGCGCGGCAAGCGACCATAAGCGCGCTTGAATTCCTGCAAGAGAGACCGCTCGCGAGCGGTCGGAGCGGTGGTGTACTCGACGGCGAAACGAGTGGAAGTCTTAGTGCAGTAGCCGTCTTCGCCGCGCCGGTGCTCCTGCAACCGGTCGCGCACAGTCACGCTCTTGCCGTAGTACGTCAACTCGTTGCCACGGTACAACGCATAGACTCCGCTGAGATTAAGAACCTGGTTGATCGCGCTCTCAGTGAACGGACCACTGGCGTTGGGCTGAATGGGCATGCTCTGCCTCTCCTAGACTGAGGTTGCTTTCGCCCCCGACTTTTTCTGGCGCTACCAACACCCGCTGCTACGACAGATGCACGACGCAAGCTGGGGACACCAACCTACTTTTGATCCAGCCTATGGACGGCACGGACAAAAACACCCGGCCCCGTAGCAGCAGGACCGGGCGCTCGCGCCGTCATCGCGCGAGAACAGACTAGGAGCGGCCCCCGGACGGGACCGTTGAGCATTACCCCAAGGCTATCGGTCTGGAGCGACCGGCTAGCGCCGTTTTTTGGGCTTTCGCCCCTTCTTTTTCTCCGTATCTTCTTTCGGAGGCTCGGCTTGCATCGCAGCCCGTAGAGCTTGATCTATAGGAATCGGTGCGAGCGACAAAGGCCCAACGACGACAAGCGTGTTCCAGCGAACTCGAATTCATCGCAGTACCGCTGTAGGTGATACGTGGCGGAACCGTCGCGCGCATCGGGCGGACGGACTCGGTTGCACGGCGGATCAAGCGGGCGCTCGACGGCGCGGCGTCGTCAACCCGCGCACATGCCGCTAGCTGACATGTGCAACGTCAAACGGCCATCGCGAGTCGATTCCATCGTCGATTTGGGCTTGGAGTACGTAGCGACCAACGGGAAGTACGTCGCGAAGCCGCTCAACCCAGAGAGCGGTGCCGGTTGTTTCGCGTCCTGAAAACTCGTACTGGTATTCAAACAGCGGAGCGCCACCCCCACTCGGCAGGCAACGGAGGTGCAGGACGTGATCGCCTGCATCCATTGCGGTCATTCGAGCACGTACGATCGCGAAGTGGTCCAGCCGAGCCTTGTCGCCGCGAACGTCTAGCCCCGTAACGCCGACACGGAGCGCCGAGAATGTCGTCTCTGTGTCCTTGTGCGCGTGTTTTGCAAGTAGCAGTGTGATGCTCTCCATTGCGCAGAGCATGGGCGATCACGCGAGCTAGGTCAAACGTCTCCTTGGGGCAGGGGGGGGTGCGTTCTGAGGGCGTTTGCGGTTTCGCCGCTCTACAGGGCTTCTCTCGCGAGCAAAAAAATCGGACGCGCTGGCCCGCTATGCCGAGTCGGTGTTTTCGTCGTGCGTTCGCTGCGCTTCGCTTACGAGGCTTTCGACGTGGTCGTGCTTTTCCTTGATTGAAAGGTAGAGAGTGACGTCGACGCCGTCTTTTGCGACGTTCCAGTGTCGCGCGACAACGATGCAGGCCAGGGCGTTCTGCGGCCGGTGAATATTGACCGTGTCTCCGGTGGCGGGAACGTGCGCCATCGCGATAGGCTTAGTTACGAAGTCGTCTCCCACGATGTAACGAGTGTCATTCGGCACCTGCTCCGACGGTCTCTGCGGCGGTGCGCTCCGGGTTGGTTGCCCCTGAAGCTTCCCGCAAGAGCCGTTCAAACAGTTTGGGGTTTCGCTTGACGCATAGTCGAGCCATGCGCTCCTCGTCTTCTTTGCTGAGTGGCCTGTACTCGAAGACGGGCGTCGTCTTGGGTAGCTGCGCGTGGATTTTAACGAGCAGTTCCACGCCCTTCATTTTCTCGGCTGTGTTCTTGCCGTTCTTTATTGCGTGGTTCGCAACCTCTAGGCCGCTCGCGAGTGACTTCTCTATGCTGTCGCCGCTACTAAAGATCACGGCCGCGCGTTCTTCGCTCGCTTCCGCAAGAGCTGCCTTCACGTCGTCGCGCTGCGTCAGCTTGTAAACGGTGGACTTGACGTGCGCCCCTTTGTATCCGGCCTGACTACCTGCGGCGTCATAATCGAGACCCGCAAGGAGTCCGCGCACAACCGCCCTGTGCTTTTCGTTGAGCGCATCGAACGCGGGCGTCTTGCCGGGCTCGGCGGTCATGCTGCGCTCCGGCTTCGCTGGGCGGGCTTGCTCGTTTTGTCTTTGCGCGTTGCGGCCGTGCTCTTCGGGCGCCCTCGTTTCTTTGCCTTGCGAAATCGCGGTAAGAGACGCGCTACTGCATCAACCGCAGCGATGCGCACGAACGGGGATTCGTTGTCGAGCTCTTCGCTCAGGATTGACATAGCGCGCGCGAGGACACGGCGTTCCGCGGCGGCATCGTTTTGGAGAAGTGGCCGGCGCATTTCGATTTCGTCTTGAAGGGCGACAACGACGCGCGGGTGCTTCAAGAGGATTGTTGCCGCACACCGGGCGTTCTTTTGCGTGTACCCGGCGGCGCGCGCCGCTTCCGACGCGTGTAGTCCGCCCGCGACTCCAAGTACGAACGCGCGTTGCTTGGGGACTAGTTTTTCGAGGTTTGTTCGGTCGGTCGCCATATCGAGGTATATGTTACGTGCATACTCATACGCGAACGATAGTTTGAAATTATGCAGGCTTGATCGCAAACTCGTGCCCGCTTACGGTGGCTCGCGGCGTCGCCCCCCCCCCCGGCGTACGCGGGTCGCCACTTTTGCGGTTCGCGTAGTTGGTCAGCCTTTGACGGGGGAGAGTTGCGAGCGATGGAAAACCAAGGACTGACCGAACGAACGAATCAGCTTTTTGATGCGCTGGGCGATTGCGCAGGAAGCTGCGTTGCGGCTTCTGGGAGCTGCGAGCAAGCACGACCCGACGCGAGGATCGTTTGACGCGTTCGCAACGATGACGACGAAGTTCGTTTGTTTGAGCGAGCTTGGCCGGCTCTCGAAGAAAGCCAGCGCGCCTCGTGAGCCACCCAACTCCAAACCAGCGTGTCCGTCGGCCGGAACGATCGTCGCGAGTCCGTCCCCGCAAGGTGCCGCGCGTGTGCACCGCTCCTGGCTGCTACCGCGTCGTGCGAACTCGCCAGCCGGTGTCGGCATTGTGTTGCGGATGAGCGCGATGAAACGCGTCTACGCGAGGCGCAGATTGAAGCCGAGGTAGCTGACCTCGTCGTTTTCGTGCCGGCCAGCTAGGGAGCTGTCCAGTAGAGGACGAGATCCATTACAACTGGGTTCTGCGAACGCCACTCAACAACATCATTCAGCGTCGTATCTCTCTTTGCTCGAAGCACGACGTCGGCAACCATGTTGAAAAATGAACTGCTCAGCGTCCCGAGCCTTAGCCCATCGACGTCGACGACTACGCGGTCGGCACCGAACTTTAGGCACTCTAGCACGGCTCGCCCCAACGCTTTCCCATCGGTGACCGGATCAACACCAGGGACTACATCGCGTGCTATGAGTTCCTCGATCTGCATGTCGTTCGCCATGTCGATCCTATTCGTCCAGGGGTTTCAGGTCCACAACGACCAAAGTACCATCTAGTTCCTCATGCCGGTCCGACAAGTCGGCTACCGTCTCTCTACCGTTTGCTCTAGTAAAGAAACCGCGCCTCGAGACGATGTGGATCGTCCCACCCGACTTATCAACCATTTCGCATATGCTTGCCAGCCCCAACCCGCGGTTCTCCGGCGTAGATCGAGCAGTTGTTGCACGTTTTGTCGCAAATCGAATCCACTCGCTGTCGGACATGGTGAGTTCTTTGTAGTGGGCGGCACCTGACATTGTTCCTGGAATCGTGTCCCCCCAGTCGACGGCCGCGACCATGGAGTGCTGGGCTCGTCGGTAGCTTTGACCGCAGATTAGAGCTCCCTTTAGCGTGCCGCCTTGGCCGCTATGCTGAAAAGTGTTCATCAGCACCTCGCTCAGAAGCGAGCTGAACTTTAACGCGGAGAGCGCATCTAACGCATCCGAAGTCGTCAAGAACTCGAGGAGTTGCTCGATCTCGTCGTAGAGCTCAGTTTCTGAGCGAAGGTGGCGCAACCGGAGGGTCTTCTTTGTCGGACTACCGCGCTCGTCCCCAAAGAGTCCTACGTCGTCGAGCCAGCGCATACAGGCGTCGCGCATTGGTAGCGTGACGGTTATCGAGTGCTGAGCACTGTTCGCAAGACGCATGAGAAGGAGTGTCATGCACGGATCCCAATGTTGCACCTTGCTCATGTCGTAGTGGATTGAACCCCGAGCCACTGCCCGTTGCAGCTTAGACACGTGCGTTAGTGTCGCCGTGACTCCACGTCGGGTCTTTGCAGTATTCACCGCCGTAGCGGGCATCACGGTTTGCACTCGCGGCCTACGACGCGACATCACAGAGCATCGGCATCACTCGCGCCAGAGTTTGCAGGACGTAGCTGAACACGAAGCAGGCGAGCCCCCAACGAGCACGCGCAGACGAGCGTCGACGTGCTCCTCGAATGAGGTTCCCCGCCACCACATCTTCAGTGTTAGCCGCTGCGCCTAGTGCTTCTACCTCCGTGCAGCATGACCGAGCCAGCTGTTCATTGCCATCTAAGGTTGCTACCAGCGCCCGTCTGAGCATTTCATCTGCGCTCTCTGAGAGCTTCAATCTCCGGCCAAGAACCGGCTTTGCCCGCCCCTTCCACAGCTCTGGAATGACCAAGACCGCGCCTAGGCATGCAAGCGTTGCTGAGATCACATCTAACACGACAAGAGCGTATCTGGACTTGGCAGTTCACGTCAAACTCGAATCAACACTTTAACGCCGAATGGCCACCTTAGCTCCGCCGCGCAACCTTCTGCGCCAGGATCGAGACGCCCAAGCTACTTCGGCAAGTAAACCGTCGACGTCAGAACGTCGATCAGCTGCACAGTGAACGGGAGCGCCGACAAGTAGAACAGGGGAGTTACGCCGTAGCGGTGAACGGCAAACAGCCTCAAGTAGTCTCCCTTGGCCGCCGGCGACACGTGGGATCGTTCCTCGGCCTCGCGCATCGGCGCGACGAACCACATAACCGAATGCTCGGAGCCCATTGAACGCGAAGAGTAGAAGCTCGAGAATCCGCGCAGCGCAGTCTTGCATCACCGAAATCCGCCTGTCTCAAGTTCGCTTCGCGAATTGGTGTTTCGCAGATCGACACTGTGAAGGTCTGCGCCCAGACAGGTCTAGGCGGCTCGCTTGGTTGCTCGCTCGCCAAGCCTCAACCGCGCTCGCCCCGCTCCTAACCAACTCCACATGCTTCGGATTCGCCATATCCACCTCCTGCGTGGGAGTGTACGACGTAGCGCGAATCCCGACCAACGCGTTCGGTCGTGGCCATTTGACTGCGATGACACGTACCGTGCGACGCACTGACAGGAAGCTGCTACCTGTGTCGGACGGGTAGGTCTGACACGAGCGCCGGTCTGTGTTTTGTGGGGCGCAGCAGTTTCTCGGATTTGGGGTTGACGACCGGAGCAAGCCGCTAACTTCCCCACGTCAGACGGTGTCAGCGTGCCCGGAAATTCACGCTTGACAGCGTGGGCGAACACATAGCCTCAACTCCAAGCCAGCCTTCGTCACTTTTGGTCTTGACACAGTTACCAGGGGCCTAGGCTTGGACGCAGAGTCAGGAGAATACACAGTGCAAAACACACAAAATCTCAGATCGCGAGAGCCGAGCTCGTGGCCCTATTACATGCGCAAGGAAGACGTTGCGAGTGTGCTCGGATGCTCACCGCGTACTGCCTTAAGACGTATGGCCGATGGTGTGTTTGGCCCGACCATTCGGGATGGAGCCGCCATGCTCATCACTCGCGACGACTTCGTTGCAGGACTTGAAAGGCAGCGGCGCCCGATCGCTAGCTAGAAACAAAACAGGCCGCGTACCGCCCGCAACGACGAAGTTGGGCGGCACACGGCCAGAAGGGAAGAGCGATGAGTGTAACATCGAGTACACGCACGAAAGACGACTATGGCGCGCGAGTCGTCGCGCTTGGAGAAGCTTGGGTCCGAGCGATCGACGAGTGCGAAAGAGATGCGAGCGCAGAGAACCTCTCGCGCATGAAGAGGCTGGAGGCTCTCTACGACGCAGCTCAACGACCGGACTTAGTTTCGGAACGGGACGACTCCGAGCTTGCCACGGAAGAGGAGCGCCTCGCACTGACCGAGTACAACCTGAAGCGCAGCGATGATCTCGCTGAGGCCGAACGACTCAAGGGTCTAGAGCCTCTTCGGGAACTTGAAGTGCGGGAGATTTGCGGCAACACCGTAAGCCAACCGGAGATCGAAGCTGCCGTTGCCAAAGCGAAGGAAGGCGAGGAAGCGTCTCGGATGATTCGCGCATGCGCGATGGCGGCGCATCAAGAAGCCCAGCGACGCTACGACCTCGCGAGAACTCGGACACCCCGACGGGCGCCGGCTCGCCGCAAAAACGTATCGCCGATGCCGAGCCGGAATCGCATGCGCAACCGCGCCCCGCGTCCCGCGACGTCTTCCGCCACACCGTCGAGCACATCGAACAGTTCCAACGAATCGCCACCTGGCCCAAAAGGCCCAGCCGACGACGACCCCCCGTTACCGCCGTTCTGGTGGTACGGAAGCGGCTCCCGCCGCTGGCACGCCCGACACTTCGGGCCCATCCGCTCCAAGCCCCGTAGAAACCGCTCTGCGCGCCTGCATGCCTACCGACGTCGAGGTGTCGCATGATGGGCTTGGTCAAGTTTGACGGAATCGCGAGCACCTTAGACGAGGTTGTCATCGCGAAGGTGCTTGGTATCGACGTTGAGGAGGCCCGCGCGAACCTCCTAGCGGGAGATTACGGGCAGCCGTTCCTAGAAAACTCTGCGCCCGTTACGACGTTTACGAACTTCAAGTATTTCGTGCTTAAGCGGCGTCGGCAGAAAGAAGACGAGGCGAGCGCGGCGAAAGCTCTACGGGACGAGTCGCGATCGAGGCAACGCTCGTTGCTCAACGGAACCGGGGGTGCGCTATGAACGCGCAGACAAGACCTCAAGCGGCGGCACGTTGCCGGAGACTTGAGCTAACGCACAGGCGAGCTTTCCGCCGCGCTGGGATTGCAACGCTACTCCAAGCACACTCTCGCGCTCGTCGTGATGGTGTAAGCCGCGAGGCTGCGTCCGTTCTGTGCGCGATCGACGCGGCACGGAAACGTAGCCCGTCAACGCGTCTCGACGAAGCCCTAGTCCAATCGTGCGGTGCGCATGCCGTGCCCTTCGCGATGGCCGAACGGTTAATCTCACTCGCGGGCGGTGCGCTATGAGTCTCTCGACCCAAGAGCCGAAGACGTGGCCGTTCTTGTTGACGTTCGCCCAGGCCGCAGGGATTCTCGCCTGCTCAGTTCCCGCGTTGCGCGACCGCGTGCGCAAGGGCAAGATTCTTGCCGTAAAGGTTGCTGGCGTTCGATATGTCGAGCGCGAGCACCTACGCAAGTTGATCCGAAATGGTCGTGGCACATGATCTGCCAAGACCGAACCGAACGCGTGCGCGATGCGTTGCGCGATCACGCCCGCTACCAACAGGTCGAGAAAGAAACCGTCGAGAGCGTGAAGGCGCGTACCGACATCGTTGCGCTCGTTGAAGAAACAGTCGGAGAGTTCAAGCGCGAGGGCTCGGCGTTCCTTGCCGCGTGCCCCCGAAAAGAGCACGGCCGACTTGCGCTCAAGGTGTGGCCGGATTCCCAGCGGTGGAAATGCTACGCGTGCGACACGGGCGGCGACTGTTTCGACTTCATTCAATGGAGCCGCGGCGTGGAGTTCCATACGGCCCTAGATGACTTGCGCGGGAGCACGCTTCCGCCGCCGTTGCCACGCAACCCGAGTCGCCCGAAGCGTGACCATAAAGCGCGTCCGCCGCGTGGAGAGCTACAAGAGCTTTGGGGGCGCGCTGTTCCCGTCGCGTCGGACGCCGCCGCGTGTGCGTGGTGCGAGAAACGGAGCATCGATCCAGCGAACCTTGACCGCGAGGGCGTTGCGCGCGTTGCGCCGCGAGGCGCACGCGTTCCTCGATGGGCGCGGTTTGGCGGTGAGCCGTGGACGAAAAGCGGTCACCGACTGTTGTTCCCGCTCTATGACGCCGCCGGGGAAATGGTTTCTCTCCGTGCCCGTCGTGTCGAGGGCGAATCAGAACGCAAGGCGATCAACCCCGCTGGGTTTAGTCCGTCCGGTTCCGTGCTTGCGATGCCCGCTGCGGTAGAGATGCTACGCACCGGGAAGCGCCCGAAGCGTATCGAGGCCGACCCCTTGCGCATCGTCATCGTCGAGGGCGATAGCGACCTTGCATCTTGGGCGAACCGTATCGGGAATAGGTGGGAGCACCGCCGCCCGTACGGCGAGCTAATCATCGGCGTGTTCTCCGGGGCATGGAGCCCAGAGATCGCCGCTCGCGTTCCGGACGCTGCGCAATGCGCTGTCCGCACCGACCCGGACCGCACTGGCGACTCGTACGCCGAGCGCATCATCGAATCACTTATCCCGCGCGTGGATGCGCGACGTTCACGACCGGAGACAAAATGACGAGCCCGCGATCAATCGACGACTGCGAACTACACAGCCGAGGGGAGCGCCCGGACGCGTTTGAGTGCTTCTCCGAATCATCAACGGAGCCGATGGGCGCCCCTGTGCCGCTCCGCTTGGTCCCGCCGTCGTTTCGGCTTGAATGCCTCGCGCCCGCGCCTGCGCTATTCGACTTCACGAGCGCCGAGGCCACTTACACAAACCAAAGCCCGTCGGTATCAATGCTGCTCGGGCTTTCGTGCATTGCCGCTGCGGCCGGCGACAAGTTCCTCGTTGAGTGCGGGGCATGGGACGAGAAGCAATTGAACATTTATTGCGCTGCCGCACTTGCGTCGGGCGAACGGAAGTCTGCGAGCATCGCCCACTACCGATCGTTTTTTGACGACTTTGTAACCGCCGAGCTTCCCCGGTACGCGGCTGCTCTGGAGCAGGCGACACTCGAGCGCGGGAGGTTAAGGGGCATAGCCAAAAAGGAGCACGACGACGGAAAGAAATCGGACGCGCGCCAAAGCCTCGAAACAGCGGCGAGCCTAGCCGACCCTCGGCACCCCGACTTTGTTGTGGGCGACGCTACGGCCGAGTTTGTCGTGCAGCGGATGGCGAGCACGGGCGGCAGGCTCTACGTTTTGTCGGATGAGGGTTCGGTCCTCTCCAATTCGTTTGGAAGGTACGGCGACGAAAATGGAAATTTCGAGTGGTTGTTGAACGGCTGGAATGGTGATTTTATTGCGCGGGGGCGTGTCGGCCGCAGCTCGGACAAAGTGAACGCCCAACAGCGCATCAAGCCGTGCCCCACCGTCTACGTGGCGGCGCAACCCTCAAAGATTCGAGAGTTCTTGGCGACGCCAGGCACGGAGGAGCGGGGCCTGTGGGCGCGTTGGTTGTTCTGTTTCCCGGAGACACGCAAAGGGACGCGCATCATTGACCCGGCCAACTTGCCGCCGAAGATCCCTGCGAACGTACGGAGTGCCTTTCAGCGGTGCGTGAGCGACATACTGGCGATGCCGGAGGAAAAGCAGACGCTTCGCTTGGAGCCGGCCGCGTTTCATCTCCTTGTCGAGTTTCACAATGCGGTGGAAGTCGAGATTAGGCCCGGTGCCGATTACGACGAGTACGGCGCCGAGTTTTCCAAGATTGCTGGCCTGGCGGCGCGAGTCGCCGGACTGATTCACGTTGCGCGCCACCACGAAATGACGCACCCGTCAGACGTCGCCATCGGTATCGACTGCATCCACTCGGCTATCGAGATCGCATGCACATCGTTTGACCATGCGCTTGCCCTGAAGGATCAGGGGTTAGGCGCAAAAGCGGAGCGAAGGGAGGCGCTTCGCGTGCTGCCTTGGATTCTCAGCAACGGCCCTGAATTCGACTGGAGCACGCTCAATCAGGCGAGATTCAAGGGCAACGCATCCAAGGGCCACCTATTAAGAACATTTCTAGAGGAAAGTAGGTGGATAGCCGTAACGAAGATTCACACAGGCGGAAAACCTCGTATTCGCTGCCGAATCAACCCTTTAGCGCACGAGTACGTAAATACGCCTGGACGCGGAAGGGGGCTTTCTAGCTATTTAGCAAGGCATCCCGCGTTTCCGTTCTTGCGCAGATAAGTGACCAAAGGAGGGGACACCCGCGCCCCTCCCGTTTTTTGATTCGGGGAGGGTTGATTCGATGAAAAACAGACGAAGAGCACGAGGCACGGTCGGGCGCAGAAAAGGCCGCGAGGGATGGTGGATTCGGTGGCGCTGGACCGACAACGGCGGAAAGGCGCGGTCCCTCATGCGTCGATGCAAGACCAAGGCCGCGGGCTCGGCGCTCCTGACTCTCGTGGACGCCGAGATTGTGAAGGGCGCAAGCCTGCCCAACGCGGTCGCCATCGTCTGCGACGACGTGAAGCCGGCGACGCTGGCCGCAGCAAAGACGGGCGACACATGGGCGAGCCTGTGGCCCGAGTACAAAGCCGACACCGGAGCGGGCAAGAAAGAGTCCACGAGCAAAGCGAACGGCTACCGGGCGAATTCGATTCTCCGGGCAGGCTGGACGGCGCTACCAATCGTGGCAGTCACGCGGGCGCACCTTCGGGATTGGTGCCGCGCGAGGGAGAAGGCGGGGCGCGCGGCGCAGACCATCCGAAATGACCTGTCGCTGGCGTCCGACGTGTTCGACTGGGCGCAGTGCGAAGAGCGCATCGGAGACGACGCCCAAAACCCGTTCATTACGACGCGCAAGTGGTTCGCTCGCCGCGCCAAGGCTGGCATGGAGCGCACCGCGTTCACTCAGGCCGAGGTTAAGGCGTTCCTCGCGGACGCCAGGGCCCACGAGTCGCCTGCGTTCGTGTTGACGCTGTTGGGAGCTGTGACAACCGGCTGGCGGCGCGACGAGCTCAGGTCGGCGACGTGGGCCAATCTCCACGATGCCAAGACGGGCGCCCCGTATATCGAGCCCTTGACGTCGCACGCGGAGAAGACCGGCAAGAAGACCAAACGGGCCTACCTCGTGCCGGAGATTGCCGAGGCGCTTCGAGAGGCCCGCCGGAAGGACGTAGTTTCAATGTATCTCTTCCCAGGCCCGCGCGGCGGCAGATGGGCCAATCGGCGGTTGTGCTCCACGCTTCAGCGCGTCCTCGCACGGTGCGCCAAGGCCGAGACGGTCGCCGTGCACAAGGTCGTCGGAGACGAGGTCGCGAAGTTGAAACGGGCCGACTGGCACTCGTTGCGTCACACCGCCCGATCGATTCTGCGCGACCTTGGTTTTGACGATCACAGCATCGGAGCGCAGCTCGGGCAAGACGCAGCATCGACCGCCGCGACATACACAACCGTTCGGCCCAAGAGGCTGATTGAGCACGCGGAGAAGATGAGCGCCGCGCTAAGCGCATAGCGTGGACACCTTGGACACCTTGCCGGACACCTTAAAGGGCGACGGGAAGCGATGCCGAGCAACGTGTATCGACGTGAAGCAACATCAAGTAGAGCGCGTCGAGCCGTACGGGAAACCCGCTGGGCAAGCGAGAAAACAGCCTGCCCAGCGGGGTAAAACGGAGGGAGAGGGATTTGAACCCCCGGGACGGCGAAAACCGTCCACTGGTTTTCAAAACCAGCTCATTCGGCCACTCTGACATCCCTCCGCCGGGGTTGTCGGTAGTTTAGAACAACGTTGGTTCCTTGTCGGGCTTTGACTCGGAAACGCGTCTTGCTGCGCGCTACGTGCTGAGGCTTCGCACGCTTCGGTTGCTCCACTCGTCGTCCTCGGCGAGGTGCGCGATCGTTGCGGGCGATGTCGCGACATGGATCCATCCCGCGTGGTCGATCGGCATCTTGACCCACGCAGCGATCACGAACGTCAGCGCGAATCCGTGGGTGACCACAATCTGCACCTCGTCTTCGCGGGTTGTGATTTCTTCTATCGCGCGGTAGATGCGCGTTGCGAACTCGCGTTTGGTTTCGCTGGCTTCGATGCTGCGAAAGTCCATGCGATTGTCTTGCGGCGCGTGCGTGTAGTGGCGTTTTAGGAACTCCTGCGACTTCCCCTCCGCGATGCCGTAGCTCATTTCGCGTAGGTCGCTGGTTGCTTCGTATGTGAGCTGGAGTGCATCGGCGATCGGCGCGGCCGTCTCCCTTGTTCGCGCTTTGTCGGAACCGATCAGACGCGTCGCGCGCGAACCAACTATCGTCTTCAGGCGCTGCGCGAGCGCGTCCGCCTGCTGTTTCCCGCGGTCGGTCAGCGACGAATCGAACCATCCGCCGACGAGGCCGTCCACGTGGTGCGTGGCCTCGGCATGGGTTACGACGAACAGTTCTCGCACGCTGGAAAGCAGTGTACTTCGACAAAGATCAAGCGTTGAAGCGCGATTTTTGCGATGACGGCGCCCGCGTATGCGCGCTCCTGCCCACGCTATATCTTCTGTCCGGGGAGGCGGTTTAACGCGCCGGTTCCGGCCGGGGCGTCCCTGTCTGAGACGGCGCGGGCCCCGATCCGAGCGGTTTCTTCCGGCCCGTCGGGCAGATGAGCTTTTCCTCCGCGGACCGGGCGGTAGGGTGCTCGTGACGCACAACGGAGGGGCGAACGCCGCCGCGCAGGCTCGCGCAGGCGGCATCGCGCGGGTCCGCGTTGCGCGCCGGAGGGTAGGGCCGGGCGCCGAAAAGAGACTCTTAACCGCGGGGGTGCCCGCAGCGAAAGCAGCTTCGTGTGTGGACATCTATGCGCGGAGCCGCCGATAGGTACGTAAGGAGACAACCCATGTTGCACGCAAAACTTCGCGCGACGGGAGCGCTTTGTTTGGCGCTTTTTGTTTGCGCTGGATGCTTAACCACCACGCGCCATATGCAAGAGGCGCAGGATCATTTTTCGAAAGCGTCGGCCGCCGAGCGGCAGATGCAGGCGCGCGGCTACGGCGATGAGCTTTCGATGCTTGGTCAATCGACCGCATCGACGGACTACCGCGTTAGCCTGTCGCTGCTCGATAAAGAAATCAAGAGCCACGAGTCCGCGTTGCGCAAAGAGCGCTTGCTCGGGACGGCACTTGTCCTAAAGGCGATGTGCCACTGGCGTCTCGCCGATCTTGAACAGCTCGGTGAGAGTTCCCGCGCGACGTATACGTCCGAAGACGTGGAAGCGCGCATCAAGGAAGCGTCGCGTGCCACCGAGAGCCACAAGTCGGCTGCGGCGAACGCGGAGCGCCTACGCATCGATCTTGAGACCACGCTCAAGGCGGAAGAGGCAGCGCTGAAGGCGGCGACGGCGGCGTCGAATCAAAACGACGTGCAGGCGTCTGCCGGCGGCGAAGGCGCGGTTCGCGCTGAGGTCGAAGGACTTCGCTCGAGCAGCTTGCGTGTTGATCTCGCCAACGCCGAAGCGGAGCTCGCGCGCGTCACCGCGGAGCGCGATCTGGCGAACACGCGTCTCAACGATGCGATCGAGGATGACGATCTGCGCTTGACTTTGCGTCGCGTGCACTTCGACGACAAGCTTGTCTTGGGTACGCGCGACCGCGCGATGCTCGCCGCGCTGCCGGGTTTGCGCGATCACGATCGCGGCCGTCGCGCCGATGACTTCGATGCTGCGTCGAAGTACTTTTCGAGTTCGCTCGTTGTTGTGGATCGCGCGATCCGCGAGCAGGTGACGCCCAAGCGCCACGCCGTTGGGATTCACTTGCGCCTCGGTCAGCTCAAGACCTGCCGCTCGTGGTTCGACGCCGCGCAACAGATGCACGACACCGCCGAAGCGCGGGCCGATGCGTCGCAGGCCGCACAGACCAAAGCGAAAGCGATCATCGCGGAGCTGCGGGAGTTGCACCCGAGCGACAAAGATCTCGCACGCAACGTCGTCGAGCTCGAAGCCGCTCTCGGCATCAACTAGATCCATCCATAAAAGCGACCCGGTGTGCCGTTCGGCATCCCGGGTCGCGTTCTTGCTGGGGGACTCTGCGCGTCAGCGGCGCGATTTTTGGCGGTCTCGAGTTTCCTCGAAGAGTCCCTGGTCGGCTTCCGGATCCAGGAACGCAGCCCCGAAGTCGCTAGCGAGCGCGACCGGCGCGAAGACGGTGCGCAGCAAGCTGAAGCTCTTGCGCGGTTTCGCGTACTCCTTGTATTCGAGTCGCGCCGGAGCGTTCCACGTGACGTTGGCGTAAGACGGCGCAGTGTTCACCATCGCCCCGCGCCACACGCCTTCCCAGACGAACGTCGTGACCTCGCCGTTGCGGGTGAGCTTGCTCTGGGCCGCAAGCAACACGAGTTCGAGCGGCACGCGGTAATACGTCCGATCGTTGATCGAGTTGCGCTCCACCTCGACGAGCAGTTCTTGCACCGGCGCCAGCGACTGCTGTCGGTACGCGTCGCCGAGCTTGGACTGCCACGGCACGGGTTGGCCGCTTGCGTCCACCACGTCGATCCAAATGATCGCTTCGGTTTCGCCGCGGTCGAGGAGTTGATCGACACCGCGTCCCAGCAAAACGCGCACGCTTTGGGTCGGAATGGTTCCGAGTCCGACGGACGGGTGCGACGGTTTGCTGATCTCAGTGATCGGATCGGACGAGGCGCGCCCTTCGATGCGCGTCAGTGCTGTCCCGCCGGCCTTGCCGCCGCGCTCGCGCGCGAACACGGTGGTTTGGCGCTTCACCGTCCACGCCGTTTCACCGGCCAGCAGTGCCGCGCTCGCGAACGAAAACGCACGCGGCGCGTCGAGGTTTAGCCAGCTCCGCCCCGCGCGCAAGTCTTCGCCGAGACGACCGGCCGCGCCGCCGCTGAGCTCAAGCGCGTAGTGCGCTCGTTCCGCACGCACGGACGCGACGGTTACCTTGCGCGGTGTGTGTTCCGTCGCACTCGGCGGGCTCTGAATACCGGTGCCGGCGCACGCCGACACGAAAATGAGAAGCGAACTCCAGCGCATCGAGTTGTTTTACCCGATCGAGGACCGCTTCCTTAGCCTTTGCGGAAGTCGGGCGCGACCTTCTCGATCTCTTTGAGCCAGGCTCGCTTTTGGCGGTTGGGAACCAGATCCAAGGCGCGCTCGAAGTCGCGATGGGCGGCTTCCTTGTTTTTCAGGCCCAGTTCGGCGCGGCCGCGGACATAAAACGCGGTCGGGAAAAACGGAACAAGCTCGATCGTCGCTGTCGCGTGGTCGCGCGCGTCCTCAAAGAGGCCGGCCGACAGCTCCACGAGCCCGGCGAGATACTGCGTCAGGTAGTTGCGGGGATCGAGCTCGGCGGCGCGGCGAAGGAGCAACAGTCCTTCGGTCCGAATCGCCGTGTCGTCCGACGTGCCCGCGAGCATGCCCTTCCAAAAGTAGAACGCGGCGTGTTGCGGTAGCGCCGCGATGCCGCGGTCGCACGCTTCGACGGTGGCTTGTGCGTCGGAACCGGCGAGCGTGCGGTGCAAGTCGACGTAGTACGGATGGATCACCCGCGCGCGATCGCGCGCCGCCACGAAGCGGTCCGAGTTGCGCCGACCTTTGCGCGTGCGGTTCTGGCTCTTGATGCTGTCGCGGATATCGCGCACGCGGTTTTTGTGCGACGGATGGCTCGCAAACAAAGCCACACGCTGATCGCCGAACCGGATCCGCAACCTTTCAAACCATCGCGCCAAACCGTCGGGGTCGATGCCCGCGCCGTCGGTGTACTCGATCGCACGCTGGTCCGCCTCGTTCTCCTGACGGCGCGAATAGGTTTGCAGCGTGATGTTGGCCGCCCAGCCGCCGACCAAGCCACCGATCGCGCGCCCCGGTTGGCCGAGCACACCGCCGAGCCCCAAGATGTTGGACACGCGGCGCGACCGCGCGTTGGTTTGTCCGACATGGTCGTGGCTGTTGTGCCCCAACTCGTGCGCCAAGAGGCCGGCGAACTCGGATTCGTCGTCGCACGCGGCGAGGGCGCCAAGGAAACAGTGCACGCGCCCGCCGCCGTATGTGTACGCGTTGATCTCGGGCGACGTCGACAGATAAAACGAGTACCGAAAGTCGCGTCGATGGTCCGCGGGAATGGCGGCGACAATCTCATCGAACACGGCCTGGCACGCCGTGTTGATTTGCGGCTCATTGAGCATGCCTCCGTCTTGCGCCACCCGCAGCTCCGTGATGCGGTTCTCGCGGATCCAGCGATCTTGTGTGGCGAAGTCGTTGGCGACGTTGGAGCGATAAGTATCGCCCGTGACGGGATCGGTTTGGCGCGCTCCGCAACTGCCGAGTGTCCAAACGATCGTGAGGAGGAGGAGAATGCGCGGCACCCGCGCATCGTAGCGTTGAATCCGGAATCGCGGGTTTTTTTGTAACGCCCGGGCCTGGCAGCGGCATAGTGAGGTTATGCACACCTACGCTCCGCTCGTCTTGCTCGCGTTGTTTGGTTTGTCGCCCCTGGCCGGGGCGAAAGATAAGAAGCCGGCCGCGCCAAAGCAGTTTGAGTTCGCCTCCGAGGACGGGCTCAAGATCACGGCGGACCTGTACGCTCCGCACAAGAGTCTCAAGACGCCATTTATCGTCTTGTGTCACCAAGCCGGATGGAGTCGCGGGGAGTATCGCGAGATCGTGCCGAAGTTGAATGCGCTTGGATTTAACTGCATGGCGATCGATCAGCGTTCGGGCGGCGGCGTCAACGGCGTCACGAATGAGACTGTGGCACGCGCCAAAAAAGCGAAGAAGCAAACAACGTTTGTGGACGCGCGGCAAGACATCGTGGCGGCGCTGAAGTACGCCCGCAAACATCACGCGCGCGGAAAGTTGGTGGCGTGGGGGAGTTCCTACTCGTCGGCGCTGGTCCTCCAGGTCGTCGGTAGCGAACCGAAGCTCGCGGACGCTGTGTTGTCGTTTGCGCCCGGCGAGTACTTCACGCGCTTTGGAAAGCCGGCCACGTGGGTGCGCGACGCCGCGAAGGGCCTGAAGCATCCCGTGTTCATCACGTCGGCGAAAAACGAGAAGCCGCAGTGGGCGGCGATCTTCGCGGCCATTCCCAAGGGCAAAAAGGTCGCATACGTGCCCCAAACCAAAGGCAACCACGGGTCGCGTGCGCTTTGGGAACGATTTGACGACCACAAGGGATATTGGGAAGCCGTTTCCGCGTTCCTTAAAAAGCACAAGTAGCTGCGGCAACGAACCGCAACGTGAACTTGGGCAGCGGTCAAGCTGCCAAAAACGCTATCATGGCGGGTTCCATGCGCGTGCTTGTGATTGCCCTTTTGGCTGCCGCCGGACCCGTGGCGCTGGCCGCGGAGCCGAGTGGGGTCACGATTCGGCACGCGGCGCACGTCGAGCGCGTTTTGGATGCCGTCTTGGGCGGCGGCGGGTCCGGCGCGCGCACCGTCTGCTTGGTGTTGGATCCGACCCCGTCGCTGCAGAAGTCGGGGCTGCCCGGCGCTCTGCACGCGGCGTTTGCGCGCCACGCGCGGCGGCTGGGCAAGGTGCAGTTTGCCGTCTGGAAAAGCGGGGCGGCGAGTTTTGCGGTCGCCCCGACGTCGGACCTAGCGGCGGTGGAGAAAGCGGTCACCACGGTCGTGGCCGGCGCCAAGGGTGCGTATCGCAACGTGTTTGCGGATTTGCGCAGCGTCGCGAAGGCCCTTTCGAAAGCGCGCGGCACGCGCGAAGTCGTCTTGTTCTCGTTGGAAAACGGGGACACGTTTGACGATCTCCCGGCTACGGCGAAGGCGCTGAAACGGGCGCGCGTAAAACTCACGTTGGTCGTGCGCGAAGCGTTCCTTGCGGACTCGCACTACATCTCGAAGCCGCGTTGGAAAGCGCCGCGCGAGGAGACGCAGATCGGCGGCGACGCCGTGCTCGTGGATGTGCCGTGGTACTGGCTGGGGCAAATGCGCGCGGCCACCAGCTATGCCCCGAGTGGACGTCCGTATTGGGCGTTTAGCCGTCTCGCGGCGGCGACGAAAGCGCGTGTCTATCTCTACTACCCCGGGGCGGGCACCTACTCGTGCACGATCACGGGCGTGAGTTGCATCGTCTGCCGCGGGAACCAGATCGCACCGGAGTATCCGTACAACGCGGCGGCGCTGCGCGCGTTGGAGCCGCACGTCGGAAAACAGCGCGCGGCGATCGCGCTGATGGCGCGCGATCCGATTTACCGCGCGCTCTTTCGCATATGGGATGAGGCCGCGAACTCCGGGCTGGTCCTCGGGCGGCCGCCGCTCTCAGGGTCCAGCAAGGTCAGCAAGCGCTTGACCGGCAACTTGGCACCGATCGGTCGCACGCTGTCTCTCAACGCCGAGATCAATCGGGCGCGCCGCTTGATCACCGATTGTGATCTCGTGTGTCGTCGGCTCGATCAGCTGGTCGCCGCCAAAATGAAGGGGCCTCGCTCGCGCGCGCTCGCCGCCGCGGAGTACACGCGCGTGATGGCGCACCTGACACGGCTCAACCTCATGTACTTCGTTGCATTTTGCCGCGACGTGGCGCCCAAGGCCATACAACGCAAGGCGCTCGCGCCGCCGGATCGCCCGCCGTACATGCCCGCGATCCTGACCGGCATTTCGTCCAGCCCGATCTCGCTTAGTCATGGCGTTGGGGCGCTTTTGTTCGCGCGGTTTCCCGGGGGCAAGAAAACCGACGCGGCGTTGCGTGCGTTTCGTGACGTTTCGGATTCGTTCCTGTTGCGGTATGCAAACACGCCGTTCGCGATGGCGTTTCGGCGCGCGGGACTCGCGCGCTGGCGGATCACCGGCACGGGCAAGTCCACCGGGACGATCAACCGGTTACCGGGTTCGACAGGTAAGGACACGACGACCGAGGGCAAACCGGACCGGCCGACGGATCCGTCGAGTGGCGGGACCGGCGGCCCGACGTCGGGCGGTGGGTAGCTCCGTTGCGCCGTTCGATTCTTTTGGGGGCCTGTCTTAGCGTCGTGCTCTTGGCTCGCGCGGCAACCGCGCAGGAGTGGGACGCGCTGCTCGACCAGCTTGCGAACCGCGACTACCGCGTGCGTTCGCGCGCCTACACCGCCTTGCGCAACAAAAAGCATCCGTCGATGGTGCCGGCTCTCGTTGCGCGCGCCCCGCAACTCGACGTGATTGGGCAAAACTACGTCGTCATGTTGTTGGAGATGTTTCCGACACAGGTCGCGCTGCGCGGTTTTCGCGACCTCGCCTCCGCGAAGCCGCCGTACCTACGGTTGTGTGCGGGGTCCGCGCTGCTCCGCGCGGGCAAGCCGAAGGAAGGGCTGCCGCTGATTCGTGGCGCGCTTTCGGTCGATGGTCTCTCGACCGTTGAGTTTGCGTATCTGCCGCGCAAGTTGGAACTCGTGCGCCACGTCGAAGTGCAAGCCGCGTTGCGCGCGCTTCTTCGTCCCGGCGTCAAGTCGGGTTATCTGGGGCCGGTCCTTCGCGTGTTGGCGAAGCAGGGTGATCCGGTTGCTCCCGTGAAAGCGATGACGCTTTGGACCGACAAGGATGTCGATGTCGTTGCTTCCTCCGCGGCGTTTTGTTTGGGAAGCGGCTCGGCCACGGCCATGGCCGAACTCGTCTTGCTGCGCTCCATTCGCGATGCGAAGTTGACGTTTTCTGGGATGTACAACATCGCCGACATGCTTCCGGAATCCGTCGCCTTGTCCAATGCCGTACTGGACGCGATGACCGAACGCATCAAGACGATTGAACACAACTATGCGCGCGCGCGCTGGATGCGATTCGTCGCCGCGCGCGGGCATCGCGCGATCCTTCCGGTACTGCGTGCACACCTCGATCACGAGGACGAGTACACCGCGAAAGCCGCGCTGGAGGAGCTCAACAAGTTTGCCGGCGCGGTCGACGACAAGATGTTGCGCACAGCGCTTCAAGGCAAGAGCATCGCCCAGCGCATTTGGGCGGCCGAGCTCCTGCGCCGTCGCGACGACTACACCGGGCTCCCGGTGGTCGTCGCGGCATTGCGCGCTCCGTTGGAAAAGGATCGATCGGCGGCGGCGTGGGCGCTCTCCAATTATCGTCGTCCGAATGTCGTCACGCCGCTCCTTGCCGCGATGGACGACGACTCGCTCAACGTACGGCGTGGGGCTGCGTTTGCGCTCTCTTCTGTGTGGGGCGGTCTCTTTCCGTATCGCACATTCGACATCAAGGGCACCGGCTACGACGCCGACGCGGATAAGGCGGGCCGGCGAGCCGGGCTCGATGTGCTGCGGGCTTGGTGGGACAAGAACAAAGACGCGGATTGGTAGCCGTGCCTCTTCTGGTGTCGGCGGACGCTAGTCGAGCGCTTCTTGCGCCTTCCGTGCGGCTCCGCGCACCACTTCCGGAAGCGATGGGTGAATGTGGATGATCTCGGTGAGCGATGAGATGTGGTTTTTCCACTTCATCACCGGGATGATCTCGTGGAGCAGAATCGACGCGTGCGCGCCCACGATGTGTGCGCCGAGAATCGTGCCGTCGAGTGCGACCAGGATTTTGACGAGCCCGTGCTCCTCTTTGATCGCGCGACCCTTCGTCGCGGCGTCGTATGTCACGACGCCCTTCTTGAACGCGACGCCGTCGCGACGCAGCTCCTGTTCGGTACGGCCGACGCCGGCGACCTCGGGGTCGGCGAACACCGCGTGCGGCATCGGTCCGTAATCGAGCGGCGCGTCCGACTCGCCGATCAGTTGACGGCCGAGATACTTCGCTTCCAGGCTCGCAGCGTGCGTGAACATGTGGCGTCCGGTGACGTCGCCCATCGCAAAGATGCCGGCGACGTTGGTGCGCAGGTTGTCGTCGACCGCGATGTAGCCGCGGTCGTTAAGCGTCACGCCGGTGTGCTCCAGGCCGATCGTGTCGGCGTTCGGAACGCGGCCGATGGCGTAGAGCAAACGCTCCGAGCGATGCTCGGTTTCGTTCCCGTCTGTATCCTTAAGCGTCATGACGACGCTGTCGCCGTCTTGGCGCGCGGAGATGAGTGACGTCTTGAAGCGAACATCGACGCGGCGCGTGAAGCCCTTGCGGATAATCGGTTGCAGCTCTTCGTCTTCCAACCCCAGCAATCGGTTGTCGCGTGCGAGAACGGTGGTCTGCACACCTACGCCCTGGAAGAACGTGGCGAGTTCGGTCGCGATGTAGCCGCCGCCGACGATCGTCAGAGAACGCGGCGCGCTTTCGATCGCGAACACTTCGTCGCTCGTCCAGTACGGCGCTTCGATGCCTTCGGGCCGGCGCGGCCGCGAGCCGGTCGCGATCACGATCATGGGCGCCGTCAGTTGTTCGCCGTTTACCTCGACGGTGTGCGGATCGACGAATCGGCCATGGCCGCGGAACAGCGTTACGTTTTCCGGAAGGCCATCTTCGAGCAGGTTGTCGAACCGATCCGTGTACGACTTCACGTCGCGGAGGACTTGGTCCGCATCGATGCTTTCGATGTTGGCTTTGATGTGGAAGCGTCCCGCGTCGCGAATCGTGTTGGCGACTTCGGCGTGCGCGATCAAGAGTTTGGACGGGATGCAGCCGCGGTTGGGGCACGTGCCGCCGAGTGCGCTCTTTTCGATGAGTGCCACACGCTTGCCCGCGGGGCCGGCGATGCGCGGTACGTCCATCGCGTTGCCGGCGCCCAGGACGATGATGTCGAATGTTTTCATGTCTGATCTCCCCCCATTGGATGGTAGCGGGCGGCGCC
The DNA here is from genome assembly GCA_021776785.1 of Planctomycetota bacterium. Taxonomy (GTDB): domain Bacteria; phylum Planctomycetota; class PLA2; order PLA2; family PLA2; genus JAJFFF01. The sequence goes on along the minus strand of JAJFFF010000047.1, from coordinate 86,381 downwards.
ACGTTACACCCTCCGAAACTTCGGCGTGAGGGGCGGTTGGCATGCGACTACGGGGCGGGCGGCGGCGGCGGTGTGGGGGCCGCGGGTTCGGCGGTGGACAGGTCGCTCATGCCGGCTTTCGTGAATCCAGCCATTTTGGCTTCGAACTCGGCCGCGAACTTGGAGTTCTGAAACTCCTTTGCCTGCTCGTACTCTTTCCGCAGAAGCGCGAGGATGAAGTCGCAGCCCACGACCACCAAGACGAATAGGTTTCCGCCGGCCGTGACCAAAAACGTCGCGACGCTGGAGAACGTGGCGCCGTTCATGTCGAGTAAGAACAGTGTGATCAAGACGATGCCCACCGCGTTAAGAACAAACGCCGTCCGGCGTACGCCGCGCACCAGGTCCACCGCTTCGTCCTTGGTGTGGCTTCGCAGCAAGTCGCTCGCTCGCCACAGATAGACCATGGCGGCGCCGAACATGCAGCCGACGCCGATCGGGAGCTTTGCGTCCGCCTGGATCTGATTGATCAACGCGAACACCACGACGATGACGATCGCATAGACCGGCGCGAACAACGCCGTTACGTAACCGGGGACCGCGCTTTCGTGCAGCAGCGTTTTCAGTGTGATCGATGCGCGCATCATCCCCGCGAACGTTGCGATCACGGCCGGGCCGAGGGCGAAAAACGCCATCAGGCCGAACATGCCCGAGAGCATGGCTCGCATGGCCGTGGCCTCGTTTGACGCGAGGTGCCTTAGGTCGAGCGCCTGCGCCCACGGGTAGATCGCAATCGCCAGCGGAATGCCGAGCATGACGTACCACGCGCGTCGCGCCAGACGTCGTGACTTACGCAGGTCTGACCAGTGGCGCCCGGCGAGAAAGATGCAGATCAGGACGATCAGCGACTTCAAGAGGTTGAGCATCGGGATCGTGTCGATCGTCTCGAGGTTTTCGTCGCGGATCGCCGCCTTCACTCTTCGCCGTGCGTCGTCTTTCGATAGGCGTTGGTTGTTCGCTTTCGCCGCCTTGACCGTGAGGGTGGTTAGCCCGTCCTCCGCCGACTCGTACCCGGCGATTTCTAGAAGGGCCGCGATAAACAGCAGGAACGCGGCCGCATACAAGACCGACCGTCGCCATGCAGCGTAGTTTTGCGCGATCTTGGCGGTGACAGGAGGCTGCGACTGCGCAAGCGCCGCCCGCTCCGCATCGGTAGCCGAGAGATCAAAGAAGTCGCTACCAAGAGCCCGCCCAGCCGAAAGGCGAACATCATCAACAAGAGCCTGCCGATCCATAAGCCAAAGCCTATCGGACCGGGACCACTTCTCCTGCGTGGCCGCTGTAAATTGTTATGAACAAGTTGGTTATGACGTCGGCGTGCGGGAATTTTCGCGCAAACGTCCTCCGCGGGGGCCCGCCTTGGAGTGGCTGGATCCCCCGACGGGGACATTAGATGCCAGAAGGAGCGCTTTTCGGGGCGCCGTGGCCGAGCCGTCGATGCGCGAAAAATCCCGCAGCCGAAAGTCATAAATAACGGCCCATACAGGAGTTGTAGAGCCCACAGCCGAGAAGTGGTCCCGCCCGAAGGTCCCGCCCGAAGTGGTCCCGCCCGAAGGGGTCCTGCCTGTGGGGTCTCCGTCGCGCCCGTGGTTGCCGCTTGAGGTTTTGGGTTTCCTCGTCGGGACGTGGTCTCGAGGTCCCGTTCGAGGCTTCTCTTGTTTTCTGTCTCATCGCCGTTCGTTGGTGCGATTTCTTTTTTGTCTTTGGGGTTGGTTACTTTGCGTTGTAAAGGTGGTGTATGGAGCTTCGTGACGCGCTCAGCCAAATTAGTCAGATCCGACGCCAGATGGCCGATGCCCAGGTGTATCGGGGCTACCGGGCTTTCCCGACGGCGTGTTCGGGGGGGCTGGCGTTCGCAGCGGCCATAGCGCAGGCCGTGTGGTTGCCGGAGCCGGCGGCGCACGTGTCCACGTTCATCGGGCTTTGGATCGGTGTGGCCGCCGTGAGTTTCGCGATGGCCGGTGTCGAGATGGTGTGGCACTGCCGCCGGTACTCGTCGCCACACTCGGATCCGTGGCGCGCCCAAGCAACGTGGTTGGCGTTGGAGCAGTTGATCCCGTTTGTCGTCGCCGGCGGACTGATGACGTGGGTGCTGTATCAGTACGCCCCCGAAGCGATCGCCGTCTTGCCGGGGCTATGGCAAGTGCTGTTTGGGCTCGGGTTGCTGGCGTCGCGCCGGATCCTGCCGTGGCCATTCCCCTTGCTGGCCGTGTTGTATATCGCGAGCGGCCTGTTTTGCGTGGCGTGGGGCCGTGGAAGCAACGCATTCTCGCCCTTGGTGATGGGCGTTCCGTTCGGCGTGGGCCAGATCCTCGCCGCCACGATCCTCTACTGGAAAGTCGAGCGCCACGATGCCGAGTAACGACGCCGGCCGCTACGCATACGACTTACAACGCGTGTTCCACGAAAAGGCGCGCTTGGGAATACTGACGTCGCTCGCGACGAACCCAAACGGGTTGCTGTTCAACGATCTCAAGGAGCTGTGCGCGCTGACCGACGGCAACCTAAGCCGCCACATCCAGGTGCTACGCGACGAAGGTCTCGTCGAAGTGTGGAAACGCAGTCGCCAAACGCTGTGCCGGATGACCGCGCAGGGTCGCAAGCGGTTTGAAGCGTACGTGGCGGAGCTGGAGCGTGTGGTCCGCGATGCGCTGCCCGCGACGAGTAAATCGCCACGCGGCAAAAAAGGACCGGCGGGAGGTTTCGCTCCGGCGTAACCGGCGCGCAACCGATAGCTAAGAATGGGAGTTTATGCGGTGAGACAAAGCGGGATCTTGCGCGACGAAACTTTGCAGGGCAAAGCCGTGGGGCGACGATGCAGGTAGTGCGGGCCGAAGCCATGGGCATGTGTTTCGGCGTCCGGGACGCGTTGACGCTGGCGCACGAGATCGCCGAACCGAAGTCCACCACGATCCACGGGGAACTCGTCCACAACGCGACGGTGCTCGCGGATTTGGAGGAACGCGGGTTTGCGATGACCGGCGAGGGGTCGCGCACGGCGCTACCCCCGACAGTCGCCGTGATGGTGACGGCGCACGGCATCAGCAACCGCGAGCGCGACCGCTTGCAGGGCGCCGGCAAGTCGTTGATTGACACGACCTGCCCGCTGGTCCGGCGCGTGCACGACGCCGCGCAGCGGCTGGAGGCGGACGGCTACTTCGTGGTCGTCGCCGGGCGCCGCGGCCACGTCGAAGTGCGCGGGATCGTCGAGGATCTTGCGCACCACGTCGTCGTCGAGAGCGCCGACGAAGTCGAGGCGTGGCCGTACGGAAAAATCGGGATCATCAGCCAAAGCACGGCTGCCGCGGCCGATGTCGCCGCGATTCGCACAGCCGTGATCGCCCGCCACCCTGCCGCGCAGGTCCGTTTTATCGACACGGTTTGCCGGCCGACCAAGGAGCGCCAGGCTGCGCTGGAAACTCTGCTGGACCGGGTTCCGGCCGTGATCGTCGTGGGTGGCGAAAACTCCAACAACACGCGCCGCCTCGTGGAGCGCGCCCGCGCCCGCGGCGTTCTTGCCCAACACGTCCAAGGTCCGGACGACGTCGACATCGACGGCCTGCGCGGCATCGACACGGTCGGATTGACCGCCGGCACGAGCACCCCTGACGCCGTCATCGACGCCGTTGCGCGCCTGCTCGAATCGATCTGACTGCGCCGCTGTCGTCACGAGGTCCCGCCCGTTGTAGGCTTAGGGCATGCGCCGTCTGTCGATTCTCTCTTTGGCCCTCCTGGCCGCGACGACGCCGACGTCTGCCAAGCCCCCGACGGCGGCCGAATTCGAACGCGTTCGTCGCCACGTCGTCCCCACCAAAAAAGACATGCTGTGGGCGAAAGTCGGATGGCGACCGACGCTGTGGGATGCGGTCATCGACGCGCACAAAGAGAAAAAGCCCATCCTGCTGTGGGCGATGAACGGCCACGCGCTCGCCTGCACGTGAAACAACGGAGTTCGCGGTCGGCAGGTCTGCTGGTCCCATCCGAAAGTGCAAGCGCTCGCGAAAAAGTTCGTTCCGGCGACCGACGAAGTGTGGCGCCTTCACAACCGACAACAGCTCGATTGCATTTTCTTTCAGGGCTTTTGCGAACAGGGTCACTACGGTGGCCGGTCGCGCCCGACGACAACGCGCCAAGGTATCTATTGCTGCTCGCCGTCGGGAAAATTCCTCGCGTCGATCAACACGACGAGCCCGCGCGCGATGCAAAAGATGCTCGAGACCGCGCTCAAGCGGTGGCGCGCGATGCCGGAAAGGATGCGCTACCTGGACTACGATCCGGCCCAACGTCGCCATGAGATTCGGCGCGCGGCGCAATCGTATCCGGCGAACGGTCTCGTCCTTCGCGTGTTCACGCGCGACCTTCCGCGCAGCAAAAAGTTCCCGGCCGACGACTGGCGCGCGGGCGCCTGGAACGTGGATTCGCTTTGGTACCGCGCGCAAGAAGCGGAGTCCATGCTGCCTTCGTCGCCGCGCAAGGGCGCGCAGATAGATTGGCCCCAAGCGGTGATCGAACGTTTGGTGCGCCACAACCTCGTGGACAACGTGCGCGGGCAGACCAATGGCTATCGCGCGGATCACGTCCAGGCCGCACGCATGACGGCCACCGTCACGGCAACGTCGAAGACGTCCGTGTGGCTCCAACTCGAAGGCGAAAGCCGCACGACAACCACCGGCGCGTGGCCGCAAAAGGGACGTTACGACTCACTTAAGAGCAACGACCCCCATGCGCGCGGCGTGCAAACCAAGCTGCGCGGTGTGGCCGTGTTTGATCGCAAGTCCAAACGATTCCAGTCGATGGAAATCGTCGCGATGGGGACGCGTTGGGGCAAAACGATGTACAACTTCCGCCAAGACGACTTGGACGAGAGCGAGATCGGGTTCGTTATTTTGCTCGACGCCCAAGACGTCGGGGGCCGCGTCACGCCGGCCGAGTTCGGCGCGTATCGCTGGTAAACGCGATGTCGCTCGAAACGCTGGAGCTTCCCGAGCCGTCGCGCGCGCCGCCGCGCCGCGTCGCCGAGTACCTCAAGGCGGCGGATGCGTGTATCGAACAGTTCGTGCGCCGCGCGCGCGGTTCGATCCCAAGTTTCGTCCCGAGCGATTACGTGGCGGCCTACCACGCACTCGCCGCGCTCGCGCCGCGCGACGATCTCCACAACCACGCGTTGTGCGAATGGGGAAGCGGGTTCGGTGTGGTGGCCGGCCTCGCCGCCATGCTTGGGTTTGACGCCTACGGAATCGAAATCGAATCCGATCTGGTGGACGCCGCCGAGGAGTGGTTAAGCGAACAAGGCGTCTCCGTTCAACTCGCGCAGGGAAGCTTCGTTCCGCACGAGCTCGTGGAACTGACGGACGCGGCCGAAGGCGCTTGGCTCAACGACGCGGGCGACGACGCGTACTCCGAACTCGAAGCGGATCCCGACGACTTCGGTGTGATCTACGCCTACCCGTGGCCGGGCAACGAAGAGCTCTACGAGTTGCTGTTTGAACGCTCCGCGGCGCCCGGTGCGTTCCTCGTCATGCACCGCGGCCTCGACGGCACGACGGTGCAGCGCAAGCCTACGTAGCCGCGTCGGGCGTGGGCGCACGGGGCCGGATGGTACGCGCCACAAGGAGTCCGCTGCGCAGCTTGGGTTCAAACCATGTGGACTTGGGCGGCATCACTTCGCCGCGATCGGCGACCGCGATCACTTCGTTCACGCCCGTCGGATACATCGAGAACGCAATCGCCATGGCGCCGGAATCGACGAGACGTTCGAGCTCCTCGGGACCGCGACTCCCGCCGACGAAATCGATGCGCGCATCGGTGCGCACATCCTGGATGCCAAAAACGGGCGTCAACACCTGGTCCTGGAGCAGCGCGCAGTCCAGCTCGTTACCGGCCAGCGAAAGCGCGTACCACGAACCCGCGAGGTATACGCGCACTTCGCCTTGGCGCGGCGGCCGTTTTTCGTCGGTCGCGCGCAAACCCAACCGTTGCCGCACGGCCGCGGCATCAAGGCCGTGCAGGTCGCGCAAGACGCGGTTGTAGGCAAGCACGCCGGTTTCGCCCGCGGGAAACATGACGCCCAAGAACGCGGCGTCCACACGGGCGGCGCTGGCCGCGCGGTGGTGGCCGTCCGCGATGTAAAGATCAAGCGGTGCAAACGCGCGCTGTATCGCTGCCGAGTCAGGCGCGCACCAAATCGTGTGGCGCACGCCATCGCTCGCGGTGAAATCGATGATGGGATCGCGGGCCACCACATCGCCGACCGCAGCGGCCACCGTGTCGTCGTCTCGGTGCGTCAAAAACACCGGACCGACGTGGGCGCCGAGGCGCTCGAGCAAACGTGTGCGGTCGTTTTCCTTGTCGGGGCGCGTCCATTCGTGGCGCTTGATCCGCCCCGACTCGTACTCCGCCGTCGAGCAGAGCGCGGCGACGCCGGTCTGTTTCCCGACGCGATAGACGTAAAGAGCCGGGGCGGCGTCCTCGCGCAGCGCGCCGGATTGCACCAATCGCTCCAGGTTCTCGGCGGCTTTGTCGTAGCGGGCCTCCGGCGTCGCGTCCGCCGGCAGATCGACCTCGGGCCGAATCACGCGCAGAAAACTGTCCGGGTTCGCCGCAACGGCCGCCCGGGCTTCGTTTTCAGAGATGACGTCGTAGGGCACCGACGCGATCGCGGCGGCGCGATCCTGATCCGGACGTAGGGCTCGGAACGGAAGTAGCGAAACCATGGCGAAACCTTACCGTCGAATCTTCTCAGGCGTCTGTTTCCAGGCATGATGAGCACCATGAGTTCTCTCAAAATCCTCGTGGCCGACGATCTGGGCCAGGAGGGGATCGAAATTCTCGCCGAGGCCGGCGAGGTGACGCTCAAAACCGGGATGGACGAGGACGCCTTGCGTGACACTCTTCCCGGGTACCACGCCTTGATCGTGCGGTCGGCGACGAAGGTGACCGCGCGCAGTTTGGAGCGCGCGTCGGACTTGGTCGTCGTCGGGCGCGCGGGGATCGGCATCGACAACATCGACGTGCCGGCGGCTACGGCGCGCGGTATTGTCGTCATGAACACGCCCGAAGCAGGCGCCGTCACGACCGGCGAGCTTGCGATCGCGTTACTCGTGAGTATGGCGCGCAACATTCCCGCCGCCGACGCCGCGATGAAGGCGGGTCGCTGGGAGAAAAAGGCGTTCGTCGGCACGGAGCTGCGCGGCAAGACGCTCGGCGTGATCGGACTCGGTCGCATCGGCAGCGTTGTCGCCGAACGCGGTCTGGGACTTCGCATGGACGTGCTCGCGTTTGATCCGTTCGTGGATGCGGAGCGTGCGCCGGTCGGCGTCCGTCTCGGCACCATGGACGAAGTGTTGGCCGAGAGTGATTTCTTAACGATTCACGTGCCCAAGAGCGACGCGACAGCGAATCTCTTGAACGCGGAGACGATTGCGAAAATGAAAACTGGTGCGCGCGTGATTCACGCGGCGCGCGGTGGCATCGTCGACGAGGAAGCGCTCGTCGCGGCGCTCGAGTCCGGGCACCTTGCGGGCGCGGCGTTGGATGTGTTTTCCGTCGAGCCGTTGCCCGCGGACAGCAAGTTGCGCACGATGTCGCAGGTGGTCCTCACGCCGCACTTGGGCGCGAGCACGCGCGAAGCCAAACGCAACGTGTCGCTCGACATGGCGAATCAAATTGTCTTGTGCCTCCAAAAAGGCGTCGCGCTGAACGGCATCAACGTGCCGCGCATCGCGCCGACACAAGCGACCGCGCTCGCGCCGTTCCTCGATCTGTCCCGCGCGCTCGCGTCGTTTTTGACGCAGGTGAAAGCGGGACGCGTCGAGTCGCTGCGGCTAAGTTTGCAAGGCGAACTTCCCGCGTTTGCGAGCCACCCGCTCGAAGTTGCCATGCTCGCCGGTGCGCTGCGTAACTGCGGCGAAGGCCCGGTGACGCCGGTTAACGCGGAGCGCATCGCCGATCAACTCGGCGTGCGGCGCCACACCGAGGTGACGACGCTGAAGCAGGATTTCTTGAACGTGATTCGTGTCGAGGCGTTGATCGACGGCAACCGTCACTTCGCCTCGGGAACCGTTCTGGGGCATCGCCACGTGCGTTTGATCGAGCTCGATGACTACATGGTCGACGCCATTCCCGAGGGGTCGATGCTGGTGACGTTTCACGGCGACGAACCCGGCGTCGTTGGCGCGATCGGTTCCATCCTGCATCAAAACGACATCAACATTTCGCGGCTCCAGGTTGGCGTTGCCAACGGCGGCGTTTCCGCGCTCGGCATTTGGAACCTCTCGTCGCCGCTCACCGATGAAAACCTAAGACGCATCGCGAACATCGAGCCGGTGCACCGCGCGTACGCGGTCGAAGTCTAACGCGCCCCGCTTTCCAAGTACTCGACATCGAGATTCAACCATGTCCGACCATCCCATCCTGTTTCTTCCCGGCCCGACCGAGTGCGACGCGGAGTTGCGCGCGATCATGGCGATGCCGCTTGTTGGCCATCGCAGCAAGGGGTTCATCGAAGAGGTCAAGGCGATCATCCCGAAGCTCCGTGCGCTGATGCGGACCGAGCAAGTGGCGATGTTTGAAAACATCCCCGCGACCGGAATGATGAGCGGTGCGATTCGTAATCTCGTCCACGACCGCGTGCTGCACCTGACCTGCGGCGCGTTTTCCGAGCGCTGGCACAAGGTGAGCCAAGCGTGCGGGCGCACGGCGGATGCGGTGGCGGTGGAGTGGGGCGAAGCGATCGAGCCCGAACAGCTTCGCGCGCACCTCACCTCGCACGACCCTTACGAAGCCGTCGTGATCACGTACAGCGAGACGTCGACCGGCGTGCTCAATCCCCTCCGCGAGTTGGCGGCGGTCGTGCGCGAGGTGACGCCCGACGCGTTGGTCTTGGTCGATGCCGTCAGTGCACTCGGTGGCGCCGAACTGCACTTCGACGAGTGGGGCCTCGACTTCTTGTTGTCCGGTACGCAAAAGTGCCTCGCGTTGCCGCCGGGACTCTGCGTGATCGGGTTGAGCGAGCGTGCGCTGGCGAAAGCCGCGACCGTGAAACACCGCGGCTTCCTGTTGGATTTCGTCAAGTCCAAGAAGGGATACGACGCGGGCAAGACGCCGGCGACGCCCAACATTCCGTTGGTGTACGCGCTGTCCCGTCAGCTCGATCGAATCGCGGCCGAAGGCTTGGAAACGCGCTGGCAACGCCACCTCGACATGCAGTCGATGACGCGCGCCTGGGCGAACGAGCACGGGTTTGCGTATTTTTCCGCGGAAGGACGGCAGTCGCCGACCGTGAGCACGTTCCGGGCGTCGAACCGTTCGGTGCCCGGCCTCATCGCGAAAGCTCTGGCCGCGGGGTTCGTGCTCGGCAACGGGTACGGCAAGCTGAAGAACGAGACGTTCCGGATCGGCCACATGGGCGACCATCCGCGCGAACGGCTTGCCGAGTTGCTGGCAGCGCTGTCGTAAGTCGTCGCCGCGGGCCACGTTAGACGCCCTCCTGAGTTCCCGCATCGGTTGGTAAGGTGCCGGCCGAAACAGCCGAAGATGGCCCTGGGATGAGTTCTGTGCGTACCGTGGATGCGCAGCGAGCCGCGGCGTCGATCCGTGACTCGTTGCGGCGCGTTGTTGTTTTAGAAGACTCCGTGCTGGAGCCTTTACTCGTGGCGTTGTTTGCGCAGGGGCACGTGTTGATCGAAGGCATTCCCGGAACCGGCAAGACGCTGCTGGCGCGTACGTTGGCCCGCGCGACGGGCCTCGAATTCAAGCGGATCCAGTTCACCAATGACCTGATGCCCGCCGACATCTTAGGGACGTCCATGTGGCGGCCGAGCGATGGCGTCTTCGAGTTCGTGCCCGGTCCGATTTTTTCGCAGATCGTTTTGGCGGACGAGATCAACCGCACGAGTCCGCGCACGCTGTCTTGCCTGCTCGAAGCCATGGAGAGTGGAACCGTTTCGGCGGAGGGGCGTTCATGCCCGCTGCCCGAGCCGTTCTTCGTGATGGCGACGCGCAACCCGATTGAGTTTCACGGGACGTTTCCGATCCCTGAAGCAGCGCTCGATCGATTCTTAGTGCGCGTCGAGGTGAACTATCCGACGGCGGAAGCGGAGCTGGGCCTGTACTTGGGGCGCGATCCGCAGACGCACTTTGACGAAGTGACACCCGCGCTCGATCAGGAGGCGCTTCAGTTCCTGATGGGGCAGGTGGACGAAGTTACCGTGCAGGCGCCCGTCGCGAAATACGCGTACCAAGTTGTGAGCGCGACGCGCGATCACGAAAACGTCGTGTTGGGCGCCAGCCCGCGCGCTGCGTTGGCGTGGCTGCGAGCGGCGCGCGCGCGCGCCCTCATCGAAGGACGCACGTACGTGTTGCCGGACGATCTCAAGAGCCTCGCGGTGTCGGTGCTCGCACATCGCATCTTCTTGGCGGGTGGCGGTGACGCGGCGAATCTCATTCGAGAGATTGCCGACGAAACGCCTGTGGAGCTGTGAGGCCGACCGGACTTGGTATCAAGGCCGCATTGTTCTTTGCGGTCTTACTCGCTGCGTTTCTCGCCACCGCGTACTCCAACCTGTTTTTTCTGCTGCTCACCGCACTTGTCGTGCTGGGTGGATGCGCCATGGTTTGGAGCGCACGCTCGCTGCGCGGGCTTGTGATCGAAAGCGTGGCGGTCGAAGCGACCCCAGCCGGGAGTCGCGCGGCCGTGCGCGTGGAGTTTGATGCGGCGGGGCGCGACCGCGTCGGCATGACGTTGGAGTTTGTGATCGGCGATGACGTGTACGCTTTGCCGCTCTCGCTGCTGCGCGAGGAACGAGTGTGGTGCGGGCGCTTGCCTGAACTAACGCGCGGCGTGTACACGGCGACCGAGGTGCGTTTCGCGACGGCGGCGCCGTTTGCGTTGTTCCGCACGGTCGTGCCGGTCGCGGCCATTCCGCCGATCGCGATCTACCCCCGGCCGCTGGGCGAGACCGAGGAGTCCGGCGCTGCCGGTGGCGACGAGTTGGGCGCGAACGGCGCGGGCGCATCGCAGCCGGCCGGGTTGCGCGAGTTTCGTCCCGGCGACGACCCGCGTCGCATTCACTGGAAAGCCAGCGCACGGCGCGGCGAGCCCGTCTTGCAGGAGTGGGACGGCGGGCGCGGCGCGGGCTATGAGATCGTGCTCGACCGGCGCGGCGGCGCCGCGTTCGAGCATGCGCTCTCAATGATCGCCAGTGCTGCCCAGCGCGCGCGCGAGGCGAAAGAGACCCTGACGCTGCACACGCAGGATCACGTGGCCACGTACGGTGCGGAGCAGCGGCCGTGGGGCGAGCTCTTGTTTTTCCTGGCGGGGGTCACGGCTCTCGACATGCAAGCGCCGCCGCCTCCGGTCGCTCCGCCGGAAGCGACGCGTCTTCCGCGCGCTGAGGCCGTCGCATGAGCCGTCCGCTACGCGTTGCGATGGTCGGTATCGTGCTGATCAACCTCGGGTTCGTGCAGATCACAGAAGCCGCGGAATGGAGCTGGTTAGCCGCGTTGTTTGTGTTGACCGTCGCCGCTCCGTGGCTTGTGTCCTTGACGCGCTACTTCTGGTATCGCTCGATCTGGAACGTTGGCGTGCAAGTCGTATTTGGAATCATGGTGCATCGCTTCACCGGAGTCGGCGGCGCGCAACATCTGCTCAACGACGGGCTGATCTTGGCGGTGCTCTGTCAGGTGCATCTTCTCAACAGCTTGAACGCGAAGCAGAAGCCCGACCTCCTGTTCTTTAACTCGTTCCTGATCGCGGTCGTGACGAGCTATCTCAGCATCGACTTGCCGTACATGGTGTTGTTTCTTCTGTATGTGCCGGTCCTCGTGTTCGGCCTGCAGATGCTGGCGCTCACGCGCACAGGTGCCGAGCCCACCGGCCGCTTGGTGCGTGCGATCTTGCGCCAGAGTGTGGTGCGAAGCGCCGTCGTGCTTGTTCTCACGATGGGCGTGTTCCTGTTTTTTCCGCGCGATTTTCAGCGGAAAGGGTTTGCCGGCGACGCGATCAAGTTCAAGCCGCCGCGTGGCCTGATGCAGACCGACTTCACCGAGGAAGTGGCGTTGGATCGCGGCGGAGCCGTGAACCGAAGCAGCGAGACGGTCATGGAGGTCGAGGTTGTGGGCGGCCCGTCGAACGCCGTGACCGGATACTGGCGCGGCGCGACGCACACCCGCTATCGGGACGGGCGTTGGCTGCCGGCCCCGTCCCCTCGCGAGGGGATGCGAGCGACGTGGCGCGGTAGTCGCGGGCGATTCCTGCGACGCGATGGCAACGGGATCGCGTCACTGCGTGTCGTGCAGCGCAAGTCGCGCGCGAAGCGGTTGTTTCCGCCGCTCAACGCCAACCGGCTCAGGATGACGCCGCCGGCGAACAAGGCGCTGATCCGGGCCGACAACGACGGCACGATGATGTGCGAGTGGGGGGCGCTGCCCGGAAAATCTATCGAGTACGTGATGGCGGTCGAGGCGCCGTTTCGCCAGCCCGGCGGGAAGCGGCGCACGCGTCGGCGCGACTCGTGGATGATTGTCGATACCCGACAGATGCCGGACCGGATGCGCGCGGTCGCGCGCGATCTTGCGCGGCGCGCGGGTTCAGGCGCGATGCAGTTTCAGATTGTCGAAACGATGCGGTCGTACTTGGCCCATGGCTACAATTACCTCGCGCCGGGCGAAGATGGCGGCGCACGCGACCTGGCCGAGTTTTTTGTCGAGCGCAAAGGCGCGCACTGCGAGATCTTCGCGACGGCGCTTGTGTTGATGCTCCGCAGCGAAGGGATCCCGAGTCGATTGGTGACCGGGTACCGATCCGGCGAGTGGGATGCGACGCAACGCGTGATGACGGTTCGCAAGCGGGATTCGCATGCATGGGTCGAGGTGCTCGATCCCCAGGCGGGCTGGATGACCGTGGACCCGACGCCGAGTCTGGACGCCGCGGCTGCAAAAAGCGCGAGCCTGTGGAGCGAGTTTCGTGGTTGGGCCGAAACCGTTTGGGCATCGGTCACCAACTTCAACGATGCCACGCGACTCCGCGTGCTCGCGTGGCTCCGGGATCTGCCGGCGCGCGCCCTTCGCTACGCGTGGATCGCCGGGCTCTTCCTCGTTTGGTTCGTCTGGCGCCGTCGCCGCCGTCGCGCGCGCGTACCCTTAGCCGTCGCGGACTACGGTTCGGTGCTCGCCACGCTCAAGCTCGAACGTCGCGCGGGCGAGACCCCACGCGAACTGCTTGCGCGTGCTGATCTCGAGCCAGACGCCCGCAGCGAGCTCGAAGCGGCGACGCGCCGACACGAAGAAGTGCGATACGCCGTACAGTGACGGCGTGACTCATCGGCGTCTCCCTCCGTCATTTTATAAACGTGATGCACTGGTCGTCGCGCCCGCCCTGCTCGGGCAACACATCGTTCACGGCGGCGTGACGTTGCGCATCACCGAAGTCGAAGCGTATCGCTGGCCCGACAGCGCGTGTCACGGACGCCACGGGCGCACGCCGCGCAACGAGAGCCTCTGGGGGGAGCCGGGTTACGCGTACGTCTACGTGTGCTACGGCATGCACCAGATGTTGAACGTTGTGACGTGGCGCGCGGGTGTGCCTAACGCGGTCTTGGTGCGCGCGTGCGAACCCGTGACCGGATTGGCGACGATTCGGCGTCGTCGCGGCGGAAGGAGTGGGCCCGTGTTGCTCAACGGGCCGGGCAAGGTGGGCGCCGCGCTCAAGATTGACAAGACGATCGACGGCGCGTGCTTGTTTGATGCCGGCGGCATCGAAATGCACCGCGCGCCGCGCCCTGACGCGATGCTTGTCGGCGCCCGTGTCGGGATCGATTTTGCCGCCGCGGGCGACGTCGCCGCCCCCTGGCGTTTCGCCGACGCGGACAGCGACTGGGTCAGTCACCGCCGTTCCTTCAAGCGTCGACTACCGTAACGCGCGTGGTTCGATGTGGACATTTCGGCGTCTGCGGTGGATGTCGATCTCAAGATGTCCCTTACGCAGAGCAACTGGCGGCCAAGCAAGCGCGCTTGGCGGAGCTCTTGGGTGAGACGATGGAGGTTGTGCCGTCGCCGCGCGAATATGGCTACCGCACGCGCATGGACTACGTGTACGGCTGGGGCAAACTGGGTCTGCGCAAGAAGGGCGACGGACGCAGCGTGCTCATGCTCGACGAGTGCCACCTCATTCCCGAGCGCGCGTTCGAAGCCGTCCTCAAAGTCCGTGCCGAGATTCAGCGCCTGGATGTGCGTTCGTATCAGTACACGAACCATCGCGGGTATCTTCGTTACGTTTCGTTGCGCGCGGCGCCGGAGCGCGACGAGCTTTTGCTCAATTTTTTGACGAACGGGACGGACCCGGCGATTCGCCCCGTGCTGGAGGCGGCGCGCGAGTGGGCGGACGCGGTCGTTTGGTCAACGACCGAACGCACCGCCGACGTCAGCGTCGGTGACACGCTTGAGAGTTTCCCGCGCGACTGGATTGAAGAGCAGGTCGGCCCGCACCTCCTGCGGTTCGGTGCACACTCGTTTTTCCAGTCGAACCCGTGGGTGACCGCGGCCATGTATGAAGACGTCGCGCAGCGCGTGCAAGGTCGCGTGCTCGACATGTGCTGCGGTGTCGGTGGGTTCTCGATCTGGTTGGGCGCGCGCGGTATCGAAGTTGTCGGCGTGGACTCGAACGAAGAGGGCCTTGCGTACGCCCGCCACAATGCGGAAGTCAACGAGGCGCGCACGGCGACGTTTGTTGCCGCCGACTTGCGAAAGTTTGACGCGTGGGCCGGATACGACTCGCTGATTCTGGATCCGCCGCGGGCGGGCCTGGGTCCGAAAGTCGTGCGCCGGATCGCACGCAACGCGCCGCCGCGCATCGTGTACATCTCGTGCAACCCGAAGGTGTTGGCGGGCGAACTCGCGCACTTTGCCGGGTACGAACCATCGGACTGGCGCGCCTATGACCTCTTCCCGCAGACCCCGCACTGCGAAGTCGTGGTCACGCTGACGCGTCGATAGAGGCCGCGCGTTCCGGATCGACAAGCCCGACGACGAGCGTGTCGTCCGTCACCATCAGCGGCTTGTCGATGGTTGCAACCGTGACCTTGCCCTTATCACTGACCGCGAGCAACAAGGGTGCGCCCGCGCCGTAGCGCTCTTTCCACTCGGCCTCGCCATACTGCTCGGTAAAGCGAGTGGCCTTGAAGCGGTGGCCGGCGCGCCACAGCTCCAGGATGCGCGCGTGCGTCCACTCCTCCCCAAACAGAGTGCGTGCTCGGAGCGGCGCAACGATGTCGCCTCCTTTGGCCTTCGACGGACTGGCCGGAAGCTGATAGAGCTCCTGTCGTCCGAACAGGTGTAAGTAGTGCAGCGCGCTAAGCGAGTTGACTTCGTCGTTCTCGGTGACACCGAACAGACGACCGATGCCGGGCAGGTCGAGCGCTTCATCCGATCGCTCGTTGAACACGCTTCCGTGGTACACACTCAGGCCGTCCATGCGCGCAAACGCAATGCGGCGGGCGTTGGTGTCGGCGAGGAGAACGGGGACGCCGTGCTCTTGGAGCGTGGATGCTAACTGTCGGACCCATGCGCGCGCGCCGACGAAGAGCACGCCTTGCGGATGTGCCGTGGCGAGTCCGAGTTTGCGCGCGATCGGACCGGCGGTCAGTCCGTAAAACGTGACCGTTCCGAACACGACCAAAAACATCACCGGCATGAGCTGTTTCGCCGCGTCGGGATAGGTTTCCTGGAGACGCACCGAGAACACCGCAGCGATCGAAAGCGCCACGACGCCGCGTGGCGCGAGCATGGCAAGGAACGCTTGGTCGGGTCGAGAGAGATTGGAGCGCCACGAACAGGCCAGCGTGGAGAGCGGCCGCACGACCACGATGAGCACGACCAAGAACGCGACTGCGTGCATGTCGATTTGTTGGAGGTCCACCACCCGTACGCGCGCCGCGAGCAAGACAAACAGCGCGGACAAGATAAGCACGCGCAGGTTTTCTTTGAACTCCAGGATGTGCCGTACGTCGACGCGTTTTTGGTTTGCGAGGACCACCCCCATCAGTGTGACCGACAAGAGGCCCGCCTCGTGTTGCAGTGCGTTCGCGGCCCAGAATGTGCCAACGGTGACGGCCAACGCGGTGGGGCTGTGCAGATGGTCCGGCAGCCAATAGCGACGGAGCAGCGTGTACAAAAAACCCGCGCCGAGCAACCCAACGGCGCCGCCGAAGACCAGCGTGCGACCGATTCCCGTGAATCCGCCCACGATGCCGCCACCCTCCGTGATCGCTTCGAACACGAGCACCGCGAGGACGGCGCCGACGGGGTCGATGAGGATGCCTTCCCACTTCAGAATCGATCCGGCCGCCCCGGTCGGGCGAATCTGTCGCAGCAACGGGCCGACAACCGTTGGGCCGGTGACCGTGAGCGTCGCGCCGAGCAACGCGGCGACGGCAGGGGGGAAACCAAGGATGAGCCATGCGGCGAAGCCGGCGAGGAGCCACGTCAACAGGGCGCCAACCGTGACCAACCGCCCGACGACGCCACCCGATCCACCCAGTTCGGGAAGGTGAAGCGTCAGTCCGCCTTCAAACAACAAGATCGCGACGGACAACGAAACGAACGGCAGGAGTAATTCGCCGAGCATCGCGTCCGGATTGACCAGGTCTAAAAAGTCGGGGCCCGCAAAGAAGCCACCGAGCAACAGCAGAAGAATGGACGGCAACCGCAGGCGCCACCCCAGCCATTGCGCGGCGGCGCCCAGCAGCACAACCGAAGCCATCCCGGCCATGATCGTTTCGTTCATGCGTGCTGCCTTACTCGGTGACGGCCACTTCGCTGAGGACATCCTCGTGCACGAAGATGGGGGCGCCGGCGCACACGGAGAGCGCGATGGAGTCCGATGGGCGGGCGTCGATGCGAACGGACTCGCCGTTGGCGGTGATTACGAGCGTTCCGAAAAACGTTCCATCGACCAGCTTGGGGATCTCGACGCACTCGACGCGCGCACCGATCGCCTGCAAGGTCGTTGCGAAAAGCGTATGCGTCAGCGGGCGCATCGTGTCTTCGCCGCGCACGAAGCGGTCGATAGCTTCCGCCTCCGCCCGCGCAATCACGATCGCGAACTGCCGATTGCCGTTTCTTTCGCCGAGAAAGATGTACTGCTGCTCGGAGTTGTCGTTGATGTAAATGCGGACGAGTTCACACTCGACCAGTCGATCCATGGCGGAAGTTTAGCAGGTTGCGAAATAAGTCAGGGAGTCGCCTCCCTTTCGAGACGTGGATTTTTGGAGACACGCGTCGCCCCGCACCATCTGTCCAATTTTTCAGCAATTGGCGCTCGCGCCCTGCGTTGCAGATAATATCGCCATGCCGACGCTGCGGGTGGCGCGCGGGCGTTCCACACGGGACGAGTTCCGCTTCGACGATGAAATCACAATCGGTCGTGCCGAGGATTGTGGGGTTCGCGTGTTCGACGAGGCCGCGAGTCGTCGTCATGCGGTCGTCCGGGAGGTGGACGGGCGCTGGATCGTCGAGGACTTGGATTCGCTCAACGGATTGTTCGTAAATGGGCAGCGCTTGGCGAAGCAGGAGTTGCGTACCGGTGACGAGATCACGATTCGCAATCTGACGATGGTGTTCGTCGCCGACGGCGCCGAGGAACGGCCGACCGTGATTGAAGACCGATCGCTGCAGATCGAGTCGCGCTTGGAGCCGCGGTCCGCGCGCATCGTGTCCGACGAATCCAATGTCGTCAGCCGACTGGCAGCCGTCTATCGGTTCCATGCGATCCTCGCGCAACCGGCGCGCAAACTGAGGCGGGCCGTTCCCGAGGCGCTGGAAGACGTGTTCGAGTCCGCGCGCGCCGCGTTGATCTTGCCGGATCAAGACACCGGGACGCATTCACGCTCGGTTGTCGCGCACGTGCTTTCACGGAGCGAGGCGATTTTGGTGTCGGAACCGGCGATTGATTTGCCAAAGTCCACGTCACTTTTGTCGGAGCGAGTTCTGTGCGCGATGGCGGCGCCGTTGGGCAACTACGGTGCGCTCTATGTCGACCGCGTCGCGGGCGAACGGTTCTCCTCAGACGACCTGGAGCTGTTGACCGCGTTGGCGAACGCGACGACGCCGGCGCTGCGTCCGGCGGGCGTGCCTCCCGCACCCGGTTCGACGGTGCACGAAATGATTGGGCCGTCGGGTGCGCTGAAGGCGTTGCGCGGCGAGATCGCCAAGGTCGCGCCGGTGGACGCTACGGTCTTGATCACCGGCGAAACCGGAACCGGCAAAGAGCTCGTGGCGCGCGCGCTGCACACTCAAAGTTTGCGCGCCGCCGGGCCATTCGTTGCGGTGAACTGCGCTGCTTTCGTCGAGACGCTCTTGGAAGCCGAACTGTTTGGGCACGAGAAGGGCGCGTTTACCGGGGCGGACCGGGCCCGCGCGGGACGATTCGAACAGGCGCATGGCGGCACGTTGTTTCTCGACGAGATCGGCGAGCTCGCGCAGGGGCTGCAGGCGAAGTTGTTGCGCGCGATCGAGTCGCGTGAGTTCCACCGCGTTGGTTCGACGAAAACGACGCGCGTGGACGTGCGGATCGTGGCCGCCACGAATCGCGACCTGCGTGACGGCGAGTTTCGCGAAGATTTGTATTTTCGCTTGGGCGTCGTGACCCTTCATTGCCCGCCGCTGCGCGACCGGGTCGACGACGTCGCGGTTCTAGCGGCGCGGTTTCTTGAGGGAAAGACACTCACGCCCGAGGCAGAGCGCGCGATGGGCGCCTACCCCTGGCCCGGCAACGTGCGCGAGCTGAAAAACGTGTGCGAGCGCTGCACCGTGTTTGCGACCGGCCCGACGGTGGACCTCGACGACTTGCCGCTTGAAGTGCGACTCGGGAAGCCGGGCGCCGCCAAGGACGCGGGTGAGGTCACGACGCTGCGCGAGATGGAAAAAGTCATGGTCGCGCGCGCTCTCGAAGCGACGGCCGGAAACCGGACGCGCGCCGCGAAGCTCTTGGGGATCACGTACCCGACGTTGAAAAAAAAGATCGACGAGTTCGGTCTTTGAGGGCACGCAAGATCTTTTCGCCCGGGCGTGAAAGATCCTTGCGGACGCCATTCGCGCGGCGGCCACGGCGGCGTAGTTTTCGCTTCGGTCCCGCAGTTGCAGTTCGATCAGCATGCGCAGTCGGTTTGGGAAGCGAATGTTGGTGACGTGTCCGATCTGTGCGCGGCAGGCGGATCGGGCGTGGGTGGCCGGGGCGACCGAGCGCGTCGTCTGCGACTGTGGCCACACGTTTGATCCTGCGGAGCGGCCCACGCGCGCCGATCCGTTTGTCGGCGGAACCTTTGCCGCGTATCGATTTGACGAGTGGATTGGTGCGGGTGCGATGGGTGCGGTCTATCGTGCGCATCAGCTTTCGCTTGGGCGCGATGTCGCCGTGAAGGTTTTGCCCGAGGAGCTCTCGCAGGATCCGCACTTCGTCCGGCGTTTTCATCGCGAGGCGCAGGTGCTTGCGTCCTTGAACCATCCGCATGTCGTCCAGGTGTTTGATCGTGGCGAGATCGACGGGCGCCTGTTTCTGGCGATGGAGTTTGTGGACGGCCGCAACCTGCGCGACTGCTGCCGAGACGGAGGATTCGAGCC
Source organism: Planctomycetota bacterium (assembly GCA_021776785.1). Lineage (GTDB taxonomy): Bacteria > Planctomycetota > PLA2 > PLA2 > PLA2 > JAJFFF01. The sequence goes on along the minus strand of JAJFFF010000047.1, from coordinate 66,728 downwards.
GCCGGAAGCGGTGCGGATCGTCGTCGCGCTGATGGGTGCGCTTGCCTACGCCCATGAGCGTGGCATCGTGCATCGCGACATCAAGCCCGAGAACATCCTGATCTCGCACGACGGCATCGTCAAGGTCGCGGACTTTGGGTTGTCGCGCGTCCTGAGCGACGATCCGCTGGAATCGCGCCTAACGCACACAAACGTCGTTATGGGGACGTTTGAGTACATGGCGCCGGAGCAGCGTGAGGGCTTGGCCACCGTCGACGCGCGCGCCGATATCTACTCCGCGGCGGTTGTGCTCTACGAACTTTTGACCGGTGAACTTCCGATTGGGCGGTTCGCTGCTCCGAGTGCGAAAACGCCGGAGTTGGATCGACGGATCGATGCTGTCATCGACCGCGGGCTGGCCAAGGATCCCGACGACCGCTACGCCGGGGCCGCAGAGATGGGGCGCGCGTTGGAGACCCTTCTCACGACTCCGGACGCGCCGGTCATGCTTCCGCGTGTCAACCTGCGTACAGGCGAAGCGCTGGCGGGCGGCGAACGGCAGGCGATGCCCGCTTCTCCGTCGCGGTTTGAAGTGCGACTCGATCTCTTGTTTACGATTCTGGCCGGGTTCGGGATCTTGATCACCGTGGCTGGCGCGGTCTTGCTCTTTGATCCGGCGCGCGTGGAGATTGGGCTCTTGGACCTCGACCGCGACAGCGCGGGACTCGTTCTGCTGGCCTATGGAATGTTGCTCTGGAACACCGCCGAGCGGTCGCGACGGCATTGGCCTGGTGCGCGGAATCTTTTGCTCGCGCTGACTGGAGTCGCGGCGGTCACGCTGATCGCGCTCCCCTTCACGGTGTGGACGTGGGCAACCCTGTTGTCGCCCGCGTTTCGGCGCTATGTCGATGCTCGATTTCGTGGAGCCAGTGAGGCGGAGGCGGCAGCGCTCGCGCAGGGTTTTGCGATCGAGCGCCGCGGAACGCAACAGGCGTTGGCGCGTCGGGCCGCTGTTGTGCGCGCGAATCGGATCGCTGCCACGTGGATGTGCAGCGCTGCCGTCGGTTTGTTCCTCGCTTGGCTCATTGCCTACGCCGACACCCCGCTGAGATTTAAAGACGAGGGAGCGGCCGTGGCCGCGCTCAGCATGGCGTTTGCGAACTTTGGGTTTTTGTACTTCGCGCTGGGCCGCGCGGTGGCGAACAACCGTTGGCTCCGGCTCAACGCAGCGGTGTGGACGGTGACGGGCTTGGTCACCGGAAAAACAACAAGAAGAGCAAGAGCCCTAAGACGAGACCAAAAAGACGGTCTCCTCTAAAAAGCCCAACCCAACCCAAGCCCCCAACCGAACGCCCAGAGCCCCAGCACCCCCAACCCAATGCGGGACAACCCAATGCGGGACCAGGTCTCGGTGGATAACTTCGCAACTTGTTTTAGAGAAACAGGTTATGCGCGTCCTCTGCGGGATTTTCCGCGCAAAAAGCGCTGAAATCGACCGATTCAGCCCGGATTTGCGCGAAAAATCCCGCACGTGGCGCGCATAAAGCAAGCATTCACAACGTGTTACAGAGTTATCCACCGAGACCTGGTCCCGCATTGGGTCCCGCATTGGGTCCCGCATTGGGTCCCGTGTTTGGCTGTTCGGGTCCTCTCAAGTTTCTTTTGGGTGGGGCGTAAGGGCCTTTTGGGTTCTTTGGGTTGTCGCTCCCATTCTGATCCTCGTAACTCTTTTGTTTGTATTGGTTTGCGTTGATTTTGCGTTTGCGGCATGGGGTTCGCTAATGGGTTGGGTATGAGTCAACGATGCAAGTGGCGGGCACCGGGAACCAGGTCCCGCGGTGTCGCCCAAACCTTTGGAGGTCTTTCCATGAAAAAACTCATCCTGATTGGTCTCGGAATCGCCGGCGCTGGGGCGTTCATCGGTTTCGACGCCGTCCACGCATTCTTCGATCAGACGCGGAGCGACGTTCGCTCCAAGCTGATGTCCCCGGAGGTCGAGTTGCAGGCGCAGATTGCGTCGGCGCAAGACCTGTCGCGGCAGTGCGGCGAGTCGGTCGAGAACGGCCAGATGGCACTCGCTCGCCTCGACGCGATGATCATCGAGCGGGAACGCGACATGGAGCGTCGCACCCGCAACCTAAAGCACGACCGCCGCGTTCTTGAGACGCGTCAGACGATGCTGAAGCGCGGTGACACGGTGTACATGATTCGCAACGAGCGGATCTCACGCCGCACGCTGAATCGCGACGCACTGCTTCGCGCCAAAGCGTTCTCGACAGACCGCGAGATTGCAAGCCACTTGCGCTCGACGCTCGAAGAGCTCAAAGCGCAGCGCACGCAGACCGCGGGCGAAATCGAGCAAGCTGGTCTGGAGATGGGACGCCTCGACGAAGAGGTCGTCTTGTTGAGAGCCGAGCTTGAAAATCTCAAGGCGCGCCGCGCGGTGGCGCAGACGCGCGAAGAGTCCAAGTATCTGTTCGATCGCTCCGCGTTCGACAAAGCACGCGACAAGATCTCCGAGATTCGGACGACGATCGCGGTGCAGAACAAGCAGCTCGACTTCTACGGACGTCGCTCCGTGGCGCGCACGGGTCTGATCCCGAGCGACATCGAGCAAACGGACGAAGACGGAGCGGAAGCGATCGCAGCGGTGCTGGGTCGTGGCGAGCCCGTCGATGAAGACGACGAAGAAGAAGCCGTGTCACTTGAACTCGTCCGCCGCGACTAAGCGGTGATCGAGCGCGGGGAGGCCCATTCCTCCCCGCATCTTTTTGTTGGTTCGTTCGTGTTTTGAGGCTGTGTGTAGAGGGAGGTAGCCATGCGCTCGCTAGTGTGGATCACGATCAGTGCGCTCGCCGCCTTGTGGGGCTACTTCGGAGTGCAGATCGCCGATCGCGATTTCGCTTCGCCCGCGTACGTGGCCCCCGATGGGGTTGAACTGAGCGCGCCGACGCTCAACAACGAAGGCGTGTCGATGTTTCGCTTGCGCCGCTACGGCGACGCGGCGGCGTACTTCGATCGCGCGCGCGCATTCGCCCCGACGCAGACGGTTTACGCGACGAACTTGCTGCGCGCAGAGAACCGCCGGCATCGCGATGCATGGCTGCGAGCGTTGGTACCCGGGTCGGCGGTCGCGGTCCTTGTGTTCATGGCCCTCGCCGTGACGCGCGCCCGCCGCCGCGGCCGCCGCCGCCGCGTGTTGGAGCGTTTACGCGTGCGCAATGACGCATGGATCGACGTCGCGCCGGGCGTCGACGAGGCCGAGCTAGCGTTGCGCTTCAACGAACCGCTCGAGGGCGTCGTTCGCGACCACCCTCTAACGATCGTCTGGTCGAGCAGCCGCCACGGCAAACACATGAAAAGTAAGCCTCCTGTCGAAGTGGATGGCACGAAAGCCCGCGTTCTGCTCAATCGTGAGCGGATCGCGCGTTTGCGCCGCTATCCCGGCGACTGGAAAGGCTTCTTATATCTCGGGAAAACACAGGTCGGCGAAGCCGTCGCGAGGGTAGGCTGATGCGAGTGGAGCGAGACAAAGAAACCCGTTTGAGCCAGGCGACGCCGGACCCGTTCTTGGGTCGCACGTTGGATGGTTTCCGTATCGACGAGCGCATCGGCGCTGGCGGGATGGGTGTTGTCTACAAAGCGACGCAGCTCTCGCTCGACCGCGCCGTCGCGATCAAAGTGCTGCCGGAGCAACTTGCAAAAAACGAGATGTTCCTCGATCGTTTCGACCGCGAAGCCGACTTGCTCAGTCGCTTGTCGCACCCCAACGTCGTCGGCATCATCGAACGCGGCAAGTTTGAGAACCGCGCGTATGTCGTGATGGAGTTCGTCAATGGACAAAGCCTCCGCGAGATCATGAAACGCGGACCGCTGCCGCCCAACGAATCGCTCGCGATCGTTCGTTCCGTTCTCGCGGCACTCGACCACGCTCATCAAAAGGCCATCGTCCACCGCGACGTGAAACCAGAAAACGTTTTAATCGCGCCCGGTGGCGTCGTGAAGGTGGCGGACTTCGGTTTGGCGCGCCTGCTCGACCCGGGCGAGATGACGCGGTTGACGCGGACCCACACGCTCCTCGGTACCTACGAATACATGGCGCCCGAACAGCGCGAGCGCGTGAAGGAAGCGGACGAACGCTCCGACATCTATGCGACCGGCGTGTTGCTCTACGAAATGATCGCGGGCGAATTGCCCATCGGCAACTTTGAAGCCCTGTCGAGCAAGCACGTCGAGTGCGACGCGCGACTCGACGACGTCGTGTCGCGCAGTCTGGAAAAGAACCCGGCTCGTCGCTATCAAAAGGCGGCCGACATGGCGGACGCGGTCTCACGCGTGCTCGATGTCGATGCGCCGCGCGAGTCCACCAAGTCGCGCTTGCTCGACTTTGTGAGCGACCGGATGAAGTTCGATCCCCTGCAGTTTGCGCAGCGGCTCAACACGCTCGCGACCGTGACGAACGTACTCGCGTTCTGCTTCGGCGTGGGCGCGTGCGCGTGGGCGCTCGCCGCGCTCGTGGGCGGCGCCGTCACAAGTCACGAAGCGCATCAGTCGTTTGTCTACGCGCTCCCGGCCATCTCGCTCGGGATGATGGCGTGGTTTTGCATGGAGACCGCGTCGCAATTGCGCGGCTACAAACCGGGCGGGCGCAAGGCTCAAGGAATCCTGGCGCTCGCGGCTGCACCAACCGGCATCCTGTTGCCCTACACGATCGGTTCGTGGTGGTTGCTGCACTCGTTTCGCGGCGCGTCCTATTACGACGCACGAGCGCGCGGGCTATCGGCGCTCGACGCGGTCAGCTCTTTGTCGAAGCCGGATCTCGATCCGGACGCACCGCTACGGCGTCGAACCCCGGCGCCGGTTGCGGAGCCCGCCGGTGTTTCGGTGTGGAGCTGGCTCATGGCAGCCGCCGGCGCGGGCGCGATCTTTTTGTGCCTACGCTTCTACAGTGAGTTTCCGAGCAGCAGCGAGTACGGAGTGTGCGGCATTGCGGCACTGGCATCGTTTTGGGCGTTTGTCGGAATGCCCAAGGTGTACCGAAGCAGCGAGAACGGTCCGGTCTACGCGTTCGCGGGCGTGCTCGTACTGAGCGTTGGCCTCATCCTTGGCCTGGTCAGCGTCAATCAAGAAAAGCGCGAAGCGACGTTGGCGCTTCGCTACGCCCAACAGTCCGTCACTCTTCTGCATGTGCCCAAGGCGTCCGGGGCGTCGGTTGGAGTGCCGGAAAAAATTCTCGCCGATGCGAGCGCGCAATCGTGGGTTCGATCCGTCGCCGACCCGTACTGGGAATTCCCGCGCGGGCTTTCGTTTGAGTGGCGAAACATGGGATCGAGGGCCCAGCTCATCGCTCACATCGATCGCCGCGTGACCCGTACGGGAAACAGTCTGACGCACCGCCTTTCGCGGAAGGAGTTTCATCTCGCGGCGGCACTTACGCATCTCTTCGCGAACCGGATCAAAGGATCGACCGCGATCGTTACGCCCTTTCCGAGCATCCACGAGCGTCAACAATTTCAATCAAGATTGAAGGATCATCCCCTTCCGGAGGGTCCCTAGCGATGACGATGGAAACCAAGATGGAATCTGATCCCTACCTGGGACGCACGTTCGACGGCTACCGCATCGACGAGCTGATCGGCAAGGGCGGCATGGGCGTGGTCTACAAGGCGACCCAGCTTTCGCTCAACCGACCCGTTGCGATCAAGTTGCTTCACGACTCCGCGCTCGAGCAGCCGCAGTTTCGCGCGCGGTTCGAACGTGAAGTCGATGTGTTGAGCAAGCTGAGCCATCCCAACATCGTGACGGTGTTGGAGCAGGGTGAAATCGACGAGCGGCCCTACTTGGTGATGGAGTACGTGGCGGGCGCGAGTTTGCGCGACGTCTTGAAAAAGGGGCCGTTGCCGTCCACCGAAGCGCTCGTGATTGTGCGTTCGGTGCTCTCCGCCCTCGAACACGCCCACGACAAACAAATCATTCACCGCGACATCAAGCCAGAAAACATTCTGGTCGCGCCGGGCGGCATCGTGAAGGTTGCCGACTTCGGATTGGGTCGCCTCATGGGGCCCATTGACACGACACGGCTTACGCACACGCACCTGCTCTTGGGTACGTTTGAGTACATGTCGCCCGAGCAGCGCGAGCGCTCCAAAGAAGCCGACCAACGGACCGACCTCTACGCGACGGGCGTGATCTTGTATGAGCTCATTGCCGGTGAGCTGCCGATCGGCCACTTCGCACCGCTCTCGTTGAAGCGACCTAAAGAGTGCGACAACCGGATCGACGGCGTGATTCGCCGCAGCCTCGAAAAAGAACCCGACGAACGCTATCAACGCGCGTCGGAAATGGGCTTCGACGTCTCGCGGATCCTATCCGCGCCGCTCGCACCCGAGCTCGGGTCGCGCTTGGCGCCGGTTTTAGCGCCGGCCCCTCTGCTCCAAGAAAGCGAACTGGACGCCGCCGCGGAAACCGCCGTGCGCGAAGGCTCGTATCCCGAGTCGCCGCCGGCGGTCGAACGAACTCAATCCTCCTCGCGCTTCCGCTGGCCCAGTGTTCTCTTGGTCTTGGGCCTGTTGGGCATCGCGATCTTTATGATGGTCCTTTCGGGCGGGGGCGGCCCGGTTGGATTCACTTGGCCCTTCTTAGCGGGTCTCGCCGGAGCCGCCATGTTGCTTACTTGGTTCGTGACGCGCGCTCGCGGCAAAGCGCAGCCCGCTCGTTCGGATCGAAAGGTCGCGGCACCGGACTGGCACCTCGGTCTCGCGATCACAGCTCTCTGGGTCGCGATCGTTTTGGTTGCCAGCAACGGCCGTTGGCGCGATGAAGAGATCATGTGGCTCTGCATCGGCGCGGTCGCGTCGGTGTTGTTGATTCCAAAATTAAAAGACTTCGCGAAGGTCGCGGTGTGGCTCGGCGTCACGTTCGGCGTGCTGTTGATCCCGGTCATGTTGTTTTGGAGCGTTTCGGCGCGGTCGCCGGAGTCGTCCGGTCCGGTCGCCGCCGCAATCTCCGATCCCACGATCTCGAGCACGCATGTGGCCGGGAGGCTGAACGAGCCGGTCCCGCCGCAACAGATCCAAAAGATCTGGACCAACGACGCGGCGCGCCGCTGGCTCTTGGACGTTGCCTTTCACGGGGATGGGCGCCGGCTCGATCGCAGTTCGGTCCGCGCGCGCGGGACCGCGTTGGAACTCGTCGGGCCGCACTCCTTTACCCAGCTCGAGGTCGAGGCGGTCGCCTATCTCTTCGAACTGGCGACGGGGGGCAAGGTCGACGGCCACAAAGGCAAGTACACGGAGTACTTACGTCGCTCCAATCTCTCCGCACAAGAAATCAAACGAATGATCACCACGAAGTCAGGGTAAAGGGGCTCAGCAAATGGGAGGCGAGCACGTGGATCATGAGGCAAGGACGAGAGCGAGCGAAGCCCTGCCCGACCCGTTTGTCGGGAGGACGCTAGACGGTTACCGCATCGAAAGCATCATCGGGCGCGGCGGGATGGGTGCGGTCTACAAGGCGCACCAGCTCAGCCTCGGCCGTTCCGTTGCCGTAAAGATCTTGGCGCCCAACTTGCTCGACAACCGTCAGTTCTTGGAACGATTCCACCGCGAAGCGGACGCACTGAGTCGTCTGTCGCACCCCAACGTTGTTTCGGTCATCGATCGAGGCGCGGTCGAAGGGCATCCGTACTTGGTGATGGAGTACGTCGAAGGCACTTCGTTGCGCGCGGTCATGCGCGAGGGCGCGATGCGGTCGGTCGAAGCGTTACGCATCGTGAGTTCGGTGTTGAGCGCGTTGGACCATGCGCACGAAAACGGCATCGTCCACCGCGACATCAAACCCGAGAACGTGTTGCTTGCTGCAGGCGGGATCGTCAAAGTGGCCGACTTCGGCCTGAGCCGTCTGGTCGGCCCGCAAGAGAATACGCGCCTCACGCGCACGAACTTGGTTCTCGGAACGTATGAGTACATGTCGCCCGAGCAGCGCGAGCGCGCGAGCGAAGCCGACTCTCGTTCCGATGTATTCGCGACGGGCGTCGTGTTGTACGAGATGCTGACCGGCGAACTACCGATCGGTCGCTTCGCGCTCCCTTCGCGTCGGTTCCCGGACCAATGCGACAGTCGCATCGACGGCATCATCGAGCGTAGCCTCGACAAGGAGCCGGACCGCCGCTACCAGCGCGCGTCCGAAATGGCGAACGCTGTCTCCCTCGTGTTGGATCGGCCCGCCGCCGACCACGCGCGGTTCACGCCGCCCCCGCCCCCGGGCGCAACGCTGCCGCCCGCCTCGGACTCATCCATTCAATTTTCGCCCGCGCGGTTCGAGTACCACTTGGACAACGTCGCGACGATTGACCACGTGCTGGGCACGGTGAGCCTGGGGCTCGGCTTCCTGGCGTTGTTCGGCATGCGGCAGTTCGCGATGTGGTTCGGCGTCCCGTTTTTTCTTCTGTTCTTTGCGGGCTGGTACATGCGGGCCACGGCGGAGTCATTGCGGAAGTATCGGACGAGCGGTCGCACGTCGCAGGCTGTCATCGCCATCCTGGGTGCGTTTACCGGCATTCTGATCCCGTTTTCTCTGTACTCGCTCTGGGTACTGTTCTCGCACCGCGGCCGCACGTATTACGACGCGCGCGGACGCGGCCTTGATGAGCGCTCCGCCGCGCGCCACGCGTTTGCTGTTTTAAACGACCCCTTTGCGGACCTGACGCTCCGGCCGGCCGGCACACCGCCCGCGGCGCCGCCGCTCCCGCCTCGTCCCTCGCAAATCCCTGTACATTCGCAGGTCACGTCGAAACTGCAGGACCCTGTCGGATCGGAGACGCGCCCGCGCAAGAAGGTGACGCCGTGGCTCATCATGGGCCTGCTGCTCCTGGCCGGATCGTTTGCCGTTTCGTTCATGCGGGGTCCGCCCAATCTCGGAATCGTCGCGCTTTGGGCGGCTTTGGCCACGACGACGATCGGGTTTTTTCACGCCCTGGCGTCTCGTGTACGACGTGGCGCGGGCGTCGCGCTGTCCGTGTTGTTCGCCGTCGCGGTCGTTTCTGCGATCTCGCCGTACTTGCGCAGCGCCGTGCCCCGGGAAGTGCTATCGCCGTTTTTGTATCTCCACTCCTGGGCGACGACGACCGCTCCGCAGATTGCAAACTGGTTCTAATTGCCATCTCGCCGCGTGCGCGGTTGCTGTAGAATGCCGCGCCCCATGCGGCACGAAGTCCTCGTCTCGCTAACGCGCGGCTCGCTGATCGAATCTCGACACATCGGTGCCTATTGCGTCGTTGAAAACGGCCGCGTGTTGGCCGCTCGCGGCGACGTGGACTCGCCGTACTTCATGCGGTCTGCCGCGAAGCCGTTTCAGGCGCTGGCCGTCGTGCAATCCGGAGCGGTCGACAAGTACCAACTGACGGATCAGGAACTTGCCCTTTGCGTGGGCAGTCACAACGGCTCGCCCGAACACGCCCAGACGGCGCACTCGATCTTTAAGAAATGCGGCGAGTCTCCCGACCTTTTGCGCTGCGGCGGCCATCGACCGCTCGGACGCGACGTCTACGAGGAATACATCCGGACCGACTTCGCGTACGGGCGCCTCGAAGACAACTGTTCGGGCAAGCATGCCGGTATGGTTGCCGCCGCCAAAGCGTGGGGCGAACCGCCGGAGTCGTATGCGGAGGAGGATCATCGGGTGCAACGTCATATTCGTGACGCGGTGGCTGCCTACACCGACGTGCCCAGTGAAAAGATCGAGACCGCGCTGGACGGGTGCGCCGTGCCGAGCTTCGCTTTGGGCGTGCGGCAGATGGCGACCGGAATAAGCCGGTTCGTCACGCGCGATCACAATAAAGACGCGGATCGGATCTTTGACGCGGTGCAGCGCCATCCCGACATGGTCGCGGGGGAAGGCCGGTTCGACACTCGCCTCATGCGTGCCGGCGAAGGAAATCTCCTGGCCAAGATGGGGGCCGAAGGCGTGCAGGTCGTGGGCGCTGCCGATCGCGGACTCGGGATCGCCGTCAAGATCTTGGACGGCGGCGCGCGCGCGGTGCGTGGTGTTGTCGCTGGCCTGTTGCGCCAGTTCGATGTCCTCGACGTCGATCATCTCGTGGAGTGGGCGATTCGCACGCGTGACGGTGAGCCCGTCGGCGAGATGCGGGTGACGCTGTGAGGCGCGTTCACGATCCCAAAAAAATTGTGCGCCTGAAGCGGGATGCACACAAGGGCGATCGCGGTCGCGTCCTCGCCGTCGGTGGATCGCTTTCGTACAGCGGCGCGATCCGGCTCTGCGGATGGGGCGCGCTCCGGGGCGGCGCCGGTCTCGTGACGATCGCGTGTCCCGATGTGATCGCGCCCATCGTCGCGACCGAATTGACGTGCGCGATGACGCTGCCGCTGCCTTCACGGCGCGGCTTGCTTGCGGTAGCCGGTGCGCCGCTCGCGCGCACGCACGCCGAGACGGTCGATGCTTTAGTCATCGGACCCGGATTGGACACCGGTCCGCGCACGTTCTTGCGTCGGTTACTTCAAGGGCTTGCAGCGCCGATCGTCTTGGATGCGGACGCGCTCAACATCGTGGCCGCCGACGAAAAGATCCTGTCCGGACACAAAGGCGAGCGCGTGATCACGCCGCATCCGAAAGAAGCGGAGCGCCTGTTGGGCGAGCCCGTTCCCAAAGATCAGGAGGGTCGCGTCCGCGTGGCGGCCAAGCTCGTGGATCGCTACCGGGCGACGGTGGTTCTAAAGGGCATGAACACGGTTGTTTGCGACGGTGACTACTACTACATCTGCCCGCTCGGCAATCCGGGCATGGCGACCGGCGGGACGGGCGATGTCTTAGCAGGGTTGGTGGCGGCGCGTCTCGCGCGCGGCGTCGAACCCTTCGTGGCGGCAGTCCAAGCTGTGTTTGTGCATGCGCGTGCGGGCGACCTCGCGGCGGCCGCGGTCGGAGAGACCGGCATGATCGCCACGGACCTGGTTGCGAATCTCGCGTTGGCGCTCGACGAGATCACCCAGAGCGCTCCGCCGCGCGCCAAAAAAGCGAACGCGCGCGAGCGAGCAAAGTCCAAAGGCGGCAAGGGCACCAAGAGTCCGCGTAGTCGCCGCCGCCCGCGCGACGCATGAACTTTGTAGCGAACGCGCGACACATCCGGTGCGATTCGGCACGTCCGGCGCTTTTCGGGCGCCGACGTCCCCGCTTTTCGAGAAACCTAGCGCGGGTTGTGCGATCTAATAGGGCAGCGTGATGGCCACCGTCTGTTTGCTCCTGTCGCTCTACGTGGTTCCCGATCTCGAACAGATCGCGGCGCCGACGGATGTCGAGCGTAGCCAGATCGAGGCCGCGCTGCAGACGCTGGCGACCGGTGCGCGCGAGGAAAGCGATGTGGCGGTGCGTCAGCTTGCCCTCATCGGTGAGGCGGCGTTGCCGGCGCTTGTGAAGCGGCTCCAGACGGCGCGGCCCGGGGAGCGATTGTTGCTCTTGTCCGCCGCGCGCCGCATGCCGCGTGGCGCCGTCTTGGTGGAGCAGGCGCGGCGCGACGCGCACCCTGCCGTGCGCGCGTGGGCCACGCCGACCCCGCCTCGTTCACCACGGCCGTTGCGCGAGCTGGCCAATCGTTACCTGGATCGCCTTGCTGTCGTGGAAACGGATTTGCGGACCAAGGCGGACGAAGACCAAAAACTCGCGTCGCGCCCACTCGGCCGCCCGTTGGAGTCGTTTCAGCCGCTGCGCCAGCGCATGGACGATCGCCGGTACGCCAGCGCGATGCGTTGGCGGCGCGATCGGGCGGCGCGCGAGTTTGCGATTGCGGGGGAGGCCGCATTGCGCGCCGGTACGTTGTTGCCGCGCCTCGATGACCCTGTGTTCGTCGCTTACCTCGGTCTCTTGCGCGAGAAGGGGGAGGCGTTTTTTCGCGCGATCCAAGCGTTGGTCGCCGTCGGCCCCTCGCTGGCTCCGGTGTGCGAAGAGTTGCTCAAGCGCGACAACCACGACGAGCGCAAGATCCTTCGCTTGCTCTATACGGTTCGGTCGGATGGCGGTCTCGCGATCTACGACAAGTTCGATCAGTATCGGCCTGAAGTGCAGCGCTTGATGCTGCGTTTGGCGCCGCGATTCTTGCCCCGCGACGACGTGGTTCCCTTTCTCAATCGTGCGGCGTTGGCGTCCGACGAGTCGGTTCGCAACCGCGCACTCGACGCGCTCCTGCAGCGCCCGGCGCCGGTCGGACTGGACGTGGCGCGCAAGCTGTTTTCCCCGGACTACGCCGCGTCAGACACGATGCGCGCCGCGCGGCTCCTCGCGCGGGCGGGCGAGACCGCGCCGCTCCTCCCGTATCTGGATGTTGCGCCGGCGGCCTCGGATCAGACGGTGGAAGCAAACCGAGTTCGCTCCCTGCGCCGTGCCGCAACGGCCGCCCTTCGCAAGCACGGCAACGCGGATCTGGGTGCGAAACTCCTGAAGGCGGACGAGAAATCGCTGCGCATTCTCGGGATCGACCTGACGCGGGATCCGGCGAAGCTGCTTGAGTACGCGCGCCACGAGCCGGATGCGTTTCTGGCGGGCGATGCTGCCGTGCGCAGCGTGAAGTATCGTAACGGCGAGGGTTACGAAGAGGTCCTCGCGTTTCTTGAGGCGCGCGAGTTGCGACTCTCGAACTTGGTGCGCGTGCTGAAGCACAGCGGCCGCATCGACGCGCTCTTGAAGCTGACCGATCACGCCGACGAAAGGACGCGCGATCGTGCGGTGGGAGCACTCGCGGACTTGGACGTGATCGATGCCAAGCATGAGGCGGCTGTGCTGGCGCTGCACACCAAGCGCCCCGCTGCGCTGGCGACGTTGGTGGCGTTGGGGACTCCCGCCGCCGGCGAGCGATTCCTTGCCGAGGAGGATCGGAGCGAAGTGATCGGTGTCGTGCGCGCACGTGCCGAACAAGGGCTGCGCATTCCGTTTCCGCTTCCCATGCTGGAGTGGATCCGCGATGCGGACGCGGACCGGTTGCTTTCATTGACGCGCATCGCGGAGTCGCTGCCGAACCCGGAGCCCGGTTTGTATCGCGCCCTTGTTGATGCGTGGTCCGCCTTGCCCGATGGCAAGCAGGAGGGCACAGGCCTGGACGCGGGCGCGGCGCAGCAAAAGATTCGTCTCCTTGATGCGCTCGCGTATTCAAACGACGCGCAGAGCGCAAACGAGTTGTTTTCCGAGTTGCTGGCAGGGCGCTTGCGCACACCGTCTCTGCTGTTGGGCGTGTTCAAGAGCGCCGCCCGCCACGTCCCGGACGGCGACCTCGGCAAGCTGCTCCCACACCTACGCAAGTGGGCGCGGGCCGAGCATCCGCTGGAGGACAAGGTCGCGCCGCCGTTTGACGCGACCCGGACCGACTGGCTGCACGGTGGGCTGCATGCGCTGGCGTACCGCAAGGTCGTCGCCGCGTTGCCGCTGCTGACGGACTTGATACTCGACCCGCAACTGTACAGCCCGGCGTTTGATCGCCGCGACGAGTCCTGGCTGCCGTGGCGTGCGCTCGACTCGTTGCGTTTTTATCCGCGGGCGCCGGTGGCCAAGGCTTTTCGCGCGGCGTTGCAGCGTGCGCGCGACGATGGTCGATTGGCGCGCATGGATCCCGAACGGTTGTTTGCGCTGCTGGTTCACTGCCGCCAAGGGCGCCGTTACGGGCGGTCCCTGCCGGAAATCGGGCTCCTCCTCGCGCAGGTTTTGGAGCGCCTCCCGTTTGACGGGCGCGTGCCGTACCACAAGATGGTGAGCTACTCTGGCTTGCGTCGCTACACAGAGGCCGCGCAGACCGCGCGCGCGTCCGCCGAGAAAATGGCAGCGGAGGGGTACACGTCGTTTGATGGGTACTGGACTCCGGAGCGGTTGCGCCGCCGCGCGAAACTGTTCGACGCGATCGTCTCGAAGGACAGCAAGCAACTCGCGACGACGGTTGATGCCCTCGGCGACGACGCGATGCTTCTGTACCTCGCATCGTTTCACCTGTGCTTTGGTCGGCAGGACTACGCGCTGGCGGAGGAGGCCGCGTTGCGCGCCGTGCACGCGACGGCCGGACTCTACCGACCGTATCGCGACATGGTCGCAGCCGTGCGCATCGCGCGCGGCGATGCCGGCGAAGCGATCTTTTGGCTCGACCCCAATGATCGATTGCCGGTCGAACGCACGGGCTCCTCAAAGCGTCACTACTTCTATCTCGCGCAGGCGTTCGTGATGCTCGGCGACGAAACCAAAGCCGGCTACGAACTCGAGAACGGCTTGGCCGGCGACCGCCGTTTTCTGCCGGAGGCCCGCGTGGACCCCAAACTGAAGGGGCTCGCACCCGTCCTCCAACACGCCGAGAACGATTTCTTCGACTGGCTCTTCAAGTAGCGCTCGTCTCTCTTTGAGACACGTCTCGCGCAATGCGTGGAGGGGATGGCGCCTGCGTTCTGGTTAGAATGGCGGCGATGCGGTTGAACTTTGCGTGTGTTCTGGCAGCGAGCTGTCTTTTGCAGGCGGCGCCCGCCGAAACGGTCCCCGAGCTGTCGGTCGCGACGCACGCCCGGATCATCAAAACGGTCCCGCCGCAGGACAAAGGCTATTGGGAAGAGATCCCGTGGGAGACCGATCTTCTCGCCGCGGCGAAACGAGCCCACCGCGAAAAAATGATGCTGTTTATCTGGGCGTCGAGCGGGCACCCGCTCGGCTGCACGTGAAACAATGGACAGTCGGATCGTGCATCCCTCTTCGAGTCCGCCGCCATTCGCAACTACCTCAAGCATGAGTTCATTCCAGTGGCCGTCGATGGGTGGTATCAGCAGCGGAGCAAGGAGCCGAACGCGCGCTTCTTCATGAGCATCTGCACCCAGCTGCCGGGCATCGATCCGGACGGCTCGATTCAAGGGCAGTACATCATCGCGCCATCGGGAAAGTTGGTACATGGCTGGAACGGGCGCGACGCGGGCACGCTGCGGCGCGAACTTGCCGCCGCGCTGGCGAAGCAGCGCGGCGGGCGCGTCGATCTAGCCGCACCCGTTCCGGCGTTGGAGGGGACCGACCCTCAATACGCGCGCGCCGTTCCGGCGGGCGCGTCGGTTGTCGACGTGTTTGCGCGCGTGACGCAAGGCAAGTATTCCCGCGAGCCCGACAAGTATCAAAAACTGCAACGGGTTGCGGTCGGCCGCGATCGACTCTGGATCCTCGCGGACGAAAAGAACGCGCTCGCTTCGGGAACGGTGACGAAAGCCTTGGCGAAACGCATCGCACGGTTTCACCTCATTGACAACACGCGCGGCGAGCCTCCGATCTGGTCTGCGAGCGAGGTCAAACACGTTACGCTTTCGGCGCAAGCCGACGGGGCGGGCGCGTTCTGGTTGCAAGGCAAGGCGCACTTAGAAACCGCCGATCGCAAACGCGGATTCGTGGCCGCCCTACGCGGGCGCGCCGAGTTCGACGGAGATGAACTGGTCCGGTTCGACCTCGCCGCGCGCGGTGCGCACTGGGGCCACGGCCCGTTCACGCGCGGCGCGCCCGACGGGCGTTTTGAAGTCAGCATCGCCACCCGGTTGGCCGACCAAAAAAGCGCGTCGTCACGCGTGCCGCCGCAGGGAGCGCGTGCACTGCAGGACTATCTGCGTCCCCGTTGAGGGTTGCGGCATGGACGTGCGTCCGATCGACGAAGCGAAGTTTTTAGAGCTCCACGACCTCCTCATGCCCGCGGCAGCCGAGATCTGGGAGACGATTGCGTGGCGGACGGACCTGGCGGCGGCGCGCGCCGAGGCGGTGCAGCGGCATCGACCGCTGTTTGTCTGGACCATGAACGGTCATCCGCTCGGATGTACGTGAAACAACGGCGTGCTGGACCGTGCGTACAGCTTTGCGGAACAAGACCTCGCGGCGACGCTGCGTGACGAGACCATCCCCGTCGCGCTCGACGTGCACTACGCCGTGCGCCGACGCGATGCGAGCGGTGCGTTCTTGCGCCGGGTCGTGTACCAGCGGCCCGAGCTGGAACGCGGGCACACGCAGCAGGGATTTTACCTCTGTGCCGCGGACGGAACGTTGTACGAGGGCTGGAACAATCGAAGCGTGCGGCGCTTGCGACAACGGCTCGCGGACGGTCTCGCCGCCCATCGTGCGCGGGGCGAAGTGACCCACGCTGTCCAGCCCGACCCAGCCATCGACAAAAAGTACACGCGAGCTTTGCCCGACGGCGGTGCCGTGGTCGAAGTGTTCTCGCGCGTGCTGGATGGAACGTGGACAAAACCGCCCACCGAGCTCGGGGCGTTGCGTCGTGCCGCGACGGGGCGCGATCATCTCTGGATCGCGCGGGGCGAATTGAATGCGCTGGCGGAGGGCGTGTGGCCCGACCGACTGGGGCGTCGGATTGCCCGATTCCACTTAATCGACAACACGCGCGGCGAGCCGCCGATGTGGACGGCGCGGGAGCGGCGTGCCTGTCAGTTTGCGATCACGCGGGCGGCCAACGGTGACGTCGACGTGACGGGTCGGGTCGCCCTCGTCGCCAAAGGCGGACACCGCGGCTACGAGGCCGCGCTGCGCGGCGCCGTAGTCATGCGCGGGGCGGCTCTGCAGCGGTTCGATCTGGTGAGCTGCGGAGATCACTGGGGGCATGGACCCTTTGTTCGCGATGCGCCCGCGGGACGGTTCCGGCTAGCAGTGGCGTTTCGGCTCGCCGAGCGAGACTACGCTGCGCGGATTCCGCCCCAGGCTGCGCGCGATCGGCGTCGGTATCTCGCGGCGCGGTAGCGTGCGCGAACTCGCCGTACTGGCTTACAATGCCGGAATGCGATATTGGCCGCTCCTCGTTACGCTTCTTGTTGTCGTCGTACCGCTTCGCGCAGAAGACAGCGCGAAGGAAAAAGAACCGACAGCCCGTCCGCAAGTGCTGATCAAGACCAGCCACGGCGACATCGTGGTCGAGCTGTTTCCGAAGGAAGCGCCCGAGACGGTGGCTAACTTCTTGGCGCTGGCCGCCGGAGATAAGGAGTTCAAGGCGCCGGGCGGTGAAATGGTCAAACGTCCCTTCTATGACGGGCTGACGTTTCATCGCATCATCAAGGGGTTCATGCTCCAAGGCGGATGCCCGGTCGGCAACGGATCCGGAAGCCCCGGCTACAAGTTCAAAGACGAGATCAACGCCAACTCCTTGGGTCTCGACAAGTTCAAGGTCATGAAGACGCCCAACACGCCGCACCCGTGGCTGTTGATTCGGAGCCAGGCCGACTTCCAGCGCAACATCTTGCTGCCGCTTTGCCGCAAGATCGGCATCAAGACGGAAGCCGATTTCAAGCAGCGCATCGGCGAAATTCAAAAAGCGATTGCCGCGATGACGATCAAGGAGTCGTACGAAAACCTCGGATACAAATACGACCCCAAACTTAAATCGCGCATGCCCAAGAAGGGCACGCTGGCGATGGCCAACTCCGGCGCCAACACGAACGGGTCGCAATTCTTCATCAACATGGTGGACAACGACTATCTGGCCGGAAAGCACACGGTCTTTGGGCGCGTCATCTCCGGTTGGAAAGTCGCGGCGAAGTTGGAGTTGGTGAAGGTGGCGGCGCAGGGGCGTCCGGTTGAGCCGATCACGATTGTCTCGATTCGTCCGCTCAAGGTCGCGGTCGCGCCCGAAAAAGAGGCGACGAAGAAAGAGCCCGACGCGTCCGGCAACAAACCGACGGAAAAATCCGAAGACGCCGGCGAACCCGAGAAGCCGACGGAGAAAGCGGAAGCAGACGACGACGCGGAATCGGCGAAGCCCGGCGAACCCGAACCGGAGTCCGGGAAAGACGACAAATAGCGCCGCCCGCCATGCCGGTCGAGATTGTCGAACCGCGTCCGAACTGGGCGCAGGAGTTTGATCTCGTCCGACGGGCGCTCGCGTTGGCGCTGGGCGACCGGGCGCTCCGGATCGACCACATCGGCTCGACGAGCGTGCCCGACCTAGCGGCCAAAGACGTCATCGATATCCAGATCACCGTCGCGCAGCTTGAGCCGGTCGCCGAGCTTAGCCGAGCGCTGCGGTTCAGCGGTTGGGTTCACCGTCAGGAAGTCTTTCGCGATCATACGCCGCCGGGTGCGCCGCGTTCGCCAAGCGACTGGGCCAAACATTTGTTCCAGCGCCCCCCAGGTGAACGGCGGATGAACGTTCATGTGCGGGAGGCCGGGCGGGCGAATCAGCGCTACGCGCTTCTGTTTCGCGACTACCTTCGCGCGCACGGTCCCGCCGCGGCCGCGTATGCGGCGGTGAAGCGGGCCATCGCCGCCCGCGTCGCGACGACTCAGGAATACGTAGAGATTAAGGATCCCGTGTTCGACGTGATCATGGTGGGGGCTGAGCGCTGGGCGGCGGATTGCGGATGGGCCGCACGGGAAGCATGAACTTCCTCGTCACGTTCGCGACCGGTGTGGCGTCTTTGATCTGACCCCATGAATTCACCCGAGCCCCAAGAATCCCTCGAAGCCCTTCTCGCCGATCGCGCGTGGTT
Organism: Planctomycetota bacterium; assembly: GCA_021776785.1. Taxonomy (GTDB): domain Bacteria; phylum Planctomycetota; class PLA2; order PLA2; family PLA2; genus JAJFFF01. The sequence continues at coordinate 48,264 of JAJFFF010000047.1, read as the reverse complement.
GCGCCGCGTCGCGTTGGCGTTGGCGGGCGACGAAAACACGGCTGACGACCTCGAGCAGGAAGCGTATTTAGCCGCGATGCGACGTCCGCCGCAGGCCGTCGCGGCGATCCGCGGCTGGGTGCGGCGGGTCATGACCAACCGCATGCATCAGATTGGGCGAACGCGCGCGCGTGTGCGTCGGCGCGAGATGGTCGCGGCCAAGTCGGACGCGTTGGCGCCGACGGATGAGGTCGTGGCGCGCGCCGAAGCGCAGCGCAACGTCGTGCTGGCGGTTTTCGATCTCGACGAGCCGTACCGGACCACCGTGTTGCTGCGGTACTTCGAAAATCTCAGCTCGGTCGAAATTGGTCGACGGTTGGAGGTTCCCGCGAACACGGTGCGCGTGCGCGTGGGGCGGGCGTTGCATCAGTTGCGCGGGCGACTGGACACCAAGTACGGGGCGCGGTCCAAGTGGCTGACGCTGCTCGGCGTATCGGCGGCCGCGAGCACGGCGTCGGCGGCAACCGCGACGGCGGCGGGCGCATCCGGGGCGTCGTTTGCGCTTTTGAAGTTCAAACCGCTTTTGCTCCTCAGCTTGCTCGCCGGCGCCGTCTTGATGATCAGCGCCATCCGTTGGTGGTCCGACGACAAGCGTTCGGCGGAACGGACGATGGAAACGGCGCGCGAGCAAGATGGGCGCGACGGGCCCGGTGCGGACCAAGCGCCTGCCAAGACTCGGATGGCGCATGTGGCGAGCGGCGCCTCGTTGTTTCCGGGCCAAGGATCGATCAGCGGCGAAGTGCGGCACGCGAGCAACGGTGCGGCGGTCGCGGCGCGCGTGCGCATCCGGCGCGACGGCAAGTCGCTTGAGGTGACGACCGGTCCGGGCGGCTACTTCGCGTTTGTCGATCTCGCTCCGGGCGGACCCTACGAACTCGACGCGACGGCGCCGTCGTGTACGCCGGCCCGCGTTGCAGGTATCGCGCTGGAGCCGGCGGAGCGGGCGCACCTCGGAACGCTCTGGATGGATGCTCCGATGCGCGTCCGCGTGCGCGTCACCGATGTGGCCGGAAAGACCGTGGCAGGCGCGAAGGTGCAAGCGTTTCGTACGCGGACAGCACCGCGTGGTCAGGATCGGATGGGCCAGCAGCCGCGTGCCGTTTCGAGTCGGGCGGTAGGAGCGGACGGCGTGGCGTTGTTTCCGGATCTGTCGCCGGCGCCGTGGACGTTTCGCGCCGAAGCGCCCGGTTATGCGCCGGCCGGCTTGCAAACGCAGGCGTTGCTGCGCGGCGGAACCGACCAAGAATTTCGATTGGTTTTAGAACGCGGGCACGCGCTCACCGGTGTGGTCTACGGAGCGGACGGGAAGCCTGTCTCCGGCGCCGTTGTCTTGGCGTTGCGACCGCGCGAGGCGGAAGGGGCCCGACCGCTGGCACTCGACCCGCTCGGTGTGCGCACGACCTCGGGTGACGAAGGTCGATACGAGTTCGCCGCTTTGACGCGCGGCGCGCACGCGATCGCCGTTTTGCCGGGCCAAGGACTGACGTGCCGGATCGGCGTCATCGAGATTCCTGCCGTCACCGAGTTCGAGATTCGACTCGACGGCGGGACGCTTGCCGGCACCGTGACCGATGCGGAGAGCGGGGCGGCGATTGCCGGCGCCGACGTGCGCGCGGCCGTGTGGCGTCGCCACAGCCCGACGTATCTCTCCGCCGTTACGAATGCGCAGGGGCAGTACACCATTCACGTTCCGCTTGGCGGTGCGGTGCAGGGACCGGCGCGCGGGTATTCGCAGTCGCTGTCGGCGTCGGCTTCGCTGCGCGTGTTGAAACCCGGCTACGTGCTCGTCCCCGGCAACGACCGGAGGCAGTGGTCTTCGCCGCTCCTGTTGCGAACGGATCGGCTGGAGTGGAACTTCAAATTGCGCCGCGCGGCGACACTGAGCGGTGTTGTGGCTGGACCCGACGGGCCGCTTGCGGGTGTCGGTGTGACCGTCGACGTGTGGGACGAATTCCGAGGTTCGCAGCTTCATCGCGTGACGACCAATGAGTCGGGTCGCTACCGCGTGCAGGGGCTACCCAAGGGGCGTGCGTTGGTGCGCCTCGAAAAAGCAGGGTTGATTCAGGAACCCGGCGTGCCCATGCGATGGTCCAAACAAGTTCTAGAAAACATCACGGTTGCGATTCCGGAAGCGGGCGAAGTCGAGCACGACCTCATCATGGTCGCGGCGGGCGAGCTGAAGGGGCAGGTCGTGGATGATGCCCAGCGTCCGCTCGATGGCGCCGTCGTCGAAATTCGGGATGCCAACGGCGCCACGTGGACGGCGTCAACGAATCTGAAAGGTGAGTTTTGGGTGTCGGGGCCCGCGCGGCAAAGCGACGTCGTCGTTCATGTGCGTCGCGACGGCTACGCGAGTGCAAAGGAGTCGGCGCGCGCGGGGAAGAGCGACCCGATTGTGGTGGCGCTCCGGCGCACAGGGCGCGTCACCGGTCGGGTTCGCGGTGCGTCGGGCCTCGCCGGAGCGTTTGTGCAAGTCGCGCCGGCGACGGTGCTCGACAGCGGTTCGTACGGCATCGCCAGCATCTGGCAGCGTGTCGAAAAGATCGCGGTCGATGCGGACGGTCGGTTCGATGCGCCGCTGCCGTGGTTCGACGGCGCGATCGAGAAGGGGTTTTACATTCGCGCCTCAGCGAACGGCTACGCGCCCGCGGTCAGCGAGAAGCTCAAGTTCGCGGGCGGCGACGTCGTGCAAGGCGGCACGCTGACGCTGGACAAGGGGCACACGCTGCACGGTCGCATTGTGGATAAAAACGGAGCGGGGCCGGTCGCCGGCGCGCGCGTCGAGATCGTGAATCAAAAGATTCCGCGCGCTTTGGGCGAGACGCGCAACTGGTCGATGACCGGTCGGTCCATGCACCCCTTTGAAATTGTTGGCGTCTCCGATGCCGAGGGGCGCTTCGTCATCGAGAACCTTCCTGCGTGGACGTACGAGTTCCGGATCAGCGCGCGTAACTACATGGGCACAGTCATGATCGGTGCTGTGCCCGGCGAGACGTTGCGCGTCGAATTGCTCCCGTCGTTTGAGATTGCGGGCCATGTGCAATACGCCGACGGAACCAAGATCGCTTCGGCGCCGGTCGTTGCGTTCGGCCCGAACGGTCGCGCCGGGAACACAACCACCAACGCCGAGGGCAAGTTCGTGTTTCGGTGGCTCGTGGCAGGCAACTACAGGTTCGAGGTGCAGCCGGGGATCAGCGATCCCGTCGATGTGATCGTCAAGCGAAGCGCGCCCGTGGCGGCCGGGGCGCGCGATGTCGTCCTCACGGTCGAGCGCGGCGCGGGTACGATCTCCGGCCGGGCGATCGGTCCCGACGGTACGCCGATGCCCGGCGCGTCGGTGAGTGCAAAACCCTTGACCGGCGGGCGCGTGTTGCGCGTGCGCGCAAACCCGGATGGGACGTTTGTGCTACGCGGGCTCGAGAACAAGAGCTACACGATTGCCGCTGGAGGCGGTCGCACATTGGGCGGACCCAAGGCGCAGGGGCTTGCGCTGGTCGCGGAACTGTCGCCGGTGCGACCGGGCGCGACGGGCGTTGTGCTTGCGTTCCAGGTCGGTCAGGTGATTTCCGGCAAAGTACTGGGCGTCGGCGGCGCGCCGGTGCCGGCGCCCTTGGGCGTGCGCTTGCAGCGTCAGCCCGAGAGCAAGTGGTCGCTGTACCTCGCAGTCAACGCGGATGGGTCGTTTCAATTCACAAACCTTGTGCCCGGCCGTTACCAGATCGCGATTACCGATCGCGCGACCGGCAAGGTCTTGGCGGCGCAAGGTCCGGCGTCTGCCGTAGCCGGCGGCCCGTCACTTACGTTTGAGGTGCGCGCGTCCACGACGATGGAAGGCAAGGTTGTCGACGCGACCGGCAAGCCGGTTGCCGAAGCGCAAGTCTTGGCCTACGCGCTCGACGGAACTGACACGCGGACTGCTTGGACGAACTTGCGCGGCGAGTTCCGGCTCACCGGACTGAACTCCACCTCGCGCTACGACGTCGCGGCCATCCAGCACAGCCGCGGCGGCAGCAAGCTGGCGGACTTGGCGCCCGGAGCCATGGATCTCATGCTCAAGCTCGCGCCCAATACCACGCTTGCGGCGCAGTTGCTCGACAGCGCTGGTCAGCCGGTACCGAACGCATTGATTGCCATCTCTTACGGCAAACAACAGGTCAACTTGTACACGGATTCGCGCGGGCACTTCTCAACGTGCGCGCTCCCCGACGGGGACTATGCCGTCGCCGTGCGCGCGATCCGCGGACGCGACCTGAAAAAGCCCGTCGCGGTCGGCCGCGTTCGTTCCGGACAAGCGGACGCCGTCCTCAGGCTCGGATCGTAAGCACCAAACAATTTCTGTCTGTAGTTTCCGCACAAAGAGCTGCAGATGGTCCTCTAGCCCTGGGCCCATCCAACCAACTCGGGTCCGGGGCACTTTAGGACTCTTGCGAGTCGTTGCGCGTCGTGAGTTGCGCGAGTGTCTTGACGATGCGTGCGCGCTCGCTATCGGTGATGCCGTCCCAAAAACTGGCGAGCACAATCGCGACCGGTTTGTCGAGTGCCGTGAGGAGCTTGGTGCCAGCCGGTCGAATCGTCACGAGTACGACGCGGCGATCGTCGCGGTTGCGACGACGCGCAACAAGACCTTCGCGCTCAAGTCGACCCACCAGCCGCGTGACATCGGGTCCGCGCGAAACGAGAAGCCCACCGATCTGCCCACAGGTAAGGCCGCGCTTGGGGCCGCCCCGGAGGATGCGCAAGACGTTGAAGCTGGGCTCCGTGAGGCCGAACGGCTTGAGTACGGCATTGAGTTCGCTCACGATGCGGCTCGCGGCGCGCACCACGGCGCCGCACGCGGCGGCCTCCGGCTGGCTGGTCACGTCGCAGAGTCTACGTGTTTTTGCCAAAAGGTCGCGAAGATCGAACCGTGGCTTCACCCTCATCGTTGTTCCATTCGGGTAACGATGTTCGGTTCTGATTGCCAGCGATCCCCCGGCAGCTGGCCTGGGGTCCGTGGCAGCGAAAGGATAGGTCGATGCGCAGTCTCTGGTTGTGTGGCTTGTTGGTTTTGTTAGCAGGCGCGCCTGCGCAGAGCGAGGACGCTGACCGCGGCGCGGAAACGGCGCGGCTTAACTTGGCGCGCGCTGCGATGGATGCGCAGATTCGATTGGGTGATTTGGCCCGGGCCCGGGGCGATCTCCCCGCCGCGGAGAAAGCGTATCGTGCTGCGTTAGCGATCTACGAGCGCACGTCCCGCCGCGCGCTGCGTCCCGACGTCTCGGTGGAGGGCACGCCGAGGCGACCTCGTCTCGTGCTTGTCAACCCCAAGGGGCGGATCGTCGGGCGCCGTCCGAATTCAATCGGCGCGATCACGCCGCAGACACGACGGAGCGCCTTGAAGACGCGCCAGTCGATTGACGCGGGCCTCACCTGGTTGGCCAAGAACCAAGACAAGAGCGGGTTTTGGGACGCGGACCAACATGGCGGCGGCGCGCTGTTCAACATCGGCGTGACCGGCCTGGCGACGATGGCGTTTCTGGGTGCGGGCTATGGCAAAAAAGGCGTCCACAAGTACGCGGCCAACGTCACGAACGGTCTGAAGGCCCTCGTGCGTGCGCAGGAAAAAGACGGATGCATCGGGCCGCGTTCCTCGCAGTCGTTTATCTACAACCACTGCATCGCGACCACGGCGTTGTGCGAAACGCTCTTCATTACGAAAGACCCGCGTTATCGCGCGGCGGCGAAGAAGGCGGTCGAGTTTATCGAGTCCGCGCGCAACCAGTACCTCGCGTGGCGTTACATGCCGCGCGGCGGCGAGAATGACACGTCGGTCAGTGCGTGGGCGATCATCGCGCTGACCTCGGCGCGCAGCGCCGGGCTCGCGGTCGACGATGCGAACTTCGTGGGCGCGCGCACTTGGGTCGAAAAGATGACGGATCAAAAGACCGGGCGCGTTGGCTACAACTATCCCGGCGGTGGGGCCGCACGCCCGGAGGGGATGCAGGATCGGTTCCCGGGAGAGCGCACCGAAGCCATGACCGCGGCGGGCCTCATGATTCGTGCGTTTAGTGGCAGCTTCAACCCCAAGAGCCACGTGGTTATCCAAGGCGCCAACCGATGCAACGTGCTGGCGCCCGCATGGAACACCGAGAACGGCTCGATCGATATGTACTACTGGTACTTCGGTACCCTCGCGATGTTTCAGATCGGCGGGGCCCATTGGCGCGACTGGAGTCACCGGTTGGCTGCGGCCGCGGGTACGGGCCAGCGCGACGACGGCGTGTACGCCGGCTCCTGGGATCCGGCGGGACCATGGGGCAACGATGGCGGCCGCGTGTATGCGACCGCTGTGATGACGATGTCGCTCGAAGTCGTCAATCGCTTCGATCGCGTGTTTTCTGGGCCGCGGGCGAACGCACCGAAGGCGGACTGATCGCGAGCTGGGTCACGGTGGCCGGTCCGCGCTTGGCGATCCACGCGAGTAACGCGATGGCGACCAAGCCGAGGCCGGCCCCGAGGCCCGTCCAGATGCCGACCAGGCCCCAGTCCGCCCAAAACGCGAGCACGTACCCAAGCGGCAACGCGACGCCGTAGTATCCAATCAGGTTGAACACAGCCGACGGACGCGGTGTTCCCATGCCGCGCAACACACCGCCGCCGACGACTTGAGTTCCGTCAAAGAGCTGGAACGCCGCCGCGATGGGGAACAGCGTCGCGGCCAGCGCGAGCACCGTCGGGTCGTCGGTGAAGATGTCACCGAGCACATGGCGCCCGACGACGAAGAAAAAAGCGCTCACGCACATGATGACGCCCGCAAACCCGATCGCGATCCACGCGCTGCGTTGGGCGCGCGCGGGATGACCGGCGCCGAGTAAGTTCCCGACGCGCGTCGCGGCGGCGATCGAGATGCCGAGCGGCACCATGAACACAAGCGAAATCACTTTGAGTGCGATGACGTGCGCGGCGGCTTCGTTCTCGCCGATCCTTCCCGCCATCACCGTCGCCGCCGAAAACGCCCAGACCTCAAGGCACAGTTGGATACCGATCACGAGACCGAATCGTCCGACGTCACGGAGGCCTGACCAGCGAAAGCTCGCGCGCGACCACGGTTGCCACGCCCCCGCGTGCAGCCTGCGCCACGCGATGACGCCCACCAGGCCGAGCGCGATCACGACGCGCGATAATCCCGTCGCCACACCGGCGCCGACGATGCCGAGTTCGGGCGCGCCGAACTTGCCGAAGATCAACGCCTCGTTGAACGCGACGTTGCACACGTTGCCGAACAAGACGACGCCAAGCGGCACGAAAATCATCTCGCGCCCTTGGAGGTACTGGCGCATCGCCGCGAACGCCAAGATGAACGGAATCGACGGGAGTTGAACCGCTAAGTACGACCACCCCAACGAAGCGATGTGCTCGGACTGTCCGAACACGCGGAGCAGCGTATCGGCCTGCAGCCAGATCAGTCCGATCGGGATCGAGACCAGTCCGGCGAGGACTAAACCGCGTTGCAGGGCGAGGCCGGATGCGCGCGCGGCCGTCCCTCCCGCGCCGTGCGCCTGGGTCACGATGGGATCGATCCCCATCACCAAGCCGAACCCGAAAATGAGGGATCCGAACCCGATGACGTCCGCGAGTCCGGCCGCTGCGATGGCGGTCGAACCGAGGCGCCCGAGCATCCAGATATCGACAATGCCGAAGAGCAGCATGCCGACCTGCGTCGCGGCTGTGGGCCACGCCAACGAGAACAAAATGCCGAGGTCGCGCCGCATCGCGGCCAACCCTACGCGCGTGACGTAGCGCCGTCTCTATTTGGTACACCGCGCGGCTAACCCGACGCTCCAACCTACCGAAAACCAGTACATGGCGACGAAGACGAGTAAGACCCGCGTGCGCGCGAAGAGCCGCACCAAGGTGAAAGTTCCGAAGAAGGTTCGTGCGAAGAAGCCGACCAAGACGGCGCGCGCAAAGGCGACGCGTACGGTGGGCCCGATCCTGTCGGCGGCGCCGACGGGCGCGAGCGGTCTCACGATGCGCGGCGAGCGCTTGGTCGTGAAGCTGTCGCGTGATTCGCACCCTGAGGTGTTTGCGATCGACAAGCTGTCGAAGCAAGTCACGAAGTTGATCGAAGACTTCAAGGGCAAGCGCAAGATGCGCGACGTGGTGGAGTTCTTGAGAGAGACCGAGAAGAGCCTCGGGATCATCTTGACGAACCACCTCGAAGACGCCCTGCGCAAATACCTCCGGTAACGGTCCAAAGAGCAAGCCGCAGAAGCGCCCGATCCCGCAACGAGAGCGCGGGGCCGGGCGCTTTCTTCGTGGAGGGGGGCGGAGGCGAAAGTCGCGCCGGGCGCGGACTTCCCGGCGCCGCCAGCAGTCAGAGGTTGACAACCCGAGAGGGCCTCCTAAACTTCGAAGTTCGCCCCAAAAAGGCGACCCTACGGGGGTGTAGCTCAGTTGGTTTAGAGCGCTAGCCTGTCAAGCTAGAGGCCGCGGGTTCGAGTCCCGTCACTCTCGCCAAATAGAAAAAGGCCCGGCTTATGCCGGGTCTTTTTCTATTTGGCGAGAGTGTTGTTTATGGCCCAACACCTGACGGTGTTGGAGCTCGTGTTGTGGGTGGCTTGTTGGGCCATAAACATAAGGGACTTCTACCCGCGGCCTCTGTGGGGTAGCCAGCGCCGGAGCGGAGCGCAGGCGATGGCGTAGGGGGCTCTGCCCCCTGTAGTTACTGGCGCCTTGCGAAGCAATGCCGAAGGCATCGCTTCGTGGGTTCGGGTCCCGCCCCGCGTTCGAAGAACGAGGCCATTCCGCAAGACGACACGCCAAAATGACGGCCCGCAAGCCGGCGATCTCCGAAGCGCGTTCGTAGCCCTGTAGTTACCGGCGCCTTGCGAAGCAATGCCGCAGGCATCGCTTCGTGGGTTTGAGTCCCGTCCGTGGACCGTCCGCGCTACGCGCTCTCCTCCGCGGGCTGCGCTCGCTCGGTTACGAGCGGCTCCTTGAATGTCAGGGTTCGATAGGGGAAGGGGATTTCGATGCCCGCTTCGTCCAGTGCGTTTTTTACGGCCGCGATGACTTCGTCGCGCGATTGGCGTACGTCGAGCGGGGACGAACCTGTCCACCACGTCACCTCGAAATCGATGCTGCTTGCCCCGAACTCGCGCGCGAAAACCTCGATCGGTTCGTCGCGGGACACGCTTTCGACGCTGGCGACCGCTTCACGAATCACATCGCGAGACTTGTCGACGTCCTCGCCGTACCCGACGCCGCAGCCAACCGTTACGCGCCGAACGTCTCGGTCCGTGAGGATGCGCAACGGGTTTTTGAACAGCAGCGCATTCGGCATCACCACGCGCTCGCCATCCAGCATGCGGATGTGAGTGTCCCGTACGGTGATGCTTTCGACGCGCCCGACAGTGCCGTCGATGTTCACGACATCCCCGATCTCGACTGTGTCGCGCAGCAAGATGACGACGCCCGCGAGGAAGTTCTCGAACACGTCTTTGAACGCGAAGCCAATGGCGACGGAGCTGAGACCGAAGACGGTGAAGAATTTCGCCGGCGTCAAAGACGGGAACACGATGACGGCCGCAGCCATGATGCCCGCCAGCCAGATTACTGCGGCAACGAGCTTGGCGAGCAGATCGTGAATTGAGCGTCGGAGGCGTGTCCGCGCAAGCGCCTTCACGATCGTTCCGCTGAGCAGCCGGGCCACGGCCCAAGTCAGACCGATGACGACGAGGCCGATCAGGAACTGCGGCAGGTGCTTTAAGAACGAGACCCAAAGCCCGTTGAGCCGTTCGAGGATGACGCGCAATTGTTCGCCCATCGCTTACACCGCACCGTAGGCGAGCAGTGCGTCGGCCACGCGTTTGAATCCGGCGATGTTGGAGCCCTTGACGTAGTTCACGGGGCCGGAACCGCTGCCGTACTCCACGCACGCGGCGTGGACGCGACCCATGATGTCGTTGAGGCGCTCGCACACCTCTTCTCGATCCCACGAGACCCGCTGCGCGTTTTGACTCTGTTCGAGTCCGGATACGGCCACGCCTCCCGCGTTGGCCGCCTTGCCGGGACCGAACAGGACGTCGCTTTCGAGAAACGCGTGAATGGCCTCGGTGGAACACGGCATGTTCGCGCCCTCGACAACCGCGCATACTCCGTTTGCGATCAGCGCCTGCGCGGCGTCCGTGTCCAACTCGTTTTGGGTGGCGCAGGGCAGCGCGAGGTCGACGGGCACGTTCCAAGGGGCCCTGCCCTCGTGGAACTCGACGTCGAACTCTTCGGCATACTCGCGAATGCGGCCGCGACGCTCCTCCTTCAACTCTTTAAGCCACGCAAGCTTCTCGCCCTCGATGCCGTCGGGGTCGTGGATAAACCCGTCGGAATCGGACGCCGTGACGACTTTTGCGCCGAGTTGTCCGAGCATGTCGATGGCGTAAAGCGCCACGTTCCCCGATCCGGAAACCGCAGCCTTCTTGCCGTCGAGGCCGTCGTCGTGCTGATCCAGCATGTCGCGCAAAAACATGACCGCGCCGAAGCCGGTTGCCTCGGTACGCACGGCGCTGCCACCGAACCCGACTCCTTTGCCGGTCAGCGTGCCCACGAAGCGATTGGTGAGCCGCTTGTACTGGCCGAACAAGTAGCTGATCTCGCGCTGCGACACGCCGATGTCGCCCGCCGGCACGTCCGTGTCCTCTCCGATGTGGCGGTGTAGTTCGAGCATGAGCGCGTGGCAAAAGCGCATGACCTCGTCGTCGGACTTGCCCCGCGGCGAAAAGTTTGCGCCGCCCTTCGCGCCGCCCATCGGCAGTCCCGTCAAGCTGTTCTTCAGTGTCTGCTCGAAGCCGAGGAACTTGAGGATGCCGAGGTTTACGCTCTCGTCGAACCGTAGCCCGCCCTTGTAAGGGCCGATCGCGTTGTTGAACTGGACGCGCCACGCGCGATTGAAGCGGATGCCGCCGTCGTCGTCTTGCCACGTGACTCGGAATTGGATGACGCGATCGGGCTCCGTCATGCGCTCAAGAATGCGGGCCTTGCGATAGGCGTCGTGATCGAGGACGAACGGCATGAGCCAGCGAACGCTTTCCTCGACGGCTTGGTGGAATTCTTCCTCGTGCGGATTGCGCTTGCGCACCTCCGTCATGAAGCGATCGGTCTCGGCTTTGGCGTCAGGCATCACTTAGCTCTCGAGAAACGCGCGCATCATCCAAAGGTTTTTGTCCTGCTCGTCGCGGATGTCTTCGAGGAGGTTCGCCGTGATGTCGTCCTCTTCCTCGGCGGCCGTTTTGGCGGCGCGATTCAAGGTGGTCACGAGATGCTCGAGGTCGGCGGCGAGGCGGCTGACCATCTCCTGCGCGGGCGGGAACGAGCGGTCTTCGCTCAGCGTCGCGAGTTCGACGATCTCAGAGAGCGTCGCCGGCGCCTGGCCGCCGCGCGTCACGATGCGCTCGGCCAAGTCGTCTTGGATGACGGCCCAGCGGAGGTAGAGCTCCTCGAACTTCTCGTGGAGGACGAAGAAGCCGTTGCCCTTCACATGCCAGTGATAGTGCCGCAGCTTTTGATAGAAGACGCCGCTGTCGGCGACGAGCGTGGCGAGGGTGGAAAGTTGCTTTTGGGTCATGGATTTTTCTCCTTCACTCACCACCCTAGGGATCAGCTGGTCTAATGTCTAGATATTTTATTCGACAAAGTGGATCTGGGCCTGGACAAGCTCCATGGGAGGGGCCGGAGAGAGCGAGGCTCGGACCGGGCCGACGGAGGTTTTCCCCGGGAGGAGGGCGGGGGGCTGGAACCGACTCGCCTACTGCTGCCACGCGTGCCACGCGGGCACGGCGAGCAGTAAGGCCAAGAGGATCTCGACCGCGAAAAGGCCGTAGACGCCGCGGCCCACGTCGAGTTTCAGCACGGTCGCGAAACGGAAGAGCGGCAGGGCGACGGAGAAGATGGCGCCGAACACGAGCCCGCCGGCCTGCAACGATGGCGCGAAGCTGGTGAGGAGGAGAGCGACGCCGAGCCCCACTTCGAGCCCCCCGTACACGGTCACGAATTCGGAGACGCCGCTGTCGGAGTCGAGCGTGAAGCCGACGCGCTGCGCCACGCCGCGCGGGTCGGCTGTGCACCAGACGCCGAGCGCCACGTAGAGGAGGCCGATGAGGCGCGCCGCCCCAATGCCAAACGTAACCATGCATGCAGCATACACATCGTGCGTGCGCACGGGCGCAACCGCTTGCCGAGTGTCGAGAGTTCGAGTGCAGACAAAGCGTGGGACCCCCTGCCGCTGTTAGAGTATCGGCGATGCAAATCGCGGTAGTCGTAGCCCAGATCGTCATCGCTCTTGGAATTGCAAACGTGTGGCTTTTGCGGTCGCAAAAAGCCAGCGCCTACCGTGGCGGGAACGCGAAGGACATGCTGGCGGAGTTCGCTGCCTACGGGTTGCCCGCCTGGGTCATGCGCGCAGTCGGCGCAACGAAGTTGACACTAGCGACCGCTCTCGTCGTAGGGATCTGGGTGCCCATGCTCGTGCGCCCCGCCGCGATCGGGATGGCATTCCTAATGTTTTGCGCGATCGCGATGCACGTCAAGGTGAGTGACGCGCCGCAAAAGTCGCTGCCCGCGTTTTGCATGCTCGCGCTCTCGGTTTTCGTCGCGGTCAGCTAGGTTCGAAAAAAGGGTAGGCGCCCGCGCGCGATCCAGAGCGCCCAGCCGACGTAGAGCGCGTGGAACGGTACGCGTGCCCAGTGGTAGAGCGGCGACGACGTGGGCTCGGTGGGATAGGTACCCGAGAACGCGACGTAGATGCTGGCCGGCCAGATGGCTACGAAGAGAACAACGGACGCCCAGCCGGCCGCGCGCCTCGTCCGTGAAACGAGGAGCCCGATGCCGACCACGAACTCGACGATGCCGCTGACGACGACGATGAGCTCGGGCGAGGGGAGACCCGCCGGCACCATCGTTACGAAAACGTCGGGCCGCAAAAAATGCATGGCCGCCGACCCGAACAAGCCCAGCCCCAGTGCCCCGGCCGCTTTTTCCCACGACGCCGGTCCACCCGGCCAGCCGCGCAGCCCGGGCGCGTGAAGCGCCCAAAAGACGACCAGCATCAAAAAGAAAGGCGTCATCGAAAGTGCATCATCCTTGATTGAGACGCCAGATCTCGAAGTTGAGAACCGCGGCGATCGACACCCATGCAAGGTACGGAACCAACAGCAAGGCGGCGATATGGCTCACGCGGCGGAACCGAATCAATGTCGTTAGGATCGCCAGCCAAAGGACCGTGATGACCACGAGCGCCGGCAAGATGAGATGCGCCCCAAAAAACGTCGGCGTCCACGCCGCGTTCAGGACGAGTTGGACGACGAAGGCAAGGAGCGCCTCTCGTCGCCCCGGTGTGTCGCGCCCTTTGCTCCAAACGACCCAGGCGGCCGTGCCCATGAGGAGATAGAGTGTCGACCAAACGACGGGGAAGACCCAGCCGGGTGGGGTCCAGTCGGGCTTCGTCAGTGCTTCGTACCAGTCGCCCGGCGGCGATACGGCGCCGGGCAACGTTGCGCTAAACGACAACGCGACCCAACCGAGCCAAGGGAGCAACTTTCGCATTCGTCTCGTTTCTGCCTACGCACGGTCGGGTTTTTCTCCCCGTCGCGGGGGCGGCTTGTAGCGCTTGCGAGGCGCGTCGGCCGTGATGCCTACGCGTCCGCGTGCGGCGGTAGCTTTCCCGTGATCGCTTTCTCGAAGGATCGCGTGGGGAGGAGCTGCATCGATTCCAGCAGGCCTAGGAAGTCCCAGTGGTTCCACGCTCTTTGAATCTGACCTTCGTTTAATGCGAAGAACGCCGTTCCCGAGAGATCGACCGGTTTCCCGGTGGGCCGGTGGACCATTTTGGCCTTGCATCGCACCGCGGTGCGGTTGTCCGACGCGACTTCATCAACGACGTCGATAACAATGTCGGAGAACATTTCGCGAAACGATGCGTGGAACTCCCTAAATCCCTGCGGACCAGCGATGACTTCGCCGTCGATGCCGTACGCTTCTCCGTTCGCGGCGAACAGCTCGTCGATCGCGGCCACGTCGAGTTCGTTCCACACTCTTCGAAACCATGCGCGCGGGATCGATTCGGATGCAGCCATCGTTGCCGACCTCTCTTTCTCGACGTGAGCGTAACACGCTCCGCCGGGGGCCTCCTGGCAAACGATGTCCTTTGCGGCCCCGCGCGCAAGCGCGGACGATTCGTTACGCCGAGATCGGATGCAGCGTGATTTGGAACGTCGCGCCGGCCCCGGGTGTGCTTTCTGCGGCGATCGTTCCGCCTTGCGCTTCGACGGCCCACCGGGCGATGGCCAGACCGAGACCGGCGCCGCCGGTGTTGCGCGCGCGCGCTTCGTCGACGCGATAGAACCGCTCAAAGATGGCCTCGATGTGTTCGGGCGCGATGCCTTCGCCTTCGTCGCTGATTTCGATGGTGCCGGGGGCGAGCACGCGTACGGTCACATCGTCGGGGCTGTGCCGCGCGGCGTTGTCCAAGACGTTGCTCAGCGCTTGATCTAAGAGATCGCGATCGGCGCGCACCATGATGCCGTCGGCGGCTTCGAAGCGTGCCGCAATCCCAAGTCGATCGACAAGTTCGCGCGCGAAGGCGCCGAGATCGAGCGGTTCGAGAGTGCGGTCACGGCGCGTGCCGTCCGCGCGTGCCAACGCGAGCAGGCCATCGACGAGACGCGTCATGCGTTCGACTTCTTCGAGCATGCTGGCGACGGCTTCGCGGCCATCGGACGCGGCATCGCGTAAGCACACTTCGCCGACGCTACGGAGCACGGTTAGCGGTGTGCGCAGTTCGTGAGCCGCGTCGCCGGTGAAGCGCTTCATGTCTTCGAACGATTGCTGAAGTCGCGCGAACGTTTCGTTGAACGCCGTGGCGAGACGCCCGAGCTCGTCGCCGGGGTTTTCAACGGGCAGACGTTTTGTGAGTCGGTCCGCCGTGATCGTGCGGGCCTGTTCCGCGATGCGATCCACGGGCGCCAGCGTGCGGCGTGCAAGGAAGTATCCACCGGCGCAAAGAAGCGCCACGGCGAGCGGCAGCGCGATTCCAAGGACGAGAAGAAACTCGTCGAGTTCGTGGCGCAGTTGCGCTTCGGAGCGGGCGACGCGGATCACGACGGGGGAACCTTCGATTTCGTACCGAGCGCTGAGGATGCGGACGTGTTCGCCGCCCGGCAACCTTCCCGACTGAATGCCGGCGTCCGTGGCGGGCAGCGGGTCGGCCGGTCCGTAGCGCTGCATCAGCGTGCCGTCGATCTTGCGCACTTCCATCCAGCGCCGGAACCCATGGTCGTCGTGATGTTTCTCGCCTGACCCGCGCCGTGCAAACTCTTCGGCCTCTTCGAAGTCCATGCGCAGCGTCCGATTCATCTCCGCGTCGAGTCGGTGCACCAAGAACGCGTACGCGCCGCCCGCGTAGAGCGTTAAGACCACGGCCAAGATGACCGCGTACCAGATCGTGAGCCGCCACCGGATGCTGCCCATCACTCGCTCTCCGCGCGAAGGACAAAGCCGACGCCGCGCACGGTTTGAATGTGTCGGACGCCGGTGGTTCCGTCAATCTTGCGCCGGAGACGCGCCACGTGCACGTCGATCACGTTGTCCAAAGGCGTGGCGCGCGCGGTGTCTTTCCAAACGTCGCGCGCCAACATTTCGCGCGACACGACGCGGCCGGCGTGTTGCATGAGGACTTCAAGCAGCTCGAACTCACGCAGCGTGAGATCCACAACGTCATCACTTAAGGTGACCGAGCGTGTCAGCCGGTTCATGGCCAGCGCTCCGACGCGCAGGTTCGCTTCGTCGGGAGTGCCGCGGCGCAGCAGGGCGCGCACGCGCGCGACAAGTTCCTCGAACGCAAACGGCTTCACGAGGTAGTCGTCCGCGCCGGCATCGAGGCCGATGACCCGGTCTTCGATGGTGTCCCGCGCCGTGAGCACGAGCACCGGCGTGTCCTGGCCGTCCTTCCGCATCCGTCTAAGGATTTCGAGGCCGCTCCGACCGGGCAGCATCAGGTCTAGGATCACGAGATCGAACCCCTCCTCGTGGAGTCGAAAGAAACCGTCCTCACCGGTTAAGGCGAGGACGGACTCATATCCCTCCTGCGCCAGCCCGTCTTGGAGGGCGGCGCCGACCTTGGGTTCGTCTTCTACGACGAGAATGCGCACGTCGAGATCATCGCAGACCGAATGCGATCACGGTTGTGGTTTCGGATGTGGTGACGCCGCCGACAGTCGATCGGTGCACGCGCTTGACGATGTGCCCGGGCACCCGAACCGACATCCACCTCGTTTCCACGGCCTTGCCGGACGCCCAAGTCGTCGTGCGCTCGACGACTTGGCAGTCCACTTTTTGATCCCCGATCGCCACCGTGTCGCTCCAGCGAAGAATGCGAGCGGTCTTCACGACGCGCGTTTCGCCGTCCGATGTCTCTGTTGTTTCGCGCCGTACGACTTCGCCGTCTGCGGCCCACGTTCGCTCCTTCACCGTCATGCCGTCGCGCCGCCATGTCGCGTCGAACACGCGCGCCTTCACGTCGCGTCCGTCAATCTGTTTGGTTTCGGACGCGCGTTCCACGCGGCGGACTTCGATTGACGTTTCAGACACCGGATCGCGCAGGATTTTTTCCTCCTTCGCGCCGCGCCGCAGCGTCACGCAATCCCGCGTCAGGGCGCCGACCGTGGTCGTTTCGGTGCGCGGTGCGTCCCGTCCCTCGGTTCGCGTTCGGACCCAGGCGCCGCGTCGAAACAGACGCCATCGGTCGCCTTCGCGCCTCGGGAAGGCTCCGGTTGTCGTCAACGAAACGAGGTCGCGCCGCAGCGTTTTTTGCGGAGGCATCCAGGCGTAGGAGTGCAAGATGCGCCCGGTGCGGTCGATGATGAGCGCGTGGGGTGCCCCGCGATAGCGTTTGCGCGTCGGGTCGTTGATCGTTCCCGCTTCGCCGTCGAGCACGGCGTAGTCGATCTTGTGTTTGAGTACCTGACGCCGCAGTTCGGCGGCGTGATCGGGAACGCCGTCACACGTTTCGATGTAGATGGCGACGACCGCAAGGTCTTTTTTGGCGAACTCACTTTGAAGCACCGATAACTTCGGCGCCAGAACTTCGGAAGGGGGTCACGGAATCCCTTGGTACACAAGGAGAAGGTAGCGCGACCCAAAGTCTTGCACCCGATGCACGCGGCCGTCGGGCGACGGTAGTTCAAACGTTAGGGTCTCGACGGGGCGCGCCGCGGCGGTTGCGGCCACGAGCGTCAGGGAGATAACGAAGTAAAAGCGCATACCCTTTGATACGCGCGATCTCGTCGGCGCGTCCTGAACTCTCCCTGACATCTGCTTCAGGATCGAGGCGGGCGCGCGAAGCGGCTACTCGTCGGCGTCGATGCGAATGGCGCTCGCGCCGGATCCAAACCAGGCTGCCGCGATCCCGATGCGTTGGCCTTTGCCGTTGGTGGCGCGCACGTGGTACGGGCTGCGGGGCCCGGCGTCGATCGAGCCGAGCGCGCCGTCCAGCCGCACGGTGAGCTTCGTGCGGCGCCCGCGCGCATCGACCAGGTTCGCTTGAAGTCCTTCGGGTTTGAACACGGCCTCATCATACTCGGCTGGCGAGCCCTGTGGCAAAACGCGATTCGTCCGGCATCGTGGCACGTGCCGAGAACGCAATCCGCGCGCGCCCGCGACACGCTGCCGGCGGAGAGAGTCCGTCGAGTCGCGACAATGGCTGAAGTCGATGCGATCTCTCGTCAACGCCATGTGCGGAGGCTCGTGATGAAACCGGTCCATGTTGTGCTCGCCCATGTTGTCACCCTGGCCGTGGGGCTCTTTGTCTACGACCAGATCCGGGCGGACCAGCCCGCGCGGAACACGGCGCGCGCCGACGGTGGTCGCTCCGGCGCGGCGTCGGTCGATGCGCTGAAGCGTCGTCTTGATGCGTTGGAGGCGCGGCCGATCTCGTCGCCGTCGCGGCTCGTCGGGCGGAACGTGCTCGATCGATTGGCCGCGCTTGAGCGCGCACTGTCCGTGAGTGCGGCGACAGCCGACGCGAGTAGTCCCGAGCCGCGCGCGGACCGCGGAGAGCCCGCCGCGAATTCAACCCCGACCGAAGCCGACATCTTGCGCTTTCGCAAGTTGCGGGAGGCCGTTCGGCGACAGGACGTGATCAAGAAAAACGCGCAAAGTGTGGACGCGGCCCTCGACAAGTTGTCTGTGCGGCTCACACAAGACCAACGGAGGCAAGTGCATGTGGCGTTTGCCGCGTTCCGGCCGCGAGTCAGCGAGATATGGGCTGAGGCGAAAACGGAAGCGCGTACGGCAGCCGCTCGCGGCGAAGATGTGGACGTCAAGCAATTCGTCGCGAGCACGACAGCGCGCATTCAAAGCGAGTTCGCACAGTCGCTGGCCGGCGTCGTGCGGCATCCGGCGGACGCGCAGGCTGTGGCCGCCGGACTGTTGCGCGGCAAGTAAGCGAGTCCCGGTCAGTTGGCGACGTGGCACTCCGGCAACGCCTCGCGAAGTTGCGCCATCCCATCTTCGGTAACCCCGTCGCAAAAGAAAAAGAACACCTCGCGCAGACGCTTCATGTGCTTGAGGTGTTGAAGGCCCTCGTCATCGACCGCGGTACTCGCGAGGACGAGTTTGGCGAGGCTCTCGACCTTCGCGAGATGGGCGAGGCTTTGGTTCGTCAGTGCCTTGGCGCCCGAAACGTCCAGCTCCTGAAGTGCCGGAAGCGCGGCCAAGTGTCCGACGCCGGCGTCGGTCAGCGCGCGGCAGTTCGTCAAGTTGACAACGCGCAGCTTGGCGCAACTCTTCAGCGCTTCCGCGACGCGATCGGTGCACGCCGGGATGCGATCGAGTGCCAACACTTCCAACGTCTTCGCCCGCCCGAGCAGCATCCACCCGCTCTCGGTCACCTCCTTCGCCCAGGCCAGCCGGAGCTCTCGAAGGCCGCGCATTCGTGCGAGCTGAGCGACGACCGCGTCGTTGAGCGCGACGCTGTCGAGTCGCATCGATTGAAGTTTGCGCCACTTGGTGAGGGCGGAGACTCCTTTCAGGGTGAGGCCGTTACAACGCGAGAGATCGATCGCGTTGAGTTGCGAGAGTCCTCGTAACCGGCCGAGTCCGGCATCGGTCAGCCCCTTCCATCCAGCCAGGCGCAGACTGGTGAGCTTGCGAAACTTGAGCACGGATGGAATCGCGCCGTCCCCGAGGGTCGGAATGGCTCCGAGGTCGAGCGATCGGATCGTTTTGGAGCGCGCGAGCAAGGCGAGGTCGCCCGCGCGTACGTTCACGCACGCGGCAAGCGAGAGATGTTCCAGCGCGGGCGCTGCCGCCAGTGCGGTGAGCGCGGCCTTGTCCACCCAGGGCGCGCCGTTTAGGTGAAGATGCGTAAGGTTTGGAACGCGGCTGAGGTGGGTCGCCGCCTTGTTGGTCAGCGACTCGCACCCTTCGATCGTCACACGACGAAGGGCCGGGAGTCCGGCGAGTGGCGCGAGCGTGTCGTCCGACACCGCCGTCGCGTACGTACATTCGATCGTCGCGAGTGCGGGGTGGCCCTCCAGCGACGCAAAGCCTTTGGGCGTGATCGCGCCGTTCACCCTCACTAACAACTCGGTGACCGCGTGCTTTTTGCGCAGCGCAGTAAGCGCATCGTCGCCTGCAAATCGCGAGAG
The DNA here is from genome assembly GCA_021776785.1 of Planctomycetota bacterium. Classification (GTDB taxonomy): domain Bacteria; phylum Planctomycetota; class PLA2; order PLA2; family PLA2; genus JAJFFF01. The sequence goes on along the minus strand of JAJFFF010000047.1, from coordinate 28,546 downwards.
CTGCACCTTCGTGGCGGTGTCATCGAGATCTAGCACGTCGTCGGCGGTGCGCACAAACGCGTAGCCGTACTCGGGCTCCACGTCTTCGGCGTGCGCCGTCGAGAGGAGAGGGATCAGGAGGGCCAGGAGGGCGGGGGTCCATGTCGATCGCATACACCGCTCCAAACGCAATTAGCATGAGAATGGCTCGCGACGGTGAAAAATATAATGCTAAAACGCATAGCAAGCCGAATGGGATCCCAATGCGAGAAACCGAGAGCCTGAGGACGCGCGTGGCGCGCGTGATTCATGACCACGGCCAAGCGAAAGTTGCGCGCCGCACGGGTGTTCCGCAAAGTAGCGTGAGTCGATACGCCAAGGATCGACGCATTCCCGCCGCGTTTTGTTCCGAGCTCGTGCGGCACTTTGGCGTCAACCCCGCTTGGTTGTTGGCGGGGGAAGGCGAGGCGTATCTGACCGACATCACGGGAGCGACCGCCCGGACGGCGGGGGAGTTGCTTGAGCTCGTGCAAGCGATGGAGCGCGTGTCCCGCCTCAAGCTTGGTTCGCTGGCCGGGCGCGGCCACGCGAGCGTGCTGCGTGAACTCAACGCGCAACTGCAGCGATACGAACACATCCGTTCCAAGCTCAACGCGCGAACGCGGCCGATCTTTGCGCGCATCATCAAAGAACTGGAGGCGACGCTGGAGGAGGGGCGCCTCGATCTCGGCGACCATCTCGCCCGCGCCGCGGGTCAGATCGCTCGTCTCTGCGACGACCCTCAGCTTCACATCGAGTTGGAGCAGTCGCGCGCCTACCTCGCATTCGAGCGCGGGCATCTCGACGAGGCGTTGGAGCGTCAACGCCAGGTGTTTGGCCGCCACATTGTGGGCGGTCTTGCCGAGACCGAACTCGATCGGCAAAAAGAGCACAACATGGTGATGACGCTGGCGCGCGTGGGGAGGTATGCGGAAGCTTATCGCGTCGCGCGCGCGCTCCACGCGTTGCACTCCCATCGCGACGACGCGTTTCGCGCGCTCTATGTGGCCGCGGAGGGGATCACGCAGCTCGAGATACCGCAAGATGGCGCGAACGCCTTGCGTCTCATGCACGAGGCGTGGCCGCATTTGGGAGAGTGGGGCGTGATCAACCGAGCGGTGCTCACGAACGCGCACGAGTGGATGGGGGTTGAGTCCTTGCCGGCGTGTGTCGACACGCTTTGCGCCACCTGGTCAGGACGACCCGACGCCGCGCGTTTTATCGATGCCGTGACGTATGTCCGCATCGCTTTGTCGCGTGACGATCACGCCGCCACACGCCGGCTCCTCCCTTTGATCGAGAAGCCGCTTGTGCAATCTAAGCAACCGTTTTTTGTGGGTCTGTACTTGCGCGCCGCCGGGCTCGCCGACGCCCACGATGGGCGGGCGCGTTCCGCGTGGCGTACGTATCGCGTCAACACAACGGTCCGCAGCTTGGCGGAGTCGAACGATCCACGAATCCGATTCGCTGCCGCGGTTGCAGCGTGCCAGCTCGTGCGAATGATCTCGGCTCGCGAGGCGTGGGTCCACCTCGAGGAGGCCGAAGCCGTCCTGGATTCGATGCCCGACGACGTCGCGCCGCCGCTCCGCGAGCGATGGGCGCACGCCCAAAACATACGCGCGCTCGACACCGGGCGGCGGCGGTCGCGGGTGGCGAAAAGCGCGCGCCTCAGAGCGGATGAGTGGGCCCACCGATTGCGTGCCTGCGGCTTCGATGTGCCCAAGGGCGTGTGAGAGTCGGCGCGTTGCCGGACTCGCGGACCGATGCGTGCGCGCGTGGATGGCGCTTGTTGGCAGAACTAAGTTGGAACGAATCGCGTCTCCGCACCGTGTCCTCGCAATTGTGGCGTCGATCCGACACCAAAATTCCGCGCCGTCCGGTCGGTCCGCGAATGGCCTTGCAGGGCAACAGGTCGATGTTCAGAATGGACTCCATGCGTGTCGTCATGGCTCTTCTCGCTCTCGCACTTTTGCATGGCGCGTGCGGTCCGTCGTCGCCGCCGCCGGTCGTGAACGAAGTCGGGGTCCCTGACGACCCGCCTCCCGTTGGAGAACCTGCGGATGAACCCGACCCAGAGCCCGACGAACCGGCAGTCGCGCCGCGGCGGATCTCGGCGTTTGAGATTGATCCACCTTATCTGAGCGACGTCGATGCGTTTTGGGCGCGCACCGATCTGTATGTCATGCAGCCTGACATCGAGCCGCTGGAGCGTTGGCCGGATGAGGTGTTGAAACCGTCCGAGCACGGTGTCCGCGTCATCGTGTTGCTGCCGGGCGATTATCGAACGCGCTCCAATGGGTCGCTGCCGCCGGGCGTTTTATACATCGCGGATTCGGGCACGGCGGAGCAACCGTTGCTCGTCACCTATGCACCGGCTGTCGGCGCCGACATCTTGAAGGCTCCCCATCCTGCGGAGCGGCTCGGCACGAGTCAGGCGCAACTCGTTGGGTTTCGCGTTTGGAACCAGACCTATCAGTACTTTCACGGATTGACGTTCGCCGATGGTGTGAGTGCCTGCTTGATGCGTGAGACAAGCGGAACCGTGATCGATCGTTGCCTCTGGCACAACACGGGCGCGCAACCGCTAAGGATTCGATTCGGCGCGAACCATTGCCTCGTGCAGCGCTGCGTGATGCAGCGCTTTAATAAAGACAGCTGGGGGCACGGCGACACGGTCGCGATCAACTTGAGCGACGGGGCGTGTACGCACAACCGCATCGTCAGTAACGTCATCTTGAACTTTACGGACTCGTACCAACACACCGACCGCGAAGGCGAGGATTACGGGCTGGGCGCGGGCACGATTGTGGACAACAACTTCATGGGGTTTACGAAAGAGGCGTACCTACAAGAGCCCAACGGTGAGCTCATGTGCGGCGAGAACACCATCGACATGAAGATGGGCGGAACCGCGGCCGAACCCGTGCGCGTTACCAACAATGTGTTTTTTGGCGTGCGTGCGGCCAAGGCTGGCTGCGCCGCGAGCGGATCCGGCGGTTACGCCGTCACAACGCACCGTCGCGGCACCTGGATCGAGATGACAGACAACCTGTTTATCGATTGCGACTCCGGCGTATTTCTCAACGCGTACTTCCTCAACGCCGACCCGTCGCAGGGGCGGATCGATCCGCACCTCACGTTCCGGCGCAACATTTTTTCCGGCGTGAAGAGCTATGCGACCGCGTTTCCGTCCCGCACCGGCCGCGTGATGTCGGGCATGAGCGCCGCTGTGTTTGCGGACAATCACTTGATCGAGTGCGAGCGATTAATGGAGCGGGAACCGTTGCCGCGCACAGGGGATCTCGTCGTGACCGGAAACCGAGTCTACGGAACAGTGGAGCTAGCGCCCCGCGATGAGGAGCGGTTTCTGGCGGACGGAAACACGTTTCACGACGCGACGGTTCCGCAACCCGCGACCGTTGTGATTCCTTGGGTGAATCGCACGCTCACGTATCGCGCGCCGCCGGAATAACCGTTGGACGACGCGGTCATTCGAAGCTATCGAGACGCGGATGCCGGCGCCGTCGCCGCATGCTTGACGGCCGGTGCGACGCTCGACAAGACGCTGCTCCCTGCGGACGAAGACGGGTGGCGTCGGTTCGCGAGCCGAACCTACAACCTGCGCGGACGCGACTTCATGGTGGCCGAGAGAGGCGGTCGGATCATCGGCGTGTTGATGTCCACGTTGCTCGAGCGTGACGGTGCGCAGCTGCGTTCGGTGCGCATCATCGTGCACCCGAACCATCGCCGCCGCGGAATCGCGACGCGCTTGTTCGCGCACGCGCAACAACAGGATCCGGAGCGGGATACGACGATTCGGACCGAGTTGGCCGGGAAATGGAAAGTCGGACTCGACTGGGTGGCGCGTTTGGATTTTTCCGTACACGAGCGTCTCTATTGGATGACCACGTCGGTTGTGACACACCAGCCAACCCTTCCGCGCGGCCTAACGCTACGTCCGTACGAGGCGAGTCCGCACGCCGATGAGATCTGGCGCCGGCTCAACCGTGACGCGTACGAAGGTAGCTCGGACTATTTGGACTTAACCGCCGACGAGCGCGACGGGGCGCGGCAAGAGGCTTCGTTTCACATGCATTGGGCGGACGTGGATGGGACGTGCGCCGGGCTCTGCCACACCAAGGAGTTTTCGGGCAAGCACATCATCAATAGCCTGGTTGTGGATCGCCGCTTTCGCGGACGCGGGATCGGCCGCACGTTGTTGCTGGCGGGCATGGCCACGATTCGCGCGCGCGGCATCGACGAAGTCTGGCTGAGTGTGCGCGCCGAAAACGAACACGCCGTGAGTCTCTACCGATCCGTCGGTTTCGACGTGCACGACGAGCATACAGAGTGGTGGCGGCCGCGCTAGCGGGTGCGTTTGCTGGAGAGCGTGGCGTCCTTGTCGATGCGCGTGCCCAGCTTGAGTGCCGTTGAAAGACGCGGCGTGCCTTCGGCGTGTAGGACTTCGTGAATGCGCGCGACCGTCGCGAGAATTTCGGTCAATTCGCCTTCGACGTTGGTGCCGTACGCGTGTTCCTCCACGATGAGATTCGCCTCCGCGATCACCGCGCGGGCGCGCGTGACCTGGGCGCGCACCGAGATTCCAACCCCGATCGGAATGATCTGAATTTCAGCGAGCGCTTTCATCGTTCCTTCGACTCCGGCGTCTTCGCGCCGAACTCGCGCGCCCTATCCGTGATCCGTTGCATGAGCGCGACGTTGGGACTGTCTTTCACGTTGGCGACCTCCGTGGGATCGACACGCCACTGCTCGTACTCTTCGTACTGTTTCTTGGACCAGGACTGTCTGAACGTGGATCGCATCTCCGCCTTGACGGACTCGATTTGCGCGGCGTAGGTCGTGTTCGTGCCCGGAATATTCTCGGTCGTGATCTTGCCGAACAAGCGCGCGAGGCCATGGTCTTTGCCCGGCTCCGCGATCCCTTTCGCGACGATATCGACGAGTTCGTCCATCAAGTTAGCGCCGCTCGCCGTCGGAATGTTGAGCGCTTCGTGCACGCGGCGTTGTCCGTCCGCGACCACTTGCTCGGTCTCGCGTCGCTGCTCCGGCGTGAGTTCCAACATTTTGGCGAACACCGCAATGTCCGGCTTCTTGTTGGCCTTGATCCGGATCTCTTCCATGACCTGTCTTGTCTTGCGGTCCACCGCGTCATCGACGATCGCAGCCAACGCGGAGTTTTCACTCTTACCGGGAGTCGCACGCGGATCGCCGGGAACGTTGCCGCGGTCTTCGGTTGCGTTCTCGCCGTCAACGCGCAGCGAAGGAAGCGAGGGATTGTTTTCGTGCGCGCCATGATCGGCCCGCGCGCGCCACGTGGCGACCTCGGCGGAGAGATCGGCGACGCGGCGTTCGAGGGCGACGATCCGATCGACTCGGTTCGTTTTGCGTGCGGTTGTCTTGGGATCATCGCGCGGGTAGACGGCCACTCCGAGCGCGACGACGGAAAGCACCAGGGCTATAGCGCTCGCATTCATGCCCCAATCATAGCGAACGCGGCCGCGCCCATTCGCGGATGGTCTGGAACGAATCTCTACGGGCGCGCTATCATGGGCGGCGGATCCAGTTTGGGAGTTTCGCTATGATCTTTCGCACTTGCTTCCTCGCCTCCCTGATTGGGCTGACGGTCGTATCCGTCGCCCAAGCCAAAGAGCCCAAAAAGAGCTCTTGGATCGCGTGGAAACCGGACATGAACGCCGCGCTCGCCGCCGCCAAGGCGGAGAACAAGATCGTGATGATCTGCATCAACGCCAAGTATGTGGACGGAAGAAAGACCGAGGAGCGCGCGAACAAGGGCTTGCGCGAAGTCATCTACAGAAACGACCGCGTCATTGAGAAGTCGCGCGAGTTTGCTTGCATGTTGATCAAGCCCGCGAGCGGAAAAGACGATTATGCCGAGCTGCGTCTGCTGGGCATCGCGGGCGAAATCGTCTCGCCCCAACACATCTTTGTGCACCCCAACGGAAAGACGATTTTGCTACGTCGCCCTTACTGGAGCCATGGCGCGGGTGAGAAGGGAATCGAGGCGATGCTCGCCATGATGACCAAAGCACAGGAGGCGTTGGCCGAAGTAGGCGCGGATACCGGCGACGACGCGACGAGCGGTGGCGATGCCGGCGACGTGACGCCCCCCGGCGACGATCGCGCCGCGTGGATCGCCGAACGCCTGACCGAGGTCACAGGATCCGACAAGAAAATCCGCAACCGCGCGATGAAGACCTTGCTTGGTGCGGACAGAGATGGCGACTGCGTCACGGCCCTCGCGGGGCTGCTTGCGGAGCACACCAAGAACCCAGATTTGCTCGTTGTTTTGATCCGGGCGCTGGGGCTTGACGGAAAGTTCGGAGCCGCGCTTCCGATCTCGAGCCTACTGGCGCACAAAGAAGACGACGTGCGCGGCAACGCTGCCGTCAGCTTGGAGTACATCGGAAGTCGCAACAAGAAAGTCGTGTCGGCGTTGCTGCGAGCGGCGACGAAAGAGAAAAACGAGGACATCGCCAACCACATGTATCGCGCGGCGGGTCGGTGCGGCATGGAAGAAACCAAAGTGCGCAGCACGTTGCTCAAGAAGTGCGGCAGTGCCAAGACCGAATTCGGTTCGTACGGTCCGGCGATCGGCCTCGCCTATTTTGAAGGCGACAAGAAAGCGGCGCGCGGCGTCGAGAAGATCCTCAAGAAAATCGGCTTGCCCGGCGGCCGTCGCGGTGGCGGTGGCAACACCGTGAAGCGCGGTGTCGTCTGCTGGACGCTCGCGTGTGTTGGCGACGAGAAGAGCGGCAAGTTCATGCGCGAGACGCTGATTGCTAAGCTCGACAACATGAAAGCGTTCTGGGTTGGGCCGCTCCGCACGTTCTACAAGACCGTCGCGGAGAAATGCGAAGGCGACAAAGCGGCAATGGGCGAGATCGAACGCGGCGTGGCCGGGTTTGTAGGTTTCGCGATGGGGGCCAACGCCAAGAAGTACGAAGTCGAGGCGCGACCGCTGATGGACAAGTACCGTCGCGATCGCCCGGCCCAGAGCTTTACCCCGCGCGGGGACGGACTGCTCGGTCGTTAGGCTGTACCGAAACATGGAAGGGGCGGTTCCCGGGTGGGAGCCGCCCTTTCTTTTTGGCTGGCGGTTACTTCGATGCGGACGCGGGCTTGGCGCTTCCGTACTTTCCGCCGTAGCGCCCCTGACCGGCGGCGATAGCATCGTCGATCGAGATTCGATGGAGCCACACGGGTGATCCGGGGCCGTCCACGGTGCCCGCCTGCAGCGGGAGACCGAGCATGGCGCGAATCTCGTTGGCGGCCGTTTTCTGCGCCTTGATGTCGGCTTCGGCGGCGTTGCGATCGACCAACACGCGCGAACCGTAGAGTGTGGCCCACTCCTTGCCGATGGGAATGTTGATCTTTTCTTTGACGTTGTCCTCGGTGTCGTCGCCCAAGTGCTCGGCTTCGTCTTCCATGTCTTCGAGGTCGATTTTCGTGTCGAACTCCAAGTAGTCCGCTTCCACGTTGCCGACGATGACGTTGCCGATCAGCGTGATGTTGGCTTTGGCCGCGTTGTGAATGCCGTACTTGTCGCTAAACCCAATCACGTTGCCGCGCGCCACGACGATGGTGTCGGGGTCGGCTTTGAACGCGTTGCCGGAGTAACTCTGGGCGGACGGATCGAACTTCCACGTGCATAGGATCGTGTTGTTCTCGATCAAGAACTGCACCTTGTTCTCGTTGTCGCGCGGGCGATACTTCGTTCCGGCGAGAAGGCCCGTGCCCGTGTTGTTGATCACGATGTTGTTGCGAATCGTGACCTTGGTCTTGCGGTAGCCGGACACGCTGAGCGCGCCTTGTGACGGCGCGCAGTTCGCGACGACGCAGTTTTGCACAAGAATGTTCCACGCGCCGGTCGGTGTGCCGGTGCGCTGCACACGAATGACAAGTCCACCCTGATCCGGCGTCGGATTTTGTCCGGTCTTGGGGTTCGCCATCCGAATGATGCTTTGCTGGGCGTCGGTCTTGTAACGGTTGCGACCGGCGTTGTCGATGATGACGCCGTCCACAACAATGTTGGGCATTTCGGTGCCCTTGTACTTCATGAGATCGATGAAGATACGCGGCGTGCGCACCCAGTTTTTGCTCATGTTGTCGCCGGTCAAAATCGTTCGGTGCTTGCCCCACGGATCGCGCGTCTTGAAGTCGTTGCTGTAGCCGCCGATGATTTGAACAGGGACCGTGATCACGTCCGAGCCGCATTTTCCGCGCCCGACGTACGCGCCTTCCGCAATGTGAATGACATCGCCCGCGGCGAGCCTGGATGCGATGTTGCCCAGGTCCTTAGCGGGTTTTTGGAGTGTGCCCTTTTTCCCTTTGCCCTCGGTCGAGACATACCAGTCGCGAGCATGGGCTGTGGACACGAACAAAACGAGAGACAAGACAACGAAAACGAAACGCATGGTGATCCTCCGCGCGTCATGGTGGCGATTCGTGCGCGGAATGCAATTCTGAACTGCGCGCGAGTGCCGTTCGGCTTAGTGGGCGATTAGATGTTGCCCGAATCCGCGCTCTTTTATGAGCGCCGCGGCCGCATCGACCTCGGGAGCGGGAACGCGTACGGTGAACCCGCGCGCCACTCCGGCCGTGCCGACATGTTCCGCATCCGACACGGGGGCGGGGTGAAATCCGGCCTCTTCCAGTGTCGAGACAAGCAGCCCTGCGAGCGCGAAGGTGTCGAACTGAGCGAGGGGCCGGAGGGTCATGGGCATGCCCCGAGTTTAAGCGGGACTGGCGAACGCGGTCGAAATGACGTGCGCGGCGCGGAGCCGCTCCGAAAACACCGAGCAGTTTGTTCGGTCCGGCGTGGTCGAGCAACTAGGTATGTGGCCGCGTGAACTCGGACAGTCAGAGGAACGGCGGCCGGGAGAAAATCATGCGATATCTAACTCTGGCGGCGTTTGTGTGCTGTATGGCTCCGGCGTCTTCTCTGGCCGACGAGGCCGGATTCCTCACGCCGGGCAAGGCGACGAAACTCTACGGCGTGCATTGGGCACAGGGCTACCTCAAGGCCTATGAATACTGGCGGAGCAACGGCGCGGCGGGCGCCGCCGAAATCGTGGCGGACTACGCCGGGATCGTTGGTGCCGGCGCCGCGGTGCGCAACACCAGCACGTCGACCGACATCGGACATGCAATCGGCGTTATGCGAAACGCGCGCGGCATGGCGACGGCGGCCGCGTCCGGAAACGTGCGCGGGTTCTTCGATGCGTACGCGGATGCGGCAGGGACGATCATGAAGCACGGCGGCGACGCGGTCGGGCGGCGTGTTTCATGGGAGTACGTCCATCGCTCGCGCGGGGCGCTCGGCTTTTGGAAAGCCATGACGAAGTGCATGGAAAAAGACGACGCCGATAAGAATCCGAAACTGCTGTGGCAGGAACCGAAGCCCGATCCGAAAAAGGATCCGAACAAAGATCCGGTCGAGAAGGACCCGAAGTTCTATCCGCAGCGCAGCGACGAAATGTTGCCCAAGAACACGACCGGCGAAGTGAAGGGCGATGTCAAGGTCAAGTGGAAGGGTGGCAAGGGCAAGGACGGCGCCTGTCATGTCCACCGCAACAAGGACGGTTCGTACCAGCGCTACTGGGTCAACAGTGCTGGGAAGGTCTGGGCGGTCGGCATCCCGTATTGGAACTCGATGCGCGACATGCTGGCGGCGCGGGCCGCAGCAGGCGGCGGCAAGACCCACAAGGGCACCGGCACCGGGCGCGGAACCGGTCGCTAGCCCGACGCGTCGATCACCGGGGCGAACCGAGCACAACTCGGTTCGCCCACGCGCCCGGATGGGAACGGTGGTGGAGGGGCCGCGCCATCCAGTGGACGCACATGCTTCGCGAGATCCAGCGACAAGCGCTCGCGTTACTTCGTGCTTCGTTTTCTGAGGCGGAGCGTGATCGGCGGGACACCGGGTTTGACGTCTTCGACGGAGGCGACCCAGCGGGGCTCGTAGACGCTCCCTTTTTTCTCCATCTTGGCCCGAACATGGATGCGGTACGCGGCTTCGGTCAGACCGAGAAAACGAAACTGTCCTGTCGCGCTCGTCTTGCTGTGCCCGTATGTGTGGTTGGGCCCATGAATCGAGACCGTAGCGTTCGCAAAGGGGGTTCCGTCCACGGATACAACGGTGCCGCTGATCGCACCGCCCGGTTTCGCGCGCAAGATGTGCTCGCGGCCGGTGGCGAGATGAGTGCGTGGCGTAACGACTCGCGTCACGGGTCGGCCGTGCTCGGACTGGGAGAACTGCAGGCGACAGCGCGCGCCCCAAATGCCGTCGATACGGAAGCGGCCATCGGCATCGGTCTTCGTCGACGTGCGCCCTCGCCCCAGGATCTGGTTCCCCACGGCATCCTCGATCTGGGCGTACACGTGGAAATCGACAAGCGGAGTGCCGTCGGGGCTGAGAAGCGTGCCTCCGATCCAAGTGGCGGGGGGCAACGAGAGAACCACGTTGCCCGACCCGGCGTGCACGGTCTTTTCCGTCCACGCACTCGCGGTGTATCTCTCGCCTGCGGCCGCGACGACCAAGTACGCACCGGCGCGCAACGATTCGAAGCGGAAGCGACCCTGTTCGTCCGAGCGCACCTCCTTTAACGCCGACCCTCTCTTCTCGTCGTGAGCCAGCAAGACGCGTGCGTTCGCGACCGGTGCGCCAGCTTGGTCGGTGACGACGCCGCGAATGGTCAATCCGAATTCGAGGACGACCGGTTCCAGTTCGATCGCGCCGCGTAGATCGATCGTCGCGCGGTAAGGCGCATACGGCGGATGATCGACGCGCAATTCGAGGATGCCCTCGCTCAGCAGCGGAAACTCAAAGCGGCCGTTGTGGTCGGACGGCTCCTTGAAGTCGCCACGCCACGGCGTCTTGTCGTGCACTTCAAGAGTCACTCCCGCCAACGTTTGACCGGTGGCGTCTTGGATGACGCCGCGAAGCGATGCGGGTGCGAGTCGTTTCAATGTCGTGGGTGCGAGCTCGAGGTCTTTTCCGGTCGCTTCGAACCGAAGAGCGGAGGACTCAAAGCCGTCACACTGCACGCGCAACGCGTGTTGACCCGGCCTGACCCAGACCCGAACTCGCCCCTCGTGGTCGGAGAACGTGTAACGGCGCGACAAGGAGACGCGCGCGCCGGTGACGGGCTCTCGGTCCCCGTCCACAAGCCAGCCCGTAACGCGTGCGGCGCGTTGTAACGTAAACACAGGCGCGTCGTCGCCGGTCTTGACGACTTCGTCAGCGAAGCCCGCCTTAGAGATGCGCCACGTCGTGACGGTCAGATTTCCTTGGGCGTTGTACCGCGGGCGAAACGAGAACCATCCGCTCGCGTCGGTGTGGTGGATCGCGTCGAGGCCACCGGGCTGCACGACGCGCGCATCCGCGATGCCGCTTCCTTCGTTGTCGACAACGCGCCCACGCTGCTGCGGAATCGGAGCCACCGTCAATCGTACGAACTCGCTCTTTGTGTCGGCGTCCACAAGCCGATACGGAGCCAAGTTCGTGACGAAAAACTGCGTGGCCCGTTCCGAAAGTCCAGGCAGGAAAAAGTGACCCTGTGCGTCGGTGCGCGCCGCGCGCATGAGCTCGAAGAACCCACGGACCGTAATGCCGTTGGTAAACGACGTGCGGACGTGAAGTTGTTCCGGGCTCACTGCGATGACGCGAAGTCCGGGCACGGGTGTGCCATCTTCTAGGCTAACGGTGCCGCGCCGCGCCCGCACAGGGTCAAGGGCGATCGTCTCCGGGTAGGGGCGTTGGGGGAGACGCACAAATGTATGGCCCTGCGTTCCGCCGTCGATGAGCAACACGATGGGATGCGGCGGGACCGCGGGAATCTTGAAGTGTCCTTCGTCATCGGCCAGCACTTCGCCACCGGAGAACCGAGCGTGTTCACAGATCCAACGAACGCGCGCGCCGGGGACCGATCGTTGCGTGGCGTCGACGACTCGGCCGCGATACGTTTCGCCCGCCACCATCCGTACGGTCCACTCGGCGTTGGGCAGAGCCGCGGACGTGTAACTGGCCTCCGCCATGCCGGGCGCGCGCACGATGACCCCGTGGCCCCACGGGTTGGGCGGAATCCCGTCCACGATCGCGCGCCCCGCTTCGTTGGTATGTCGGACAAACACGGGTCCGAGATCGCGCGTCATCAGATGCCGCCCGACGCGAACTTCTGCGCCGGCGAGCGGACGTCCGGCGGGGTCCAAGACGAGGACCGCCGCCGCGACACTTGCCTGGAGATGGAGTTCGAGAACGCGACGGTCATCGCGTCCCGAGTTCACCGAACGCGTCGTCGCGAGCGAGCCGAGCGTTGCATGGAGCGACACCGCATTCCGATGCTCCGCCGTCCATTGAAATCGCCCTTGGTCGTCGCACACAAGCGACGTTTCGCGCGGCGCGTGCTCTTTGGGTTGGGGCGCGTACCAACTCCGGATGGGGGACTGACCACGCACATCGACGCGCGCTGCGGCGGCCGGCGAGCCATCCGGCAAAATGACCCGGCCGCGGAGGAGCCGCCGGACGCCGGTGTTGGAACGTGGCGCGACCGCGTCGGGCTGATGCGTTCGAGCGACATGGTTGTCTCGCGTCACGGTGCGCGAGGACGAGTCGCGAGGCGGTGCGTCGTCTGCGTAGTGGACGACACCCCAGATCGCGAGCGCCGTCGCGACGACGGCGAGAGTTTTAAGCTTGGCCACGAGAAACCCTCCTGCCGATCCGATCGCGGCAAGACGCCGCGGCCGCTTAAGAAACGGCGCCAACGCCATCGCCCAACTGCGGCGGTTGCCATCGTGAGATTCATCCAGTCGCGCGCGCAAGACGCCGAGTGCGCGATGCAACCGCGTTCGAACCGCACCCCTTGCCAAGTCGAGGCGCCGTGCGATCTCCGCGGTCGTCAGGCCGTCGAAGTAGCGAAGAATAATGATGTCGCGATGCGGCGCGTCGAGCTGTGTGACCATGGCGGCGACCCGCTGCTGCGCTTCGAACCGCGCGACGGGCGCGGTGATTTCGGAGCGGGCGACGTTTTGTTCGCGGCGGCGGCGGGCTGCGTCGGAGCGCTGCCGGTCGCGGGCGAGATTGCGGGTGACCGTTGCCAGCCACGCGCGCAAGGAACCGCGCTCGTGGGGCGGCGACTGCATCGCCCGGAGCCACGTCTCCTGCACGACGTCTTCCGCGAGATGTTCATCGGAGAGTAAGTCGTGCGCCAGCGCCCGCAAAAAGCGGCCGTGCGCGAGCAAGGCATCAGCATCGAGTCGGCGCGTCATCGTTTGAAGGGAAAACGGAGCCGCGGCCGGTTCCGTTACCAAATTCCAACGCTATTTTAGGCGCGGACCAGGATGGCGCCCGCGGTGGGGGCTATTTGTCGCTGCGCGCTTTTTTGACTTGGTCTTGAATCGATTGGATCGCCCGCCCGGCGACCTTGACGAGTTTCTCGTCCTTGCCGCTCATGTCGTGCTTGAGTGCTTGAGTGCTTGCGCCGCGCGGGCGCCGTCGGACTTGGCCTAGATCGGCGCCGCTGCCAGCCGTTTTACAAACATCGGTTTGTGCTCAAACGGGACCTGCTCCGCGAGGCGCGCGAGCGGATCGACCTCTGCCATCGGCGTGCTGGACAGGGCGATGCGAAGCGCCTGGAAGCGTCGATCGGCGGCCGACACTTTCGGAGGGTCGCGAGCCCAACAAACACGCGCTGCAGAGGCGGTTTTGCTTACGAACGACAACGTTTCGCACGAAATCGACCAAGAAAACGCTTGCGAAGTTCGACGCCGTGCGTTGGGGCGGCTAGTCTGCCGGGTTCGTCCCTGTGGACGAGGAGCAACCCCCCCGCATGTCGAACGACATTACATTTAGTGACCTGGCCCTGTCGGCGCCGCTTCTCAAAGCGATCGACGAGCTCGGCTACGAGCGGCCCACACCCATTCAAGCCTCGTCGATTCCGCCGCTCCTCGAGGGCCGCGACTTGCTCGGTCAGGCGCAAACCGGGACGGGCAAAACGGCCGCGTTTGCGTTGCCGTTGCTGCAGTGTCTCGACCTGGACGAGCGTGCTGTGCAGGCGATCGTGTTGACGCCGACGCGCGAGCTCGCGTTGCAGGTGGCCGAGGCGACACGGTCGTACGGCAAGTTCGTCGGCAAGCGCGGCGTCACTGTGTTGCCGGTGTATGGTGGCCAACCGATTCACATTCAGCGCAAGGCGCTTGCGCGCGGCGTGAACGTTGTCATCGGAACGCCGGGGCGCGTGCGCGACCATTTGGAGCGCGGCACTCTCTCGCTCGCGAGCGTCCGTTTTTTCGGCCTCGATGAGGCGGACGAGATGCTGAAGATGGGGTTCATCGAGGACGTCGAGTGGATCCTTGGCAAGGCGCCGGACGAACGGCAGATCGCGCTTTTCAGTGCGACGATGCCGGGGCCGATTCGGCGCGTGGCGAGCCGGCACCTCAAGGATCCGGTCGATCTAAAAATCGCGCGGCAAGCGATGAACGTGCCGACCATCGAGCAGTTTGTGATGCCGGTCGGGCGCCACGAAAAGCTCGAAGCGTTGCAGCGTGTACTCGAAGCCGAAGACTACGAAGCTGTACTTGTGTTTGCGGGCACGCAGCGCGCCACTGCCGAACTCGTGGAGAAGCTTCAAGCCCTCGGTCACGCGGCCGAGTGCATTCACGGTGGAATGAATCAGCCGCAGCGTGAAGCTGTTGTGCAGCGATTACGGGCGCGGCGTACGACGATCGTCGTGGCGACCGACGTCGCCGCGCGCGGACTCGACGTGGATCACATTGGACTGGTCGTCAACTACGACCCGCCTCGCGACGTCGAGATCTACGTGCATCGCATCGGTCGCACCGGTCGCGCCGGTCGCAAGGGGCGCGCGATCAGCATGTCGTTGTCGCGGGACCGCCACATGATCAAGGCGATCGAGCGTTTCACGACACAGTCCATGCAGCGCATGCGCATTCCCGGCGCCGCCGAGATTGTGGATCGGCGCCGCGAACGTTTTCAGGACAAGTTGCGCGCGCTCCTCGAGAAAGACCTCGGCGAATTTCGCGCCATGGTTTTGTCGATGCACGCTGAAGAAGGCATCGAGCCGATGGACCTGGCGGCTGCGGCGTTGCGCCACTCGTGGGGGCGGTCGCCGCTTTATGTGGCGCCGGATCCGGATCCGGAGCCGGCCGCGACGAACGATCTCGACGATATGGTCGAAATTGTGTTTCCGGTGGGCAACTGGAACCGTGTGCGACCGGGCGCGATCTTGGGTGCCATCACCGGCGAGGCGCGGTTGCCCGGATCGGCGATCGGACGTATCAACGTGTTGGACAAAGTTTCGTTCGTCGCCGTGCGCAGTGAACACGTAGCCCGCATCCTAAAAGCGATGAAGGGCGTCAAGATCGCCGGCCGCGCGGTGTACCCGCGTCTAGCTCATCCGACACGACGCTAGCCAAGCACGGACTCGGCGCACGACGGAACCGGGCGAAATGACCCGGTCGTTTTGTTGCGCGTGCGCCGTCGCTCGACCGTGTTTGGAGCGCGTCTCCTCGCCGCTGGTCTTTTGTGATGAATGTAGCGCTGGCGGACTAGCATGAATGCGTGGGGCGTAAGCGCTGGAAACTTCTGCTCGCCGCGTGTTGCGCGGCTGCTGTCGCTGCGTGGCTGGCGCCGTCGCCTTGGCCGGTGGGCGCGGTTGCGGTCGAAGCGTCGTATGCCGGGACCGGCACCGTCCAGGCGCGCGTGGTCTCCGACGCTCCAGTGCGTATTCGCGTGCAGGTGCGTACCGATGAACGACCGATTCGACCCGCGCTCAACGACCTAGCCGTCCATGTCGTACTCGCGGATGGTGCGCGTGAGCTTGTGCCGGTCGTCCGCTGGGACGAGGCCCAGCAGGAATACATCGCGCAACGAAGGCCGCCGGTGCGTCCCGCTCTGGCGTTGGCCCTTCTGGCCGGCGTGGTTGTCTTGTGGATTACGGAAGTGATCCCGCTTTGGGTTACGTCATTGTTTGTGCCGGTCGTTCTCACTGCTGCGGGTGCTCAGGATGCGGAGACCGCGCTGGCTCCGTTTTTTCACCCGATCATCGCGTTGTTCTTCGGTGGCTTCTTGATGGCCGAGGCGATGCACCGCGTGCGTTTGGATCGACGTGTGGCACTTCTGATTGTGACGCGCGCGGGGCGTAGTCCGGTCGCCTTGTTTGCGGCGTTCCTCGGCGTCAGCGCGTTCTTGTCTATGTGGATGTCGAACACGGCAGCCGCGGCGGTCTTGATTCCGATCGCGTTGGCCGTAACGGAGCCGCTTGGCAACCTGGGGTATCGAAAGGCTGTGGTCTTGGGCATCGCTTACGCGGCGACGCTTGGTGGTGTCGGAAGCGCGACGGGGACGCCGGCGAATCCGATCGCGATCGAGTTCTTGGAGTCGTTTGGCGAACGCACGATCAGCTTCGCGGACTGGTTCTCGTTCGGCCTCCCGATGGTGGTTTTGTTCCTCCCCGTGCTCGGTGTTTTTCTGTGGCGACGCAGCAAGATCGAGATGGACGGTGCGACGTTCGCGGCCGCCCGTGAAACGGCGCGATCCGAACTCCACGCACTCGGCGCGATGACCCGAGCGGAGTGGACGGTGGTCGTTGTGTTCTTAGGCGTCATGACACTCTGGCTGACGCCGGGTTGGCACGGACTCAACATCGGCGTGGTCGCTTTGGCCGGCGCTCTCGTACTTGCCGTGCTCGGTTGCGTCAACGAAAGTGATCTCGGGCGCATCTCTTGGGCGTCTCTTCTGACGTTCGGAGGTGGTTTGGCGCTCGGCGGGTACCTCGTTGCGTCCGGCATGTCGGACTACCTAGCCACGCGTTTCGTGGCGCTTTCCGGTTGGCCCCCATTGCTCGGCATCGCGGCGACGGCTCTGCTGACACTCAGCTTGTCGGCGGTCGCCTCGAACACGGCCTCCGCAGCCATGATGGTGCCGCTCGCGATCCCCTTGGCGGGCATACTTGGTATCGACCCGACGCTGCTCGTCGTTGTGGTCGCGATCGCATCGTCGATTGATTTCGCGCTCGTCATCGGAACGCCGCCGACGATGGTCGCGTACTCCACAAAGCTTTTCTCCGCGCGCGAGATCTTTCGTGCCGGCATCCTCCTCGACCTCATCGGCGTGGTCTTGCTCGTCACCGTTGTGGTCGAGGTCTGGCGCATGCTCGGTCTGGTGGCGGCGTCGTAGCGCGAAGACCTTAAGAGCCGACTTCCTTCGACGTACACTGAGCGGATGAGGTGGGTCGTCGGGATAGCAATTGTTGTTGCCGGATTGTTGGCGTGGAGGCTGCGAGGCGACGGCGATGTGACGCCACGGACGCCGAGCGAACGTTCTCGCTCTGTTGAGGAAGAGCCGGCGCGTCTCTCGCCGCCGGGTGAGGAAGAGTCAGTCGACACTGCGCCGACGTTGGCTTCCTATGTTGCGCTGGTGGGTACGGTCGTGGACGACGCGAATCAACGCATCGCGGGCGCGCAAATCGAGTTCACGTTTCGAAGAAGCCGTTCGACGACTGCGATCTCTCGAAAAGACGGGACGTTTCGCCTAGTCGATGTCGCGCGGCCGATGGATGACGTTCGTCACGGTCAACTTGAGATTTCAAAAAAGGAGAAGGGCCTCGCGCAGTCCGTTCCCGTTCGTTCCGATTCACCCGAGGAAATCGACTTGGGTTTGCTGACGATTCGCAAGGTCGAGAATGCGCGTGAGATCGTAGTGTTTGCGCACGAACCCGACGGAACGCCGGTCGCCAACATCGGGTTTTTCGTGCGCCGCCCAACGGGTCATCCCTTTGGAGAGTCAAAGGTCACGGGTGCCGACGGCAAGGCTACGTTTCGGGGCCTGTCCGCCAAGAAGCTCGAAGACGTGTACCGCCTGGACCATCCGACGGATACGGCGGGGACCGAACGGGTTGGCACGGTGGATCTCAGGCAGGGAAACGGATTCGTCGATGTAGTTGTGTATCCCGAACGGGAGTTGTTGATTCGTGTCGAATTGAACGGCAGGCCGGGCCTTCCCCGTCGGTACAAAGTGGCGATCGATGGCGTCGTTCAGATAGGTGTTCGAGAGGATCGGAGCAAGGGAGAACTTCGGCTGCAGGTGCGACCGCGCAACGCGACGGGATCGGTGGAGGTGCAGTTGACGACGCCCCGTTTTCAGGCGTTTCGCGCCCAGACATCGACCGACTTGCTTGTGATCAGATTCGTGCGCGGCGGCGTGTTGACCGTTTCGTTGCGCCCTCCCCGAGACGACTACTTTGCACTCGTATTGCAGCGCTGGAACACCGACAAAAAGGTCTTCCAGTGGACTGGAATAAAGAAGCATTCGAAAGCCCACGCGTTTCGCTCGTTGCCCACCGGACGCTACCGCGTTTTCGATCACAGAAGCGGCAAAATGAGTAAGGGTGTGGACGTGACGGCCGGCGCCGAATCCACGGTGGTGCTCGACCTCTCGGGCGCCGGTTGGGTTCGAGGTACGGTTAAAGTCCCTAAGGGGTATCTGTTGCGCGACGCACGGATTGAAGTCGAACGGGTTGGGTTGGTCCACGTCGCACAGGCGCCTCTCACCAAAACGGGTGGTTTCTTAGTGCGTGTGCCCGACGACCGTGAAATCTTGATACGGGCGACCCATCCGCTGTTGGCTCCGGAACTGCGCTTAGTCTCGGCGTCCACCAAGAACGCGATGATTTCCCTCAGAGCGGGTGCCCTAGCAAGGTTGGAATTCGACAAGCCAATCGGAATCCGTGCGTTTGGCGACGACGTGCGCGTCCTTCTGTTTGAAGGCGAGATCGGAGACAAGCCGGTCGCCAGCCTCCGTGCAAAATTCGACAACAAGACAATCACGTTAGGCGGGTTCAACGCCGGGACCTACACGCTTTGGATCGACGCGAACCCGTTTGTTCCCATCGTCGTTCGAAACGTCACATTGCGGGGCGATGTGACCAACAATCTCGGTCGATTCCCTACCCGTGTCGGGTCGAGCATTCGCCTCCGAGTCCTCGTCAAGCCGCGGCAGGTTGCGCCACGGATGGTACTGAGCGCGTCTTCGGTTCAGGAGCCGCTTTACCATCGGAGCGTGAATCCAACGGGCGGTGCAGAAGTTGTTTTGCGTGGACTGGGGGCGGGGACGTTTCGAGTCTACGCCGGCGCGACCATGTCGATTGTCCGACCGGGCATGAAAATGCCGAAGCGCCTCCGCGAGACCATCGAACTCGACGGTACAAACGAGCACGTGCTAACGTTCGATCTGCGCGGCGACTGATCGCGCTGCTAAGCTTCTCGCGTGCGTATTGGTGTGGTTGGGGCGGGTACGGCGGGCTGTGCGAGTTGCTTGTTTTTGGAACGGGCCGGGCATGACGTCACCTTGTTTGAGCGTGTCGACGAACCCGCGCCCGTAGGTGCGGGGCTCTTGTTGCAGCCGACCGGCATGTCGGTTCTCGCCGAACTCGGTTTGCTCGAGTCGATTCTTGCTCGCGGAGCGCGCGTCGATGCCCTGATCGGCGACACGGCGCGCGGGCGCGCGATCATGGACTTGCGCTATGGCGAGATCCGTCCCGGGCTTTTTGCGCTCGGCGTGCATCGCGGGCTCTTGTTCCGTACGCTGTTTGACGCGCTGCCATGCGCCGTTCGTTGTGGCGTCGACATCACGCGTGTCGACGACGACCATCTCGTCGACAGCACCGGCGCGAGACACGGTCCGTTTGATCGGATCGTTGTCGCGGACGGCGCGCGCTCTCAACTGCGCGCCGCCTCCAGCCTCGTGACCCGTGCCCGACCTTACGAATGGGCGGCGCTGTGGTTTATCGGCCCCGACACGGCTGGCCATTTCACCGGTGCGCTTTCGCAGGTCTATCGCGGCACGCGCGAGCTCATCGGGTTCTTGCCGACCGGCGGGATCGACGGCCCGCCGCTCGTCAGCATGTTCTGGTCGATCCGCGCTGACCGTGTGCAGGCGTGGCGCGACGCGGGCATCGACGCCTGGAAATGCGACGTTCGGGCGCTGACCGACCGCGCCGAACCCATCCTGGAACAGATCCAGGACCACGACCAACTGATCTATGCGGCGTACCAAGATGTCGTGCTGCGCACGCCGTACGAGGGCCGCGTCGTCTACGTGGGTGACGCCGCCCACGCGACGAGCCCGCAACTCGGGCAAGGCGCCAACCTCGCGCTGCTCGACGCGCGCGCGCTGGCGCAGCACGCCAACGACTTCGCGGCCTATGCCGCCGAAAGGCGCGCGCACACGAGCTTTTATCAAGTCGCCTCCCGCTGGCTCACGCCGTTTTTCCAGTCGAGCGTGTTCGGTCTGGGCACGCTGCGCAACGTCGCGGTTCCAATCGGACTGTGGATCCCGTGGTTTCGCCGCCAAGCCGTCGCGGCGATGGCCGGGACCAAGAATGGCTGGCTGCGGTCGATGCCGATCGCGGATGTCACCGGTTACCTCGACGAATAATTTTCCGCGGAATCTGCGGGTTGAGCGTGCGGATCGTGTTTCCTATCCTACGAGCCGCCGATGCGGCTCATTCACCTGGGAGGGTTCGTATGCGAGCCACGGTCTGTTTGCTTCTCATTTTTTCTGCCGGCTGCCGGGCGCGGGACGCGCGTCAGGGCGCCATGGCCGTGTACGACATCGGCGTCGTGCACCGCACCGTCACAACGACATCGAGCGATGCCCAGCGTTGGTTCGATCGCGGACTCGGCCTGACGTTTAACTTCAACCACGCCGAGGCCGTCTTGTGCTTCGACAAGGCCGCCGCCGCCGACCCCCAATGCGCGATGGCGTATTGGGGCAAGGCGTACGCGCTTGGTCCCAACTACAATAGCCCCGCGCCGTCGCCCGAAGCGATCGAACAGGCGCTCGGTGCGCTCGATCAAGCGCGAGCGGCGCTGGACAACGAGACGCCCGCCGAGCGCGCGCTCGTCCACGCTTTGCGAGCGCGGTATGCGCGCCCCGCATCGGATCGCCCGCCGCTCGAAAAGGCGTTCGCGGTGGCGATGCGCAAGGTGCACACCAAGTTCCCCGACGATCCGGAGATCTGTGCGTGGACGGCCGAAGCGTTGATGCAGGTGCGGCCGTGGGGGCTTTGGTCGCACGACGGAAAGGCCGCCCCGGAAACGCCCGAGATTCGGCGCGTGCTGGAGACCGGTCTCGCGCGCTGGCCCAAGCACCCCGCGCTCTGCCATCTCTACATCCACGCGATGGAAGCCGGACCCGAGGTGGCGCGCGCGCTGCCGGCGGCCCGTACGTTGGAGTCGCTCACTCCCGGCCTTGGCCATCTCATCCATATGCCGAGTCACATCTACGTGTGGACCGGTCACTACGAAGATGTCATCCGTGTCAATTTGAAAGCGGTGGCCGTGGATGATGCGTTTGCGCGCCACCGCGGCATGAACAACTTTTACACCGCGTACCGGGTGCACAACTATCACTTCGTTGCGTACGGCGCGATGTGGGATGGACAGCGCGCGCTTGCGCTGAAGTACGCGCGTGCGATTCCGGAACAGATCCCGGCCGAACTACTGCGCGCCGTCCCCGATCTATTCGACGTGTTTCACGCGACTCCTTATCACGTGATGGTGCGTTTCGGGATGTGGGACGAAATGTTGCGCGAACCTCGTCCTGCCGCTGAGCTGTCGGCCACGTTGCCGGTGTGGCATTACGCGCGCGGTATTGCGTTCGCGTCGCTAGGCCGCGTTGCGGAAGCCGAAACCGAGCTAGCTCTGTTTCGCCAAGCAAAGGCGGCGGTTCCCGAGACGCGCGTGTTGTTCAACAACCCGGTGTCGCGCATTCTTGAAGTCGCTGACAAGTTTCTCGCTGGCGAGATTGAGTACCGAAAGAAAAGCTACGACCGCGCGTTCGGTTTATTGCGCGACGCGGTCGTGCTGGACGAGAAACTCAACTACGACGAGCCGTGGGGGTGGATGGAGCCCACGCGTCACGCGCTCGGCGCGCTGCTCACGGAGCAGGGCCATCATGACGAAGCGATCGCTGTGTATCGCGCGAACCTGAAGCGCTATCCAAACAACGGTTGGGCGCTGCATGGCCTGGCCGAGTGCTTTGAAAAGACGGGGCAGCCTAAGCAAGCCGCGGCCATGCGCAAGCGCTTTCAAGAGGCCTGGCGGCGGGCCGACGTGACGATCCCCGGCTCGTGTTTTTGTAAGCGCGGTTGATTCTGGCGGCCGTCCTTTTCCGTGGACGGTCGCGCCGCGATTCGGCGCGTTCATCTTCTTTCGGGTTTCCCCCTCAACTCGCGAAACGGCTAGAATCGCGGACTTGCAAGAGGGCATGGAGTTCGAAGATCTCATTCAGCGCGCGAAAGCGGGTGAGAGCGCGGCGGTTGAGGAGCTGTTTCGACGCTTCTCGCCGGCTGTGCTCGCGCGGTTGCGTGGACAGCTTCGGCCCGGCCTCCGCAAGCGTTACGACACAGAAGACTTGGGCCAGTCCGTCTTTGCCGAAGTACTGCGCGACTTGCCGGGTCTAAAGTCCGACCACGAGGGCAGCTTTCGCAAGTGGCTCTGGCTGAAGACCCAAAGCAAGTTGTGGGGTAAGCTTCGTCGTCATCTCGATGGCGAGGGCCAGCGTCGCGAACTCACGTGGGACGGGCGCGAACCGGAGATCGATTCCGATCCGTCGGATCACGCGGAAGCGCGTGAGGATCGAGTGCGACTTGATGCTGCGCTGCAGGAGTTAGACGAGATCGATCGGCAGATCCTCGACCTGCGCGACCGCGGAGAGTTTGCGTACAGCGACATTGCGGAACAACTTGGACTTGCCAGCGGCGACGCGGCGCGCATGCGCTACGCACGGGCGGTGTTGAAATTGCGCGAGCGATGGAAAACGCTCTAGAGCAAGCGTTCCTCTCCGTCCTGGATGAAATCGATCGGGGGACGGAGATCACGCGCGACTGGTTGGTTGAGCGGTACCCGGAGTGGACCGAAAAGCTCGAGGAAGCGCTCGATCTCAAGACCGCGCTCCACGAGCGTCGCACGATCGGGCCGTACCGCGTGATGCGAGAACTCGGGCGCGGCGGAATGGGTGCGGTGTACCTCGCGCAGCGCGGCGACGAAGATCCGGTCGCGGTCAAAGTGCTCCATCGTGAGTTGCTGCGCCGTCCCGGCATGTTGAACCGCCTCCTCAGTGAAGCGGAGGCGGGGGGGGATCTAAAGCACGATCACATCGTTCCGACGCTCGACGTCGGAACGGAAGTGCGCAACGGTCGACGTGACCTCTATCTCGTTATGGAGTTTCAGTCCGGCCGGACGCTTCGTGATCGACTAGCGACGGACCGCAAGCTCGATGAGGCAACTTGTTTGCGCGTCGCAACAGCGGTTGCGAGCGCTCTTCTCACCATTCACGAACGCGGCGCTTTGCACCTCGATCTCAAGCCGGAGAACCTGATCGAGAGCGAGGACGGGACGATCAAGGTGATGGACTTCGGCGTGGCGCGCCTCGCCGCCGAGCCCGCTCTCGATGGGGCGAGTGGCGCGTTCGCCGGTTCCTTGCTATACGCCGCGCCCGAGCAATTTTACGTGACGCGTCGCGAACTCGATGGGCGCGCCGACCTGTATTCGCTTGGGTGTGTTCTCTACGAGTTGGCGACGGGGCACGTGCCAACCGGTCCCGAGCGGCCGGGCATTTCGCCCACGTTTGATGCGCTCGTGGAACGCTTGCTGATCGTCGACCGGGAGCGCCGGTTCCGAAGCGCCGCGGAGGTTTTGTACGCCATCGCGACGGCGCGCCGGGATGATCCGTCGCACTTCGTCGGGCGCGAAGAGCAGTTTGTCGCGCTGTGGGGTCTTTGGCAGAACGCCCAGCGCGGACGCGGGTCGGCGCTTTTGATCCAGGGCGATGCCGGGATCGGCAAGTCGCGCCTCGTGGACGAGATCTGCGATCTCGCGGCCACAGAAGGCGCCAACGTCGTCGTGGGGTCGGGCGAGCACCCCTTGCTGGATGGGATGCGCCGTGCCATCGCGCGCGCGGATCTTGCATCAGCGCTCGCCGAGGCTCCGCTGCTCGTCGCTCCGTTCGAACAGTACTGGGACGACGGTGAGTGGCCCGAGCAGGCCGCGGTCGACGCCGGCATGGTTTTGCTCGTCCGCTGGGTCGCTGCGAGACAACCGACGATTGTTCTCGCGCGTGATCTGCATTTTGGAAGCGAGGCAGCGCGGCGTGCGTTCATCTCGCTGTCCCACGCCGTGGCGACCGACGCGGTGTTGGTGCTCGGGACGTCGCGTCCAACCCGACTCATGGCCGGCGTTGACAACGTCGTAGTGCCGCCGCTGACCGCCACTGCGATGGGCGAGCTTGTCGCGCGGCAACTAGGAACCGCTGCCGACGACGTGGTTGCGAACGTGATGGCCGCCAGCAAAGGGAACCCGCTGGTCGCTTCGTCCGCACTGCGCGCGTGGCTTCAAGACGGACACTTGAGCCAGAAGGAACGAGTTTGGCATCTGCGCGCGGGCGATGCCGTACCGCGTGAACTCGGTGCGATTGTTCGCTCGCGCGCGGCTCATCTGGACGATGGGCAACGCGACGTGCTCAACGCGGCGGCGTGTTGCGGGCTCTCTTTCGCCACCGATGTCGTCGCGAAAGTCTCGGAACGAGCGAACACGGTTCAGATCCTCCAAGACATCGAACGCGATCACGGGCTCTTATCGAAGGGCTCGTTTAACCATGACCTGATCCGGGGCGCCTTGTATGACGCTGTGCCGGCGGACCGTCGCGCCGAGTTGCACGGACGCATCGGTCGCGCGCTGCCGCAGCGAGATCCGGAACGTGTTCGTCACCTTCTCTTGAGCGGCGTCGTCGAGAGTGCGCTTCCCGAAGTGCGGGCGGCACTGGATATGTTGCTTGCGCAGCGTCGACTCGATGTGGCGTATGAGCTGGCAGGCTTGGCGCTGCCTTACGCGACCGGCGCACTGCGCGCAGAAATCCTGTATCACTACGCGACCGCGGCTAACTCGCTGGGAAAGATCCCGGAGGCCGAAACGTTGTTGAGTGAGGCGCGCGGCATTCGCGAGGCAGAACCGGCGACGCGACACCGTGTGCTCATTTTGTCGGCGATCATTATGTCGATGGTGTCCCGTCACGAAGAAGCCAGGCGCGCCTCGCATGAGGCGTACGCCATCGCACGCGCTGAGAACGACGTGCCCGGGCAGGTCCAAGCCCTTTGGCGCCTTTGCGACGCGTTGTCGTTGACCTTACGACCCAAACGTGCGGTCGTCGTTTCGCGCCGCCTGCTAAAACTCGGTCGCAAACACGATCTTCCGATGGCGGGTGCTCTCGAATCAACGGCGAAGGCGTGGTTTGGCGGCGGGTTCTACCGCGAGGCGATGCAGCATCTGCGCGAAGCGATTGAATGTGCGCAGTTGCCCGAGGACACAGCGACCGTCGTGTTGGCGGAGGGGCACCTGGGGCTCGCCTACCTGCGCCAAGGTATGTTTGCGGACTCGCTCGCGCATATGGAGCGCTCCCGCGATATGGCTCGTCGTGGCGGTATTCGCTATTTCGAGTCGATGGCGACCAATGTTTTGGTCAGCCTGTACTGCTACGCCGGTCGTGTGTCGGATGCGCTCAACGCGTGCCGGCGTCAGTTGCAGCTCGGCATCGAAGTTGGGTCCGCAGAAGGAGAAGTCCGCGCACAAATGAGCCTGGGCCAAGTGGGCCTGCTGCTTGGCGACGACGAATTGTTTCATTCGTCGATGGACGCGGCGCGAATACGCGCGCGTGACCTAACCGTCTTTCGCTTCGAGCTCGACTCGAAAATGATCGACGCAGTTTGGCAGGCCCGCTGGGGCGACCGGCGCCGTGCGCTCGAACTGGCGCACGAGATCATCGAAGGAGGGACCGCGACCGACTACTGGCTCATCGTTTGTCATGCGCATGCGCTGAGCGCGCGCGCGTATTTCGAGCTCGGAGATCACGAGAACGCGATGCTTGCGTGTGACCGCGGCGATGAGATCGCCCAGCGAGTGGGCTGCATCGATGTGTTGGCTCAAAGTGCGTGCCTACGCGCTCGCATGAGCAGCGATGCGGCCGCCGCGTTGGTCAAATTCGCCGAGTTGAAATCCCGTTGCGTAAACGAAATTCTCATTGAGTGTGAGTACGACCTGTGGAAGGTGACCGACGACGACGCCCATCTTCTTGAGGCACGTCGCCTCGTCCACGCGTATCTGCTGTACGCGCCCGCCGAGTCGCGCGAGAGAATGGCGAGCTATCGCGGCTGGGCCGAAGTCCTCGCGGACAGCGAACAACGTTTTGGCGAGGAGCCGCCGCTCACCGGATAATGTCGGCAGTCTTGTCTTGAGACATCACGTGGCGCTGGCTTAGACCGCGCCCCGCGTGTGGCATAGGCTTTCTACATGAGGGCGCTTTTGGGTTTGATGGGTCTCGCGTCCGTAGCGACCGCCACGGCGTTGGAACCTGCGATGGACGCGTACTTGGCGGCGTCCGATCCCGTCTCGCCGTTCCACGTTCAGGTGCGCCTC
The DNA here is from genome assembly GCA_021776785.1 of Planctomycetota bacterium. GTDB lineage: Bacteria > Planctomycetota > PLA2 > PLA2 > PLA2 > JAJFFF01. The sequence continues at coordinate 1,999 of JAJFFF010000047.1, read as the reverse complement.
GTGGCATGGTTGGCTTCGGTGAACGGCGATGTGACGGAACAAGGCGGCACGGTGGATCTGGCTCAACTCGGCGTCGACGACGTCGAGATCAATGTGTTCCCTGAGGTCAACGTTGAGTTGGGCAAGTGGCGCATCGGGCTGACCGCGATTTTTCTCAAACACGAGGCCAACTCCGCGGCTGCGGCGGACTTCACGTACGGCGGTGCGAACTACACAACCGGTGATGCCATCTTCACGAAGTTTCGCTTCGACAACTACGACGCGCGCGTGCTTCGCGAAGTCACGTCGCGCCAAAACGGGTGGCGGGTGTGGGTCGGAGGCGGAGCGAGCTACTTCAACGTCGATGTGAAAGTGCTCGGTGAGAGTGCCGAGGGTGTCGCGCTTCCGACAGCGACGGTCCCGTTTTTCGCGCTGGCTGTGCGGCGCGCGTGGGATCGTTTGTACGTGGAAGCCGAGCTCGCAGTCATGCCGTTCGAGAGCGGCGACTTGGACGGCCTATTCGTCGGCGCCCAGATCATCGTTGGCTACCAGCTCGGGTATCGGAGCCACATTGAAGTGGGCTACAAGATCTTGGTCATGGACGGCGCCGCCGACGGCACCGATTTCGACAGCTTGGTCGTGGAGGGCTTCCTGATCGCGGTCGCGTTTTACTTCTAACGAAAAAAGGGCCGAGCCGCGGTGCGACTCAGCCCTGTCGTTTCTAAACGGGTGCTCTAAGAACGCGCGTTACTTGATTTGCTTTGCCGCGTCTTCGATCCACTTTTCAGGGCCGCCCGGCTTGTAGCCGCTACGGCCGAGGATTTTTTCGCTGTAGTCGAGGAACAACACGGTCGGAAAACCTGAAATCTGAAACTTCTGCTTCAGCTTGTCGTTTTGCTTCTTCAAAGGCGCCGGCAGCTCCTTGCGGCGCGGCGAATCGATCGAGACCAAGATGACGTGTTTCTTAGCCCATTCCAAAAAACTGGGTTTGCTGAAAACTTCAGCATGCAATTTGATGCAGTAGCCTCACCAATCGCTCCCATTGAAGTCGACAAGCATGGGTTTCTTGGACTTCTGCGAAAGCTTCTTTGCCTTCTCCCAGTCCGTGAACCACTTGCCGCCGCCGCCAGCAATCTCTAAGAGATTGTTCGCTTCGATGAGCCAGTCCGCGCCGTCTTTTTCATCGGTGTCCACGATCTCGCCAGCCGACTCGCCTTGCGAGTTGATGATCAGCACGGTCGGGTAGTCCTCGACTTCGTACTTCTCTTTGGCCTTCGCGTATTGCGCGGCCAGCTTCTTCGAGACGCGCTTGCTGAAGTTGATCTCGACCAAGATGACACGCTTGCGCGCCCACGTCTTGAACTTGCCGGTGTGAAACACCTTCTTGTTGAGCGCCTTTGAGCTTTCGCCGTCGGTGAACTCAACGAGCAACAACTTGCCGGCCTTGTCGGCTTTCTTAAAAGCCTTGTCGAGGTCGGTCTGCCAACCGCTACCGCCCGCCCAGGCGGGAGCAGTCCCGACCGTGCAGATCAAAGCAGCGAGCGCAAGAGCCCGCCAATCCATATTTCTCATGAAGCCTAGTTTACGCGCTCGCGCAGGACTTTTTTCGCTTTCGCGGCATTGGGCGTAGCGGTGCACAAACAGGCCGTTTCCGCCCGCCCGGCAAGTCCTGCAGTGGCCGGGCTGACAAACGCAGTCCGCGGCCGGTAAGCGGGAGGTCTGTCAGTTCTTACGCCGCGCGACTAACCAGCACGGAACCAGGCGCTGTGTGGCTCGTCCCCCTCCGGTGGTTCCTCCCCCTCACGGTTGGCGTCCCCCTCACGATGGCTCGTCCCTCTCATACGGAGCCAGGTCAATCCGCGCGGATCGCGGGTGAGAATCGCGCCATTTCGCGCCAATCGGGTCCTCGGCCCGTTTTTTTTGGGGCGCGGCGTGTGAAAAAACTGGCTCCTGATCGGGGCTAGCCAACTGCGCGGATTTTGTATGAAACCTTTGGGGCGATTTCGCGACTTCTTAGTGA
>JAJFFF010000046.1 GCA_021776785.1 Planctomycetota bacterium | reverse complement strand
GGCGTTGACTTTTTGGATTGAATTCTCAAACTTCTTCATTGGGTCTCCTTCCTTTCGTTGAAATTCAAACCTTCAACTGGGACGTAAGAGCCCGTGGGTCATGCCCAGGGGAGGAGGCCCGTTTACGACATCAGGTCAATCGGGCGCCATGGGGCCACCCACCCGGGGGGGGGGCGACGGCTTGGGCAGCGGGGCGACCGCGGCCTACTCGCTGTTCATGAGCCGGCGGTGCTGTCGCCGGGACAGCGGCGTGTGAAACTGGCAGGCCACCAACGGGACGACGCTCCCTCCAAGGCCACCCCACGTGACGCGAACGAGCGCCACACAGCGCTCAATGTTTTTGCGGAGGATCAAACGGGGTGACTCGCCGAAGTACGTGTTCACGTGGCGGCTTAAGTCGAGCAGCGAGTCGCCGCCGCCCACGAGTTCGGGGTCGAGACGAAACAGGAGGCCCGAGCGTGAGATGTCCACGGTCTGCGCCGAGAGCAACCCGAGCGCGCCTTCGATCAAGATCGGAAGGACGGCGTCGTCCCTGCGCGCCGCTCGCTTTCCACGAAACACAGCACGAAGCTCTTCCTCGGCTTGGGCGGCGCTCGGAGTCGCCGGCGTGGGGAGCGTGGACCGACTCAAGAGCTCAGCCCCACCGCGCCCGGCCGCAAGATGACTTCCTTGACGACGCTACCGGTTTCACCGAGGTCGGTCAGCCGCGGCTCATCGATGGGCTCGCCGTCCTTGTCTGTGAACACGCGCACGACGGGGGAGCGCGGTTTGTCGGGACGCGGCGTGACGACCGTCGCCTTCTCGCCGGTCGACAAGACGACGTGCGAGCCGGGCGGCGTGTGTGTTAGATGCCACATCAACAACGAGAGTGCGGGTTCGCGTTCCGCCATGCCGGGCGTCGTGGCGATGACCTGAATGGCTTCCGGTACCGGCATGCCCGATTTGTACGGCCGCGGCGCGGTCAACGCCTCGAACATGTCGCACACCTGCACGATGCGCGTTACCGGCCCCGGCTTGAACGGAAGATCGGGCTGTGGATACCCGAAGCCGCCGTCGCGCATGTGGTGGCAGTACGCGACTTCGATCGCGACGGGGCTAATGTTTTTGTGCTCCATCAAGATCTCTGCGCCGTGACGCGTGTGTTGCTGCATCAGGGCCAGTTCTTCATCGTTGAGTTTGGTCGTCTTGTGGAGAATCTCTTTCGGAATGCGGCTCTTGCCAATGTCGTGCAACATGGCCGCCTGCGCGAGCGTCGCGAGTTCACGAACGTCTCGCGCAAACGGCCGAAGCAAAGTGGTTGCGATCAAGAACACGTTGAGCGAGTGCTGGAACGTATACGAGTCCATGCGCACAAGCTGGATCGGACCGAGGAGCCCGTTCGCTCCGCTAAAAATCTCATCTGCTACGTAGTGCGCGAGATCGGTCAGCTCGTCGATCTCTAGTTGCTCGCCGCGCCGCGCGCGGGCCATCGAACGGCGCATGCTTTCGGCGGCGGTCTTATAGAGCCGCAACGGGACGCGAAACTCCGGGAAGCGCGCAGCATATTGCTGTAGTTCATCGCTCTCTTCGTCTTCGCTCTCGTTGTCGTCACGCTCTAGGATTGTGATGCTGCACTCGGCGGGCAAAACCGCGTCCGCGCGTCGGTCGCAGAGCCACGTCAGAAGCTGCTCGATATCGCGCGTCGATGTGTCGCGTTTGAATTCCAAACCCGCGCACTGCCGGTCCTCCATGAGGGAGCTGAGCTGGGCGAGTCGGTTGTTGTTCGAGAGCGGGATGCCGTCGAATGCGATCAGGCCGTCCGACGCCTGAAAACGCAGCGTTGGACCTGCGGTGAGCGACTGGCGGAGCAGCTTGGTTAGGCGCCGCATTGCTTCCTGGCAACGCTGGTGATGAACGCCGTACACGCGCTGGCTCGAAAGCGCCACCGCGAGTTCGGCGACGATGTTCTCCGCGTCGCTGATGTTGGTAACTTGAGCTACGCACAGTGTCATCGAACCCTCCCCTTGAGCGCTACAGCCGCGAGAGCGCGCAACTCCTTGCGGAACGCGGACATGCCCAGCGTTTTCGTCTCCACTACCGCGTGGAGAAAGTCCTCCGCGAGGTTGGACCGACAGCGCCGAAGCGCAGCGATCGCCGCTTCTGCCTCGCGCGGTCGATACTTACCCGCGTTGCACCGATGGATGGATTCACGCAGCAGCGTGACCGCAAGCGCGCTGTCGAATTCGCCGAACGCAGTCAGAAGTGCGGCATCGCGCTCGCTGTCGTCGTAGGTCATGCCCAGCGCGAGCAGGCGCAGCGCCGCGCCCCCGCGGCAACGGACCATCTGTGCGATGAACCGGGCTCGCGTCTGCTTGCATGCGCCTTCCAGTGCGACGAGCGCGGGCTCGCATAGCAGCTTGGGCGTAGCGTCCATCAGCGTTTCGACAACGCCGTCGCGTAGCAATAACTCGGACGCGCGCGCGACGTGTTGCTTCCACTTCCCCGGTTTCGCTTCGGCGAGTTGGAGCAGGCTCTTCGCAATGGTCGTCTTCAGCGACGGCGTCAGCGGCTCGGCCAAGAGGCGAGTGTAGGTAACAAACGCATCGGGGCGCATGGCGATCAAACGCGCGACCTGCTGCGCTTCCAGCCAATCTTCGCGGTCCAGATCGACCAGAAGTGCAGCGGCCGCAACCGGATCCGCCGTGATCGGAATCAGCCCATGCAAGAATTTCTCGGCCGCATGACCGTGGCGCGGCACCAACTTTTGGCGCAACCACGCGATCCCCGTGGCGACGGCGTCCCGCTTGTACGCAAGGTTTCCCACGGCGTTCACAATGCGCCGGCAACCGGCTTCGTACTCCGGGCGCGTGGTCGCGCCCGCGAGCAGCTCGCAGTGGATGAGGAACGCCGTTGTCGCCGGGTCGTGTTCTGCCATCGACCGCATGAGCATGTCCTGCGCAAGGGCGCCCTTCGCGCTCAGCGCCGTCGGATCGATCAACTCGTAGCTGATTTCGGCAGCGCCCTGCTCCGAGTCCGATTGCTTGACGGCGTCCAGCGACTCGGCGAGGAGGCTGCGCGCGCAGTCTTCTAGACTCAGCGCACCGTTCTCAAGCTCCGCCGCAAGGACGGTCTCGAAGCTAGCCAGGAACTCGCGCATCGCACGCTGGAGGACGCGCGGCTCGACCTCCTTGTTCTCGTTCAAAAACGCGATCACGATGTCTTCAATGAGGCCAACGCTGTCCGTCGGCGCCTGATTTTTCAAGGCGCGCGCACAGAGCCGTCGTAGGAGTCGGATCGCTTTCCGTGCGATCCCGCACTCCGGGTCGCCGCCATCTGTTTCCTCGTCCGTTAGCGACTCACGCGCCGCCTCGGCTTCCACGTTCGGGCCCGTTTGAGCGAGCCGCCCCGCCGCGCCGCCTTCATGGCGCAGAAGAGTCATGGGTTCTTCGAGGAGCACCTCCGCGGTGCCGACAAGTTCGTCCTGCGTGATGCCCGGCAGAAAACGAACACACGCGAGTCCGCGCAGTCGCAACCGCAACGCGAGCGCGGCGGCCGTTTGGCCGTCAAGCACGGCGTCACCGGCGCGCAGTTCTTTGCCGTCCACGACCAGCTCCAGCGCCCCCCCGGCGCGGAGTGAGTGGCCGAGCAACTCGGTGAGCCGGTCGAGGTGGCTCTTGATCCGGTTGTGACTGGACGGATAGAGGCGCAGCACCCGCGGCAAGCTCTCGAGCGCATGGACCACGTCGGCCACCCCGTCCCGCTCTCCCGAGCGGGTCCCCACGGGGAGAACGCGGACCTGACTTGCGTCCGAGTGCGGCGCCGACTCGGCGCTTGAGGTTACGTTTGCTGACACCACGGTTTCTTTCCGGGTGTAGACAATCACTGAGTCCCAAGTGCGCAAGCCGAAGGGGGAAATTAGTCGCAAAATATGTAACTAGCTGGCATATAAGGACTTAATATACCTAGAGAGCTACAGTATTGACCGCCTTTGGTCCCAGTCTCGCTGTTTAGTCTCACGAATCGATCGCTCCGCCCGGCTCCGCTTCAAGTAGTTGTGGCAACAGCGGTTAACGGATGGGCCGAAACGAAAACGCTTCCCAATCGGCGGCGGCCCTAGGCGAGAGCCGCGAGCGCGCGCCGCACGAACACGGGAACCATCTTCTTGCGATAGTTGGGCATGTAATCCGTGTTGTCTAACGGCTTCGCGCCGCGTCGCGAGAGGTTCCCTGCCTCCCCGATCGTCTCCGCGTTCAGCCGGTATCCGATGAGCGCCTGCTCGGCCTCGGTGCAGCGCACGGGCGCGGGCCCGACCGCGTTGAGCACGATGCGGGCATCGGAGACCAGGTCCCCATCCATGGTGATCCGCGCGGCGACCCCTAAGACGGGGAAGTCATACGCATCGCGTCGGCGCAGCTTTAAGTACACGCTGCGCGTGCCTTCCTGGGACGGAATCACGATGTCGGTCATGACCTCGTCGGGTTGGCGTCGGATCCACTCGCGTCCGTCCGTGACGTCGAAGAACTCGGCGGCCGTGACTTCGCGCCGACCCGCAGCGCCCTGCAACAAGAGCTTGGCGCCCATCGCGATCATGACCGGAACCGAGTCGCTCGAGTTGACCGCCCAGCACTTCGGCGAGCCCGGCGCGGTCCAGCACGTGTCGCCGCTGCACTTCAGGCAGTGGTTGATCGTCCGCCGCCACTCAAAGTTTTGATTGAGGTATTGACAGCGGGTGTCGAGACACAGGTTGCCGCCAATCGTGCCCATGTTGCGCAGGACCGGCGTCGAAATCGAGAGGACGGACTGGTGCAGCGCGGGCAGCGTGGACTGCAAGCGAGGATCGCGTTCCAGCGCGCGCAGTGGCTCCGACGTGCCGAGGCGCAGCGAACCGTCGTCGCGCCACTCGATGCCGCGCAGGGCGCGTGCGCGCGCGAGGCTGACGACCGTCTTCGGTTCCACCTGTCGCCGCTTCATATTCGGGTACAGGTCGGTGCCGCCCGCAACGATCTGCGCCGCCGGTCCTTCCTCGGCGAGGATGTGGGCGATCTCTTCGGCCGTGTCGGGTGCGCAATAGGAAAACGTGGGGAGTCGCATCATGCTTGGTTACCTCGTCGTCTTCTGTTCGTCGGTGCGCTGTTCCCGCGCGAGTTGTTTCGTCTTCCGCTTCTGATCGATCTCGTAGCCGTCGCCGCCTTCGGCCGGCGTAAGGATGCGCGCCGGCGCTTCGATGCGGAGGTCCGGGTACGACTTCGGTCCGGATCGTTTGTCTTTGCTCTCCAGAGCGGCCAGCACGAACTCCGGTGTGATCGGGCATCGGTTCACCCGTACGCCGAGCGCGTCGAACACGCCGTTGGCGACGGCCGGCATGATGGGGAGCAACGGACCTTGCCCGACTTCTTTGGCGCCGAACGGACCCTCGGGGTCGGGTTCCTCGATGAGGAAGGTGTCCACCGGAGGCATCTCCATGGTGGTCGGGCTCTTGTACTCCAGAAGCGACGGGATCTTGTGCGCGCCGTTGCGCCGATCGCGATACACCATTTCTTCCATCAACGCCTCGCCGACACCCATGTAAACCGAACCCTCGACCTGTCCCATGGCGAGGTGGTAGTTGATCGCTTGGCCGATGTCGTGGGCGATCCAGATCTTGTCGATGTCGATGATCCCGGTCTCTTCGTCGCAATGAAGCTCGATCACAGATGCGCTATAGCTGTACGTTGGGGTCGGGCCGACGCCAGCGCCGCGGTAGCGCCCGGGCATCTTCGGGGGCGAGTACGAACCGACGGTACCGATCGTGCCGAACTTCGCTTCTGCAAACACGACGGCCTGCGCGAACTCCATCGACTTGTCGGGGTCTTGCGTGTCGAAGACGCGGTTGTCCGCGAACGCGAGGCGCGCGGGCGGCACTTCAAGTTTCTCGGCGCATGCTTTCGCCAAGAGGTCGCGCGCGCGTTCCGCCGCTTGGATTGCGGCGTTGCCCATCATCAAGGTGACGCGACTTGAATAGGAGCCCAAATCGACCGGCGTCAAGTCGGTGTCGGCCACGCAGACACGTACGTCGAGAAGATCCACACCCAATATCTCGGCGACGCATGAGGCAAGCACCGTGTCGGAACCCTGGCCGATGTCGGTGGCGCCACAAAACGCGGTGACGCCGCCGCCGCGATCCAGCTTGAGCTGCACGCCCGAGTGCGGCATGCGATTCCAATAGATCGGGAGGCCGGCGCCGGTGATGTAGGACGAGCACGCGAGCCCCAACCCGTGCCCACGTTCGAGTTTGCCGTAGCGTTCGCGCCAACCGCTCGCTTCGACGACCTTGTCGATACAAGCCTTGAGGCCCATCGTGCGGATGCGGAGCCAGTTCGCCGTTACGGACTCGGGGGGTTGTAGGTTTTGCAGACGAAAATCCGCCGGATCCATGCCCAGCGCGTGGGCCGCGCGATCGACTTGAATCTCAAGCGCGAACCGCGGTTGCACGGTGCCGTGTCCGCGCTTCGGGCCGCACGGCGGCTTGTTGGTAAACGTACGCACGCCGTCGAACCGGTAGTTCGGCACCTTGTACGTCACGGTTTGCAGCGCGCCGGTGTAGTACGTGCTCGCGACGCCGTACGATCCGTACGCGCCGCCGTCGAGCAGGCTTTCGAAGTGAATGCCGGTGATCGCTTTCTTTTTTTTGTCGAGGCCCATGCGCGAACGCATCAGCACGGGGTGGCGCCCGCGATGGCAGTAGAAGACCTCTTCGCGCGTGAGCGTGATCTTGCACGGTCGTTGAGTCTTGACCGCAAGTGCTGCAACGACAATTTCGTGGTTGAACGGATCGCTCTTGCCGCCGAACCCGCCCCCGTTGGGACACGCGATGATGCGAATGCGCGACGGCGGCAAACCCAACACCTTCGACACCGCTTTGTGGAGGTAGTGCGGGGTCTGCGTTGAGGACCAAATGGTCAGTCGGCCGTCCGCTTCGGGCATGGCCAGCGTCGCATGCTGCTCCATCGGGAGGTGCGTGTTGCCCTGATAGAAGACGACGTCCTCCAGCACTTCGTCCGCATCTTCGAGCGCGCCCGCGACGTCGCCGAACTCCATCGCTACGCGCTTGTGGACGTTTCCGTCATCGCCGTAGTCGTGAAGCTGCGGAACTTCGTTTTGGATGGCTTCGGCCGGGTCAAACACCGGCGGAAGCGGCTCATATTCGACGCGAATCGCTTGCGCGGCGGCGAATGCCGTGTCCTCGTCCAGAGCAGCGACGGCGGCGACCGGATCGCCGACGAACCGGACTTTGTCCGGGCAAAGAGCGTGTTCGTCCTGCGACACGGGCAAAATGCCGAACTGCGTCGGCAGTTCCGAGCCCACAAGAACGGCGACGACACCGTCCATCGCCTCGGCCGCACTCGTGTCGATGTTTTTGATGACGGCGTAGGGAACGTGGGCTCGATGCAGCTTGCAGTAGAGCATGCGCGGCAACGACAAATCGTCCGCAAACTTTGTCGCGCCCGTGCTCTTTGCGAGACCGTCCACCTTGGTGTTGGCCTTGCCGATGATGCGGTACTTAGGAGCCATGTTGCATATCCTCCGCGGCCATTTCGATCGCCTCGTAGATACGGAGGTAACCGGTGCAGCGACACAGATTGCCCGCCAGCTCCTCGCGTAAAGTCTCGCGGTCCGGCGTCGGGTCTTTGGTCAGAATCGACTGCGCGGCCATCAAGATGCCAGGGGTGCAATAGCCGCACTGGGCGGCGTTGAGTTCGGCAAAGCGCTTTTGCAGCGGATGCGGACCCCCGGCCGTGCCGAGCCCTTCGACGGTCTGGATGTCTTTGCCGGCACACTCGAGTCCGAGCACCAAGCAACTCAACGCGGGTTCGCCATCCACGAGCACCGTGCATGTTCCGCATTCGCCGAGCTCGCAACCGTGTTTGGTTCCGGTGAGCTGCATGTCTTCGCGCAGCACTTCGAGCAGCGTCCGATGGGGGAGGAACGAGACATCGTGGTCCTCCCCGTTGACGCTTAGCATCATCTGGATCTTGCGTTTCGTCATTGTTTCCATCCGTTCACAAACGTCGCGGCCATGGCGTGCGCGACACTGGCGGGATCTCGGTTGCCGTCCGGACTCCACCACACGGCGGCCCAGTTCAATGCGCCGAGCAGCGATAGCGCGGCGATCTTGATATCTAAGGGCCGAAACGTCCCCGCCTCAACGCCCTCGCGAATCATGGCGCGGACCAAGCCCTCATACTCGTCTCGTTTTGAGACAACTTCATCTAAGCGCGCGCGGTCCAGCGCGTGAAACTCGATGTGCGCGAAGCTCCCGCCCATCTCTCCGAGAATCTGGTCCAAGTGGCCTTCGATCAGCCGCTCGATCTTTGCGGCCGGCTCCGCGGGCGAGGCCGCAATCGCGCGCGCCGCCTGGAGCAGTCCGCGCAAACTCATCATCTGGCAGGAGTAGAGCAGGTCATTTTTGCTCTCAAAGTAGTAATACAGCGCTCCCGGCGCCCATCCGAGGCGGCTTGCGATCTCGCGCATGCCCGCGCCGTGAAAGCCCTTCTCGCGGAAGACGGCAGCGGCGCGGCGTAGGATCTCCACCCGCTTTTTTTCCTTCCCCGCACTGATTTGAACCACTGTTCAAAATTGTACCGGGAAGCCCCAACATCCGATGGGTAAAAGGGCTGAATCTCAACGCGGAAAATAGCCGATAAGCGCCGTACGGGATGGCCAAACGGCAGGCAAAAGAGGTGTCCGCGACAGCGGCGGACAAGCGAACAGGCGCGCGCGAACAGGCGAGCGTCGAAATCGTCGTGCGCGGTTCCAGCCACGAGTTCGCGGGCCAAACCGTTGATGTTTCGCGCACGGGCGCTTTGGTCTGGATCACGGATGAGAAGTTCGTGGCCCCCCAGGACGCGGCCAACATGGTCGTTTTCTCCGAGGCCGTGGCGACCGAGCTCGGCGATGCCATGACGATTGAGTTTGGCGGCGGCGCGTTCGAGCGCGAGTGTGACGTGATTCGCGTGACGCGCAAGAGCCGCGACGACAAGAGCCCGATGTTGGTGGCTTGTCGTTTCACGTCGCCGCTCACGCCGGACAACTGGACCGTACTCGGCATGACTCCGCCGCCCGCCGTTCCAGCCGAGAAGCCCAACGCGAGCGTGGATGCGATGACGCACCAGGTGACGCCGACGACTTCTCCGTTGCCCAAACAGGAGCGGCGGACGCACCCGCGGGTCGATCAGATCCTGTATCTCCGCGTCACCGGCGACTACGGCGAGTACAGTGCGTTTGCGCTAAACGCGTCGGCGAGCGGCGCGCTGCTCACGATTACCGACGAACAGTTCGCGCCGCCGGCCGAGCCGGAGCAGTTGGTTCGCTTTACCAAGAAGCTCGGGTTCCAGTTCCGCAGCGGGATGATCATCAACTTCCTCGACGGCAACGTCTCTAAGGATGCGGATGTCGTGCGCTTGGCCGAGCAGATGCAGGACGGCGAACTGCAGGTTTCGATCGGCGTGCGGTTCCGCAGTCCGTTGACCAACGACGAGTGCGCGCTGCTAAACCTCTCCGCGGAGTCCGATGACTTCCTCGGGCTCAACGAGGTGGTCACCGAGGCCATCCAGCTTCGTCCCGTCGAAGAGACAGCCGCGGAAAAACCGATCCTGGCGCTGATGCACCAGGCGGCGCAGCTGCAGGCCTCCGACCTTCATATCAAGGTTGGGAGCCCGCCGCGGATGCGTGTTCAGGGCGAGTTGATGGAGTTGAGCTCCGACATTATCTCGGCCGCTCAGGCCGATTCGATGGCGCTCGACCTGATGACGCCGTCCCACGCGGCCGTTCTTCACGAGCAGCACGACGTGGAGTTTGCCTACAACATCGACGGCGCCGGCCGGTTCCGTGTCGCGGCGTTCCGGCAGCGCGGCTACACCGGATTGGCGATCCGCACGATCCCGACGCACGTCCCGACGATCGAGGAGCTCGCGCTCCCGCAGATCACAAAGATTCTGGCGTCGCGCCCTCGCGGGTTGGTTCTGGTGACCGGGCCGACCGGCTCGGGTAAGTCGCATACGCTGGCGGCGATGGTTGACTTCGTTAACCAGACGCGCGCCTGCCACATCCTCACGATGGAAGATCCGATCGAGTTCCTGCATGAGGACGTGCGCGCGCACATTACGCAGCGCGAGATCGGACGGGATTGCCCGGATTTCTCGATCGCGTTGAAGCGCGCGCTGCGCCAAGACCCCGACGTCATGTTGGTGGGCGAGTTGCGTGACCTCGAGAGTATCTCGTTGGCCCTGACCGCCGCAGAGACGGGGCATCTTGTGTTTGCGACATTGCACACGACGTCCGCGGTCAACACGCCGGACCGCATCATTGACGTGTTCCCGCCGGGGCAGCAGCAGCAGATTCGCCAGCAACTCGCCGACACGTTGCAAGGCATCTTTGCGCAGATTCTCGTGCCCGGGCGCGATGCGAGTTTGGTGATGGCGCACGAGGTTGTGGTTGCCACCGAGGCCGTCCGGGCGTTGGTCCGCGAAGGCAAGACACCGCAAATCCGCAACATGGTTACGACCGGCGGGCGCGAAGGAATGATCTCGCTCGAGCAGTCGTTGAGCGATCTTGTGCAGCGCGGCGTCGTGGCGGCGGAAGTGGCGCTTGCGAAGGCGAACTTCCCCAAGGAACTGAGCCTTTCGGCTCCTGGTCGTCGACGCAGCCCGCGTAATCCCAGCGCCTGATCCATTCCGATACGCGACCAAATCAAGAACTAATTGCTTCGGTCCCTGGGAGTGGTGTGCTCTGGTTGGGAGGCATCATGGGAGAGCCGTCAACAGGCGTGCTACCGGGTCTGTTTCAACAGATCCGCAATTCAAACGCACCGGGTATGGACCCGGATGCGGTCGAGGAAATCTTACGGAAGTACTTTTCGGGTCGTCGCGATTCGCTGCGCACCTGTAAGTTTTTCGACCTCGAAGTGATGGGCCGGCATGGGAACTTTGCCGGGATGACGGTGGATCTCTCTCGTTCGGGCGCGCTCGTCCGTATCAGCGACCCCACGTTCGCCTCGGCGGAAGAAATGACCGCACTCATGCCGTACACCGCGCGTGTTTGGTATCACCTCGAGGGCGGCTTCTCGATCAAGTTGAACGAAGTGAAGTTTCAGCTTCCTGCTGACGTGGTTCGAGTGACAGGGTACTGCGGTCGCGGCAGCAGCCTCATTCTGATCGGTTGCCGCTTCCGGCGCAATCTCACCGAGGACGAGTGCAAGGTGCTGGAAATCTCCTGCAGCGACGACCAGCCGCCCGCCAAGTAAACGTTCCACTGGTTGTTCCCCGCGCTTCGCGTCGATAAACATCTGCGCGAATTGGTGCGCATGGGGAATCATGTCGGTCGAAGAGGTAGGCGAGAACTCGCCCTCGTGGGGGCGCCTTGCGGATCTGTCGCTGCGTCGCAAGCTGATGCTGGTCGTTGTGGGCGCCACCGGTCTCGCGTTGCTTCTCGCGTGCTCGTCGCTCATTGTTCACGCCCGCATGGTTGCGCGTAACGACCTGTGGATGAGCGTCGAAATGATGGCGCGGATTTCCGGGCACGACGCCTCGGCGGCCCTCCTTTTTGATGACGAGAAAGCCGCACGGGAGTCGCTCGACAAGCTAGCGGGTTTCGAACACGTGGAACTGGCGTGTGTCTACGACGCCGCGGGTGCGCTGGTCGCTCGGTACGCATCGCCGTCTTTTCGCGGAAAGATCCCGGCCGTGTGTCCAGCAGCCGGGAGAACCGAGGCGGACCGATCGATCCAGGTGGTGCGGACAATTGAATCCGGGGGCGAACGCACCGGCGCGATTGTGGTGCGCGCCTCCCTTGACGGGGAGCGCGCGCGTACGGCGCGCAACGCACTGATTACGCTGGCGTTCCTTGGCGCTGCCCTCGTGCTTGCCTATCTCGCCTCGTTTCGTTTTCAGGCGTGGATCATCGATCCGCTTGAAGACTTGTTGCGGGCGGTGCGACATGTACAGGCATCCAAGGAGTACTCCGGCAACGTCGCTGTGAAGTCGGGAGATGAGATCGGCGAGCTCGCGAGCGGCTTCAACGCGATGCTCGGCGTCATCGCGGAGCGCGAGGACGCGTTGCGTGAACATGGCGCGAATCTCGAGCGGGAGGTGGCGATGCGAACGGCGGACTTGCTGATTGCCAAAGAGGCGGCGGAGGCAGCGTCGCGCGCGAAGTCGGAGTTTCTCGCCAACATGAGTCATGAGATTCGCACCCCCATGAACGGCGTGCTGGGAATGACCGAGATCACGCTGCAGACCGACCTCTCTCCGGAGCAGCGGGAGAACCTTACGCTCGTGCATTCGTCGGCGGAGTCGCTCCTGCACGTGATCAACGACATCTTGGACTTCTCCAAGATCGAGGCGGGACGCAGTGTGCTGGTGGAAGAAGACTTTGCGGTTGCGGAAGTGGTCGATGCGTCGGTGCAGTCGTTGGCGTTGAGCGCACAGCGCAAGGGCCTCGAGCTTACGTGCCGCGTGGCGGCGGACCTGCCGAGCTGCGTTCGCGGCGACCCGGGACGGCTGCGGCAGATTCTGGTCAATCTCATCGGCAATGCGATCAAGTTCACGGCGCAAGGCTCGGTCTCGGTGTCGGTGAACGCGTTGGAGGCGAAGGACCAAACGCATCCGATCGAGTTTGTTGTGCGTGACACGGGCATTGGGCTGACACAGGAACAAAAAGATCGCATCTTCAGTGCGTTCTCCCAGGCGGATACTTCCATGACGCGCCGCTACGGCGGAACAGGCCTGGGACTCACGATTTCGCGGCAGCTCGTCGAAAAAATGGGCGGTTCAATCGACGTGACGAGCGAGCTTGGAAACGGGGCGGCGTTTCGGTTCGTTGCGTCGTTCGGCGTGGCGTCGACGCTTCCGTCGTCCGCGCCTACCGACGCAATCGCGGAGGACGCTCCGGCGCCCGGCGCGGACTTGGGTTCGTTGCGCATCTTGTTGACCGAGGACAACGTGGTCAATCAACGTGTCGCGTTCCGGTTGTTGGAGCGCGCCGGGCACACGGTGGTGATCGCCTCGGACGGAAGTGAAGCGCTCGCGGCCTTAGAGCGCGAGACGTTTGATGTCGTGTTAATGGATGTGCAGATGCCCGTGATGGACGGGTACGAAGCAACCAGCGCCATCCGGGTGCGTGATCGTCTCCAAAACGTCCACACGCCGATCGTTGCGCTCACAGCCCACGCGACGACGGGCGACCGCGATGCGTGCTTGGCGGCGGGAATGGACGCTTATGTGACGAAGCCGATCCGGCTGCCGATGCTGTTTGCGGCCATCCGTTCCGCCCTAAACGCGTCCGCGAGCGAAGTGGCGACGTAGCGACTCGCTTCGCCTATTGCCGGCGCGCGCGCTGCGCAACCGGCGCCTCTTCGGCGTGATAGCTACTGCGAACGAGTGGCGCGCTCTCGACGTGTGTGAACCCCAGTTCGCGCGCGAACGCGCCGATGGATTCAAACTCCTGCGGCGTGGCGTAGCGTTCCAGCGATAGGTGCTCGTCGTCGGGCGGCAGATACTGACCGACCGTCAGCATCTCGACGCCGTGCGCGCGCAAGTCGCGGACTGTCGCGAACACTTCGTCGTTGGTCTCGCCCAGGCCGAGCATGAGGCCGGACTTGGTGACGAGACCGCGTTGGGACGCGCGTTGCAGTACGGATAGCGAACGGTCATAGCGCGCGCTCGGTCGGACGCGCGCTTGCAGCCGTTCGACCGTCTCGATGTTGTGATTGAGTACGTCCGGCTCGGCGTTGAACACGATGTCGAGCTGGTCGTCTTGCCCCGACAGGTCGGGGATCAGGACTTCGATGCCGACGCCGGGACAGCGGCGCCGGATGGCGCGGATCGAATCCGCGAACACGCTGGCGCCGCCATCGGCGAGGTCGTCTCGAGCGACCGACGTTAAGACGGCGAACTTGAGCCCCATTGCCTGGACGGCCTTGGCGACGCGCTCCGGTTCGTGCGGATCAAACGCGCGCGGGACGCCGCTCGCGACAGCGCAAAATCCGCAGCGGCGCGTGCACACGTTGCCGAGCAACATCAGCGTGGCGGTTCCACGGCTCCAGCACTCGGCGATGTTGGGGCAGTGTGCCGAGTGACACACGGTGTTGAGGCCGTGCAACTCGACGATCTCTTCGGTCTGCTTGAACGCGCCCCAATCCTCAAGCTTCACTTTGAGCCACGGCGGGCGAGGTCCGTTCACCGGCCAACTCATGACGAGGTTTCTTCGCCCGGTTGCCGCGCTATGCGAGTAACCAGGAGTCGAGATTCTCCAAGTAGTAACGGATGCGCTCGAGGAACTGCCCGCCCAGCGCGCCGTCCACCAAACGGTGGTCGATGCCGATGGACAAAAACACCTTATCGCGAATCACGATCTCGTTGTCGACGACGGCCGGGCGCTGTTGGATCGCGCCGAGCCCGAGGATCGCTACCTGCGGCTGATTGATGATGGGAAGGCCGCCAAATGAGCCAAACACGCCCATGTTCGTGACCGTAAACGTTCCGCCCTGCGGTTCATCAGGTCGCAACGTGCCCGCGCGACCGCGCGCCGCCATGTCGTTGACCTGCCCCGCCATTTCGCGGAGCGACATCGCGTCGGCGTTCTTGATGACGGGAACGATGAGGCCGAAGCTTCCGTCGTTTTGCGGGACGGCGACCGCCATGCCGACGTTGACCGCGCCCTTGATCGTGATCTGCGCCGCCTCGGCGTTGACCTGCGAGTTGACGAACGGGAAATCGCGCAGCGCGAGCGCGGATGCCTTGATGAAGAACGGGGTGTACGTGAGTTTTTGACCCGTGCGCTCTTGGAATGACTCTTTGTTGCGCTTGCGGAACGCGACGAGGTCCGTCACATCCGCTTCCGTCATGATGTAGACGTGCGCGCTTGTCTGAATCGACGCGACCATGTGGTGCGCGATGATTTGACGCATGCGGTCCATCGGGACGGTTTGGTCAGCCGGAATGTTGCCGTACATCGCCGGCGCCATCGCGCCGCCGCCAGCGCCGCGGTTTTGCAGATAACCCAAGACGTCGCTCTTCGTCACGCGACCCGCGGCGCCGCTGCCGGCGATCGCGCCGAGTTCTTGCTCGGAGATCCCCTCGGTCTGCGCCATCGAGCGCACCAACGGGGAGTAGAACCGACCGTTGCTCATACGCGGGAGCGGTCCGCCGGGGGCAGCGACCGCGACCGGGGCGGCGACGACAGGCGCCGGTGCCACCGCGACGCGCGCGGGCGCCGGAGCCGCTGTGGGGGCCGCCGTGGGAGCCGCTGTGGGAGCCGCTGTGGGAGCCGCTGTGGGAGCCGGACTCGGTGCCGGCGCAGGACTCGCCGCCGGCGCAGGACTCGGTGCGGGCGCCTCGGCGGCCCCATCCGCGTCATCGACCGACTCGCCCTCGGCCACGATGATGGCGATGGCGGTGCCGACTTCGACGGTTTGGCCCTCTTCGACCAAGATCTTGCCGATGACGCCCGCCGCCGGGGCGGGGATTTCGGTATCGACCTTGTCTGTTGAGATTTCGAGGAGCGCCTCATCCTTGTCGATGGTCTCACCGACTTGTTTGAGCCATTTCGTGATGGTGCCTTCGGCGATGGACTCGCCCATTTGCGGCATCACAACTTTGGTAGCCATGGCTTGATTATGCCGTTTTCGGAGGACCGCCGTCAGTTTTCTCGGCGTCGCATCCAGATGGCGTTTGGGGCACAATTTCGGGGTCATGAAGAAAACAGAAGTCGTCGCCGAGCTCAAAGCGCTGGGAACCGCCCAGAACGTGAAGATTTATGGTCGGCATGGAGTCACCATTCCGATGTTTGGCGTGAGCTTTGCCAACCTCGGCAAGCTTAAGAAGCGCATTGGAACGAACCAGGCGCTCGCCGAGCAGCTATGGGCGACCGGAAATCACGACGCTCGCGTGCTCGCCACGATGGTCGCGGATCCCGACGCTGTGGCCGCGAAGACGCTGGATACCTGGGCTGGCCAGTTGGACAGCTACGTGATCTCCGATGCGTTCGCGAAGTTCGCGGCGCAAACCGAGCGCGGTCGCAAGCGCATGCTCACCTGGATGAAGGCGCGCCAGGAGTGGAAAGCGGCCGCCGGCTGGAACGTTCTTTCTTGTTGTGCGGAAAGCTCGGCGGTGGACGACGCGCTTATCACCGAACGGTTGGCGCATGTCGAAACGCATATCCACGACGCGAAAAACCGCGTTCGTCACTCGATGAATCAGGCGCTGATCTGCATGGCGTTGCGCAGCGAAGCGATCAGCAAAAAGGCCATCGCCGCCGCGCGTCGCATCGGCAAAGTCGAGGTCGATCACGGCGAGACGTCGTGCAAGACCCCGGACGCCGAGAGCTACATCAAAAAAACCAAAGCCCACCGCCAAAAGAAAAAGCGCTAACCAACCCGAGCCGGACAAGCGGGACCGGACCAAGCGGGACCAGGTTCCATGCTTGGCGCGCATAAAGGTTTGCTGGGGAATCGGTTAGGGGCGCCGCCTGCGGGATTTTTCGCGCAAAGCGGCTAAGTCCCGCCCCGAAAACGGCGCATGCGCCTAGTGCGGACCTGGTGCGGGACCAGGTTCGGTCCGTGGCGCGCATAAGTTGTTTTGTTGCTTTGAGTTATGCGGGTTGGCTGCGGGATTGGGGGCGCAGTGGCGATCGCCGACGGGGCCTAGTACGTGACGGTGGCGCGGATGGCGGCTTCGATGTCGGCCGGCATCGGCATGAACGCATCCTCGAGTTGCGGTGCGTGGGGCACCGGCGTGTCGAGGCTGGCCACGCGGCGGATCGGGGCGTCGAGATGCTCGAACGCAAACTCCGCGATGCGTGCGCTGATCTCGCCGCCGAAGCCGCCGGTCTTGGTGTCTTCATGCAAGACGACGACGCGGTTGGTTTTGCGCACACTCTCCAAGATCGCTTCTTCGTCGAGCGGAATCAGCGAACGCAAGTCGATGATCTCCACATCGATCCCGTCGGCCGCGAGTGTCTCCGCGACAAGCCCCGCGTGATAGACCATCGAGCCATAGGTGATCACGGAAACGTCGCGGCCCTCGCGCGCCACCCGCGCCTCGCCCAGGGGAACGATCCAATCGCCTTGCGGGAGCTCGTCCTTGAGGCGGCGATAGAGATACTTGTGCTCGAAGTACAAGACCGGGTTGTCGTCGCGCACCGCAGCCTTCATGAGACCCTTGGCGTCGTACACGGTCGCCGGGCAGACGACCTTGAGCCCAGGGACGCGGGTGAACCACGCTTCGGGGTTGGTCGCGTGAAACGGTCCGCCGCGGGTGCCGCCACCGGTCGGAAGGCGCACGACCATCGGGCAGCTGGGGCCCCAGCGGTAGTGCACTTTCGCGGCGAAGTTCACAAGCATGTTGAAGCCGTTCGCGACGAAGTCAGCAAACTGCATCTCGGCGATCGGCCGCATGCCGAGCATCGCGGAGCCAATCGACGCGCCCATGATCGCGATCTCCGACAGCGGCGTGTCGAGGATGCGCGGTCGCCCGAACTCTTCCAGAAATCCCGCGGTGGCACGAAACGCGCCGCCGTACGTCCCGATGTCCTCGCCGAGGCAGTACACGTCCGGGTCGCGGTGCAACTCCTCGTACATCGCTTCGCGAATCGCCTCGATGTAAGTGATCGCGCTCATGCGTACACGTCTCCCAATTCGGTGTCGCGGTCGCCGGTCGGAAGCGGCATCGCCGTTGCCTCGTCGGTAGCGGTTTCCAACTCCTGTTTGACCGCGGCCATGATCGAGTCGTGGCCGTCGTCGTCGAGAAGTTTGGCCTTCTTCAGGCGCGCGCGAAACGTCTCGACGGGATCACGCGTTTCCCAGTACTCGAGTTGCTCTTTGGGAACGTACTTGGCGTCGTCGTGAATGGCGTGTCCGCGCATGCGCATCGTGTCCGCTTCGATCAGCGTCGGCCCGTCGCCGTTGCGCGCGCGTTCCACGGCCTTTTTGGTGACCTCGTAGACGGCGATGATGTCGTTGCCGTCGACGGTGTCGCTCGCGATGCCGTAACCCTCGGCGCGGCACGCGAAATCTTTCGCCGCCGTCTGGTATTCGATCGGCGTCGAGTACGCCCACTTGTTGTTTTCCAAGATGAGCACGAGCGGAAGCTTCAACACGCCGGCGAAGTTGAGACCTTCGTGAAAGTCACCGACGTTGGAGCCGCCGTCGCCGATCCATGTGAGCGCAACGCGATCCTCGCCGCGCATCTGAAACGAAAGCGCGGCCCCGGCGCAAACCGGAATCAACGCGCCCAGCATCGAGATGGGTCCGAACACGTTGTGCTCGAGAGATCCGAAGTGGCTCGACCCGTCCCGCCCTTTGGTCGGCCCCGTGGCGCGCCCCAGATAGTTCGACAAAACGAACTTCATCGGAAGCCCGTGGCGCAACATGGAGCCAAGGTTGCGGATCATCGGGCCGACGATGTCGTCGTCGCGCATCGCCGCGGTCGAGCCAACGCTGCAGCCCTCCTGCCCACGGGACGAGTAGCAGCCCGCGACAAGTTTGCCCTGTTTGTAGAGCGCCTCGATACGCGAGTCCAAGGCGCGCGTGCGGAGCATGTCGCGGTACAGGCCGAGCAGGAAGTCGGGCTCGTAGCCGGCTAAATCTTTGTTCTTAGAAGGTCGTTTCGAACGCGCGGGCACAGCTCTCCTTCACTGACTCGAAGTCCAGCGACGCTTTGTTTTCGGCGTCGAGTTCGCGGGCGATGCTGGTGACGCCGCGGTCGGTGATACCGCACGGAATGATTCCTGTGAAGTAGTCGAGATCACAATTCACATTGAGCGCGAAACCGTGTGTCGAAATCCAACGACGAACGCGCACGCCGACCGCGCCCACCTTGTTGTCGCCGATCCAAACGCCGGTCAAACCATCGATGCGGCGCCCCGAGAGGCCAACGTCCGCGAGCGCGGCGAGCATGATCGTTTCGAGGCGTCGGCAGTGACCGTGCAGATCCCGATCCCACGCTTGTAAGTCCGCAATGACGTAGCCGACCAGTTGACCCGGTCCGTGCCACGTCGCTTCGCCACCTCGATCGCTGCGGACCACCGGCGCGCGGCTCGTGTCGAGCACATCGCGTTCGCTGGCGGTCGTCCCGAGCGTGTAGACGGCGGGGTGCTCGCACAGGAGCAGGGTGTCTCCGATTTCGTCGCGCGCACGCCGATCCGCGTACGTGCGCTGCGTCTCCCAGGCCGCCTCGTACGAGAGGCGCCCGAGATCAAAGATGGATTGCGCGGCCAAGGGCATCCAGCGCGGCCTCGTGAAAAGCTTCGGCCATCGTCGGATGCGCGTGCATCGTTTCCGCCAGCGAGTGAACGGTCGCTTCGCTGGACTTGGCGGCGCAGGCCTCAGCGATCATTTCCGTCGCTTCGTGGCCAAGGATGTGCGCGCCTAAGAGTTCACCGTACTTCGCGCCGAAAATCAGCTTCACAAAGCCTTCGTTCTCGCCGGTCGCGACGGCCTTGCCGTGCGGCCGGAACGGATAGCGTCCGATCTTTACGTCGAGACCCTTCTCCTTGCACGCCGCTTCGCTCAGCCCCAGGCTCGCGACCTGCGGTTGGCAATACGTGCAGCTTGGGACCGCCGTGTAGTCAACGGAGTGGCTTGCTTTGCCGGCAATGTGCTCGGCCACGACGACGCCTTGATGGCTGGCGACGTGCGCGAGCAGCACCTTCCCGTTGACGTCGCCGATCGCGTAGATGTTGGGCGCCGATGTGCGATCAAACTCGTCGGTTTTGATGAAGCCTTTCTCGACCTTGACGCCCGCCTGCTCCAACCCGAGATCCTCGACGTTGCCCTGAATGCCGATCGCGACGAGCACACGATCGGCCGTGACGGACTTGTCGCCGGCTTTGACGGTGACGCCGGTTTTGGTTTTTTTGACATCGGCCATCTGGCCGGTGATCACGGTGATCTTTTGTCGCTTGAACGACTTCTGCAGATCCTTCGTGAGCTCGGGATCTTCGATCGGAAGCAAACGGTCTTGTTGTTCGATCAACGTGACTTCGGTTCCGAACGCGTTGTAGAAGTACGCGAACTCGCAGCCGATCGCGCCGCCGCCGATGATCGCCAGCTTTTTCGGAAGCTTCTTCGGCACCATGGCTTCGAAGTACGAGATGATCTTGTCGCCGTCGAAGTCGAGCCCCGGAATCTGACGCGGCCGCCCGCCGGTCGCGATGATCAGGTTCTTGTAGCGAAGGGTGTCCGTCACCTTGCCGTCGGCGCTGACTTCGACAGCACCCTTGCCCTTGAGCTTGCCAACGCCGCGAACGACATCGATCTTGTTTTTCTTCATCAAGAACTCGACGCCCTTGACGATCCGCGCGCTGACATCGCGCGAGCGCTGAATGACGCGCGTGAAATCGAAGCGGAGGTTGTCGTAGTGGATGCCCCACTCGGCGCCCTCATGCGTGGCGATCCGGGCGTGCTCCGCGTTCTTGAGAAGCGCTTTGGTCGGAATGCAGCCCCAGTTCAGGCAGATCCCTCCCAAGTTGTCCTTCTCGATCACGGCGGTCTTTAGACCGAGTTGGGCGGAACGAATGGCGGCGACGTAGCCGCCGGGCCCTCCGCCCAAGACGACGGTGTCATAGCTTTTGGCGCTCATATTCGCCTCAAATTCTCTCATTCAGCGCGTTAGAACGCGAGCTTCGCCGCCATCGCGGTCAACGCGGCGTGATCGGTGTCGCCGCGGGAGCCCCGAAAGTCCGGGCCCTTGTCGGTCGGAATGAGATGGATGTGCACGTGGGGGACTACGTATCCCTCGACCATCACGCAGACGCGGCGACACTTCAGGACCGAACGCAATTGTTCGGCGACGCGACGTGCGGCGCGCCACAGCTCGTCGTACGCGTCCGGCGCAAGGTCAAACACGTAGTCGGTTTCCTGCTTGGGAATGACAAGTGTGTGGCCGGGCGCGATGGGCGCGATGTCTAAAAACGCGAAGTGTTTGTCGTCTTCCCAAACTTTGTGCGACGGAATCTCGCCCGCCACGATGCGGCTAAAAATCGAGCTCATAGCCGCGAGCGTACACCGAATCGTCTTTTTGTGAGACAGCGACCTCGGCGTGCGCCATCGATTCGGCAACGCCCGGCACTCCGTTCGCGGAACCCACCCTCACTATGCGACTTGTCGTGATTTTTCTGCTTTCCATGTTCATTGCTCAGCCCGCGCTTTCCCAGGACTCATCGGACAAGCCCGTTGTGGCCTCCGACACTGAAAAAGAGCTGGCGCCTCATAAGTTCGAGCGGACGGAAGCGCATCGTGCGGACGGTGCGTACGAAACCGAAGAGCTCAAAGCGCTCCTCGATCCGTTCGGTCCGGCGGGCCTCGTCTACCTCATGCTGATCGTTGCCCTCATGGGCGCGGTCGTTCACGTGATGGGTCAGGCGCGCAAGGTCGAGTACCAAAAGGCGGTCGAGGCCTACAACGCGGCGCGCGAGGCGCGGGTCAAAGCCGCCGCCGCCGCGAAGCCCAAAAAAGAGTCGGCGCTCGTCTAAGCAAGCACTACGGCGAGCCACTGCGGCGGTCGTTGCAGTGGCTCGTCATGCTTACCGCTTGCGCCCGCCCGCCTTCGTGATCGCTTTGAATTCGGCGGCGCTCACCGGTTGCACCGACAGCCGCGCGCCGCGCCTGAGCACCATCATGTCGCTCAACTCGGGCATCTCTTGCATCTGCGTTCTCGTGACGACGTCTTTAAACGCAAAGTCGACTTCAATGTCCACGACGATCCAGCGGGGATCATCCTTCTCCGCTTTTGGATCGTAGTACTTGGACTTGGATTGGAACTGCGTCGGGTCGGGATAGCCCGCGCGGACGACTTTGGCGACGCCCGCGATTTCCATCGGCTTCATTCGCGAGTGGTAGTACAAAACGCCGTCGCCGACCTTCACTTCGTCCCGCAAGATGTTGCGCGCCTGGTAGTTGCGCACGCCTTCCCACATGGTCTTCTTGTCCCGCACGAGGTCGTGAAACGAGTAGACGTCGGGCTCACTCTTGAAGAGCCAGTAGCGCTTTGCCATGTCGCGATGTTCCTTTGGGCGATGGTTGCGGTTTTGTCGGGACTTACTCGCCGATGACCCAGCTTTGGATCTGTTCCAGCGAGAGCACGTCGAGCATCAACTCCGCGCCGGCTTCACGCAAGATATCGGTGCGCCGGCCGCGTTCGTTTTGACGCATCATGGCCATGCCCATGGACTGGGGCGATTCGGGGCCGAGTTCGCTCATGCCTGCGCCCATGCCCATGGCCTGCATCGCCTTGCGCGACTCCTGGACCGCTAAACGCAATTGACTGGACGTCGTGCGCTGTACTTTTTGAATCGCTTCGCGCGTCAGGTTGTGCATCACCATGCCGCGCGTGTAGTCCCACGGCGCGCGCGATCGCTCCCCGATGTTGAGCATCGGCGGGAGCGCCCGGAGCGCAAGCGTCTGTTCCTCGGTGAGGATTTCTTGGCACGCGGTCCGTAGATCCTGCGTCAGCGACTGCATGCGGCGATAGGTCGCGCCGAGTTTTTGCTGCAGTTGCTTGCGCTCTTCACCGACGATCTTCTTGTCGCGACTGCGAATCTGCAGAAGCCGGACGGACGCCCGGTCGGCCGCGATTTCCGATTCGTGTTCCGCGTAGCGCGCGTAGATGCGCGTCCCTTGGCTCGGGGTGATGCCGGGCAACTGGATCATCGCTTCGCGCGCCTGCGGAATGTAGCGGTAGCGCGGCGCCAGCCGGGGCCGGACCGCACGCATTTGGCCCGGCGTGAGGACGTAGTACGCGACGATCCAAAAACGTTTCTCCGTTTGCCGAAACTGTTCTTGGATGCGCGCAACGGCCTGTCGTCCGATGTTTCGATCTTCTTTTCGAAACGTTGCGCTCACGCGTTCCTGCGAGCGGTTTAGTGCGATCAGCGAGCCGTTGACCGCAGCCACGAGCGGCTGCAGCAAGGCGCGCTGGCGCTCGGTGATGCCGGGCGCTTCCAGCACCAACATGTGGTTGAGGCGTTGCTCGCGCACACGCCCTTGCGGCATCGAGCGGAGGCGCTCGCGGTGGGCTTCGGTGATACCTGACTTCGTCAACTGCTTGAGCAGATACTCGCGTTGCGCGTCGATTTTCTTCGCGAGGTCGTTGCGCAGCGCGAGCAGCTTTTTGTCGTTCCGGTTTTTTTGAAGTCTCTTGTTGACGTCGCCCGCGGCGGCGTAGAGCCGCGCGAGCTTGCCGTGCTCGCGGCGAAACGTTCCGATCGCCCGCTGGCGCGTCGGCTCGTCGATGTCGGGCAGCAGTTGAAGTGCGCGGACATCGATCGGCGAGTTGTTTTCCGCCGCGGCCGGCATCGTGAACGCCGCAATCAACAGCGCGAGAGTGCAGAGGCGTGTCATGCGAGGAGCTCCAGCGGCGCGTGATCGCCAAGGATCGGTTTCGGATCGAGGCCGAGGCATCCCTTGAGGAGCCCGCCGTAGATGCGCCGAAAGTCCGTCGTGTAGCGCAAGTTGTTGTTGTCGAGATTTTCAAGGGACGGCGCTTCGCCGTAGAGGCCCGGCTTCACGCCTTTGCCGAGAACGAACGCGGGATACGCGGAGCCGTGATCGGTCCCGCCGCTGAGATTTTCGGTCGCGCGCCGGCCAAACTCGCTGAACACAAACGTACAGACGCGATCGCCGAGGCCTTGGCGCTCCAAGAGGTCTTGATATGCGCGCAAGTTGTTGCTGAGCTGCGCAAGCAACCCGTTGTGCTGCGGGCCCTGGTTCGCGTGCGTGTCGAAGCCGTTCAAGCTCAAGCAGATGACTTCTAAGTCGAGGTCGGTTTGCAGCAGCGCCAATACCTTGCTGAGGTCTTGCCCCAACGATCCGTAAAACGATCCACGCACGGGTCGCAGCGACGCGATCTTCTCGGCGACTTTGAACGCTTCCAGCGCACGTTTGGCGACGGCCGCGCGCTCCCCGCCCAGCGCGAGAAACTCCTTGTACATGGCGATCGACTCGCGCGCTTCCTTGGGCAGTTGGAACTGCTTGAAGTTGGTGAGCGAAACGATGCCGGGCGCCGACGACGCGAGCGAAAGCGGTTTCTCTTTTTCAATCGCGACGGCGCGGAGCGGCCGCTCGCTCGGTCGCGCTTCCAGCGCGCGTCCCATCCAACCTGAAGAGGGCGTCTTCTCCGGCTCGCCGGAGTAGTAGATCTCTGTGGCGCGAAAGTGCGAGTAGTTCGGTAAGGGGTAGCCGACGCCCTGCACGATCGCGAGGCGTTCGCGCTTCCAGAGGCTTTCGAAGCCGCCCATGGCCGGGTGAAGACCAACGTTTTTGTCGATCTTGCGGATCTGGTTCTCGCCGATGCCGATGCCCGGGCGGAGCACGCGATAGAGCGGGTCGTTGTACGGAATCACAGTATTGAGTCCGTCGTTGCCGCCGCGTAGGTGCAACAACACGAGCGTGCGATGGCCCGGCTGCTTCTTGTCGCCGGCCGCCCAGCTCACGCGGGGCAACATCAGCAGGCTGCCGTACGACAGTCCGCGGGTGAGGAATTCGCGTCGGTTCAACATAGTTGGAACTCCGGGGAGGCGAGGGCGCGCGCGGTGCGTTCGGGCCCTTCTAGACCTGCGAGTGTTTTGGCGAGAGTGGTGGGCGGCTCGTTGTCGAACGCCACATCGATGATTTGTTCCGCGGCGTCGGGGAAGCTGCGGGCGACGCGCTGGGCCACGCGAACGCGTTCGACCATCCCGGCGCTGGTCAGCCAAGCCGTGCCAGCGGGCCATCCCTTAACGGACGGCGGCTGGAACAAGATCTGACCCATGCGCTCGAGCGAACCGTGCGCCCAAAGGGGCGTCTTTATGCCACCGGTCGCGCGCAAGGCGCTCACGATGACTTCGACCGGGCTCTTCACGAGCGCGCGCTGATGCGCGGCACCCAAAAATCGCGGAGAGCGGAACAGAAAGAATAGAGCGGAACGGATGTCGCCCTTGGTTCGCTTCAGGACCGCCGCAAGCTCGGCGACTTCGTTGGCGCGCGGACGCGGATGCGAGAAAAATCGCAACAGCTTACGGGCCAAGAACGCGTGGCACGCGGGGAGCGATGTGACGATCCTGACAATGTCATCGCCCGTGTGCGGTCCTTTCTGGCCATGCACCGTTTTCTCGCCGGCGTCGTGAAACGCCTTTGTGAATACGAACGCGTGGCGGCGGCTTCCCCAACCGGTGAAGGCGCGCGCCGCTTCGCGGACGTCGTTCTCGGTGTAGTTGCCGATGCCGAGCGTGAACAGTTCTTGAAGTTCGCGCGCGTAATTTTCGTTGGGTTGACCTTTGCGATTGGCGTTGCCGTCGAGCCATCGCACCATGGCGACGTCGCGGCTCATCCGGGCGACGAGTTCGGGGAAGCGATCGGCGCCGTGTTGGCGCAGCATCTTGTACTGGCGCCACATGAGGAGCGGCTCGCGAATCTTGCGGTTCGACGTCGCGAAGTGGCCGTGCCAGAAGAGCGCGAGCTTTTCGGAAAGCGCGGAGCGACCACGGACCATGCGATCGAGCCAGAGTTGTTGGATCAGCCCGGGCTCGTAGGCATCAAACGTCGGAGCGTCCTTCGGCTGCTCAAGGTCGAATTCGTCGAGTAAGCGGTCGAGCGCGCCGGCAAAACCGAGTTTGCGGTACGCCTCCGCGTCGCTCGGCGATACGCCGAATCCGGCCCGCCGTAGCAGGTGGCCGACGGCCGCGCGTCCTGTGATTCGTTGCTCCATGTCGCCTCCCGAGACCGAGGGCAGTATCGCACGAAGCGGCCGGTTTTTCGGACGGGATCCGGCGCTACGGCGTCGAAAGGAGCAGGCGAATGTCGAAATCGACGGACTGTGGGTTCGATATGGGCGTGACGCGGGCGATGTAGGAGCCGTTGTCGAGCAGCGCGAACGTGCTCCCGGTTCCTGCAGCGAGCACCGTGTTGTCCAACGCCAAAATCTCGACGCGCAGATTTCCCGTCGTGATCAGCGAGATGTCCGCCCTTGCCGGCTCACTCACGTCGAACCGGAAATACCGCTTCGCAAAAAGCCCGACGTCGGGGTTGGTCGGTGCACTCGTGTCGATGCGATCGGTGAATGTGTCGTCGAATCCGGGCGTCAAACTCGTCAGCGTGCCGTCGCGAAAACGTGTCGGCCACTCAAGTTCGTTTTCCGGAGTGCCTGGATAGGTCGCGCCGCCATGGTCTTCAGGCGTGCGGAGAAGGACGTCGAGTCGCACCCTGCTCAACGAGCCATCGGAAGCGTACGTGTCAAACAGCGAATACAGGTACGGATAGCTGTTGCCACGGTTTTGTTGTTCCAAGAACCGGAGCGTAAGGAACATCGGAAACTCGAGGCCATCGGAATCGGACTGCACACCTTCTGCATCGTGAATGTCCCAGAGCATTTCGGCCACACTGAGCGCCGATGTCACGCCTGCGTTGGCTGCGGTTTGATAGACGTTTGGGTCGTCCGGTCCAAGGGATGGCAGGGAGCTGTCAAAAAATGACTCCAGCTCAAAGTAACGCACGACGCGGCCGTCGTCGCCGATCCCCTCGGTATCCCAAAAGAACCCGCTGTTGCGCCCTGCGCACGCCCACCAATCCAGAAAGCCTTCGCGCCAGGCGACGCTGGGGATCAGCGGTTCATCGGTCGCAAGGCCTGGCGGCGCCACGTCATTGAAATGAAACGCGAGCAAGTACAAGCCGAACAGCCGCATGATGACCGCCTCGTCCCAGCAATCCTGATTGGATGCCGGGTCGTTGGCGATGCCGCCCGCGACCGTCAATTGGGGCGGGTCGGTATCGGTGCGCAGCGATGAAACGGCGCCGTTGCCGGGACGCCACAAGATGTCGAGGTCGCCCATGGGGCCGAGTATGCCGGACTTCGCGCGCACCAGCCCGTCGGGAAGCTTCTCCATCATGAAGAACGCGGCCGCGCCGTCGCTGATCGGGATGACGAGTTCCGGGATGGGCATGTCGCCAAAAACCGGATCGAAGTCTGGGTCTCCGCTAAGCGGCGTGAGGGCTGTGTAGGGATCCGACGCACCGTCGGGGCGAATGCGCACGACCATGCCGAACGTCGTGCGGATCACCGCTTGCGCACGGATGCGAACCTGCGTGCCGGGGTTGAGCCCGAAGTTTACGGTCACGGCGTACCGACCTTCGGAGTCGGTTGTGTCCGCGCCAAGCACGGTGCCGTCGGGCGCCAGTACTTCGATCGGAACGTTGGGAGCTGCGCGCGGCGTTGTCGGCGAGACGAAACCGGGCTGCGCCAGCAGGCGGCCGTTGGCGTCAAACTGCGAGAGGCGCGGGCCGGTCACGCGGTAGGAGACGCGACCGTTGACTTGGCGCTGTGTTTCAACGCCGGGATCGACGCCGCCCGTCGGCGCGCCGCCTCCGCCGCAACCCCATAGCGATAGCGACAGAGCGATCGCAGCGGTGTATGCGAGGCGTGTTGTCGCGCGAGCGCGTCGTCGCCCGGCCCGGTCGAAGGGCCCGTCAATGGGCGAGGGGAAGGATGCGGTGTCAGACGACCCCGTCCTGGAAGCGCGAAGGCTCGGTGATCCGGGAGAGATCCCGCGCACCGTCGCCATCACCCTGTTCATAGTCTCTCTCATGGCAGCTCGTATGGGCCCGAACCGTCAATCGCCCCGCTCGCTATGACGAATTGTAGCGCGTCTGCCGACGAAAGTGGGATGAGAATTGGCCGGTGGCAACACCGGCCGTTGCTTTGTCGCGACGTTAGCTGTCGGCGGTGGTCAGCGGGTCCACGTGGCGTGCGAGCCATAGGCGCGCGCTGTCGGAGTTGCTGTCGGCGACTTCGCGACGAAACGCCTTTGGATCGGCTTGAAACGCGGCGAGGAGTCCGCCGACGACATCGTCGCGCGAACCCTGTTCCGCGTAGTAGCCGGAGAGGACAAGCGAGCTCTCAAACGAACCCAGCTCGGTGGACGCGCGTTCGTGCAGGTTCGCAAGCTTCTTGTCCCGAAGGCCGATCGTAAACGAGCCGTCATGCTTGACCGTGTCGGCGCCCTTGGCGTCGTAGCCGCGCACCGCAAACCGATAGCCGCGTCCCTCCTCCAACGATCCCGCCGCCGAAACCACGTAGAAGGGCGACGTCGTGGTGGCGTTGTCGATCCACGCCGTGCCGTCCTCGCGTTCGATGCGCACGGTGTAGTGCGTTGTCTTCGCGTCGCGCGGCCAAAAGATGGCGGGGCGCGTTGACAAAATGTTGCCCGTCGGTCCAACGCCAGAATCGGCGGAGGAGTTTTGCGAATCGGCAAAGCGACCGATGCGATCCAGCGCCAGCGAGTTCGCAAGATCGGCGGTTCGCGTGCGGATTTCGCCCGCCAAGGGCCACAACACGCCGAGCGCCAAGACGAGCGCGGCCGTCGGGACCGGCGGGAGGTTCCGCAGGCCTGTGCCTTCCGCAACCGTGTTCCATCCACGTCGAATCTGGAGTTTGAGGTAACGCAGCATCACTCTCTATCTAACTGTGTCGGCGGCCGGAGGCAAGGAGACGAGTTCCAAGCGGATCAGGACGTGCCGCATCGAACCGGCCTCGAACGCGAACCGGGCGAGCCGCGGGCCGAGATCGGCGCGGAGCTGGTCGAACGCCTCGCCCGTGACGCCGGGGCTCTCGACCGAAATGTCCATCTTGTCGCCGTCCACCGCGTCGAGGACGCACTCGTCGGCGCGCAAAAAAAGCAAGATGTCGGACAGGAGCCGCTCGCGGCTGCCATCGGGCAAGACCTCAGGCGGGATTTCGCCGAGTTGACGCGTCGGGACCCAATACATGTGGTCGGTCCCGACGTAGTAAATCTGTCCGCTCCCGCGCCTGGTCGCCAAGAGCACCGCGCCGCCGTCCCCGGTGCCCATCGTGGCGCGGTATTTCGGGGTGGGGGCAACGAGCGCGCCAACGGCAGGATCCATGCCCGAAGTGTAGGGCGCTTGGGCCGGCGGGCAAACCGACGAGTTATCCACATCCTGCTCTATCGCGCCAATCCCGCGCGACACGGTGGCGCGTATGGGTGAATCCTGCCCTCCCATGGGAGCCGGGCTCGGGTGAAGAGCCCATTTCATCGCCTTTTGCCGTGATTCTGTCTTGCGGCGAACCAATTGCGAGCAGTAGATTCGACGGCGAGGCTGGGAGGATCGATGGACTGGAACGGGCTGCATTGTCGCTTTTTGACCGCTACCCAGCAGGAGGCTCCGCCCTTTGAGGAGCCGTGCGTGGAGTGGGACTACTCGCGTTACGCGCGGGCGCTGGGGCTGACGACGGTCCCCGGCCTCCATGACTTGACCCACGATTCGATCACGGTCGCGGTGTTGCCGCGGGCGCGTTGGGCTGAAGCGCGCGTGCGGATGGGGCGTTGGGCGGCGGAGGCGGAGTGGGATTTCGTGCCGCTTTCCGCGTGGCCTGACGTGGTGGTTCCCGATCCGGTGATCTATGGGCTCGGGACTCAGGTGGCCGGGCACGATGCGCCTCTTTGGTTCCGGGCGGGGCAGCAGGGCGAGCCGGTGGCGCATCCGCAGCGGGCGGCGGGGTCGTCGATGGCGATTCACTCCTGCGAGCGCTGGTTGATCGCGGCGGATCGTGTGCGGCGTCGCGTTCGAGATGGGTTGGCAGAGCGCGGAAAACTCATCGCGGTGGAGCATGCGGAGCTGTTGACGCCGTCGGCGATCAGCACGTTGCGTTACCTCGTGCATGCGCAGACGGCGTGGCAGGCGCGCATGTTGTCGGCGCCGGCGCCGTGCTTTGTCATGTTGATCGTGGCGCCCGAGAACGAGGATCGTGTGCGCGGCGATTTACGGCGATTCCCGTTCCAGGGCGACCCGTTTGTGTGGCGCATGCACGAGCGACCTTCTTCTGTGCGCACGAAAAATGCCAGTGTCCTGTCATTTGAGGAAGAGTCGATGATGCGGGCGTTGACGTCGGCGCCCGCGTTGCTGACCGCGCGAGACTTGCGCGCCGTGTTTGGCGACTCGTGCATGCGCGTTGTGTTGTCGCTCGTGGATCGAGGAATTTTGCGCACTCGATGTGTGCGCGACACGACGGTGTACGAGCCGGAGCCGGTGTGGTGCGATGTGTTGAAGCCCGCGCCTGGAATCGACTTGGCCGGATCGACGCTGGATCGTGGCGCGTTGGTTGACGGGCGCGCGGCGGCTGACGGGGGCGCGGCTGACGGGGGCGCGGCGGTTGGCGGGGGCGATGCGGTTGACGGTCGAGAGACCCCGAGCGCACGACCGCAGCGAGGCGTCGTCGGGGTCGAAGGCGCGGGGCGAGCGGTCGAAGAACACGTCCACGAACACGCGAACACGTCGGAGGCGCCAGAGGCGCCAGAGGCGTCAGAGGCGACGTCGACGGCGGCATCGGTGGCAAACGGCATGGGCGTGCGCAAAGAACCGGGCGTGACAAGAGAGCAGCGCGCCGAGCAGGAGACGATGCGCCGCGCCCTCGAAGCCATCGGAACGCGATACCGAAAACGCCAAAAAAGAAGAAGCGGCCACAAGCACTTGAGGGCAGCGGCGGCCCGAGTGGAGTTCGCACTCGGAAACCGAAAGCGCGCGTTCGCCCACCTAAGAAACCTACCGCAAGGCGCTCCAGCCCTAATCCCAAGCAAGTGGAGCGAAAAGTTCACAAGCGAATGGGAAACCAACCCCAATTCCCCAAGCGCGTTGGATTTGGTGATGCGAATCTCCCTACTGACCAACCGACGGGACTACGCTCGCGCCACCGATCAAGCGAACGCGGTGCACGCGGCAATGATCGCAACAACTCATGAGTTGTCGCGATGCCTGAATCAGCTTGTTGCGCTGGGCCGATCCCATCTGGATCGCATCGCGGAGCCGGAGTTTTGGCAGTCGTTCTCGCATTCGGATTTGATAGACGGTGCAACTGTCGATGCCGCGTGCATTTTGGCCGAACTATTCGCGCGATCGAGGTGGATGGGGCGGGATGCTGGGTGGCAGAGGCTGCTCGCCGCGAATGAGCTCATGCCCCGTGGCACTCAATCTCTGGACCGACTTCTTGCAACGCTTGAAGAACGCGCCCGGTTTGATTTCTTGATCAGGCGAGGTGAGGCGCCGATTCGAGTGCCTCGCGTTGACCGGCATGCGTGCATCGCAGGCTACATCCGGGCGAGCGTGGCCTATTCAGCCAGTCAATACGGTCCGTGCGAGGGCCGAGCGATCTCAGAGGCCTACGAGTGGATGGGGGTCACGGGCAACGTCGAGGATCGACGAATCGTTACCGGTAGGGTGGTTTTGTATGCGCTGAGCCGTGGGTACCGCTTGGTAGTTCGCCGGCTAGTCGACGAACAAGTACTTCTCCTCGGTATTGGAACTCCAGCTGAGCTGAAGCAACGAATGATGGTGAATCTCAGATTCCTCGCGCCAAGGGTCGCAAGGCGATTGGCCACAGCGACATTGCTGTCCGGTTCGACTTCAGTTGATGCTCTTGAGCGTTCGGTGCTCGCGCGAGATCGGTTGTTTGCGGGCGACCTAGACGGTGCGCGCGAGACTCTTAGGCAATGCGCGGTCGCAACCTATCGGTCAGTCGAGCAGCTAGTTGTCGCCATTTGGACCCTGGGCGATCACGCTCTTACTTCATTCGACCGTGAGAGTGTCGTGCTTGCTCGCGACCTTCTGGAGCGACATTCGGCAGAGCTTGGTGGCGTTTGGATTCGCTACTCAGACAAGTACCTCAAGTTCGTCAGTTTGCTTATCCGAGGCGAAATCAGCGAAGCACGTGATGCAATGGCAAGTGTGCTAGTTGCCCTTCGTCCGGTTGAACGGCTGACCAGCGCGCGGTTCTTCTGCGCTAGTGCACGGCAGTGGATTGAGTCGTTAAACCGACTACTCAGGGCGAACGTCCGCAAATTGCTCGCTCCGCGGCGCTTTCACAGATTCGTTTCCGGCGAGATGGAGTCGCTTGGAAAGGGCGTCACGGCAGGTGATGCGGCGGACCCGTTGCTTGCAGTTCTTCCTGTCATCGTCACGGCCCTTGAGCGGGCTGCTCCATCTTCGATAGAGTCGGACATCGCATCTTGCGCGAGTTGGCTGTTCAGGCGCTGCGAGGCAACCGATTTGGGTGGGCATGGCCTGGTTTCGATTCTGCTTGCAGGGGCGCCGAAGTTCTTCAACCGATTGAGTCGCGCCCTCGGTGGCGAGATTGGCAGATCCTGGATGACGATCGGCGATGGGAAGAGTGCTGTCTCGTCGGGACTCTCCGCGATAGTCCGCGCGGTTCCGAATGCGCAACGCGTAGAAGACGATTCCGTAGATCGGACATCGTGTTTGGTTGTTAGTGGGTCACACGGACAGATGGCGAAGCGGAACTACGCTTGGTCCGAGGACGCTGCGCTTTTCCATTTGATTGTTCGAGGTACAGCCACCATTCGCATGTTCGGCGTAGTCGGCACACGCACTCAGACCACGTTTCTTGAAGTCCGGCGGAATCGACGTGGATTGCAGGTTGTACGACGAGTTTCCAATGATTTCGCTGGACCTTCCGTCGCGCATCGCGGCGGCGCATC
Source organism: Planctomycetota bacterium (assembly GCA_021776785.1). GTDB lineage: Bacteria > Planctomycetota > PLA2 > PLA2 > PLA2 > JAJFFF01. The sequence goes on along the minus strand of JAJFFF010000046.1, from coordinate 37,468 downwards.
CAAAATTGCTCAACAGATCGAGGAGTCCATTCGCGCTGCGGCTGCCGGCGACTTAGCTGTGTTGATTGGCGGACCGACAGGGATCGGCAAGGAGGTCGCGGCACGCGAAGTACACAAATTGTCCAGCCGGGCGGGGCGGGAGTTCGTCGTCGTAGACTGTGCGACGATTAAATCCGAGATTGCTGAAGCAGAGCTGTTTGGCGTATGCCGCGGCGCATACACCGGAGCGGACCGCGCAAGGCAGGGTCTGATCGAAGTGTCGGACGGTGGGACTCTGTTTCTTGACAACTTGGATCTCCTGACTCCTCGCGTTCAGACTGCGCTTCTCCGTGTTCTTGAGTCGGGTGAATATCGTCGGGTTGGTGCGACGAAAGCCAGCCGTGCAGATCTAAGGGTCATCGCATCACTGTCGGGCGCGATCGACGAAGTCATTAGTTCTGGCGAGATAAGAGAAGACCTTCTTTATCGTCTTCGCGTTCTGGAGATTGATCTTCCAGGACTGGACAGGCGCAAAGAAGACATCTTGTGGTTCTCGCGAAGGTGGGCGAAGCGAAAAGGGCTGTTGTTGTCTAGATCAGCGGAAATCGCGCTCTTGGAGTGTTCATGGCCCGGGAACTACCGCGAGCTTGGGCAATGCCTCGAAGTCATCGAATCGCGTGCAACATCTGGCCAGGTTAGTGGAGCGCATGTTCGTGAGGTAAAGCGCCTTGGATCTCTGCCAGAAAGAGATTCAGTTGACGCGGCGCTGCGATCGTTGTTTCCGGGCCCGTTCAGTTCGATTGAGTTCGCCGAGCGTTGCAAGTCGTCCCGCCGAACCGCGCAGAGGCGCTTGGCAGGCTTAGTCAATTTGGGGGTCTTACGTCGAGTAGGGTTCGGTCGTGCGACGAGCTACGCCGAGCAGCCCTAAGCCAAGCAATATCATAGAGTTGCCTCGGCCGAGTTGTTCGCTACCCCCCAGGCACTGAAATGCCGATAGCGATATGTGGCGGCCAGAACCCTAATCGACTTAGCCCGGCGCTATTCCGTTACTAGCGTACTTGCTCGACGCGACCGGTCGGGCACGTACTGCGCAACGGACAGCGCTCGGTCGTTGAAGGCGGTCGTAAAGGTGTGGGCTGATCCGATGCCCGAGCGCGACCAACGGTGCGCAACGCTTGCTTTGATATCGAGTCCGTATTTCTCGGCTCCGACAGATTGGGGTGCATGCGTTGGGTTTGACGGGTCACAGGCACAGTTTGCTGCGTTCCCGTACGTTCATGGAGACGTGCTCAGCAGCATCTCGGTGCCCGCCCCGGTACCAGTAGCCGAGCGCATTGCAGTTCAGATTTCGCTTGGGCTAGCAGCGCTACACGACAGGGGCGTTGTTCATGGCGATCTGTCGGTTGGAAATGTAGTAGTGCATGAAACGTCGATCGGCGCTCACGATATTGCGCAGACATCATGCGTATTGATCGACCCGCACTTAGGTGATGGTGCCGGCGGCGCGACTTTGCAGTACATGAGTCCGGAGCTGTCGGAGACTGGAACGCGAACTCTGGCTTCAGATCTCTACGCGTTGGGTTGCGTTCTCTACCGCGTCAGTTGTGGTGAGCTACCGTTCAACGGTGGGAGTGCCGGGGAAATTCTGCGGTCGCAACGCACCGGTGCGTTTCGTCCTTGCACGGAGCGGCGGCCCGACCTCCCCGCACGGCTTACCGCACTAATCGATTCTCTTCTTTCTCCATCTGTTCGGTTTCGGCCTTCAACTATTCAGCATGTGCTGGATGCGCTCGGCGGGAGTCTTCTGAACGCAAACAGAAGCACGTTTAGACCAGGTTTTTTGATGCGACCGGCCCTCGTATCAAAAATCATCTCGGCATTCAGTGATTCGTCGGTGGTCGAATTGTCGGGCGCGGCCCGGGGCGGAACCACGACGGTGTTGCGTGATGTTGCGTCGGAGTTTTCAGATGGAGGGGCCACGATAATTCATGCCGAACCCTCGGCGCGCGCCGGCTCATCAATCTCCGAACAGATGAACTTCGTGCTGGCGAGAGAACTCGGTCGCCAGCACGCACAGATAATTGCGCCGGGCGCGGCCCTCGATGACCTAGAACAGCTTGTCCAGAAGCGTCGAGTTCTAATCGTCATCGACAATGCCGACGACTTGACCGGCAGTGAACGAAGTTATCTGGGCCGGACGGTATCAATGTCCAGCGTGGTTGAAGATCAGAAGCCGTTAATTCTAATCGGTTCCAGATCCGGAGCCGCGAGCTTTGTCGCCAACAATGCTTCGGTACATGTTCCTCCTCTGACTATGGGTGAACTCCGCTCTTTCTGCGAACTCTTAACCGGAGAGCGTTTGTCGATGGGCTCGACCGCGCGGCTACTCGCGGAATCGTCGGGAGCACCCGGTCGCGCGATTTCGATACTGACACGCCAAACCGACGCCTTGCCTTCACAACGCTCTCGGCCAGTTTCTATCAGCTCGATCGCACGGGTGTCCGCGCTCGAAGCCCTCGCTGTGTGGGCGTTGCCCGTGGCGGAATCAGACTGGGAGCGTCTCACAGAGTATTGCGGGCCGGTGGACGACTCATCGCGATCTCAAATTTGCTTCGAGCGAGGAGCAATCGTAGTACGGCAACCTCGCCAAGTTGTCGAGCTACGCTCGCCGCAGTGGCGAGCCGCTTGCACGGTTCTTCTCGACGTGTTCGATCAGAAATGGAAGAGCGACAAGAAAGAGGAACTCTCGCGGCTCCTACGACTGGTCAGCTTCGATCATTCGATCGAGAGGCGTCGGCATCGGATCATGCGAGCGATCATTATTCTTCTTCGGCATGGCGAGATCGCAGGCATCGAGCAAGCTTGGGCTACGCTTGATCGACAAGACGCCGCGCCGAACTGGCTCGCTGTGCTAGTTCGAGCCGCGCGCGTGGCAGCCGGAGACAAGTACGCCGATGATCTCAAGCGGGCGCTTCCGAGTGAGTCCGTCTGGAGTAGCGTCGTTCCGCTGATCGACGCATGGGAGCATTTCCTAGGAAGGCGTTACGATCGAGCATTCTCGATCCTTCAGTCTCACGGGAGTTCATGGGCGGCACGTACATGTTGGGCCAGTACGCTGGCGATGTTCGCGCGAGTGTGCATGGCGCTCGGTAAGGAGACGGAGGTAGATCGCGCCCGCAGAGCGTTTCAGACAATGCCGTGTCGGTCGAACATGCAGAAGGGCCACCGAGCCCGGGTGCTTTTTCATGTTTGTCTGCGTAGGAAGAAATTCCACCTCGCACTGAAGCTTGCCAAGCTCGAAAGAGGTTACGCTCGAGAAATGGGCTGGCGGACAATTGAAGCAGCGTGTGAGAACAATGTTGGCGTAGTCGAGTACAGATTGGGGCGCCGCCGCCATGCTTTGCGCAGCTTTCAATCTTGCGTTGCTCTCCGAGACGCGCTCTCCGATGAGCGTGGCCTGATTCGGGCACTGAACAACGTACTCCTGACCACGCCTGGTACTGACGATCGGATCCGAGTGGCAAATAGGATCCGCCGAATCGCGACACGGAACGACCTCAACAGCGAGCGGATTTCCGCGTTGATCAACGTCGGGATTGCGTACGCAGATGCGGGGCGTGTTAGGGAAGCGCGCCGCGCCTGGCGCCAAGCAAGAAGCTTGTCAGCGCATGCGCGAGATGCCGAGCATCTCGCACAGGCCACTTACAACTCCGGGCGGGCCGCCGCAGGCGAATGGCGAGTGGTCGCCGCGTTCGCATATGCGAAGCGATTGCGCGAGTTGGACCGCGAAGACATGGCGATTGAACTCGTAGCCTTCATCGGCGTGGTCACAGAGACTCGCGAGCTTGTTCCTCGGCAGGTCGAACTGGATAAGTTGTCCGACGAAGCCCGCACATCGATTGCATGGGCTTGTGGAAGGCTGCGCGAGCATCGCCCAAGTTCATCACTGGCAGCGTGGTTGCGTCGCAGAGGCACCCGCGCCGGAGTCTCGCGGAACTCCGCACGCAGGCTGCAGCGGGCAAGTGATCCCGACACCAGGTTGAAATTTGCTTGGGTCGTTGAGCATCTCAGCAGCGCGACCGCCTCAGTCGACGAGGGCATCGTGATGGAGGCGCTAACGAGTGACGCCCTGCGGGCGTTCCCTGACCTGAGATGTGAACTTCTTGCTAGATACGCCAACTACCTACGTGGCGTGGGGCGCGAACGTGAGGCGCGGGTGACGTCGATCGAAGCGCTTCAGATTTTGTCTGTACTGGAGCTGCGAGTTCAAACGCTTCCTCATCCGTGTTCGCGGCTACCTCGCCTCGCTGCGTTGTTGTCGGGCGCACGCTCCAGCGTGGCTATGTCCGCTGGAGACATCGCGCTCGCATGGTTGCTCGATGGGCACGATCCTGGCCTGGAGACCGAGTCTTCGAATGGGTTGTTCGGCGACGTCGTTTCAGGAAATGTCGTCGACATTCAGCAGATATTGACCGGACTTCGGAGCAACCTCGGCGCCGAGCGAGTCGCCGTGGTTGAATCGACTAGCGAAGGTGAGTTTCGGGTCGTCGCTGCGGAGCCTGCGGAATCGCTTAGCCGTGATGTCAGCTGGGGCACAGTGTCTCTCACGTGCGCGACCGGCACCGATCAAGTTCATAGAGATGTATTGGCGTCCGACGAGCTTTCGAGTCATCGCAGTATCGAGAATCTTAGGCTGAAGTCGGTGTTGTGTGTGCCGGTCCGACTTGGTGAACGAATGTTCGGCGTGCTGTACGCGGATCATCGATCCGTCGCTGGCCTATTCTCGAAACGGGAAGCCAGATCTGCTCGGCTAGGTGCGAAACTGATCGCATTTCAACTAGCGGACGAGTATGCGGCAACTCGCATGAATGTTCTGCAGTCACGTGTCGATGCCGCTACCGACTTACTCGTGCGCCGCGAGAGGTCCGCCGTAGTATCCGAGGCAGCGCTGGGACTTGTCCACGACTTGAAAAATGTCGTCACCGCAATCCTTGGAAAAGCACAGCTCGCCCGAATGAAAAAGTCTCAGGAGTCGGACGTCTTTCGCTCGATCGAGCGAGCCGCGGGGGTTGCAGTTTCTCAACTAGCCCGGTTGCAGAATTGCGCTCAAGACGACACCGGCGAATCGACCGCGCATCTTCAGGAGGCGATAGAAGATGCCGTCGATCTAGCACGGGTCCGTGCTCGCGAGAAAAGAGTCCGTTTTCTCGTGTCCGTCGATGCGCTTCCGCCCGTAGTTGGATCGACGTCTGATGTCCGCGACGTTTTTCTCAACCTATTCGTCAATGCCTGCGATGCGGTAAGCAGTGATGGGTGCATTGAGTTGAACGCAAGTCGAGATGAAGAGACCGTCACAATCTTAGTTCGAGACGACGGGCCCGGAATGCCAGCTGGCGTTTCTGATCGGATCTTTGATCCATTCTTTTCGACGAAAGGAAAGAGTGGATCCGGCCTTGGGTTGGTAGTCGCGCGAAACACGATGGCGAAGATCGGTGGGTCGATCCGTTTGACTGAGACCGGTCCGAGTGGAACGGAGTTTCGGCTGACCTTCCGAGTTGAACCAAAAAAAGCCTCACGCCTAGAGGCGTGAGGCTTGATTAGAGACTATTGAATCTACTTAGTCCGTCGTGACGGATCCTTGGTAACCGCCGCCACTGGTCGAGCTCATCTGGCTCGTGGCTGAGGGGTTTGCCATTAGGTGGATGTGGTTGCCTGCCTGCATTACCGGGAAGACGACCGTTGCTACTCCGTTTGCGTCCAGGGCTGCCGTGTCGACGATGTGCGTCTCGCCGTCGACCTGCATCGTCGCCATGACCATCGAGCCCTGCGGAGCCTCGGCTGCCAGGACCTCGATACCGTAGCTGACGCCATTCTCGTTGATGCTCAGCACTTCGATTCCGTCGTCGACCCTAAGGACTTCGATGCCCTGAGCGGCGATGGCGACGCCTGCGATGGAAATGATGGCGAGCAATGCTTTGGCGATGTTTTTCATGACTTTCTCCTGAAGGCGACTTTTTCGAATTTCCCGTGTTTCTTTGCCTGTCTTCGTGATCTGCCTTCGATGTCCCTATGTTGTCTTGGATCGTCAACATCGACAACTGCTCCGTTGTGCGGGGAGGACAAATACCGGGAACTTTCAAAACAATATAAACGACTGCTATCTAATGGGTTAGCGGGTTCATCGGAACTGGTTGCTGTATATGCATGAATATGTCGACGGCGGCCGCGCGGGCTTGTGGCTCAAATGAAACTTAATGGGCCGAGCGAAGGACGGGGTGAAACTAAATGGCGAACTAATTCTCTCGCCACGTGGCTTTGAGGCGTTGCGCACCTGCTGAAAATCCCTACTTCTCGGGCTTTTGCGCCCGATTCACGCGATCACCGCTAGGATGATGCCCATGCGGCGTAGCTTGCGCAGCTCCTCCAACAGCGGGCCATTCCGCTTTCCTGGCCTCCCGCTCGCTTTTTGGGCGGCTCTCCTCGCGATCAGCACGCCGCTCCCGTCCGCGGACGCCGGCGATGCCGAGAAACCCGACGCCGACGCCCGCACGACCAACGCTCCCGCGACGCCCCAGCCGTTGCTCCCGCCGCTCGCGCACGTCAAGAAGAGCGACCTCGCAACCCTGCCCCGCCTCGCGATTCATTTCCAGAGCGAGAACCCTCATTTGCGGCTGCAGTCGCGCCGGCTCGCACGCATCGCCGCCACGCAGTACTACACACGCATGGCCCCGCCCGGCCTCGTCCTCGTCCCGCCCCAGCGGTGGACATTTGTTGGCGCCACGATGCGGCCGGTCGGCGGCTTCTATCTGGGCCGCACCGAAGTTTCGTTCGCGGCCTTCGCGTCCTTTGCGAAGGCGCGCGGCTGGGACTGGCCCCGCGAGGCGGACGCATCGTTGAGCGATCCGCGCATTCGTTCCCCGCTGGATCGCGCGGCGGACGGCGGCGCGGGCGGCGATCGCGCGGGCGACAACAGTGCGGGCGACAACAGTGCGGGCGACAACGGTGCGGGCGACAACGGTGCGGGCGACGCCGCGCCGGTGGACGATCCGCCGCCCGCAACGCCGCCCGCCGAACGAAACCGGCAACCGGCGACGTTGTTGAGCCTTGACCAGGCCCGCGCGTTCGCGAAGTCCAAAGAGTGCCGGCTCCCGACGCGCGCGGAACTGTGGCATGCAGCGACGGCCGGCGGTCGCCGCCGTTACCCATGGGGCGACCGGTTCAATCCCGCGCACGTGCACGCCCGCGAATCCGGCGCGTTTGGTCCGACCGCGGTCGACGAGCACATCAGCGGTGCGTCTTCCGACGGCGTGCTCAATCTCTTGGGCAACGTTGCCGAATGGACCGAGACGACCGTCGGCAAGCGCAACAAGCGCTACCTGGTTGTGGGCGGCTCGTTCATCACCTACACAAAAAAGCGTAGGTTCGACACACGCCGCCTAAGCGCGGGCGCTCGTGCGCCCGACGTCGGCTTTCGCTTGGCGCGCTCGCTTCCGAAACTGCCGCAGCGGGCGACTCCGCAAAACCCAAACGAGTAGCCGCGCACGCGCACGAACCGCGCCGCGCTACTTTCTCGGTTTGTTGGGCACGAGTCGGAACTCGACGTTTTGATCGCCCGACATCGCTTGGACGCTGGCCTGGCGATACTTCGAGCCAGCCCAGACCTGAATCTTCGCTTCGCCGCGCGGCAGCCCTTTGACTTCAAACACACCATTAGGATCGGGCCGCGCTCCCTTGGTCGTTCCACCAACGGTCACGTTGATCCAAACCTGTTGCGCACCAACATCAATGGGGCCGTTCGTGTCGGCGTCGATCAGTTTTCCGCGAATCGTGAGCGGCTCCTCGAGCGTAATGACACGCAGCCCGCTCCCCGTTTGTAGAGACGTTGGCGGCATTGCGTTCTCGGTGTCGTGAATGGTGACTCCGTACGGACCCGCGTGGAGCCCTTCGAACGCAACCTTGCCTTCGGCATCCGTCCGGCCGCTCAATGTGGACCAACCTCCGCGCATCTGGAATGCGTTGCCACCACGCATCTGAAAGTCTTGAAACTTCTTGAGAGCATCGCCCTTCGCTTGCAGATTCACGTACTTGCCGACATAGGGATCGCCGTCGGCTTGAATCAACTGCAGTTCGATGCGCGCTCCCCGCGGCAACTGAATGACCGCATTTTTCGTGTCGCGCGCAACCCGCAACGTCGTGAGGGAGTGCTTTGGATAGATCACAAGCAGGTCGACCTCATCTTGCGTGACGCCGCGCAGCTTGAACTCTCCGCGCCCGTTTGTGTTCGCCGACGGACGGCTCGCGTTCCAGTAATTGCGTCGCTCCTTCTTCGACAGTTGCACAGGAATCGCGAGAATACTCGCACCTACTGCCGGCTTGCCATTGGAGTCGAGCACTTTGCCTTCGAGTGCTGGGCCGAGAGAAACGACGATCACCAAATCGTCGCGGCCCGCTTCGACTCCTTCGATACGCTTCTTCTCGAAGCTGCCCGTCGGAGCGCCGTAGTTTTGCCGGTTGGTTTGCGGTGCTACTTCCACGGCATACGCGCCGGGGTCGAGGTGGCGGATCCAAAAGCGACCGTTCTGGTCGATCATCCCCATCCGCTTTTGATTGCCTTTCGCGCCAGGCGCCAGTGCGAAGATCGACGCATTCGTTAGCGTCTTGCCATCTTCATTGGCTACCGTGCCGGAGATCGTTAGCGTGTCCCGCACAGTCAGCACAACGTCGTGCTCGCCCGCGACGACTTTTACCGTGTCCGCTTTCCCGGTGTTGTGGGAAACGCCGACGTAATACGTTCCGTCAGCGACGCCTTCGAACTTGAATGCGCCGCTTGTGTCCGTCGCTGTGCGAACGGTCGAGCGCGACTCATAGGGCTGGCCCTTCTCGCGAACCGGCGACAGGCTCATCGACAGACGATTCGTAGCGCTTCCGTTCTCCATGACGACGCGGCCCGTAACGACGCCGCCTTTTTCGAGTGCGACTTCAATCGCCGGAGATTGATCGTCGGCGGGCATCGCGACCTTGCCCACAAAGCTAGCTAGGTAGCCCTTCATGGTCACGATGACGGTCCACTCGCCCTTTGGGTTTTGCTGCACGTGCCACGCCTGCGGGGCGACCGAAGCCGCGCCGGTCGCGTCCGTGGATTGAGAGCCCCAACCACCGTTGTTTAGAAAGTTCCGAAGATCACTCTTCAGCCGGTTGGTCGGCAATACCATCACGCGCGCGCCCTTGATCGGCTTGTCGGATGCATCCGTGACTTTCACGTGGAACGGCTTGTCCACGCTCGCTTCCAGCGCGACTTCTGTCGTCTTGCCGGCCACGACCGCAAACGGTTTGGACTTCGCGTTCGGGTTCCACGCCTGAAGGGTCAGCTTCTCCGCGACGGGCACCCGCGGAAACCAAAACTGACCCGTGCCGTCGAGCGCGGTCGTTAGAGCCTGCTTTGTGCCTTGGATACGAACCGACGTCCGAATCGTAGATGTGCCTACGGCATGGGAACCGCGTACAGAACCCGCGGCAGTCAGTTCGACTCGTTGTTCATCCGGAGTCGCTCCGTCCATCACAAAGAAATCAAGCGTGATGGGCGTCTGGCCGTTTTGCCACCGACTAACGATGCGCGCAGAACCGGGACCATACGCCTCCAGCGCATAGGATCCGTTCGGGACGTGCGGAAACTCGAAACGTCCGGACGCATCGGAACGAACGTACCTAAACGGTGACAAGGTTCGATACTGCGCGTGTTGCCGCATCAGGGTGACGTCAGCGACGACGGCATTGCCTTGTGCATCGACCGTGACGCCGTGCACGGCCGCGCCGGCGGGAAGTGTGATGTTGAACTCGAGCGGCTCCTTGGAGTTGATGGGCTTGAGCGGAAGAATCCAACGCTCGATGGCGCTGTTCATCGTGCCGTACTTCGGGTGGCGGAGTTCGAGAGTGCCGATCAAGCCGGGAGCCGCGTTTTCGATGCGATACTTTCCATCCGCGCCCGACTTGCCCAATCCCATTCCGCTGCTAAAGGTGACGGAGTCGCGTGTGTTGACGCGAAGTTCTGCGTCCGGCACCGGCAGACCTTCGGCGTTCATGACGATGCCGTACAGCACACCGCTCGGCTGCATGACGATCCGCACGGGTTCATTGGCCGGGAGCGTCGCGGTTTTCGTCGTGATCCCGTACCCGGACGCGCGCACTTGGATGCGCAAAGAACCCGGCGCGAGATCGGGCAGCTCGAACTTCCCCTCCTCGTCCGAAACGACGTCGAAACGAACCGGCGAATGTTGGCTCCAGCCACCCGCCGCAATCGTGACGGTGGCGCGCGCGACCGGTTTGTCGTCGGCTGAGACAACGATGCCGTGTAGCGTTTCCGCGTCGGGCAGAACCACCGTGACGGATTGAGGATCGCCTTCGTCGGGAACGAGAATTGATTTTCGGGCGAACCCGTGGCCTTTAGCTTGTGCGTGGATGACGAAGCGAACGCGGCGTGCGGTCTTTAGCTCAAAAGATCCGTCGGCGCCCGTCTCGACGACCGCGCTGATCGGCTGTTTTGTTTCGATGAGCGTTCGATTCCAACTCGGCGTGGACTGCCGAAACCAGGGACGATCGGGCAGAAGATAGACGGTCGCGTTGGCGACGCCGGCGTCGCCGAACTTCACGATGCCGCGCACCGTGACGGTTGGTCCGTCGATCCTGTTGGGGTCGTCATCCACGTGGGTGACGTCGCCGCGGCCGTTGGCGGCGGAATCCTGTGCGCCGCTCATTCCGGTTTGGTCCAGGGCTCCGTCTTCTGTGTCCGTTGCGTGCCGTTGACTACGGGGCTCATCGTCGGCGCCCATCCAAACCAGCATGGACCCGACGAGCCCGACGATGACGATCAGCAAAATGACGATCTTGCGCATAAAAGCCCCCAACCGAGATAAAACGCGACCCCTGCATCCTAGACGGATGGACCGTCCGTGCCGGTCACACTTTTTTTGAGAATTCGCCAAGAGGACACGCGCGGCGCCCGTCATGATGGCAGGAACGTGTCAGTGGCAAACGAAGTCGAGTTGGTGGAGCGCGCCCGGTTGGGTGATCGGGCGGCGGCCGGGCTGCTCGTGCGGCGTTACGAGACGACGGCCTATGCGGTTGCGCTCGCGCGGCTCCGCGATGTGCACGAAGCGCGCGATGTCGCGCAGGAGGCACTGGTCCGCGCCCTCTCGACGCTGCCGAAGTTGCGCGAGGCGGCACGCTTCGGCGGATACGTGGCGCGCATCGCGATTCGTCTGGCCGTGGATCGGCGGCGTTCGGCGCGCACGCATCGAGCGCTGGGGGACGAGGCATCCGCTGCGCCGGGTCCGTTCGATCGGCTTGCAGCTCACGAACGTCGCACGCGACTGCTCGAAGAGCTGGGGCGTTTGCCGGAACGTTGGCGCCAAGTGTTCTTGCTGCACCACCTCGATGGGGCGACGTACGCGCGCATCGGCGACACGTTGGGTATGGCGGCGGGATCGGTCGGCTGGATTCTTCATCGCGCCCGGCGCAGCCTGCGCGACAGCCTTCACGATCTCTTGGAGGACGAGTCATGAACGATCGAAAGGCTCGCGAGCTTCTCTTTCGGAGCGTCGACGGCGAACTAACGCCGGAGGAGACGCGCGCGTGGCGTGCGTTGTTGCAGGAACGTCCTGAGTTGGCGGCGGAGTGGGAAGCCGCGCGGCGCGACAAACAGAAATCGGATGCCTGGAGCGCTGCGCTTGCGCCGCGTCGGCCGGGCTTGGAGGAGGCGGTCTTGTCGGAACTCGGACATCAACCCAAGTGGGGCCGTCGCGGGCTCGCGGCGCTCGCGTTCGCGGCGATCGCTCTCTTATGTGTTTCGATCTGGTGGGCTGGCCGCGACGACGAGGTCGTCCGCCGCGTGAATCGTCAACCGACCGCAACATTTGAGAGTGCGGATGGTGCGGTGGCGCGATCGCTCGAACGCGGCGTGTTTTCCGTCGGCGATGGGCGGACCGAGATCTCGGTGGACGAGCCGACGCTTGTCCAGACTCCGATCGGCGACGTACAGCTCGGGCCTGGTCTGCACGAACTGACGACGGATCCCAACTGGATGCGGTTGTGGGTGCGGAAGGGGTCAGCACGGCTGCGCGTGGGAGATCAGCAGATCGACGTCGCGGCCGGGCAGACGAAACGCCTTCGGCTCAAGAAGATACCGGTGCGGAAGTCGTTGGACGGAACGGCGACGGACGACGTGGGGTCGAACAACGAAAAGAAACGCGATTCGGATGCCGCCGCCGACGTTCGCGTGTTCGGCGTGGTACTCGACGTCGCCCGAAAACCGATCGCGCAAGCACGGGTGTACGGCGGCCCCGAAGATGTTTTGACCGACGCGGAAGGGCGCTTTGACTTCTTGGCTGTGAGCGGTGCTTGGATCGGCGTGCAAATGGAAGGACGTGCGCCGGTCGACAATCGCCAGCTCCCCAAGAACTCGACCGTCGCCGAGCTGCGGTTCGTGATGTCCAAAAAGGGCGGGACGCTGATCGTCAAGGCGACCGACGACGAGGGGCACGCGATTGACGGCGCGGATGTCCGGGTAGGCGGGACCTGGCGCGACGTTGGTGCGCGCACGACGACCTACAAACTGCGCGCGGCGCCTGCACAGAACGGGAAAACGGTTCACACGGGAGAGGCGCGTTTTATCGGCATGGCTCCGGAGTGGAATCCGATTCGCATTCACGCCGCGGGATTTGCTCCGTACCAGGGGTGGGTGCGTGTACCGCCGGACGGAGAGACAACGCGGCCGTTTAAGTTGCGTCGCGCGGGCGTCGTCACGGGTATTGTGCGCAACAGCGATGGCGAAAACGTGGCAGGCGCGTCGATCAGTTTCCGGCAAGCGGGTAGCGCGACGACGTACGAAGGTATCTCGGCGCAGACGGATGCGGCCGGCGTGTTTCGGATCGAGAACGCGCCGGTCGGGCGGGTCGAAATCGTTGCCGACTCGGAGGCGCACGGGGCGGCGCGCGCTTGGATCGTTGTGAAACCGGGCGCCGAACAGGCGTGGTCGGCTTCTTTGGAGCGGCGGTGGCCGATTTCCGGACGCATCCTTGATCTGGCGGGGGAGCCGATCAACGGCGCGGAAGTGAGTTGTCGGCGCGCGTTTCGCGGAGCGGGCTCGGTTGTCGGCCGGCTTGTGACCAAAGCCGATGGAGCGTTCTCGTTCGACCCGCAACTCAACGCACTGCACGAGCTTTGGATCTGGACTCGCACTGGTCGTCGCGCGCGCATGTCGCCGCCGGATCACCGGATCAAGGTTTCGCCTAAGGACTCTCCGCAAGACTTAAAAGTCGAGCGCATTGTTGAGCTCGCGCCGGGGTGGGTTCGCGGCACGATGATCCTTTCGAGCGGCGAGGCCGCAACCGCCACGCGCGTCGTCATCTGGCCGGATGGCCAGCCGGGCTGGCGTTTGACTTCCGACACCGTCGCCAACGGAAAGTTTCGAATTGGTCCGGTGAAGCCTGGGCTGTACACGATCGAGATTCATCGCGACGGCGAATCGACGATCCATCGCTCGGGCATTGTTGTGGGAGAGGGCGCGGAGACCGACCTCGGTGCGCAGCAGTTCGCGACGCCGGGTCGCGTTCACGCGCGCTTTCTCCGTGCGGACAAGACTCCTTACGTGAGCGCGTTGCATGTTTCGGTGACGTCGCTGGACCAAGACATCCGTTACAGCGTGAAACAGAACGGGGACGGCACGGCACTCTCGGAAACGCTGTCGCCGGGGCGCTATCTCGTGTCCGGCGCGGCGCCAGGGCTGTTTGAAGAGGTCGAGGTTGTTTCCGGGAAGACGACCGAAGTCGAGGTTGTGGTTCGCAACGGGCAGGGGCTTCGCGCCACGTTCCAGCGGGCCGACGGTTCAGCGTCGCGCGAGCTACGCTACCGGATCCTCGACGAGAAAGGCCGTCTCGCGCTGCGTGGCCATCTCGACAACCACGACAACTCGGTCTCGGTGTGGTTGGTTTCGGGGCTGTACCGCATCCTCGCTGAGGACGGGGAGGGGCGAAGCGCCGAATCCAAGATCACCATCAAGGCGGGTGGCGAAGCGGAGCAGATTACGGTGACCCTGCCGTAGGCGCGGGTACGCCGAGGTTGGCGCGCCTCGTTGACAAAGTATCAGACGATGATACTTTAGGCGCGTGATCCGCATCGACCTGACCGCCGCCACGCCTTTGGCCGAGCAAGTACGTCTGGCGTTGCGGCGCGCGATTGCCGAAGGCGAAGTCGCGCCCGGCGACGAGCTTCCGTCGGTGCGCCAGCTGGCCGGCGATCTTTCGATCAACCTGAATACCGTCGCCCGCGCGTACCGCGAGCTCGAACGAGAGGGACTCGTCGTCTCCCACCGCGGGAGGGGTACGGTGGTGGCTTCGCTCAAGAGCAAGAGCCGTGTGCCGCGCAAAGAACTTCGCGGGCGCATGCGCGATCTGTGCGCGGACGCGTTGCTCTCCGGTTACCTCCGCGGCGATCTCGAACAATGGTTCCACAAGGAAATGAAACGAGGTTCGTGGTGAGCCATTTCCGTATTTTCTTCCCCCTGTTGATGGTTTCCATGCCTGCGTTGTTTGTCGTTTTGTGGGGTTGGTTGACGGGCGCGCCCGGTGTGTTGCGGCCGCTGCTCGGATGTTTGGCCGCGATCGTTGCGTACGGCGTCAGCGTCTGGGCGTTTGGGCTGGAGATCGCGTCGTCGAGCGTTCATTCGCAGTTCTGGTCGCTGGGCGGGTTCTTCACAGTGTTCTTCGTCGTTGCCATGCCCTGGGTGCGCGCGTCGTTCGCCGCGCTCCCCGAACTCGCGCGCCCGGCCGCGACCCTCAAGCCGCGGCGGTTGGAGTTGTTCCGTGGCGCGTTCGTGATGCCGTTTGTTTTGTGGTTCGCCCTCGTGGCGTGGCTGGCGGCGCGCGGCATGCCGCAACCGCTGGCCTGGATCGGACCCGCCGTGGGGCTGCTCGGTCTCCTGCTGCTCAAGCCGTGCTTGCAGGCGTCGGTGCGCGAGCCGGAACCGCTTGGTGGCGCCGACCCCGATTGCATCGCCGAACGCTACGCGGCGTTTCGTAAACGGCGCGTCTACGGGCTGTATTCGCTGACCGTCATCATCAGCCTCGTTTCCACCGTGTCGTGGACCGCGGCGTTTTACCCGCGGTGGGGCGGCGTCGCCGGCGGCATTGGCGGAGCCACGATCGGTATGTATGGCGCGTTGTTTGGCGTGTGGGCCGACGCGCAACGCTACCTGCTGCGGCGGCAGGCCGCCGAGATGAATCGGTAGCTATAAGACCTTATCGAGAAACGCCCGCGTCCTGTCGTGCGACGCGTTCTCGAACACGTGTTGCGCGGTTCCGACTTCGACGATGCGCCCCTCGTCCATGAACACGACGCGGTGCGCGACCTCGCGGGCGAACCCCATCTCGTGCGTTGCGATCAGCATGGTCATGCCTTCGGCGGCGAGCGTGCGCATCGCTTGCAGCACTTCGCCGACCATCTCCGGGTCCAGCGCGCTCGTCGGTTCGTCGAACAACATCACGCGTGGATCCATCGCCAACGCCCGCGCGATCGCAACGCGTTGTTTTTGACCGCCGCTCAACATGTCCGGGTACGCATCCGCCTTGTCGGCGACATCCACGCGCTCCAGGAGCGCCCGCGCTTTGGCTTCATCCGGGCGGCCGTGCAGCCGAGGCGACAGCATGATGTTGCCGAGCGCCGTCAGATGCGGAAACAGATGGAAGTGCTGAAACACCATGCCGACTTCGCCGCGCAGTGTGTCGATATCTTGGCGGCCCGCATCGACGACCTCGTTGTCGAGGCGCACTCGCCCTTTTTCCGGCGACTCGAGCGCGTTGATGCATCGAAGCAGCGTGCTCTTGCCCGATCCGCTCGGTCCGATCAGACAGATGACCTCGCCTTTGGCGACCGTTAGGTCCACGTCGCGCAACGCCGTAACGTCGCCGAAGCGTTTCGTGACGTTGTCGAGCGTGATCATAAGAGGTCCACTCCCGTGCGTGTGCCAGAGCCGAGGCGCCGCTCGAGCGCGCGCGCCAGGAGGGAGAGCGGAATCGTGAGCGTGAGATACAAGCCGGCGACGACCAAGTACGCTTCGAAGTGGGCGTACGTGTCGGCACCCGTTTGGCGAGCAGCCGACATCATCTCCATCACGCCGATCGCAAACAGCAGCGAAGACTCTTTGGTGAGCGCGATGAGTTCGCCGGTGAGCGGCGGGATCATGCGGCGGACGGCTTGCGGCAAAACGACGTGCACCAGGGTTTGCGTGCGCGATAGCCCCAGCGAGCGGGCTGCTTCGAACTGGCCGCGTTCCACGGATTCGATGCCTGCGCGAATGACCTCGCCGATGTAGGCGGCGGCGAACGCTCCCAACGCCAGCGTGCCGACCAAAAACTTGTTGTCGACGCCGATCAGCGGCGCAATTCCGAAGTACGCGATCATCACCTGCACTAAAAACGGCGTGCCGCGAACGAGTTCGACGTAGAGATCACCCAGGTGGCGCACCCACAGTTGGCGGCTGAGCCTCGCCAGCGCGACACCGATGCCGAGGGACACTCCGAGAACGAATGCGATACCAGTCGCGCTTACGGTTTTCAGCAAGCCATCCCAGTAGAGCTGGCGGTACGCCCACGTGGGCGAGAAGTTCCACTTGTGGGGGGACGCAGCGAGCGCGCAGAAAATGGCCGCGCCCACCAACAGCGTGATGACGCCACGCGTGACGCGCTCGTTCATCGAGACCTAGCCCGAACCCTCGGGTAGGTCGGCGAAGTGTTTCTTGTAGATCTTGTCGTAGCGCCCGTCCGCGCGGATCTTTTTAAGGAACTGGTTGACGCGTGCGACGAACGCCGGATCGTCGCGACGCATCGCCATGGCGTATGGCTCTTTGGTCAGAGGCTTCAAGAGCGCGCGGGTCGTATCGGGGTGCGCTTGATGGTGGCGCAGAATTGATAGTTGGTCGTACAAGAACGCATCGACGCGGTGGTGCACCACTTCCAGCGCGCACGCCCCTTCGGTGTCCAGCGTCGTGATCTTGGCGTTTTTGAATTGTTCGCGCGCGACGGTGGCGCCGGTCGTGCTGATCTTGACGACGATGCGCTTGCCGTCCGCGTCCGCGGCCGTTTTGATACCCGCGTCCTTGTGGACAAGGAGACAAAGACCAGTCAGGAAATACGAATCGGAGAACGCAAACGTCTTGGCGCGTTTCGGTGTCGCGGTCATGCCCGAAATAATCAGGTCGATCTTGCGCGAGCCCAGCGCCGCCGGCAGCGAGTCGAACGCCATTGGCTGGATCTTGAGCTTCACGCCGAGGTCTTTGGCGAACTCGCGGATCATGTCCATGTCGAAGCCGACGTATTCACCCTTGGCGTTGCGTGATTCAAACGGCGGAAACTCCGGCTCCGTTCCGATGATGAGTTCGCCGCGCTTGAGCACGGCGTCCAACGTCGGTCCGGTCTCTTGGGTCCCGCAGGCGGCGATCGCGACGAGTAAAGCAACTATCCAGCGCATGGCCCAAACTATATAGGATGGTCCTATGGCCGAACTGATTTACGGGACATCGAGCTGGTCGGAGCGCACCTGGGAAGGTCCGTTCTATCCCGAAGGAATGAAGCCCGGCGAGTACTTGTCGCACTATGCGACCGCATTCAAGGCGGTGGAGGCCGACACGACGTACTACGGCATTCCGCGCCCGCAGGTCGTGGACGGGTGGCGCAACAAGACGCCGGCGGACTTCGTGATGTGCGCCAAGTTTCCGCGCGACATCGTCCATGCCGGCGAGGGAGCGCGCCCCAATGGCGACGTCGTGCTCGTTCCGGAAAAGGTGGGCGAAACGACCAACGAGTTCTTGCACACGATGGCGCGACTGGGTGACAAGCTCGGTCCGATGGTCCTGCAGTTCCCGTACTTCAACAAGGATGCATTCGCACGCCCCGACGCGTTCTATCAGCGCTTGGATCGTTACCTCGGTGGACTGTCGCAGGAGTTTCGTTACGCCGTCGAAGTGCGGAACAAGTGGTGGGTGAAGCAGCCGCTGCTCGACATCTTGGCGCGCCACAACGTTGCCTTCGTGTTGGTCGAGCTCGGCTACATGCCGCACCCCGCGAACTACGCCAAGAAACTCGACCTTGTTACGGCGGATTTTGTCTACGCGCGCCTCATTGGTGACCGCAAAGCCGTCGACGCCAAGACGAAGACGTTCGACAAGCTCGTGTTGGATAAGACACCCGACATCGTGCGGTGGGTGGAGCTGTTGCACGAACTGGCGACGCAGGTGACCAAGGTGTACGCGTTCGCCAACAACCACTACGCGGGCCACGGCCCCGCGACGATTCGTGAACTCGTGCGCCGGATTCAAGATCCGACGTCGCCGGCGCCTGACGACGCCCTTCCGCGTTGACGCGACGATGCACGATATGGGCGCCCGTGCCCCAGAACGTTTGTTTAGACAAGTAAGTTCCTGGCCGACGTTACCGGTTGCCGGCGCGCATGTTGCGGCGGCACCGGAATCGACAACGAAAGGATTCGACCTTGTCCCATGCATATGTGCGCGCGCCGTTAAGCGCACTCTTTCTTGTGATGGCAATCGGGGCCGTCGCGTGTAGTAGCAGCAGTAGCGAAACGCCGCCGGAGATGTTGACGGTCTCCGGCCAAGTGGCCCTGCCGGCTCAGCTTGCGCAGGTGCCGGTTGCCGGCGCTCAGGTCGAAGTCATCGCGGTGGATGATCTCGGCAATCCGATCGGCGAAGTTCTCGCGACGGGAACGACGGACGCGAGCGGTAACTACACTCTGGACCTGCCGGCGGGTGTTGCGCTCTCGGCGAACTTAATCGTCCGCGTTGTCAGCGGACCCGCCGCTGGGCTGCGCGCCTTAGCTGTCGGCAGCACCGTCAATGTGAGTGCGGGCAGCGAGTTCTTGATCCGCAAGTTGACGGCAGGCGGCAACAGTCTCGCCAGCGTGACCCGCGAGGAAGTCGCGGCGCTCGCCGCGATCGTCGATGGATTCAACACGGGCGGCACGGGGACGATCGAGGGCACGATCGAAGCGTTTGGCGAACAGGCCGCGGCGAACCTGGACCCGGCCATCGAGGTCGCGGTCGGTGTCGAAGGCGACTCCGCAGCCGTCGCCGGCACCTACCACTTCGTCCAGTTCGGTCTCGACGTGGATACAAAGCCTCTACAAGTTCACGCCGCGAACAACGGGACGTTTCGAATTGTTGGCGGTGCGATGGGGCAAGGAATCTTCACGGATCTGTCCATCTCGACGCTGGAGGCGGAACAAATCGCTTCGCCGAATGGCGCCGGTGGCGTGACCTACGGCCTGGCCATGTCTTTGGATGAGTCGCTCGACATGGTCGACCACACGCTCCAGGTTTCGGCCGCAGGGGACTTGGTCATTATGCGACCCCAGGCCGTCGAGATTGACGAGGACGTAGCGTTCCGCAACGTCGCAGCGTCTCACATTCTTCGCTCGATCGGGCCGGCCTCGTTTGTGGGCTCGTTTAGCGAAGAGGAAGAGGAATTCGGTCTGACGCCGGGACGCGAGCTCGATCCCGACAATCTGATCAGCCGCATTCACACCTCTTCGGTGTTTGTGACCGCGCGCCAGGAATCGGTCGTCAACACATCGTTGAACGGCGCGACGTTTGGCTACATCGGATTCGGTGAGCTATACGAGAGCACCGGCGGTCGTGAGGTCTTCGGCGACCTCGGAACGATGTCGTTTACGTCTGCCGATGCGACGACCGGTACACTCGCGACGACCGACGATTTCCTTGGTCTCTTCCGATCACCGTTCGGCGACAGCTTAGCCGCGGAGGTATCCTGGTCCGCGACCGGGCCCGGCGGCATCGATGATCCAGTGGGGCAGGACGATGGCGACGACGAGTTAAGCTATCTCCTCGATCCGGCGACGGGCGCCCTCTCGATGACGGGCCTCGCGCCCGGCGAAAGCGTCGAGGGCTTTGTCGGCTACGGTGGCAAACTCGTGGCCATCGCGACTCGTCACTCGGAAGCGGCGGAGACGGAAAACGGTCTCCAGATTGGCGTGCGTCTCGGAACCGCAAACCCCAATCTCGAAGGCGTGAGCTACCGAATCATCTCGATTCACAAAGCGTACTCGCCGACCGGGTTTACCGGGGTCAATCGCATCAGCAACGGGACGCTTTCGGTGACAGGTGCGGCGGTTTCCATCGACGTTGCGGATCGTGTTCGCACCAAGCCGAACGATCTCTCCGCAGACATTGAAGACGATAGCGCGAGTGGTAACGAAACCGGGACCATCGCGTTCGACGGATCGAACGGACAAGCGACCATCACGCTTGAAGGTTCGCAGCTCACCGGTTTCTTCAGTGCGGACGGCACCATGGGTGTGTTCCGCCTGGCGAATTCCGAGCTCGACTTCGACCCGCCGGAAGCGGCCGTCGGGATCGTTATCTTAACTCGCAAGTAGTCTGGAACGGATTGTCGCGGGCTCCTTGTCTCGGCGGGGAGTCCGCGTCTTGTATCTTGCTCTGCGACTCTGCTAGAGCGTAATCGTTCGGACGATCGACGTATCGCGAATCACGTTGACCTCGGACGCGTACGCTTCGATCGGAAGCGTGCTTTTGATCATCATGCGCATCGTGTCGAGGGACTCTTGGCGATCTCGCACCGCCACGATGAGCTCTGGGTCGGTGCTGCCGTTGAGTGCCGCGATGAGATCGTAAAACGATCCGAGGGCGTCGGGCTCAAGGATCAGCAGGTCGCCCTTTACTTTCGCGACGGTCAGGGAGAACCCAAACGGTTCGATCTCTTGGAGCCGCGCTTCGAGGTCCGTCGGAATATGACTCGTCAACAGAATGTGCGCCGGCACGTCCCACGGATCGAACTTCTCGCGGAAGTCGCCGACGACGCGCTCCGCGACACCGACCGGCAAGACGACGCACTCGTTCGGGATCGGACGCATCACTTCAGCTCACCGATCCAGTCGCGAACGCGTTTCTCCAGCACCGGGAGAGGGATCGATCCTTCAAGCAGCACACAGTCGTGAAACTCGCGCAGATCGAATCGCTTGCCCAACCTGGACTCCGCCAGCGCGCGCAGCCGCCGGATGTGCAGTTCGCCGATCTTGTACGCGGTGGCTTGCCCCGGCCACGCGATGTAGCGATCCACTTCGCGCGCGACATTGGTCTTGGTAAGCGCGCTGTTGGCGAGCATGAGGTCGATCGCTTGTTGCCGGCTCCAGCCTTTCGCGTGGATGCCCGTATCGACGACCAATCGTAGGGCGCGCCACATCTCGTAGCTCAACCGCCCGAAGTCGTCGTACGGATCCTTGAGGAGGTGTCCCATCTCCAGGCCGAGCCGTTCGGCGTAGAGCGCCCACCCTTCGCCGAATGCCGTGTAGCGCAAGCGCGTGCGCCACGGCGGCATGCCCTCGACTTCCTGCGCAAGCGCGATTTGGTGGTGGTGGCCCGGAACCGCTTCGTGCAGCGTGAGCGCGATCATTTCGTAGCGTGGCCGCTGGTCCAACCGGAACGTGTTGGCGACGAAGTAGCCGGGTTTTCCTGTGCGGAGCGAACCGCTGTAGTAGTACGCCGTCGGCGCAGCAGGCGCGATGAACGCCTCCATCTCCTTGACGCCGTACGGCAGCCGCGGTAGCGACTTAAACAGCTTGGGCATCCACGCATCGACGCGCTTGGCGATGTCGCGGTAGCCCGCGATGAGGTCTTTTTTCTTTGCGAAGTAAAACCGTTTGTCCGTACGCAGATAGTGGATGAACGCAGCGAAGTCGTCTTTGTTTGCAAAATCGGTCTTCGCGATCACCGCCATCATCTCCGCGCGAATTCGTGCGACTTCTTTGAGGCCGATCGCGTGGATTTCGTCGGCCGTGAGCGCAAGCGTCGTGTGATAGCGGAGTCGCGCGTTGTAGTACGCGCGTCCGTCGACACTGTCCGACGCAGCCAGCGACGTGCGGCACTTGGGGATGTACTCGTCGCGCAAAAATGAACCGAACTTGGCGAACGCGGGAACGACTCGCTTCGAAATCGCATCGCGGGCGCGCTGCGCGATGGGGCCGTTTTCCATCGCCTTGGGAAACGGCGGCCACAGCGCGTGGCGTTGCGGGTGCTCCACATGCTCTTGTGCGCCGTGCGTGAGAGCTTGGTCCGCCGCTGCCGCCAACGTAACTCGCGGCGGCGTGCGTCCAGCCTTGAGGCCGGCGCGCATGTTGACCATGACGCCGTCCAAGTACGCGGGAATCTTGTCGATCCGCGTCACAAAGTCCGCGAAGTGCTTCTCCGTCCGAAACGTCGTGTCGGATGTGAGCTGAGGCAGCCATTGCTGCGGACCGCTTAACTGCGTGACGGGAGTTTGCTCGGGAAAAAACCGCGCTTGCACCACCCGTCGCTCCAACTCGTACAAGAACAGGTCGTAATGACTTCGTGTGCGCTCGTTCAGTTTCTCGCGCGCCATACCCTTCGCCGCAGCGAGGCGACGCTTGCTGCTGGCAATCCATTCCGCGGTCGCTTTCGGAGAGGGATCCGGCAACTGATCGTCGTACCGGCGATCGCCGCGGGCCGTTGCGGACGTCGGGGACCGAGCCAAGTCTTCCTCGTAGTCCTCGTGCAGGAGCTTGAGGATCGCGGCGTTTTCGTCGTCGGCGTGCGCTGCCAAGGCCGCGAGAAGAACTATCAAAAGCGTTCGCATTATTCGTCCAGTACGTAGCTAAAGATCAGCGGCGCTACGATGCTCGCGTCGGAGTTGATCATGAAGCTCGGCGTTTGCGCGTCGAGCTTGCCCCATGTGATTTTTTCATTCGGCACGGCGCCGCTATACGAGCCGTACGAAGTCGTCGAGTCGCCGATCTGGCAGAAGTACCCCCAGAACGGGATGTCCTCGCGTTTTAGGTCTTGGATGAGCATCGGCACGACGCAGATGGGAAAGTCGCCGGCGATCCCGCCACCGATTTGGAAGAAGCCAATCGACGCTTGCGACTTCGCTTCGTCAAGATACCAATGCGCTAAGTCCTGCATCTGCTCGGTACCCGACAACACGACCGCATGCCCGTTCAGTTCGCCGGTCATGTTCCAGCCGACGAACATGTTGCCGAGCGTGGAGTCTTCCCAGCCCGGCGTCCAGACCGGAATGTTGTGTTCGGCCGCTGCCAGTACCCACGAGTGTTCACGCGGAATCTGATAGTGTTCGGCCAGTGCGTCACCGCGCACCAGCTCTTTTACAAACCCCCACGGAGAACGCCGTTCGCATTCGTCGGCGGCGCGCTGCCAGAGCTTGAAAATCCGCCCCTCGATGTTGCGCATGACAGACTCGGGAATGCACGTGTCGGTCACGCGATTAAACCCTTCGCGATAGAGCTCTTCTTCTTGTTCGGCCGTGAGTGCGCGCCATTTCGGAATGACGCGATATTCGTTGTGCGCCACGAGGTTGAATACGTCTTCTTCCAGGTTGGCTCCGGTCGTCGTGATCGCGTGGACCTTGCCGGCACGAATCAACCGCGCGAGGGAGATACCAAGTTCGGCGGTGCTCATCGCGCCGGCCAGCGTCACCATCATCTTGCCGCCGGCGTCCAAGTGGTCGACCCAACCCTGCGCAGCCTCGCGCATCTCACGTGCGTTGAAATGCCGAAAATGGAGGTTTTGAAAGTCCCGCATGCGCATGGGCGACACCGTAGCGAGCGGGCGGCGCATTCGTCAAGCGGCGGCGCGCGAATCAGCGCTATTTGCGCGTCAAGCGCAAGATGCCGTCGAACGAGTCGTCAGTGAGGGCGCGGGCGGTTTCAATCGAGTCGAGGTAAAGCGCTGTGAGTTTCGTCCCACCGAAGCGTTCGGCAATTTCGCGCCACGCCTTTTCCGCGCTGTCAAAGCGCGCGGCTTGGTACTCCGTCACCGCGTGCTTGGTCAGTTCGATCCAATCGATCTGCAACGAAGTCTGCTCGCCATCAAACGTGACGAGCTGATGGATGTTCACGTCGGCTTTTTGGCCGACGACCGAGATGCGTCCGAGCGGGCGCGTCACGATCCGCTCGGAGACGAGCTCGCGCGTGCGACCGTCAATGAGCATGCTCGTGCCGAACTGTTTGTTGGCGGATTCGAGGCGCGCGGCGAGGTTGGCCGCGTCGCCGATGACGGTGTAGTCGCGTAGATCGGGCGGCGCGCCGCAGTCCCCGACGGTGACGACGCCGGTCGCGACGCCGATGCGCATGGCCAGCACCGGCAGCCCGGCGAAGTCGCCGCGTTCGCGCATCTTGTCAAGACGCCGCTCGCATTCGATGGCGCCGACGCATGCACGTTCCGCGTGCGGCGTGTCCAGAGCGAACGCGCCCCAGACCGCCATGATGCCGTCCCCCAAAAACTTGTTCACGTACGCGCTGACTTTTGTCAGTTCGTCGTTCATCGCCCACATGTAGCGGTTGAGCAGCGCCACGGTGGCCTTCGAATCCAGTTGCTCGGAGATGGCCGTGAAGCCAACGAGGTCGCTGAAAAAGCACGTGACCTCGCGCTCCTCGCCCTCCATGTGGACCATCTCGGGATTCTCGGTCAGGTAGTCGAACAGCCGCCGCGAGACGCGCGCGCCGAACTGTCGCCGCAGCAGCGCTTTCTCCCGACGTTCGCGGACGGCGCGAACCAGGAGCGTGCCCGCCCAGCCCGAAACAATCGCGAGCACCGGCGTGGTCGTCCCAACGACTGAGTCGAAGCGATCAAATATCAAAAAGCTGTTGATCAACAGGTACGCGAACGCCAGGGCGACGGTGATGAGCGTGGCCTGCACGGGACCGAGGCGCGCGGTCATCCAACTCGCCATGAGGCCCAGCAAAAGCGCGATCGCGGCGGTCCACCACGGGCTGACCTCGGTTTTTAGATGGGCGGTCAGAAACGTGTTGGCTGCGATGGCATGCGCGATGACCCCTGGCGTTCTCTCGTGAGCTGCGGTCGGGAAAAAATCGCCGAAGTTTCCCGTCGCGTTCCACCCGACGAACACGAGTCGATCGTGGAGCGCGCGCCGCAGTCGCACGCGCGCCTGTTCCAACTCGTTCGCACCGTTGGTGACTTCACGCGTGAGGTCGTGCCAGCGGCGCCGCACGCGAATGTAGTTGTCGTCGGGCGTCCCTTCCGGCACCTCGCTGAGATCCATCTCCACCTGTTCCGTGATCTCCGCTTCAATCTCCGGCTGGAGTTTGGGGTCGCTCCAGTCTTTGGGGGCGTAGCCGAAGTCCATCGCTTCCAAAAACGCCATGGCGAGCCGGTCGCGTTCTTCACGCAGACGAGCGATCAGCCGATCGTTGCGCGCGAGGTCGACGATGGAGCCCAGCGACAGGTGCGTCGCTGTTCCGAGCAGCGGATTGTCGGCGGGAATTTCCGGCCAACTCAGCAGCATCGTTTCGCCGGTGTGCGTGCGTCGGGACCCGCGCGGACCGACCGGGATGGACTCTTTCGTAAACTCTGTGAGCGGGATGTCGAGGTAGCGCGCTGCCGCCGCGACGCCGAGTTGCAGATAGACGCGACCCTCGCGCTCCCAACGCAGTCGAATGCGGCGCAACTGGCCGTCTGCGTCTTGTTCAGCATCCACGATGCCGACCGTCGTCACGGCGCGCGCCAGTGACGGCTGCGGCGGCAACAAGTTGCCGACCTTGGCGTACGGCACGCCCACGCGGATCGGAGGAAGTTGCTTTTCGATCGTCTCCGAAGCGATCTCGACCCGAAGAGCGTTGTGAAGCGTGGGGAGTTCGGGAAAGTCGCGCAGGCTCGCGTCTTTCTCCGCCGGCAGAAGCGACGCGCGTAGCGCCGCCAGCGTGAGACGCCCTTCGCGCCGCAGTGCCGCGGCCGCCTCGCGCGCGATGGATCGCTTGATGGAGTTGTGATTGGTTTTGACGTGCGCCGCGTACCGACCGATTAGCTTGGCTTGCTCAATGATGTGATCGGGATCGAGGTTGATGTCGCGATGTAGGACTTCTGCGATCGCCTGCCATCGCTTGCGCCCTTCCGTGTTGGCCCAGATTCCGGTCTCGGCCAACGAAAAGACTTCCGCGCGCGCCGCTAACACCGTCGCGGCTTTCGCGTTGCGAAGCGCATGCGCCAGCACTTCGTCGTGATCGACAAGGGTCCCGCGCAACTTCGACCCGGGCACCGGAAACGCACCGCGGTCGTCTAACTCGACTTGCGTGCCCTGAGGGTCGATCAGCAAGATATCGAGCACGATCACGCGCGCGCCGAGGCGATCCATTTCGGTGACCGCGTCGGCGAGCACGCGACGCGGCCACGGCCAACGTCCGATCGTGTCGAGGGAATTGTCGTCGATATCGACGAGGACGATGTCTTTGCTGGGGCTCGGCGGAGTTAGGAGCGGCGTCCGGAACAGCCAATCCAGCGCGCGGCCTTCCAGCTCACCAAGGACGGGTAGGCCGAGAAGAAAACCGGTCGCGACGCATGTCGCGAGGACCGCACCGGCAACCCAGGGCGGCCAGGAGCCGGTGGTTAGGAGTTCGCGCAGACGTGAGACGGCGCGAACTCCTTTCCAAACTCCGTGGCTTCACCCACGTCGCTACCTGTCTTGCGTGTCGCTGCCGCCCGACGAACCGACGCCACCTTGGGTCTTGTCGCCGCGGGCGCGCTGCGCTGCTCTGATACCGGTCGTGAGGGTCGGATTCTCCAGCGAACCCGGGTCGGTCTGCTCGAGCGGACCGCGGTCGGTGGTATCGATGGCGCCCTTGAGGGGAAGCACGTAGGTTTCGTAAAAGGCCTTGATGCCAGGAATGGCATAGTCACTCGACGTCGCGTTGCCGCTCGACAAAAAGGCGTTGATCCCGCTCAGGTACCGCACCTCGATCGAACGAATGCGGTTGCCGTCGTCGCCGACCGCGAAAAAGCCGTTCACGGCATCCCACTTGAGCTGCCACGCCGTGCCGCGCACGGCCAAGGTCGCCGTCGGTGTGGCCACGCTGAAGTCGTTGCGCAGGCCGACCTGATCGACGCGCATGTCGGACTTGCCGTACGCCATCTTGACGCGCGTCCGCAGCGTGCCGCCGTCCTGCACCATTTCCGGGAGCGCGACGCGTGTTTGGCGATCGATCACGACCGACGCGTTGACGCCGATCCGAAGCGCAACGAACGACTTGCGGCCGGTGCGAATCACAGCGCCCGGCTTGAGTACGTCGTTGATCTTGAGCTTGCGCCATTTCTCCTTGGGCTTGTTGCGCGCCTGCGCTGCACCCTTGACTTCCATCACGATCGCTTCGAGAACCTTCACCTTGCCTTTCGGCAGGGCGGCGACTTTTTTGGCTGACCCCTTCGGCGCTTCGGCTTTGGGCTTGTCGGCCTTCGGTGTCTCGGCCTTCGGCTTGTCCTGTCCCGCGGCCATCTCCGGCATCAAGCCGGAAATCAAAATGGCGGCCAGGAAGAGAAGATTGAAAACAGAGGCGCGCATTAGCTCTCTCCGGCCAAGTGGTCTTCGGCTTCGCTGAGCACACTGATCAACTGCAACCCGGAGACGGCTTGGTTTTGCGACATTTCAGGCAACCACCGCATGTGGTTGAGCTCCTTCACAGCATACCGCTGACGCGGGCCGATGAGGCGCATCGTGAGGCCGCCTTCAATTCCCGTTTCGAGACAGACGGCGCGCGCGACCCAGCCCACGCGGGCGGTTTCGCGGGCCGGAATTTCGGTGCCCGATCGGATCCAGCCGCGCTTGGTCGCGAGGAGGACGCGGGCGGCATGGTCCGGCGAGTCATCTTGAGTAAAACTCAGGATGAGCGCGTGCAACGCATCGCTGTTGGAGACGGCGCGCTGCTCTGCGAGCCCATCCCAAAAATCAAGCTCGGTTGTTTCTTCGCGCGACGTGTGTTGATCGACGACGCTGCCCTTGAGCGTGGTCCGGGCACAGCAAGCGAGAAGCAATGCCGAGACAAAGAGTGCTCTAGAACCCATAGCTGAACCCCAGGTAGAAGAAGTGGCGTGCGCTCGACTCGACGATGGCGTCGCCAGGCATGAATATGCCGTAGCGAAGATCGACCGAGGCGTCGCTGGAGATTTTCCAGTCCAAAATGAAGTCGAACTCCACGCCGACAAACGAATCGCCGCCGGGAATCGTCGTCACGCTTAGCGGCGCGTTCGAGTCCATCTTGGCGATCAAGAACGTGTCAAAGCCGAACCGAAGGTTCTTAAACAGCGGCGAGTCGTACGGGAGCAAGCTCACGCCGATGCGAACCGAGATGAGGTTTGCGAGTTCGGGCGCCAACGCGAGTCCGGTGTTGATGTACCCGAACGCGTTGAAGCTATTGTCGTCGGTGCCCGCGACGTTGCCGCCCGCCGTTTGGTTGGCGGAGAGGCGGTCGTCGTCGCCGCTGCCGAGGAGGACTTCGAACTCGACGCGCATTCGCCAGCGCCGAAGCTGCGGCGGCATCCACGCAATCATGATGCGCGCGGCCCAAGCCGACACGTCGTCTAAGGACTGCGGAAATGCCCCGAGCAAGTCGCTCGTTGACGTGCCGGACTCAAAGATAATCTCGGCGCGGTAGATCCACGAACCGGTGCGTATCTGTCCTGCACTTCCGATCGCGACGTAAAACGAGTCGTATCCGAAGCGAAGGCCGCCGGGGAGCACCTGATCGTTTTCGTCCTCTTGGCTGATGACGTAGACGTACGGGCGGTGGTCGGCAAACCCGCGATACTCGAGGGACGCGCCCCAGAAGTCGCGCGCGACGTCACTGGTGTACCCGGGCCGCGACGCATCGAAGTCGATCGGACCCGTGCGCGGCGTCGTGCCCCAAAACGCCTCGAAGTAAAACTGTCCGGTATCCACGCCGGCTCGCACCGCGTAGAGCGACTCCGACAACACCATGCCGGAGACCCACTGCATGTACTGCTTCCCGGTCTGCACCCACCAGTTCCAGTCCGGCTTGGCGTTTCCTTCGGCCTGTTGATCCGCAGCCCAGTCGAAGCGGTACCAATAGCGATCGCCGATCGGCGCGACGAGCTCGTCGCCCGAGCCGGTAAAGCTGTCGCCGGTGTTGAAGTCGCGATACCGCAACCGCAACCGGCCGTAAAACATGTGACCCTTCGCCTGGACCTGGGTCCACAGCTTGGCGTCGGCTTGTCGGAGCACTTTCGTGCTTCCGGTTTCGTCGTCGGTCGCTAGTCCCGACAACGTTACGTAGGCACCGTAGAGCACGCGCGAGTACTCGGACAATTTGAGTCCGACCGCGCTCTCGAACTGTTTGGTTCGAATGTTTTCCAGAGTCCGTTCAAAGCGTTCCAACGCTTCGGCGTCCTGGGCAAATGTCTGAACCGACGCGACAAGCAGAAACGCTGCCGCAAACCAACTTCGCATATTCCGTACCTCGACGCGCAGTCTAACGGAGGAGGCCTACAGCCTCGGGTGCGCGACGAACGTCGAAACGCCTAGATGGGACGAGTCGCGGAGCTACTCGACGAGCGCGCCGGTGGCGAGGTCGAGGAGGAAAGTCTCGGGTAAGCCGTCCGACCGCGTGATGATCCGAGCAATGCTGGTGCCGTCGAGGCCGATATCGCCGCCAAGCGTCTGCCCATCGACATCAGCCGAGAAATTAAGTGTTGCGACAGGGAATCCACCGCCCGCCGCATCAAAGGCGCCGATGTCGTCAAACCCAAACGTGAACGAACACGTGTCCGTGGTGAAGACCCCGTTGCCGTCCACCTCGACGATCGCGCCTCCGTCAAACAGGATCGAGAGGTCGCCACCGTTGCCGGCGCCCTGCGCGAGCAAGTTTCCCAAGAACTCAAACGTCAGGTTGAGCGTCGTACCGTCCGGCAAATCGGCGAGAATCTGTGCGATATCCGGTGTCGCGCCGCCGATCAGGTCGGTGATGTCGATGGGAATGGTGGTTTCGCCGGCAGCGTTCTTGAATCCGATGGTGCCGCTCAGGTCGTTTTGGTCGTCGCCATCGAGATCGAACGACCACCCGATGGTGCCGTCCACCAGGATGCGTAGGAGGTCGAGCTCGGGCTGCGGAATCTCCGCGCCGTCGCTCCCCAGGCCCTGGATCAGCTCCAAAAGACCCGCGAGATCCAAGAGATCGTCGGCGACGCATTGCTCCACGACTTCTTGCGCCGTCAACGCGGACTGTGCGGTGTCAGCGGGCGCGGTTCCGTTGGAGCTGCAGGCGCCGAGGAGGCTTCCGACAAAGCAGAAAACGAGGGGCATGATCCAGCGGTTCATGGGCGTCAGTGTACCGGTTTTTGGAGGCATCGAGGCCGCGAGCCCAGCGGAGGGCTCAGTTGGTCGTGACGACGCCGGTTTGCAGGTTGACGAGGAACGTGAAGGGGTCCGATGTGCCGTTGAGCACGACTTCGGCGCCGGCGGCGTTGGTTTGATTCATGATGACGACGCCGATCACCAGGTCGGGCGCAAAACGCATCGAAAAGTCGCTCGTCGCTCCCGGAAACGCTCCGTTAAAGTTCGGAATCGGGGTCAGCCGTAGGCTAAACGTGGTCGAGCAGTCCGTGCCGAAGAGCGCGGACAAGTTGCCGCGCACCTGCGTCGCGATGCCGTTGTCGATAGTGCCGATGAATTGCCCGTTGGTGTTGCCGCCGCCCGCGCTGATAAACGTAACGAGCAGACGAACGTCCCCCGCGACGCCGCCCAGCGCTGTGCGGAGCGATGTGCCGTCGACGAGAGATTGCAGATCGAACGGGACGACCGTTTGATCGGTCGGGTTGAGGAATCGAACCGTGCCGACGTATTCCGCGCCGGGAACGCTGTCTAAGTCGAACTCAATCGACACCTGATCCTCGGCGTCGTTCACGGCGATGTACGCGACTTGCGTCGGCGTCGTGAGTTGCGTCATGTCGTGAAACGCGACCAGGAGATCCAAGTACTCGCCAAACGCGTCGCGCGAGCAACCCGCAAGGACAGAGCGTGCGATTTCCTCGCGCGGATCGACCGGGCCGCCGCCTACCGCGTCTCCGCCGCCGCTTCCACCGCAGGCGCCGAGAATGAGACCGAGTAAGACGATGAGCAGCTTCACGGGGGGCAGTGTAGGCCATCTTGCTGCGCTTGCGCGGACCGGCGCCGGAAAGGCGCAAAATTCGCGAGGGCCGTGGCGTGGGCGGCGTCCACGGCGCGTGGCATATTGCGCGTCGTTAAAATACTGGCGCCCGCGTCAGCGTCGCCGACTACTCGACGCCCTTTAGCTTCTTGAGCCACTTTGTGGCCGCCACTTTGAGGGTGTGATCGTCGAACGCGAAGATGTGTTTTTTCATGGCGGCGTCGGCGTCGCCCGTGGCCGCGTATTCGCGCCAGCACGCGACGTACGCTTTGCGATAGCGCGGCGGCCCGGCGTGAAAAAACGCGGTCCAGTACACGTTGGAAGCGCCGTCGCCGCTCATCCCATCGCGCTCCCAAGCCCAGATCTCGCTGAGATCGCGCAGGCTAAACGGCGTCGCTTCCTTCACGGATTGCGGGACGAACGGCAACGTCTTGCCGCAGTAAATCGGAAAGAGCGCGAGTTCGCATTCGCTGTTGGCCGCCCAATGCAATCCGTTGGCCCGATATCGCTCGTGGCTTAAGGCTGACATCAACGTGGATGCAAAACGCGCTTGCGCGTTCTTGTTTTGGAGGGGGCGCACAACCACCCAATGGAGGGCGGGCGTGCTGGTCCAGCCGCTGGTCGCAGCGTTCGGGTGAATCCGCTTGGCGATCGAAAGATCTTTCGCCACCAGGACCGTGACCCGTTCGTTTGGCGTCGGTTTCGATTTCCCGTGGACCTTCTCGAACTGCTTGCGCACTTTCTTCGCGATCTTTTGAATCACGGCGTATTGCGAGCTCGACACGCCCTTCGCGCGATACCAAACAAAACCTCCCTTCTCGGAGCGCGGAATGTCCTGTGGTGCGGGCGGATAGTGCTCGTAGTTAACTTGCACGGACTGCGCAATCTTCATGACCTCATCGCGAAGCGCGGGCCAGGCGTCCGCCGTCGCCGAGAGTTGCGTCGTAACGATGCGTCCTTTCAGGCTGCGAAAGACGTTTACAAGAACTTCCTCTTTGCCGCGCGAAGTCGTCCGGAAGATGGTGTGGGGCAGCGGGTCGGACGCTGTTTCGGCGTGCTTGCGTTCTCTGCGCGTGTGATCGGCTTCCAGGTGGGCTTGCACTTGCGGGCTCAGGCCCGTCGGTAGGAGCTGAACACTGATGTAAACGTGGTGCTTTTTTTTGTCCGTCGCGATGTCGCACCACATCGCGATGTGGGTGTAGTCCTCGATCTTCGCGCTCTTCGTTTTCCAGGACGCGGGAAGGGTCACGGACACTTTCTCGTCGCTGCTCTTGTAGGGCACTCGCGCCGCGGGATCTTGGGCGCGGGCAAGTTGACCCGCGGCGCCGGTCAGCAAGAGAACGAGAGCGATCCGGGGCCGGCGCAGTGTTTTCACGCCGTCATCCTAGCGGAGGCGTGCGCTGGCGGTGGATGGCCTAGAAAACTAACGGCTAGCTTGCACGAGCACGCGCGCGGCGACCTCGGCGGCGACCGTGATGGGTCTTTGGCGACCGACTTTGACGCGGACCGTGCCCGCGCCGTCGTCGCGACTTTCGATGCGCAGCTTTGTCCCGGGTAGCAACCCGAGCTGTTTGATGCCCCGCAAAAACACGGGCGCTTGGTCCGTGACGCGCGCCACCGCGAAGCGGCCGCCGATTTCCGCTTGGTCCAGCCGGTCGAGGTCGCGGTCGGCCACCGTTCCGTCTTCGGACGGAATCGGGTCGCCGTGCGGGTCGAATCCGGGGCGGCCGAGAAACGAATCCATCTGTTCCAGAACGCGATCCGACACCGCGTGCTCCAAGTGCTCCGCCTCGGCATGCACCTCGGACCAATCCATGTCGAGCGCTTCGACCAAGAACAGCTCGATTACCCGATGCCGGCGCAACATGCGGAGCGCAATTTTTTGGCCGCGCTTGGTCAGCCGCACGCCCGCGTACGGTTCGTACTGAACGTGCCGTTCGCGGACGAGTGATTTCACCATCGAGGTCGCCGTGCCCGGTGTAACGGACATCGCGCGCGCCAGGCGCCCCATCGGGACGAGGTCGCCGGTGCTGCACCCGCCCTCGATGTAAATGCGTTTGAGGTAGTCCTCGACCGTGCTGGTTGTCATGGCTTGATTTGTTTTGTATATCAAAACTATGATTTTGACTACTCAAAAAATTCTTGTGCCGCTGTTCGTGAGCGTGCTCACGCTTTCCGCTTTCGCCGAGTCGCCGAACCAACGCGGCTACCACCTGACGAACCCGGTTCCCAAAGACCAGATGCGGCCGCTTTCGGCGGATCGACCCGATGCAACGGAGAGCACGCAGACGGTGGACGCCGGCCATGTGCAACTGGAGATCGACATCGCGCTCTACTTGCGTGAGCGTTCGCCGAGTGCGGAGGACGCGCTTGTGTTCGGCGCGACGAACTTCAAGCTTGGGATCACACACAACATCGATGTGCACCTAATCTGGGCGCCGTACGCGCGCACGAAAGTGCGGGGCGAGGCGGGGACGGTGCGCGACGAAGGCGTGACCAACCTGACGCTGCGAACCAAGATCAATCTGTGGGGGAACGACGGCGATACCGAGACATCGTTGGCGTTGCTTCCGTTCGTCACGATCCCGCTGGGCGGCGAGAGCGTGGAGTCCGACGATTGGGAAGGCGGGCTTGTGATTCCTTTCGCGATGGACCTGCCGTGCGGCTGGGGATTCGGCGCGCAGGTGGGCTTCGAGATCGTGCGCAACGACGCCGACGACGGCAATCGTTTGGACGTGACGCAGGCGATCGTGTTCGGTCACGACCTCGTCGGAAGCCTCGCCGGTTTCGTGGAATTCGCGAGCACGTTCCCGTCCGAAGGCAAGTGGGCGGGAACGCTCGACCTCGGACTGACCTACGCGGTCAACGAAAACATCCAGCTCGACGTGGCCGTGTTCCTAGGCGTCAACCGCGAAGCCGAGGACTTTGTGACGTTTGTCGGAATGACGTGGCGCTTTTGACGGACGTTTGATCGCGGGGTGATCACGTGTTTCTGGTCGAAGACGCAGCCGCGGAGCTCCAGGGAGCGTTTGAACGCGCGGTCGCCGGAGCGAAGGATGCACCGCGAGACACCAAAACGCGTAACGCGTTGGCGCGCCAGCTCTATCTCGGGCACTTGGGCGTGTTGCTCTTATGGAGCATGGATCAATCGCCCCAACAGAGGGCGATGTGGGAGTTGGTAGAGCTCGTCGAGAGCTCGGCATCGTGGCTGCGGAT
Source organism: Planctomycetota bacterium (assembly GCA_021776785.1). Lineage (GTDB taxonomy): Bacteria > Planctomycetota > PLA2 > PLA2 > PLA2 > JAJFFF01. Next base: position 3,253 of record JAJFFF010000046.1, on the reverse strand, counting down.
GGCGTTCGCGCTCCCCTTCGTACGCAAGGCCATGCGCAGCGCGGATGCTTCGTTTGTCGCTGCGCTGTTCGAGCTGAACGGCTCGACGTAACGGATCGTGAGAACCGACCGATACATGAGGAGTGCGTTCCCTGCTGTTGGTTGCCATAGGTCTAGTGGCGTTCGTAATCGCCATTGGGCGCGACGAGCGGGTAATCCCTCACGAAACGGTCGTGGCGGACGGCGCGCAACTTCCTGCCTCCGTCGAACCGGCGCACGCACCGGTACCCAGTCCGGTGCGCCATCGCGGTGCGCAAACCGAACGTCGGGGGGCGTCTGTTGTACTCGCCGCTGCGCGCCGTGAAGCGAAGTGGAGTACCTCGTGGGAAGGCGAGCGGTTGTATGACGTTCGTGGCTCCATCAAGATGCGACGGCGCGGCGTCTTCGCGTACGGCAGGATCGGTGCGCGGCGTCAGTCGGATGGAATGTTGGAGATGTTGCCGACTCTTGGAAACACGGTGCCGACGAGTCTTCCGGCGGGGCGCTGGGTCATCCGCTACACGCTTCAACGCTACGCGACCGGCGAACTCACGATCGACGTACCGCGCGACAAGACGTTTGTGATTGAGCCGGTTCCTGCGGAAACCGTGTGTGTCTCTCTCGAAGCGCCGGACGGCACCAGCCTCAATCGCGCCCGGCGCAGTTGGTTCACGAGCTTACGCGTTCGGACCCAATCCGACTCTTCTGGCGCCGGTAGCCGGTGGCACATACGTGGGAGTCGGAAGTTCTTTGGCGTTTTGGACTACTGGGGTGGGGCGTCCGCTATCGAACTTTGGTTTGGCAATACAAAGCTGCGCGCGCGTTCGGTTCCGCGCCCACGGACGAAGTTTGCGTTTCGCCTTTCCGAGGAAGAGCTCACTGGTCGGTTGGCTCGCGTTCGTATCGACTCCGAGGGGCGCTCCGGCCTCAACGTGTCCTTTGAGCGGCGCGGCCGGGCATACTCGGTCCCAGAACAGAAGATGACGTGCGACATGCCCGCCGATACCTACGTGGTGCACGTACGCTTCGATGGAATGCGTCGCAAAAAACGCGTTCGACTCCGGCCAGGCAAGAGCACGATCGAGATACGTAAGACACATGACGCGATCGTTGTTGGAGATCCCGTGTTCGCGGCCGAGTAACGACGGCGGTGCTTGCGAGCACCCTGTAGTCGTAGGATGTGCGAACGGGCGGAACGCCGCAACTTGAGCTGGAAGTGCGTCGCACCGTCGAGCAAGACGCCGCATCGATCGCAGCCGTCTGGCTCGCCAGCCATGAAGGTGACCACGCGGAAGCGGCCCAGGCCATTGCGATGGCATGGCGACGCGAGGCGAAGGGCGGATCGTGCTCGTTGGCGTTCATCAGTCCCAAGTCGTTGGGTACGGTCGCGCCCGGCTTCGCACAAAAAATGACGTCTCAGGCTTTCGGACCGGTCCGCACCTGCACAAGCTGCTTAACGAGATGGATGGATTGCGACCGGACGCGCAGATCCTGTTCATCTTGACCATGAATCGACCCGAAGCACTGGAGACCGCACTGGCCTCGCGCCCCGGGCGCGTGGATCAGGCCATCGAGTTTCCGCTGCCCGACGAAGCGGGTCGGGACAAGTTGATTCGTCTCTACGCCCGAGGCCTGTCCATCGCAGACGACCTCGTTCAAACAACGGTCCGCCGAACGGACTCAGTGAGCGCGTCGTTTATCAAAGAGCTCATGCGCCGCTCCGCGCAGTTCATGTTTGAGCGGGATGGGTCGCAGTCGGCGCTAAGTTCCGAAGACATCGAGAACGCGCTGGAAGAACTCCCTTTCGTCGGCGGCAAGTTGAACCGTCGCGTCCTGGGAGCGCATGGCGATGGCTTCGACGGCGAGTCGTAGCGCCCGCTGATCAGCGCGAAGCCGTTCCTATTTCGATTCTCGCAACTCAATTTTGACTTCCGTGTCGCGCGTTGCCGTGAGTTCGGTGTCCTTAGAGTCCATGCCCACGCCCACAATCCGGATTGTGATTTTTCCGGGCGGGAGCTGGAACGTGAATTTTTTCTTGCGGGGCCACACCGACCGGGAATAGCGAACCCCGTTTACAAAAGTCTGGATGACCCAAATCGACTGCTGTGGACCGATGTCTCCGTCGAATTTGATGTTGGCGGTCACTTGAATCGAGGGAACAAGTTCGAGCGATGCGAATGCACCCGCAGCGACCGGCTGCGGCGCGATGGTTAGATTGGCGTGAGTGTCGACGGGAACAATCGACCACTTTCCTTCCGTGAGACCTGTGAACGTAAACTTCCCATGGGAATCGGTCTTGATCGTCCGACACAGGTCGAGGAGCTCGGGCACTGCCGACCCCATGTTGATTTGCCACGTCTCTTCAGCTTTGGCAGTTGCCTGCTCCGCAGGGACAATGCGCAGCGAAACGTTTGGTTGCGGTTGGCCGTCCCTCGTAAGAGTGCCGCTAATCGATGCGCCCTTACGTAGCTGCACGCGAACCGTTCGTCCCGTCGGACCGCGATCGATAACCTGTGGCACGTGCCCGGAAGCAACCACAATCAACTTGTGGAAGCCGAGTGGCATGTCCTTGATCTCGAAGCGGCCCGCGCTGTCGGTTTCGATGGGTGGTAAGCCATCGCTAATGCGCTTGTGTCGAGCGGCGATGTGCGCCGCTACCGGCCGACCATTCGCTCCCAATACTCTTCCGACGACATCGGCGCTCTCTGTGACCTTTAGATCGATATGCCCATCGCCGGGCACGATGGCACCGAACTTGTTCTCGAGCCGCTCGCCCTTGGAGAGATGCGTAACGTTGATGACGTATGACGGTCGTTTGGGAACGCGGACGAACCACGAGCCGTCGGCGCGGGTGAGGCATCTGCCGTCGGCACGACGGTCGTGGCCAATGTCGTCGTGAAAAACGAGAACCTTTGCGTCCGCGATCGGTTTGCCCTCCGCATCGCGAACGGTTCCGGTGAGGAGAATGGTCCGCACCGGCGCGAGTTGCAGTCGTACCGGCTGACCCTTTTGAATCTCGGTCGAAACCGAACTCAGGGTTTGCGTGCGCGCGAGCAGTCGATACGTGCCCGGTGCCATTCCGTTCATGCGAAAAGTGCCATCGGCGGCGGAGAGGGCGCCGCCTAAGAACACGGTGATGAGGCCGTCTTCGGCGCGTACCCAGGTAATCGCCGCGTTCGAATACGGGCTGCCATCGGGCCCGACGACCGTACCTACGATCGTCTCTCCCCGCGGA
>JAJFFF010000045.1 GCA_021776785.1 Planctomycetota bacterium | reverse complement strand
CAACGCCTAAACATCAAACGCGCGACCCGAGAGCTGGGGGAAAGGGGGCCCTGTGTCATGCGATGCGGCAAGCGAACTGCGATCCGCAAAACAGCGAGCGCGCGCGGCGCTCCGCGACGACTCGCTTGTTTTAGGGCTAGTAGCCGAATCCCGAGCTTCAATGCGTCCCGCGCAATCGCCTTGAGGGTTTGCCACTCTCTCTGGGGTAACGAAACAGGTTGATCGGTCGGACTGTAAGACGTGGTGAAAAACAGGCGGGTTGTTCGGCGGCCAACACTGAAATCAATGTCCGTATAGATGTCGCAGACGTGCCTTGCTTCTTTGCCTGACAGGGCCCTCATGAGTGCCCTGTTTGTGAGCTGGACCTGGACCGTATCACGCACTTCGGTGGCGGGCCCGGCAAGTTTATTCAGCAAGCTGGGGATCTTAGACCGGATGAGTTGCACGATCTTCGGGCCATCTATAACCCTAGGGCGCGTCGGCCACGGCGACTCGTACTCTTCGAAGCGTGAGCTCAGGACTTTGGTGTCAACCGAGTACGGTGTTACCGCGTAGACGATTGTCGGACGATAGGACTGGCCGTCGAGGTATGGCAGTCGTTTCTGTGCGGCCTGATGCAATTGCTGTAGCAAGGTCGCGAAGTTCTTCTTGTCTGCCGCAAGTCGTGTGGGTTTATACTTCTTGACTTGCGCTACCGTAAGTTCGATCTCGTCCAACTCGCCGTTCTTCCAACAAACAATGTCCTTGCCTTCCTCGTCGGTGCCGCCGAAGAACTCGACGCGCGAATAGCCCATCGCCTTGAACAGCGGGACAAGGATGTTTCTCGAGAGGTCGTTCTCCCTCATGTCAATGAGCTTGGCGATCAGAGCGTCATCTTGGGCCATATGAACATTGGAAATCCAGCGACGGCTAATCGCAACCCTTGAAATTGCGGGAGCTGGCTTGATTTATTGTGAAACAAGTGAAAGTGGGCACACGAGGGCGCGGATTCCTAGTCGTCGAGTGTTCCTTCGGATCTCTGCGAAGAAGCGGGGACTGCTCGATGAAGGCATCGTCCGTTTCGGCACCATCTGTGAATGTAGCGGTCAACAACCGTTCGGTAACTACCGACAGTGGCGGCGGTGACAGCGAAAACACACGACTTACAACTGCGCCACGCGAAGTCACGAGAATGTGGGTTCCGTGTGTAAGATGGCGCGTAGACGTTCTTTAGGACCAAGTCGCGCGGTCGCTCTCATACCACTGGGGGTCAAGAGGTCGGAAGTTCGAATCTTCTCACCCCGACCAATGTGATCTGAGGCGTACTGAGAACGCCTACCGGCTTTGGGTCGTGCGGACGAAGGGTAGTCACTACCCCGATTCCGCATGGCTCAGCCGGCCGATCCTCGTTGGCGTTGGAGCGCGAAGCGATCAACGCCGACCGTCGCAGCCAACCGATTTGGCTCCCACGGGCACTGCCGTAGACGGCGCCCGCTCGTGTGCGACAGAAGAACCGTGCCGGCGCGACCCGGGAGCGACTGCCCTAGATCGTGGTTTGAAGCGAAGCGTTGATTCGCAAGCCGATGCGGCGGTACTCTTACTGTCGGATTGGTACCGGCCGCGACTACAGGCCGGATGGAACGCTAGGGGGAAAGCAATTCTCGTGACACCGAGCCACCACAAGAAGCAGGTTAGGAACTACGGCAAGTAGTGACGGAACCGCTGAAAGATCATCTTGATCGTGCGCGGAAGGTCCTTCTGGACCTGACCGCGCGTAATCGCCTCCTGAATACGCCGCGTCACAAGTCTCGTGGCAAGGCGCTCGAAATTGTCGATGAGCTTAGCGACGAGGTGTTCCAGATCCTGGTTCGCGGCGGAAAGCAGATGAGTTTTCTACCGGCACCTGATCCGGACTCTGACGATGACGAGTCCGACCCGGCGCCAGACGAGAACTTGCTCGGTCAACCCGATGAAGATGTCGACGTAGACGAACGCGGCATCGCGCGCCGCCACACCGACACAAAACTCCAGACCGAGCTGATCGACACAAAGCTTCAACGAAAGCTCCTCAGCCTGTTCTATGACGCCCGCACCGCGGAGGAGGAACAAGGCGTCAACATCCTCTACCTCGCACAAGGTTTCTTGAAGTGGTACGAGGCGGAAAACTCCGACGTTGCTCGGTATGCACCGCTCGTTCTCGTGCCTTGCACGCTTACGCGCCGTAGTGCTGGCGGCCGAATTCATCTCGATGCACGCGATGAAGATGTCACCACCAACCTCTCACTCAAGGAGCGGCTCTACGCGGATTTTGGGATTGAGTTGCCGGAGATCCCCGACACCGAGGACCTTGTGCCCTCCGCCTACTTTGACGCAGTGCAGAAGGCGATCGAGGGGAAGCCCAGGTGGCAGCTACTGGGCGACGACATGGTGCTCAGCTTTTTTTCGTTCTCGAAATTCCTGATGTATCGGGATCTGGACGTCGAGAGTTGGCCGGCGGACGCCGAACTCGAAAGCCACGCTGTCTTGGGCAAGCTTCTACGTGCCGGCTTCGAGCGCGAGGATTCGCTCTGGCCGGACGAGGGGCGCATCGACGAGCATCTTTCTCCGGTGGACATGGTTCATGTCATGGACGCTGACAGCTCACAGATCGAGGCTATCGAAGAGGTCAAGTCGGGACGCAATCTCGTGATTCAGGGTCCTCCGGGAACAGGCAAATCGCAGACAATCACCAATCTCATCGCGGCCGCCATCATGCAGGGCAAGTCCGTTCTGTTTGTGGCAGAGAAGCTGGCGGCGTTGGAAGTCGTACGGGCACGGCTCGATGGAATCGGCTTGGGTCAGATGTGCCTCGAGCTCCACAGCCGCAAAGCGAATAAGAAAGCGGTGCTTAATGAATTGGCGACTGCACTGGAAGTGCGTGCACCAAAACTCGGCGACCTTGAGGGCCAAGTCCATCAGTTGCACAAGCTGCGGAGGGCATTGAACGCGCACGCCGATTCTCTCCATACGCCCCTCGAGCCGGCGGGCTTCACGAGCTACCGAATCCTCGGTGAGATCGTCCGGCACCTGAGCCAAGACACGCCGCTGGCGGACTTCGAGCTCGCCCGCGCACTCACATGGACACGGGAAGAGTTTGAGCAGCGCCGACGGACTGTCCGGAGGCTTGGTGATCTGCTCAAAGAAAGCGGACCTCTCGGCGAGCATCCGTGGCGGGGCGTGCAGCTCAAAGTAGTTCTCCCCACGGACCGAGAGCGTCTCATTCCGCAAGTCGAAGCATTGGAGGTGACGGTTGGCGCGCTCGATACGACGCGCCATCGAGTTCGCCAGTCTCTCTCGAATGGCCCCAAGACACTGGATGAGGCAACGCGCTTGGCAAAGCTCGCTCCGTTCTTGAGGAGCGCACCCCAACTTGATCGATCCTCGCTGGCGGACCCTGTGTGGACGGGCGATCTTGAGCCGCTGAAACAGCTCGCCGCCGCGGGAGCGCGGTACGCCCTTCTGAGAGACTCTCTCGACGATATATTCCGGGCAAAGGCCTGGGAATGGGACCCGTCCGACACGAGACACGATCTGCAGCGATTCGGTCGATCTCTGTTCCGCGTGCTTCGAGGATCCTATCGTCGTGCACGCGACGAATTCGAGCAAATGGCCGCGAACCCCCCGGCAAAAGTTGCCGCCCGTGTTCGGGTGATCGACGACCTCACCGCAGCCCAGGCGCTCGCGATCCGCATCAAGGAAAGCGACGACCTCGGTCGTCGTGCGTTCGGCAGCCTGTGGACCGGCAAGGACTCAGATTGGGCCACCCTGACGGCGATCGTTGGTTGGAGCGAATCCGTCGTGACGATCGCCGGGCCCGGTCCGATTCTGGCGGACCTAAGCACAACCGAGAAGTTCGACGCGCTCGCTGATTCTCTCGCGGAGTTGGCGCCCCGGGCGGCCGCGCTCATTCAATCGTTTGCGCGCGTGCGCGAATCGGTAAGCCTGGATCTCAACGCGGCGTTCGGCGTAACCGAGCCCGCGGACCTCTCCATCGAAGTGATTACCGAACGTTCGGCCCGCTGGAACGATGGTGTCCATCGGTTAGCCGAGTGGGCCCCGATTTGGCAGGCGGTTTCCGAAGCTCGAGACCTGGGCCTGAGCGACCTGGTGGACCGGCTCTACCAGGGACGGGCACACCCTAAGGACGTGAAGGCCCAGTTCGAATATGCGTACTTCGAAGCCTGGATGCGGGAGGCGATGACCCGGCATCCCAAGCTTTCGTTGTTTGACGGTCGTACGCATGCCGAGGTCGTGGAGGAGTTCCGCCGCATGGACCGCAAGCGGATCGAACTGGCTCGCGTCGAAGTTGCGTTGGCGCACTACAAGTCACTGCCGAAAGGCGAAGGTAACATTGGCGAACTCGGAATCGTCCGGCGCGAGATCAAGAAGAAGCGCCGACATCTTCCAATTCGCAAGCTGATCAGTCAGGCAGGGACCGCCATTCAGCGGATCAAGCCGGTCTTCATGATGAGCCCGCTCTCCGTTGCGCAGTACCTAGCTCCCGGGCGCATCGAATTCGACCTTCTCTTGATCGATGAAGCCAGTCAGGTGCAGCCTGTCGATGCATTCGGCGCTGTGCTTCGAACGAAGCAAATTGTTGTCGTCGGCGATGAGAAGCAACTCCCCCCAACGAGTTTCTTCGGCCGCACGGCTGGCGGTGAAGACGAAGGCGTCGAGACAGTCAGCGACTTGGAGAGCATCCTCGGTGTCTGCAGCGCGCAGGGCATGAGGGATTGCATGTTGAACTGGCACTATCGGAGTCAGCACCAGTCTTTGATTGCCGTTTCGAATCGACATTTCTATGGGAACCGGCTCTACGTCGTCCCCAGTCCGTTCGCACGGTCCCCAAATCTGGGTCTGAAATTCCACTATGTCGAAGACGGTGTGTTCGATCGCGGAGGGCGTGCCGACAACCGCGTCGAAGCCCGGAGGGTCGCGCAGGAAGCGATTGCGCATGCTCGGCTCCATCCCGACGAGTCGCTTGGCATCGGTACGTTTTCCGTCAGTCAGCGCGACGCCATTCTGAATGAATTGGAACGACTATGGCGCGACGAACTCGATGTAAAAGGTTTCTTCGCCACCACGAAGCAGGATTCGTTCTTCGTCAAGAACCTCGAGAACATCCAGGGCGACGAACGCGACGTAGTCTTCATCTCAGTCGGGTACGGCCCCGATGAAAGCGGATATTGCGCCATGAACTTTGGCCCCCTGTCCAATGATGGCGGCGAGCGGCGGCTAAACGTACTGATCACGCGGGCGCGAAAGCGTTGCGAGGTCTTTAGCTCGCTCAAGGAAGGCGACATCGATCTGAACAGGGCGCGGAGCGAGGGCGCGAAGGCGCTGAAAGAGTTCTTGGGATACGCCGAATCCGGAACGTTCACGGTCGGGACCCCCACCGGCGACGGGTATGATTCGCCGTTTGAGCAGGAGGTTTCCAACGCGATCGAAGCTCACGGATACAAGGTTGTTCCGCAGGTAGGGTTAGCCGGCTTCTATATTGACCTCGCCGTCGTCGACCCGGACAAGCCAGGTCGCTATCTGCTCGGGATCGAATGCGACGGAGCCGCGTATCACTCGTCGCGCTCAGCCCGCGATCGAGACCGATTGCGCCAACAAGTGCTTGAAGATCGCGGCTGGATCATCCACCGGATATGGAGCACCGACTGGTTCAAACAGCGGAAGGAGCAATTGCGCAAGACGTTGGCCGCAATCGAGAGTGCGAGACGCGGCGTGCTTCCGGTCCACGATGACGAGACAACCGCGGACTCAGATCCCATCGACGCGGCGATGCGTGACAGCGACCCCTCCGCAGCAGATCGGTCGATGGCTCGCGTGCGTGAAGAACCGGATCTGTTCGAACACGGAGAGCCGTTCACGGCGATCGAAGAGCTCATCGACGAACCCGGTGACAGCTTCGCGATCGTGGAGTACGAAGTCGCTGACTTTGCGATCCCGTTCGAACAGCCCATCCATGAACTACCAATTTCTCGACTCTTGCCGGTCGTCGAGCGGGTCGTGAAAATCGAAGGCCCGATTCGCGGCGAGGTCGTCGCAAGGCGCGTGACCACGTTGTGGGGCCTGCGTCGAACCGGCGACCGGATCTTGAAGGCTACGCTTAGCGCCCTCGAACGTGCGGTGCAGGAAGGCCGCATTCGAGACGTGGGCGACGGATTCTTCGAGGTCCGGACGAACCCGGAACATCGAGTCCGAGATCGATCCAACGGCCCCTCAGAGGTCCGACGACCTGAAAATCTTCCGAGGTCCGAACTTGAGCTCGCCGTCCTGAACATTGTCGAACTGCACGTCGCGCTCCAACACGACGAATTGGTTCGAGAGGTTGCCCGCTCGCTGGGCTTCAAGTCAACGAGCGCGGGGCTTGCCCAGGTGGTAGGCGATTCGATTCGGGCACTCGTCGATCGCAAACTTGAGCTACGTGACGGTCGCTACCGCCTGCTGTAAGACCCCGCCGAATCCACTCCACCACATCCAAGCGCCGTTTCCAGTTGATCCGGAACGAGGTCCGCATGCAAGCGCATTCAGTCGAGCTTGGCACCAGATCGGGCGGGTCCCCCACGATGCTCGTACCCAAATCGGTGTTTTCGGCACTCGAGTGCTACGCAGCGCCGCCGTTCGGTGATGTTTGGGTGCGTGGGTTGGACGAGTAACGAGCTGGCTCCATTCCTGCCGCGAATACGCAAAGCGATCCATCGGTACTCAACTGCTACGTGAACGAACGCACCGGGACCCGTCCTCGATGGAGTCAGCCGCTCGCCTCTCGCGCCGGCATTCGCGTGGTTGCTGGGCTCTTGATCGTCGTTACGTTTGTGTTGTTTCGGTGCACGCTCTACACCCTGCAGCATGATTCCCGCTCCTTCGAGTACCACTGCAACTATGTCACCATCGACGACGGCGATAGCCGGTGGGACCAGGCGTACGCATGGGAGCGGATCGCCTCTGGCGCCGACGAATCCGGACTTGAAAAGCGGGGCAACGCCATCGGATCCTTCGGCCTCGTAGCCTTCGTCCTCTCGGCTATCGCGTTGGTCGTTCCGAGATCAGCCCTCTTTTTTGCAACGTGCATGCTTGGCGTTGCTGCGAGCTTGCTCTTCCACGCGGTCATGCTCGGCGTCACGTTGCATCAGTTGTGGCTTAGCGCCCCATCCCGGGCCCCCAGCGACGACTGGGCGGTCACACAGGCGCTCGTCTTGGCCGCCGCACTTTGCGTGCTCGTCTGCGTGGCCTCCGCGTCCACACTCTGGAGTATCTGGAGATCACGCGCGCGGCCGCGCAACCTTGAACAACTGTTCTAGTTCGCGATGTGCCAACCGGGCTAGCATGGGCGCGTTCATGAGTTCTTCCGAGCCACGTTCCCGCCTACTTGCTCGAATCGGAGCGCTGAGCGCAACTCGTATGGGGATCCGCGTGCTCGCCGCGCTGTTAGCGATCACGGTTCTTCTAATCTACAACAGTGCTCTGTACACAACCGTGGCTGGACCTCGATCCGCCACCTACTTTTGCAACTACGTTCATCTTGAACACAACGACGGGCCGCTCCGCCATAAGAGGCAATTCCGGGTTGGACCCTCCCTCGCGGTGCAGACGCTCGCCTTGCAGCTTGCTTGCATCGCTGCGGCCCTTGGCGCGTTTGGCGCCCTTATCGCGCCGAGATCCTTCCTCCTATCGGTTCCGACTCTGTTCGCACTCGCGCTCGCCCTACTGGCGACCTTGACAGTCTTTGGGTTCGGTACCTTCTCGCACAGCTTGTCCTACGCCGTGTTTCCCACCACGAGACAATGGTCGATTACGCCGATGTGCTTTCTTGCCGGTGCACTATGCGGCGTGGTCGTTCTCGGCGCCACGCTGTCCGACTGGGCGTCGCGCCTGCAGCGCCGAACGAACTCCTACGGGAATACGTTCTGATTTTCGTACGACCGCCGCGCGCATTCAATCGCGCCAGGGTCGTGGCGCGGTTCCAATCAAGTGACGCTTCGCAGAAATGCATACCTAGCGACCGCCGCCCCGATTCCAAAGCGCCGTACAATCGTTGTGCGCCCACGCCTGCCCCGGAGTCGAGTATGAACATGAAACCGGCAAGTCCGAAAGGCATCGCGTGGTCCGGGCTCCACACTTGGATCATCGTCGGCATCGGCGTTGCCCTTCTTGGTCTCGTCGTCTCGATGACGGCGGTTTTAGAACCGCGGGTCTCGGCGCCGCCCTGTCCGTTTGGGTGGCGCGACGACAGCGCTACACAGCGAAGCTCGCGAACGCGTTTTGACACCAGCTCGCTCACATGCCGTGCGAGATGAGCATCGCGGCCGCCATCGCGGCCATGGTGAGGTCCTCCACGAGCGTCACTTTGGTCATCGGTAGGTTGAGTGCTGTGCCGAGGCACGCGCATCGAATCGCGCGCTTGTGGAGCAACGCCTTCAACACGCCGGCAGCGCCGATCAGCATGAGCACAAGCGTGACGCCGTTCACCAGGAGCGGAGCCAGCGCGAGCAGGTATGCCACGCCGAGACCCAACTCAACAAACGGGTAAGCCCAAGCCCACCCGGGCAACGCACGCGCCACCAAGTCATAGCCTCCGTACGCGTCCGCAAAGCCGCGAAGATCGAGAAACTTAAAGAACGAAAAGACCAAAAAAAACCCGGCCATGAAGTGCCGCATGACGACCGACGTATCCCAGTGGCCGCTTTGCATCGCGACAAGACCCACCGTGCCCGCAATGAATCCAACGATCAAAAAAAGCGGGTAGAGACTTTCCGGAGTTTCCGAAGTCGCCGCCTCGGACTCGTTCGGCATGGCCGTCCTGTCGCCCCCCTCTTTGGCGTGGGAGACAACGTACTTCCCGCCGACCGACGCGGCCTTAAAAAGGACCTCGTCCGCGACGTTGGAATCAACGCGTACAACAGCCCGCCCCGTTTTTTGCGAAACGTCAGCGGAACGGACTCCGGGCACGGACTCCAGGGCCGCGGTCACCTTCGCGGCACACGCGTCGCAGGTCATTCCCTGCACAGACAGCACTTTGTCCATCGAGCATCTCGCTTTCTTACATCCGGTCAACAATCGAAACGAGCACAACCACACGACCCGGCGCGTCCCTCACCATGCCGGAGAGGGCGCGAACCCTTTTTAGATCTGTTGCGGCGCGCCAAGCGTCTCTACGCATGCCCAAAAGAGTCTCCTGATCCGACGCCAAGTCAATGGGCTACGTCGCGCGCCCATCGATTTGTCGGCTGGGTAGTTGCGCGGCGCGGGCGCCCAGCCCGAGCCGTGCGATATACTTCAGCGAACGGGCCCGGACCGGCGCATGCCGATCGGATCAAAACCATGAGTGAATCGGCTCTCCGTTCCGCGACCCAAGAGATCATGCAGCTCTTGGCGGCGCTGGAGTTCGATCGTTTGCTCGAACGATGCGTGACCTCCCGACTTTCAGCGGCGGACATCGAAACGGTTCTGCGCCAGTACGGAGCGACTCCCATCGCGCCGCCGCGCGAGGCCTACGACCGACTTGACGCGGTGCGCACAAACGCGACGCGCCCCACGTGGTCCGTGGGAATGGAACTGTGGTCCAAGGAACAGGGGCGCACGGACCTGACCGTCGAATTGACGATCACGCTCGACAACGACGAAGCATCCATCGAATTCGACGACACCCACGTCCTGTAAGTCGCCCGTCGTCATTGAGTGCGGCCGGCTCTCCGCGAAAGGACCGCTCAAGCACGCGACTCCACCGTTCTCAAGCGCCACGCGAACGAATCGTTTGTTCGTAATCGGACGCGCGCCGCGAATACGCGGTCGGTTTTCGCGGTACTCGAGTGCTACGCCGACTAAAGTAACTCCGTCCGCGTCTACCGGGAGCGATGAACTTCAAACAGAGGCTGAACTTGACTCGTTGCAGGCAGCGGCTTGGCACTCGGACGGGCATCCGTGTGCTCGGCGGACTCTTCGCCATCGCTGCATACCTGCTGTTTGACTACGGGTTGTTCGCTGTGGACTACGGGTCCTTTGACGTTGTCTACCATCGCGACTTCGCCGCGCTCGATTTTCGAGGAGTCCTGCACGATAGCGAGTTCGCCCCCCTCGTCTTGGACGGTTGGTCCCCGCAGAGCCGGCCGATCAAGATCATCGGCTACGTTGCGCTTTTCGTTTCCATCGTCGCCTTAATCGTTCCGGAGTCGGTGCTGTTTTTCGCGACGACGATGCTTGTCGTTGCTTCCGCCTTAATCGCCGCGACGGTCGCGTTCGGAGCCCAGACTTACGGAATCATGCAACCCCATCCGTGGACTGTGACGCCGCTATGCATGGTCGCGACGGCTCTCTGCGGAGTGATCTGCTTCGGGTCCGTCCTGACACTCCGGAGCATCTGGCTTTCGCGCGCACGACCGCGCGAATACGCAGGCGCGTTCTAGTATTTTTGTTGGGTCGCGGCGCAAACGCGATACGGAACCTACGCCCAATACGGAACTAGGTCAGTCGAGCGTCGATCCCAATCGCGTCAAGGTCATCGCGCGGTTCTAATCAAGTGACGTCCGCAGAAATGCACTCCTGGCGACAGACGACTGCCGCCTCGATTCCAAAGCGGCGTACAATTGTTGTGCGCTCGCGCCTGCCTGGAGTCGAGCATGAACATGAAACTTCCAAGTCCGATTGGCATCAATTGGTCCGGACCCCACTCTTGGATCATCGTCGGCATCGGCGTTGCCCTTCTTGGTCTCGTCGTCTCGATGACGGCGGTTTTGGAACGGCATGTCGTTCCGACAACACAGCTTCCCCGCGCCCGATGGATCACTTTGGTCGATCGGGACCACGACTACGCCTCGCCCATGATCTCCGTCGGTCCACTCGGCGGCACTTGGCACGGTCGGCAGCGCGTAACCGACATCGGCGTATTGCTTGGCTCGCTCCGGGATGACCCGCGCGGAACGGCGTTTCGCACAATCGTAGTCCGTACGCACCATGACAGTCTTTGGCGCGATGTGGAACGCGTCATCGTCGCCGCGATCGCGGCTGGTTTCCCTTTTGCGACTCTTGCATGCCGTGTGCGGCAGCCGTGGGGTGACGACGTCGGATATCTGGACATGCGCTTGCTTGACCCGCCCAACGCTCCGGCGGGTCCGCTCACTCTTCGGTCTCTCGATCTCGAAACGGCGTTGCGCGACCGCGCGACGCGAGCTACGCGGCGCAAAACGGCCGAGAGCCACCCCGCGGAACTCGCTTTGGAGCTGGCGTTCCCCGACACCGCGAATACGCAAAGCGTCTTCTCGGTACTCGAGTGTTACGCCGACGAGCACAACACTGTGTGTGTGCGAATTCTGAAGCGATGACTCGGAGGACCGTTGCGAACACGAGCTCAGAACTTGAACTCGCGCCTTGAACTCATGCCATCGATGCCGCGGCTTGGTCGAAGGAGTCCGCCACTCGGCACTCGTACTGGAATTCGTGCCTTCGGCGGGCTCCTTGCCGTCGCCACGTTCGCGCTGTTTCACTACGGACTCTTCACGGCGAACTTTGAGACCTTTTCCGTTGTCTACCATCGTGACCACGCGACGTGCGACCGCGGTTGTGGGCCGGAAAAACTGAGGTACGACCCATGGGACCTGTGCGATTCCGGGCTGGCTCAGCGAGGCCGACGAATCGAGATTGCCGGCTACGTTGCGTTGTTCGTGTCCGTCGTCGCGCTCGTCGTTCCGGAGTCAGCGCTGTTTTTCGCGATAACCATGTTGGTATCCGCCTTCGCTTTGCTGCTCGTAACGGCGATTGCGGGAGCTAACGCATACGCACACTTCACGTCCCACAGCGATTACTTAAGGCCCAAGAGCTGGACCGTAACACCACCACTCGTCATCGCGGCGGCGCTCTGCGTCTTCGTCTGCTTCGGATCCGTCCTAACACTTCGAAGCATCTGGGCGTCGCGTGCGCGGCCGCGCGACTACCGACACGTGTTTTAGATTTCTTGTTAGTGCGGCCACCGCGTAAGTCCGTCCTAAGTCGCGCGCCGTAGTTTCCTCCTCAGCTCGAGCAGTTTTCCGTTTTTGTTTTTGGATGAGGAGGAACTACCTATGACCCGTGTTCGACTTGCGACGCTCTTTGCTTTTACGGCTTTGATTGCGCTTAGTATTTCTGTCGCCACGCATGCCGGCGGCAAGGGCAAAAAGAAAAAAGACAAGCCGCTTCCGTTTGCCAGCATCAAGTTGTTTTTTGAGTTCAATGAGACCGACGAAGACCTCGGCGTGCAACTCAAGCTCGGCGCCGATCCGTTCGAACGGCTCAAGATTCTCGATCCGTGCGGGCACAAGATCTTAGATATCAAGGCCAAGGGCGACCTGCGCGAGCACGGGCTCTCGGACCTGTTTTTCGAAAGTGCCGAGCCGACGTTTGACGAGGTCCCGCGCGCTGAAATCCTCGCACGCTTCCCCGAGGGCGAATACACGTTCATCGGCCGCACGATTGAAGGAAAAACGCTGAAAGGCACCGCCGACCTTTCGCACGACATCCCCGACGGCCCCGTCATCTTGTCGCCCGGCGAGGGCGACGAAGTCGAGGATGATGACCTCGAAGTCTCATGGTCCGAGGTCACGACGCCGACCGGCATCGAGATTGAGTCGTACCAAATCATCGTCACCAACGAAGAGGACTCGCAATTCGCGTACGACATTCGCATGCCGAGTGACGCGCGCTCCGTCACCGTGCCGGGCGAATTCTTAGAGGCGGGCGTCGAGTACGAACTCGAAATCCTCGCGGTCGCCGCCAACGGTAACCAGACGATCTCGATCATCTTCTTTACGGTCGAGGAGTAGCTAACCGTAGCTGGGAGTTGCGAAACAACCCATCTTGAGACCCGCGCCCCCACGGTTGGGTCTCTTACCCCCTCTAGGCCGCCGTCACATTCGTGTGGCGGCGGCCACTTCGCTACGGCTAGAGAGCGGGAAACGGCGTCTCGGTGTTGCGCTGGACGCGCGCGAAGTTTTGCGTGCCCGGGTCCTTAAACGCCTTCGACATCTCTTGGATTTCGAAGCCGTGCTTTTGCGCCAACTCTTCAAAGAAGCTGAACGGGTGGCGGAAGTCTTTCAGCCCGGTCTGGCAGGAGTCGTCCGAGTCGTTGTAGCTAAAGAAGAACACGCCGCCGGGGCGCAGCACGCTGTCTAGATGCGAGAAGAACTCCGCGATGTGGTTGTGATCTAGATGCGTAAACACGGAGTACGCCTGGATGCGGTCGAACGTCGCGCCCTTACAACACGAAAAATCGAGGCTTCGATCCGCGTTGTGAATCAGATTCGGCTTGTGATCTTCGAGCCCGTTCTCCCTGATCAGCTCGCGGCCGAACTCCAACACGCTCTCGGAGATATCGACGCCGGTGTAGTGGCCGGGTTGTAAGTAGCGCATGAAGTAACGCCCCGCCCGCAGGCAGCCGCATCCGAAATCAAGCAACCGGTGTTCGGGCTTGAGCCCGTGCTCGACCAAAAACGACAACTGGTGCTGGCCGTGCTCGTACCAGTTCGCACCGATCGCCGCGTGCGGATCGCGATGCACGCGAATGTCGGTGTGCCGTGCGTACGCCTCTAAGTAGTCGTGTTCCTCGTAGAGTTTTTTGATCTTGCGGTTGGACGGTCCCGTAAACCGGCGCCACCCCTTGCGCAACACCGAGCGAAAACGACCCCACTGCGTGTATTGATCGGACGAGCCGACCTCCGGGGCGACCGAAGGGCTTCCGTCCGGGTTCTCCGAGTGCGACATCACAACATGCTCCTGCCTCTAGCTTAGGAAAGTCTGAGGCATCCTACGCGAGTCTACCGTCCAGAAACTGCCTTGGGTTTCGTCTCGAGCCACTTCACGACCGCATCCTTTAGCTCTTCTTGGTCCAGCGCCAGCAACGGCGCCATGGCTGTCGCGCTGTCATGAGACTCCCGAAGCTTGGCGACGCACTCGCTGTACGCCTTGCGATGCTCTCTTGCGCCTGCTTCGAAATAGAACCCATAGGACATGACCGCGCCCCAGTACGACTCGGTGGCCTCGGCTCGCTCAGACTCCGCTAAGACTTTGAGCGTCGGCACGCCGGTCGGAAGTCGGCGGGCCGTAGACTCGTTCATCGACGGCAGTTTCTTGCCGCAGCTTACGTTTTCGGCAACGACAAACGCTCGCGCCCAAACCATCCAACGAGGGCTCGAGTCTCCATTTTGTAAGACGTAGAGCAACGCGGCGACGCTCTGCACGCAAGACTGGCGGTGCGCCCGTTCCTCGTTTCCCTCTTTCGGAAACCGCGTGAGGTATAGACGCAGCTTGCCGGTGTGCACCGTGGCGCCGTGTTGCGCCCGACCCGCGTCAGCGTCCGCATTGCGGGCGTCCTGAAGCGTTTTGCAAAGCAAGATTTCCGGTGATCGATCTTCCGTAAACTCGACGCGACCATATCGCTTTTGGTACGCCTTACGGGCGGCCTTTACGGCGCGTCGAACGTCGGAAAACTCCTTGCCGGAAACGCCCTTTTGGACAAACCAAGTCCATCCGTCTTTGGTGTGACGGTTCAGTCCCTCTGGCGCCGGGCGAAACGGGTCACGAAACTTCACGGTCTTGAACGCAGCGAGGGTGTCCGCTTCCACCTTCTCCCAGTCGTTTTTTTCACAAATGACCCGCACCATCACGGAGCGAAGATCGACGACCGCATAGATTCGAATGTCGAGAAACTTCTCATCACGCACTCGGGTCCACGACACGTACGGGGTCGTTTGGACGGTACCCGTTTTCTCTCGCGCCAGCTCCGCCCATGCCGTGGCTTGAGGAGTTTGGTGCGCCCCCCCCCAATCGAGGACGAGCTGAACCGGAATCGGGCCGTCCCCGACCAGCTCCACCCATCGTTGTTCTTTGTCTTTCGCTGGAATGACTTTCAGTTTCCAAGACTCCGGAATCTCAATGGTGAATTCCTTGTTGTGAGTCGCAAAGACATTCGCGGGCGCCGCTACCGCGACGGAAACGACACGTGACGAAGAGCAGCAGAGCGCACAGAGCGCGGCAATCCGAATCCAATTTCCCATCCGGTCATCTTAGCGGAGATAGGAGCTCGTCGGGCGAACCGCGCGCCTCGCCACCATACGCACAAAAAAAGACCGCCCCAGATGGAGCGGCCTTTTGTCTACAGGAGTCGGGTCTAGCAGCCCATTGAAAAAGTCACATGGGCTGCGAGCGGGTCTCGAAGTCGATCTCTGCGTCTCGAATCCTCGCTGTAGCGTTGCTACAGCTGCGGTTCGCTCCTTGATCTCGACTCCGATTCCGCGCTCTCGCGATTCCAAGCACTTCTTCAACGGGCTGCTGCCCAGCACCCCATTGAAAAAGTCACATGGGCTGCGAGCGGGCCTCGAAGCCGATCTCTGCGTCTCGAATCCTCGCTGTAGCCTTTGCTACAGCTGCGGTTCGCTCCTTGATCTCGACTCCGATTCCGCGCTCTCGCGATTCCAAGCACTTCTTCAACGGGCTGCTAGCGATCCAACGGCGGGAAGTCCTCGGTCGCCTTGAAGCGCTTTTGGGCGGCTTCGTTGAGCTGGTCGATGGCCGGATCGCCATGAACGTGGTCCGCCATCGTCGCCAGGTCGGCCTTCGCGCGCGGGTCGCCCGAGAAGTAGCGCTGGGCGGCCAACAGGAAGCGTGCATCCGAGCCCGCTTCGGTGTCGTCGGCGCGCGCGGTGAGCTCGCTCATCACGCGGTCGAATTCGGCTTGGTCGCGGTACACGCCGACGATGTCGCCGCTCTCGCGCACCAACGCCGGGTTGAGTCGCAATGCCATGCGCAACATGCGCGCGGCGTAGGCGTCTTTGCCCAACGCTAGGGCCGCTTGGGCCAGCGCGAACGGCGGTCCGCCATCTTTCGGGGACGCCATGCCCGCAAGGCGAAACATCTTGGCGGCTTCGTCGTAGTCGGCTTTGCGGAACGCGGCGCTCGCGTCGCGCAAGAAACGTTCGGATGTGGGCGAGGACGCGGCCGGGCGCGGCTCGACCTCTTCGCCTTCGTTCTCGTTGAGCACGTCATCGAGATCTTCTTCATTGTCTGTCGTTTCGTAGTCGACGATCTCCTCGCTGCGAACCACCGTGCGGTGACGGTAGACGTACAGCGACGGCGCGTCGCAATAGAAACCGTACGGAACATACGAGTACGAAATCGGCGCCGAGTAGAAGAACGCGTAGTCGCGCCCCGAGACATAGTGTCGATACGGGTAGTAGTAACGTAGCCCAACGTAGTGGCCGTGACCGAAGTGGAAGCTCAACCGGAAGCGGCTGCCGTAGTACCGGTGCCGGTAATGGTGTTGCGCGTGATGGTGATGCAGGTGGTGACGGCTATGAAGGTGGCCGCGATGACGTACGTTCTGACGGTGCGTGGCCGTCGATCGCAAGCCGCGCGTCCGTGCGTTTTGCCGGACCGTGGCGCGCGCGACCGGAGTGCGTCCGCGAAAACCTCGAACACCCCTTGTGTTTCGGGAACTTCTGTTCACGGTCCGCGCGGTGTCGCGACCCGTGACGACGCCGGTTCGGCGTGTCGACGCGACGCCGGGCGTTCGCCCGAAGCGGCGATTGGTCGAGCGCGTACGCGGCAACGTCGTGCGTGTGCGATTGGTTTCCGTGACCGACGGCGTGCGGCGCACGGTTCGGTTTGCGGTTCCGTTACCCCGAAATCCCGGCGTGCGGTTTTGCGATCCGAGGTTTGTGCGGCGAATCGGGTTCGGCTGGACACGACGCCGTGTGTTCGTAGCGCTCGGGCGCCGGACCGGTCGCGCCGTGGGTGTCTGCGTGCGGCGCAACGTCGGCGGACGCACCGCGCCGCGGTTGCTGCGACGCGCGCTCCCCGGAAACGAGCGAGCAAGCGACGGTCGCCGGGTCGGCGTCCGTGCGGTCGGCGCCCGCGTCGGGCGCTGGAAGCGACTCCAACCGGTAGTGCGTCGCGCGGTCGGTGTCCGCGACGGTGTCCGCGCGCGGGGCGTCCGCAGGGAACGGTTCGACCGTCCTCGTTGGAGGCCGCGCCGTCCTCTTTGGGAGCCATCTTGCGCCACCGTTTCCGGCGCGGTTGCTCCGATCAAAGCGGCAAACACCAAGGTGAAAGCCGCTCGGGAAAGGATGTTTTTGTGATTCATGGCTGACTCCCGCGAAACGAATCGCACGTGACGATTCCGCTCCGCCCTACGTTACGCAAACCATGAGCCGAACCGAGAGAAGTCGATCGCACGCTATCGGGCCATCCCGCGTTGTGTCCTACCGCGGGGTCAGATCCGGGTTGCGACGGCCCATATAGCCGATGCGTCCGAGCGCGGACTTGGAGTTGCCGGCCGACGTCATCATGACCGCGCCGCCGCGCTTAGTCTGGCTGTCGTGCAGCGCCCAGTCCGCACGGTAGATCCAGCCATCTTGCGGCAGTTTCTTAATGGTCTTGCGCCAGTGCGCCTGCGCTTTCTTGGCGTGCCCCTGGTGAAACAGCGCGATCCCGATGAAGTATTGCGCTTCGGAATAGCGCGTGCTCGCCCGCCGCACTTTGCGCAGCGACTTTTCCAACTCGGCAAACTTGCCGGTGGCCCACAACTCGTAGGCCTTCTCGACGCGCACGTGGTCGGCGAACTCGTCGCCTTTCACGTTCGCAAAGTCCTGGTTCATCTGCCGCCACTGGCCGCGCCGGCGCTTCACCACGCCGCGCATGTAGTGCGCGCGCACGGTTGTCTCGCTTCGGAGCGCCTTGTACACGTCGTCGTACTGCAACAGGTCCAACGCCAGCTCCGCGCGCTGATACGGCCCGTACTCTTTTTCCGCTTCCGTCAGCGCCGCATACGCGGGCGCGTTCTTGAGCGACTCCTGCAAGACACGCAGCACTTCTTGGGTAGAGCCGTAGTTTGAAATCGAACCGACGACCTTGCCTTCGGGTGTCATGATGAGCAGCTTCGGTGTGCTCACCGACCCACCGCCGTACTCGGGGCGCGCTTTCGTCACAAAATCGCGCGCCGCTTTGTCGCCCAAGAACCCGCGGCTCGAAAGATCGAACGCAAACGGAATGAAGCGACGGTTCACCAGACGCATGACCGACTCGTCGGAGAGCGGACCCGCTCTCAATACCTCGGCCGCCGGTCACCAACAACCGTTGGGCTTGGTGCCAAACGCGATCGGCTTCACAAAAAGCAGGCGCTTTTGCGCTTTCGCCGCCGCGTGCGCGTTCGTAAACGGTTCGATCCAACGCAAACCGGTCTTGTCCATCGACAACCGGGCCGGCGCTTCGTCTTCGCCCGCGACGCTCGGCAGAGTCATCGCGCACAAAACGGTGAGGGTCATACGGAGTTTCATCACACCTAAAGATACGCGCCTCGGTGCCGCGATGTTTCTCACAGCGACGTAACTTCATAGGATCTCCGAGATGGGGCCGCTACCGCCGTCGTTTTCTCGGCTCTGGATCGGTCAAACGATCTCGATGCTGGGCTCGCAGATCAGCTCGGTCGCCATTCCGCTCACCGCCGTTTTCGTGCTGCGCGCCACACCCAACGAGATGGGATGGCTCGTCGCCGCGGGCCGTCTGCCCATGGCTTGCTTTGGCCTCGTCGCGGGCGTGTGGATGGATGGCATGCGCCGCAAACCGGTGCTTGTGGCGACCGACCTAGCGCAGGGCGTCGCCTTGCTTTCGGTGCCGCTCGCCGCTTGGTGGGGCGCGCTCACGTTCGTGCAGCTCTTTTTTGTGGCGTTTGTGACCGGCAGCCTCGCGGTCATCGCCGCGGTCGCCGATCGTGCGTATCTGCCCACGCTCCTCTCGCGCGAGCAGTTGGTCGCGGGCAACAGCCGCATCTGGTTGAGCAGGTCGGTCGCGCAAACCACCGGCCCCGGGTTGTCTGGTTGGCTCGTGCAGCTCATCACCGCTCCATTCGCGATCCTGTTGGACGCGATCTCGTTTTTTGTCGCAGCGGCATTCATCGCCTCGATCAAACACAGGGAACCCGCGCCCAAACCCACGCGCACGCAGTCGGCGTGGCAAGGCGTCCGGGAGGGCTGGCAACGCGTGTGGCGCGACCGCTTGCTGCGCCCCTTGATGCTGTGCGGCGCAACACACAACATCTGCAGCACCGCGATCGTGACGGTGTACTTTCTCTACCTCGCCAACGTGTTGGATTTGGGCGCGGGGTGGATCGGCCTCATCTTGGCGAGCGGCGGCATCGGCGCACTCGTGGGGTCTTTGACTTCGCGGCGCGTCGCGGGCCGCATCGGCATTGGACCGACGCTGATCGCGACGCAAGCCGTGACCGGCTTCGCACGGTTCTTGATACCGATGGCGTTGGGCCCGCGCCCGGCCATCGTGCTCTTTCTCGTCGCGTCGGAATTCTTGCTCGGCATGGTGCGCGCGATGTTCAACATCACGCAGATCAGTTTGCGGCAAGCCATCACCCCCGCCGCCTATCACGGACGCGTCAACGCGACGATCGGCTTCGTGCTGTGGTCCCTGACACCGATCGGCGCGCTCATCGGTGGCGCGATGGGCTCCGCATGGGGTCTGCGCACAACACTTTGGATCGCCGCGATCGGCGTGGCGGCCGCCACGTTCATCGCGCTGTTCTCAGACCTGCGCACCACGCGCACCGTGACGCCGTCCGAGACACTGTCCGAGACATCGTCCGAGAAATCGGACTAAGGCGACGGAAAGTCGGGTCGCTCGAGCGGTCGTGCGTCTGGTTGCACGTGTGGCTGCACGTCTGGCTTACGCGGGGCCGGACGCGCCTCCTCGTCGCGCCCCGGTTGCGGTTGGCCGTCGGAACCCGGCCCCACCAACGCCGGCGGCTCGGGATGATCAACCACGGCCGCCTGCGTGGCGGTCGAGACGGCCGCCAATACGGTCGCGGCGAGGAGCGGTTTGCGCCACGCGCGCCAACGGTCCTGCGCCGCTTGGCGCCAAAGCAACGGCAACGCAACCAACGCGCGCGGGTCTCCGTCGTACTCGTCGGTCAAGCGGGCGCGCAGTTGCCCGAGCGCACGGCGCAACCGGTTGCGCACCGTCGATGCGGGAATGTTGTCGCGGGTCGCGATCGCCTGCGCGGATTCGTGGTCGAAAAACCGGCGCACGACG
Organism: Planctomycetota bacterium; assembly: GCA_021776785.1. Lineage (GTDB taxonomy): Bacteria > Planctomycetota > PLA2 > PLA2 > PLA2 > JAJFFF01. The sequence continues at coordinate 20,939 of JAJFFF010000045.1, read as the reverse complement.
GTCGAGCGATACGGCTCCGCCAACTCCAGCACCGCGCAGGTCAGCCGCCGATACAGCTCGATGCGCTCGGCGTCTTCGGCGGTGGAATGCACGTGATCATTCTGCGCGGCGTGTTTCTCGCGGCGCGTTCGCCGCCCGGTCCGCCGGTACTCCTGCGCCAACAAGTGGCGCAACACCGCACGAAACCACGCGCGCGCGTTGCCGGTCGGCGCACGACGCACCGCTGCCAACCACGCGTCCTGCAAGAGGTCGTCGCCGGCATCGCCCGCCAAACGCCGCGCCAGGGTGCGGCACCAGCGCTCGTCTTGGAGCAAAACTTCTAACGGAGAGTGCGGCCGATGTTTCGCCATTGCTTCGACCACACTACGTAAAGCGGGTGGCCGGTGATTGCTTCTTTCTGAATGGAACCGTAGTGGCGGCTATCGCGACTGTTTTTGACGTTGTCTCCTAAAACGAACGCATGACCCGGGGCCACGGTCACCGGCCCGAACGCATCGACGGTGTCGTCGCGCACCGTGTGACCGTTGACTGTGAACCCGGTCGGCCCCCCCGCCACGACATCGCCCGCGATGCCGACAATGCGCTTGATGTGGACTTGCCCGGTGCCGTCGGGCGCGCGAAAGAGAATCATCTCGCCGCGCACGGCGGGACGCACGCGGCGCGAAACAACAAACCGGTCACCCGCGTGCAGCGTCGGCACGTTGGATCGCGTCGGTGTCACGTACACCTCCAAGCCCACGATGGAACGACGCCACGCCGGGATCGCCAAGATGAGGACGACCAGCACCTGCGGCGCGATCATCCACGCCCACTCGTGCGGCTGCAGGGTCGCCGGCGCGCCGCGATCGCGGCCGTCACGCGAGCCCGCGATACAGCACGCGACAAACACCACCAAGAACAGGGCGCCGCCGGCCGGAGAGGACCACACCGACGTCAAGCCGGCCACGACAAAAAGCGCCACAAACACGCCTTGCCATGCCAGCGCACGCCGCCGGTTGCCGTGTTGGAGCGCCCGATAGCCGGGCACCAGGAGAGAGAGAAACCATCGCTTCATCACCCCCTTTCTTGCCGCGGCGGCGAAAACGTCGCGCGGGGGCGCTATTTTTTGCTCGGGGGCGGTCCAATCTTGGACAGGCAACAAAACCAACCGCTATCCATCGGGTTCCATGCCCATATGCCCGAAATCGGCCGACAAATCCGATGGACACAGCCGTATGCAGGGGTAACTCTTAGAACCGATTTCACATGGGATCGTGATGGTCCCGGCTGCAAGCCGTTGAACTCGGTTCTAGGCTATAGGCCAAGAAGGAGAATTTAGAAACATGGTCCGAACCACATTATTGATGTTGGCGCTTGTCACGTCGGTTTCACTTGCCGAAGACAAAGCTCCCCAAGAGAGCAAGACGCCGACCACTGCCAAGACGCCGAAGGTCGGCACGGCGGTCGGCAACCTCGTCCCGCACTTTAAGGGCGAGGCTTGGACGTTTAACGGCGACAAAGCCGTCAAGCAGGAATTCGACTCGCACAAGACGACGCGCGCAACCGTGTATGTCTTCATGAGTCAGACGTGCCCGTTTTGCAAGGTCTACCAGAAGCGGTTGGCCGAGATGGCGAAGTCCTACAAAGCAAAGGGCCTCGACTTCGTGATGGTCTACCCGACGCGCAAGACGTCGCAGGAAAAGAAAGTCGCGTACCACAAGACGGCTGGATTTAGCGGCGTCTTCTACAACGACAAGGACGCCTCGATCGCAAAGGCGCTCAAAGTCACCAAAACACCGGAAGTGGTGTTGGCCAACGCCAAGCGTGTGATCACGTTCCGTGGTGGCATCGACGACAACCCGCGGAACGCGGATGCGGTGAAGAAGCCGCACCTTAAGAACGCGGCGGATGCGACGCTCGCCGGCAAGCCGGTCAAAGTCACGACCGCGCCGCTCTACGGCTGACCCGTGAAATTCTAACGATCCGTTGGATCGTTAACGCAAGGCGGGGTGAGGTTGATGCTCGCCCCGCCTTTTTTTTGGCGAACGCGCCGCCCGGCGACAACGCTAAGATAGCGGCGCCGTGACGAGCCGCCCACCCACTGACCCGCAGCGCCAGCGACGTATCGAAGACCTGTTCGACACGATCCGCCAGCTACCGCCCGGCGAGCGGGCCGGCGCCCTGCGACAGGCGTGCGACGACGACGAGGAACTCCATCGTGACGTCGAGTCCTTGCTGCGCGCCGATGATGCCGCGCGCGGATGGCGCCCGCCCACCGGCTCCGAGATGGCGTCGTGGTCCGACGGCGCGGACGCATGGCTCGGCAAATCCATCGGCGGCTGCAAGGTCGTCCGCCGCATCGCGCACGGCGGCATGGGCGTGGTGTACGAAGCGACGCAGGAGTCACCGCAACGCACGGTCGCGCTCAAACTGATGCGATCGACGATCTCGACGGAAGAGGAGCGCATCCGCTTCGAGCACGAAGCCAGCATCCTTGGCGGTCTGCGTCATCCGGGCGTGGCGCAGGTGTATCAGGCGGGAACCCACCGCGACCGTTCGGGTGTGACCATGCCCTACATCGTGATGGAGCTCGTGCGCGACGCGCGCGCGATCACAAGTTTTGTCGCCGACGAATCCTGTGCGACCGAAGCGATTGTGAAACTGGTCGCGCAAGTTTGCGACGCCGTGCAACACGCACACCAGCGCGGCGTGATTCACCGCGATCTCAAGCCGAGCAACATCTTGGTGGACGCGGAAGGCCACGCCAAAGTCATCGACTTCGGCGTCGCGAAGACGGCGGCGGACCAAGACGCCGTCACGCTCACGCGCACGGGACAGGTGCTCGGAACGCTCGCCTACGCAAGCCCGGAACAAGTATTGGGCCGTCACGACGAAGTCGATACGCGCAGCGACGTTTACGCGCTCGGCATGGTGCTCTACGAGCTGCTTGTGGGATCTTTGCCGTACGACCTCAAGGGGCTGGACGTTGTTCAGGTTGCGCAACGGGTCGATCAAGCGCGCATTCCCGCGGCGGACGCCATCCCGCCCGATCTTTTACTCATCGTTCGCTGCGCGCTCGCGCGGACGCCGGGCGAGCGGTACGAGTCGATGGCGGCCTTCGCCGACGATCTGCGGCGGTTCGGGCGCGGCGCACCCGTGAGCGCACGCACACCGAGCTGGTCGTATCACCTGCGCCTGTTCGCACAACGCAACCGGGCGCTCGTCGTACTGAGCTCGATCGCGGCCGTCGCGTTGATCGCCTTGACGATCGTCAGCGTGCGCGCGGCGGCGGATGCACGCGCAGCCTCCCGGCGCGCGCAGAGCGAGCAGCGGCGCACGGCCCGCATGCTCAACGCGGCGCAGCGCGCGATGAGCGACATCGCAGGCGAGTTCTTTGATGAACTCGAGCCCGTGCCCGGTTCCTTGCGCGCCCGACGCATCATCGCCGCGTCTCTGGAGCGCGGCCTCAACGAACTTAAGATCGAAGCGGGCGACGAGCCGGGACTCCGCCACCTCGCCGCGCGGACGGCCACGCATCTGAGCCGCATGTACGGCGCGCAGTTTTCCGAGAGTCTGGGAGCAACGAAGCGCGCACTTTCGCTTCAACGAAACGCGCTCCAAGAGCTCGAGGCGCTTGCGAAAACCGACGCGCGGGACGACGTCGCGCGCGACCTGATCTTGGCGCACATCCAAATGGCTGACTTTTTGGCGAGCTCGGGTCAGGTCGCGGAGGCGAAACACCACAGCGAACAGGCGGAGGCGTGGTTTCAACGCGTGCTCAAAACGGCCGCCGGTGATCGCGAGCTGCACGCGCGTTGGGCGTCGTTTCTGCTCGGGCGTGCGTGGCGCGAGCACACCATCCGTTCGGACGGGCGATTGGCTCTCCTGAAACGTGCTCTTAAGACGGCCCACGCCATCGCGGATGACAAAACGCCGCAACGACCGATGCTTCTCGGTGAAGTGCACGGCAATCTCGGCCAGTCCTACATCGCGCGGACCGAAGTGGACAAGGCGCAGACACACCTCGACGCCTCGCGCGATGCGTTCAACCTCGCGAAAACTCGCTTCGAGTCCGAAGCGCCCCTCCTGACTCGCTTCGGCCTGCTGTACATGCGCTACGGCGACCTGGCGCGCACGCGCCGCCAACAAGCCGTCTCGCTGTCTCACTACGAGAAAGCGGCAACGTACCTGCGGCGTCGCTTGACTTTGGAACCAAACAACTCCGGGACGAGTTCGACGCTTGGCCTTGTGGTCGTGCGCCTCTCTCGCGCCCATCGCGGCACGGCCGCGCGGTACTGGGGGTTGCCGTTTACCGAGGAAGAAACCGAAGTGGAACCGGGTGCGGCGAGAAAAAAGCGCGCGTGGTTGCACCTGTCGGCGGCGCTCTCTTTGGCCCGCGAAGGTCTACGCCTGAGCGAGACCGGCGTGCGGCGTTCACCCGACACGCTCAAGCGTCATCACGCGCGCTGCGAATCACGATTGGTGCTGGCCGATTCCATGACGCGTGTTGCTAACTACGAAGAGTCCAAGCGCTCGATCGATCAGGCGCTTGTCGAACTCGACGAGCTCGACAAGCGGTCTCCCAACGATCAGACAACCAAACGGCTGCGCGCGCGCGCGACGCGGGTGCGAGGGTCCCGCCACTCATCGATGGCGTACTACTACGGCGCTCGCCAGGATCAGGCCCGTGCCATCGCGGAGCTGGAACGCGGGATCGCGCTTTTTAGGGAGGCGCAAGAGCTCTACGAGCCGATCGAGCCGCAGACCGCGCAAGCCATCGCCAAAACCATTCAGAAAAACGAAGCGCTACTCACCCGCGCTCGCGGCGGTTGACTTTTGCAAGCCGAGCACGCGCGCGAGGCCGGAACGGATACCCCAAGCGAGCCGGAAAAACGTCGGCACCAAAAACAGCGTGACCACGGTCGATAGCGCCAGTCCGCCCAACAACACGCTCCCCAGCCCGCGATAGAGTTCGCTCCCTGCACCGGGGAATGCGACCAACGGCAACAGTCCGCACACGGTCGTGAACATCGTCATGAAAATCGGGCGGATGCGCGTGCGAACGCCTTCCGGAATCGCTTCCTCCGGCGTCATCGATTCCTCGCGGATGAGATGCAAGGATTGGTGGACGATGAGGATGGCGTTGTTGACGACGGTTCCGATCAGGATCACGAAGCCGAGCATCGTGAGCACATCCAGGGACTGATAAACAAACAGGTTGAGCGTCCAGAGGCCTAAGAACCCGCCGACGGCGCCCAGCGGCACGCTCAAGATAATGACGAACGGATACAGCCACGACTCAAACAGCGCGGCGAGCAGCAAGTACGTAATCAGCAACGCGAGCAGCACGTTGAAACTCAGCGCCTTCCACGTCGCGGCCAGTTTGTCCGCCGTACCCGCCAGCGCGATGCGATACTCACCGCCGATCGCGTTCGATTCTTTGAGCGGCGCGACAACTTTGGTGCGAATCGTCTCGATCGCATCTTCCAACGCCATCGTTTCGGGGGGCGAAACGCTGATCGTGATCGCGCGCACGCGTTCGCGGCGGTTGATTTGTTCGGGACCGCTGCTGAGTTCGATATCGGCCAGCGCGCGCAGCGGCACGACGCCGCTCGGCGTGACGATCGGAAGATCCTCAAGGTCCTGGAAGCGCCCGGCGAACTTCTCCTTGCCGACCAGCGTGAGGTCGATTTTCTCGCCGCCCGAGAAAAAGTCGCCCGCGAACGCGCCGTCGACAAAGCTGTCCACGGCATACCCGAGTTCGCGCGCGTTGATGCCCAACTCTTCGGTGCGCTCCCACCGCGGCTTCACATGCACCTCGGGGTTGGAAAGGTCCAGGCTGGGAATCGGTCGCACCTGCGCACCGGGGATCGCCGCCATCGTCGAACCGAAGACACGAAACCCAATCTGCACCAGGCGATCGAGTTCGGGCCCGGTGATTTCGATATCGACGGTGCGGCCCGCCGTGAGGCCGCGCTCAAACAAACTGGACTGCTTGGCGATGGCAAAGACACCGGGCAACGCGGCGCCAACTTTTTGCACCAGCGGTACCAGTTCGCCCGAGCGCAGCGGGTCGACCGCGCGCACACCGAGAAACACCTGGCGCCCGCGCGCCACAAAGAAAAAGTCGCGGATCGGCGGATAGGACAAGGCGCGCGCGGCATCCGACCCCGGATCGACGTCCCAGTAAGGCCGCATTTCTTCCTCTATGCGCTCGCCCATCGAGACCAGTTCGTCCAAGTTGTAGCCCGGCGGCGGCAACACGATGCCGAACACGAGGTTCCGGTTGCCCGTCGGTAGGTATTCGACTTTGGGCATCAGCGCATACGAACCAAACACGGCCGCGCCGACGATCGCGGCCACCACCACAAGCTGTCGCACCCAGCCGCCTTGCAGCCAGCGGTTGACGCCGACGATCACGTTCGAAACCGTGCTTCCAAACCAGGTGAGCGGGGACGCGAGCACGCCGAGCAGTCGTGCCACGCGGCCGGGCACCCGCTCCTTGTGTCCGCGCCGCGCCAGAATGCGCGCGGTCGCAGTCGGGATCACCGTGATCGAAATCAGCAGCGACAGTCCGACCGAGCAGCTGATCGCGAGTGCGATGTCGCGAAACAGCTGGCCCGCTTCCTCCTTTACAAACAACACGGGCAAGAACACGGCGAGTGTTGTGAGCGTCGAGGCAAACACCGCACCCCACACCTCGGTTGTGCCTTTGACCGCCGCTTCCCAGCGACTCTCGCCTTGCTGATAGCGGCGATAGATGTTTTCCAACACGACGACCGCGTTGTCCACGAGCATGCCGATCGCGAACGCCATCCCCGCGAGGCTGATGACGTTGAGCGAGCGCCCCATCAGGCCGAGCAGCAGGAACGACCCGATGACGCTGGTAGGAATCGCGAGCGCGATCACGAGCGTCGAACGCGCACTGCGCAAGAACACGAGCAGCACGAGAATCGTCAGGATGCCGCCGTACACGATGTTTTGCCGCACGAGCCCGACCGCGGAATAGATGTACTCCGTCTCGTCGTAGACCTGTTCGAGTTGGAGGCCGCGATCTTTTAAGATCCCGGCGTCTAGCTCGCGCACGGCTTCGTACAGACCGTCCATGACGTCGAGCACGTTGGCGCCGCTCTCGCGCACGGCGTTGATTGCGATGCACGTCGCCCCGAAGTTGCGCACCGTTCCGTCGGCTTTTTTGTGGCCCAAGCGCACGTCCGCGACGTCGCGCAGATAAATCGAGCGGCCGTCGCGCTTCGACACCACCACCGCTTCGACTTGCGCAGGCGTATCGAAGCGGCCGAGCGTGCGCACGACGTAGCGACGCTTGCCTTCCCAGAAGTCTCCCGCCGAGGTGTCCTGGTTACGCCCGCGGAGGGCCGCGCGAATGTTTTCGATGGTGAGACCGCGCGCGGCGAGGCGCTGCGGATCGAGCACGACCTGCAATTCCTCCTCGCGACCGCCCAACACGTTCGCGTTGGAGACGCCTTTGACGCGTTCGAAACGCGCTTCAATGACGTCTTCGGCAAACGTCCGCATCTTCGCGACATCCACGTCGGGCGGCATCAGCTCGGCGAGCTTTGGGTGCGCCTTCACAAGTGCGGTCAATCGCCGCAGCGCCAATCCCGTGTTGTGCGCGCGCAAAACGGGCTGCAGCGTGTCCCGGAGCGCCGGGTTCTTCTCGACAAACGCCTCGACCTGTTCGCGGCGGGCGACCCGTGCGCGCAGGATAAACCACCCGACCGGTTGGTCGCCCGAGTTCGCCGTACTCAACACGGGCTCGTCGGCGTCCTCGGGATACTCGCGCACCTGCTGCAAGCGCGTATTGACCTTGAGCAAGGCCGCGCTCATGTCGGTCCCGACGATGAACTCCAACGTGATGCGCCCCGTCGAGTCCATACACTCGCCGGTCATCTTCGCGACGCCTTCGACGCCCTTGAGCTGTTCTTCCTGCTCCTGCACGATCTCGCGCTCGATCTCTTGCGGACTGGCGCCGGGCCAACGCGTCTCGATCGTGATCGTCGGCGTGATGACCTCCGGCGTGAGCTGCATCGGCATCTCCATGAGCGCGATGGTGCCGAACAGCGCGACCAAGATGACGCCGACGGCGACCTTGACCGGATTGCGAACAAACGATTCAACCATGTGCAGTTACTTCGCAAGCTGAACGGGTTGGCCGGGGCGTAACCGTTCATTGCCCTTCGTCACGACTTGTTGACCGAGGGCTAGGCCCTTAACAATTTCGATGCGATCGTCCATCGCGCGCCCCGTCGCCACGGGCACCGGTTGAACCGTGTTCGTTTTTGGATCGAACACGTACACCGTGGGCGCCGGGCCGCCGAGCACGAGCGCATCCTTGGGAATGAGGAGCGCTTTTGTCTTCGGACCCACCGGGAGTTGAATGCGCGCGAACATGCCGATGCGCAACGTCGGCTGGTCGCCCTGCTTCGGGTTCGCCAACCGCAACTTCACCGGAAACGTCCGGGCACGGCGATCCGCCTGAGGCACGATCGCTTGCACTTTCCCGGAAAACTCGCGGGCGCCGAGCGCGTCGAACAGGATGGCAACGGTGTCTCCGATTTGCACCGCGCCCACGGAGTCCTCCAAGACGGGAACCACGACATCGACCTCGTCGAGCGCCGCGATGCGAGCAACCGGATCACCTTCCTTGAGCCATTGGCCCTTTTCGGTGAACTCCTCCAGCACGTACCCCGCAAACGGCGCAAGAATCGTGTGGCGCTCCTGGAGGTCGACCAGTCGATCGACTTCCGCTTGCTGTGCATCGACTCGCGCTTGCGCCTGCGCCTTGCGTTCGGCGCGGGGACCCGCATCGACCAAAGCAAGCGACGCTTTGGATTCGAGCAGCATCTGTTCGGCGACCCGCGACGCCAATTCCGCGTCCCGAAGCGCATCCGCACTGATCGTGGAGCTCGCGACGAGCTTGCGCGCGTTGGCGAGCTTCCACGCCTGCACGTCGAACGCCGCTTCGGCTTGACCAAAACGCGCGCGGGCCTGCTGAAGCTCTTCAGGGCGGGCGCCGTTTTCGAGCTCGAGGAGTTCGGCCTTCCGCAGTTGCCATTCCGCGCGCGCGGCACGCAACCGGATGTCGATGTTGGTGGAGCGCAGGACGGCCAGCGGTTGATCCGCCGCCACGCGTTGCCCCTGACGCGCAAGAAATTGAACGACGCGACCCGCGATTTCGCCGCTGACATCGGATGTCTTCATCGCTTCGACGGATCCAACGAACGCGCGGGTGGACGTGATGATCTTGGATTCGACCGGCGCGACTTCGACGAGCGAAGGCCCGTGCTGGGCGGTCGCGAGCACGGTGGTTAACAACAAAACTCCGAGCACTCTCATGAGACGGACTCCTCACACGCGAGGTTTTTTAAGACTTGATTGAGAACGCGTTGCGCGGAGCGCACGCGTGTCGGACTCACGCCATGAAGCGCTTGGCGTTCGACGCGTTGGACGCAGCGCACGATCTTGCGCCACACCGGGCGAACCGGGGCGCGCAGCTCGACACGCTTGCACCGCCGATCGACGGGGTCGGGTGTTCGTTTCACCCATGCGTCCCGTTCCATGCGGGACAACACCCCGGCAAGCGTCGGCGGCTCCACGCGCATCCGGCGCGCCATCGCGGCCTGGGTCATGCCCGGATCGCGCACGAGGCATCCGAGCACCTGCGCTTGCCGAATCGTAATGCCATGCCGGTCGAGTTCCGCGTTGAGCGCGCGCTCCATGGCATGCGAGAGGGAGCAGATCGTATGCGCAAAGCTCCGCTCGAAGTCAAAGGTCAGATCGGCCATATCGTTAGCATGCTAATGATCTTTGCGACGCGCGCAAAGTTTCGAAGGGTGGCCGACGCCCTCACCATTTTCGGTCCCGGGAGACGCCTTTTCAAATCTTGATGACCCAAATGCGGCCCGCCTCGGGATCCACGAGCAAGACGCCGTGGCATCGATACGAGAGCGCGTACTCGATGCATTGCCGCCGCGTTTCCCGATGCCGCAGGGTCGCACTCGCGCCGCTCTTGATTTCGACCACGTAGCGCCGCCATCGACGACGGGCGATCCCGTCCGCCCGGACCGGAAACTTCACGCGCCGGCCATCGACTTCCAGCGTGGAATAGCTGCGCACTTCACGGCGCAGCACGCGATAGCCATGCCGCGCGAGTAGCCGGAATCCGAGCGTTTCGGCGCGCTGGCCCCGGCGGCGAGCGTGGGCGAGGCGGCGCCGCTGGCCGGTGCGGACGAGTGTCCAGACCACGAGCGCCCCTAGGAGAAACGACCCGACCATGGGCGCGGCGGCGGCCGCGAGCGAAGCACTCCACGGGATACTCGACGGGATACTCCATGGAGTACTGCATAGGGCATCGCCCCACGCGGCAACATCCGACGCAGCAGCATTCCACGCAGCGGCATGCCAGGCAGAAAAGTCCCACGCCGATTGGGACCACAGCGTTGGGTTGGCGAAAATAAGCGAATTGGACACATGCGCCTGCGGCGCGACGGTGTGTCGCAGTGTAAGGACACCGGCGACAGGGGCGCAACAGGAGCATGGCGTGCGCATACGCAACGCGTTCCTCTATACTCCCGGTATGGTCCCCCACGTGCGCTGGCTGCTTGTGGTCGTTTTGCTCTTCGGAGCGGCGGACGCCCGCGAGAGCTATGACGAAATCCTCAAACGCTACAACATCTTGGTCAAGCGCAAGACGCTGCGCAAACGCACGTTAGGGCGCCAACTTCTGGCGGACACCGAGGACGATCGCGCGCTCGACATCCTCATTCGCGACTACGCCAAACCGGGCAAGCCGGCGCTCCAAACGCGTTACCTCATTGCGCACATGGTCGGCGACGTGTTCGCGGAAGAAAAGCACGCCGACAAGTTCGTCACGTGGCGCGGCCGGCACGGCAAGCCGGTCGACGCGTGGCTTTGGTACCGCACGCTGCTGGCGCACCACGAGAACAAGGGACCCGACGATCTCATCGATCTTGCAAAGAGCAGGAGCGACCTGTTCTTGCGTTGCACGGCCATCGAGGTGCTCCGCTTGCGCTTCGATCCGGCAATGATGAAGTTGATCGTGGAACTCGTCAACAAGCTGCCCGAGAAACCGCTGGACCGCGCCATCTTGATCGAGAGCATGACGGCGGCACTCTGCAACCTGCACGAGTACAAAGCCAAGCCCGCGTTCCGCGCGCCTGCCGAAGCGTTGATCAAGCAGATGGAACGCCCCACGATGTCGAAGCGCACCAAAATCGTGATGGGTCGTTACTTCGCGCGGCTCTTTAAGACCAACTACGTGTGGACGAACCCGGCGCGCTGGCTGGCCGAGCTCAACTTTGTGCAGTCGGGCGGCAAGACGGCGACGCAAAAGGGCTACGACGAGAAGAAGCCGACGTTTGCGGGCATCGAAGCCAACGGCGACCGGATCTGCTACGTCATCGACATGTCCGACTCGATGCTGACGCCGCTTTCTCCCAAGGAATTGGAGAAGTTGCCGCGAGGTCCGATCACGGGCAAGACCGCCAAGCGCCGCGCCTCCAAGAGCGACGCGTGGAAAAAAGCGTTCAAGGCTGTCGATTGGAGCAAGGTCAAGACACGCTTTGACGCCGCGCGCGAGCTACTCAAGACATCGCTGCTCGGCTTAGAAGAGCATCAGTATTTTTGCGTGATCTGGTTTGGCGACAAATCGGCCGCGCTGAGCGCGACGCGCGGGCTTGTCAGTGCGACGGCGGGCAACGTCAAAAAGGTGTTCGCCGAACTTGACGGACTACGCGCGGGGTCGGCCACAGCGACCCGCGAACACGGCACGCTCAAAGGCAACACGAACATGCACGGCGGCATGCATCGCGCCTTTAAGCTCAAGGGAAAGGGCGCCGTCGGCCCGGGCGAGTACGTCAACCGGTCCACGTGGAAGGGATGCGACGTGATCTTTTTGCTCTCCGATGGCGATCCGAGTTGGGACGACTGGGCCGGCACGGATCAGCGCGACCCGTGGGATTCGGTGGGCGACCCCGAAACCGGCGTCCGCACCAACCAGGAGGCGAGCACGCTGAACTTTCCGGGTCCGTATGCGCGATCGAACTACCTGGTGACCGATGTCACGCGTCTCAATCTCTTTCGCAAGGTCGAGATTCACGCCATCGGCATGGGGGAAGCGAACATGAGCACATTACAACGCATCGCGGCGATCGGCATCGGGCAAGCGGTCAACCTGAAGGGCCAATAGCGAACGGCCCCTAGCGAACCGACCGTTGCGCAGCGCGCGCTACTTGTCTTTTTTCTCGGTCTTGCCGCGACGATCGACGGGCGCGCCGTCTTCCCATTCGGGCTCACCCAAGGGACGCAGCACCTCGCCGATATCTTTCACCTCAATCGCCATGGCGTGCACGGCGATCACGGTCTTCGCATCGACGACCACGAACTGAAACGACCGCGGCTTGCACGAGAGCATCCGTCGCACCGAATGCGACGACCCCACGGGGAACTGCACGTCCACGCCCGGACCGATCGGCAACGGAAGATGGAGCGTCGGCATATCACGCTCGATCTCGGCGATCTTGGCGACCAACGCCACATGAACCAACTTCGGATGGCTCACGACGGCACGCATTTTCACATCGAGTCCGCTTGTGATGATGTCGATGACCGGATCGGCGATCACGCCCGACTCGCTGGACTCCACTTCGAAATCTTTGACGTAGGAACGCTGGTTCGCGATCGAAACCGACGCGACTTCACCGTTTAGGGTCGTGAGGCGCGGCGAGTTGATGACCGTAATGCCATGCTCCTTCACCCAGGCGTCGAGCTTGGACTTGTCCATGGCCTGCGGCATGTTCGCAACGGGCTTCTTGAGTTGGAGAACGCGCGCCTCGATCATGACGAACGTACCCATCCGCTTGCGCATCTCGTCAAGCTCGGCCGCAATTTTTGCGTGCAGGTCATTGGAAGCCAACACGACCGCCGTGCCGCGCGTGTCGTCGAACGAAACGTTCGCCTTCTTCCCGACATGTGCGATCCGGCCCTTCACAACGGGCCACCACTTCTTGATCGTCTTGAAGTCGCGGATGTCGTAGACCTGCAAGACGGAGGGACCCGCTTCGCGTTCTTCGATGCGCTTGAGGACTTTGGCGAGAGCGCCGTCGCCCAGTTTCACAAGTTCCTCACGTGCCGCAGCGCGCACCTCCGCGTCCTTGTCGAACAGGCGATCCACGAGTTCAGATGTTTCGTCGGCGAACGCCGTCGTCAGGCAAAGCAACAAGCAACCGATCATTTTCATGCTGCCCAGCATAGGCTTCGGCGTCACGCCGTCGTCATCGGAATGTCAAAAACGAGCGAGGAGCGCTTCGGCCTCTTGGAGAGCGGGAACCCGTTGTTTCCATGCATCCGGGCACGCGTCCGCCGTGTACAGCGCGCCCAAAATCACCGCGCGTCCGGCGTTGTCGCCCGCTGCCCACACATTGTCGCGCACCGCCGCTTCGAAGTCAGGAGCGTGCGTCGCCACCGCGAAAATCACCGGAGCGGACTGCGGCAAGGGGCAGGCGCGACCGTACTGAGCGGCGGCTTCTTCGGCCGACGCGCACGCGAGCGCGTCGACTAAGGTCTGGCCGACAACACCTTCCGATGACGCTGCCGCTCGCGCGACGGCCTCGCGCGGCGTGGCGCCGGCGGCGGCATGTTGCAACGCACGCCAAATCGGTTGCGCCCACGCGACCGCGTCGTCGTTGTCGTTGGTGGCGCGCACAACGCGCTCCACGACCGCATCGTCCGCGCCCGAAGCCAAGAGCGCGGGCAAACGGCTGACCGCGGGAAGTTGCGTGTCGTCCGCGCCCCGCGCGCCGCCGCGGGCGCGCGAAACGGCCTGCGCCATCTTCTGTCCCAGTGCCGTCAGCACTTCGTTGCCGGGATGCGTGATACCCACGGCCTTCGCCATGGCCGCATCGAGCTGCGCGCCGCTGGCGATGCGCACGTTCACCATCACCTTCGCTTCCATCAGCGAACGGTCTTTCTCAAATTCGCCCAGGTCGATCGCGCGCGCCGCGTCCAGGGAGGCGCGGCGAAGCCGCTCGATGTTGTACAGGGTCTCGCGGGTCGCGAAGTCGATGTAACCGATCCACGTTCCGCCCGGCCCAAACGCCGCCACGAACTCCTTCTCAAACGCCACCGCGTCGAACGGGCCGCCACTGCGTGCGTGCGCGCGCAGAGCGACCATCAGTTGCTCACCGTAGTGCGTAAGATCGCCGCTCCGCTTCCCCGCATGGGCGAAGTACGCCTGCGTGTTGCGATAGTTTTCCAGGCGCGGCTCAAGAAACTCCGGCGTCGCACCGCCCACTTCGCGGACGCGCGCGACGTCATAAATCCAATGCGTGCCGAGCGAGGCGGCGTCCGCGATCAGGGCGCCCAAGACTGCGGACCGAGCGCGTTCGTTCATGCACCGACTCTACCGCGGCATGAGCGTGACGGAAACATTCCCGCGCGTGGCGCCATCGCCCGGAGACTGCGCGAGTCCGACTTGCAGACGACCGCGAAAGGTGCGGTCCCACCGCTCCCACGCGACGCCGTCCCACGAAATCCAATGCGGCCGGCGCGGGGACCAATAGACGTCGCGCGCAAACGTTACGTCGAATGCGCGATCATGCGCCGCCGTCGCCCAGGGCGTCTCGATCGCCACCGCCACGGGCAGCACGGTCCCGGCCGGAAAAAAAACCACGAAATCGTCGGCGTCGCGAGACGCCGCAAGATCGTGAAGCTCGACGACGCGCGCGTCCTTGGGCGGACGCGCGCCGACGCACGCGACGCCCCCCAGAAACAAGAGGGCCACGCAGCGGAAAACGAAGGTATGCATACACGAAGAGATCCCGCAACCGCGCGCAACGGTTCACCGGTATGATGCGCCCATGCATCCGTGGGAGTCCGACAGCGAGATCGATGCATCGCAAGCTCGGGCTTTGATCGCGGCGCATTTTCCCGACCTTGCGGCGCTCGCCGTGACGCGATTGAGCGCCGGTTGGGACAACGTGGTCTATCGGGTGGGCGAAGAGCTCGTCTTTCGGTTTCCGCGGCGTGAAATGGGCGCCCAACTGCTGACCCACGAGCTCCGTATCTTGCCGGCGTTGGAACACGCCCTGCCGTGTCCAATTCCGGAAGTCAAACACGTTGCCGCGGCTTCGCCGGCCTTCGGATGGCCGTTCGCGGGCTACCGCTACTTGCCCGGCGAAACGGCGTGCCGGTTGGATCTTTCCGATCGACAACGCATCCCCCTCGCCCGGCCCGTTGCCTCGTTTTTGCGCGCGTTGCATGCGACGCCGGTCGCAGCGACCACTCTCGAACGTGCGCCCCACCGGAAACGGTCGCGATCCGCGCGCACATTGGAGCGAGTTCGCGACCGCGCCCGTCGCCACGTCCTCGCACCGCTCGCCGCACGCGCCTCATGGCACATCCCCGGATTAACGGGCGATGCGATCGGTCGCATGGCGCTCGGCCGCCGCAGCGCGCGCACGCTCCAGCGGTTGCGCAGCTTGGAAGAACGCGGCCTTCTGACGGAAGCCAGCCGGTTCGTCCGACTCCTGACGGCGCCCGCGTCCGATCGACCGCTGTGCTTGGTCCACGGTGATCTCTACGCCCGACACGTTTTGGTGCAGGACGGCGCGCTCGCGGGCATCATCGACTGGGGCGACGCGCACTACGGCGAATCCGCGTGCGACCTCGCGGTGGCGTGGTCGTTCCTGCCACCCGCAGCGTGGCAAGAGTTCGAAGATGCGTACGGCGAAATTTCGACGATTACGCGCCGTCGCGCCATCGCGCGCGCCCTCCACCACGGCGCCGCTCTCGCAGAGTTCGCACACAACACGAGCGACACGGCACTCATCCGCGAGGTGAACCGCGTGTTTGCACAGATCGGAGAACACTTCGCGTGATGTGCGCGCGACTCGCCCGTACAATGCGGATGGTTGGGGCCATCGGTTGGGGTCCGGAGATGGCCATGCGCCACGTCCTCGTCTTGAGCATTAGTCTTGGGATTGTCTTGATTGCGTCGTGCGGCAGCAACGGAAGTGAGCCGCCTCCCAACACCGCTCCCACCGTCGTGATCTTGAGCCCGGCCGTCAACGTGCAGGTCACGCGCGGAGACGCACTCGCGATTCGGTTTCGCGACAACGACCCCGACGATGACGCGACAACGGATGTGTTCGCCGACCGCGATGGCGATCTCGCCACGACCGACGATCAATTCATCGTCGCTACGGGCCGCACCGATGCAAACGATGCCGAGAGCAGCGTCTCCTGGGTGACGAGCGGCATCGCGCTGGGGAGTTATCGCATTGTGGTCCGTGTCAGCGACGGCGTGAACGCGCCCACGCTCGCCACGGCGGTCGGCCTCGTCGAGTTGGTTCGCATCCCGCCCGCATTCATCGTGTTTCCGACGGCGAACGCGCGCACCGACGCGACGATGATCACCGTCGTCGGGCAGACGCGCGACGGCGCCGATGTCGCCGCCGTACGCGTCAACGGCCAGGCCGCGACCAGCTCCGATGGCTTTGCGACGTGGCGCGCGACCGTTCCCCTGACCAAGGGGCCCAACGACTTAGCCCTCGAGGTCGAGGACGCCGCGGGCGGCATCGATCGCGAGTTCGACGCCCTCCGCGTGAACGCCGCCCTGTCGATGGTCGGGCCGGCGGATGTGGCGCTCCTGGGCGATGTCTTAGCGATCCTCGACACGCAATCCAAGACGTTGCTCACGCTGTCGTTGGGGACGCGCGCGCTCGAAGTCGCGGCGCGCGGCGATGTCGGCAGCGGCCCCCCGTTCGCAAGCCCCGTCGGCCTCGCGCCCGACGCGGCGGGAGGACGCGTGTTCGTGTTGGATACGCGCGAACTCCTCTCCGTCGATCTTCTCTCCGGCGATCGAACGCCGATCTCCGGTGACATGGCCGGCGGCTTGGGCCTCCCGTTCAGCGTGCCGCGCGTCGTCGCGTATCCGGGCGTGGGCAACAACGTTTACGTTTTGGACGCCGCCCTTCTCACGTTGTTTGGCGTGGATCTCGACTCGGGTGATCGCGTTCCCTGGTCGAGCCCCGATCGAGGAGCGGGCGAGTTGGTCACGCAGCCGCGCGGCGCCGCCGTCACGCCGGATGAAACGATTGTGTATGCGCTGAGCGCCAGCCCGGCGACGGTGTATGCCATCGACGTTGCAACCGGTGTGCGCACGGTGGTCTCCAACGACCTCACGGGTTTCGGGCCGCGACTCGGGTTCGGCGAAGACCTCTGCGCCGATTTCGCAGGACAGCGCGCGTTCGTGCTCAACACGGCGGACGGCTCGCTCCTCGAAGTTGAACTGGGCGACGGTGACCGGACCGAGATTTCGAATCGGTTCAGCGAGGGCCCGAGTCTTACCACCGCCGCCGGCATCGCGTTCGATCCTTCGCGCACCCAAGTGCTCGTGGCCGATCCGGTCCTCGACGCCATCGTCGCAGTGAGCGTGCCCACGGGAACGCGCACGGTCCTTGTCGATTCGGGCGCGGGGAGCGGACCGCTCGCGACCGGCGCCAACGTACTCGCCCTCGACATGACGACCGGCGAAACGTTTCTCACGGGCCTATCGATGCCTGGGTTTGTCGCGGTGGATCGTGCGACCGGCGCACGGCGCGCGGCGGGCACCGAAACCGGCGTGCAAGCGCTCGCGTTCGATCCCGAGGCGCAACGACTCGTTGGCGGAACGTCAGCGGGGTCCCTGGTCGCGCTCGATCCCAACACCGGCGAACGGACCACGCTGTCCGGTCCCGGCGTCGGCAGCGGACCGCCGCTCGGGAGCATCACCGCCGTGTCGTTGGACGCCAGTGCGCAAGCGGCCTACGTGTTCGACGTCGTGCTCGACGCGATCTTGCACATCGACCTTGTCTCGGGCGACCGCATCATCGTCTCGAGCGACGCCATCGGAAACGGACCGCCGTTGCGATCGGTGTTTGGCCTCGCACGCGACGCGACGACGCTGTACGTCGCCGAGGATGCGCTGGACGCGATCTTGGCGGTGGATCTGGAGACCGGCGTCCGCACGATGGTCTCCGATGCGAATTCGCCCGGCGTCGCCCTCGCGACGCTGCGAAGCATGGTGTTGTCCACCGATCGCCAGCGGTTGTTTATCGCCGATCAGGTGCGGGGCGCGATTGTCGCGGTCACGCTCGCCACCGGCGCCCGGGTCGACCTATCGGGTCAAGACATCGGGCGCGGGACGCCACTCAGCGGTCCGGAAGGGTTGGCATTCGACACCGAGCGCGGCCTGCTCGCGACGTTTGATGTGCGCCTCGGTGGCGTCGTGTTGATCGATCCGGTGACGGGAGACCGCGTCGTGCAGTCGCGCTAGCGCTCCAGCGTCAGGTCGCCCCGTCATGCCACACGGTCGTCGTTGCGCCCGCCGCCGCTAAAAGTTCGCGATACCACTCCACGGCTCGGGCTAGTTCGGGTTCGAACTCGACGCAGCCCCAGACGACCGAGAGCGTGCGCGTCGTGTCGGGCGTGGTCTTGGTGCGTTGCGAATCCTTGACCGGGTTCGCGCAGGGCCCGTCGGCGTCGAACACGCAGAGAAGCCCGCCGAGCGCGATCGTCTGCCCCGACGCGTTGAACACGTAAGGGGACTCGGACGCCGCGATGTCGATGGAGAACGGCGCGTGGGCGCGGTCGAGATCGATCACGCTGATCGGAAACCCGCTGTGCAGCGAAACGGCGTTGCACGCATCCACCGCGGCGTTAATCGGACCGAGCTTCTCCGCGAGGGCTGCTTTCACGAGATACTCCGACGCCGGCTTGCCGCGTCCCGTCGGTTTGTAGCCGCCGTGGCGCAAGAGGTCGCGGATCGATGGGCGCAGATCCTCTCTGTTTTGGCGCGACGCCGCCGGTGCCGCCGCTTCGTGCGACAGCCACGCGGCCCGCGCGGCCACGGCACTCGCTTCATCGCACGCCGACAGCGTTCTCCCAAAATCCGTGGCGAAACAGACGGCGCGCAGCGCAGGGTGGTCGGCCACGGTCAGCATTGCGGTATCCTCGCCGCACACGCGACGTCTTTCAACCGCGCGTTGCCTCGTTTGAGATCTGCTGACGCATGGCCTCGGTACGCATCGATCAACCCTTCACGCTGGCCAGCCCACACGGCCGGTCGCTGACGCTGCCCAATCGCATGCTGCTCGCTCCGATGGAGGGCGTCACCGACCGCGCGTTTCGCGGATCTGTTCTCGATCTCGGCGGCGTCGGCGCGGCTTGCACCGAGTTTCAGCGTATCTCCGTCGCGCCCCTCAGTCGGCGTGTGCTGGTCCGCGAACTCGGCCCCGCGCACCCGGTCACTCCGGTGGGCATCCAGATCATGGCGGCGGAGCCGGACTTCGTCGCCGTTTCGGCGCAACGTGCGGAGCGGGCGGATGCGCCGTTCCTCGACCTGAATTTCGGTTGTCCGGTGCGGTGCGTGTTTGGCAAGGGCGCCGGCGCGGCGCTGCTCGACGACCCGGCGCGCATCGCCGCCATCGTGGACGCCGCCGTGAACGCGGTCGCCATTCCCGTGACGGCGAAGATTCGCGCGGGCATCAACGACGACTCGCGCCTCGACGAAGTGATCGACGCGATCGGAGGCACCGGCGCCGCTGGCGTCACGGTCCACGCGCGCCTTCGCAGCGACAGCTACGCGGCACCGGCGCGTTGGGAGTGGATTCGCCGCGTTGTCGCGCGCGCCCGAGCTTCCCGGACCGGCGCGGGCGCACACCCCTTGCGCGTGATCGGAAACGGCGGAGTCGAAGAGCAAGGCGACATGCAACGCATGCTTGACGAGACCGCGTGCGATGCCGTGATGGTCGGTCGCGCCGCCATGCGCGACCCGTTTCTCTTTCGCCGCGCGCTGGGAGCAACGCCGGCGACGCGCGCCGACGCGCTCGGTTTTTTGCACGCGTACTTGGACGCGATGGACGGGCGTTCACGCTACCGCATCGGACGGCTCAAGCAGTTGCTGCGCGTCTACGAAGCGGGTGCCCTCTTCGGCAAAGATTCGATTGTCTTTGGAGAGAACGGGGCGGAGCGGCGCGTCCGCCTGCTGCGAACCACCGACGAAGACTCGTTTCGCGCACTCCTGTTTTCCGCGTAAGCGCAGCTCCCGCCCCCGCCCCAGGCAGAACCCCAGGCAAAGACCAGGCAAAGACCAGGCAGAGACGATGGCGCAGAGGCAAACGTGCGGGCTGGCAACGAGCCAGCCCGCAGGCCCTATTCTCAGGGCGGAGACTTAGGAGTAGCCTCCCTATTTTGCTCACTTCTAAGTGGAGCACGGCGACGCGTCGTTGGACGCGCGCGCCGCACTCCGTGTGGGATTTCCGACCGCCGTCGATCGGTTCCATCTTCCCCTGCGCGCACCATCACGGTTTCGCCGCGACGACACAACGCGCAGTCCTCACTTTCGCTCGCGCGCACAAGCCAAAACTTGCGGCGCGCTGCCGCCCGTACAAAGACGACCGCCAGACATTCGGGCCCAACTCGTTCGTTTCCGTCGTGCCTACCTATAGACACGACATTTCACGGCGCTATCCGCCAAGTTCGTCCGCTTTTATTTTCGCAGCGTAGGGGGAGGCGAGAGCGACGGCTGGCAGTCCGTTGAAGGAGTGCTTGGAATAGCGAGAGCGAGAGATCGGAGTCGAGATCAAGGAGCGAACCGCAGCTGTAGCAAAGCTACAGCGAGGATTCGCGACGAAGAGATCGGCTTCGAGATCCGCTCGCAGCCCATGTGACTTCTTCAACGGGCTGCTGGGCAGTCCGTTGAAGAAGTGCTTGGAATAGCGAGAGCGAGAGATCGGAGGCGAGATCAAGGAGCGAACCGCAGCTGTAGCAACGCTACAGCGAGGATTCGAGACGCAGAGATCGGCTTCGAGATCCGCTCGCAGCCCATGTGACTTTTTCAATGGGCTGCTGGGCAGCGCGTTGAAGAAGTGCTTGGAATA
>JAJFFF010000044.1 GCA_021776785.1 Planctomycetota bacterium | reverse complement strand
CGCGACGAGTTCCTAGACAGACCCAAATCCGTTCGCAAGCCCGCCCCGGGCACCGGTCTGTCTTCTCCATCGCCGACTGCCCATTTGCACAGGCGTTTCTCGATGAAACGAGCGCAAACAAAGCGGAGTTGGTCTTAGAATAGGTGTGCGTGGAACGGATCGGATGTGATTCTCAACCGACAGCGTGCTGTCACAGTAGGGCGCCCGATTGACCTGGTTCCGTATTTCGTAGTTCCGTATTTCGTATTGATCCCCTGGGGCTCTTTGAAGTTACTGGAAACAATTGGATTGATCGCCAACTGAACAAAGTTGCAGAGTGGCGGGACAAGAAGTTCGGATCAGAAAAGTCCGACGCTCGCAGGCAAGCGACCGCGACAAAAATCGCCAAAGGACAGCGAGCGCTCAGAGAGTCTCCTGCAGTCGCGAAACTCCAAACCGGTCTAGATCTGGCTGGTCAGCTACCGGCCTTAGGCGCACTTTTTGATGGAGCAAGTGCCTTGCTTTCAGGCTTGAAGGGCGACTTGGAAGGGGTTCTTCTTTCTGGAACAGCAGCAATTCCGGTCTTGGGAGCTGGTGCCGGAGCCGCGAAAGTTGCAAGAGCGCAACGCTTAGCCGACTGCGTGGATGTAGCGAAGGGCGCCAAGTCAGCCGCGAAGGCAGGACGGCGTGGTGTAGATGCCTTCTTGGATGCCACAGGGAAAGTGCACGGGAAGCTTCCACATGTAAAGGACCTCAAGGGCTACGATGCGGGTGACCTTGGGCGACTTCGCGATCAATTGAAGACGAGTGTTCAGACGCGAACCAAGGCTACGGTGAAGAAGGGCTCGAACTTTGGGCATAGTGAGCGAATAGCGCAGGAACAAAAGCTCATCAAGAGCATCGAGAAGCATCTAAAAGACCGATGACAGACAACCATGAAGAGTTCACGCCGAGCTTGGAGTCCCAGCTTGCGGCTGAGTTACGAGATTTGCTCAGTGGCGTTCCCGTCGGCGCTGAATTCGATGTCGCGCCGTCCGCTGACCTCTGCTTTTCCCTCGAGTTGTTCGTGCCGCGTCTTCTCTGCGGGACTTACCCGGAGTGGGCAAGAGAGAGCCTTGACGGATTTTTCGTAGCGGTCGCTCGGAAGATACGACCAAGAGCAGCTCGACTTGTCGGAACTAGCATCCTGATAACCGATCAAACGGTCACGCCTTTCATGTTCGAGTTGGAGGTGTCTCCCACCGGTGATTCCATCACGAGTTTTCGAGTCTCGATCGGCGAGCCTGGCGGGGGGGCACTGGGGATCTCGGGGCCAGAGTGCAATTCTCGACAAGCCAAGAACCTCTTGGCTGGGATTGCGGAACGGGTCGATAGTGTTGATTGGTCGTTCGCAATCACGAGCGATGACAGGCCAACAGAGCCGAGAAGAGTAGGCTGAGAGTCTTGGGAGCCAAGTCGGTTTCACAACCCCGAGCAACGGGAGATGCGCAACTGATGCGCATCTCCTGGACTCTATGGAAACTATGGACTCAGCGGACAACTCGCAGCCGTAAGTCCTTGGCAGTTCTCAGTAGCGCAACGGATTATGAGTCCGTAGGTTGGCGGGGCGCTGGGCGTGACGATTCGTTTCGTTCGTTGGCGCGGCGCCGTGGCTGCGTCTACGCCACCGACCAGGTCGCGCCCGGCTCCAACTCCTTGACCTGAATCCCGCTCGGCGCGAATCCGACGGCGCTCTGCGCTAGCGGCGGAAACGTCTTGTAGTGCATCGGAATCGCTACCGGCGCTCCCACAAACTCCGCTGCTCTTGTTCCCAGCTCCGGACCCATGGTGAACAGGTCGCCGATCGGGATGCACGCCACGTCGGGCTTGTAGATCTCTCCGATCAGTTTTAGGTCCGAGAACAATCCCGTGTCGCCCAAGTGGTAGATCGTTTTGCCGCCCATGTGTACGACCAACCCGCATGCCACGCCCATCGGGCGTCCACCGTACGACGACGAGTGGAACGCTTGCGTTAGCGCGACCCAGCCCCAGTCCGTCGTTACTTTCCCGCCCGGATTCGCTCCGATGGAATCCAGGCCTTGCTCGGTCGACCAGCTTGCGATTTCGTAGTTGGCAATGATTGTCGCGCCGCACCGCTTCGCGATCGCTACCGTGTCGCCGATGTGGTCTTCGTGGCCGTGGCTTAACAAGACCGCGTTGCACGTGAGCGCGTCTTCAGTCATCGGGGCGAGCGGGTTGCCCGTTAAGAACGGATCGATGGCGACGGTGTGCGTGCCGTCGCTCAGCAAAAAGCCCGCGTGTCCGAGATAGGTGATTTCTAACGCCATCGTTTGCTCCGCTTCCTTCATCGTCCTCTGGGGAATGCGCCTTGTCCCCGGTGGGCGACAAGGATAAGACACGCTTGAATGTGCGTGAAATCCCCATTTTATCGCGTTTGGCGACAATTTTTGCGGGGCGCGCGCGAATGGCACGGATGTTGAGTTAGGGCAGGCGGAGATACAAACTATGAAACACCTGTTGATCGCCTCTCTTCTTGTTTTTGCAACGCCGGACGCCGAAGCCGGTGACGTCTCGCTCGACGTCGGTGTTCGTCGCGGCAAGGTTCGCGTCGGCGTGTCGTACCGAGAACGCGATCGCCGTTCACGGCGCGTCGTGCATCGCCCGGCCCACCGTGTTGACCACCGTGTCGGCCGTCGTGTCGGCCGCCGTGTCGCCCGTCGGCCCGCGCCGCGCGTCCGCCATCGTCCGATCGTCCGCCGCCACTGGGTCCCGGGTCACTACGACACCGTCGCCCGTCGCGTCTGGGTGGCCGGCCACTACGACCGCGTCTACGTGCCCGCGCGTTACGCGTACCGCTCCTACCGCGGCCGTCGCGTGCGCTACTGCGAGCAAGTCGCCACGTACGAACGCGTTTGGGTCCCCGGCTACTACAAGACCAAGTACGTCAAAGTCTGGGTGCCCGGCCACTTCCACTAACGCATTCCCCAAAACACTCTCTGGGCGTTTCCTGATCTAAACCCGCCCGTCTAGCGCCCGCAGGTTTTCCTGCGGGCGCGTTTTCGTTTCGAGTACGGTGGGGCGCATGACGCTCAGCAAGAAAGATCGCGGCTGTCATTTGGTCGTCGCGTACGCCCCGCCCAAGACTCCGATGCGCGAAGCGAACGATGGCATCAACGAGTACGTGGCCAACCACGCGCGCGGGTTGCTTCTGTTTCACGATCATTTCGCGGATGAACCTGGCGGCGTTGCGGTGTTCAGTGTCGAGACCGAGGAAGAACTCGCGGCCGTGCGCGACCCCGGTCCGTTGGCCGGTTGGAACTTCAAAGCGCATCCGCTAATCTTCGCCGGCGGCACGTTGGAGTTCTTGTTCCAGATGGACTACACGATGCAGGCCTACCGCGGCGGACGGCGACTACGAACACTCACGGACGCCTACGCCGAGAGTGAGCTCTGCGCGAAAAACGACGGGCGGGACTTGTAGCTCGATCCCGTAGATCTTCCGTGTCGCGCACAGACCGTTTCCTGCCGATCTAGGCGAGGGAAGGGTTTGCGTGAGAAATGTCGTTTCGTTTGCCGTCTTCGCCGGCGTTGTTTTTATCGGTCGTGTCGAATCGCACGAGGAGCTTCACGCTCAGATCGAACGCGCGACACAGTTGATCGCGAAGTCTCCGCGCGACGCGCGCGTCTACCAGCGTCGCGGCGTGCTGTATGGCGAGCATGGCGAGTGGCGCCGCGCGCTGGCGGATTTTGTTCGTGCGGCGTCGTTGGCGCCCGCGTCTTCGCAAGTAGCGCCGGACACACACGCGTTGCGCGCGCATGCGCTGCGCGAGTTGGGACACGCCGCCGCCGCGCTCGCGATTGTCGACGCGAGCTTGGTCCGATTTCCTGAGCACGGGGCGCTGCTCATGGAGCGCGCCCGCACGCTGTCCGCGCTTGCTCGTCACGCCGCCGCCGCGGATGCGTTCGCGCGCGCGTTTCCTCACCTGAGCACGATCCGTCCCGCGGACTACCTCGCGCGCGCTCGTGCGCTCGCCCGCGCCGGGGACTTGATTGCCGCCGTGCGTTCGCTTGACGACGCGATGGCGAAGAGTGGAATGATCGCATCCTTACGCGATTACGCGCTCGAACTAGAAATCTCGGGGGCGCGTCATGACGCCGCGCTCAAGCGCATCGACGGCGCTCTCGCGTCCGCCCGCCGCAAAGAGACGTGGTTTGTTCGTCGCGGCGATGTGTTGTTGGCTGCCGGTCGCCGCACAAAGGCGCGCGCGTCGTACCGGCGCGCGCGCGCGGCCATCAACGCGCTTCCCGCGCGCCACCGACGCGCGCCGGCGATCAAGACCCTGCGGCAAGCGATCGTGCGCGGGCTGCGTTCTGCTGCAGGGGAGCAACTCGATGACTAGGTTCATGACGGTCCTCTTGCTGGCGACGCTCGCCGGGTGCAGCGGGTTCAAAGCGCCGCAGGATATCTCGCCTCCTGGCCCGGCGGCGGCGACGCAGCAACTCGTCTTGTTCGGCACCACGTGGAAGTACCTAGATGACGGCTCGGATCAGGGCACGTCGTGGCGGGATCCCGCGTTTGATGACGCGAGTTGGGCGTCGGGCGATGCGGAGCTGGGCTACGGCGACGGCGACGAGGTCACCGTCACCAGTTTTGGACCCGACCCGGACAACAAGCCGATCACGACGTATTTTCGCAAGACGTTTCAGGTCAACGACCCTGCGGCGATCACGGACGCATTGTTGCGCCTGATCGCTGACGACGGCGCGGTTGTCTATCTCAACGGCACGGAGATCACGCGCGACAACATGCCGGAAGACGAGGTCGATTATCTGACGCCGGCGATCGATGCGATCTCGGGGTTTCGCGAGTCAACGCCGGCGGTCGGTACGTTCGATCTATCGCTGCTGGTAGCCGGCGCCAATACTCTGGCAGTCGAAGTCCACCAGGCGAACACGACGAGCTCCGACATGAGCTTCGCCGCCGAGCTTCTTGTGACGACCGGCGCGCCGTTCGTCGTACGCGGTCCGTACTTGCAACAGCTGACGACGACGAGCGTCATCGTGCGGTGGCGCACCGCGCGCGCGGCCGAAAGTCGCGTGTACTTTGGACCGTTGCCGGATCTCCTTACGTCGGTTGCCGGTTCGGACTTCCCGAGCATGGAGCACGAAGTGGCTCTAACGGGACTGCGCGCCGATACGTCTTACACCTACGGCGTGGGAACAACCGTTGCTCTTGCGGCGGGCAACGACGCGGACCATCAGTTCCGGACGGCGCCGCCGATCGGTTCGATGCGTAACGTGCGCATTTGGGTGATCGGCGATTCCGGGACCGCCGACGGAAACTCGCGCGCCGTCGCGCAGGGCTATCGGAACTTCGCCGGAGACATGCCCACCGACGTTTGGCTCATGCTGGGCGACAACGCGTACGGCAGCGGTACGGACGCGCAATATCAGGCAGCCATGTTTGATATCTATCCAGACTTTTTGCGCACGACAGCCGTTTGGCCAACGATGGGAAACCACGATGCGATTAGCGTCGATGCGTCCGCGCGAACGGGTCCGTACTTCGACATCTTCACGTTACCGATTGGTGGGGAAGCCGGAGGCGAGGCATCCGGGACCGAGGCGTACTACTCGTTTGACTACGGGAACGTGCATTTCGTCTGCCTCGACTCGCATAACTCCGGGCGCAGCCCCGGCGGCGGAATGTTTCGTTGGCTCGAGGCCGACCTGGCGGACACGACCGCCGAGTTTGTGATCGCTTTCTGGCACCACCCGCCTTACTCAAAAGGGACTCACGACTCCGACGAGTCGGCCGACAGCGGCGGACGGATGCGCGACATGCGCCAGACGTTTGTCCCGCTCCTGGAGTCGATGGGCGTCGACCTCGTACTCACTGGTCACAGCCATTCGTACGAGCGTTCGTTTTTTCTCAACGGACACTATGGCGAGTCGCACACGCTCGAACCAAGTAGCATCCTCGACGGCGGCAACGGGCGCGAAGGCGAAGACGGCGCGTACGTGCAGAGACAGGGAGCAGGAGCGGTCTACGCGGTAGCCGGAAGCTCGGGCCGAGTGGACACGGACACTCCGCTCGATCACCCCGCGATGGTTGTGAGCCTCGCGATTTTGGGCTCCATGGTCTTAGACATCCAAGGAACCCGGCTCACGGCGCGTTTTCTCGATAGGAACGGCGCTGAGCTCGACAGCTTCATGATCGTGCACACCAACTAGCTTTCGAGCCGAATCGCTGCGCCATCACGTCGCGGCGGTAGTCGAAGATCGCTTCGAGCGTTTTTTTCACGACAAGCGTTCGTGCGAACGTGCCGAGCGGCCCGAACGGCAGCGCGTACTCCACGCGATCGCGCATCCGCGTCCCGCCGTCTTGGTCTTCAAACGTGTGCGTGTGATGCCAGCGCCGGTAGGGGCTGCGCAACGCCATGTCCACAAACCGCACGTTGGTTTCGAACTCCTCGATGCGCGTGCGCCAACGCACCGGACATCCATACAGTCGCAACCGGTAATCGAGCAGCGTTCCCTCTTCCATCGACAACGGCATCGGCGTCAGGATTTTGAAGTGGAGAAACGGCGGCGTGATCGCGGTGAGGTTGGACGCGTCGGCAAAGAATGCGAACACTTCGGGGCGTGGGCGCGGGAAGAACTGCTCGCGCTCGATGACGTGCACGGCGGGCTACAGCCCTCGCAGGATCTTGCGCACCAGGCGCGGGCCCTCAAACACGAGCGCGGAATAGATCTGCACGAGGCTCGCGCCGGCGTCGAGTCGCGCGCGGACTTCTTCGGCCGATCCGATCCCGCCGACCGAGATGATCGGCTTCTTGTCATCCAATAGCGCGCGCAGCTTGGTCAGCACGTCGCGCGAACGTTCGGCTAACGGCGCGCCGGAGAGCCCGCCTTCAAACGTCACGCCGTCGGGGCGCTGCAAGGTCGTGTTCGTCGCGATCACGCCGTCGCATCCGGCGTCCTGACACGACCCCGCGGCGTCGCAAAGACCCGCGTCGTCTAAGTCCGGGCTCAACTTCACAAACAACGGTTTGCCTTGGGCGGCGTGCTTCACTTGGCCCAACAGGTCCGTGAGGTAGGCGCGCGATTGCAACTCGCGCAGCCCCGGCGTGTTCGGCGACGACACGTTGACGACCCAGTAGTCCGCCACGTTGCGCGTCGCTTCCAACGCGGCGACGTAGTCGTCGGCCGCCCGATCGTTTGGCGTGTCCTTGTTCTTCCCGAGGTTGATCCCGATCACGTCGGAGTCGCGCCGGCTCTTCGCCACGCGCTTCGCGACCGCTGCCGCGCCCTCGTTGGGGAAGCCGAGCTTGTTGCCGAGCGCGTCGTGCTCGGGAAACCGCCACATGCGCGGCTTGGGGTTGCCCGGCTGGGGACGCGGTGTCACGGTCCCGATCTCTAAGAACCCAAACCCAACCCCACGCCAGAATGGCAGCGCGACGCCGTTTTTGTCGAAGCCCGCCGCCAACCCCACGGGATTGGGAAAGCGCAGCCCGGCCACCTCGACCTCGTGGCCCGCGACAGGCGCACCGCCCGTCAGCCGCGCCAACAACCCGCCGCCCCAGCGCGCCGACCATAAGCCGAAGCCGTGGGCGCGCTCTGGATCCATCCGGAAGAGCAAGGGGCGAATGAGGCCGTACACGTTGTTTTTTAGGCTAGCAGCCTGATGCAAGAGTCCGCGGGCAGGCGAGAACGAAAGATCGGAGCCGAGATCAAGGAGCGTACCGGAGCTCTAGCTAGAAGCTAGGGCGAGGACGCGCGACGCCGAGTTCGGTTTCGAGATCCGGTCGTAGCCCCCGGGGGCTCTTGCATCGGGCTGCTTGAGGCACGTGCTACGTTCTATCCCTATGGCAGAGACTTACCGTAGCCCCCTGGCTGGCCGCTACGCCGGGTCCGCCATGAAACAACTCTGGTCCCAGGAGCAGATCGCCCGCACGTGGCGACGCCTTTGGTTGTACCTAGCCGAATCCGAAGCGGAGCTGGGGCTGCCGATCTCGAGCGCGCAATTGGACGCGATGCGCGCGCATCTCGACGACGTCGATCTAGACGACATCCGCCGCCGCGAAACGGAGTTGCGCCACGACGTGATGGCGCACCTGCACAGCTTCGGCGCGCTCTGCCCGGAAGCGATGCCCGTCCTGCATCTGGGCGCGACCAGCGCGTTTATTCAAGACAACGCGGACTTAATCCTTATGAAGGAAGCGTTGTTGCTGGTCCGGCGCGGGTTGGTCAACACGATCGATGCGCTCACGCGATTCGCCCGCGAATGGCGCGATCTCCCGACGCTTGGCTACACGCACTTTCAGACCGCGCAGCCCACGACCGTCGGCAAACGCGCGACGCTGTGGCTCCAAGACTTCTTGCTCGACCTCACGGACCTCGACTACGTGCTCGAAACGCTGCCGATGCGCGGCGTGAAGGGAACGACCGGGACCCAGGCGTCGTTTTTGTCGCTGTTTGACGGCGACCACGCCAAGGTACGCAAGCTCGACGAACTCGTGGCGAAGCGCGCCGGGTTTCCGCGTCGGGTCGGCGTGTCCGGCCAAACAATCACGCGTAAGCAGGATGCGCGCGTGGCCAACGTCTTAAGCGGCGTCGCCCAATCGGCCAGCAAGATGGGCAACGACATCCGGCTGCTCCAGCACTTGGGCCAGATCGAGGAGCCGTTCCGCAAAAAGCAAATCGGATCGAGCGCTATGCCGTACAAGCGCAACCCGATGCGCTGCGAGCGGATCTGTGCGATCTCGCGGTTTATCATCGCCAACGCCGCGAACCCGGCGTACACCGCGGCCACCCAGTGGCTGGAGCGCTCGCTCGATGACAGCGCGAACCGCCGGATCGCAATGCCGGAGCTGTTTTTGGCCGTTGACGGGATCGAGCAGCTCTGCATCGATGTTGTGCGCGGCCTCGTCGTCCATCCGAAGGTGATCGGGGCGCATCTCGAGCGGGAACTTCCGTTTATGGCGACCGAGTCGCTCATGATGGACGCGGTCCGAGCCGGCGGCGACCGGCAAGAACTCCATGAGCGGATCCGCGTGCACGCGCGCGCGGCAGCCGACCGGCTCAAGGAAGGCGCCGAGAAAAACGATCTCTTCGATCGTCTCAACGGCGACCCGGCGTTCGCGTCCGTCCACGCGCAGCTGGGCCAAGCGCTCAACCCGCGCGACTTCGTCGGGCGCGCGCCGGAGCAGGTGGACGAGTTCTTGGCCGAGTACGCCGACCCGGCACTCGCGCGCTATCGCGACCTCATCGGCGGCGACGCCGAAGTCGTGGTGTAACCGAACCGAAACGCTCCTTCACGCTGCTTTCTGTGGCGCGCCGCGACATAGGTTGTTTGCGTGACGCCAACACGACGCAAAACTTCAACATGAGCTTGAGTTGCGCACGGTTCTTGGGCGAAAGGGACGCATGGTCCGTTTACACTTGAGTAACAACCCATGACACCGCACCGCGAAAAGCCGATCAACTCTCCGCGTGACGACCGTGAAAACGGTTCGCGCGACGAGCAAACCCCCAACGAGACGTCGAAGTCCCAGCCCCAACCGAAGTCTCCGCCGGGACCGCATGGCTATGCGCCCGACTCTTCGGTCCGGCGGCCGGGGCCGCACGGGGCGGCCGCGCGGACAGCGGCCGAGGAAGAGGCGATCGCGCGTGCGTATCGTCGGGCCGAGCGCAGCTCGCGTCGCGCCTTTCAGGAAGTGAAGCCGCGCCGCGTGATCGCGGCCGAGGCCGCCACGTCGCTCGACAACGAAGAGGAAGCGCGCAAGACGCCCTTGTCCAAGCAGCGTTTGATGCGCAGCCCGGCTTGTTTTATCGCGACCGCCGCCTACGGCGATCGCGACGCCCCCGAGGTCGAGCAACTTCGTCGTTTTCGCGACGACGTGTTGCTGCAAACCCGCCTGGGAACGGCGTTTGTCCGGCTGTACTACACGGTCAGCCCTCCGGTCGCCCGGATCATCGCCCGCCGTCCGAAGCTGCGCTTGGCCGCCCGCAAAGCGCTCGACATGTTTCGCTCCGGCGCCGCGTAGGCGCGTTTTCGCGGCCCGTTTTCGTACTCCGGCCCATCCCGGCGCGCTCTGGGTCTCGTCCGGGCCCACCCCGGCCCAACGCCCGGCCAACGCCGGTCCAACGCCGGTCCAACGCCCGGCCCATCCCGGGCCCGATCCCAGGCCCGAGGCTTCGGGATGACGCTTCGGCGCGCGATCGCGTAAATTTTCTTCAGAGTCCTGACCCCTCTTGCCGGCGCACGGCAATGCAGGGTGAAGCGACATGGAGCAAAAGATCCCGCCCGCCGACCAACTTCTCGCCCACGCCGCGTTCTTGCGCGGGTTGGCGCGTTCGTTGGTGTTTGACGACGCCCAGGCCGACGACGTGGTGCAGCAGACGCTGACCGCCGCGCTCGACAAGCCGCCGGCCCGCCATGTCCCGTTGCGCGCCTGGCTGACACGCGTTGTGCAAAACCGGGCGCGGATGCTCCGCCGTTCTGAAGGTCGTCGGACGCGCCGCGAGCGCGCCGTTGCCGCGACCGAACGCACCGTCGCTTCGCCGGCCGAAATGGCGATCCAACTCGAGACTCAGCGGCGTGTGGCGGACGCCGTCCTCGGGTTGCGCGAGCCGTACCGGTCCACTGTGTACTTGCGTTATTTCGAGGAACTGACGCCGACCGACATCGCGCGCCGTTTAGACATCTCCGTCGACACGGTGAAGACGCGACTCAAACGCGCGCTGCGAGAACTTCGCGGCACGTTGGATGAGACGGCCGGCGGCCGGCGCGCCTGGATGGCTGCGCTCGCCCCGCTCGCGTTACCCCGCGTGGCGACGGCGGCCGCAGCGACAACCGCGGGCGGCGCTGCGATCGGGGGAGGACTCTTCACGATGAAAGCCTCTTGGATGACCGGTGTGGTGGCGGCGCTGATCGCGGCCCTGTTCTTGGTAGAGCGCGGGCAAGATGAGTTCGGCTCGGTCCCGCGCCATGACTCGTCGTCGCGCACGGAAAACAGCGCGGGACTTCCGAATGAGATCACGGAGCCCAAACCCGTAGACAAAGAGGACGCCGCGTTAACGGACAGCGCATTTGTGCGCCACGGCGTGCTGCACGACACCGACGGCAAACCGGTTGTGGGTGCGCGCGTCACGCGGATGGTTTGGAAGTACGGCGTGGAGTGGCAGGAAGCAGGCGCATTGCCGGCTTCCGACGAGGCCGGGCGTGTCCACGCGGGCACCGACAGCGACCGCACGGTGCGCGTTCGCATCGAACACCCGCAGTACCTGCGCAAGGATCAAGATCTTGGGCGTTCCGGCGTGACGACGGTCGTGTTGCAGCGCGGTGCGCCGTTGTCGGTGCAGTTGCACGGGTATGACGGCAAGTTGGTCGTCGGGGCGCGCATCGTGGCGCGCAAGCCCTACGACTCCATGACGTGGGATGTGTTTAGCCTAGAGCCGACGTATGCGTCCGAGGCGTACGCGGAGAATACTTCGGACGAAACCGGCGCCAGCCTTGTGGGCGTGGTGCTTCCGGGTTCGGTCCGGATTTTTGTGGATCATCCGGACTACGCGCCGCACGTCCGGCTGGTCAAAGTGCGCGGCCTTGATACGTCGCGCCACGAGATCATGTTGCAAGAGGGCGCGCAGGTGACCGGGCGTGTGGTGGCGCCGGACGGTACCCCCGTGGCCGGCGCGCGCGTGTGGGCTTCCGAGCGGGAGTCCCTGACCCGCGACGATGGCACGTACGTTTTGCAACACGTTCGCTCGGGGCGTGTGTTTGTGTTCGCGGAAGCCAGCGGTTGGTCCGCGAGCGCGTTCGGAACGCACAGCGGTTGGGGCGACGCTGTCCCGCTGCAGCTCGAAAACCGCAAGGCGGTCACGGACATTGATATTCAACTCCTGCCGGGCACGTTTGTCGAAGGGCGCGTCGTCGATGCGAACGGACAGCCCCTCGCCGGCGTGATGGTGCGTCTGCGTGCGAGCGTGCGCCCGGGTGGTTCGACGCGGACCGAGACCGACGTGGAGGGTCATTTCCGGGTGGGGCCGTTGTCGTTGCGCGACAGGCAGGAGGCGCTGGTTGACTTTGCGTCGCCGCAGCTCGCCGTGGCTCCGGTCAAGCTTGAACTCAAACCCGGCGAGACCCGGAAGCTCGGCGACATAAAGGGCCAGCTCCCGGGTGTGATCGAGGGGCGCGTGGTCGTTGGTTGGAAGGAGACGCGGCGTGTTTATGTGGAGGCGATCGCGGAGGGCGACCACTATCTGGCCCGCACCGGTCGCGTCAACAAGGACGGGACATTCAAGATGAAGGTGTCGTCTGGGCCGATCGCTGTCGTCGCGCGCGTCGCCGGCGCGGACGACGTTAGTTCGATACGCCAACGCGTTGTTGTGAAGCCCGAAGCCGTGACGAAAGGCATCGAGTTGGTGTTGCGTCGCACGCTTCCCATGGCCGGCCGGGCCGAAGCGCCCGACGGAACTCCCCTGCGTCATGTGATCGTCACCATGCGCGCGGAAGGCAGCGCGTCGCGCTCCACCGGCGCGACGGATGCGAACGGGCGTTTCGACTTCGGCCTGGTGCCGGAAGGGGAGTACACGATTTCTGTGAACGAGCCCGGTGGCCGGGCGCAGACGGTCAAGGCAGGCGACACCAGCATCTTGTTGCTGGTCGACGTCTCGAGCATGTCGGCGGTGGGACGCGTGGTGGCGGCGCAATCGGGCCAGCCCGTCCCGGCGTTTTACGTTTCGCTGCTTCGGTACGAAACGTTTTTGCCGAAGTATGTGGGCGGTCGCAACGTGCGCCAGGGCGACGGCACGTTCAAGATGTCGATTGAGAAGCCGGGCCGGTACGCGCTGGAGTTTCGCGCGGACGGATTCGCGACGCATCGCACCGGGTCCTTTGTGGTTGCCGCCGACGAGTCAAAAGAGATCGACGACGTCAAACTCATTTCGCCAGCGGTTGTGTCGGGCGTGGTCCGGGACGCGGCGGGGCAGCCGATTCCGTACGCGCGGGTCTACGCCGTGAACTACAAAATGCAGGCGGATAACAATGCGCCTTGGACCGACGAGCAAGGTCGCTATCGGTTAAAAGGGTTAGACGTCGGCCCGTACACGTTGTTTGTGATCTCGCCCAAACATCCCTTGGCGATGGAGCGCGGGGTCGTCGCGAAGGCGGGCGTGACCGTGGAACGCAACGTGACGTTGTCGCTTGCGTCGCCTTTGTTGCTGCGTGTGGTGGATGAGCAAAACGCGCCGCTCGCAGGTGCCGAGCTCACATATACGTTCGACGGGCTGGCGCCGCTTAACAGCAAGTTGCTGGCGTCGTATGAGCCGCCCGGCTTCGGCAAGAACACAAGCGATGCCAACGGTCGGATTCGCAAGCCGAGCATGCCGCCGAAGTCCATTCGCGTGACGATCGAGAAAGAGGGCTACGAAACCGTGCGCCGCTCGATTGACGTTTCCGAAGGCGAACCGCGCGAGGTCGAAATCCGGATGGTGCGCAAGCCGTAGCCGCGCGATCGCGCCGCTCGCGTCGCGCCAAGCGCGGGCTAGGCGCGGTGGGTGGTCCGCGCCGACTCGATTCGGTGCGGGCCCATCCGCCCCAAAACGAGCAAGTTCCGGCTGGCCCCTCGGTTGCTGATAGTCTGCGGATATGCGATGGGCTTGTCTGATGATCCTTTGCGCGGCGAGCTGCGGACGCTCGGGAGGAGATGTTGTGCCGAAACTTGATGCTGACCGGGCGGGCGCCGTCCACGCGCCGGCCGCCGGATCCAAAGTCGCGACCGCCACGTTTGCGCTCGGCTGATTTTGGGGACCCGACGCCCAGTTTGGGGGTCTTCCCGGTGTCTTGCGGACGCGCGTTGGTTACACCGGCGGTTCGCTCAAGGATCCGACCTATCAAAACCTCGGCAACCACACCGAAGCGATTCAGATCGATTTCGATCCGGGCGTGACGAGTTATCGCGAGTTGCTCGCGGCGTTTTGGCAGTGGCATCGGCCCGTTGCGGCCGCGTGGTCGCAGCAATACAAGTCGGCGGTCTACGTGCACGACGCCCGGCAGCGCGCCGACGTCGCGGCGGAGCTCCTGGTCACCCAGGAGCGTGTCGGCGTCAAGATCCACACCGAGATTCACGACCTTGATGTGTTTTATCGCGCCGAGGACTATCACCAGAAGTATCGCCTCCGGCGGGACCGCGCGTGGATGGACGTCTTGCGCGCGATCTACACCGACGAGTTGACCTTTGTTGATTCGACGGTCGCGATGTGGGCGAACGCGTTTTTGGACGGCGCGATCTCGAAGTCTGAGTTCCGCGCGAGGCTCGGCAAGGTTGCATTGTCGGAGCAAGCGCGTGCCCAGGTGCTCGCGGTTCTCGCTTCCTAGCGAAGCCGCGTGAACGGGGCCGCGTTTAACGGGGCACCTCTAAGGAGTCGGCGGGCGGTCGGGCCGCGGCCACGGGGCCCGCTTGGGTGTGGCTGCGCGGCGAGAAATCGCTAACCGCGCGACTCAGCCCGGGTTGCGGCCCGACGCCGGGTCATCTCCGCAAAAAGAAGGGCCGCGCGCGTCGATCCTGCCGATCTATTCCCCTTGGTACGGAATGATCGACGCTACAGCTCTGCTCCAACAACTCGACCACAAAACTCGCCGCTATCGCCCGGCCGCGTTCGCGCTTGTACTCACGCTTGTGAGTGTGGGCGTGGTCGTGTCCTATCTGGCGGCTCCCGACATGGGGGAAGCGACCGGAGCGGCTTCGTTGCCCGCCCGATTTGCCCGCGGATTGGTGGCCGCCTTTGGCCCCGCCACGTTCCTCTTGGCGCTCTTGATCGCCATCGACTCCTTTTTGCATCTCGTCGGGCGCGCGCCGGCCTGGACGCGGTTGCGCATGGTGAGCGCGGGCGCGGTCGTCGTGTTTTTGCCGTGTGTTTTTTCGCTCCTCGGCGGCGAGTCCGGGGCG
This sequence comes from Planctomycetota bacterium, assembly GCA_021776785.1. Lineage (GTDB taxonomy): Bacteria > Planctomycetota > PLA2 > PLA2 > PLA2 > JAJFFF01. The sequence goes on along the minus strand of JAJFFF010000044.1, from coordinate 412,068 downwards.
GCGGGCGGCGCGGTCGGTTTGCTCGCGCGCGACGCCGTTTTGTTCTTGTTCCCGCCGTTGTTCGCCGTACCGCTCCTTGTCGGCATGGCGTTGCTTGCGTTGGTGTTTGCCACCGACTGGCTTTACTACGAACGCTTGCAGTTCCGCGGCCTCACGCTGCCGAAGCGCAAGCCAAACGTCGCGCGGACCAAGAGGAAATCCAAGCCCGTGGCCGTGATCGAGGACGACGACGAGTACGAGGACGACGACGAAGCAGACGTCGCGAAAGAAGACGTCGAGTACGAGGATGAAGAGTACGACGACGACGAATACGAAGAAGAGGACGGCGAAGACGAGAGCGACGAGGAGCTTGAGGACGACGAGCTTGAGGACGAAGAGGAAGAGGACGAAGAGGAAGAGGAGCCGGAGCTAGAAGAGGCAGACCTAGAAGAGCCAGACCTAGAAGAGCCAGAGGTTGTCGAGGAGCCGGTCGTTGTTCCCAAGCCGAGAAAGCGTGCGTCGCGCGCCAAGAAGAAAACGGCGAGAGTCTCTGCTGCGCCGACGACGGCACCGCGCAAGCGCGGTAAGCACCCGTTGCCGCCGATCGAGTTGCTCGAAAAGGCCAAGTCGGTCGATATCGGTCGGCTGGAGCGCGCGATTCGTGCCAACGCGGAGATCTTGGAACGTTCGCTCGCGTCGTTTCGTGTCGAGACGCGGGTCGTGGGTTGGACGCGCGGTCCTGTGATCACGATGTACGAGCTGGCGCTCAAAGAAGGCATCAAACTTACGCAGATCGTGAACCGCGCGGACGATCTGGCCATTGCGCTCAAGGCCGAGTCCGTGCGTATCGTCGCTCCGATCCCGGGAAAGAACACGGTTGGCGTCGAAGTGCCGAACATGTTGCGCGACGATGTCGGTTTGCGCTCGCTCGTTGAAGAGTGCGGCCAGGTGAACAAGAAAAACGTCCCGATTTTTCTCGGTCGCAACGCTGCGGGCGACCCCATGATCGAGGATCTGTCCGCGATGCCGCACCTGCTCATCGCCGGCGCGACGGGTAGCGGTAAGTCCGTCTGTATCAACACGATCATCTTGTCGGTGCTCATGACGCGCACGATGGAAGACGTCCGGCTCATCCTGATTGACCCCAAGCAGGTGGAGCTCGCGTTCTTCAAAGAGATCCCGCATCTTCTGACATCGGTCGTTACCGATGCGCGCAAGGCCGCGCAGACGTTGGACTGGGTCGTCACGGAGATGGAGGATCGCTACCGGATGTTTGCGCTCTTTGGCGTGCGCAACATCGCCGCGTACAACAAGCTCGGCTCCAAGCGCATCAAGGAGCTATGCGCTCAAAACGATATCGCCGAGGAGAGTGCGCCCGTCCGGATGCCTTACCTCGTCGTCGTTGTCGACGAGCTCGCCGATCTCATCATGACGGGGCGCAAGGAAGTGGAGCAAGCGATCACGCGCTTGGCGCAGAAGTCGCGCGCTGTCGGCATCCACACCGTTCTCGCCACGCAGCGGCCGTCCACCGATGTCATTACCGGTCTGATCAAGGCCAACATGCCGAGTCGCGCGTCGTTTAAGGTCACGAGCAAGGTCGATTCGCGCGTTGTGCTCGATCAGAGTGGAGCCGAGAAACTGCTTGGTCGCGGCGACATGTTGTTCTTGCCGCCGCGCAGTTTTCATCTTGTGCGTGCGCAGGGTTGTTTTGTCTCCGACGAAGAGGTGCGCGAAGTCGTCGACTTCTTGCGCCATCACGGACCCGACCAAGAGCTGCGCGAGCTCATCGTTAAAGCACCGACCCTCGACGAGCGCGATCCGCGCGAGGTGGACGACCTGTTTGAGTCCGCTTGCCGCATCGTGATCGAATCGCAACGCGGCTCCGCATCGCTCCTCCAGCGTGCGCTCCAAATCGGCTACACCCGTGCATCGCGCCTCATCGACCTCATGCGCAGCCAGGGCATCATCGGCGAATTCAAAAACGCCCAATCCTCAGACGTGCTGATGACCCCAGAAGAGTTCGAAGAAAAGTACGGCGACCCAAAGCTCTAAAGCGGCACCTCTAACGCGGTACCCACCTCCAATGCGGTACCGGGTTCGATTTTTTTCGCCGTAACGCGTTGACTGGAAACGAGATATACGCGCCACGTGCGGCATTGGTGCCGCAAAAATGACGCCCCAACCGCGGCAGATCGCTCAAAACGCGATACTCTCGTTCGCGGAGAGCCGAAAGTGCGTCAGCAATGCCGCACCTAAGCGCCCTAACTGGTTGCAAAAAAACAGCTTATGCGCGCAAAAATCCAACCCGGTACCGCATTGCCCGATTTGGGTTAGTTTGCTTTTTTTGGGGTTAGGTCTTTTCTTGCTCTGACGAGGGCGGCTTCCAGGCAGCTGATGCGGTCTTTTTGGGACAGCGCGGGAGCGCCTCGGAAGCGGGCGGCCAGCTCTTCGCGGACGACTGCGGACCATCCGCGACGGCCTTGGAGCGCGTTGCGGACGACGCCGCCGGTTGCCAGGATGCGCGTGACGACGTCGCGGGCGGAGTCTTCAGCCACGTCCAGATACGTGGGCCCGCTCGTGGCCGGGCTCGGGGCCTTGGACTCGAAGCGGTGGGGGCTGGGGTGCCGGTCGGCGGGCTTCCAAAACGACAACACGCCGAGCCCTATCACGATGAGCGTGACCATGTCCCACCCGATGTCTTTGGGCCGAGACGCGGCGGCGATCGCCAGGAGCGTCCACGTTGTCGCGGCCATCGCCCAAAAACAGGGCAGCATGTAGTGCACCGGCAGCGATAGGTTCTCCCCACCGAAAAACCGCGCGCCCCATTCCAGCCACGATGTGAGCACGACGCCACTAGCCAGCAGCGGAACGTACGCAACACGAAGAGCCAAGAGCCCCCAAAGAAGGGCCGCCCAACGTCGCCAGCCCGACAGCTTGCGAAACACAAAGATCGCTACGCCGAGATAGCCGAGCGCGATCGCCCCGAGCGAGGCGATGCGGATCTGGGCGAGATAGGCGACGGCGCCGTCAGCCTGGTGGGCCAAGATGCCGAGCAGCCCGGCAAGGATGGCGGGAAGCACAAACACCAACATCGTTGGTCCTGTGTAGGCGCTCGGGTCTGCGATGGCAAGGACTTACGGCCCGAACGCGCTCCGGGGCGGTACCGCCGCAGGGGCCCAGGTGGTGCGGAGGGGGGAAACGCGGCCGCCCTGTCGGTGGCGCTAGTGTTTTTTCGAAATGGCCCGCAGCCATCGCGCGGGCACGATTTCGGGAACCGCGAGATAGTGCGGGCTGAGCGCACGGCTCTTGAGGTGTTGATGCTTCACGGACAAGACGTGCACAAACGTGCGCTCGCGCGAGGTCGCGGTCAAGAGCACGCGGTCACTGTCAAGCCAACGAAGATCGTGCGGTCGGCCGCGCAAGCCGCGGCGCACGAGGAGGCGCCCGCGATGGTCCGCCACGGACCAAACAAAGCGCTCCGCACCGGGGCGCAGCGAGGGTCGCACCGTCACGTAGGAGAGCGCGAGCCCATCCGGCCGGACCGCGCCTTTGGCCGCCTTGAACTTGTCGGGGAGCTCGAACGATCGATTTGCCGGGAGTCGCACACCCGTCGGCGGTTGCCCGACGAGCAAGGGGTGATACGACAGGCCTCTGTCGAGAACGTAGACGCGGTTACGCGACGAGTCGAGATCGAGCGGGCGATTGCCAAAACGAGTTTCTGTCAGGCGCCCCAAGGAGAAGTCGAGCGTGTGCAGCGAGAGGTCGCAGAAAAAACCGACCTTGCCGGGCACGAGTTCGCGCGGGCGACTCGTAAACGCCTGGCGGACATGCCGCGCTGTTCCGGTGTCTTCCCCGCGCGCCCACGAGAGCTGCACAAAGTGCATCCCGTGTTTCGCGCTGCGCGTGACCAGATAGGCTGTGTCGGCGTGGCCCGGCAAGACCATCGGGTCGTCATAGAGATGCTTGCGAATGGTCGCGTTGCGGAGCGTGATCCGGCGCGACGTGAGCAGCCGGTCGCCGCTGTGGATATCGACTGTAACGACCGTCTGGGCCGGTGTCGGCTGCGGCTTCGCTTCGGTTGCTTGATGGACTCCGACTAGAAAACAGGCGTCCTCGGCGCGAACGGTTCCCGCGCTCAACGCGAAGCTGACGAGCATGCACGACGTAAGCAGATGCTTCTTCGTTGTAATCGACATCATTTTTCATTCCTTGTTGCGGCGGAGTTCACGACGATGCGTCGCGAGCCCATCGCGGCGGCGCGCTCCCCCTGGATCCAGACCCGCACGTCGTAGTTGCCAGGGGCTTGCGGCAACGCCAGCTCCAGTGTGAACGAAGTTCCGTTCGCCTTGGTGTCGGTGCGCGCGCGCACCCATTGGTTCGAACGCTCGTAGCACGCCTGAAAGTCTGTCTGGCTGTCGCTCTTGCGCGGCGCGACGTTCGACGTTCGCTCCGCGATCAGTTCGACGACCGCCTTTCCGCTCACCGAGGCTTTCACTTCTACGGTTAGACGCGACCCCGCGACGGCTTCCTCCGCACAGAGCAATTGCGCCGGTTCCGGGTGCGGAATACGCACCAACGGATCGCCGAGTAGGTTGTAGAGAGCAAGGTGCTCCTTGCGCTCTTGCTCGAGTTTCTTGGGATCCCATTGCCAGGCGACCGACGCCGCCAACGTGATGTACTTGCGGTCTTCGTCGCCCGGTTTCGGGTTCATGAGACGCTGCTTGGTGAGCAGGAGCGCTTCCCCGGTGGTGGCAACGCGCTCGTGGAACAGGGCTTCGAGAAGCTCCTTGGCCATAATCGCGTTGGCGTACGGCATCGAAACGCGCGATGCTGAAATGATCGCGATCGGCCCGCGCTCCTGTCGCAGCATGACCTCGGAGAGGCAGTCCGGAGCCCCGTCGAAGTGACCCGTAAGACACGCGTTGAAAAACACGATCGGTGCTCCGCGCGTCGAACGAATCGAGTACGCGTCGTCTTCGGTAAAGATGTCGATGACACGGGCGCCGAACCGCATGCGGTCGAGCCGCTGCCGGCTGCCGTGGCCGATGTAGGCAACGATCAACGCGCCCTCGTTGAACCGCGTCAGCACCGTCGGCGTCAATCGCGTCGGCGGCGGGCAAAACGAAGAGTTTGGGTTGGCGTACGTGACGTGGAGGTCGTAGGCGGGCGGAACCTTCTCCGCCAAGAACTTGGCCGTGACCTTTTCGATCATTGCGTCCTGAAACTTTGAAAAACCGGCGACGCCGGCGATCACATTGACGCGTCGGCGCCAGGCCGAAAAGTCACGACTGTTTTCATACGCAATCGCACGCGCCAGCAGCGCACGCGCTTCCTTGGCGTTGTCGGCCGGAATGCGGCCGACCGCGAGCTCCGGAATCGAGTCGCCGTCCAAGTCCGCTAAGTAGTTGTCGTTGGCGATCCGCGGGTCGCGCTCATAGGGGGCAATGATGACGCCCTTCGCGTGACGGCACGGCACGTCCTTCACGTCGCCGACCAAGACGATGAACCGCAGCTTGCCGCCGCTTGCTTTGTGGCGAGCCAGCACCTGCGCCCGCATATCCGCGCTCGGTTCTTCGACGACGAGCTTGTGGCCCTGCCGCGCGCGGTGCTTTTTCCAATCCGCAAGGGAGCTCTGCAACCGTTTAGGAGCGATGACCAAGACATCTTGCGCGGACACCGCAGCGACGAAGCAAAGAACGCTCAAAAGCAAACGCATCATGACGGGTTCGGTCCTTGGGAACGGCGGGTGAAAAGGTGATCCCACTCGTCAGGCGGCATCGCATCGAGCCGCTCCAAATCGAGCGTGAGTTCTTCGGGATGGGCGACGTAATCACGCGCCGCGACAGGGCCGACGTAGACATCGGCATCGGGGGCGTGGGTGGTTGCGGCCGCGGCGACGCGGAGGCCGTGCCGTGCGGCTAACTTGTTGTAGGGGCGCAGCGTCGGTGTATTGAGCACGGTCACGACGCCGCTTTGAAACGCAAGCCACGGCGCGAGGTCGGACGCATGCGCGGCGATGTCTATAAGTTGAGTAACTGCACCGAAGTCTCGCAACGCATCTTTTAGGGCGTCGATCACGCCGGCGTGATAAGGCTCGGTGAGCGCGACGTGCCAACCTTGTTGCCGGCGCCCCGCGAAAACGCAAAACGTTCTATCGCGCACGGCGTGTAAGCTGCGTCCCATCAAGACGACACGATCGAGCACGCATGCCAATAGTTCCGTTACAGAGCCTTCGCTCTCATCGAGCGTCGCGGCGAGCGGACGCAGCGTCCGATCCGTATCGACAAGCAAGGCATCGCAAACGAGCTTGCGGTCGTGGGCCGCGGTAAAGAGCTTCACAACGACATTCTAGGACGCGATCCACTTGCCGTCGCGGTCAGTCGCAAGTTCCTGGCGACGCGGCGGGTTCATCTGCGTCATAGCGACACGTTTCACCCACTGTTGTCGGAAAGTTGGGTCGCGGTGTCCGCGGATGGGGACGAGTGACGGCTGGACGCAACCCAACCGCGCGAGACTCGCGGACGCGCCGGTATCATGGCGTGGATGCGGGCAGTGTTGACAGTGGCCGGGTCGGATCCGTCCGGGGGCGCCGGCGTGCAGGGCGACCTGAAGACGTTTGCGAGCCACGGCGTGTACGGGATGGCGGTGCTCACCGCGCTCACCGCGCAAAGCACCCAGGGCGTGACGGATGTTCATGTGCCGCCGCCCGCGTTCTTGCGCGCGCAGTTGGAAACGTTGCTCGATGACATGCCGGTGCATGCCGCAAAGACCGGAATGTTGCCGGATGCCGCGACGATCGATGTCGTCGTAGAGGTCCTCGCTCGTCGGGGACTTCCCAATCTCGTCGTCGATCCCGTCATGGTTGCGACGTCGGGTGACGCGCTTTCGCAAGCCGGGCGTGAGCTCGCGCGCTTGTTTCCATACGCCGTCCTCGTCACGCCGAACCTGCCCGAAGTGGAGACGCTGCTCGGGCGCCCGGTGGATTCGGTGGCCGCGATGCGCGCCGCCGCGCGCGACATCGACGCGCCGGCGGTGTTGGTGAAGGGCGGGCACTTGCCCGGCGATACGATCATCGACGTGTTGCGCGTTGGATCAAAAATCACGGAGTTTCAGGACGAGCGCATCGACACTCCGCACAGTCACGGCACAGGCTGCGCACTCGCGGCGGCGATCGCGGCACGGTTGGCGTGCGGCGATGACGTGCCGACCGCCGTCGCGAAGGCGCGCGCGTTTGTGCGGCGCGGGCTGCAAACGGTCGTCGTTTTGGGCCGGGGCAACAACCCACTCAACCACGGGGGGGCTCAGTGAAGATTTCCTTTGTCGGTTGCGGGGCTGCCGGACGTGCGCTCGGGCGCGGTTGGATCGGCGCGGGTCACACCATCGCAAGCGTGCATGCGCGTCGCTCCGCGGCGGAAGCCGTGGCCGTACTGGGCCAGGGCGATGCCGGAGGACCCTTCACGGACTCGGATGTCGTCGTGTTTGCGACGCCCGACGACGTCATCGCCGGGGTCGCGCAACGAGTGCCGCTGCGCGCGGATCAGCTTGCCGTCCATCTAAGCGGTGCCCATGCTTCGACGATTCTTGCGCCGACGGGCGCGCGCACAGCGAGTCTCCATCCGCTGCGGGCGTTCGCCGATTTGGAGAGTGCGGTGCTCGCCCTCAAGAGTACGTACTTCTTTGTCGAAGGCGACGCTGGCGTGGACGGGTTGGCGCGCGATCTGGGCGGCCATGTCGCACGGGTGAACACAGAACACAAGGTGCTCTATCACGCGGCCGCGGCGATCGCATCCAACTACACGGTCACGCTGCTGCACATCGCGCGCGATCTGTTTACGCAGGCCGGCGTGGATCAAGATGTCGCCCACGGCGCGCTCGTCGAGTTGGTGCGCGGGTCGATCGACAACGTCGGCGCCGTCGGCTTGCCCGCCGCGCTGACCGGACCCGCGGCGCGCGGTGACGTTGCCTTGGTGGCGCGCCACCTCGCCGCGCTGAAGGGCCCCCAACGCGAACTGTATCGCCAGCTCCTCGCCGCCACCGTCCCGATCGCTCGGAACAAGGGTGCGGTTACGTCCGCGCAAGCCGACGCCTTGGAGCGCCTCGGAGACGCGCGCGAATAACGCGCGCCGCGCATCGGTACCGCGCAAGTGTTTATCCCGCTCCGCCCCGACGGACAATCAACGAGTCGTCCGTACGCGACGCTCGGACTGATCGGCCTTCAGGTGTTGATCGCGCTCGTCATCGGCATGATGGAGCCCACGATCTCGGGGTTGCGCGGCGGCCCACTCTTCGACAGCCTTGTCTTGCGGTACGGCGTTTCCAAGCCCTATACGTGGCTCACGAGCACACTGGTTCACAGCAACGAGCTACACCTGATTTTCAACATGCTGTTCCTCGGCACGTTTGGGATCGTCGTGGAGAGTCGCATCGGATGGAAGCGCCTTCTTCAGGTGTGGCTCACGGTCGCGTTGCTCACCGGCGCGATCGAATCATTCATGGTGTCGGGTCAGTGGTTTGCGCCGGTTGGATCGCTCGGCGCTTCGGGCGTGATCGCCGCGTTGATGATGATGGCACTCCTTTGGGCGCCCGGTCGGCGCGTTCAGGTGTTTTGGTTTTTCGGACTCCACCTCCGGTCGGTGCGGTACATGACCGTTCAATCCCATCGCGTGGGGTGGCTGGTCGCCGTGTACTTCGTGTTCGACATGCTCAATGCGTTGATGTTCGGTTGGTTCGGCGGCGGGAGCGCGATTTTGCATCTCATCGGCGCGGCCGTGGGGACCGGGGTCGGCGTGTTGATGATGCGGTTGCGTTGGGTACGTACCGACGGCGAGGACCTCTGGAGCACGATCCGCTCCGACATCGATGACGCGCGCGCCTATCAACGTCGCGTTGACGAAGAGCCCGATCATCCGTTTCACAAGACGCGCGGAGCGACGCCTCTGAGGCACTACGCCCAGCCGGTGATCGGCTGTTTCCTCGTACTGGCGGGGATCGTGATGGTGATGAGGTTTGACGGCAACGCGATTGGGTCTTCCATCGTGCGTTCGGTGCTGGGGGGCGCGCTCGCCCTCGGCGGCGGTTTGATCTATCGCCACTGGACGTTGCAGTAGGCGGGCGCCGTCAGTCGCGAAAGCGCGCCCGCGCGTCCGGCGGCAACATGGGACACACGCTGTCGGGTCGTGCGAAGAGCCGGAGGCGGATGCGCGCGATCTTGTTGTAAACCCAGTCGCGCAACGGGCGTGGGATGGCCGAGGTCAAAGCGGCGATCGCCCGCCAGAGGCCGCCCATGCGTTGCGCGATCGCGAGGGCTGCGTCCGATCGAACCAGAACGCGTTCGTGTTCATCGCGGAACACGACGCTGTCCGGCAGTTTCGCGCCATCTAACCCCTGGCTTTGAAACCATGGGCCGGCGAGGGGCGCGAACAGCATCGTGGAGCGTGTCTCGAGTTCTGTGGCCACGAGCTGCACGCCGCGATGGCACAGTCCGCACGCGCCGTCGTAATAAAACGTCTCGGCGCCTGATGCGTGCTTTCCCCGCAGCCACGACGGGTTCCACGCCGCCAGAAAAAACAGCGCCACGCCGACGCTGTCGACGGCGCTTGTGCCGGGGATGACGCGGATCAAAAAGAGGAGCGCGATCCCGCCGTACGCCCACGGTCGTGCGCCGCGCGAGGCCAGGCCCAAGAGCAGAGCGAAGTGCGCGACCGCCAAGGGTGACCAGGTACGAGGCGCGAATAGTAGCTCGTCGGCCGGATCGAAACTTGTGGCCAGCAGCAAGACGAGCCAAGTTCCCGCATAGATCCAGCGGGGCGGTGATCGTGCGACGACAAACGTCGTCAGCACCCAACCGAGGAGCGGCGCCGACCAGACCGGTTGCGCCGTGGCGTGGTACCAGGACGCGAGCAAACAGATCGACACGGCGGCGAAAATGCGGCGCGCGCGGCCGGTGAGGAGAGCGAGTGCGCCGATCCCGCCGAGGACACGCAGCGGCGTCAGTCCGATCGCATCCGCGAGGTTGGGAAACCAGGTGACGCCGTGCGGCGTACTTGTCGCTGGCGCCAGCCACATCCAACAGAGCCACAAGCTCACGGCCACGCGGACGCATGCGTACTGGCCGGGCGTCCATCCGGAATCAAACCGCGCGCGCCGGGGCGCCGCGTCCGCGCGCGCGGGCTCTACGTGCGGCGCCACGGTCCCGTGATCGCGACCGTTAGTCCCGCGCCCTGGATGTTGGCAAAGAGCGTCGTGCCGTCGGGCGAAAAAACACAGCCGGCGAACTCGGTCTTCTTGTGGTGGCGCGCCAACGTGTACGGGCGGCCGCTGGGCGTGATCCCGACCAGGCGAACCACCTCTTCGGAACGATCCTCGGCGACGATTAGGTCGCCCCACGGCGCCACCGTCAGGTTGTCGGCGTTCTCGATCAAGTTGGAGTCGTTGGGCTCCACGAAGAGTTCGAGTGTGTCGTCCTGCAAGCGCCAGATCTGGCCGAGTTGTTTCGCGCCACCGTTGGTGCACGCGAAGTAGATGCCGTCGCGGCCGCGCCACATGCCTTCCCCGCGGGCGAAACGAGCCGCGCCCATTCCATAGCCGCGGTGGCGCAAGTCGTCGTTGGGAGATTCGACGTGGTCCAGGTCGAGCCACTTGACCGGATAGCGCACGCCCGGCCGGAACGTAGGCGCGACCCAGTTGCGCGTGTCCGCACTCGCGAGCCCGCTCACGACCAACGCTTGCAGCTTCCCGCCGCTCGCCAGTTCGTTTCTGTGGTTGGGGATGTATCGATAGATCAAACCGTCGCCGCGGTCCTCGGTCTGGTACACGATGCCGGTGTTCTCATCGACCGCGATGGCTTCGTGGTTGAAACGACCCATCGCGCGCAGCGGTACGGGCTTGCAGAGTCCGGGCTCGAGCCGCGCCGGTACTTCGAAGTTGTAACCGTGGTCGTGCTCGGTGATGAAGTCGAATTCAATCGTGTCGTCGTTGCGCTTGTGCTTGCCGCTGCGAAACACCGCCTCCTCGCAAGAGATCCAAGTGCCCCACGGCGTCGGCCCACCCGCGCAGTTGCGGATGGTGCCGGCAAGGCTGAGATAACGGCGCACGACGCGCTGTTGTTTGGTGTCGTACACGATTGTCGTCGTGCCGCCCGCACCCGGCGTGAGGCCGAGCCCCTTGTCGTAGACTCGCTCCGGGATCACGTACTCAAACGGGTTGTTGCCCGGCATCATCTCGTGATTGCAGATCAGGATCGTTTCACCGGTCTTGCCCGGAAACGTTCCCATGCCGTCGGGCTGCCCGGGCACGTGATGGCCATCGTCCATCGTGTCCCCGCGCCGCGAGATCACGCGGTAGGAAAAACCGCGCGGCAGGTCGAGGATGCCGTGCTTGTCACCGACGAGCGGACCGTAGCCGATCGGCGCGGCGTGAGCGGATGCGCCGAGCCAGGCGCGCAGACCCAAGAAGCCGAGCGCGACGGCGCCGGAGGACTCAAGGAAGCGGCGGCGGGAGAGAGACGGTTGCGACACGGCGTGAATCTTACCGGTTGTAGAGCGCGTCGATCTCGTCCGCGTACTGTTTCGCGATCTCGTTGCGCCGCATCTTGAGGGTGTGCGTGAGCAACCCGTTCTCCGGCGTAAACGGCTCGGCGATCATCGCGGTCCGGCTGACCGACTCGCAGGAACGGAACCCGCCGGACGGGCCCGTGAGACTCCGTACTTCGGCGTTGATCTGTTCCGCGGTCGGAGCCGCGTCCGGATCGGGCACGACGAGCGCGCCCAAAGTCTTGCGGTCTTGGCCCACTAACATGATTTGCATCACGAGCGGCGATTGCAGGAGACGGTTTTCGATCGGCTCGGGTTCGACGTTTTCTCCGCCACTCATGACGATCGTTTCTTTGGCGCGCCCGATGAAGACGAGGTCGCCCTTGTCCACAAGGCGTGCGATGTCGCCGGTGTCCAACCAACCGTCCTTGTCGAGGACGGCGTTCGTCAGCTCCTCTTCCTTGTAGTACCCGCGCATGATCTGCGGGCCCCGCACCTGAACGGTGTTGTTGGGACCGATGCGGATTTCGGTCTCCGGGACGGCGCGCCCGATCGTTCCCAGTACATTGTCTTCGGGGCGACGCAGGGCGACGACGGGAGCTGTTTCGGTCAACCCATATCCGATCAGCAACGGGATGCCGACGTCGTTAAAGAAGTGGTCAATATGCGGCGGCAAAAATCCACCGCCACTGATCGCGCAGCGGAGCCGTCCTCCGACCGCGTCGCGGAGCTTGCGATAAAACAGCACGCTCCCCAGGAGATGCATCGGAAGTCCCAGAGGGTTGCCGGACTTCCAGCGGCGCGTTCCGCGAACCGACGCCTGAAACAGCGCGTTGAGAACCTTCCCTTTTTTGGCGATCGCCGACGTCACGCCGCCGTGGATGGATTCCCAGATACGCGGCACGCTCGCGAAAAAGTGCGGCCGATGTTTCTTGAGATCGTCTTTGATGCGGCGTTTGTCGCTGTAGACAGTCTCACCGCCGACCGCAAAACCGCATAGTTCGACCGTGAGTTCGAACGTGTGCCACGACGGAAGGATCGAAACCCAAACGTCGTGGGCCGCCATGTTGACGAGCGGCGGCAAGACGCGAATGTTGTGCGCGATGTTTTTGTGCTCGAGCATCACGCCCTTGGGCCGCCCCGTTGTGCCGGACGTGTAGAGCAACACCGCGAGGTCGTGGGGCTGGACCGCTTGCTGATACGATTCGAGGTCGGGTGTCTGCGGCGCGGGAAACTGGTCGCCGTCGATCCTGAGCGAACCCTCCGGCAGGCGCGCGAGGGCGCGTGCGTTTCCGGCGAAACAAAGCTTCGCCTCGGAGTGCTCCAGGATGTATTGGAGTTCGTCTTCGGAGATGTCCTCGCCGCGCGGAACAGCAACCGCGCCGACGGCGAGGATTCCGCCGAAAACGTGCAACCAGCGCGGGCTGTTCTCCGCCAGGATCATGACGCGGTCGCCGTGACCGACGCCGCGCTCTCTTAAAAACGCCGCGACTCCGGCGATGGACGCGGCGGCCTCGGCATAGGTCCACCGCTGATCGCGCCAGACCTGCATGGTCTGCTCGCCAAAACGGCCGAGGGCGCCGAAGAAGTGATGGTTAATCGTTTCCAAAACGGATTCTCTCTAAGAGCTTGGACTGGCCCGTCTCTTGCGTCATCCTACCCAGATGGATGATCGAGACATGGAACCGTATGCGGTGTCCGTATAATCCCGTGACTCCACGGAGATAAACATGAGCGTGAACGTTTTAAACGACGAAAATTTCAGCGCCGAGGTCATCGACTCGGACATGCCCGTTCTGGTCGACTTCTACGCGACCTGGTGCGGCCCGTGCAAGGCGCTTTCCCCGATCGTAGAAAAGCTTGCGGCTGAATTCGACGGCAAGCTCAAAGTCGGCAAACTCAACATCGACGAGGCGCAGCAGGCGCCGAGCCAATTCGGCGTCCGCGCCGTCCCGACGATTGTGTTCTTCAAGAACGGCGAAGCCGTCGGCAACCTTGTTGGCCTTAAGAAAGAGGCGGAGCTTCGTGGGCATATCGAGAAGCTGATTGAATAAGGCCGTGCTGACGATGCGGTGCTGTGTCTCCTTGCCCAACATCTGACGATGTTGGAGCTTTGACGTTCGTTTGGTTTGGCATGCTTTTGATGTGGCTTTGTCGCCTCTGGCGGCGTGGGTGGCCCAGCATCTGACGGTGCCGTGTCTCCCTGCCCAACACCTGACGGCGTTGGAGCTTTGGCGTTCGTTTGGTTTTGGCATGCTTTTGATGTGGCTTGTCGCCTCTGGCGGGGCGGTGTGTCGAGCCTTTGATCTTGGCTGCGTTGGCTCGCGGGCGGCTCGTTGACGTTAAGTCCTCAGCGTGTATTTGGGTGGGTCCTGTCGTTTCTGGGGCTGCGTGGGGGCGACTGCCGCAGTCTCGTCTTCGCGGCGGCTTGCGTCGCGCATTAAGTTGGGTCCATGAGCAGGGCTGCGCTTTATCTCCAAATCGAGGAGCAGTTACAGGGACTTCTCGTGGGAGTGCCGACCTTCACCGCCGCGATGGCGAGTACGGCCGCGTTGCTGCACCAGACGTTTGACCACTTCTTCTGGACCGGGTTTTATCTCCCGGCCGAGGATGGCTCTCTCACGGTGGGGCCATACCAAGGGCCTTTGGCGTGTTTGGTCTTGCCCGCGGGACGCGGCGTTTGCTCGCGCGTGGCCGCCACGCTCGAAACGGTCGTCGTTCCAGACGTTGCCGCTTTTGAAGGTCACATCTCTTGTGACGCGCGGGCCGAGAGCGAGATCGTGGTTCCGATCGTCCGCGACGGCGAGTTGCTAGCGGTGCTGGACGTGGACTCCGACGAACCGAACGCGTTTGGCGAAGACGATCGAGACGGCCTCGAGTCCGTCGCGATGGCCTTGGCGCTCGCTACGATCCTTTAGCGCCGAGCGAACGTCGACCGCGAAAAATCAGCGCGATGCCGACCACGGCGAGGACGGCGCCGATACCGAGAAACCACATCGACCGGTCTGTCGGTGTTCCGTGAATCACGTCAGAGACGTCGGATGCGAACGAATCGCGTTCCTGAAAGCCAATGACCAAAAGGACACCGCCGCCAACCAGCGAAGCGATACCAAGCAAAGCAGAATTCAAGCGAGCCTCCCAACGAGACAGTTTTGGGGCCCAGGAATAGTTTCCCGGGAAGGGGATCAAGTCCCTGTGGACGCCTCAAGTCTCCCACAACCAAAGCCGCAAGATGGCCCAGTGCGGCCAAGACATCACAAAGAAACCAAAAAGCTCGACAAAACAAACCCACTGCAAGCAACGAGCAAGCTGACGAGCCCCGAATCGTCGCCCAAACTCCAAAGCCCCAGATCGCGAGAAGCGAAGGTATGCACGCCAACCCGCCCGAACCTCAAAGCAGCGCCAACATCGTCAGATGTTGGGCCAGAGACACTGCATCGTCAGATGTTGGGCCAGAAACACCGCATCGTGAGATGTTGGGCCAAAGACACCGCATCGTGAGATGTTGTGCCAGAGACACCGGCATCGTCAGACCTCGACTTGCCGCCGAAATCCAAGCCCCACGTCGCCAGAGGCGAAGGTGTGCAACAAAGGCATGCCAAACCGCCCGAACGTCGAAGCGCCAACATCGTCAGATGTTGGGCAAAGGAATGCTTTTTTGAGCAAGCTAAGCTTGCTCAAAAAAAACGGCCCGGACGCATTTCTGCGCCCGGGCTCTATGACGCCTAGCGTGTGTGTGTGTGGGTGGGGATAGGGTACGGTACGGAAGAGGGATACTCGGCGTCACAATGGAACGCGCTTCGTTGCGAAGCCCGTTCTTACACCTGCGGCGACCGACGTCAGAGGTCGGAGTTGCGAAAGCAAGCTGCGGATCTTTTTTTGAGAAGGCACGTTGAGGATGAAGTTGCGTGACTTCGAATCGAAGTCGCGCGCAGCGCCGATCCACCGCAGGTGATTTTCTTCACTTGTCAATCACTCTTGTATACGCATGGCGCGTGCCAGTTGGATGCAGGAATCGCCGGAAACCGCAGAATTTGGCAGTTTCGACGGGGTTTTGTGGACATTGCGTCGGAGTGCCTGCCCGAGATGGAGCATGGAGGAGACACCGTGCGGGTCAAAAGGGCACAGCTATGCAGACCGTGTACATAGCGTGATCGCACACATCGTCCAGACGCGTTTGGTTCGAACGATCGTTCCATAGCGGGGGCAGCGCGTTATCCTTCCGAGCATCTCGGACCCCGATCCCCCGCCCCAAACGCCGCAATCTCAGTCTGTGACGCAGACGTTTCACGGCAAGAAGCTCTATCCGTTTCAGGCCGATGCGATCGCGTCGATTGACAAAGGCCACTCCGTGTTGGTGGCGGCACCGACGGGTGCGGGCAAAACGCTGATTGCGGACTACGCGATCGAACTCGCGTTTATCGAAAAGCGTCGTGTTGTCTACACCGCGCCGATCAAGGCGCTGTCGAACCAGAAGTTTCGCGACTTCCGATCTGAACACGGCGACGAAGTCGGCATCATGACGGGTGATGTCACGATCAATTCGGACGCGCCTCTCCTGATCATGACGACCGAGGTGTTTCGCAACACGATCTTCGAGAGCCCGGAGCGCTTGGAGGAAGTGGACTACGTCGTCTTTGACGAGATCCACTACATCGACGATCGTGATCGAGGCACGGTGTGGGAGGAGTCGATCCTATACGCGCCGAGCCACATCAACGTTCTCGCGCTCAGCGCCACGATCCCAAACGTCGACCAGTTGGCGGGTTGGATACGCAAGGCGCGCAAGTGCACGGTGGATGTCGTGATCGAAGAGGAGCGTCCGGTGCCGCTGCACCACTATCTCTACATTCGCGACGTCGGCCCCAAAGAGCTCCACTCGCTTAAGGGCGTCTTGCACAAGCCAACGCACAAGCGTCGTTTTCGCCGTGACGGCTATCCGCGTCACCCGATCGAGTACGTCGTAAACGAAGGTTGGCTTCCGGCCCTGTATTTCGCGTTCTCGCGCCGGGATTGCGAGAAGCTCGCCGAGCGCGAGTCCCGGCGCCGTCTGCTCGACAAAGACGAGCGGCGTGAAATCTTGCGCGAGTTCGACGAGCTGGCGCAGCGCTACGAGATCGACGGGCAGGGGGGAACGCAGCGGCTGCGGCGGATGGCCGGAAACGGTGTGCTCTACCACCACGCTGGGTTGCTCCCGATTTACAAGGAGATCGTCGAGCGTCTGTTCGCGACGGGCTACGTCAAGTTGCTCTTTGCGACCGAGACCTTTGCGCTCGGCGTGAACATGCCGGCGCGTTGCGTCATCTTTGACACGCTGCGCAAGTTCGACGGCGTGGAAGTGCGCTACATGAAGACGCGTGACTACCTGCAGATGGCGGGGCGCGCGGGACGTCAGGGCATGGATGACGAAGGGTTGGTTCTTTCGCGGATCCGGCTCGAGGACGCGGAGTACGCGGCGCTGCGCCGGATCACCGAGGGCGGCTGCGAGGGCGTCGTGAGCCGATTCAACCTGTCGTACTCGACGCTCCTGAACCTGTTCATGCGGCTGGGGCAAGACGTGTACAAGGCGTTCGACCGCAGCTTTGCGCACTATCAACTGACCAAGCAGGATCGCCGCGAAACATCGCCGCGCAACCTTGTGATCGCACGCCGGATGCGCGTTCTCAAAGAAGCGGGTTACATCGAGGATGGGAAACTCACGCCGCGTGGCGAATTGGCGCGCAACGTGAATGGATACGAGATTCAGGTCACGGAGTTTTTGTTCGCGGGCGTCTTTGAACGAGCGTCTGTGCCCGAGCTCGCCGCGATCTTTACCGCGATCGTCTACGAAGCGCGCAAGATGGACGACACCGATCCCGCGCGCATCCAGCACGAGAAAGAGACGCTCGGCCTGGTGCGGGACTGGCGCGCGATGGAGCGTCGGCACGAGCTGGCCGTCTTGCTCAAGCGCCCCGACTTTGGCATCAACGCCGTTGTGTTCGCGTGGCTGCGCGGTTGCACGTTCGACGAGTTGAGGCAGGTGACGAGTGCGTCGGAGGGTGACCTTGTGCGCACGCTCCGGATGAGCTTGCAACTGATGCGTCAGCTGCGCCGC
Source organism: Planctomycetota bacterium (assembly GCA_021776785.1). Classification (GTDB taxonomy): domain Bacteria; phylum Planctomycetota; class PLA2; order PLA2; family PLA2; genus JAJFFF01. The sequence goes on along the minus strand of JAJFFF010000044.1, from coordinate 394,464 downwards.
ATTCTTCCCAAAGACGATGCGTTGCGCGGCAAACTCGCGGAGGCCGCCGACAAGATGGATCGCGATGTCGTCGATGCGCGCCGTCAACTTGAGCTCGGCTAGCGCCGGTCCAGCGGGGCATCGTGGCGTTGCCGCGGCGCCGGGTTTGACGGGGCGGCCGTCGCGGGGCCTGATACACTGCCCACCGCATGGCGAAGCGTGATCCCAAGCGGGGCAAGCCCCAAAAAAAAGCCTCCGATCCGAGCTCGAAGAACCCCTCTTCGAAGCGCGCGAAGAGCGATTCGGCCGGTCCGCAAAAGATGGATCCGGCGCTGTTTCGCGACAAGCTCATCGGCCAGACGTTGGGCAAGTGCAAGATCGAAAAGTACGTCGGCGAGGGGCGAACGGCGGTTGTGTATCGCGCCGCCTACGCGCCGTTGAAACGCACCGTCGCGATCAAGGTCTTGCAGGACAGCATGAAGCAGCACCCCGCAGTGGTGCGCGTGTTTCAGCAAGAGGGGCGCGCGGTTGCGGCGCTCGATCACGAGAACGTTCTTAAGATCTACGACGTCGGTGAAGACAAGGGCCAGCACTACCTCGTGTTGGAGTTGCTCGAAGGCCGCGAGCTTTTGTCGATCATCAAGGAAGCCGGCGACGAAGCGCTGCCCGTGGATGACGCGCTCGAGTTCATGCGCCAGGCGGCCGCCGGGTTGGCCGCCGCTCACCGCAAGAACCTGGTGCACCGCGACATCAAGCCTCAAAACATGGTTGTCGAGCCCGACGGCAAACTCAAGATTGTGGACTTCGGGTTAGCGGCGGAAGCCGAGGGCGCATTCAGCGGCGGGCGTTTGGGAACACCGCATTACATGGCGCCTGAGCAGTGTCGTGGCGAACATGCATTGACGGCGTCCGACGTCTACGCGCTGGGTATCAACCTGTTTCACATGTTGACGGGGCGGCCGCCTTACGCCGGTTCGAAAACGACGCAGGAGATCATCGACCATCATCTGCGCGGCGAGTCGCTGGAGCCCGAAAAGTTCCGGCCCACGCTGCCGCGCGAAGTCGGCAACCTCGTGCGCCAGATGACGCAGATGGACCCGGCGGCTCGCCCGACGGCTGCGAAAGTACGCGACACGATTGCGGAGAAGCTGTCGCCGGGGCGCCTCTCCAATCGGCGGCGCTCGACCGGCAAAGCGGTGCGTCGGGCGCGTCGCACGAGCGCCGGCACCAACCCGATGTTGTTCGTCGGAGGCGGCGTGGCGCTCTTGGCGATTGTGATTGTCGCGATGATGAACTCGGGGTCGGACGACCCGACCGACTCGGATGGCGGCACCATCTCGAACTCGGATCGCCGTGGCGGTCACTCGACCACAGGGACCGGCTCGAACTCCAACAAGAGCGATCCGTCGCGCGGCACCGATTCCACAACCACGTCCGATCGGAAACCCGAGGTGGATGGGGATCCCAAGCGCGGGATTGCCGAACGCATCAAAGTGCTGATGCGCGACGCCAAAAAAGCGGAAGCGGACGGCGAGCCTTCGCAAGCTCTTTTCTGGTACCAGCAGGTCTTGCAAGCGTCGCCGTCAGGGTCGCCCGAGTACGTCTTTGCGAAGGGTAAGGCGAAAGAGATCCGCGATCTCATCGAGAAGAATTCGGGTGGGACGCAGAGCTCGCGGCGCAAACACATCACGCGCAAGATGTCGGAAGCAACCGGCGAGGAGTTTGACGCCATGCGCGCCGAACTTTGGAAGCGAACGCTGGACTTCGATTTGACGGCCGTGAAGGCTGAGCTTACCCGGCTCAAAGAATCGACCCGCGACAACACGCCTGAGCGCGCGCGCATCGTGGCGGAGGAGGCGCGTGTCGAGCGTATCTCAAAGCTGTTCGGCATCATCCCGACGCGGGCCTCGTCGCTCCGAGATAATCAAGTCGTCTGGAAAAACTATGACACGGACGCCGCCCCCGATCTCATCGTGACCGGCGCGAACGAGAAGGGTGTGCTCTTGCTGGACGAGGTCACCAATACGGCCAGCGTCGTTTTGTGGAAAGACATCGCGGGGCCGGATCGCATTGGATTTATCGAAGCGCTCCGCAACCGTTCGAGCGCCGAAGAGACCGTGTATTTGGGGTATTACGCCAAGCTCTTAGGAGACGTTCGGGCCGACCAATACTTTGGGTTTGCGAAGATGCTGGATAAGGGCCGAGAGATGCAGGAGCGGATCCGGGTGCTCAGTTCTGGGGATTGACGCTCCCGCTGCCGGTGGTAGACTCCCGAGTCGCCAACCGGGCCTAAAATCCCGGCGGCGCAACGCCAAGCGGGCGTAGCTCAGTGGTAGAGCATCACGTTGCCAACGTGAGGGTCGTGAGTTCAAGTCTCATCGCCCGCTCCAAAGAAAAAGGGTCGCCCTCTGGGCGGCCCTTTTTCTTTGGAGCTATGCCTATGGCCCAACATCTGACGATGTTGGAGCTTTGACGTTCGTTTGGTTTGGCATGCCTTTGATGTGGCTTTGTCGCCTCTGGCGGCGTTGGGGGCTTGGTTCTGACGGTGCTGTGTCTCCTGGCCCAGCATCTGACGGTGCCGTGTCTCTTGCCCAACACCTGACGGTGCGGTGTCTCTTGGCCCAACACCTGACGATGCAGTGTTTCCTGGCCCAACATCTGACGATGTTGGAGCTTCGCCGTTCGTTTGGTTTGGCATGCCTTTGATGTGGCTTTGTCGCCTCTGGCGGCGTTGGTGGCTTGCGTCTGACGGTGCCGTGTTTCCTGGCCCAGCACCTGACGGTGCCGTGTCTCCTGGCCCAACATCTGACGATGCCGTGTCTTGTTGCTTCTGGCGTTGGACGGTTGGGGCTTGGGCGTTCGTCGGTTTGCTGCGCAGGGTCGTTGCGCTTCGTGGTTTGCGGGATCTGGTTGGCCTTGGGAGTGGCTGGTCTTAGTCGTCGTGTGATTCCGACGTTGTTTGGTCGAGCCACCACAAGCCGGTGCTCTCCGGTTCTTCTTGTAGCGTGGGGGCGTCGCGTTTGGCTTTGGATTCCGGGCTTGGTTTGCCCATGCTCTCGCCTTTGTACCAGCGGGTTTTGAGGCGTTGCATGTGAAGGCCGGTCGCTAAGAACTCGGTCCACACCATCGCGAGGCTCCAGAACAAAACGGTCAGCGCCCAACTCACTCCGGCCGTAGCGAGCAGTGCGATGTTTCCGAACACGGCGCCCGGGCCCATGCGGGCCGTGTACAAAAGCGCGATCGTTGAGACAACCGCGATGATGCCAAGCCACATGGCGGTGCGGCGCACGTTGACGCCACGGTTGGTCTCGTTGCTGCGGAACTGGCGCACAATCAGTTTCAGGACGATCGCGGCTGCCGCGATGACGGCGATGAACTGCAGGAGCGTGATCATCGTTGTCGTTCGGGCGTCGCCGCTTTTAGAGATCGCGATTTCGGCTGCGAATCCGCCGAACAAGATGACGGCCGGGATACCAATGCTGAGAACGATCGAGTGTTCGGCGTCTCTCTTGCGGGAGGACCACAAACTCCAGTCGTAAGAGATCTGATAGACCGCTGCGACGATGAGGATCGTGATCACGACACGCATCTCGGGGTAGGGCATGCAAATCCACGCCGCACTCACGCCGATCGCGGCGAGACCCGCGCCGCCCGCGAGCCAACGTCGCCGCTGCCGCATGCTGCGCGACGTGCTGAACGCAATCATTCCGTAGATCAACGCGGCGATGCTCAACACGTCGCGAAGCTCGAGGTACGTCGCGCCGGCGATGCCGTTGATTGCGGCGCCGAGGCAATGCGCAGCACCCCATGCAAATCCAAACGGGAATAGGAAGAGGAGCAGCTGGCTAAAGATCGCACGGAGGATTCGCGTCTTCGGTTCCGGCGCCCCTTCCGAACGGATTCCGATCTTGTGGAACCACTCGTTGAATGGGCCCTGATCCTGCCAATAGTCAACGTGCGCTTTGCCGGGGACGGCGTACCGTCGATAGTTGCGCTCGACGGGCGCGTCTTGCGCGAACAGGTCGAGGCGGTCGCAAAACATGCGAGCGAAGTCTAGGTTGTGGCCGACGGGGTCGCCCTTGTCCGCGTAGTTAAACCACGCGATGCGCTGCGGCGTGTGCTTGTGCGGTGGCTCCAACACGAAACGGTTCCATAGTTTGGGCCATAGGACGAGCGCCTTGTCGATCGGCGCGCCAATCGTCATGAGGCTCTTCACGCGCCGGAACCACGGCTCGTTGTCGCAGTGTCCTTCGAGCAGGCCCAAAAACGCGACCACGCTTCCCCAGCTGTGCGCGCAAATGTGAATCTCGACGTCGTCGGATCCGGCGCGGGCGTCGATCTTGTCCATCGTGGTCTTGAACCGTTGCAGGATGCGGTTTCGCGGCGACTCGAACTCGGCGAACAACTGCACGTCGCCGAGGTAGCGAACGAGCAGTTGATCCAGCTCGATGCTGCCGAGTCCGATTTTTGTCGCGAACTTGTTTCCCATCCGAAGGAGTCGCACGGCGAGCGCGATGTCGCGCAACGTACGCTGAACCGCTGGCGTGTGGAGGGGCTCTAGATGGTCGAAGCGCTTCCGCGCTTGCGAGTCGATGACTTCGAGGCGGTTCACGAGCGTGTCGGCCCACCGGACCACGTCTTCAAGGACGTACTCTTCGTGGTCGCGCGCGATGTCGGCCCAAAACACTTCCGCGAATCCGAGTTCCTTAATCGGAGAAAGGTCGGACCATGCGTTTCGATTCCACATGTCCTGTTCGGCCGGTTTTTTGCCCCTGCTCGCGGGCGTCATCAGGTCGGAGTGCAGGCGGCCGATGGGAACGCCTTGTGGCATCTGACGGCTGCCGAACACGAGGTGCACAAGATCCTGCAGTGTCTTGTAGGGCGTTTGATCGCCCATGCCATGCACCGCAACCAGGATCTTTTTGGGAGGACTCGCTTGAGGCGGCGGCGGCGCCGAGTGACTTGCATTCCCGGTTGCCATGTTCTGACGATACCAAATGCAATCGATGGAGTTGCGACGAAGTGTTGGAACTTGAGCGGTACGCGCGGCCGCTCGTGAGCACCCGACGGAGATGGACGTGTCCCGAGTTACGCGGCCGGTTTTCGTACGAGAATTGTTAGGCTGCGCGCATGGATGCATTGTTGCGCGAGCTACTCGCGGCGCCGGGGATCGCCGGCTACGAAGATCGCGTGCGAGATCTCATTGCGGAGCGGCTGCCCGCTGGCGTGGCCCGCACGACGGATTCGATGGGCAACTTGATTGCATCGCTTGGTGCCGCCGCGCCGGGCGCTTCGGATGCAAGCAGTTCGTCGACTTCGAACGGCGTCATGTTTGTCGCGCATATGGATGAGATTGGCTTCGTCATCAGCGACGTACGCGACGACGGATATCTCTCGCTGCGTCCCCTCGGTGGCATCGATCCGCGGACGGTTTACGGGCGCGCGCTGCGCGTGATCACCACGACCGGCGAGGTGATGGGCGTCATCGGCGTGAAGCCTCCGCACTTGATGACGGATCGCGCGCGGGAGATGGCGGAAGTGCCGCCGATCGCCGAGATGTTGGTTGACGTGGGCGCGCGCTCCGGCGAGGAGGCGGCGTCGTTGGGGATCGCGGTATTGGATTTTGCCGTGCTTAAAAAAGACCCGGTCGTTTTGCACAACGACTTGTGGTCGGCCCGCGCGTTGGACGATCGCGTTGGATGCTACATCCTTCTGCGCGCGTTGGAGCGTCTGGAAGCGCACACGTTCTCTCGTCCGGTTCACTTTGCGTTCAGCGTGCAGGAAGAAATCGGGTTGCGCGGGGCCAGTCGGTTGGCGCGCGCGTTCGATCTCGACTACGCGTTTGCCGTGGATAGCGTATCGACTGCGGACTGGCCTGGCGTTTCGCGGGCGCTGAGTGGAGCCGTCGTCGGCGCGGGAGCGGCGCTGCGCGTGCTTGACAACGCGACCGTGATTCCACCCGCGTTTCGCCGCGAGATTGCGACCGTCGCGGAGCGCGAAGAGATCCCGCTGCAAGTTGTGTTTACCGGCGGCGGCACGGATGCCAAGCCGTTCCAGGCCGAAGGGCCGCAGGTCATGTCGCTTGCGATCCCCATGCGCTACACGCATGCCGCGGTGGAGCTTGTCTCCGGGCGCGATGTGGAGCACGTGATCCGCCTCGTCGTGGCGTTGGCGCGCCATTACGCGGCTTAGCAGCGCTATCCCGGCCTGACCCCGCACTCCGTCCTTTCCGGCGTAGCTCAGGAAATTGGGGCCCGAGCCGACACTGTAGGAATGGGACAGCGTGTTTTGGTTACCGGCGGCGCGGGATACATCGGAAGTCATACGTGCCTGGAACTGCTCAACGCGGGACACGAGGTTGTTGTGCTCGACAACCTCGCGAATAGTTCCGAAGAGTCGTTGCGGCGCGTGCAGGAGCTTTGCGGGAAGTCCATCACGTTCGCGCAGCTGGATCTCTTGGACGCCGCCGGGGTTGACGCGCTGTTTGCTACGCATCAGTTGGACGCGGTCATGCACTTCGCGGGCCTCAAGGCCGTCGGCGAGTCGAACGACATCCCGCTGCACTACTACTCCAACAACATCACAGGGACCCTGCACTTGTTGGAGGCGATGAAGCGTCACGGCGTTTGGAACTTTATCTTCTCGTCATCGGCCACGGTGTACGGCGTTCCCGAGTCGGTTCCGATCACCGAGGAGTTTGCGCTAAGCGCGACGAATCCTTACGGACGCACGAAGTTGATGATCGAGGAGATCTTGCGCGACGTGGCCAAAGCGGAGCCCCAGTTGCGCGCGGTCCTACTGCGCTACTTCAACCCGATTGGCGCGCACGAGAGCGGTCGCATTGGCGAGGACCCGCAGGGTCTGCCGAACAACTTGATGCCGTTCGTTATGCAGGTCGCTGTCGGGCTGCGTGACAAGGTGGCTGTGTTTGGCGATGACTACGACACGCGTGACGGCACCGGCGTGCGCGACTACATTCACGTTACCGATCTTGCGCTTGGGCATCTCGCCGCCCTCGATGCACTCCCTCAGATTCACGGTTGTGTTGCTTACAACTTGGGTACGGGGACCGGCTATAGCGTTTTGGAGATGGTGCGCGCTGCCGCGCAGGCGAGCGAGCGAACCATTCCCCACGAAGTCGTTGCGCGCCGCGCCGGCGATGTCGGCGAAGTGTTCGCTGACGCGTCCCGCGCCGCCCGCGACCTGGGCTGGCGGGCAACTCGCGATCTCCAAAAGATGTGCGAGGACAGCTGGCGCTGGCAAAGCAAAAACCCAAGCGGCTACAAAACCCAATAGCGACGCCCCAATGCGGTACCGGGTTCGATTTTTTTCGCCGTAAGCTGTTGCTGCAAAGTTTGATATGCGCGCCAGGTGCGGCATTCGTGCCGCAACATGACGATAGGCACGCTCTTTGAATTCGGGCGGAATCGTGATCCCTGGGGGAAGTCGGGTTGCGCCGGATCCGAATTCGATCGCGACCGCCCTCGCCAGTTGTGGATAACCCGTGGAAAACTCCGCCAAAGTGCGGCGCAAATGCCGCACCCTGCCGTCCTAAGTAACGATTCGATAGTTGGTTAGGGAAGAAAAAATCGAACCCGGTACCGCATTGGGTGGTGTGTGCGGTACTTGCGTTGTTTTTGCTTGGGATCCGCTTTCTAGTCCTCTTCTTTGTACGCTTCCATGCCTTCGCATGTGCATATGAGGTTTCGGTCGCCGTAGACGTCGTCGATGCGGCCGACCGGCGGCCAGTACTTGTGCGCGCGGGTCCAAGGAGCCGGGAAACATCCCTCCTCGCGCGAGTACGGATGGTTCCACTCCGTCGCCGTGACCGCGTGCATGGTGTGCGGCGCATTCTTGAGCGGGTTGTTCTCGCGATCGCTGCGCCCTTCCGCAATCGCAGTGATCTCGCCGTGAATGGAAATCAACGCTTCGCAGAGTCGATCCAACTCTTCTTGAGATTCGCTCTCGGTCGGTTCAATCATCATCGTGCCCGCAACGGGAAACGACAGCGTCGGCGCGTGGAACCCGTAGTCCATGAGCCGCTTTGCGACATCGACCGCTTCGACGCCCGTGTCTTTTTTGAACTGACGCATGTCGATGATGAACTCGTGCGCCGACAGTCCATGCGGGCCGCGATAGAGCACGGGATAGTGATCCTCGAGCCGCTTGGCCATGTAGTTGGCGTTTAGGATGGCGACCTGCGTGGCGTGCTTTAGGCCCGTGTGTCCGAGAAGCGCGATGTACACCCAGCTGATCGGCAAGATACTCGCACTGCCCCACGGCGCGGACGAAACCGGGCCGATGGCGTTTTCGCCGCCGCACGGAATCACGGGATGGCCCGGAAGAAACGGCGCGAGGTGTTGGGCCACACCGATGGGGCCCATGCCGGGGCCGCCGCCGCCGTGCGGAATGCAAAACGTCTTGTGCAAGTTCATGTGGCAGACATCAGCCCCGTAGTCGCCGGGGCGGCACAGCCCGACCTGCGCGTTTAGGTTTGCGCCATCGAGGTATACCTGGCCGCCGAACTCATGAACGATCGAGCAAACGTCGCGGATCGACGATTCAAAGACGCCGTGCGTTGACGGATACGTAACCATGATCGCGGCCAACTTGTCGGCGTGCTTCTCCGCCTTCGCGCGCAGATCGGCCACTAAGATGTTGCCCTCGTCGTCGCACTTGACGGGCACAACTTTCATCCCGGCCATGACCGCGCTCGCGGGGTTGGTGCCGTGAGCAGACGTCGGAATCAGACAGACGTTGCGGTCGCTATCGCCGCGCCTATCGTGATACGCCCGGATGACCAACATGCCCGCGTACTCGCCTTGCGACCCCGCGTTCGGCTGCAACGAGACCGCCGAGAATCCTGTGATCTCGCACAGCCAGTTCTCCAGCGTGTGAAACAAGTGCTGATAGCCCTGGGCCTGTTCGAGTGGCGCGAACGGATGCAACGCGCCGAATTCAGGCCACGTAACGGGCACCATCTCCGACGTGGCATTGAGCTTCATTGTGCACGACCCCAACGGGATCATCGACGTCGTAAGCGAGAGGTCTTTGGCCTGAAGGCGATGCACATACCGCAAGAACTCGTGCTCGGCGTGGTAACGCGAGAATCGCTCGTCTTGTAGGTAATCGACTTCGCGAAGGAACGGACCGCGATAGCCAAGTCCAATCTCACCCGTCGGTGCGCTGGCGCCGAAGCACGAGATGAGTTCGTCGAGATCATCGGACGAGACCGACTGATCCAACGCCACGCCGAGCGAGCCGTCGTCGTACTGACGCACGTTGATCCGAGCCGCGGTGCAGCGCTCCAGTATCTCCCGCCGCTGCTCGGCGCTCGTCTGCACCCTTAGCGTGTCGAAGAACGGATCGCCGCCAAGGTCGAAGCCAGCATCGCGCAGCGCGGTCGCGAGGACCGCGGTCAGCGCGTGAACACGCTCCGCGATCGCGCGCACGCCCTGCGGTCCGTGGTAGACAGCGTACATGCCGGCCATGATGGCGAGCAGAACTTGCGCGGTGCAGATGTTGCTCGTCGCCTTCTCGCGGCGAATGTGTTGCTCGCGCGTTTGGAGGGCGAGTCGCAGCGCCGGCACACCGTGGGCGTCTTTCGAAACGCCAACAATCCGCCCCGGGATCTGCCGCTTGTAGGCGTCCTTGGTCGCGAAGAACGCGGCGTGCGGTCCGCCGTAACCAAGCGGCACGCCGAAGCGCTGCGAGTTTCCGACGACAACGTCTGCGCCCCACGAGCCGGGCGGGTTGAGGAGCGCCAGCGACAACAGGTCGGCCGCCACTACGACTAACGAGTGGGCCGCGTGCGCTTTCTCCACAAAGCCTGCGTAGTCAAGGATGGCACCGTCGGTCGTGGGGTACTGAAGGAGGCAACCAAACACCGGGCGCGCGGCAAAGTCGTGCGTCGCGTGATTGCCCACAATGATTTCGAGGTCGAGTGGTTTTGCGCGCGTCTGCACAACGGCGATCGTTTGCGGATGGCAGCGTTCGGAGACAAAGAACGATTCCGACTTGTTCTTCCGATTCACCGCGAGACACAGTGCCATTGCTTCCGCGGCGCCCGTTCCCTCATCGAGCACGGACGAGTTGGCGATCTCCATGCCGGTCAGGTCGCAAATCATCGTCTGGTAGTTGAGCAAGGCCTCCAGGCGACCCTGCGCGATCTCGGCCTGATAGGGCGTGTACTGGGTGTACCAGCCCGGATTCTCCAAGATATTGCGCTGAATCACCGGCGGAACGATGCAGTTCGAGTAGCCCATGCCCAGGTAGGTGCGCCAGACCTCGTTGCGGTCCGCGATGGAGCGCAGTTCGGCGATGAGCTCGTGCTCGCCGCGTGCGCCGCCCATGTCGAGCGTCTCGTTGTACTGAATGTCGTTGGGCACGGCGTCGCGTGCGAGCGCGTCGAGGGACTCGTAGCCGATGGCGTCGAGCATCGCCGAAATCTCGCTTTGCGAGGGGGCGATGTGCCGGTGAGCGAAGGTGTCTGTGAACGCGAGGGAGGGGGCCGGCCGGTTGGTCATGGAGCCGAGCATTCTACCAACCGCCGCAGCATCCCTAAACGGTCCCCGGCACCCCTGTGGGGGCACCCTTTGCGGTGCTTGCGCGAGGGTCCTCGCGCCGTCCCGCTCCGTCGACTCCGTACGCGCGCAGGGGCGGCCTCGTTGCCGGCGGGTTGGAGGGAGACCACACCTCCCCGCGCGCGGGGCGACCATGACGCGCGAGCACAAAAAAAACGCGCGCGCATCAGCCGAACCCTCTGTGTGTCGAGGATGGCTTCTGCGCACGCGCTTCGTGGAGGGGCGTGCGTCTCTACTCGTTGTCGAACTCAAACAGGAGATCGAACAAGCCGGTCAGGAGGTTGCCCGGCACGGGGACGCCGCCGATTGTTGCCAAAATGACCTCGACGCCCTCGAAGATAATCTCGCGGTCCGTGACCGTGAATCGGACGGGAATCCCGTCCGAGGACCCGACCACGGCGATGCGGCCCTCGTCGTTGTCGGCGCTGAAGTTCGTCGCCGTCGACGTTGCCGTGCAGCTTCCATCGACGGTCGTGACGCGGCCGCTTCCCGTTGTCGACGCCAGCTCCGTGAACGGGTCGTCGTCGATGAACGTGAGAATCGTCGCGCCGACGTTGTTCGCATCAAACTCCGGGAGCAGCGCGCCGAGGTTGCCAACGAGCTGTGATCGCCGGACGCGGAGCGACCACGACGAGACCGTTGCCGTTCCGACGAACGGCGCGACGTTGGGATCGGCGCTGAACGTCACGCGCATTGTGGAGGTTACGTCTTGTCCGTCTTGCGTCACGTTCACCACGATGTCGAACGTGAGTCCGCTGATCGGCGTGATTGTGAAGGACCCGCCCTCAATCTCGGTCGACCCATCGCCGAGCGCGTCGAGGACCGACTCGACCGTTCCGCCGACTCCGAGTGCGCCAAACAATTGGACGACGGCGCACGTGGCGAGTTCTTCGAACGCTGAACCGCCGATCACGATCGGTGCGTCGTCGTCTTCGATTTGTACCGAGTTGAACGCCTGGAACGTCAGCGATGCGTTATCGCCTACTTGGTCGAGCACCAAAACTGCATCAAGCGTGTCTCCTCCGAGAACGATGTTGAGGAGCGTCGATCCGGAAATGTCGGCGATATCGGCAATCGCCACGGCGAGCTGCCGTTCTGCGGTCGGGAATCCCAAAAATTCCATGTTCAACGGATCTGTCGGGCGAAACGTCAGGTCGACCTGGCAGTTCAGTAAGTCGGTAACGCGGGCATCGCCTAGCACGTCGAAGATGCGCGAAGATTGGAAAGTAAGGTCGACATTCGCACTCATCGCGGGCGCGGTTGACGTCGCGGCTTGGTTGATCGTGATGGCCGCCGTGTCGGTCGCTTCGATGCCGTCCACCGGGTTCGCCGAGAACAACACACGGCCCGTGATCGTCGTCTCGTTGTCGCCGCTCGCATCGAGGTCGAGCGCGATCGTGAAGTCCCATTCATTCTCGGCCGCGCCCGGCGTCACCGAAACGCCCTCCGGCAACCCGCCTTGGACCTGTTGGTTTTGAATCACCGTAATGACGTCGCCCATGCGCTCCATCACGGAGACAAACTGCAGGAACGCGCCGGCGCCGCACTGCTGCAGAAGCGAGAGCGGATTGCCGCCGCTGCTACCGCACCCGGCGGCACTCAAGAAAAGAACTAGACCCACAACATTTCGCTTCATCAAACACCTCTCCCAGCAACACGGGCCTAAGCCAGAGCCGCCCTCAAGAGAAAGCGACGAAGACCCAAACCTAACGAACCAAAGCCCACAAAAAGCCCCTCCAATGCGGTACCGGGTTGAAATTTTTCTGTCGTAAGTCACTTGAATGAAGTCGGTTATGTCATCGAAGTGCGGCATTGGTGACGCATTTCGCAGCCTCCTGGCGTCCCCGAATTCGCGCCGAAGCGCCGAATCGCGCGAACTCGCCCGAATCTGGATGACATGCTCCTGTCAGAGCGCGTCACCAATGCCGCAGTTCGGCGACGTAACTAGTTGTTAATCAATCGTTTATGTCAAAAAAAATCGAACCCGGTACCGCATTGGGTATCGGGTGCTCTTGTGGATTTCGAGTTTGATCTTGGCCTGCGGACGTTGCGGGCCACGCTTCATCACATCGTGCGCAACACGGAGGTTTGGACCGACCTCATGGCGGGGCGTCCGGTTCGCTCCGACGGGGACCGTTCGATCGACGCGTTGCAGGCGCGCCTCGATCGGGCCGCGGCCGACTTTGCGGAACTCGCGCACGGCGTTCAAGCGCGCGACGGTTGGGACGAAGTCTGGACCGACACGTTAGACGATCCACCGCGGCAAAAAACGTTTGGGGGTGCGATTGCGCATCTGCTAACCCACAGCATGCATCACCGCGGGCAAGCGATTCACATGCTGCGTCAGCTTGACGTGGCTGACGTGCCGGAAGGCGACGTGCTGAGTTGGGAAAACCAACACAACGAGCGGCGCTGACCGGACGGCGCGCGCTCGGCGTCGTTTGTTTGGACGTGCGTTGGTGGACGTGCGTTGGTGGGCGTGCGTTGGTGGGCGTGCGTCCGCGGACCTACGTTAGTCGTCGTTTGCCGCGAGCCAGCGCTCCGCTTCGAGTGCGGCCATGCAACCGGTTCCGGCGGCCGTCACTGCTTGGCGATACGTCCAGTCCTGACAGTCGCCCGACGCGAACACGCCCGGTACGCTTGTCGTCGTGGTTCCGGGCTCGACTTTGATGTAGCCGTTGTCGTGGAGCTCAAGCTTGCCGGCAAACAGCTCGGTCATGGGCGTGTGACCGATCGCAACGAAGTACCCCTCGGCGTCCAGCTCGCGCTCCGCATCCGTCTTTACGTCCTTGATGCGAACGCCGGTCACAAAATCATCGCCCAACACGTCGGTCACGACGTGGCTCCAGAGCACGTGGATCTTTTCGTTTTTCAACACGCGATCCTGCATCGTCTTGGACGCGCGAAACTCGTCGCGGCGATGAATGAGCGTGACCTTCGGGCACAATCCCGCCAAGTACATCGCCTCTTCCATGGCCGTGTCGCCGCCCCCGACCACCACGACCTCCTTGTTGCGGAAAAGCGATCCGTCGCAGACCGCACACGCGCTGACGCCGCGGTTCATCAACCGCTCCTCGTTGGGCAGTCCGAGGTAACGCGCCTTCGCGCCGGTGGCGATGATCAGCGTCTTCGCGAGGTACGGCTCCTCGCGGTCGGCCCAAACCTTAAAGGGGCGCTCGCTCACGTCGACCTTGGCGACGTCTTCCATGATCACTTCCGCACCCTGGCGCACGGCCTGGCCCTTGAACCGCTCCATGAGTTCGGGCCCCGTGATCTTGTCGACAAAGCCCGGGTAGTTTTCCACCTCGGTCGTCGTCATCAGTTGTCCGCCCGGCGGCAGGCCGCCCGCCAAAAAACCCTCAAACAGGAGCGGCTCGAGGTTGGCGCGCGTCGTGTAGATCGCGGCGGTGTGACCGGCAGGCCCGCCACCAATGATGATGACGTTGCGAACGGGGTTTGTGTTCGACATAGCGGGCCAGCGTACGTGCTCTCGGCCACCAAATCAAAACCACGCGCGGGCCACTCGCCGCTCCGCTCGTAGAAGACCGAAATCGGGCGGCGCCCCCGCGCGCGACCGTCCTACAACGTGGCCAAAAACGCGAGGAGTGCTTGTTGTTCGGCCGCGGTAAGTGCGTCGAAGGCCGCCATAACGCCGGTTGCTTCGCCGGCGTGGCGGCGCACGGCGTCCTCGATGGTCTCCGAGGTGCCGTCGTGAAAATACGGCGCGCCGAAACGCAATCCGCGCAACGGCGGCGTGCGATACAAGCCCGAAGTCGCCTCCCCCTGCGTGACGCCTTGAAACTCGTCCTCCAGCACGTCGTGGAGAAGCAGGTTGCTGTAAAGCTCCACGCCGTCAAGCGTCGGGATGTGGCACTGCGCGCAACCGATCTGCGTGAACAAAGTCTCGCCGAGCTGGCTCTGTGTCGTCGCGGGCGCCTTGCGCGGGAAGTCCAAAAGTGCGAGGAAAAACACCATGTCTTCGAGCTCGGTGTTCGTTAACTCCGGGTCGGGAACAGCGTCGGTATCCGCGGTTTGCCCGAAATTGTTTTGCGCATCGACGGGCACCGTGATGCCCATTTCTTCGCCCATGGCGTCGCGCACAAACGACCGCAAATCGGGGACCTGCGCTTTCCAGCCAAGGCGGCCGGTTAGCCCGCCGCCCAGGTCGTGCGCGATCCCAAAAATCCCGTCCTCGTCGCCATCCTCCGGATCCGCGTTCGCTTGAATGGCGGCCGCCGAAATCTGCTCCACCAATCCAAGCCCCAACAACGTCGGCGAGTTGCGCTTCTCCACGAATGCAACCGTCTCCGGAACAATCTCTTGGACACCGTTCGGCGGGGCCGCGTGCAGTTGCGCAAGTGGTCCCGTTTCCGGCGGAAACGTAAACCCGCCTTCGCCGTCGCTGATCGCGGGACGTTGCACCTGAACGTCACGCCCGCCGCCGCCACCGATGACAGGGTCCTGGTGGCAGGCGCGACAGCTGTCGCCGTTAAACACGGGGCCGACACCATGCGACACGCCGAAGTCGCGGTTGAAAAGTGCACGTCCACGAATGAATCGCGCCTCTTCCGCCGCACTCAACGAGCGGATCGGCGCACCCAGTTCGCCCAACGCCGGCACCGGCGCGTCGGGCGGAACGATGCCCGCTGTGACATACCCAACGCCGACCAGCGTCGCGATCACGAAAACACCTCGCAAAGACATCAGCGCGTCTCCAAGAACGCGATCAGGGCGTCCTGATCGCTTGTCGGTAGCGTCAAAAAGTTAGTCCGCGACGGGGCAGCCTCGCCGCCGTGCGCATCGATCGCATCGCGAATCGTGTCCGCACGTCCGTCGTGCAGATACGGCGCGTGATGACGCAGCCCCCAAAGCGGTTGCGTCCGAAACTCAGAGCCCAACGCGGCGCCCTGTCGCATGCCGTCGGCCAGCCCCGGTCCCATGTCATGCAGCAAAAGATCCGTGTACGCGTTCACCGGCGCGCCCGTGGTCTTGATGTTGGGGATGTGGCACTGCGCGCAGCCGATCTCGCCGAACACCGTTTGGCCGCGACCCGACTGCGTCGTCAGGGGCAGCGGCGCCGGCGGCGCGAGCTGGCTCACATAAAACACCAAGTCGAACAGCTCTTGAAACGAAAGCTCGGGGTCGTTGACGCCGTCCGCGTCAATCGTCGGCAGGTTCGGGTCGCCGGTGACCTGTCGTTCGACTCTGAGGCCGGTGGTCTGCGGACCGAAACTCAGCGGCTCCGACGTGATGCCCATGTGCGTAAAGATCGGCGCCCGAATGAACTCTTCTAAGCTCGACTCCTGCGCCTTAAACCCGAAGCGGCTCACGAAGGTGCCGTCTAGGTTAGCGCGCCCGCTGATGCCGTCGGCGTTGCCGTCGAGCGGATCGGCGTTGGCCAAGATGTCGTCGCTCGTAATCGAATCGAGCTGGCCCATTCCAAACATGGGCGGCGCGTTGCGTTGCGTCACGACTTCGATGTCGGGCGTGACCGCCTCGCGGATTGCGCGCGTGTGCGAAAACCGCCGCTGCACGAACTGGCCGAGCTCGAACGGTGCGGTGAGCGTGCTGCCGTCATCGTGCGCGGCCAAGATGAAGTTGCGGTAAAGCGGCGACGAGCCGCCGGTGACCGGAATGCCGTGGCACGACTTACACGACGTCGTGTTGAAGTCCGGGCCGTGCCCCTCGGCCCGCGTGAAACGCTTCTCAAAGAGCGCGCGGCCGCGTTCAAACGAGGCCAGTTGGGCCGCACTCAGCCCCGGGTTCGGGTCGCCGAGTTGGGTCTGAGCTTGGGGCTCGCCGCCACCGCCACCACAGGCGGCCAGCGAGACGAGCGCGGTTGTGAGAACAAGACACCATCGCATACGGAAAAACTACACGATATGGGGCGAATGTCTCGGCGTTACTGCGACAAAGCCGACGAAAAAATGCGAGGGTTGGGTTGTCGCGTGGTGGCGCTACTCCTGCGCCTCGATCCAAGTGGCGAACGTCGCGGCTGCTCCGTCGAAGCCGCCGTCGGCCGTGGACGCAACCTCCTCGTTGCCGTGCACGACCTTGATGTCCGCGCCGAGCTCCACGGCGCCTTCAAACGCGGGGATCTGATCGAGCTTGGCGACGGCCGCGCGCGCCTCGTCCAGCGCGTCATCGGTGCCCCGGTTCACGTGTTCCGCGAGCGCCGTCGGCGCGACCGCCTCGCCGGTCAGGCTTTGGATGAATTCCGGAAAGCGCCGCGAGTTGCCCGGTTGCCAGTACGTCTTCGCCAGCGCCGGACCGACTTTGGGGTTGTCGAGAATGTAGCCGTCTTCTTTGAGGAAGAAGTTGCGGGTTTGGTGCACGGCCATGAGCGCCAGAATGTAGCCGTGGTAGTACGCGCTCGACTCGCTCGCGAGAAGATGCGGCACTGACAGAACGGGCCGCGTCGAGCCCGGGTGCAGGAACGTCATTTTTTGTTCGACGTTGCGAACGGTCTCCAGCACGCGCTCCGCGGTGAGTTCGTCGTCGGGGATCTCGTAGATCGCGCGTTCGCAGTAGCACACGCAAAAACTCGTGCGCAGAGAATGCGCGGCGAACGGCTGCGCCGTGCGAATCGACTTTTCGATCAGCTCCCACGGCATCGGCTTGCCATCTTTTGTCTTGGCGTAGCGCGTCTGCCAATCCGCGTCGCTCAGAATCGAGTCCAAGAACATGCTTTGCGTTTCAGCAAACGAAACAGACGTCGGCGCGAACTCCTGTCCGAAACACGGCGCCGGCATGTCAATGTTTGCAAAGTGCGCGGCGTGACCGCCTTCGTGAAAGAGCGTGTTCGTGGCGCGATGGCCCGAACCGACCATGCCGGGGATGGCGTTGGCGGTGAAGTGAATGCGCGCACGGTGAAGGTCACCGCTTTCGCGCCATGCGATCTCGGGCCCGTGCATGAACCCGTTTTCGTACTTGCCCTTGCGGTCGACAAGGTCGAGCACCATCGTCGCGCCGCGATACTGAATGCCGAGCCCGGCGAACGAGCGGCCCCAACGTTCCAACGAGCGGCTGAACGGAAAGTACGGATCGCGTTCTTTCGTAATGTCGCCCGTTACGAAGTATCGAATGTTCCAAGGGGCGACCGCGTTGTCGCCTTTCTCTTTGCGCAGCGCGGCGACCGATGCTTCGCCGCGCTCGCGCGTCAGCTCTTCGAGTTGATCGAGAAGGTCAAAGATCTCCGCTTTGCTCATCTGCTCGGAGCGCTTGACCTTCCAGTCGTAGTAGTCAATGCCGCCCTGCATGCGCCCGAGCGCGTTGCGCGCTTTCACGAGGTCCAAAAACCCGTTCGCAAGAACGTGCGACTCGATCGCCTGGAGACCTTCCCAAGCCGCCTTGCGCAGCGCTTCGTCGGGCTCGCTGATCAACATCATGCCGAGCTTGACGGAGGAACACTCGACGAACTCGCCGTCCGGCTTCTTGTAACCGAGCTTCATGTCCGCGCGCGCCTTCGCGAGCGCGGTTTCCATCTCGACGATTTTCTCGGAGAGCTTGCGAGCCTCGGGGTTCTCGATCGCGTGCGCTTCAAACATCGCAACCCAACCGCGAAGCGCCGTCGTCACGTCCTCGCCCGCACCTTCGGCTTCCGCACTCGTGAGAGCCGCGCGCGTCGTCGTCAGCTTTTCCGGATCCTGGAGGAAGCGGTTGGTGGCGATGTCTAAGGTCTGGAGCCGCTCGCGGGCGGCGTCCACGTCGTCCGCCAACCCCATGTACGTTTGCCAAAACGCATCTTCATGGTTGGTGTGGAGGGCGGCGTACTGGTGGTTTAGATCGTGGACGAAAGCAGCAGGCGTACTCATGAACCGCTGATTCTAACGCGATTCGAGCAAGGCCCGAAACGCTCGCGGCGCCCGAGTTTCGCGGAGCGGCGAGATGTTTCGCTGGGCTCTGTCTGAGAATGGCGTCCGGTCGGCTGCGTCAACGCTTTTTCTCAGACGGAGCCTAACGACGCAACCGACGACGGCCGATTGCGAGTTTATGGGCGATTGGCTTGCAATTGGCGGCGGCGGATTTCTTGGTGCGCTCCTGCGGTATCGCCTCTACCTGGCGTTCCCGCGGCGTCCATTTCCGTGGGGCATCCTCGTCGCCAACCTGCTCGGTTGTTTTGCGATGGGAGTTTTGATGGCGCTCATTGCGGAGCGCGCGATGTTTTCGGACCGCACACGACACTTCTTGTTGGTGGGGGTCCTCGGCGCGCTGACGACGTTTTCCTCGTTTGGCTATGACACGTTCGACGTGGCCCGGCAGGGCGCGTGGAACATGGCGGCGCTGAACGTGTGCGCCAACGTCGTCGGCGGCGTTCTGGCGGTGGCGGCGGGAGCGGCGGTCGCACGCGCGTTTGCGTAACGACCACCGCTCAAGCTTGGCTCGGACAGCTTCTAGGGCCGCGGTTACTCGAAGAATACGCGGATCGTCCGGTCCGCCGTGAGGTTTACCGCGCACTGCGGACCATCCGAGCTGTCGCAGCCCGTCCAATGGCTGAAGAACGACTCCGAGAGGGCTTCGGCGGTCCAGACGATTTCACCGGCCGGGAAGATGAACGAGCACTCGCCGCTGTCCAAAGACGAGCAGCGCAGCTCACCACCGAGGGCGAGGACTTGGCCCTGCCCGCCCCCTTCGAAAATGATGGTCAGCCGGAAGCGGTCCGCGCCGCCGGAGGCCGGCGTGACGGTCACGGTTTGCGTCGTCGTCGCGGTCTGCCCGTAGTTGTCGGTCACCGTGAGGGTGACTTGGTGTGCGCCCGCGCCGAGTGCACGCGCCGGTCCGTTGCCGGCTGCCGCGCCGTCGGGAAACTCCCAGTCGTACGAAACGATCTGGCCCATCGTGGACGGTGCGGTTGACGACGAGGCGTTGAACTGAATGAGTGCGCCCGCGGTCGGCGCACTCGGCGTGAACGTGAACGCGGCGGTCGGGCGGCGCCACACGTGAGCTTGAATCGCGTCATTGCGCTGCCAAACCGCGATCGCGATCCCGCTGGCGTCGGCGACCACATCGCCGCGTGGGTTCGCTGCGCTGTCGAACGTGTTGTCCAGCGGCGCCGGTCCGACCAGTCGTCGCGCGGCGGGCTCTTTGATGTTGCCGTGGACGAGCGCTTCGTCCTGTGCGCCTCCAAAGATCACATACCCGGTTCCGTTCGGCGCGAGCGCGACGCGCCCCAATCGGGAGGGCGTTCCGTTCGTGCCCGGACTGGTGGGGGACTGCGCGATCAACCAACGGCCGAGTTCGGCGTCATACATGACGGACTCGTAGGAGAAGCGGTTGGAGTCGTATACGACCATCGCGTTTCCGTCGGCGTCCATCGCGATCCGCGGTTGAAACTGGTCGGCGAGGATGTCCTCAATCACTTCCGCCGCGTCGTTGACAAACCCGATGCCGAACCGATAGCAGCGGAAGCGCAGGTCAGACGCCATCTTCGGGATACCGCCCGACTGACCGCCTCGCGTCCAGACCATCATGAACATGCCGGACGCATCCACGGCGACGTCGGGGTCCGCGTACTCGCCAAACTTCGTGCCCGGGTCGAGCATCACCGGAGCGAGAAACGACTCCAGCGCGGAGCTAAACGGACTCGCGCACACGTCGATCACATCCAGCGGCGGTTGCGCCGGGTACGACTCCGTCGGGCCGTCGATCACGATGTTTTCGGGATCGCCGTAGCGCGCGTACACCACCATCGCGTCTCCGTCGCCGTGCGTGGCGATCCGCGGCAAGACGTCGGTCAACGGCGTGGAGTTGGTGACGGCGATGACGTCGGACCACCCGGTCGTCAGCGAGTAGCGCACGGCGCGAACGTTCCCGTAGCGCGCCCAAACCAATAACGCGTTGCCGGTGCTGTCGATTCCGACCTGCGGTTGCTGCGGGTCCAACGCGCTGCCCCGTTGCAAGCGCGGGGTTCCGCCCGGATCCGGAAACTCCGATACGGGAAGATCGAGAGTCGCGGCTGCCTCGCGTTCCAGCACGCGCTCCGTGTCCCAGCCGAGCTCGGGAATGTAGCGTCGCGCCATCACGAGAATGTCGCCATCGGGATTGCGCGCGAGCCAGACAGCGATCGCGGTTCCGTCCGCCGCGACGGCGATCTCAGGGTGGTAGTTGTCGCGCGCATTCGTGATCAATTCGCCTGCGCCGAAGCCGGTCGTCGCGTCGAAGTAGCGGACATTGATGTTGCCCGCTTGCTCCCAAATCGCGATCGCGTTGCCGGCGCCGTCCATCGCGATTTGCGGGTTGGCGCTGCGTGCGAGATTGCCGATGCGATTGTTGCCGCTTTCAGTGCAGCCCACCGCCGCCACGACGACGACAAGGGCCAGATGGGTCATGAATCTCATGGGGCCTCCGTTCATCTCCCAAGACGAAAGGAGCCGCCGGACCCTGCACGGATCTTTCTAGGAACCGGAGTGGATCGACTCGAGCGCTTCCCAGCGCTCGTACATCGTCGCGAGCGACGTCGTCAATTCCGCGCGCCGGGCCGTAAGGCGGGCGACTTCGGCGCCGTCGCCGGTATAGACCTGCGGCTTGGCCAAATCGCTGTCGATCTGAGAGAGCTCGGCCTCGACGCCCGCGATTTGATCGGGCAAGGCTTCGAGTTCGCGCTTCTCGTTGTAGCTCAGCCGCCGCGGCCCTTTGCTCTTGGCCGTGTGTTTGGCGTTTTTCACCGGCGTTCCCCCAGGTTTGGGGGCGTCGCGCTTGGGACGCCGCAACGCGCGAAGTTCGGCGAGCAAACTCGTGATGCCGCCCGCGTGATCGCGGACACGCCCGGAGCCATCGAGATACAGGATGCGATCGGCGACGCGGTCCAGAAAGAAGCGGTCGTGGCTGACAACCAACACGGTGCCCGGAAATCCCAGCAGCGCTTCTTCGAGGGCGCGCAGCGTCATCAGGTCGAGGTCGTTCGTCGGCTCATCCAAGAGCAATACGTTGCCCGCTTGCACGAGTAGCTTGCCGAGCAACACGCGGTTGCGTTCGCCGCCGGAAAGTTTGGCAACCTCGGTGCGAAACATCGTCGGCGAGAACAAGAACGTCTTGAGGAAACTCTCGACCCGCACCGTGCGTTCGCCGATGCGAACGGTGGTGGCTTCGTCGGCGATTTCTTGCGCGACGGTGCGTTTGGGATCGAGCTGCCGGCGTTGCTGGTCCAAGTACGCGAGGCGAACCGTTTCGCCCATCTCGACGCGCCCGGCCTGCGGTTCAAGACGGCCTGCGATCAATTCGAGCAGCGTGGTCTTGCCCGCGCCGTTCGGGCCGACGATGCCCACGCACTCGCCGCGAATGAACTCAAGGTCGAGACACTCGAACACAGGCGAACGCTTGAGTCTGTGCGTCTTGATGACCTTCGTGCCCAGATGCGGTCCACTCGGAAGGACTAACTCGAGATCAGGTTCGGGGATGTCGCGCCGCCCCGTTGCCAGCACGTCGAACGCGCCCTGGCGCGCTTTCGCTTTGGTGCCGCGACCTTGCGGGCCGCGCCGCATCCACTCGCTCTCGCGCCGCAGTAGATTGCGGCGTGTCCGCTCGGACTTGCGCGCACTATCCAAGCGATCGCCGCGCAGGCGCAAGAACTCCGCATAGCCACCGGGGTACTTAAACAGCGAGCCCTGTTCGAGCTCGAGTATGCGCGTCGCGACGCGGTCGAGGAAGTACCGGTCGTGCGTGACCATCACGAGGGGCACGCCGGCGCTCAGCAGAAACTGCTCCAACCAATCGGTGACGAAGGCGTCGAGATGGTTGGTCGGCTCGTCGAGCAGCAGCAACTCAGGGTCGCCCAGGAGTGCGCGCGCGACGGCGACGCGGCGTTGCTCACCGCCCGACATGTTCCCGCAGAGCTTGTCGGGCTCCGTGATGCCCACGCGATCGAGCATCGCTTCGACGACGAACTCCGTTGATTCGTCGGCGCCCGTCAACCCCTCCCGCGCGACGTCGCGTGCGCGCTGGTCGTTTTGCATGGGCGGCGTCTGCGGGAGGTAGCCGAGGCGCAGGTCCTTGCGCGGCTTGCACGCGCCCTCCTCAAACTCCTCGATTCCGGCCAAGATTTTTAGAAGCGTCGTCTTGCCCGCCCCGTTCGCCCCGACCAGTCCGATCCGCTCGCCTTCGCGCACGACCATCGAGACCCGCTGAAGCAGTTCACGATCGCCAAACGTCTTGGAGACGGACTCCAATGAAATCAATGCCACGCTGAACCCTAACAGCCGCTAGCTGGTTGTTTGCGGCATCGGACTGGGCGGTGGCGTCGGCGCGGGCCACAAGCGGAACAACATGTAGTGAATGGTGTGCGCCACCAGGACCGTCAACACACCGGAGAACACGATGTCGGAGGCCCAGTGTGCGCCCTGGATCATGCGGCCCATCCCAATCACGTACCCAAACGCCAAGATGCCGGCGGCGAATCGGCGGCGTCGGCGGCAGCATGGGATGAGCGGGCAAAGTGCGAGCGGGAAGAACCCCACCGCGGCGTGACCCGACACGAACGAATGGGCGTCCTCGTCATCGGGCTCTTGGGGCACGAGCACGCGGCTGAACTCCAAGTGGCCGCCAAATTCGAGCGTTTCGCGCGGGCGCGGGCGGTTCCAGATCTCCTTGACGGCATAGTTTGCGAGCAAGCATGGCGCCACAAGGGCGACGAGGAACAGATAGTTCGCGGCGCGCGGTCGCAGGCCGTAGAACTTTCGTTTTGTGCGCGCGCACCAAACCGCGGCCGTGACGACGGTTCCAAAAAACAAGACGCTGAGGGCGCGGATGGAGTAGTACATCACCACTGTGAACCACGAGTGCTCGAACGGAAACGTGGCGCCGTCGGCGAACAGGCGCGCGACCCATTGATCCAATGCGGGCACCGCGATGAGGACGGTCGCCGGCACCGCGAGCAGCCATAGGTAGAGCCAAACCACCGCCGGATCTTACGGATTTTATGTACGGCTGCACATGCGAACGGCGATCGAGCGAAGTTCGTTCCGGAGCCTCCGCTACCAGGCGCGTAGAATCAAACGATGCGTCCGTTCTTCTGCCTCCTCCTTCTGGTTTTGCTCAGCGGCGTTTGCTGGGCCGACGATCTCTTGTACTTGGGCACCAACGAACAGGGAGCTGAGGAGCACTACCGCGTGCGGGACGGCGCGGTCGTGATTCGCGTGCCGAAGGGCGAGTACGCGCGGCGGCCTTACGAGGGCGGACCCGCGTTGGAAAAGCCGCAGCCGTTCGCGGTTGACTCGTACTTCATCGACAAGTATGAGGTAACCAATGCGCAGTTCGCGCGCTTTCTCAACGCGGTTCCGGCTGCGGCGAAGTTTGTGGACGCACGCGTCGCCGGACTCGTGCGCACCGAAAAAGGTTGGCGCGCCGCCGCGGGGCGCGATCGTCATCCGGTGACGGCGGCGAACGGCAACGGCGCGCTTGCGTACGCGAAATGGGTCGGAGGCGCCATTCCGACGCCGCCGCAATGGGAGAAGGCGGCCGGCGGAACGGAAGGTCGCATCTACCCGTGGGGCGACGACGCGCCGACCGCCAAGCACGCGCAGGGCGGTCGTTTTCGTCTCCGCGACACCGCGCCCGTGGGTTCATTTGCGGCCGGCGTGTCGCCCTACGGTTGTCACGACATGGCGGGCAACGCGTACGACCGTGTGCTCATGCGCCGTGGTGGCGCGGTGTTGCCGGTCATGATCAAGGGCGGGGCTTGGCTTAGTCCGCACCCGCTTAACTTGCGCGTCGCCGACATGTGTGTCCAGGACGCGCGGGTGGCGGATCGCAGTGTTGGGTTTCGTTGCGTGATGAAGGATCCGACCCCGGAGCGCGCGACGCGGAAGAGCGCCGCGGCGCCGACGCTCAAGTTGGCGCGCACATGGGAAGGCGCCGTAAAAGAAGCGCGGCGACGTGGAGTCCCGATCTTTTTGTCGCTTCAGTTCGACACCTGTGGGCAGTGCGACCGCACGCGCGCGCAGTTGTTTTTGGACCCGCGGTTTGTCGCGTATTGCAACAAGCATCTCGTCGTGGCGATCGGACACAAGCCCGCGCCGAACGCCGTGATGGAAGAGCATGCGGAGAACGAGGATGGGACGTGTCCGCTCTATCCGAGCTTGGAGTGCGTCGATCACCACGCGATCTACAATCGCGCGATCATGGTCGTCGGGCGCTTTGTGATCTCGCCCGGAAACTTCGTGCTCGATCCAAACGGCGCCGTGAAGGGGGCGGGTGCGAAATCGATGCTGGTGCGTGAACGCGACTTGCCGAAGTGGGGGAACGCGGTCGAACAGTACCTCGCCATGTTTGAACGGGCGCGAAAGGACCTGGCGCAACGCCGTACGACCGAGAAGTGAACGGGCGAGCCGCTATGCCTGCGGGATGCCGAGGCTCGCACACTGTTTTTGTGTGAGCGTGTCGAGAAATTGCACGGCGAGGAGCATGCGGCCCTCGTACGGGCACTCAGTGACGCGCGCGACTTCGCCGCGCAACGAGAAATTACGTCCCGCGAAGCGCAAGATCGCGCCCTTGCCGAGTTGTTTCTGGACCTGTTGGTAGCACTCGAGAAGATCGCTCGTGTATCGAAGCTTGGGGTCGGTCAGCGCGAGCAACACGCCGCTGCGCGAGACATCCAGCAGCCGCACGCGGAGCGAGCCCGAGCGGCCGGTCAATTCGACGGGAATTCCGATCCAGCATCGGTCGGACGCGCGCTTTTTGTCGAAATGCGCGCGCAGTTCCATCTCCGCAGCGAGCCCTTTATTCACTTTTGTAGACATATTCCTTGGTTTCCCTTCGCCATGAGACGTCGAGCGAAGCCTGTGCCGTATCGGTAACACCTCCGAAGCGGAAGAAGCAAAACGTCTCATTCCGAAACGAAGAGCGCGTAGAGTGAAGCGCATGCGTGGCGCGATGCGCAGCGTGCTGATGGCGATGATCGCGGTTGCACGGATGTCGTTGCCGCGCAAGAAACGCCATCTGCCGTACGCGCGACATCGGAGACTACGAAAAAGAAGCGGCTTTGTCCGCGATGGGAGAACTCGGACGATGATGCACACCTCTTTCGTGGATGGGGACGTCGCGGTTCTTGAGCTTGAGCATGGCAAGGTCAACGCATTTGACGTCGAGTTTTTGACGGCGTTTGCGGAGGCGCTTGTTGCGCTCGACGGGCGGGCCTTGGTTCTGACCGGACGCGGTCGTGCGTTTTGCGCCGGCGTGGATCTGGTTCGGTTAGCGAACGAGGATGCGAGCTACATCGATGCGTTTTTTCCGGCCCTGATCCGAGCGTTTGAGACGCTCTTTCATTTTCCGCGACCCGTCGTGGTGGCGGCGCAAGGGCATGCGATCGCGGGTGGCGCCGTGCTCGTCAGTTGCGGCGATCACCGGATAATGGCGGAAGGTCCATCCAAGTTCGGCTACACCGAACTGCCCATCGGCGTGCCGTTTCCACAGATCGCGTTCACGATCGCGCGCTACGCCACGCCGGCGCAACACCTGCAGCGCATGCTCTATTTCGGTGAGAACGTCGGCGCGAACGACGCGCTCGCGATGGGGTTGGTCGACGAGTTGGTGTCGGGCGACGAGTTGCGCGATCGAGCTGTGGCGCGCGCCCGCAGCCTCGCCGCCATCGAACCCGCCGCGTTCGCGATCACGAAACGGCAGTTGCGGGGGCCGCAACCGGTCGGTTCGGCCGAGGTGCTGGCGCGTTGGAAGCTGCCGGAAACACGCCGGACGATCCGCGCGTTTTTGGACCGCACGCTCAGTTAGCCAAGTGCTGCTAGTCGTCTGCGGCCGCGAGTTTTTCCCACTCGGCGTAGCTGGCAGCCAACTTGGCGCGGACGTCGTCGAATTGCTTGGAGATCTCGGCAGCCATGTGCGCGCGGTCGCCGGAGTAGATCGTCTCCAACGTCGATTTGAGTTCGTCTTGCTTCGCTTCGAGCTTGGCGATCGACTGTTCCAGCTTCTTGATGCGAGAACGGCGTCGGTTCTCCGCGCGCTGCCGCTCCTTTTGCTCTTCGTAGGCGCGCTTTTTCGCCGTCTTGTCGATCTTGGGCGCGTTGCGGTCTTCCAAAACGCTCTTGCGCTTTTTTTCGCGCGCCGCCACTTTGCGCCGCCACCACTCCGTGAAGCCGTACTTGTGATCGACCAACTTCTGGTCGGCCACTTCGATCACGCGCGTGACCAACTTGTCCAAGAAGTAGCGATCGTGGCTGATGACTAAGAGCGTGCCGTCGTACTCTCCGAGCATCTCTTCGACCTGTTCGCACGCGTCTAAGTCTAAGTGGTTGGTCGGCTCGTCGAGGAGCAGCAGATTGACTTGCGCGTGCACGAGTCGTGCGAGCTGAAGCCGGCTCTTTTCGCCTCCCGACAGCGTCGAGATCGGGCGCCCGAGATCGTCGCGCGTAAAAAAGAACCGGTGCAGCAGATCGGCCGACTTCGAAAGCGGCTGGTTCGTCTGATACGAGATCCAATTCTGAATGGACTGCTCTTCCTCAAGCGAGTCGTGGAGCTGGCGGTACTCCCCGACGCGCACCGACTTGCCGACGCGCAGCGTGGGGTTGTCCCATCCGCCTTCATCGAGAATCTGACGGAAGAGCGTCGTCTTTCCCGCGCCGTTCGGACCGACCAAGCAAACGCGTTCCCCGAACTCGATTTCGACGTTCGCTTTGTCAAAGAGCACGCGATCGCCGTACGAGAACGAGAAGTCATTCACCGTCAGCGCAATGCGACCGTGACGCGCCTCGGTCTTGAGCGCCGCGCGAAAGCGACGCTTGCGGTCGTCGGGGCGCTCGATCTTGTCCATGCGTTCCACGCGACGTTCCATCGCCTTCGCGCGTTTGGCCTGACCCGGGTCGTCGTACGCCGATGCCATGTCCTTAAGACGGCGCGCCTGAAACTCCAAGCGCTCGATTTCGCGCTGTTGCGTCTTGAATTGACGCTCGAGGAGCGCCATTTCCTCTTCCTTTTGGCGGCGGTAGTCCTTGTAGTTGCCGGTCCACGCGCGCACCTGGCGGCGGTCGAGTTCCCAAATTGTGCGCACGCTCTGATCGAGAAGGTGGCGGTTGTGGCTGACCATCACCACGGCCGCTTTCGTGTGCTTTAAGAAATCGATGAACCACTCGACGCCTTCCATGTCGAGGTGGTTGGACGGCTCGTCGAGAAACATCACGTCGGGCTCAAGCAGCAGCACGCGCGCGAGGCCGATCACGTTGCGTTCGCCACCCGAGAACCGGTCGAGCGGTTGGTGCCACGCGGACTCCGCGATGCCCAAGCTGCGCAGCATCGTCTCGACACGGCGGTCGATGTCGTACACGCCGCTCGTTTCCTGCGACGCCTGCAAGCGTTCGTACTCCGCGAGCAACGCCTGGTCGCCCGGCGTCGTGACGAGTAGCTCCTCGATGGCGCGCAGACGTTTTTCGCGCCGATCCGCCTCGTCAAAAATCGATCGCAGCTCACCGAAGACGGTGACGCCCTCCGTGACCTCGAGCTCCTGCGCCTGGTAGCCGACGGTCACGCCCGAGCCACGCCCGACCCGACCACGCACGGGCTCAAGCGAACCCTGCAAGATCTTGATCAGCGTCGATTTGCCCGATCCATTGGGCCCGATGAGCCCGATCCGATCGCCCGGCTCGACCTTTAGATCCACATCTTCGAGGAGGTTCGGCCCCGAATAGTGCATGGTGATTTGCGATCCCGCGATAAGCGGCATCGCAAAAGGATAGCGGGTCTACGCGCCCTGCCCAACCGCCGGTTATCCTGCACGCCATGATGCGTGTTGTTTTGGCGCTGGTGCTGACGGCAGCGGTCGCGTCGCCCGCACCTACCGGATTCTTGCGTCCCCGCGGCCAACCTCTCCCCAACGTCTCGCTGCCCAAGTTGGACGGCACCATGGGCGAACTCTCCGCGTTGGGCGGCAAGCCGCTCCTGATTTTTAACTTCGCGTCCTGGTGAGCGGGGTGTCGACGAATTCTGCCCGGGTGGCAGGAAGCGCTGCAGCCTCTTCTCGACGCCGGCAAGGTGCAGGCGATCGGCATCGTGCAGGAGCAACACGCCGACCGTGCGCGGCTTTATCGCCAGTGGCGCCAGCTCAAGTGGCCGATTTTTGTCGACTCGCTCAACGTTTTGGGCCTCGCTTCCGTTCCGATACCGCTGGCCGTCGGGCCGGACGGCGTTGTGATCGGTCGCATCCGCCAAAACCAACTCGACGTTTTGTTGCAGGCCTCGTCCTCGCGCAAAAAATGGGTCGGCGGAAAGCTCTCGGATCAGCACCGCGGTGACGCGCTCTTTTGGAAGGGCGACCTAAACGGCGCGGTGACCGCGTATCGCAAGGGAAAGCAGTCGGCGATCGCTTCGTTTCGGCTCGGCGTTGCGTTGCGCGCGCGCTTTGAATCGAAACATGCGCAACCCGGTGACGGGCAAGCTGCGGTTTTAGCGTGGCGGTCCGCGCTCGACCAAAACCCGCGCCAATACATTTGGCGGCGGCGGTTGGAGCAGTACGGTCCGCGTCTCGAAAAGCCCTACAACTTCTATGGGTGGATCAAGGAGGCGCGTGCGGCGATTCGCGCGCGCGGCGAAACGCCGGTCGCTTTGGCGATCGAGCCGGCGGGCGCGGAGCTCATGGATCGTGCGACGACACCGGACGCGACGGTGCGCGAAAAGGCCGACCCGGAAGGTAAGGTTCCGCGCGACGAGAAAAAGCGCGTCACGATCGAGTCCATCGTCACGCGCAGCGTTTCGTTAAAAAGCCAGCGCGCCCGTGTGCGGGTCGTGTTCTTGGTCCGCGCGGCGTATTGGAACAACGAGTCGGAGCCGTTGTCGCTTCATGTAGACGTGCCCGCGGGCGTGACGCTCAAGGAGCCGATGCTCGTGCATCCGCAGGCGCAAAAGCCGGAGACGCGCGAACGCCGCGTCTTGGAGTTTGAGATTGAGTACCCGCCGGGGGAGACGGGAGCGTTTAAGATTCCGGCGTATGCGCTCTACAGCGTGTGCGACGAAGTCGAAGGAACGTGCCTCTATCTGCGGCGCGATTTCAGCGTTTCGATCCCGGCTCGGTAGCAGCCCGTTGAAGACTCGGGGCTGCGATCCGATATCGGATCTCGCGCTCTCGCCCGCCGGCTATTTTTTTGACGGACCGCTAGGGGCGCTCGGCTCCTTGGGTTTGGCGCCCGGCTTCGTTTTCGGTTTTGTGTTGGCGTGCAGCCACGCTTTCGCGCCCCGTGTTTGCTTCAGGTAGGCGTCGAAGAACGCGAGGCCCGTGTCGCGGACGAGTGCGACGTGCTTTTCGTTTTTCGGACCGCCGCCTTTCCACGCGCCGCTGATGCCGCCGAATCCGTGGTACGCGCCGTCGATCCAAAGCATGTACTTGTCCTGCGGCGGTGAAAATCGGTAGGGGTCGAGGCGCCAGAGCGGCCCCTTGTTCTTGTCGCCGAACGGATCGGTGTCTTTGTCGCCCGTCACGATCACCGCGGGAACGCGCCACTGCCGCCACGAGTCTTCGGTGAAAAGAGGGCTCTTCCCTTGCGGCGAAACTAGGTACGCGCACCGGATGCGTTTGTCGAAAAACGGTCCGCCGCGTCGCAGGCGCGGCTTGACGCCGGTGACGAGCATGGACGTGTGGCAGCCGAACGAGTGTCCGCCCATGCCGATGCGTTCGGGGTCGAGCTTGCCGCGCAGTTCCTTGGCCATACGTTCGATTTTTTGTAACGAGTCGAGGATCAAGCGGATTTCGACGGGGCGCGAGGACCAGGCCTTCACGGCTTCCCCGCGGGAACGCGTGCCGAGTTTGACCGAGTCGGGGTGCGTGGGTTGCAACACGACGTAGCCGCTTTGGGCCCACGCGCGCACCAGCGGGTCGTACGCGTCCCCGCTGCCGAACATGCCATGGGAAAACACGATGACCGGCCAAGGGCGCTCCCGATGGGGTGCTTCTTTCCCAGGCGCGGGGAAAGAAATCCGGACGCGGAGCGGTTTTTTCTTCTCGCCGCGGGGGAGTTCCACGCGCGCCGACTTTACGGGAAACGCGCCGATCCGAGGCGCGTACGCCTTGTCTTTGGCGAAGACGGAAGTGACCAGCAGCAAGACGACAGCGATACGCATGTGGAATGAAACCCGAGTTGTTGTCACAGGTTTTGGCGCGCCGGTATCTTATGCTCGGTATGGAACTGACCCGCACACCCGACGTTGGCGCCCGTGTTTTTCATTATGTTCCCGCGGAGTTCGACCCGTCGGACCTCGATGCCGTCCAGTCTCTCGTTGAAGAGTTACTGGCGCGCCCCTTGGCGACGGTCGGCGAATTGTGCGACTTCGTTTTCGATTGGGGCGAAGTCATGGGGCGCGTGTGGGCAGGATCGTCGCGACGTCTGACCGCGATGAACCGCGACACGAGCAAGAGCGAACTCAAGGATGAGTATGTGCGCTACGCGCAGGAGGTCTTGCCGGCCTGGGCCAAGTACAACGACCAGTTGGTGCGCCGCTATCTCGCCTCGCCCTACCGGAGTGAGCTTGGCGATCGATTCGCCGTCTTGGACCATCGACTCCAGGCCGACGCCGATCTCTATCGGGAAGCGAACACGAAACTGACAGCGGACGCGACGGCGCATCGCGCCCGGTATCAGGAGATCCAAGGGGCCCTTTCGATCGAGTGGGACGGCGAGAAATGCACGCGGCAACAGATCGGTGCGCACCTATCCGAACCGGATCGCGCCCTGCGCGAGCGAGCCTACCGCGCGCTGATTGCGTCCACGTCTTCGCATGCCGAAGAGGTCGATGCGATCTACGACGAACTCATCGCGTTGCGCACGAAGATGGCCGACAACACGGGGCACGACAGCTACGTCGAGTATCGCTTCGCGGAGATGCACCGCTTCGATTACACCCCCGACGACTGCCTCGCGTTCCACGCGGCGGTTGATGAAGTCGTCGTTCCGGAGCTCACGCGCCTCTACGAAGATCGTCGTCGCCGGCTCGGCATCGAATCGCTGCGTCCGTGGGACATGAACGTCAGTGTGTTCGGCGGCGAGCCGCAAACTCTCTTTGAAGATCAAGACGGTTTGGTCGCGATCCTCGACGGCATCTTGAGCGGCGTCGATAGCGTGTTCTCCAAGGAGTTCGACATCTTGGTGCGCAACGGGTTGCTCGATGTTATGTCGCGACCCAACAAGGCGCCCGGCGGCTACAACTGCTCCGTCGAAGACATCGGGTTGCCGTTCATCTTCTATAACGCGGTCGGGCGCCGTCACGATCTGCGCGTCATGCTGCACGAGGGTGGTCATGCGTTTCACACGATCGCGACGCGCGAGGAGCGCGTGCAGGCCTATCGCCACGCGCCGGTCGAATTCTGCGAAGTCGCCAGCATGGCCATGGAGCTGTTTGGAATCGAACGCCTCGAAAGCGTCTTGACGGGCGCGGAGAAGCGCGACTTCACGCTCGATCAGTTTCTCGGCTGCCTGACGATCTTCCCGCGGGTCGCACGGATGGACGCGTTCCAGATCTGGGCGTATCGCCACCCGAAGCACTCGCACGCTGATCGCAACGCGAAGTGGTCGGAACTAACGGACCGGTTTTTCCCCCACTTGGACTGGAGCGGAATCGAAGACCTGCGCCAGGACAACTGGCAGGTAACGCCGCACCTGTTCACGCATCCGATGTATTACATCGAGTACGCGCTCGCGCAGATCGGTGCGTTGCAGCTCTGGCAAGTGGAGCGCAAGGACCATGCCACCGCGATCGCCGGGTACCGCAGCGCGCTGGCGCTTGGCGGGAGCCAGCCGCTCCCGAAGTTGTTTCAGGCCGCCGGCATCCGGTTCGCGATGGACAAAGCCGTCCTGCGCGAAGTGGTACCGCCGGCGCTGGAGCGCATCGACGCGATTTTGAGCGCTACGACTTGACCTTGTGCTCGAGGCGGTGCGAAAAAATATCGCTTCCGATCTTGAGCGCGATTAGGAGTAGCAGCGGGCCGATATTGGAGCCCATCGCCATCACGAGCATCGTGCCGAAGATGATCGTGACGTGCATGACGATGATGCGCGGGTAGGGCACAAACATCTGTTTCGCAAGCTTGCGCGCCTTGTACTCGTCGCCCCATACGAAGTAGGCGAAGTACGAGTATCCGTGGCTCACGACCAACGCGATCAGTTGCCAGCGCACATCGCTCACGGTCTGCCACAGGCTGCTCGATTCGTCGCCGAACATGTGCAGAACGAAGAACCCGTGCCCGGCCATGAATCCGCCGAAATGCACCGTGAAAAACACGCAGAGGGGAATCGCGCGGGGGCCGGCGATGCGCAACATCTTCAAGATGTTGAATCCCCCGATGACGGCCGTCTCCGCCCAGTAGAGGCCCATCAGCTCAAACACCTTCCAGTCCCAGATCAGCACCGCGAAGATGGGAAGGAGGTTGGCGGCGACTAGGGCGACGAGAGCGATGCGGCTTTTGGGCACGGTCGGAGTCTACAATTCTGAGATGGCGAGTCGTAGTCGCAAAGGGCCGGTTTGGGCGCGGCATTCCGATGAGGCCTTGCTCGATCTGCGCTTTTGCGACCTCGGCGTGCGCGTGAACAGCACGCCCATGGCGACTTCGCTCGACCGGCTGTACGGTGAGCTCGAAGAACGCGGGCTCCGATTTCGGCCCCACGCGTGGTATTCGAGCGAGTGGTTTAGCCCCGACGGCGTGCCTGGCATCGCGGTACCGTTCTATCTTGCGCACCCGCGCCTCACGCGACTCGAAAAAAACATGATGTACGAAGTCGAAGGGGGTACCCCACGACAGTGCATGCAGATCTTGCGTCACGAAGCCGGTCACGCGTACTCCACCGCGTACCGATTGCACTTCAAGCGGGCGTGGCAAAAAGTGTTCGGGCGGGCGGGGCAGCGATATCCCACGTATTACCGTCCGAAGCCGTTCAGCCGTGACTACGTCTTGCACCTGGATTGGTGGTACGCGCAGGCGCATCCGTCTGAAGACTTCGCGGAGACGTTTGCCGTGTGGCTGCAGCCGCGCAGCAAGTGGCGTCGCCAGTATGCGGGTTGGCCCGCGCTCAAAAAAATCGAGTTCGTCGACGAATTGATGCAAGGCGTCGTGGGCCGTGCGCCCGTGATCAAGACGCGGCGGAAAGCCGACCCGTTGAGCCAGCTCCGTTCCACTCTGCGGCAGCACTACCGACGCAAGCAGGGCAAGTACGCGGACGAGTCCGCGGACTTCTACACGCGCGATTTGCGGCGGCTGTTTCCGCCTACCGCCGACGGCGCGCCGAGCGCCGAGACCGCCGCCAACTTTATCCGGCGCGCCAGTCGGGAGATTCGGCAGGCGGTCAGCGAATGGACCGGCGCGCACCCCTACTCGATCGACAAGGTCTTGCGCGACATGACGCTGCGCTGCCGCGATCTCAAGCTGCGCCGCACGCTGGAAGAGCAACACACCAAGACCAACGCGATGCTCATGGTGGCCGTCCAAACCATGAACTATCTCAGCGACGGCAGATTGCGGATTGCGCTATGAGGCGCCGCCGCATTCTTGTTCTCGTTCACGAGGATCTCGTTCCGCCCGAGTTTCTGGATGGCTACACCGAGAAAGAGATCCAGTCGTGGAAGACGGAGTTCGATGTCACGTCGAATCTTCGCAAGATGGGGCACGATGTTCGGGCGTTGGGCGTGAGCAGCGACCTCGGAACCATCCGTGAGGCGATCTTGGAATTCAAGCCGCATGTGGCGTTCAACATGCTCGAAGAGTTTCACGGCGTGGCGCTCTATGACCAGCACGTCGTGAGCTATCTCGAACTCATGCGACAGCCGTATACGGGTTGCAACCCGCGCGGACTTACGCTCGCGCACGACAAGGCGCTGTCCAAGAAAGTGCTGGCGTATCACCGCATTCGCGCGCCTCGCTTTCAGGTGTTTGAGATGGGGCGCAAAGTCCGGCGCCGTTCTGACCTCGCGCTTCCGTTGCTCGTGAAGTCGCTGACGGAGGACGCGTCACTCGGGATTTCGCAGAAGTCGATTGTCGCAAGCGACGAAAAGCTGCGCGAGCGCGTCGAGTTCATCCACGCGTCGATCGGAACGGATGCGATTGCCGAGCAATACATCGAAGGGCGCGAACTCTACGTCGGCATGATGGGCAATCGCCGGTTGCAGCTGCTTCCGATCTGGGAGATGCGGTTTACGAACTTGCCCGAAGGCGCGCCTGCGATCGCGACCGAGAAGGTCAAGTGGGATGAGAAATACCAGGACCAGATCGGAATCAAGACCGGCCCGGCGACGGATCTCCCAGACGGCGCGGAAGCGCGGATCGTCAAACTGTGCAAGCGCGCGTATCGGCAACTCGGGATGAGCGGTTACGCGCGGATGGACCTACGTTTGAACGACGACGGCGGCGTGTTCCTCATCGAGGCAAACCCCAACCCGCAACTCGCGTGCGACGAGGAATTCGCCGAGTCCGCCGCTCACGTCGGCATTTCGTACGAGGATCTTCTGCATCGCATTGTCGGCATGGGGATCCGCTATCGCGCGCAGTGGCGCGAAGTGCGGTAGCCGGCGCGCGCGGATTCTCAGAGATTGGAGGCTTTTCGGGTACCTTCCCCGCATGGCTGCGATCGAAATTACAGAGTTGTTGGGTGACGGTATCGGTCCTGAGTTGCTTGCGGCAACGCACATGTTGGCCGATGCGCTTCCGATCGACTTTCGCTTCCGTCCCGTCGATTTCTCGCTCGAGAGCCGCAACGCCAAGGGGCGCATCGTGTACGACGAGGCGGTCGCCGCGATGGAAGACACACGCGTTTCGATCAAGTACCCGACGGTGACCGAGAAAGAGAGTCCCAACGCGATCCTGCGGCGGCGGCTCGACTTCAGCGTCATCCACCGCCCGGTGTTTTCGATCGAGGGCGTGAGCGAGAACTTCTCTGATGACGTGGATCTTCACATCATTCGCGTGGCCACCGGTGGCACGTACGCCGATCCCGGTCGCATGATCGGAACCGACGCCGCTGTGTCCTTGCGCATCGTGGAGCGCCGGCCCTGCCGCAACGCCGCGGAGTTCGCGTTTCGCCTGGCCAAAAAGTTGGGCGTGACGATGACCTCGGCGTCCAAGCACACCATTCAACGGATCACGGATGGGCTTTTCGAGGACGTCGTCGGCGAAGTGGGCGAGCGGTTTCCGACCGTACAACACAAAGTCGAGCTGTTTGACGCGTTGCTCGCCAAGATCATCTTGAACCCGTCGAATTTCCGCATCGTCTTGTGCCTCAACGAGTACGGCGACTTCTTGTCGGACATGGCCTGCGGGCTTGTAGGCAGCATCGGTCTCGGCGCGAGCGCGAGCTACAGCTTTTCGCCGGGCGGGAAAGTGAAGATCGCGATGTTTGATCCGGCGGGAGGCACCGCGCCCGACATCGCCGGGCAAAACAAAGCCAACCCCACGGCGTCGCTGCTTGCGTTCTCGATGTTGTTGGAGCACATCGAGGAGCCGAAGTGGTCGCGCAAGGTGCGCGATTCCGTGATCGCGCGGATCGCCGACGGCGAGTGTACAGCAGACCTGGGCGGTTCCCTGAACACGATGGAGTTTACGGCCGCCGTCGCTGCGGGGCTATGAGCGACCGGTCGCGCCGCACGACTTTCAACGACGCCGCCGATAGCTACGCGGCGGTGCGTCCGGGTTATCCGGATGCTGTGTTTGACAACATCGCCGGCGTGTGCCCCGCGGGGCAGGTGCTGGAGATCGGCTGCGGCACAGGACAGGCGACGCGCGCGTTGGCCGAGCGCGGCTACCGCGTGGACGCGATCGAATTGGGGGACGCCCTCGCCGCGCGCGCCCGCGCCCACGTTGCCGACTACGACACGGTGTCGATCCGCGTCGAGGATTTTGAAACGTGTTCGCTCGCGGGCGGCTACGACTTGGTCGCGTCGTTCTCGGCGTTTCATTGGATCGATCCGGCTGTGGGGTATCGACGATGCGCCGACGCATTGCGCGAAGGCGGGCACCTCGCGCTCGTGTGGCATCTGCACCCCGGCGCCGTGTGGCCGTTCGCCCAAGACATTCAAAAAATCTACGAGGAGCGCTACCCGGGCGCGCGCGACGGCGAATACCCAACGTTGGATGAGAGGGTGGCGAAGCGGTCGCGGGCGATCGCCGACTCCGGCCTGTTCGCCGCGCCCGAAGTCTCTTTGGTCCCCTGGGAACTGAACCTGAATAGCGCGGATTACTTGCGGCTGCTCAACACGTTCTCGGACCATCGCACGCTGGCGCCGGCCGTTCGCGAGGCGTTGTTTGCCGAAATCGAAGCGTTGATCGACGGCCAGTACGGCGGCGTGGCCAACCGCCGCTATGTCACGGCTGTCTTTTTGGCCGAACTCGCCAAACCGGCAGCGGCCGACGTATAAGAACGGTGATGCAGATTCGTTTGGCTGTTTTGATCGTGGGCGGGTGCTTTCTGTGCGGCTGTGGCGAGGACGAGCCTCCTCCGCGCCCGGATGTGCGTCCGAGTTCGGTGGGGGCACCCGCCCCCAAGGCCCGTCTCAAGGGGCGGGCGCGCCTCCAAGCTATGTGTGCGGCGTTTGAGAAACGAGAGCCGATGTTTGATGGGCGCGCGCTCGATGGGTTTGAAGTCGTGCGCGCGCTGTTGCGCTATCCCGGCATCAACAAGAAACCCACCGCGGTCGATCCGGACGACATGGAACTTGTGAAGCGCTTGCCGGATCTGCTCGTGGAGCAGTACAAACCGCCCGCTCAGTTCACGCTCGCCGCGCGCTACAAGATGAGCTTGCAGTTGGTCGCGGGGCTGCTCCACGAACATCGCCACATTCGGACGATGACGATCGACGCGTTGCGACGCATTTACAGCCACGACGGAAACGCGTACGACCCCGACGCGCCGCGCGACTACCTGATCCAACGCCAGGCGG
This sequence comes from Planctomycetota bacterium, assembly GCA_021776785.1. Lineage (GTDB taxonomy): Bacteria > Planctomycetota > PLA2 > PLA2 > PLA2 > JAJFFF01. The sequence continues at coordinate 357,058 of JAJFFF010000044.1, read as the reverse complement.
TGTGGACGCGCTACATCCAAGAGCAAGCCCAGCCGCCGAAATAGGCGGCTACAGCGTCATGCGGTAGCGCCGCTCCGGAATCGGGTGGCCGTTGCGATGTCCCGTCTTTTCCGCGCCGTCGGCCTTGAACCCGACCCGTTCGTAGAATCGAATCGCGCGCTCGTTCCCTTGGAGCACCCAGAGCGTCGCGACGCGGTGCCCGCACGCGCGCAGGTGGCGCAGCGTCGGACCGATCAGAGCGTAGCCCAGACCGCGGTCGTAATACGCCGCGCGAATGTACGCTGCGCTGATTTCGCCGCAGTCTTCTGGCGCGAGATCTTTGTCGCGGCACGGACAGCAGCCGGCGAACCCGACCAGCTCGTCGCCGACTTCAGCGACCCACGTGCGATTCGGTTCGCTCAGGTCAATAGGAAGGCGCGAAGACCACGCGGCCTGACGTTCGCTCACGTCAAGCGACGCCAATAGCTCGTCCGCGACGAGACCCGTGTACGCTTCGTGCCACGCGTCAACATGGAGTTGTCCGAGGCGGGGCCCGTCGCCATCTTCGGCGAGGCGAATGGTCCACTCCGTTTGCGTCATGATTTCTTGTCCTCGTGCTTGGCTTCTAAGTCCTGCACGCGTTCGTCGAACTTGCGGCACTTTTCTTCGAGCTTCTCGACCTGCTTTTTGAGCGAGCCGACCGCTTCGCCGGGAGGACCCGAGCGGAGTCGGGCAAGGTGGCGGTCGAGGGAGACAACCTCTTGCTCGGAAACGCGGCGTTTCACGTTGGCGATCGAACTTGCGGCGCGTCCGGCCTGCAGTCCCGCGAGGGCGGCGGCTGCGCGCATCGCGATGTCGGAGCTCGGATCGCGCGTGAGGTCGATGAGCGCATCCACGGCGCGTTCTTTCTCCTCGCGTCGCTGGTTCTTTGCACTTGCAGCAAGGGACATAACGACGGCGCGGCGCGAACGTTCGTCTTCGACGCCGTATCGCACCTGCGGTAAGAACGCGGCAAACGTTTCCTCCGAGCGGTATTGCGCGAGCCCGCCCCACGCGCCGCCGGCAGCGAGGCGATGGAGGTCGTCTTTCTGTGTCGCCGCGTGCAACCGCTCAAGATCGTCCGGGTTGCGCTGCGCGCCGAGCGCTTGGAGTGCGGCGGCGCGGGCAAACGGCGGCGGCGTTGCGCTCTCCAAGTAGGTCAGCAACGCGGCGCGCAAACGCTCGTCCCGAAACGCGCCGCATGCGCGCGCGAGTGTGCGCTGAATGCGCGGCTCCTTCTCGTCGAGCAACATCGCGGCAAGCGTTTCCGCTACACCCGGCGACGGCGCGGCGGCCAACGCCTTGGCGACCGCTTCCCGCACGCCGTAGTACGGTTCCTTCTGCATCGCTTCGCGGACGGCGGCGATTCCCTTGCGCGTGCCCTTGTCGATCAACGTCTCCGCTGCGCGAATGCGGCTCACGATGTCGGGCGCCTCGCGCATCGTCTTGTTGAGCATGTCGAAGCCCGGATGGAACTCCAACCCAAACAGCACTTTCGTTTCCGGGTCGATCCGAATCTGCGTCGGCTTGCCCTTGGTCGAAAGCATCACAACGTGACGCTGGTCATGCACGGCGACGGTGCGCGTCGTCCAGCCGTTCTCGTCTTCGAGCGTGATCTCTAAGTCGAGGTCGAAGAGGCCGACACCTGTCTTCTCATCAACCTGGGTTTGTTCGATGGTGAGCGTCGCTTGGTTTTTTTCCGCGTCGTGGCTGAACGTCACTTTGAGCTTGGGATAGCCCTTGCCGTAGATCCACTGGTCGAAGAAGCGGTTGAGGTTGAGCCCCGAGTGTTTCTCCATCATCTGGCGGAAATCGGCCGTCTCGACGACCCTTCCGCTGTACGTGGCGACATAGTCCGCCGTCGCGTCCCAAAACGTCTCGGTCCCGACGGCGTGCCGCAACATGTGAAGGCGACACGCGCCGCCCGGGTAGAGATGCCGATCAAACAGATCCCAGCTGGAGTTGTAGGTCCGCGTCACGATCGGGCGGACGTATTGATTGTCCGCCTCGTCGATGTAGCTGCGTGCGTTGCGGAAAAAATCGTAGTCCGCCTCATCCCTTCCCACGTTCTCTTCCCAATAGGCCGTCTCGATGTACACCGCCCACGACTCCTTGAGCCAGGCGTGTTCGAAGTGGCGGCAGACCACATCGTCACCGAAGTAGCTGTGCGCCATTTCGTGGATGTTGATCGCATCGACAAGATCGCCCCACTCGTCTTTGAGCGTCTGGTCGCACATGAAGATCGCGTCCCACGTGACCAGCGAGATGTTCTCCATCGCGCCGCCGAGTCCCGGTAGCGCGGCTTGGAAGTACTTCGGGTAGGGAAACGGGCGCCGCAGTCGCTCGGTGAGCCACCGCATCATGGCCGGCGTGTTGCCGAATGCTTTGTGTAGGTGATCGGGTTGGAACTGCTTGGACGCAAAGTAGGCGATCGTGACGCCGTCGACGGTCTCGTCTTCGTACGTGACCATGTCGCCCAAGACGATGCAGCACAGATAGCTCGGGCAAGGCTGTTCGAGTTGCCACTTCGCCATGCCCGGACCGCTCTCGATAAGTTTTCCGTTGGCGAGAATCGTCATGCCGGCGGGGCCCGTGAGATCGAACGACAATGTCGTGCGCACCGTCGGGTAATCCACGCACGGTAGCCAGTAGCGCGCACGTTCGGTTTCGTGGTCGGTCCAGCAGAGACGCTCGCGTTGCGGGTAGTGGTCGTCGGGCCCGCGAAAGAAGAGTCCGCTCACCGGATCGACGACGCGGTAGGTCACGGCAAGCGTGCGCTGCTCGTCCTTGTCGAAGCCCTTGTTCCATGTCGCGTGCAGAAACTCGCCGTCGTAGCGCCAGGAATCGGGGCCCGCCACGGAGACGTCTTCAAATGAAATGGCGTTGAGTTTGATCGAGCGCGCGCCCGCGCGATTCGCGCGGATCGTTGTCGTGACCGTGCCGGCCGCCGTTTTGGCGTCCACGTCGAACGCCATTTGGATCTGGATGTGCTTCGGTTCGAGCGCCAGGTCAGGGGCGTAGCTCGGTGCCGCGCCCGGCATGGTGAAGTCCCTCCGCAAGTGGCGGCGGGACTCGAAGTTTAAGTGGTCCGTGGTTCTCATCGCGCTGCCTACCGTAAGCGGGTAGGGCGAGGACGGCCACCCTGTTTGTTACTTGCGCCGGTACTTCGCTTTGTACTTTTCGAAGAGCGCCGTTTGTTTGTTGGTGAGGTCGATGCTTCGCCCGTCGATGAACGCCATCTTCACGTGGGTCGGGATCTGGAGCGGGTCGCCGTCGGTGACGATGAGCGTGGCGCGTTTCCCAGTTTCGATGGAGCCGAGCTCGCTGTCGACGCCGAACACTTTGGCGGCGTTGATTGTGATGGACCGCAACGCCGCGGCGGGGGCGAGGCCATAGGCCACCGCGCGCGCCGCCGCGAAGGGGAGGTTTCGTTCGTTGGCCGTGCGATCTCCACTGGCGAGGCACCACAGTACGCCCGCTTTTTCGAGGCGGCTCGGTAGCCTGTAGACCTCATCGACCGGGCTGTCGCTTCGCTTGGGGAAGCGGTGGATGTTCTCGATGATCACGCCGACGTTGTTGGCGACAAGCAACGGGGCGCACAGGTCGGCGTCGTGGCCGCCGACGATGACCGCGCGGATCCGCTCCTTGCGGGCGAACGCGACGACTTCGGTGATCTGTTGGTAGGTGTTCGCGAGAAAAAACACCGGACGCGCCCGCGAAAGCGTGTTGCGAAACGCCTCCCACGCAAGGTCGGTGGACTTCGGCGTCTTCGTGTTTTGGGTCCACCGGACGTAGGCGCGCGCCCGTGCAAACGAGTCGCGGATGCGTTGCACTGATTCTTCGTAGGGGGATGCGGTGGGGGCCCGGCGACCACGGCGTCGCGGCGGTCGCGCGTTGGGCCACCGCACAACCAAACCCGCATCGGCGCGAACGGCCATGTCCTCCCAGGTCCAGCCGTCCATGCGCATCAGGCTCGCGCGCCCGGGAATGGTGCCGCCGCGCGGGAAGGTGGCAAACGTGAGGATGCCGTTGGAGCGCGTGACCGGGAGCAGCGTCGAGTCCGGGTTGACGGCGACGGCGGCGCGCACTTCCGGTGTAACCGCGCCCGCCTCGTCCATGTCGCGACTCGCGCGCACGGCGCCGATTTCGGTGAGACCGAGATGGGTGTACGAGGAGATGAGGCCGGGGTAGACGTGCATGCCCGTCCCGTCGATGACTTTGGCGCCGTTCGGAAGCTGTCCGCGGGCGCTCCCGACGAACACGATCTTGCCCTTGTCGAACACCACCAGTCCGTTCTCGATCGGATCGCCGGTGACGACGTGAATGGTCGCGTTGCTGATCGCGATCGGGCCCGCTTGCGGCTTCGCTTTGTGGGTCAGATCTTGAGCGGAGAGCGTGCTGCTCCATGTCGCGCACAGCGCGAGGATGAGAGTCGAGCGAAACATCAGCGCACCTCCTGCGTGCCGCAAAGGCCGCACGCCGCGTGCTGTGCACGCTTCATCCACCAGATCGGGCCGCGTTCCTTGTCACCGGTGTGGGGCCGGTTGTGGGCGCGCTTCACGAGTTTGTCGATGAGCCGCTTGCGCTCGGAGGCGATGAGCTTGCGCTGCTCTCGGTCTTCATCTTCGGAGTACAAGCGTTCGCCGTCTACCCAGGTCCCGACGCAACGTGTAAACGTCGACATCGGGTCGCCATTCCAGAGCGCTAGGTCGGCGTGCTTGCCCTTCTCGATCGAGCCCACCAAGTGGTCGATCTTGAGTTGCTTGGCCGGGTTCAGCGTGACGAATCGGAACGCGTCTTCGCGGGAGAGCCCCCCGTACTTGATGGCCTTCGCCGCTTCGGTGTTGAGGCGGCGCACCAAGTCGTCCGAGTCGCTGTTGAAGCTGACGACGACGCCGACCTCGTGCATCAGCGCACCGTTGTACGGAATCGCGTCCTGCACTTCGACCTTATAGGCCCACCAGTCGCTGAACGCGCTCCCGCCCAGTGCGTGCTTGGCGATTTCATCCGCCACTTTGTAGCCCTCAAGCACGTGCTGAAACGTCCCGATCTTGAATCCGAAGTCGCCGGCGATCCGGCATAGCATCAAAATTTCGTCCTGGCGGTACGAGTGACAGTGGATCAGCCGTTCGCCGCGCAAGATCTCCGCCAACGCTTCGAGCTCGAGGTCGATCTTGCGCCGTCCCCCGACGCGCATGTACTCGCGCGCAGCGTTGAAGCGATCGCGCATCAGCGTCTCCACGCCCATGCGCGTCTGCGGGTAGCGCGTCGTGTAGTCGTCTCCCCAATTGGACTGCTTGACGTTTTCGCCTAGGGCGAACTTGATCCCGCCGGGCGCCTTTGCGAAGTGCATCTGATCGGGGTGCGTCACGCCCCAGCGCACTTTGTTGACTTGGTTTTGGCCGCCGATCGGATTGGCGGAGCCGTGCAGGCTGTTGACGGTTGTCACGCCGCACGCGAGTTGGCGGTACCAGCTGATCGCATCGGGGTTGGTCACATCGCCGATGCGCACTTCGGCCGTGACGGCCTGGCCGGAGTCATTGACGCCGCGGGAGATGCCGGTGTGGCTGTGGCAGTCGATGATGCCAGGCGTAAGGTGCATGCCCTTGGCGTCGATGGTGACGATGCCGTCGCCCTCGACCGGGTTGCGCTTGCCGACGTAGACGATCTCGCCGCCTGCAATATCCACCTGTCCGTCCGCGATGATGCCGTCTTGGCCGCATGTCCAAACCGTCGCGCCCGCGATGATGATGCGTTTGGGCGGACGGCGTTGGCCGACCCGCGCGTACGGTCCGAACGGATAGCCGTAGTTCGCAGGGACGTCGGAGTGATCGAGTTCGTCGTCGTCGTCCGGTTGTTGATCTTCATCTTCTTTGTCGGCGCTGATTTTCTCGATGCGCCTTGCGATCCGGCCCCACGGTGCGCGCTCGCCGTTCACGATGGTTTGACCAACGAGATCCTCACCGCGTTGCTCCGCCGAGACGACCAGCGCGCCGTCCGGGAGATCGAAGGCCAAGTGGATGCGCTGGCCCGCCACGGCTACACGGCGCGCCTTGTGCCGTTTCTTGTCCACGACCAAGACAGCACGGTTCTTCCCGGTAATCTCTAAGACCGCGTTGCCGAACTGCCATTTGCCGAGCACGTCGGTACGGGGCTTTGCGAGCTCGTAGCGCTCGCCGTCGATCCAAACCGAAAGGATGCGCGCCTCTTTGTCCGTGAACAGCGGCCGATCCGCCACGACGAGGTGCGCGAGCTTGCCGATGCTGATCGAACCGAGTCGGCCCTCGGCGCCGAGCATTGACGCGGGTGTCGCGGACAGCATCGCGTACGCGCGTTCCGGCTTGAGGCCGTGGGCGATGTGTTGCCGCACGCTCTTCCAAAAGTCCGTGCGGTTCTTGAGTTTGCTGGTTGTCAGCGCGACGGGGACGTTCGCCTCGTCGAGACGACGCAGGTTTGTCGGCGCCTGCTCCCACGTCATCATTTCGCGCAGGTCGACCGCTTCGATCGCACCGACGCTGCTGACGTCCGGCGCGGGCGGCAACCGGACCGGCGCGATGATCGGGTTGCGTTCCGCCGCCATCGCTGCGATGCGACGAAACTCCAACCCGGAGCCCAGCACGATCGTGCGCCGCTTGAACTCGCGGCCGATCTTGGTTACGCGCAGCGCGTCGAGTTCGTCTTCGGTGTCGAACACCAGCGGCTGTGCGCCGAGCAGTCCGTCGTGGAGCGACTGACGGATCACAGCGATCGCGCCCATCAGTGACGTCGGGTAGCCCTTGTTGGAATCGTCGAAACGTTCCAATCCAATCGACTGGTACACGTCGCGCCCGTGCACGAGCGGACGAGGTTTGCTTCGATCCGCGTCCCGCTTCGAAAGCGAAATCAAGGTGGCCCGGCCGCGCAAGATGCCGGACTTGGGCGCCGCCACCGCCGCGGTGAAACCCAGCTTGCGCAAAGCGCCCGCCGTCGCATTCGGTATCGCGTGCGCGCGGCGTTGCGGGCGGACTTTCGTGTTCCAATGTTCGCCCTTCTGGTCCGACACATCCACGCCGACGTGTGCGTCGATGAAACCGGAGTAGACATGCAAGCCGTGCGCGTCCCAAACGCGCGCGTCGTCCGGTACGGTCCCGCCAATCGCGGCGATGCGTCCGTTGCGCAACAGCAACGTCGTGTCGGCCTGCGTTGTTTCTGGGTCGATGTGCAGCGTCGCGCCGATTAAGAAGTGTGCGCCCGGCTTGATTCGGCGCGGGCCGTTCGGCGGCGCCTCGCGAGCGGCAACGACACTGAGCAAAACGGTGAGCACGAGGACAGCGGAGCGCATCCGGTCAGCCTAACGAATTCGCGAGCTCGGCACCCGCGTTGTCTCGCGGGCGCGGGTTGGGCGCGGACACCCGCGGACGCGCGCGACCTCGCCGAACGCTTCTTTGCCGTCTCGATCCCGTCGGTTCGCGGTGTTGTAGGACGCATCCGCGTGGGTGGGGTCGACCCGCGCCCCCGCCGCTCGCTCTCGGGTGCGTCGGCCGCTTCTACCGACGAAGCCTAGCGTCGGGTCTTACTTCCATTTGATGTCGACAAACGTTGCGTCGCAGTTTCTTAGCGCGAGGCCGAACGTTTGTCCCGGAAGCTCCCACGGTCCAAAACCGACCTGATTCACGAGCATGCTGACCTCGGCTCCCCGTCGAAACAGCTGGAACGTGCAGCGCTTGCCTTTTTCGAGTCCGGGCTCGAGTCCCGGGACCGCCCCTTTCTCCAACGTCTGCCACCGTCCTTCGGTGCGACGCACGATGTGCATGAACCCCGCGTAGTTGAGGAGCGCGACGGAGTAATCGTCCGCGCTCGTCCAGTGCAGCGTCACGCCGATGTTCCAACCGGGCTTTTCGGGGACGACCAGCGTGGCCGTTAGGTTCGGCGCCGGATCGCGCAGATACGCGACGGTGTATTGCTTGGCGAATCCGCGCAACGAGTTGTTGCTGAGCGGCTCCCACTCATTGAATCCCCAAACCCACGGCGACTGCTCGGCTTTGATCCACTTCACGAACTCGGGCTTCATCGACTTCGGCGTGCCGAAGAATTTGCGAAACAGCGATGCCGGCTTGTTGCCCGCGTCCATTTTCTTCGTGAACGAAACGAACTTCTTGTGCGGTTTGCCGTTCTTGCCGCCGGTGGCCATCCATCGAACGAGCGCCCACGCGATCGGCCGCGAAAGATCGGTCTTGCCCTCGACGAACGCCTCGATGTCCGCTCCGTCGATTTCGGCCAGCGCCGCTTTCGCGCGATCGTTGAGCGAGATGAGGGGACGCACGCCGAGCTGCAGCGTCTTTCCGTCCCAGTGGTGCCAGCTCAGGTACTCGGCAAGGCCCTCGGTGTACCAGCGTGCCGTCGGCTCTTTGTTTTTGGTGCGCGCAAGATAGTGAAACTGGTGCGCGGTTTCATGCAGCATGAGTACGCGTGTGTAGTAACGCGTCGGTTGTGTTTGGAAATACGCGATCTTGGTCGACGGGAGGTAGATGCCACCGGCCTTGGTCGGCGGCTCGCCGGTCGCGCGGACAGCGATCTGGAACTTCTCTTCTGTAACGAAGTGCCGGACTTCTAGCTTCGCGCCTTTTTTGAGCTTTGGTTTGGCCTTGAAGTGCTTTTGAAACTCGGCGTAGGCGGCGTCGAGGACAGTGACCATTTCATCGGCCAGTTTTTGGTCGTCGCCGTCACTTACGACCCGATAGCGTGCACCTTCGGCCGTCACTTCGGCCCACAGCGGCGTGGACCACGCCAGAATTGTGGCCAGCAAGGTCAGTGAGAAATTCGTCTGTTTCATTGAATTTTCCGATAGTCCGAGTCGTGATCTAGCACATATGCCAATCCCGATTAGCCTTAGGGGATGCAGAAATTCTTCATGCTCTCGATCTTGATTGCTGCGGTTGCCTGCGGCAAGAGTGATTCTAACGATGGTTGCTCTTCCGGTTGTACATCGGCCTGCGCAGGATGCGCGGACGGTTGCAGCGATGGTTGTACCGACGGTTGTGCTGACGGTTGCACAGATGGTTGCGGCGGCGCGGATGTTCCTGCCAAGACCAGCAACGAAGTTGTGCTTAACGTCTCCGGCATGACGTGAGGAACGATGTGCACACGTGCAGTTAGCACGATGCTCAAAGGAGTTCCCGGCGTCGAGTCGGTAGATTGCGAAAAGACCGCGGCTGGAAAGCCGACGGGCAAGGTCACCGTAACGACCAACAAGAAGCTCGACACGTCGTTGTTGGAGAAGGCCGTCTCTGGCAATTTCTCCGCCAAAGTTGCCCAGTAGCAAAGCAAACAACGGAACCGCCGTCATCTGACAGCGGCTCCCCAAGATCACGGGGCGGGCGCCGCGGCGCTCGCCCTTTTTTGTGGACTTGCCGGCGCAGGATGGAAACGTCGGTCGCTATAATGCGGCGCATGAAACGATTCCTCCCTGTTCTCATTGTGCTGCCTTTGGTGCTTGCAGAAGATGCCAAGCCGAAGGTGAGTGTTCGTGATCTCGCGATGAAGGGTGTGACCGCCTGGGAAAGCAACCAGGACGCCGCGACGGCGATCGAATGCTTTCAAAAGGCGATCAACACGGTTCGCGCTGCCGGTGGTGGGCTGGTGTCTTGTCTGTTTGCTCCCTTCGAAGGTTGGGAAGCGGACAAGCCGAAGGACGCGAGCTATTCCGGCGGCGCCGGACAGCAAGTGATGACCATGCTTAGCGTTCATCAAACGCACACGCGCAAGTCCGACAAGGCCACGGCGCGTTTGGCGATCACGAATTCGCCGCAGCTCATGACGAGCTTTCAGCAGGTGGTCAAGCTCTACAAGCAGCCTCAATATCAGCAGATGATGGAGCAGCAGGGCATGTCGCTCGAAGAGCGCGGCGCGTGGACCATCCTGATCACGATCAAAGGGAACCGCACGACCGCGATGGCTGTTCACAAGACGGTGATGGTGCAAGTGGATCTGTCGATTGACGACAAGGCTCTTGCCAAGAAGATGATCGACGCGTTTCCGCTCGACAAAATCGCGAAGCGCTCCGCGCCCGCGCCGAAGAAGTAGCCGCCGCGTTCGCGGGCGGCGAGAATGCGCGCTTGGTACGCCGCGCCCCTCTCGTCGCCCGCTATACGTGGTCGCTCCAGGCACCCGCGTTCTTTTTGGAGGGTGCGGCCGCCGGGCTGATTGGGCTCTCGACGTTTGCGCTTAAGCGCACGCTTGGCGGCGACGACTGGATGGTGCCGTGGTTGATCTGTCTCTGGCAGGTCCCGTGGATCTTGTCCCCGGCCGTTGGGCCGCTGCTCGCGCGCGCGCACCCGCAAAAAACGTGGCGCCGCCTCGCCCTCTTCATGGGCCTCCCGCTCATCGCTGTCGCGTTCGTTGGCGTGCGCCCGACCGGCCCACCGGGCTATGGGGAGGGCGATCTTGGCCTGTTCATGGCCTTTACGTTCTTTCACTACTTCGCGATGATTGCGTACATCCCGCATCGCGGGGCGCTGATTCGGACCAACTACACGCCCGAGGTGCGCGGCCGATATTTTGGCTCGCTTGGCGTGCTCGCCATCGCCGGTGGGGCGATCGCTGCGAAGTGCGGCGGCTATCTCTTGGACCTCGATCCGCGCTGGTTGCGCGTGATCTATCCGGTTGCGGGCGTGTCGATGGCGCTCGGTCTCCTGCAGCACAGTCGTGTGCGCTGGCGGAGTCGGCGCCACCTCCGCGCGTTCGCCGCACTCGGGCAAACACCCGCCCAGGCGATGCGCCGCGCCTGGCGCGAAGCGTTTACGATCCTGCGGCAAGACCGCGCATTCTTGCGGTACGAGCTTGGCTTCATGCTCTACGGCATCGCGTTCCTGTGCAGCATTGGGTTGCTCGCGCTCTTTGCGGAAGACGAGCTCAAGCTCTCTTGGAGCCAGTACACATCCGCCCTGTCGATCGCGTTTCCGATTGCGCAGGTGATCGGTTCGGCGCTCCTCGGTCGATTCGCGCATCGCCTCGGCGTGGTCCGCATCACATCGATCGCGTTTCTCCTGCTCGCACTGTTTTTCACCGCGATGGGTTTCGTCACGACGTTTGCGGCGTTTCTTCTTCTCTACTGCTTGTTCGGGTTGTCGATGGCGGGTGTGCACTACGGCTGGAACTTGGGGCCTTTGCACTTTGCCCCCGACGGGCGCGCGCACATGTATGCCGCGATTCACTTCTCCATGGTCGGTATCCGGAGCGCGTTCGCGCCACACTTGGGCCTTTGGGTGAGAGACGCGTTCACGTACCGCGCGGCGTTTGGCGTTTCGGTCGCGCTCTTCCTTTGCGGCCTTGCAACGATTCAAAAACTCAAAAAAACCAACCCCGGCTAAGCCCAAAAGACCGCAAACGCCCCCTCCCCCCCAAAAAAAAGCCAACCAACCGATTGGAACGGGACTTAGAACGGGACCACTTCTCCCTCGTGGGCGCTGTAAGCTGTTTATTTTTATTGGGTTATGTCATTCGGCTGCGGGATTTTCCGCGCACAATGACAGGGTGCCTGCCATGCCGCGCCGTGCGCCGAAACCGCAACAGACGGCACGTAGGGGGCGATCGGAGCGCGACTAGGGCTGCTTCGCAGATCTGGGTGAGATAGCGGCGCGGCGTCGTTTTGCGCGAAAAATCCCGCAGACGATCACCACAACACAAGCATCCAAAACAAGTTACAGCGTTTTACAATGAGAAGTGGTCCCGTGTGGGCCGCGTGTGGATCCCGTGTGGGCGGGGCGTTCGGGGGGCCTGGAACGGGGGCCTTGTGGCGCGGCCGTTGGCGGTTTTGGGGCGCTTTTAGCGGGGGCCGGCTGCTTCGATTTCGGGGCCGGTTTCGTCGGCGAACTGCTTGAAGTTGTCTTTGAACAGCTGCGCCAGCTTTTTCGCTTGGGCGTTGTAAGCACCCTGGTCGGACCAGGTTAGGTTCGGACGTAGGACGTCGGCGGGGACGCCAGGACACTCCGCCGGAATGGCGAGACCGAAAATCGGATCCTTCTCGAAAGTGACGCCGTTGAGTTCGCCGCTCAACACGGCGTCGAGTGTGGCGCGCGTGTGGGCGATCTTCATGCGCGAGCCAGCGCCGTGGGCGCCGCCCGTCCAGCCCGTGTTGACGAGCCAGCACTTCGCGTTGTGGTTGCGAATTCGCTCGCCGAGCATCTGCGCATACACGCCGGGGAAACGCGGGAGAAACGGCGCGCCAAAGCACGCGCTAAATGTCGCGGTGGGCTCCGTGACGCCCTTCTCAGTTCCCGCAACCTTCGCGGTGTAACCCGAAAGGAAGTGGTACATCGCCTGCTCGGGCGACAAGCGGCTAATCGGCGGCAAAACGCCGAACGCATCGCACGTCAGGAAAAAGACGTTATTCGGATGCCCGCCCATGGCGTCGGAAACCACGCCGTCGATGAACTCGGTCGGATACGAAGCGCGCGTGTTTTCGGTCAAGCGCGCGTCGTCTAAGTTAATGGCGTGGGTCTCGTCGTCCATCACGACGTTCTCAAGAATCGTGCCGAAGCGTTTCGTCGTCGCGTAGATCTGGGGCTCGGCCTGCCGGTCGAGGCGAACCACCTTGGCGTAGCAGCCACCCTCGAAGTTGAAGACGCCGTTATCGCTCCAGCCGTGCTCATCGTCGCCGATCAAGCCGCGGCGCGGATCCGCGGAGAGCGTCGTCTTGCCGGTTCCAGAGAGTCCAAAGAAAAGAGCGGAATCGCCGTCCTTGCCAATGTTGGCGGAGCAGTGCATCGGAAGCACGCCGCGATCAGGCAACATGTAGTTGAGCACGGAGAAGATCGACTTCTTGATTTCGCCGGCGTAGCTCGTGCCACCGATGAGCACCATGCGCCGCTCGAAACTCACCAAGACAAACGTGCCGGAGTTCGTCCCGTCGGTCGCCGGGTCCGCGAGGAGCGAAGGCGCCTGCAAGACGGTGAACTGCGGCTCGAAGTCAGAGAGCTCGGAGTCCGCCGGTTGAATGAACATGTTGCGGGCGAACAAGTTGTGCCACGCGCACTCGGTGACGACACGGACCTTCAGACGATAGTCGGCATCGGCGCCCGCATAACAGTCCTGCACAAAGCAGTCGCGGCCGGCGTAGTGAGCGATCATCTTTTGATACATCGCTTCGAACTGGGCCGGCTCGATCGGGCGGTTGACGTCGCCCCACCAGATGTCTTTTTCCGTGCCGGGCTCGCGTGTCGTGAACTTGTCGTTCGGGGAGCGACCCGTGTGTTGCCCGGTCACCGCCAAAAGCGGGCCGTCGGCAGCGAGCTTGGCCTCGCCACGACGAATCGCCTCCTCATAGAGGGCGGCGGTCGTGAGATTCCAGTGCTCCTGGCCAAGACTGGCCAAGCCGTGATGGGAGAGCTCGTAGTTGCTCTTGCGGGCGTGCGACATGATCGCGCTCCGTGTCGTTTTTTTTGAACTCGAATGGTCGAAGCGAACGTTAGTGCATCGCGCGTGCCCAACGATCCTCACTGCGCCCTAAGAGCCGTACCAAAGCGGCAGTGTAGGCCGCGGGGTACGACGGTTCTAGCTTCTCGTTCCATCGGATGGAGACGAGGGGCTTTGGGCGGGGGCTGCAACCTCGCCGGTCTGGACGCGCCAAAGCCCCGCATAAGCCCCGTTTTGCGCGAGCAACTCGTCGTGGGTGCCCCGTTCGACGATCCGACCTCGCTCCAGCACGAGGATGGCGTGGGCGCGGCGGATTGTCGAAAGCCGGTGGGCGATCACCAACGTCGTGCGGCCCCGCGTGACTTTCGCGAGCGAGCGCTGAATCGCGGCCTCGGTCTCGTTGTCCACCGATGACGTCGCCTCGTCGAGCACAAGGAGCGCCGGATCTTTAAGCAAAGCGCGCGCAAGCGAGATGCGCTGGCGCTGTCCCCCGCTGAGTTTTTGACCGCGCTCGCCGACGAGCGTCTGATAACCATGCGGCATCAGGGCGATGAATTCATGCGCTTCCGCCATCCGCGCGGCGCGCTCGATAGCCGCGTCGTCCGCGTCCGGACGACCGTACGCGATGTTGTCGCGCACCGACCCGTCGAACAAGAACACGTCCTGACTCACGAGCCCGATCGCGCCGCGCAGGCTGTCGAGAGTGAGCTCGCCGATCGGAACGCCGTCGAGCGTGAGCTGTCCGCTCTGCGCCTCATAAAAACGCAGCAGCAGCTTGACGAAGGTGGTCTTCCCGGAACCCGTGGCCCCGACCACCGCCGTCGTCTCGCCCGCGGGGATCACAAAGCTCACGGAGTCGAGCACCCGCCCGCCGGTGGGGTACGCGAACGTGACGTCCTCGAATGCGATCTCGCCGCGCGAGCGCTCTAGCGTCCGCGCGCCCCCGATGATGCGCGGCGTCGTGTCGAGCAAGTCGAGGATCCTCCGCGCCGACGCCATCGCGCGTTGGTACAAGTCAAGCACGGTTCCCAAACGCGTGAGCGGCCAAAGCAGGCGTTGCGTCAAAAACACAAGCACGGCGTACACGCTCTCTTGAATCTCGCCCGCAAGAGCGAGCTTGCCGCCGTAGATCAGGGTGCCCATGAACCCGCACAACACGACCATGCGAATGAGCGGACTAAACGCCGAACTCAGTCGAATCGCACCGCGGTTGGACTCGCGGTACTGTTCACTCGCGGCCGCGATGCGCGCGGACTCGCGATCTTCCGCCGTAAAACTCTTGATCGTCGCGATGCCGCCCAAGTTGTTGGAGAGCTGCCGGTTCAAGCGCCCGACGTGCTCGCGCACTTTCGAGTAACGGGGCGCGATCTTGGACGTGAACTTGATCGATCCCCACAGGATGAACGGCATGGGCAGCATGGCCAGCCACGCGACGCCCGGGGCGAAGTAGAAGAACACGCCGCCGACCACGAGCACCGTCGTCACGACCTGCCAGATCTCGTTCGCGCCTCCGTCGAGGAAGCGCTCCAACTGATTCACGTCGTCGTTGAGAACCGACATCAACCCGCCGGTGCTTCGATCTTCGAAGTACGCCATCTCCAAGCGCTGCACGTGGCGATAGGCGTCCAAGCGCATGTCGTGTTGCACGGTCTGCGCAAGGTTGCGCCACAACACGCCCGCCATGTACTGAAACACCGATTCCGCCGCCCAGATCACAAACGTGATAACCGCGAGCACTTGGATCTGCGTCCAGGGATCGGCAATGCCGAACCCCGCGAGAAACGATTTCTCCTTCTCGACCACGATGTCCACCGCCATCCCGATTAGGAGCGGCGGCGCCAAGTCGAACACCTTGTTAAGGATGGAGCACGCGGACGCCTGCGTGATCCGCGTACGGTGCGCGCGGGCGTAGCGAAGGAGGCGGATCAGCACGTTAGCGCGGTTCTTCGAGCAGGAGGTACAGCAGGTTGTCGGTGAACGCGGGCGCTTTGGTCAACCCCAGGTGGTCTTGGAAGAGAAACTGCACGCGCGTCCAATGAATGGGCGAGCGTAGCATCGGGCCCCAGTTGCCGTCGGCGCGTTCGTCCATCAGCGCGCTATAACGCGCGACCGTTCCGTCGCCGGGCACCGCCTCGATCGCCCTAAACTTCCCGTCCTTTAGGCCCAAGCGCATGGGCGTCGGAACCGCATCGCCCGCAAACAAGATCAACTGCGTACCTGCGGGGGGCTTCGCTGGCCGATCGATGGCCGTGTGAAACGCGCGGGCGCGGCTCAGACACTTTGCGAGGTGATCGTGCGCGATGGCGCGTCGCTCGCCAGCTGGGGCGTCGGGCAGCAGCATCGCGAGCTCTTTGTCGCTGGGATTCGCGAGGCCCCAGTTGTTTTTTTCCCAGACCGCGATGTCCATGAAGTCGCCGAACTTGCTCTGCGCGTGACGGGGCCGGTGGAGCAACTGATAGATCGAGGGCATCGTGCCCAGGATCGTCGGCGTGTACCGAGAGAACAGGCGCGAGAACCGTACACCGTTGACGAGTTGCTCCAGCGCTTCCGCCGAGCCGGCGTTGGGCGTGCCGATGAGCACGGCGCGCTCGACATACTCCGCGCCTTCCCACGTCAGCGGCGGGGGCGCTTCGCCCTGCGGCTCGGCGTCACCGTAACGCAGGAAGTAGCGCGTCAGGAGTCCACCCATCGAGTGCGCGATGATGTCGAATTTGACGGGCTTGGTCTGCTTGATGCCGCGTTTCTTGTTTCCGTCCTCGACGAACTTTCGTTTCTCCAAGATGAACTGCTTGAGCGCGCGGGCGTTTTCGATGTTGTCGCGTCGCCAGTCGTACGGGAACTGAAAACACGTGTAGTGGTCGGTGCCGTAGTCAATCGCGCCCGCGATGCCGAGGTCTTGATCCTGATAGCCGCCCGCACCTAACGAAATGAGCAGGTTGGCGTACGCGCTCAGGCTCAGGTGGATCCCGAAGATGCTGACGTCGAGTCGATCGAGTGCACCCGCGACGCGCGCGCCGTCGTGTAGCTCGCGCAGCGTCTTGCCCTGGCCCATGCGATGCGCAATTAATCGCGCGCCGTCCGGTTCACTGGGATCGGCGTAGTCACCACCGAACGCGCCCCAGATCACGCGGTCGGTGTCTGGGTCGACGAGACGCGACCCGAGAACGCCAGGGATCACGATGACCGGATTGCGCTCCGTCCCGTGGTACGCCGCGGCCCGGTCATAGAACCCGCCGAGCACGGGCGGCTTGATCGTCGACTTGCAGCCGAGCACGACCAGGAGCACTAAGAAGATCGCGCGTTGCGCCATCGCTTCACCACCTCGTCCACAGAAAACGGAGCGATGCCGGGACCCGGCCCCGCCGCCTGCGTTTTGTTGAATTGAACGATCTCCTCGTTGAGGTCGCTCACCAGACGCCGCACCCAGGCTTCGCTGGCGATGTTTTGGATGCGCGCCATCACCTCTTCGATTCGTTTTTTCAAATCGAAGACCTCCGATCCGATCGACAGATTCTCCCGTTCGAGAAGTTGACGGACCCACCACAGCGGGTCGTGCGGTTTATCGAGCCCTGGGATCGGCTTGCCGGCGCCGGGAAGGTTTTCAAACTCGCCGCGTTCCTGCGCTTCCCGGATCTGACGTTCAATCCAAGACTCCCAGGAGACGTTGCCGGGTTTGCGCTGCGTCACGGGTTGACCCGCGCCCCGATCCGGCCGAACCAGATTTCGTACGCCTCGCGGTCTTCGACCACGTCGTCGTTGTTGGGTTCGCGCCCGTTGCTCGCCGACTCGTTGGCCTTCGTAAGCGTCAAGCGCACCCGCGCCATGCCCTCGGTGGCCGGCTCGACGACGACGTGCGCGATCGTGTAGCGCACCCGATCCGGAAGCAGCGGAATCCTGCGGGTCTGCACCGGCGAACGCGCGGTAAACGTGCCGCCGGGACCGTTTGTCTTCTGCAGCGAATAGCTCTTTGACAGGAACGTGTCGACCGCCGCGTGATAAATCGCGTCGCGATCACCGTTGAACGTGGCCGTCCAGGACCCGTCCACGGCGCGCGCGGCCATGCCACCGGTCGAGCTGACGCATCCGCAGAGCGCGATTCCGAACATCGTGAACATCGCCAGCACCCGTTGCATGGCCCAATCTTAGTAAAGAAACTGCTTGAGGCAGAACACACTGCCGCCTGACTTCAAAAATTCTCCCGTGTCGATTTCGACGACGGTGAATGCGCGGTCCCGCAGCTGCTGGACCGTCTGGGCGCAGCCGGTGGGGATGAGGACGGTGCGATGGGGGAGGGCGACGGCATTGCATGCCATCTTGTCCGCGTCGGCGGAGCTCACGCAGATGAGCGTGGAGAACTCCGTCCGCAGGAGATCCAAGCCGGCCGGTTCGAACGCTGGTTCAAAGACCAGCGCGCTCTGTTCGTCGAGCAAGCAGAGGCACGTGTCGAGGTGATAGAAGCGTTTTGTCGCGAGCTTCAGCGTCTTCACTTCGACGTCGAGAGTGCGCGAGACGATCGGATACGCGGCCGCCTCGCTGCGCGGTCCGATCCCACCCCAGAGCAGCCGCCGGCCCGGGTGGCTCAACGTGTCGCCGCCGCCTTCGTACGCCGCGGGGATCGAAACGACTCGATACCCCGCGGCCTGAAACCAAGCGCGCACGGCCGGCGTCTCGCGTTCGCGCGAAGGGGAACGCATCCGCCCAAGCAGGCAAACGCGCGCCCCGTCCCGGTCGAGATAGGGAAACGACGGGTTCGCACAAAACGTCATGTCCTCGCAGTCGGGTTCGGGGGGCAACACTTCCACCGGCATGCCGGCCGCTTCGAACGCAGCCCGCAGCGCGTCCCACTGTCGCCGGGCGCGCGCGCGATCCACAGCCCCTTCGTTCCCGACCATGAACGGGTTTTTCACATCGACCACATCGAACGCGTCGGGGGGACACATCTGCACGGCGCGGGGGGTCGGAATCGGCGGCACCACGGTATTGTCCTGCATGCATGATTCACGATAGATGAGGAGTCTCGACTCGCCCACTTTGACGCGTGCGTCGAACCGCGAAAGCGCCCAGGTCCACTGCTACCATGGGCGCGGATAGCCCCAATTGGTTCCCGTGGGCGGAGGAAAGTCATGCGAGCAAAGTGGTTCTTAGTTGGTTTGTTGTCGTTGGTCGTGGCCTGTGGCCAGGACGATCCCAGCGATTGGGCCGCGCTGGCCGAAGCGTTTGGAACGCAAAACATCGACAGCGATCTTGCATCGCTTCTCCCCGCCGACACGCACATCGTCGTGTTGGCCCGTTCGATCCAAAACATCGATAACATCACCGGCCTGATCGGCGCGATGTTCCAAGAGGACGTCGAGTACAAGTCGAGGATGGGGTTAGTCGGCATCGACGCCAAGGTCATCGATCCCAACCGTCCGCTCGCCGTGGCGTTCCGGTTGGAAAAAATCGGGAGCATGCCGCGCCCCGTTGCCACCGTCATCTTGCCCGTTGCGGATCCGGCGGCCGTCGCCAAGAGCGCGCACCCGATGTTTAAGTCGAAAGAGGTCGGCGGGAGCTACGTCGCCCTTTCGCAGGATCCGAACTACGCGGCCGGATCGAGCAAGCTCGTGTCCGGTATGCCCGCCGGCGACGTCGTGATTCGCGTGGATCTCGGGGCCGCCGTCGAGTTGTTCCGTTCCGACATCGACGGCGTGTTGGGCTTGGGCGAGATGATGGTGGGTGGCAACCTTGGGAAGATGGCGCCGGGCGTGGATGCCACGAGCGCGGCGAAGGGCGCGTTTGGGTACATTCGCGACTTCATCCTGAGCGCCGAGTACTTAGACATTGTGGCGCATGACGCTAGTCCGATGTTGTCCGCCGACATGATCTACACGGCCAAACCCGGCAGCAAGATCGCCGAGATGCCCGGCGGCGAAACGAACTTGCGCGAGATGGCCAAGCATCTCGGTGCCAACACACCGCTTGCAATCTTGTTCAAGATGGACGCCCAAGCGCTTGCGCAGTACTCGGAAGCCGCTTCGGCGCTCGCGCAAAAGCAGATGTCTCCCGAACAGGCCCGCGTGATGGACGAAGTGAACAAGAAGTTGATGAAGTTCGCGAAGAACATGGGCCACGACTGGGGGGCGAGTGTGAACGTCGCGTCCAGTGGGCTCCACCTTGCCGTGGCCGCGCGTGCGACGGACGCCGGCGACGTGGCGAAGCAGTACAGCGAAGTCTTCGGTAGCCTGACTAAGGCGGGTGTGACCTACGCGCCGGGCGACAAGATGGACGTTGGTGGCGCCACGGCCTATCCGGGCCAGCTTACGTTTAGCGAAGAACTCAAGCAGTCCGAGCGTTCGCTGGAGCGTCTCTTCCCGAACGGAGTCAATCTGACGGCTGCGGGTGGGAACGGTCGGCTGTCGATCGTCATGAGCAGCGACGGCGTCGGTCCCATTAAGGAACTCGTCAAGGGCGCAGAACCGAGTCAGCACTTTGCGCACGCGTTGAGCGAGGCGAAAGGCACGCTCGGATTCTTGGTGCACCTTGAAGCGCGCGGTTTCTTAAAGGGCGCGACCGAGTTCGCGCGCGCGCGCGGCGACAAGAAAGCGCCGACCGTGAAAGATGGCGATGCTGTCCCGGGCATGATCTTCGGAACCCGGAACGGACGGGCCCTGCGCATCGGGTTCCGGCTTGACGCCAAGGCGATGACGAACCTCGTCAAAGAGGTTGACGAGGCGGGACGAGCGCGTCGCGGTCGCTAAGCGAAGTTCTTGGCGGCTGACGCCGCATTGGAGCAAAGCACCAAACGGGCGTCAGAGTCTCCGACGGCGTCAGCCGTGGAACCAAAAACACAGACGGCGTCAGCCGTGAACAACAAACACAAGGCCCGCGTCGAACTTCGGTTCGCGCGGGCGCTATTTGTTTTCGTACTGCTTGCGCGTGAGTTTTCGGCCCGTCGCGAGCTGGCGTAGATATTTCAACTTGCTCTGGGCGGGCGTGCCCCAGAGATCGGAATGCGGTTTCGCGCTCTTGATCAATCCCGCTTGTGCGCCGAGCTTGCTGTGGTCGCCCAATGTTGCGCCGAGCGCGACAGCGGACTGCCCACCGAGTTGGCAGAAGTCGCCGATCACGCTGCGGCCGGCCAGGCCGACCTGCGCTGCGCCGAATGAGTGTTTCCCGACGACCGAGTTGTGCGCGATCTGGCAGAGATTGTCGAACCCGGACCGTGTTCCGATGCGGGTGACGTCATAGCGCGCGCGGTCCACGGCGGTGAGCGCGCCGATCTCGACGCCGTCCTCCAATACGACTCTGCCGATGTGGTGGAGCCGGACGAGATGCGTGGGGCCCTGTCCGTACCCAAAGCCTTGCCGGGAGATGACGCTGTTGGCGCCGACGACGACCTGATGGCCCGCCTGCAACCCGCAATGCAAGACAGCACCCGGCTCAATGCGGCAGTCGTCGCCTAAGATCACGCCGCGCTCGATGGTGACGTGCGCTTGAATCTCGCAGCGCGCTCCGATGACGGCGCCGGCTTCGATCACGACGAAGGGGCCGATGCGGCAGTCCGGGCCGACGGTCGCCGTCGCGTCGATGATGGCGGTCGGATGAATCGCCGCCGGGCGGCGCGGCTCGATGAGACCGAAGTGCTCGATGATGCCGTTCGCCGCGACCAACGGATAGCGGTGGACAATCTTTGGCGCGTCGTTCACTTCAGCGAGCTCGGGTGAGACCAGCAGCGCGGCCGCGTTCGTGACCTTGGCCGCGCGTCGGAAGCGCTCTTCGCCCGCGGGGGCGATGTCTCCTTCGCCGCCCGATTCCAGCGAAGTAATGCGGGTGATTTCTGTGGAGCCGTCGCCTTGGACTTCCCCACCAAACATGTCGGCGAGTTGCGCAAGCGTTACCATGGAAATTAGACTACCCAACCGGGGTCGCGGTTTCGATTCCGCAATACGTTCGCGCCCCTTACGAACTCTCGAAAATGGCATCTATTCGCACCGCCCGCGACGAAGACTCAGCCGGCGTGATCGCGCTGATCGGTTCGGTATTCGCCGAGTATCCGGGCGTCTTGCTGGATGTGGATCGCGAGGAACCGGAGCTGCGCGCCCCCGCCTCGAGATTTCCGTTTTTTTGGGTGGCCGAGGACCAAGATAGCGAGATCGTGGGGTGCATCGGGTGCACCGAATGCACCGCGCGCGCGCCGACCGTCGAACTCAAGAAGCTGTACGTCCACGAGAGTGCCCGGAGGCAGGGTCTGGGGCGCCGGCTCATCACACTCGTCGAAGATCACGCGCGCGCCGTCGGCGCCACGCGCATCGTGTTGTGGTCCGACACACGTTTTGTGACGGCGCACGAGGTCTATCGGCGCACGGGCTACGAAGCGACGGGGCGGACCCGCGAACTGCACGACCTGTCGGACACACGCGAATTCGAGTTCGAGAAGACGTGGGCACAATCGGCCGTATCCTGAGTTCGTGGGTACCTCTCTCAGTCGCGCGCTTGCCCTCTTCGTCGGTTTGTTTTTGGTCGTGGGCCTCTCGGCGGCGCAGTCCCGTTGGGTTTTATCCGCGGGGGCGTGGGCGAGTGGCGCGTTGGGGGGTGCACTCACGGTCTACGCGGTCACAGGATCGCGCTGGTGGGGCTGGCCCAGTGCGATGGCATTGGCGTGCGGCCTTGGACGCGATATTTGGGCGGTCGCGCATGCCCCGTTTGTCGCGGGTACGTCGATCTCGGCGAGCGCGGTGATGCTTTTGCTTCCGCTTGGGATGGCCTGCGCGCCTCGGGTCCGCCGGCCCCGCTTGGCCATTGCGTTTTTTGGGTGCGCGTTGGCGGTCGCTTTCCCTTTGCTGCACGTCTGGTCGTTTGGGTCGTCGAACTACGCGCGGACAGCGGACCGCATCGTCGTGTTCGGAGCGCGGTGTTACGCCGACGGCGCACCATCGCTGACCTTAGAAGACCGCGTCAAGACAGCGTGTGCGCTCTATCACGAAGGCTACGCCCCGCGCTTGCGGATGTCGGGTGGCCCGGGCGATGGCGCGGTGCATGAAACGGCGGCGATGGCGCGGTTGGCGCGCGCGCTCGGCGTGCCCGCGCACGCGATCGAGATCGACGAAACCGGGCACAACACGTGGGCCACGGTGGACGCGACACCTTCGGGCAAGACGTTGGTCGTGAGCCACTTTTATCACCTCGCGCGCATCAAGCTTTCGTACCGGGCGCGTGGGCGCGATGTCTTCACGGTTCCGGCGCGCGAGACGCGTCCGGTGCGGGGCACCCCTCAATTCGTGGCGCGCGAAGTGCCCGCGTTTTGGTGGTACTGGCTACGCGCTGCTATTGCTTAGCGTTCGCACCGAGATCTTCTCGGCTTGGTACGAACCGAATCCGCGCAGCGTGGCGCGGATCGCGCGCGACGCGGCGGCCGCACTCGGCAACGCATCCCCTGCGATCAGGATGCGGTTTTCGTACTCGTCCAAAATCACGACCAACGCTTTTTCGTGCGCGATCGCAAGGCGCGCGAGGATCGAGGACCACGACGTGCCCGGAAGGGGGAGCACGTTGGTGATGGCCACGCCGCCGCGCACCAAACGCTGCTTGATCAGCGCCGGGAGCGGGTCCAAGCTAACGTACGGCTTAACGGTCCCGGCCGGGCTCGGCATCGAAAGATCCTCGACGATGCAGTCGTAGTGTCGTCGCGACGAACGAAGCCACAAAACGGCGTCGCCTTGCGCCACGTTCACGTCGCCGATCGCGTCCCCGCTCACTTCGCGAAACAGCTCGACTCCGGCGAGGTCCAAATCGACGGCGGCGATGGCCGCGCTGCAACCGGCCGCGCGCAACGGAGCGACCATGCCGCCGCCCGCGAAGCCTAGTACGGCCAGGCGCGGGCCCGGCGCAAACGTAGCGACGGCAGCACCCAAGACATCGAACAGCGTGTGCGTGGCCCCCGGCTCGCGGAGAATTTCGCTCAAGACGACATCGTCATCGACGATGCGTGCGCCGCGCCGCGTGCGCTCGATTCGCATCGAACGCTAGCTGGGCTTTTGAAAAAACAACGAACCGAACGTGAACGGCTTGTCCGGGTTGCGCCGCGAAATCGGGTAACGCCGGCCGTCGTCGTGAAACTCTTGGTTGTCCAGAAGCGGCAACCCAATCGTGTCGCGCAACTCGTGCACTTCGGCGAGCGTAGGAATCGGCGCCTCGGAGCCGGCGTTCGCGCCGTAGTCGAACGTGATCACCATCTTGCCGCCGGGCTTGAGGAGCTTGCCCATGCGCTCGGCGACACGCCCTTGTCCCGGCGGAACGATGTGCTCGATCACGCAGAAACAAAACGCGAAATCGAAACCGCCGTCGGCGCCGAGGTCTTTGGGCGAAGGATCCTCCTCGACCAAGTTCGTCGTGAGGCCGGTCACGTCGAGCTTCGCTTTCTTCGCGACGCGGTTGGTCTCGGCGGTCAGTTCGGGATGGATGTCCAACGAGACGACCTTGTCGCCCAAGTCGCCGAGATAAAAGAGCGGCATCGTCATCGCACCGCCGACGTCGAGCACCTTGTACTTTTCGCCCGTCGGCCGCGTGAGCGCGGACGTGTTCGTGAGCGCCAAGCCGCGGGAATACTCCCACATCTTTTGCGGGCGCACGCGGACGCGCCGCCGACTGGCCCCGTTGACGCCGAGCCGATAGCCGCGCAAAAACCAACCCCACACCCAACGCTGCAGGTTGCGGTACGTCGGGGCGATCGCCGGCTCACGCAGATCCTCGTACGCAAGCGTCTTGTTGAACGGATGGTGCTCCATCCCGAATACGGTACCAGTTGGCCGGAACATCCAGCGCGCGCGAATTCGACCGGCTTACGAGCAGGCGTCCGCGAGCGCGGCCTGGGTGATATCGAAGTGGCTGGCGTTCCAGACCGGTCTGCCGTTTTTGAGCCACACGGCTTGCGGCGAAGCGTGGGTCACGCCCGATTGCTCCGCGAACCTAAGGGATAGCGGCCGCTCGTCGATCACGTGGATCCAGCCGGCGTTGATTTCCGGATGGGCCTTAAGGAACGCGTGAAACTCGGTTTCGGCGCGCGTGCTGATCGAGCACCGGTCGGAGTGCTTAAACAAGAGAAAGCTCGGCGCGGCGAGCGCGGCCGCGAGTTGTTCTTCGTTCGCGATTCGTTGGACCATGGGCGTTCGTCTCCGTCTAAACACTCACCGTCGCACCGCGGGCGGGCGAGCCCTCACAGGGCGAAGACCCGCGGCGACACAGCCGGCCGCATCGCGACACTTCAGACAGAGCCTATTCTAGCGTGATGCGGATTCGAACGGCACAGATCGACGACGCCTCTTCTTGGCTCAAGATGCGGCAGGCCCTATGGCCCGATGCCGCGGACAACGAGGCCGAGATGGCCGCGTGTTTGGCGGACCCGCGCGGGGAGACGTTTGTCGCCGACGACAGCGGCGCGCTCGTCGGTTTTTCGGAGGCGACGCTGCGCGATCACGCCGCGGGATGCACTTCCGCGCCGGTTGGATACGTGGAAGGATGGTACGTCGCGCCGGCCGCGCGCGGTCGAGGCGTGGGGCGTGCACTCGTCGCGGCGGCCGAAGCCTGGGCGGCGAGCCGCGGCGCCGTCGAGATGGCCAGCGACACCGAGATCGCCAACCACCAAAGCATCGCCGCGCATGCCGCGCTTGGCTTTTCCGAAGCCGAGCGCATCGTCTGTTTTGCGAAGCGCATCGGAGAGGCGCCCCCGGTCCGATAGAATGCTCGCCATGGCAACGCGTGCAACGCTCTGCGTTTTTTTGCTGCTGGGCGTGGCCGCGGCCGGCCCGCTCGACCGCAAGACCACCAAAACACTTGAGAAGTTCGGCGAGAAGTGGTGGAAGGCGCGGCCGCCGCACAAGTTCAAGCTGTGGAAGCGCGCCGACCATCAAGGCTTGCTCGCCGAAGCGCGACAACTAGGCGAGATGCCGGAGGGTGCGCTTGCCCCGACCGTGGCGGCGTTTTGGAAGACCTTAAAAAAGCACGGCCCGAAAGCGCGCAAGGCGAAGGGGCGCCTCTACATCGAAGGCCACGGGTACGTCAGCCAGTACACCAAAAACGAGATGTGGGCTGCGGTCAAAGGCGGCGGCAAGAACAAGGGCCTCATCATCGGGTTGCACGGCGGCGGCGAGGGCGCGGGGAGCGCGGACACCGGTTGGCCCATGAAGGGCTGCATGGGGATCTATCCGCAGGGACTCTTGATCCACGGTGACAACTGGAACCGCGTGCACGGCGAGAAGCAAATTCTCTCGTTGATCGAGGTCGCGAAGGCGCAGTATGACATCGATCCCGACCGCGTGTACGTGGGCGGGTTCTCGATGGGCGGCACCGGCTCGTGGCACATGGCCGCGCGCTTTCCCGATCTGCTGGCGGGCGCGGCGCCACACAACGGCGTCATCATGGCGCAGCCGAAGAGCCAGCTGCAAACGCCGGAGGAAGTCGCTGCGATCCAACCGGGGCTGATTCCCAACGTCGCGAACCTGCCCATGTTTTTTTGCACGGGTGGGATTGATCGCAACTGCCGCCCCGGCACGTTTCTCTACGCGTGGAACGAAGTCCAAAAACTTCGCGCGGAGCACGAAGAACTCTACGAACACATCCGGTTTGAGTATTTCGAGAAGCTCGCGCACGTGTACGGGCCGGGTCTTCCTTCGCGCGCGTTGAAGTATTTGGCTGAGCGCAAGCGCGACACGTTTCCCAAACAAATCGTGTGGGAGTTCGCGCAGGATCCGTTCCCGGTTCCGGACCAAAAAGACACGACGGGGCGGTTCTACAAGAACTCGATGTACTGGCTCTACCACCCCGAGCCCGACGACGGCATGATCCTCAAAGCGCAACGCGAGGGGAACACGATCAAGATCGATTGCGCGTTCACAACAACCGGGCTCACGGTGTTTTTGAATCCGGAGATGATCGACGTGACGAAAGACGTCGTCGTCATGTTGAACGAGAAGGAAGCGTATCGCGGCAAGCCCAAGCCGGACTTCGCCACGGTGATCGAGACGCTCGATCTCAATCTCGACAAGAGGTTGGTGTTTGACCGCCGCGTCGTCCTCGCCGAGTAGTCGAACTACGCCGGGAGTTCGAGCACAAACGAGGCGCCGGGGCCGTCGGGCCGTTGGTAGTGGAGCGTGCCGCCAAGGTCGCGCGCGAGACCGCGACAAAGGGGCAGGCCCAACCCGAGTCCGCGTTCCGGATCGGCTTCGTCGCGCCCGCCCCGTTCAAACGGGCGAAAGATGCGCGGTTCGTAGCGAGGTGAAATCCCGCCGCCGAAATCGCGCAGCGTGATCCGGATGCCGTTGGGGACGCGTTGCACCATCAGTGTCATGGACGGGACGTGCTCGGACCGCCCATACTTGCACGCGTTCTCGATAAGGTTGCGCAGGATCTGCCCGACCGCGCCGGCGTCGGTTTCCAATTCGCGTTCGGCGATCGCGGGAGCGAGGTCGAACTCGAGCGTGAGTCCGGCGCGACCGACGCGGCCGACGAGGTCGCCGCGGACGCGTTGGAAAAGTTCGTCCACGGTTTGCCGTACCGGCGTCAGTTTGGCGCGGCCCTCCTCGATGCGGCTGTGCGCGATGACGTTTTCGACCATGCGCGCCATGTGCGCGGACGTGTTTTGCAGCGACTTGTGATACTCGTCCGTTTTTTTCGTATCGGTGACGAGTTTTTCGGCGAGCAAGTCGGCGTACAGGCGAAACGTGGTCAGCGGCGAACGAAGCTCGTGCGTGACCATCGACGCGAAGCGCCGTTGACGCGCGCCGTACTCGATGAAGCGGCGTATCGCCAAACCCATCATCAGGAGGCACACCAAGATGACCGCCCACACCACCGCGACGACGGTGTGCGTCGCGGTCCACGGGGCGGCCGCGATCACCGGCGCGGCGCCGGGGGCGAGGACGACCGGGAGGCTGTAGAGCCGATGGCTCACATCCTGATTGGTCCACGCGCGCAACGACGCGTTGGGGTAGAGGTCGCGAACTTCGGCTAAGAGCGCTTTTTTGATCGCGGGCCAGTCGGCGCGAAATCCCTGAATGGTCTGCGCGTCGCCACGCTTGACGCGGCGCGCAAAGAACAGATCCGAACCTTCCCAAAACGGACCGAACGGATCCGGGGTTTCCTTGCCGCGCATCTGTCCCACTTGTTGCGCTTCGGACTGCGCCCGGGCGCGAATCTGAATCGCGTCCGCGACCTGACGCTGCAAACGGTCCTTCTTGATCGTTTTGCGAATCGTCGCCAACTGCGAAGCGTTTTGCGCCCATTGCTGCTGCGACAAGAATTGCGGAACCGCGAGCTCTTGGTAGTTGCTGCGCGGCACCTGGGGCGACGTCATCGTCCCCGAGTCATCGATTTGAAAATACAAACGGACAAACGAAGACTGCTCGCGCAGCAGGGGCGACGGCTTGGAGAGCGCTTCATCAACCTTGGCGAGGTCGGCCTTGGCGTAGACATCGTTGACGTCGGAGAACGAATCGTAGTCCGACGGAGGACGCTCCTCCTCACGAATCAGCATGCGGTCGATCCACGCATCGATGCGCCGGATCGCTTTCCACACGTTGTTTTGATATTCGGTCTCGCGCTTGGCCTCGGTCTCCGAGCGCTCCAGCTCAATCATGATCACGCTGGCCCACGTAATCGCGGCGAGCACCAGAATGCTCACGAGGCCAAACACGAGCCAGGGACGTCTCATACCAACATGTAGCCTTTGCCGCGCACCGTCTTGATCAACGAGGCATCGCCCAGCTTATCCCGAAGCCGCGCGATGTGCATGTCGATCGTGCGCGTGGTCACGCCGCGCGGGTCGAGCCCCCACACGCGTTGCAAGATTTCGTCGCGCGAAATCGTTCGGCCGCGACAACTCGCGAGGTACTGAAGGAGCTCCGCTTCTTTCTCAGAGATTTCGCGGCGCGATCCGTCTTCGAACAGGATCTCCCGCTGCTCTAAGTCGATCGTGCGCGCTTGGAGTTCGACTTTGCCGACGGTCTGCGGTCGTTCGGCGGATCGCCGCAGGACCGCTTCGACGCGCGCAAGAAGTTCGAGAGCCGCGAATGGTTTGATGATGTAGTCATCGGCGCCGCCGCGTAGTCCCGACACGCGGTCGGCCTCTTCGCCCTTGGCGGTCACCATGATGACGGGCAGCGCGGGCTTCGAACGCCGCAATTCGCGCAACACTTCAAACCCATCCATGCCGGGCAGCATGACGTCTAACAACACGAGATCGGGCTCGAGCCGCAACGCGGTCTCGAGCCCGGTGATTCCGTTGGTCGCACTGACGGTCGAGTAACCGACCGTGGCGAGCGTATCCAGCAACGCGCGATGGATGCTGGGGTCATCTTCGATGACGAGAATATGGCGCCGGCTCATTTGTCGAACTGGTAACCCTTCGCGGTCGCTTGTGTGCGCAATGCCTTGCGGACCGCGGCATCGAACGACTTCTCGCTCGCCGCGCCGCGACGTTTCAGCTCGGCCGCCAGCCATGCCGCACGCTTCTTGCTGATCTCGGTAATTTTGGATTTTACTTGGGCGCGCTCCGCGCGCTTGGCGGTGACGATGGCTTTCTTCTCTTCCATCGTCTTGCCCCGCATGTACTCGGGAAGGTCTTTCTCCTTCACGTCTTCCAGCTTGATCTGCTTGCGCTCGAGCGCGTCGGCCAAGCACCAACTGTTGTAGTACTGCTTGTTGGATTTCGACACAGCGCGCAGCGCGCCCGTGTTCGCGCTGGCGCTCTCGGCGTCATTGTCGGCCAGCGACTGACGCTTCTGGCCCACGCGCCCTTTGGCGCCGAACGCGATATACGTCTTGTTCAGCGCACCCGAAAGTTGGGCGAGCTCCTTGTCGAACGGCGACGTGATATCGACGGTGCCGTGCTGATCGATCGCCGCAAAGTGACCGTCGGACAGCGCCGAGATGCGTCGCCACTCGTTGGCAATCGCGTCGCTTTGATTGCCGCAGTAGATCGCGTTGACCATGATGCCGCGCTGGATGGACTTGCGCGCCATGTCTTCGTACGGGTTGCGCGGATCCTGATTGGCGGTTTCGTTACCGGCGACAATCATGAGCTTGAGTGCGTCGGTGCGCGTCTGCCATTGCAGATCGTCGAGCGCGCGCCGCATCACGCCGCCGACCAACTCGACGCTGCCGGTCGCTCCGAGCTTGAACAGCTTTTGCGAGACGAGATCTAAGTCTTCGGTGAACGCCGTTTCGAGGCGGATGTAGCCGGCCGTGGCGTCGTACGATGCGCCGCCATACGAGTACAGCGCGACGCGCAGTCGCGGCGACGGCTTGGCGAGCGCAAGATCGTTCACGATGGACCAGATACGACTCCGTGCGGAGTGGATCAGTCCCTTCATACTTCCGCTCACGTCGAGGCAGATGCAGAGGTCGATCGTGCGAACTTCTTGTTTGACGGCCGGCTTGAGCGGGACCGTTTCTTGTGCGCCAACCGGCGCGAGAAGCGCGCCCAACAGGGCCGCGGGAATAAGGGTTCGGAGCTTCATTTCTATTTCATCCCTTTTTTCTTGGGTGTCGTAAGAGCGGGTGCGTCGTATTCAATAAGAACGTTCGCACCGTCCAGACGGCAGATCACATTTCCAGAAACGGCGAGGAGTGATTGCCGCCCCTCACGAACGAGTTTTTTGAGAAGTAGTTCGAACTCCGGTGTTCCGTAGCGAACCACGCGGTCGGGCTTCGTGGAGATTTTGGCGGCCACGATGCGGCCGTCGATCCAAATCTTGCCGCGGCAATACAGAGCGCGGTCGTTCACCTGCTGCACGCCGTTAATGGTGATGCTTTTTTGTTTGCTATCGAGATAGCGGTTGCGGAGGTTGAGCGACGTTTGCTTCTTTGAGGATTCGACGTTTTGCGCGCGAGCCACGGCGGAGGCGCCCCAGCGGGATTGCACAACCTTGGCGTCGAGTTCGAGCGCCGCGAGACGGTTGAGTTTTTCCCAGTCGGACAAGTCGGTTCCCTCGGTGGCTAAGAATGCGGTGTATTCGCTCAAGATGCCGAACTCCGTAGATAGACGGAGAATCTCGTCGACGAGTTCCTTGTATTTCGGATCATTGAAGATCGACGAGTTGCGGCGGCGCACCGAACGTCCCGGCTGCGCTCCACCCGCCTGGCGGATCTGATCGATCAAGAACGCGATCCGCCGGCTCGCCCAAAGACGCGGAACAAACGAGTTGTGCGTCGTGGCCTTGTTGAGATCAAACGTCATGTCGAACGCTCGTTTCTCGCCGATGTAGTCGCCTTCGAGCCGGAAGCGAATCGAGCCGCTGCCGCGGTACTGCCCGAGCAGCACCAGCTGATCGCCCTCGAAGAGGTCGGGGAGCTGGCTCGGAATCGGTTCGCGAATGACGTTCGTGATCGCCTGCCCGGCCGCGTTCACGGTTTGCAGGCGAGCGGACGACAGCACGGGGCCGTACAACTTCTGGAAGACTTCGGCGACTTTGAGCTCGACGTCCTCTTGCGGCTGCACGTAGGTCGGCTTCGCCAGCGATAGCTCGGCGATGCGATCCAGCAACGGAGCGTTGACGTCATGGCCGACGCCGAACGCGAAGACGCGACGTTTGTGCGTGTTGCACTTCGCGACCAACTCTCGAATGGAAACTTCCGAAACCTGACCGATCGTCGGTAGGCCGTCGGTTAGGAACAAAACGAGCGGCAGCATCTTCGGCCGATGCGGCTGCCGCAACGCCTCGACGAGCGCATCGTGGATGTTTGTGCCGCCGAGCGGCCGGAGAGAAGCGAGGTAAGCGCGCGCTTTCTTCGCGGTTTCCGCCGACTTGATGACGGGTTGCGGAGAGAACGCAGCGACCGTCGTTGCGTAGTCAATGATGTTGAACGCTTCGCCGTCGGCGAGCCCTTCGATCGTCTGCAGCGCGGCGGCGCGCACCTGGTCGAGTTTCTCGCCGGCCATCGATCCGGAGCGGTCGATCACGAGCGTCACTTCGCGTTTGAGTTGCTTGGTGCGCTCTTGCTTGTGGGCCGGAAGGCCGGCGAGCAGGAGGAGATAGCCGCCGCCGATCTTGGGATCGGGATAGCTAAACATCGTCGCCGTCACGGCGCTCTTCTGCAGCAAGATCGAGAGTCGGAACGGACCCGGCTCACGCTTCGCTTGGTCGTGGATGCGGACGCGCAGATGGTTTGGCGCCACGCGCTTCATCGCGACCTCGTGGCTCGGCGAGTACGTCGTGGAGATCGGCGCTTTCGTACGAATATCAAGTTCGACATCCCACGGCGCAGCAACATCCAGCGACTCGCTGCGCGGGAGTAGGTAGTCGATCCGCCCGTTGTGGAACGGCAAGATGTGGTCGTACGTGAGACGGATCTTTTGCTTGCCGTTCGCGGGAACGGGGAACACGCTGGAGCGAATCAGGTTGTAGCCCGCGAATTCCAAGAGCGCGGGATCGCGCAGCTTCCGCACGATGTGGTCGTACGTTTCGCGCGCTTCGCGCTTGGGAAGGATGCGGGCGGTCGGCTCCTGCGCCGAGCCGTCAAACATGAAGTTCGCAATGGCCGCACCGGCAGGAACCGGCAGGAGCAAAACCGCTTCGGCCTGGCGGCCCGGGTTGTGCAGCGAGATTTCGAGGGTCGTCGTCGCCGCTCGTTCGCGGACGGTGACCTTGGCTCGGACTTTTTCGATGCGGATCGGCCGTTGCGAGGAGAGCGTCGAATAGGTTCTTCGCTGTGGGACGATGATCTGGACTCGACCCGAGTTCCAAACGACGTGGCGCGTGCCTTGCGACTGGGCCACGCCACCTAAAAGTCCGAGTCCGAGGAGGATGGCTAGCGTGCGTGTCATCACACTCAAGAGTACGGCGGCAAAGCGGTCCACGCGGTAACGCTACGGTAACGTGCGCAAGCGGGAGAGAATGTGACCCAAAATCGACACGCTCAAGACAAATTTCGGCGCGCGACCGAGCGATCGTTTCAGCAGGAACGACGCTTTCTGCAGGGACCGCAAGCGCGCCGCTTCGAACTTTTGCATGCGTTGAAGGTCGCGTGGGCGTTTTTGCGCGCTTCGCGCAAGTTGCACTTCGTAGGGCCGTGCGTCACCGTGTTCGGATCGGCGCGGTTGCCGGAGGGCGACCGCTACTACGAATTGGCCCGCGCGGTCGGCGCCGCGCTGGCGCGAGCCGGATTCACCGTCATGACCGGCGGCGGCCCGGGCGCGATGGAGGCGGCCAACCGCGGCGCCAAGGAGGCGGGCGGGCGCAGTGTCGGGTGCAACATCCGGTTGCCGCACGAGCAGGCCGCCAACCCCTACCTCGATACGTGCGTCGACTTCGACCGGTTTTTTGTACGCAAGGTCATGCTCGTAAAATATTCGTATGCGTTCGTCGGAGTCCCGGGTGGGTTCGGCACGCTGGACGAGCTGTTCGAGACGGCGACGTTGATCCAGACCGAAAAGATCCAAAACTTCCCGCTCGTCTTGCTGGGCCGCGATTATTGGGAGCCGCTCGTGGACTATTGGCGTGAGACGATGGTGCCCACCGGAACGATTGACGACGATGACGTCGCGCTGTTTACGTTGACGGATTCCGTCGACGAGGCGGTCGAGCGCATTCGATCGGTCGGGATGGCCGAGTTCGGGCTTACCTACGGAAAAAAGATGAAGCCGTCGTGGATTCTTGGCGAGCGTGCAATGACCAAGTGATGGAAAAGGCACTTCAAAAATCGATCGAGCTGGCGCACCGCGCGGGTGCGATCGCGTTGCGTTACTTTCGCTCCGCCGCACTTGCCGTCGATCACAAGGCGGATGGGACCGTGGTGACGCAGGCGGACCGAGAGATCGAGCAGTTTCTTCGTGGTGCGATCGCCGCGGAGTGGCCCGACGACGCTTTTCTTGGCGAGGAGTTTGGCGAGCACCAGGGCCGTTCGGGGCGGCGTTGGATTGTCGATCCGATCGATGGGACTCTCTCGTTTGCGCACGGTGTGCCGCTCTTTGGCGTATTGATCGGGTGCGAAGTCGACGGTCGCGCGGAGCTCGGCGTCGTGTTCTTGCCGGCATTGGGCGAAACGATATATGCCGTGCGCGGCTGCGGCGCGCATTGGATGAAGAGTGCGGACGAGCCTCCGATTCCGGCGCGCGTCTCGTCCGTAAATTCGTTGGACCAAGCTTTGTTTTGTGCGACATCGTTGCGCGGATTTCAAAGGGCGGGTTGCGAGCGCGAGTACAGCCTGCTCAACCAGGCGACCGGCCGTCAGCGCGGATGGGGCGACTGCTACGGACACATGTTGGTCGCCACGGGGCGCGCGGAGATCATGGTCGATCCGATTCTCTCGATCTGGGATGCGACGGCGCTCCTACCGATTGTGCTGGAGGCAGGCGGATGCGCGTTTGATCGAAAGGGTGAAGTGACGCACGGGGGCGTCCACGGATTGATTACAACGAACGGATCGTTGGCGGAGCCGGTGCGGGCGTTGTTTAGGGCTCCCGCGTAAGACGTGCGATGTGTTCCGCGAATGCGGGGTACGTTTCGGTAAGCACGCTGCGTTTGCCGGTCTCGTAGTCCATCGGATCAAACCCCGGTGCGACGAAGACGGCGAAGAGCGCAAACCGGCCGCCTTCCGCAAGTGACAACCCCTGCCACACGCGGCGCGGGACGCAGACCTGCGGTTCGACGTCAGCGGCGCCGGAGTTGCCGATGCGAATCGTGCGTCCGACGCCGGTTTCGAAGAGCTGAAGCATCTCGACCGGGTCGCCCGCAATGGCCACAAAAATCTCATCGGTAGCGAGGCGGTGCAGCGTCGAGAAGTTTTCGGGCGTCACGAGGTAATAGATCGACGTGTAGTAGTCGCGCTTGCCCGCATAGCGGTAGGGGAGCTTGGCGACGGATTCGTCGGATCGAAAAACCTCGCGGTAATACCCGCCCTCCGGATCGAGCGGAACGAGATCGAGCCTGTCGATCCACTGCTGCGCGGAGTCGAATGTTGCGGAATCGCCTGGGCCCTGATCGCTCATCTGCGCGGCATGATAGCGAATGCAGGCGATTTTCGGGGCACCGGAAGCTGGTTCGCAAGTGCCGGGAGCAAACGGCTCGTCGGTCGCGTATCCACGTTGCTATGCATACCCGACACCAACTCTCTCGCGTTACTTTGGGCCTCGTCGTTTGTGCGGCGACCGCTCTGGCGACGCCGTCTGCCAAGAAATCGCGATCGAACGCGCCGGCAGACTGCCCGCAGCCCACGTCGGCGTCGCGGACGACCGCGACTCCGGCTAAGCCCGTGGTTTGGGCCGGCACCAAGTGGTACCCGCTCGCGCAGGCCCGCAAGCTCGCGTCCTCGCCGCGGCGCGCGCGCCCGATCGTGTACTTGCGCTTGCTCGGCGACCTCGTCGGCAAGACGTGAAGCGCCGGGCACACCCTGAGGACCGTGTCGTTCTCAGACCCCGATGTCGCGCGCCTTCTCAAGACCAAGTTTGTGTGTGCATGGCTTAACACAAACGGCGACCCCGATGCCGGTTCGAGTTTCGCGCACGCACCGAAGTCGGCCGCGGGCACGTGCATTCGCGGCAACGGCGAAAAGAACGTCCAGCTGCTCGTTCTGACGCCGCGCGGTCGCATCGTTCATGCGCTCAGTGGTTACGTCGGCCCGAAGACGCTCGCCGACGAACTGCGCTTCGCGCTCGGCTCCATCCAGATGTTGGAGAAGGCGGCGACCCCGGCGACCGCGGACACGGACCGACTCGTCGAGCGCATGCAGGCTCGCATCCGCGACGCGCAGCGACGGGAGTTTAGCGGCCCGCTCAGCGACTGGGCCAAGCGTCGCACGCTGGCGGACTACCGTTTTGTCGCCAAGCGACCGCTGCTTGAAATCGAACGGTACGACAGCACCGATTTCGTCGGCCGTGGCCGATCGTTTTTCGGAACGCGTCGCGGACCGACCGAGGGCACGATTGGCGAAGCGCCAGAGAATCCGGAGAAAATGCTGGAGCGCTTGCGCAAGAAGCACGGCGGTCTGCTGCCGAAGGACGCGCAGTCCGACAAGGACGGCGTGAAAAGCAAAGTGCAGCCGGGAGAAGGCGCGATTGCGATCGCAACCTCTGGCTAACGAAGTGACAATGCGCCCCCTCGCGGGGCCGCGTGGGGACAGATCAGGCGCGCATGGTTCTTGCCGTGCGCGCCTTTTTTTCGTGGGCACGCTGCGTGTGTCGCGCCCGCGCGCAAGGGTTGCGGTATCCTCGCGCTCGTGAAGAAAACAATGCTGAGTCGAGTCCGCGTTTTGTTCGCGGCGTGCGTCGGGCTGGTTGGATCCTTGGTCTTGACGGCAGGCCCGGTGCGCGGTCAGGGCGAACCCGCCGCAAAGCCCGAACGATTGACCGCGCCTCAGGAATGGCTGGTCCTTGCGCCGGTGGACGCGCGCGGGCGACAGCCGTTTAACCCCGACGCCGTGTTCTTGCGGTACTTGCTCGATCGTTCCGCGCCGCCGCCGCGCGCCGGCGAGTCGGTTCAAGGGACGAACAAAGCGCCGTCGGTGTGGACGGCGATCGCACCGAATGAGAAGGGCTGGGTGGCCGGCAAGATCGCGTACGCGTACACCGCCTACTCTAGCGACCGAGCGCAGATTGTCCTGGCCAGCGTGCCGGGCGGCGCCACGCTGTGCGTCAACGGCGATGCTCACTCCGGCGATGTTTACGGCGGCAACGGAGTCGGCATTCCCGTGGCGCTGCGCAAGGGGACCAACCATATCTTTGTGCGCGGCGTTCGCGGTCGCTTTCAGCTAAGGCTTACCACCTGTGCCCCCGGCTTAAACATCTTGGCGGCGGACGCGACCAAGCCCGACTTGGGCGTTGGGGAAGCCGTCGACACGCGGTTGGGTGCCGTTGTGGTCAATGCTTCGCAGGAGACGATTCCGGAACTCACGACCAGCTACGGCGAGTTTGAACGGCCTTTTCACGGCGGCCTCGCACCGCTTGGCCTGCGCAAAGTGTGGGTCGGGCTGGCCGGACCCGCGCCCAAAAAAATCGGCGAGCAAAAGTTCACGGTCCAGGTCAACGACGCCACGCGCGAGTTTGTGCTCGCCGTGCGTGACCCCGCCGGTCCGCGACGCCGCACCTATCTCTCGTTTATTGATGCGTCGCTTCAGCAGTACTCCGAGATCTTGCCGACGGGCGAGATTGACGACGCTTCGATCGCGCTGTCCCTGCACGGCGCCGGCGTCGACGCATTCGGACAGGCGCGCTCGTACGGTCCGAAACCAGACTTCTATCTGGTGTGTCCCACCAACCGCCGTCGTTTTGGATTCGACTGGCAGGATTGGGGTCGCATCGACGCGTACGAAGCGCTTACGCAAGTTCTTCTGCGCACCGGAATTTCCAGCTCGCGCGTGTTTCTTACCGGTCACTCGATGGGCGGGCACGGAACTTGGCACCTTGCGGCACTCGATCCGGATGGGTTTGTCGCGGCTGGGCCGAGTGCGGGTTGGTGTTCGTTTGATTCGTACGTCGGACGGCCGCCGTCGGCTGGCGTCGAGCCGTGGCGGGGCGCGGATGGCTCGTCGAACACACTCGACTACTTGAGCAACCTCGTGCAAACGCCCGTGTACATCCTGCACGGCGCCGACGATGACAATGTCCCTGCGCGCGAAGGCAAGGACATGCAGAAAGTGATTGCCGAGGCGGGCGGGCGCGTGGTGGCACACTTCGAGCCCGGCGTGAAGCACTGGTGGGATAAGAACAAAGAGGCCAAGGGGGCGGACTGCGTCGATTGGGCGCCGATGTGGACGTTTTTCCGCAACGTCTTATCGGACGCGCCGCGTAAAGAGCCCGATCGAATCGCGTATCGCACGGTGGATCCGGCGACGGACCCGGAACACTACTGGATCCGTCTCGTGCAGGCGCAGGTTCCCGGCGTTCCGGTCGGGATCACCGCCGAGCGCGACGCCACCGGCGTCCGGATCACGACGACAAACCTCCGCTCGTTTGCCTCGATGTTGCGCGGCGCACCGCGCAAGTTCGTTATCGACGGCGAAGTGGTGCGCGCGCGTTCCGGCGCGACATTTCTGCGAACGAATCTCGGATGGACCGTGGCCGAGCCGCCCGTAGCCGAGAAGAGCGCCGATCGGTGCGGCCCGCTCAAACGCGTGTTTGCGCACCGTTTTGTGCTCGTGTATGGCGAGGATGATCGCGAGGCGTTGGCGCGAGCCCGCTACGACCAGCAGCGTTGGTGGTATCGCGGTAACGGCGATTGCGCCGTGGTGAGCGACGTTCAGTTCTTAGCCGGCAACTACGCCGACCGCAACGTGATCTTGTACGGCAACCGGATGATCAACAGCGCGTTCGCCGCCGTGCTCCCGCGGGACTGCCCGTTCGACGTGACGGAGAACAAAATCACGCTGGGGAAGCGCGCGTGGACCGGGGCCGGGCTCGCATGCGCGTTTGTGTATCCGCGTCGCGGCGAGGATCAAACGTTGGTAGGCGTCTTCGGTGCGACCGGTATCGCCGGAGCGCGATTGAGCTACGTTCTCGCGCCGTTCGTTTCCGGAATCGGATATCCCGACTACACCGTGTTCGACGCGTCGGTGCTAACGAAGGGTGCGGAAGCGGTGCACGCCGCGGGCTGGTTCGATTTCGCCTGGCGCTTGCCGACGAAGTAGCAGACCTAGTACCCGCGTTCGAGATCGACGCGATTGGGAATCTCGTCGCCCGCGGCGGCCGCGCGCAGCAGCGTGGCGAGATGTTGGGCGCGCAGGCGCTCGATCCCCTCGCAGTGGCCGGCCCGATGCGGGCTGAGAACGACGTTGTCCAGCGTGCCAAATGGGAAGTCGGCGGGTGCGTGCGCGGCGCGATCCTCCTCCGTCTTGGGGTAGTTCCACCACACGTCGAGACCCGCGGCGAGACGGCCACTCTCTAGCTCTCGAAACAAACTTGCCTGCTCGATGACCGGACCGCGCGCGACATTCACGACGATGCTGTGATCCGGTAGCGTCGCCAGCGCCGCGCCGTCCACCATGTTCTCGGTCTGCGGGGTCCACGGTACGCACACAAAGAGTGCCGCGGCGTCGTCCAGACAACGCGGGAACGGCGGCTTTGGGGCGCGGGTCACGCCGACGACGCTCATTCCGAGTCCGCGACAGAGCGTTCCGATGTGGTGACCGATCGCGCCGAAGCCCAACACGACCGCCTTGCCGCCCGCGAGCAAACGAGTCCGAGTCGGCGCGTAGCGGGGGCGCCAGTCGTCGGCGCGTAGGGCACGATCGATGGGAACAACCTGCTTGGCGGCCGCGAGCATCAGTGCGAACGCTGTCTCCGCCGTGGGTACCGCGTTGTGGTGCAGGTTGTGGAGCGATACTTCGGGCCTTGTGGTGAGCAGCTTGCGTGTGCGTGCCGGGACGCCCGCATAAGGAACGATTACGGCCCGCAGTTCGTTCATGCCGTCTAAGTCGGGCGGCGTCCCGTCCACCAAGATCGCGGCGTCCTTGTCGTCGTCTCGGATCTGCGCGCATCCGGCGAGCTCCGATTCGAGATGGCGGAGGAAGTCGTCGCCCGGGGGGCGCGGAATGCAGACTCGCAGCATGGCGAGACGATGATACTTCGTCCACCCCAGCCCGGCTCAAATGAACTCGGGGCGGCCATCATGGCCGCCCCGAGTCGCGAGAAAAGTTTTTGGTTTCGTCGCTGTTAGCTTTCGTCCGCCTCGTTGCGCACGAAGTAAACCGGCGCGATCGACGTCACCACGGGGCGGGGGACGTTTACGAAGTTGGGCGGAGGGTTGAACAAGAGGTTGAAGTCGTATCGCATCGCGCCGCGCTTGAACCCAGAATCCACATACGCGGTTCCGTCGTTGCGCGAGCCGATGAACGTCTCCAAGATGCGGTCGTTCGAGACGATCCCACCCAAGCGGCGGAGTGAATCCTTGCGGAACGTACGGTTGCGGTACGAGCTGGAGTCGTAACCCCACTCGACAACCTGCTCTTCGTACTCCATGCCGTGATAGTGGTTCTTGATCGGCTCGCCACTCTCATCGATCTGGAAACCATCGATGCCGACGCGGCCGTTGACCGCGAGTAGCGTGGCGTTGACTTCCGACGAGCCCGACATGTTGCTTGTGAAGACGATGTCTTCGCGCGAGATCACGCCGAGTACGCTGCTGCCCTGATAGTCAGGGTTGCGCTCATACGCCTCGCTATACGTCGTGCCGTTTTTCATGGCCGTATCGCCTTCGCCATCGACGTACTGAATGTTGCCGGTGATCCGAGTGCGCTCGTTACCGACGATCGTGAGGCGACCCTTGAGCTGGCCGTAGAGTCGCGTGATGCGGCCGTCGATGTAGACGGTGCCGCCGGACTCCGGGATGTCTTTGTAGGTCGTGCTCTGACGTTCCGGCGGGTAGTAGACCCACTCGGTGTACTCGATGGTGCGCTCTTCCGTGATGGGGAAGTCACGCTCCACCTCGACCTCTTGGTCTTCGTACACAGGAACTTCGACGGTGTAGGTCTCGTCTTCAAAGATCGGGACCTCACGCGTGCGCTCTTCGACGCGGTCCTCGTAGATCGGAACCTCGCGGGTCCGCTCTTCGGTGCGCTCGGTGTAGACCGGCACCTCTTCGGTGTAGGTCTCGGTCTCGTAGCGTGCGATGAACGTCTCTTCGCACTCGTACTCTTCGTCGACCCAGACCCATTCGCCGGGGACGCCGTCCGCGCCGCCACCGACGGCCGTGCCGCCGCTACCGTCATCGTACGGAACAAACACGCGCACACGGCGCGTGCACGTCACCATACGTGTCTCGTACACCGGGACTTCGCGCGTACGTTCGACAGTCTCCGTGCCGGTCTGCTCGTTGATCGTAACCGTGTAGGTTTCGATTTCTGTGCCCACCTGGACCTGGACGGTCACGTTGTAGGTTTCAGTTTCCGTGCCGACCTGGACTTGGCGCGTGCGCTCCTCCTCCACGGTGCCGACCTGAACGCTCTGCGTCTCGGTCACCGTGCGTGTTTCGTAGCCGATGACCGCCGTGTACGTGTAGTCGCGATCTTCTTCTTCCCAACGCGGTTTCGTGTATTCGCGGATGCGAACGCGGCCGTCGGCAATCAGGCGGATCTCAGCATCGAGACCCTCCGTGCCCTCGAACAGATCCGCAGCTCCCTTGAGCTTGTCGAAATCGACACTGTCGAGATCGATGGATTTGGCGTCCGGGTTGCCGTCGAGAACGTTGGTGTTGGCCTCGGTCGCGCCGGCTTCGTAAGCGAAACCGTTGACGGCCGAGACGCCGTCTGTGTACTCGCCGTCCGGGAAGTAGAACGCGAGCTCATCGTTGGTGTGGATGAGACCGCGCGGTGCGCCCGAGACGCCGAGTGTGTGACGGTTCTGGAAGAACACGAAGGAGCTGAACGGCTCGTTCTCGCGCACCAGCGCCGACACCATGCGGACCGTCGAGTTCTCGCGGCCCGTCGCTTCGATTACAAAGTAAGAGCGCGAAACGTCGGTCGGATCCTGCTCCGTGACCGTCTGGCCCTTCAGCAGCTGCAATCGCTTCAGGTAATCGCGACCGCGATAGACCTTTACGGTTGTGCCGCGAACAATTCCGTGTGTGACGCCGGACGGGTCCTGCATCCAGAGCGGAACTTCGTCTTGGTCTTCGCCGGCGGCGGTGCCGCCGTTGTCGCCGTTTATGGCCGCTGCCAGTTCGAGATTGCGTAGCTCATCGTCGTAAGCGCTGTTGTTCACAACGTTGAGAGCCATCTGAAGCTGGGCGTAGGCCTGGTTGTACGCTTGCGTTTCCGCTTCGAGGGTGCGCTGCTGGTTCATCTCCGCTACCACACGACCAGAGCTCATCGCAGCTAGAGCTGCAATGGCGCTGGCGATGAAGAGGATGACGACGAGCATCGTCCCGCGTTCGCGCTTTCTCAGTTTAAGTTTCATGCCGTTTTAGCCTCGCTCGCGGAGCTCGATTGCAGTGGCCCTACCAGAGTCACCGCACCAACGAGAACTCCGCTCTGTTGATCCAATACTTGGTATCACTCAGTATTGAAGGCACAAACGTACGCCGAGAATCCGGCAGTTAATGAGACGACGGTTGAGGCAGCCCGTCTCACTTCGAGACAAGTCGGACCAGCGTTTGCGCCAACGCGCGCCGCGCTCGCTCAAAGCGCCCAAAGGCGCGCTCTTTTGGGATCGCTACTCCCAATGAATCTCGTCGCCCTCGGCAATGGATCCGCCGGTGAGAACTTCGGCGAACGCGCCGCCGCCCCAGCGTTGCCGCATGGCGGGCTGCAGTCCTTCGTGAACTTCGTCCATGCGCTCGCAGGGGCGCGTTTCGCCGTTGATCTGCAGACGTGCTTCTCCGATACAGAGAATGCGACCGCGCGTGTTTTCGAGATCGATGTCGGAGATCAGTAGATTCGCGCGCCGTTCCGAGGGGTCGATCGTGACGCCAAGCTCGCGTTCCAGTTCGCCCCATCGCTCGGCACTGAGCAGTGTGACTTGGCGGCGTCGCCCCTGATCGGCGTTGTCGAAGAGCCCGCGTTGCGCGACGAGTTCCGCGCTTTGCTTCCGGTCCATCGGACCGAGTTTCGCTCGTTTGATCCAGATCCGTTCGAGTCGAGGCATGAACATAGAATAGCGGCCGCCGAAGACTCGGCGGCCGCTTAGCTTTGGGGGGTTCGATGGGGCGCTATGCGCTCGGTGCGCTGTCGTCGCCGGTGTTCTTGCGCTTGGTCGGCTTGTCTTTCGCGTCGCGCTCGATTTCTTCTTTTTGCTCCACGAATTTTGCGAAGTACTCCGGCATCTGGACGCCTCCGATATCGCGCATCATGTGCATCATCGGCGGGAGCGAGCCGGCCAGTCCGTTGAGAAAGTTCGAGGTGGCGCCTTTTCCGGTTCCGTTGGAGCCGGGGCCGCCGTCCCAAACCACGATCTTGTCGAACTTGATGTTGCTGATCGCGTTGGCGGCCGTCTCCGACAGTTTGTCCAAGTGCTCGATCATCATCATCTGGAAAGCCGCTTGAGGGTCGCCGCAAGCGTTGACGATCTCTGCGAAACCCAGACCTTTTTTCTGCAGGATTTCGAATTGGCCGCGCGCTTCCGCTTCGAGCTTCGCGTAGATCGCGGCGGCTTCACCCTCGGCCTCGATGCGGCGCTTTTCTTTCTCGGCTTCCGCGTCGACGACCATCTTGGCCTTCTCCGCGTTGGCGACCGCCACGAGCTCGGCCATCTTCTCCGCTTCGACCTTGGCCAGTTCCGCGCGCGCGGCTTCCGCTTGCGCGTCGTACTGCGCCTGGAGGACCGCGGCTTCGGCGACGCGCTTGCGCGTTTCCCCTTGCTGGTACGCGTTCGCGCGTTCGACCGCGAGCGTCGCGTTGGCTTGCGCGATCTTGGCCTGCGCGATGTTCTCGCCCTCGACGGCCGTCGCATTCGCTTCGGCGATGGCAACGCGGCGCGAGCGTTCGGCGTCGGCGATCTGCGCGTCGCGGGACGCGTTCGCGATCTCCTCACCGACCCGCGACTCCTTGTCGAGGTTGGCGACTTGAATCACGCGCTCCTTGTCGGCCTCTTTCGTTCCGATTTCACGTTCTTTGACCGCGACCGACACGTCGATGTCTTTTTCTCGATTGGCTTGGGCGACACCGATGGCGCCCTTCTTGTGCTGGACCGCCACGTCGATTTCGGCCTGTTGCACCGCCGTCGCGGCAGCCTTCCGACCGATGGCTTCGATGTAGCCAGAGTCGTCTGTGATGTCGGTGATGTTCACATTGATAAGCACGAGGCCAATCTTGCGAAGCTCGCCCTCCAGCGACGACTGAATCGAGTTTAGGAAAGCGTCGCGGTCGCGGTTGATGTCTTCAATCTGCATCGACGCGATGACTTGGCGGAGCTGACCGAAGATGATGTCGCGCGCTTGCGTCTCAATGTCTTTCGACGTGAGGTTCAGCAAGCGAACCGCAGCGTTTTGCATGATCGGCGGCTCGGTACCGATGGCAACGGTAAACACGGACGGCACGTTGACGCGGATGTTTTCCAGCGATAGGGCGCCCGTGAGCGGTATCTCAATCTGGATGGGCTCAAGGTCTAAGTACTCGTAGTCTTGGATGACCGGCCATACAAACGCGCCGCCACCGTGCACGCAGTTGGCGGAACGTTCTCCGCCGACCTTCCCGTAGATGACCAAGATCTTGTTGGACGGGCAGCGCCGGTAGCGCTTGACCAACAAGATGATGAAGCTGAAGACTACAAGCGCGCCAAGCACGATCGCGATCAGCATCGGATCCTTCATGGCGCCGATAAGCAATGTATTCATGATTCCCACTTCCCTCTAGTCTCGACGCCTTCGTTGTAGAGGCGCCGCTGTTTGTTTCGCGGCTAGGCGCGCGCCACCTTCACGACCCCGCCGTCGTCCACGGCCACGACGGAGACGCGCTCTCCGGTTGCAATCTCGGACTCGTCGGTGAACGCTTCTAACTCCATCGTGCGTCCGCCGAGTTCCATCGTGACTTTGCCACGGCCGGAGCCGGCGCCCGGAATACGGAGGTAGACAGTGCCCGCGCGCCCGAGCGCGCGTTGGACGTTGACCGAGCCGTCCGAACCCAGGCGGTGCAGGCCGCGCATCAACCACGCGATGATGAGCATCGAAATGAACCCGACGCCGATTGAAATGGAGATGCGGGCGGCCCGCGTCGTGTCGCCGTCCATCAGCGACAGGCCGGTGAGGCCGAAGAATGCGGTGAACGCGGTCAGCGCTTTGAACGACAAGATGCCGAAGAACAAGTCTCCGTGACCGTCGGTGTCGCCGAGTCCGTCCGTGTCCACGTCGGTGTTGATATCCGCGTCGCCATCGAAGATGCCGAACAGCTGGAGGCCGACCTGAAGCACGATCAGGACTCCGCCCGCCCATGCGCAGTAGGTGTAAAAGGTTGCTTCCATGGTTTTCCCTCCGCTCGGCAGCCGTGGGCGAATCCGGGTGGAGCTCGGATTGTCCGCCCCCGCCTCGGTATCCCACCAGCGCGCCCCGACCATTGTTCGAACTCGCTGGCCACCGCGCAAGAATTCCGTAATTGACCAGCCCTACTGGAGGAGCGAGGGCCTTATTCGGTCGGAACCGGAGGGGCCCGAGCCTGTTAGCCCGTTGCAAAAGTCCTCGTGGGCTACGAGCGCCGAATTGCTTTATCTGGCGAAGCCGATCTCTGCATCGCGCGTCCTCGCCCCGGCTTGCGGCGGCCTCCGGTTCGCTCCTGAATCTCGACTCCGAGCTCTCGCTCGCGCCAGACGACTACTTTTTTGGGACTGCTAGCGTGGCGGAGCGGCCAGGGCGATCCGAGTCGTCAGGGGCTCGTCGGTGACGCGAAATGATGCGATCTTTCGGTCCTGGCGGAGAAGCACGTAGCGGCCGGGCAGCAGGCAAGGGATCACAAGCGTACCGGCGTTGTCGGTACGCCAGCCGTGGCTGCGCGCGAACAGCGCGGCGGGGTGGCCCGCGCGATGGACGGTCGTTCCCAGCGCCGTTTGCAGGGCGAGGTCGACGTGGCGCAAGGGCGCGTCGTTTTCGGTCAGCGTGAGCGTTGCCGACACGCCGCGGGCGACGGGTATGCGAAGCGAGTACGCGCCG
The DNA here is from genome assembly GCA_021776785.1 of Planctomycetota bacterium. Lineage (GTDB taxonomy): Bacteria > Planctomycetota > PLA2 > PLA2 > PLA2 > JAJFFF01. Next base: position 312,113 of record JAJFFF010000044.1, on the reverse strand, counting down.
GTCGTGTGAATCGGAAGTTGGAGGATCGGCGCGCGGCCGGGCGCCATAACGTTGAGCAAGTAGCGCCCCTTCGGCAGTCGATAGCGCCGCGCGGTGATCGGCTTGGCGTCGGGAGCCATGGCGTCCTCGTCCAGGAGAAACGCGAGCACGAATCCACCGAGATAACCGCGGAGAAAGATGTGGCCCGCGACGGGTTTGTCCCGATCAACGAGCTCGAGCGCGACCGGGAAGACACGGGCCGGACTCAGATCGAGCGCGACCTCGGTCTGCGCGTTTGCTTTGATGTGCACCTCGCGAAAATCCGCGGATCCGTCGTTTGCCGCAAAAACGACGTAGTGACCCGCCGTCATGGGCCGCTCAAACCGACCGTTGCGATCGCTCTCAAAACCACGCGAGAGAAGCGACAACACTTCGTTGGTTCCGCGCGGGTCTTGACGTGCCAGTGTGCGGGCTACGTCATAGCGGAGAATCAGCATGCGCGCTCCCGGCAACGGTTGACCGTTGCGACCTCGCACCGAGCCGCGCACGCCGCCGGACTCGGCGCGCAACGAGACAACGGTATCGCCCGACCCCGCACGCACCGCCACGTCGGTCGTCACGCTCGCGCCGCTCGCCAATGCGGTGGCGACAACACGGTACGAACCAGGCGCCACGCTCTCGAAGACGAACTTTCCGTCTTTGGCGTTGGTTGTCGCGACGTCGTTGTCATCTCGTCGCAGCCGCACTTGCCACACCTTGTTGATCATCGCGCCGCCATCGCCGGCCGCGATCGTGCCGACGATCCGACCGGTTTCCGGGCCGCCGAAGTGAACTGTGTGGGTTTGATTTGGGGCCAGCTCGACGCGGCGCTGCGCAAGGATGGCGGTCGCGTTGCGTCCGACCGAGACTCGGCCCTGACTGTCGGCGTTGGGAGCCTTTGCGCCCAGCGCCCACGTGCCGTCGCGCGACACGATGACCTCATACAGCCCGGCACTGAGCTCGCCGAACTCGACGCGACCGTTTTCGTCGAACTGCGCGCGATTGACCGGCATGGGCAGAAACAACCCGGGCCGGTTGACTTCGCACCACGCTCCCACCGCCGGTTGGCCGTCGATGTTGGGGGCGGTGACGCGCAGCGTGGACTGCGGTTGCAGCGTGACGTCCAGCTGATCCCCGATGGCGTCGCGCGTAACCAGGAGCGGCGCGTAGCCGTGTCGGCTGACGATGGCCTGGAAGCGGCCACGCGGCAGAAGACCGCGCAGGTGCGCCACGCCGTTTGACGTCTTGATCGGCGGGATGTAAACGACACCGCTCCCGCGCAGTCCAGCGAACGCATCCATCAACGAGTCGTAGACACTTAGCCGCGGGATCAGTTTCCACAAACCGCCTTCGGCGAGCAGCGTTTCGAGCGCCGCGTTCGTAGCGTCGCCCGAGACGATGACCAAGACTTCGACGTCGTCGAGAACTCTCTTGGTCGAACCGTCGGTCACGCGGAACGCGATGGGATCGCTGGCCTTCAGAACGAGGTCGACGCGTGTGGCGCTCTTGCCCTCCGCGGTCACGGTCGCGGCACCGGGCTGGTAGTCGGGATGCGCGGCGATGACGTCAAACGTTCCCGTTTGCTTAAACGCGAAGCGGCCGGTCGCGGTCGTACGTCGTCGCGCGACCTTGTCGCCGCCGTCCACAAGCACCACGAACGCGTCCGCGATCGGGCCGCTCGGCCCGCGGACGACGCCTTCGATGCCGGTGGCCACGTCCGTCGACGCCGATGTCGACGTTGGCGGGGCGGTCGTTGACGTGTCGAGGGGCGTGGCCCGCTCGGCCGTCGTACGTTCGGCGCGGTCACCGCTTCCAGGCTGGTGCCGATAGGCCATCCAAACCGGAATGAGCGCAAGCAAAAGCGCTCCCACTGCAGCACCGATCCACTTCGATTTTGCGGACATCGCAATCGCTCCCCATGCTTTGGGCGTCGCCAGAAGCGCGAGCCCCGCTCGCCAATCCCGCGTCGGTTCTTGTTCCAGCGTGTTGCGCAGTTGTTCGACCGCGCGGCGCGTGCGCGTACGCACCGTTTCGACAGGTGCGTTCATCCGCCGTGCGACATCCCGCGGCGGCAACTCTTCCAAATATCGCAAGATGATGGTGGTTCGATACGGCTCTGCCAACTGCAGCACCGCCTCGACGACGTCGCGCCGCGCCGCTTCGCGATCGCGGATGTCTTGGGGCGACGGAATATCAATCGGTTTTGCACCGGCCGTCTCCCACCGCCGCCGACGTGTCGCATCCCGCCGGGAGCGAAACGCGAAGTTGCGGGTGACGCGACTGAGCCACGGTCGCCACTTCGTGTGATCCCGCGGCGGCGACTCGAGCGCGGCCAGCATCGTTTGCTGTGTGACGTCCTCCGCGCCGTGCTCGTCGCGGAGGAGCCGCCGTGCGAGCGCGCGCACGAATTCGGTGTGCGCGAGCAGCGCATCAGGAGAAGAAGCCGGGTCGTTCATTGTGGCGGCCGATGGCGAGGATGCCCACGAATCGGGGTCTTGCTCGCCGTAGCATTCTTATGATCCCCGCGGTCACCGCATCGGTTCAACGAGCGCGGCAAAAACCAAGGGAGGCAACTACCCCTTTACGCACACGACCTGCTTGAGCGTGTACAGAATCTCGACGAGATCGGATTGTGCGGCCATCACGGCCTCGATGTCCTTATACGCGGCCGGCGTTTCGTCGATGACGGCGGCATCCTTGCGGCACTCGACGCCCGCCGTCGCCCGTTCGTGATCGGCGACTGTGAATTGCCGCTTGGCTTGCGTCCGCGAGAGTGCGCGCCCGGCGCCGTGGCTGCACGAGCAAAAACTCTCCGCGTGCCCTTTGCCCGAGACGATGTAGGAGCGCGCGCCCATGCTGCCGGGAATGATCCCGAGTTCACCGACCGCCGCGCTCACCGCCCCCTTGCGGGTCACGAAGACGTCTTTGCCATAGTGGTGCTCCTGCGCGACGTAGTTGTGGTGGCAGTTCACCGCAAGCTTGTCGGCCTGAAACTTCGGGAGGTCTTTGCGCCGTTGCAGCGCCGCCAACGTCGCTTCCATCATGAGCTCGCGATTGGTCCGCGCAAATCGCTGCGCCCAATCGACGGCAGCGACGTAGTCATGAAAGTGATCCGAGCCCTCCGAGAAATACGCGAGGTCTTCGTCGGGAAGCTGGCTCAGATGGCCCTGCATGTCTTTTTTGGCCAACCGAATGAAGTGCTGACCGATGCGATTGCCGACGCCGCGCGATCCGCTGTGCAGCATGAGCCACACGGCGTTTTCCTGGTCGAGGCAGACTTCGATGAAGTGATTGCCGGTGCCCAACGTGCCGAGTTGTTCAAGAGTCTTGCCGCGGTCGAGGGACGGGTGACGCTCGGTGATTTCCTTGTATCCGGCGCGGAGTTTTTTCCAACGCTTCTCGGCGACGGCCGGTGTGTTCGACCACGACCCGCGATCGTTTTTTCCGCCGCGATCCGTGCGCCCGTGGGGGACCGCTTTTTCCATCGCGTGCCGAATACCGCGCAGATCGTCGGGAAGGTCGGACGCCGATAGCGTCGTGCGCACGGCCATCATGCCGCAGCCGATGTCGACGCCGACGGCCGCGGGGATAATCGCTTTCACGGTCGGAATGACGCTGCCGACGGTCGCGCCGATTCCCCAATGGACATCGGGCATCGCCGCGACCCAGCGGTGGATGATGGGGAGCTGGCCGACGTTTTGGAGCTGTTGGATCGCCTTCTCATCGACCGGAACGCCATGCGTCCACGCTTTGATCGGCCTTCCGCCCGGGTTGGAAATGGTTCGGTATGTAGACATCATTGGGTTCGCTTCTCGTGTGGTCCGAATTCGAGCCTGTCCCGCGGGGTGCGATCCGTTATAACGGGCGGGCGGGCCGCAAGTTTGAGAGATCGAGGGAAGATGCGATTTGTCTTCATCATGGGATTTGTCTGCGCTGCCGCCTGTGGGGGCGGTGGTGGTGGTGGCTCGGACGGCGGCGGTGCGACGGGGTTCACCTTGTTCGCGACCGTGCCTGAGAACGGCGACACAACGGCTGGCATCGCGAACGGCGTGGCGATTACGTTTTCGCAGTCCGCGGACCTGAACACGCTCACGGCGGCCAACATTCGCCTCCAGCCATTCGGCGGGGCCCCGGTTGGGATTCGCGTCGAGACGCAGGCGTTTAACTCCTCGACGGCGCGCGTCGAGCCGATCGAGTCGCTCGAACCGAACACCGAGTACGAGCTCATCGTGGGTGTCGGCGTCACGAGCGCAGCGGGCTCGCCCCTCGCCGCGGCCCAGCGCATCTGTTTCATCACCGAAAGCGCGACGCCGACCGTACGCCCCGATCAGCTCCTTGATCTGGGAGACCGGCTCAACGTCGGACGCGCATTCGCGCGGGGTATTCGGCTGCGTGATGGGCGGTTCATGATTTTCGGCGGGTTCATCGACGAGACCGACGCGACGGATACGGTCGAAATCTGGGACCCGGCGACGCTTAGTTTTTCGGTGCATACGTCCAAGATGATGGTGCCGCGCGCCGAGCACACGCTGACGCTTTTGCCGAACGGTCGTGTGTTGATCGTGGGCGGAGTGTCCACGGTCGGCGGAGCGCCGTTGGCTTCCACGGAAATTTTTGATCCCGCGTCGGGCAACTTCGCTCCCTCAGCCGAACTTCTTACCGCCCGTCGCTGGCATGCGGCATCCCTTTTCGCCAGCGGCTTGGAGGTGATGGTGTCCGGCGGGTTTGACGCCGCGGGCGAACGCCTCGACAGCGTGGAGGTGCTGGACGCGATCGAATGGACCGATTTCGGGCACCCGTTGCCTGTGGCATCGGCCCAGCATGTGCAGTTTTTGCATGGCGATTTCGAGGTGTACTTCGGCGTTGGCAACTTGGAGAGCACAGCGGCTCGTTTTACGGGCCTTGAGATCCAGTCTCGACCCGAGGGCGACATTCGATTTCGCGCGGAAGCGCACCGGGTTGACGCGGACCGACTCCTCATCGTCGGCGGTGACACACGCTCAATCGTCGTCTATGACTTCTCGTCGAACGGGTCCTTTTTCGCGCGAGATCTTTTGCGCGATCGTCGCGGTGCGTTTTCTCTGACGCCGCGTGACGGCACCGGACGCCGCTTTCTCGCGGCGGGAGGACTCCGCATTTCTGAGCCCGGATCTCCGCCGATCCGCTCGCTCGAGATCGTTGACTACCTACCTTCCGGTTCGTTTGGTTTGCCGGACGCCATCGTCTATACCGTGCGCAATGTCGAGCTACCCATCGCGATGGGCGCGCACATCGGCTTTGTGGATCGCAACGGCCTCACGGTGCTCGCAGGCGGCGAAGGCGGAGACACCGGACCGCACTTGCGTCGCGTTGTCGTGATCGCAGACGCACTGACGGACGAAACCTACTCCTGTCGCTAGTTCGATAGGCCCTGGCTACAGATCGCGGAGTCGCGGGTAGCGATAGCGCATCGCGTCCTGAAACCAGCGCGGAAACGTCGACCACTGCGCGCGCAGTACGGCTTCGTCTTCGTTGTCGGGATCGACGAGGAAGCGATTGGGTTCCGGCTGGTCGACGACCAGCGGTACTTTGACCCACTGTCCGCGTTGCGCCACGATCTTCCACGCGCGTACGTCGTCGGTTGTCTTTTCATCGACGAATCGCTCCGCTACTTCGATTCCGATGACCGGCTCAAATAGGTAGCTGGACAACGCGGCGACGTCGGCTGGAAACGTGCTGAGCGGCGCGTCGAACGAGTGCGAAAACACAAAGCGTCCGTCACTCAGTTCGTCGTAGACCGCCTCGCGGGGAACATATCGAAAAAGGGAGAGCTCTTCGTGCTCCAAACACTGTGGCAACGTTTGTCGGTCCGTCCCGGAGAGCTCGACGCGGAGGTCGTAGCGCCAGATCGTGATCGGGAACGTATCCGGAATCTCGATCTCGTCCGGGAAGTGCATGTCGGAGCGCTCCGGGCTCGCCGCGTCGGCGTCCGCTTCGTCGTCCGCGTCGTCGTCCGCGTCGGGAGGATCGTCTGGCGCACGTCTTCGATGCGGCGTGCGGCGTCCGATCCACGCGAGGTTGATCGCGTTGACCGTGACGTGCGCGACGATCGGTGGCCCCACCGAACCGCTGTACTCGCGCAGCGCTCCCAAGATCAGTCCCGCAAAAAACGCGAACACGGGATAGCCGGCCAGCCCGCGCACCGGGACGACGTGACAGAGCCCGAAAAACACCGATGTTCCGATGAGTCCGAGTTGATCCCAGAGTGCGCCGCGAAACACGAGCTCCTCTGCCATGCCGGAAAGCAACGCCAAGTAAATCGCTTGGAGGGGCGCGACGGGACCGAGAAGTTCCGCCATCTTTTCGCCGGCGCGTCGGAACGCGGGAATGATCGCGACGGCCAAGTGGCAAAACACGACGATCCCGAGGCCCGTCCAAAGACCCTCGAGCAGATGGTCGGTCGAAGGGCTCCGGTCGCCCCAGAGCGACACGTCCCAAAACGCCGCCCAAGCCCACGCGAGGAGTGCGGCCGCGACGTAGAACTTCGTCGCGAGCGAGACGATGGATTGCGGGCGCGCGATCAAAGCGCCTCAGCGTCGCATGGACCAGAGGAGGGGGGAATCGCTTTCCTGAACGGCTTCAAATTCGTGCCGCGACTCGATCTTCCGTACGCGATTGGCGATCGCTACGTGCGCGCAGATGCTTCCCAACGTGTTGCCGGGGCCGGTCAGCGTCAAAAAGTCAGGCGCGAACTCGCGGTACGCGACGCGGATCGACGTTGTGAAGTCGAACAGCGTCGTGATCTGATCGCCGAGCGTGTAATCGCGCAGCGCCACCGGATCCGCGGACGCCGGCGTGTGGCGCCGGCCGGTGCCGTCAATGAGCGTGACATCGGGCGCGCGAAATGGCAAACGCGACAACTGCGCGCGCGCTTTTTGCGCGACGGCGTTGAGCAGTGCGGTGTGATAGGGACCATGTTGCGCCAGTCGGACCGGGAACACGCTCGGACCCATCTCCACGCCGGGCAGCGTGTCGAGGATAGCGCCCACGCCGTCTTCAGTTCCGGCGAGCACCACGAAACCGCCCAAACGAATGGACTCGAAAACGTCGTCGCGCGAGGCCAGCACCGCCTGCACGCGGTCGACTTGACGGGGGTCGACGCGCCATTGATCGTCGACCAACGGGTAGAGAATCTGCCCGCCGTCTTTGTGCTCCATCTGCAGCAGCGCCATCTCCTGGACAAGGCGGAACCCGTCGTCGAACGAGAGCACGCCGGCGACGGCAAGCGCGGTGTACCAACCCATTGAATTGCCGGCCACAGCGACCGCCTCGTGCTCCTGCATCGCGGCGTGCGCGTCGATCATCGAGATCAACCAGATCGTGGGCGACACGTTGTCGGGCCGAAGTTGGACGGAGCTCTTCCATCGATCGGCGTGGTCGAGCTCGACCAGCGAGGGCAGCCCGTACTCCGCGCGCAGTGCGTCCGCGCGTGCGACCCACGCGTGCTCTGTCGGGAGCGAGCGGCGGGCGCGTTTTGTGTACGAGCCGCGTCCGGGCAAGACGATGACGGTGCGTTTCAAGACGTGGCCTCCAAGACCGTGGTCACGATGTCATCTTCGCACACGAGCACCGCGGCCGTGGGCGGCCCCAGCGGAACAAAACTGTCGGCGGCGCGCACGGAGCGAAGGCGACCGCGGTAGCCGGTTTCGGCGAGATGAGCGATGACCGCGTCCGCGATCCCGCCGCCGGTGGCGCGGCACTCGTCCACCACGATAACGCTCGCCGCCTCGTGCGCATGCTCTTCGATCGCAAGCGTCGGGAGCGGATTAAGCCAGCGCAGGTCCACAACTTTCACACGCCGGCCATGTTGTTCTTGCAGCGTGCGCGCGGCACGGAGGCTCAGGCGCAGGCCGTTGGCGTAGCTGAAAATCGTGACGTCGCCATCGCCGTACACGCCGACTTCGTCGGGCAGGAGCGATGCGCCGGGCGGCGGGTAGTCGAACAGCCAACCGCCGTCGCCCTCCTCGTAGAGGTCTTTTTGGTGGTACAGCGCGATGGGTTCGAGAAAACAAACGACGCGTCCGCATTCCGCCGCCATCGCCAGGCAGCCGCGCAGCATTTTCGCGGCATCGTCGCCGCGCGAGGGCGCCGCCATCACAAGGCCCGGAATGTCGCGTAGTCCGCCGATCGAATTGTCGTTGTGGAAGTGACCGCCGAAGCCGCGTTGGTAGGCGAATGAAGCGATGCGGACGACCATGGGATTGACAAACTGGCCGTTGGAGAAAAATGAGAGCGAACTCGCCTCGCCGCGCAACTGATCGACGGCGTTGTGCACGTACGCCAGATACTGAATCTCGGGCACGGGCAACAAGCCAACCAGCGCGGCCCCCTGCGCCACGCCCAGGATCGTGGTTTCGTCGAGCAGGGTGTCGAACACGCGCGATGCGCCGAACTTCTTTTGCAGTCCCGCCGTCACGTAGTAGACGCCACCCTTTTTTCCAACGTCCTCACCGAACACGACGATCTCGCGCCGCCGCGCCATCTCGTCGGTCAACGCCGCGTTGATGTGCGCCGCCATCGTGCGCTTGGACGGCGCGGTTTCCGCTTCGGGAAGTCCTTCGCCCCACGCGTCGCGTCGGTCGGCGGGTCGCAGTGCAGCATCGGCGGCCGCGCGGCAGCGCGGAGCGTCATACGGAGCCATCGGGGCCGTGACTTCCGCGAGCGTGTCGAGGTGGCCGCGCTGGCTGGCGTCCACCGACGCCGCCGTCACACGGTGGCGCACGTCGCGTACGATGTTGCGCAGTGTTGCGGGGGCCGCCGCGCCGGTCTCGATCAACCGTCGGGCGTTACCCAGCAACGGGTCGCGGCGTTCGCTGCTTACGATCTCCGGCAGCGCACGATACGCCGTTTCGATATCGCTTCCGGCGTGGCCCCACAAGCGAACGCAGCGCAGGTGCAAAAACACGGGGCCGCGTCCCGCGCGACAAAAGTCGATCGCGCCAGCGCACGTATCCCACATCTGCTCCAGTTCGCCGTCCGCTTCGAAGTAGTGGAGGTGAGCAAGGTTTCCGAACGCGTCTCGAATCCAGCGGCGCGGAGTTTCGACCGAGATGCCGATGCCGTTGTCTTCGCAGACGAACAGAATCGGTACTTGGTTGCCGCGCCGGTTCGCGTAGCGCGCGGCGTTGATGCCGGTCAACGCGGTGGCGTGGTTTGCGGACGCGTCGCCGAACGATGCGCACACGATCGCGTCGGGCGGAAGCGGCGCGTCGATGCCCACGCGCCGTGCGCGACCCAGCGCGAACGCTGCGCCGACCGCTTTCGGAAGGTGCGACGCGATCGTTGAAGTCTGCGGCGGAACCCAGAGTTCTTTGGAACCCCACACCTTGTGGCGTCCTCCAGAAATCGGATCGTCGCGCGAAGCGCAGAGGCTTAGGAGCGTGTCGAAGATCGGCGTGGCCGACGGGTGCTGGCGCGCGCGCGCCATCATCAGTCCGCCCGAGCGGTAGTGGAGAAAGCACGGATCCGTTGTGCGCAGCAGCGAACCGATGATCGCGTTCTGCTCATGTCCGGCACTGGAGATCGTGTAGTAGGAAGCACCGTGCGTTTTTAGGCGGCGTGCGGCCACGTCGAGGGCCCGGCTCGTCACCTGATCTTCAAACAGCGCGAGCGCGCGCCGTGCCGACAGACGGCTCCCCGGACGCAGCGGCGCGTCCCCCGCCAGAGGCGTCGGCGCGGCCGTTGCGGTCTCGAGATAGTCGTCGAACTGTTGTTCGACGATACGAACGCGATCGACTATGAGAGCCCCACTTCGATCATGTCGCGAATGTGTTGCTCGCCATAGCTGTGGCCGGACAGGCTGTTGAGGACTTCGTCCCCGCGCTCCATCGCGATGCCGTGGCGCGGGCCCAAATCCCAACCGTGCTTGGCGGAAGCGGCTTTGCCGGCGACCGAATTGGCGTCGAGGATCTCGAAGTCCACACGGTCCGAAAAGTCAGGTTTGATTTTGTTGATCGCAACTACGACCTTTTGGCAAAACGGTCACGACTCGGAGAGGACGTAGTAACGAACGACAGGCCGCTGCGCTGTTGCCTGTTCGCCGTCGGAGGAGTCTTTGGGGGTCTCCGGCGACGGTTCGCATGCTGCCAGCAGGATCGGGAGGAGGGGGAGGAGAAATTGAGAAGAACGCATCCACGCAAGCTAGTCGCGGGTCGCGGGCGGGTCAACTTCGCGTCATAATAGGCGGATGGCAACTCAGGTGTATCTCTCGGGCGAAATCCACTCCGATTGGCGCGATCGGATCCGCGCCGGCGTTGAGCAGCTCGGCTTACCGGTGGTCTTGACGGCTCCCGTCACCGACCACGGCAAGAGTGATGCGTGCGGGGTGGACATTTTAGGGCCGGAAGAAAAGCCGGTTTGGCGGGACCACAAGGGGGCTGGTGTCAATGCCGTGCGGACTCGCCACCTCATCGCGGCCGCCGACTTTGTCGTGGTGCGTTTCGGGGACAAGTACCGGCAGTGGAACGCTGCTTTTGACGCGGGCTACGCGGCGGCGCTCGGCAAGCCTGTGATCACGCTTCATCCCGACGAGCTCGGCCATGCGTTGAAAGAAGTCGATCGCGCCGCGTTAGCCGTTGCCGATTCGCCGGAGCAGGTCGTCGAGATCTTGCGCTACGCGCTGCAGCCGTAACTTGTCAGCCTTCGATCTGATGGCCGAACAGGCCGCCGATGGCGACGAGCATCGAGAGCGTCATGAGATGGCCCTGGCCCGCGGCCGCGGCGCGGAGATCAGCCGCGCCGAAGATTACGCTCGGATCGAATCCGCCCGCGCGCGTAAAGAACGCGGCCCAGTACGCCGTCGTGAACAACAAGATGCCCGGCAAGATGCCCCCGCCGATGCGCGCTAAGACATAGCCGGCGACCGTGCTGAACACGCCCTCGAGTACAAACGAGTGCCACTCGATCGATTGGCGCGTGAACGCCGCGGACACCGCCGTCGCTACGATCCCGGCGATACCGCCGGCCAGTGCGCCGTTGAAGCGTCGCCGCCGCTGCTGCCGTGACGTTCGACGCATCGCCTGTTCTTGGCTCTCCAAGAACTCCTTGCGAAGTCGTGCGACGGGATCCATGACGCCATGATCATCGGAGTTTTGGCGCGTCGCGGAAGGTGTAACGTGAGGTCGGCGCGGTAATAGTGCCGGGCGGCCGCAGTGGAATCCCGGGCCGCGCGCCTAGGCGCTGTTTCATTTCGAAGCAGTCCCCGGGCTCTTTTTTCTCGATTCAAAATCAAGTGATGTGCTTTCCCACCAATTCTCATGGTGCCGGCGAAAGCAAGTGGGGCGGATGGGTTCGTCCAATCACGGGGAAGTCCGGCAGGAGAATCAAATGGAATGGTCAACGTCATTGCGCCGATGGTGCGGCATAGCCGCCGCCGCGCTCATGACAGTATCGATCGGCTGCAGCGGAGGCAGCAGCGGATTAGCCGCGGGGACCGGTACGGTCAACTTCGGCGCGAACTTTTTGGAGACCGACATTCGCGTGGATCGCGACGGCACTGGCGGCGACGCTAGCGACGTTCAGATCTGCTCGACCGGCCTCACCGTCTACGCGGCGTGGGAAGACTCCCGCGATGGCGCGAAAGACATCTACTTCTCGAAGTCGACGGATGCCGGCGACACGTGGAGCACCGCCGATGTGCGCGTCAACACGAGCGTCGCTGGTTCCAGCGAGTCTGCCGAAGTCCAGATCGCCTGCAGTGGCAACACTGTGGTCATCGTCTGGGAAGACGCGCGTAACGGCGAGAACGACATCTACTTCCAGCGTTCGCTGGATGGTGGCGCGACTTGGCTCGCGCAGGACGTGCGTCTCGATCAGGACGTTGCTGGCGTTGGTATCTCCGGCGACCCGCGCATTGCGGTCGACGGCAGCAACGTCTACGTTGTTTGGGAAGACGACCGCACCGGTAGCCGCGTTGTGTACTTCCGCGGTTCGGCTGATGGCGGCACCACGTTCTCGGACGAGGCCGCGGTCAGCAACAGTGTTGGCTCGGCGGATCGCCCGCGCATGGCCGTGGCCGGTGCGCGCGTGTATGTCGTATGGCACGACAACCGTGACGGCCTGCAAGACATCTATGTGAACGCTTCGACGGATCGCGGCGCCACCTGGCTTGCCGCCGACGTGCGCCTCGACACCGATGTCGCGGGTGCAGCCACCTCGTTCGACCCGGCCATCGACTGCGATGGCGACAAGGTCTATGTGAGCTGGTCCGACACGCGTAACGGTCAGTCCGATACGTACTTCTCGACGAGCACCGATGCCGGAACTACGTTCTTGGCAACCGATGTTCGCCTCGACACGGACACGGCCGGCGCGACGTTCTCGTTCCGCACGCAGGTCACCTGCACCGCGGACGACAAGGTGTATGTGGTTTGGATTGACAACCGCACGGCGGACCGCGACGTGTTCATGAACGTGAGCAAAGATGGCGGCGCCACCTGGTTGACGGACGATGTTCGCATCGACACCGACGACGCCGGCACGGCCCGTTCGGACTGGGTCACGATTTCCGCGACCGGCACGAACGTCTACGCCGCATGGCAAGACAACCGTGACGGGTCCTATGACGTTCGTTTCAACTTCTCGAACGACAACGGAACCACATGGCAGGCCGTCGACATGCGGACCGACACCTCGGCCGCGGGCGCAAGCGATTCGCGCAAGCCCAAGATCGGCCACGACGGGGACGTCGTTTTTGTTGTCTGGGCGGATAGCCGCGCCGGCGACGAAGACATCCACTGCAACTCCTGCCAGACGCGCTAACAAGCGCTAAAGGTTGACGACAAGGCGCGGCCCCGCGGGGTCGCGCCTTTTTTTCGTGCTTGATCGAGCCGGTTTCACAAGGGAGAAACGGGCTCCCAGCTGCAGAAGCCGCTGTGCGTCGGCGCGCGTCACGCCACGACGCTAGGCTCGACCCACGAGCTGTTTGGGAGTCCAGCCTCTAGTGGCGGAGCAGACGCGCGGCCAGGCTCACGACCGAGTCGTAGGAGCACGGTTTGCTGAGTACGCAGCTCCCGGGATAAATCAGCGCCGCCGCATCGACGCGCGGGCTAACGTCGCCCGTTAACAAGATCACCGGCGGTGTTTTGTTTTCTCGGTCCGCGTGCATCGTGCGCAAGCACTGTAATCCGTCCATGCCCGGCATGCGCACGTCCAACACAATGAGATCGGGTAACGTTTTCTCCATCGCCTTCATCGCTGCGGCGCCGTCGTAGCAAGCCTCTGCATGAAAACCCGCGTCGGTAAAGGCCATCGCGAGTCGCCGCGCGAAGTTGGCCTCATCATCGACAACCAGAATGTGCGGGACTTCCACGGAATCCTTACCGGAATGTTTTTCCGGGTTCGTTCGCGTGTCGTTTGTCATGTGCGTTCCTTCATCATTTCGGCGCGACAACAACCTCGCTGCAACGCGCATCCCCTGCATAAGCTTTCGGCGTTTCAGGCCGATAGGGGAAATGAAAAGGGGAAAAGATGACGACCGCACTGGACGAGTTGCGGGACGTGTTGCCCGGTGATCTTGAGGGAACTCAACCGACGGGCGAAACACTACACGTTCTGATCGTGGACGACGAAGAGAGCATTCGACGGTTGTGTCGTTTGTACTTGGAGCACGCCGATGAATCGCTCGCCGTTCACGCTCCTGAGATTCACGTCGCGGAGTCGGGCGAACAGGCGATTGCGAAACTGCAGGAGTTGACCGAGCGCGGCGAGCGTCTCGCCGCGGTCATGGTTGACATGGTTTTCCCCAAGGCACCAGACGGCATCGAAACGATCGAACGCCTGTGGGCGATCGACCCCGACATTCAAGTGACGCTGATGACGGGGGAAGGGCACCTTGTCGAACAGCGCATTCAGGGGCGGATCCCGGGCGAGCTTCTTGATCGCTGGGACTATCTCGCCAAGCCGTTCACGGAGTTTCAGTTTGCCCAACGCGTGCGCCGCGCACTGACAGCTTGGATTTCGCACAGCAAAGAAGGCCAACGCCGCCGCGAGAACATGCAGCTTCTTATGCAGCTAGCCGCCAACAACCGCGAGTTGGAGGAGACGGTGCGCGATCGCACGCGCGACCTTGCGCACCGCGCTGCCGAACAGGAAAAGAAAAACACCGAGCTTGAGGCTGCGTTGCGCGAGCTGGAAGCGGCGCAGAGTCGCCTTTTGCAAACCGAGAAGATGGCGTCGATCGGACAGTTGGCAGCGGGTGTTGCGCACGAGCTCAACAACCCGATTGGGTTTGTGCATTCCAATCTCGGCACATTGCAGCGGTACGTCGAAAAGATCAACACGCTCACGGACGCCTACGAGCAACGCGTCGATCCCGCGGATGAAGAGCTGAGTGCTTTGAAGAAGGAACTGAAAATCGAGTTCGTTCTCGATGATCTGCCGGCGCTCGTGGACGAGTCGTTGGAAGGCACGGAACGGGTACGCAAGATCGTGATGGACCTGAAAGGGTTCTCGCACCCGACCGAGAACGAGGCCCGCTTCGCTGACATTAACGAGGGCCTTCGGTCGACACTGAACATCGTTCACAACGAGATCAAGTACAAAGCCGAGGTTACGGCCGACTATGGCGAGATCCCCGAAGTGCATTGCATGCCGGGGCAGATCAACCAGGTGCTGATGAACTTGCTCGTGAACGCGGCGCAAGCGATCGACGAGTCCGGCCACATTCATCTGCGCACGTGGTGCGAAGACGAATACGTTTACGTCTCGGTAAGAGACGATGGCTGCGGTGTGCCGCCCGACGCGCTCTCACGCATTTTTGATCCTTTCTTCACGACGAAAGAAGTGGGGCAAGGAACCGGCCTGGGCCTGAGCCTTTCCTACGACATCGTGCGCAATCACAACGGCGATTTCACCGTTGAGAGTGAGCCTGGCGCCGGCACATGTTTTACCGTCCGGCTACCGGTGAACGGGTGTCATGAGTCAGAGTGATCGCATGCCCGTCGTCCTTTGTGTGGACGACGAGCCTTCGATTCTTAAGGCCCTACGGCGCGTCTTTTTGGACGAGTCCGTGGAGCTGCTCATCGCGGGTAGCGGCGAAGAGGGGCTTGAGGTTGTCAGGGAGCACGATGTTAACGTCGTCCTCTCGGACTTTCGGATGCCCGTGATGGATGGCGTCCAGTTCCTGTCGCAGGTGAAATCTATCCAACCCGAATCGATGCGGATTGTGTTGAGTGGATTCGCCGACATCAACTTGATCGTGACCGCGCTCAACGAAGGCGAAATCTATCGCTTCATCCCGAAGCCGTGGAACGACAAAGAGCTGCGCGACATCGTGGACAAGGCGCTCCAGCATCAACAGGTCAACGTGGAGAACCGGCGCCTTGCCGAAGAACTCCGCGGATTCAATGTGGAGCTCGAGCAGAAAGTTCTGCAGCGCACGCGCGAACTGACGGAGAGCAATCGTTGCCTGCGATTTGCACGCGTCATCCTGGAGCTTTTGCCGATGCCGGTGATCGGTGTCAACTCGGCGCGAGTTGTTGTGTTTGCTAACGCGCAAGCGCGCGACATCTTGGACGACCCGGATCTTCCGCTCGTCGATAATCCCGCGCCGTCGCTTTTCGAACCGGAACTCAGCGGCGCCCTGCGGCGCGCGCAGCGGACCGAAAACTACGGCGACCACGTGATGCCGATGGTGATCGACGGAGAGCCGATCGGCGCCATCATCTTTACGCCCGACGGCGACGCCATCGACTTGGACCCGCGCAAACTAAGGCCGGCCTTTTCGTGGTCCGTCACCCCTTAAACGAGACAAACTATGATCGATTACTCCAGCCACTCCGTTCTTTTCGTCGACGACGAGAGGAACCTTCTTGTCGCGCTGCGGCGCTTGCTCGCGGACGAGCCCTACGAAGTGCGGATCTGCGAGAACCCGCTTGAGGCGCTCGAAGAGATTCGCTCGGACCCGCCGAGCGCGGTCGTGAGCGACTTCTACATGCCCGAAATGTTGGGTCCGCAGTTCCTGGCGAAGGTGCGCGAGATCGACGAGGGCATCACGCGCGTCATTCTCACGGGCAAACCCGATGTGACCGCCGTGCTCGACGCCGTCACGTCCGGTTCCGTGTACCGGTTTATCCTCAAGCCGTGGGACGAGGATGAGCTACGCATGACCGTGCGGCAAGCGATCGGCCATCAACAGCTCGTTGCCGAGCGCAACTACTTGCTGGAGCAGATCGGCCAACACAAAGATTCCATCTCGCAGATGGAGTCCGCGAGCGGCGGCATTGTGCTGAGTAAAAAACGCCCGTCGTAGTTCGACGAGCGTGGGCGCGGATGGCGCTCGCCTATTCTTTCGGCGGGTGCCAGCCGTTCATGACATCGATGCAGAACTTCTCGACGTTGGCGCCGAGCTGCTCCGGCGTAAGGCCGAACGCGTTCTTGATGTCTGTCTTCTCGGTGCGGGCGCAGTAGAAGTTCGTCACATAGTCGAGCAGAGCCTGGCGATACTTGCCGTTCTCGGCCCAATACAAGTAGTGGCACGTCGCCGCGGACTGTTCGTAAAACAACCGGATGGCGACGATGGGTTGCGGTCGGAGCGCCCACTTCTTCTTGATGACCGCGTGACGTTTCTTTTGTTCCAGCTTCTCTGGATTGCGAAAGTCGACCTGCGTCAGCGAGAGCAGGTTCGCCCAGTCGAGCACCTTTTTTTGCTTCGAAAGGTCGGCGATGATGTCGATGGCGCTCGCCTTCGGATTGAAGTGCGACCAGTTGCCCGATCGAATGTCGTAGTGCCCTTCCTCGATGAACGTGGCGAAGCCCTCGACGATCCAAAATCCCGGCACGACCGAGCGCTCGCCTCCGACGGCGAGGTCCTTCGGATTTGCGCGCGGGTTGCGGCGATCGACCCAGTGGTGCGTGAGTTCGTGGACAAACGTGTTGCGCACCGAGCGGACGCGCCCGGGCAACCAGAAGAAGTTCGAGGTGTTGCTCGACGGCGAATAAAACCCAGCCGACATGGCGAGGAAGTTGCCGCCGCCGTCCGACGCGCCCGTGTGCACACGCAAGTACTCGCCGCGGTTCTCGAAGAACCAGATGACGAGCGGGTCATTGTCGTCGCGCTGCGGGTTGTCGGTCTTAAACATCTGGTCCAACGACTTGCACGACAGCCATGCGTACTTCGTACACATACTCACGATGTTGGACTCGCTCATCCGTGTGATGAACGTGATCTCTTGGGTTTGCGCGCCCCAGAGTTTGACCGTTTCTCCGTTTTCGTCGCGCCACAATCCGCGCGCGCGCTGAATGTCTGGTTGGTTGCGTCCGACCGCGCGCATTCCATCCTGAATGACATCGCAGTGCCAATCGAGCCAGATGCGACGGTTGTACGGCTTGCCAACGCGCCAGTTGGCCGGCGCGACTTCGTCAAGCAGGTCCTGCGCGTCTTCGTTTTCAACGCCGGTTTGCAACGCCGCGCGCAGGAGCAGCCACGAGCGCTTTTCTTGATCGTCGTCAGCGGCAGCGAGCGCACGCTTCGCCAAAACGCCAGCGAGCACGTCTTGCCCCGGAATCTTGAAGTCACCGGTTCCGGGCTTGAGCTTGCCGATCTTGGCCCGCCACGTTTTCTCGTCGGCGGCATCGAGGCCGCTGTCGGCAGCGGCGGCGAGCAGTTCCCATGCGTGGGCGCCGGCGCCGCTGGCGATCGCTTGCGGAAGCGCGGCGAGGCACAGCTTCAGCCGCTCCCGGTTCGCCAGCGCGTAACACCCGTCGAGATGGTCGCGAAACGACGCGCTGTACTGCGCGACGCCGTCCCCGTCTTCCCACAACAACACGTTCGTCTTCGCAAACTTCTTCCCGGCCACCGTGATCGATTCGCCGCTCTTGGACACGGAGCCGTCGAGGACCGTGCGGTCGCGGAGTACAACGGTGTCGGCGCTGGCCAGCGTAGCGGTCAGCAGGGCTGTCGTCAGGGCAGCGGCAACAACAACGACCAAACGAATCATGAGTCGGATTCCTTCGTGCCGAGGAGGGAGACGAGCTTGCCGTCGAGGCTTACTAAGATGACGCGGCGATGATCCGCCGGCGCGACGCCGAATTTTGTGCCCGCCGCGAACGCTTTGGGCGAGGGGCCCTTGGCGGCGATGGACTGCGTTTCGCGGACGTTCCACAGAATGCGGTTGATGTTTAGGTCATAGCACCAGGCGCCGAATGTGATGGTGCCTCCGCTGAGGCCCACCGGCGGGGGCTCGCCCGTGAAGAGGTCGCCGCGTTCGCCCGCGGACACGAGATCGGTGCGTTTGCCGCGACTCGTAGCGCGGAGGATCGACCAGAAGTGTTCCTTCTTGCCGACGCGACGACAAAGGAACGCGCGTCCGCCGACGAGCGGTGCGGTATGGAGCGAGACCTCGCGCCCCGCCTTGAGCGTGACGGCTCCGTCCTTTTTGCCTTCGCGCTGCAGCAACGACCAGCGCCCGCGCTCCAGCTCGACCGCGACGTTTTTGTTCGAAAGCGCCACGCGCAGGCCCGTGCCGGAGCCGACCTTGATCGAGGTGACGACCGATCCGTCCGTGCGTTTGAGTGCGACAAGCTCGACGCTGCGGCCCTGGCGACGCAGCGCGTACACGTGTTGCCCCAGCACCGCCACCTCACCGGTCCACGCGCCATCGACTTTCCAAAGCGGTGCGGGAACCGCGGCGCGCAAGCGTTGCAGCGCGCCGCCGCCGGTCAGGTAAATCTCGCCACGGGCGATCGCCGGACTCGTCGGCGCAGCGCCGACATCGATGGTCCAGCGTCGTTCCAACTTGTCGGCACGCAGTTGATACTGCGCGAGCTTTTGGCCCTCGAGCACAAAGATCGCGCGTGCGTGGAGCGCGGGCTCGGTCCCGGATGCGACGCCTTTTGTTTTCGCGCGCGCGATCACGGAGCCGTCGTCCACGGATAAGACGACGATCGTGTCTCCATCGAGAAGAAAACACAGGTCGTCCCAAACGAGCGGCGTCGTCTGAATCGTGGACCTTGCGGTGTAATGCCACAGCCACGCTTCGAGTCCCTCGGAGGAGGCGGCCTGGGACAGTCCCGCCTTCGATGCCGTGCCGCGCGCGTGGGGCCAGCGACGGACGTTAGCCTGCCAAGGCTCCGACTCCGGTGCGGCCAGTGACGTCGCCGCAGCGACCAGAATTGCGAAGAGAGCGAAGTTGGTCCGGCCCATACAATGGGCAAGCCTACCATGAGTGCCTTTCGAGTGATTCTCGCCCAGCCGCGCGGTTTTTGCGCCGGCGTGGACCGCGCGATCGACATCGTCGAATTGGCGCTACAAAAGTACGGCGCGCCCATTTATGTGCGCCATGAAATCGTGCACAACCGGCACGTTGTGGACGGCTTGCGCGCGAAGGGTGCGGTCTTTGTCGAAGAGCTCGACGAGGTCCCGGAGGATGCCGTTGTGATCTTCTCGGCGCACGGTGTCGCGCAGGGCGTTGTGGACGAAGCGCAACGGCGCGGGCTGCATCACATCGACGCGACATGCCCGTTGGTGACGAAAGTCCACCGCGAGGCGTCGGGCATGGCGCGCCGCGGTCGCCACCTGATCCTGATCGGTCACGCGGGACACCCCGAGGTCGAGGGAACGCTCGGCCAGGTGCCCGAGGGCACGATGACGCTCGTTGAAACGGTCGAGGACGTCGAAACCTTGGAACTCGACGCCAATCTAGACATTGCATTCGTCACGCAGACGACGCTGTCGATGGACGACACGGCCCAGATCGTGGAAGCGCTCCAGGCGAAGTATCCGGGGATCAAAGCGCCGCGCCAAGAAGACATTTGCTACGCGACGCAGAACCGCCAAAACGCGGTGAAGAGTTTGCTCAAGCAGTGCTCGGTCATCTTGGTGCTCGGTGCACCAAACAGCTCGAACTCGAACCGGCTTGTTGAGGTCGCGCGCCAAGCGGGATGCGATTCGTACTTGCTGCAATCAGCCACCGATCTCGATCCGACCTGGGTGAGCGGCGCGAAAGCGGTCGGCGTCACGGCCGGAGCATCCGCACCGGAACAACTCGTACAGGAGTTGGTCGAGAAGCTCAGAGAGTTGGGCGCCACGACCGTCGAAACCGACGTCGTCGCGGAAGAACGCGTCCAATTCTCGCTCCCGCCGGAACTGACGACGGGCTAGCGCGCGATGGGGTCCTCGCGCACCCGCGAAAGACCCGGCTCGTTTGGATCGATGTCTTGCGCGGAGTTATCTCGAACGACGCATCGTGATGATCTTGAACGTGACGAGAATTCCGACGAGCGCCGCGATCACGGGGACGATCAGACGCACGATCCACGACGTTGCGTAGTCGCGGATCGCGATACCCGCCACGAGTGCGCAGGCGAATCCGGCGATCGCCGCCATCATCCCGGGGGCGGGGCGTTTTGTAGGCAGGCTATCCATGCACGCATCCTAGACGATTCTCGAACACGCTGCGGCGTCATCCCGCGTTACGGACGGCGCGAGGATCAACCCCGAAGGACGACGACGCCGTGTTGGAGCCGGAGAGAGGAAACGCCACACCTTGGTCCCTTTGCGGATGCGGGCACGGTGTGGCCGATGACTAGGGTATGAAGAAGGCGACGCTTGGCCTGTTGGCGTGTCCGAACGGCTCTCCCGGGCCCCTCCGGTTGCACGCGTGCGAAGTGCGGCGCGACGACACCACGCTCCTTGGTCTCTCCGAGGAACAGCTTCGCAAGGACGATGAGATTGTCCGCGGCGTGGTCGCCAATCTTTCTGCGGGCACGGCGTACCCCATCGTCGACTGCGTTGGCCTGATGCTCTCGGACCTAGACACGGAAGCGGATCGCCACATCGGCATGCTCGACGCCATGCGCGAGGAGTGCTTCGAGCCGTTTCGCGGTGCGATCGATACGACCCGCGCCCGGCTCAAGAGCCGGACGACCACCGCCGACGGCGAATGGAATCGCGAGGAGATGGCGTATTACGACCGCGACGTTGCCACGCCCGAGTTGCGTGCGCAGGTCCTCGAAGACATCCGCAACAATCCGCTCTGGAACATCTTTCTCCCGCGCCAACGCCATCTCGTGCGTCACATTGCCGATCGATGCCGTGGCGAGTTTGTGCTCGAGGTCGGTTGCGGGAACGCACGGACCGCGTCTTGGATTTTCAATCCGGACCGCTACGGCCATCGTTACGTCGGCTTCGACATCTCGTGGGACCGCCTCCTCTTGGCGAAGGCGGCGCTGCCCGCCGGCGACTTCTTCCAGGCGAGCGCGCTAAACCCTCCGTTTCGCAGTGGCGTGTTCCGCGCGCTGATCGCGTTTGGTGTGTTTCATCATTTGCCGCGACCGGATGCAGGTCTGCGTGCGTGTCTCGATACGCTTGCGCCCGGCGGCTACGTCGGCCTGCACGAGCCGATCAACACACCGAAGCTGTTTCGCGACGGATCGCGGGCCAAGAAGGCCACGGCTAAGTTGCTCCAGTCATACGAGCACAGCGAACACGACAACGAGATTGATCTTCGCGACACCTTGGAGATGCTCAAGCAAAAGGGCGCGAACGTGCTCGACGTGGCGTACTCGCACTCGGTCGTCCGACCGATCCTCAATCGCGCGTGCAACAAGCTCTCCAACCCCGGGATGCGAAAGCGGGCGTACCAGCTCACGATTTCGGTGGATAAGCTCATGATCCACACGGCCTGCAAAGTGTCGGCACGGCTGGGCCCGCGCGCGGCCAGCGTTCTGGCGCAACTGCCGAGTTGACGTCAAACGTCCGCCCATCGGCGTCGCTCCATGTCCGGGCGCCCCAGATCGGTCGTAACGGATTAAATAAAAGCTAGTTATGTCGACCGTGTTGGGCCGGAGTGAGGGTCGGCCCGGCTGGCGTTGACGACAGGGCCGGCCGCAATCCCCCGCCCGCTTCAAATCCGCTCCCCAGGCGTCGATAAGCAAGCGCGGGAGTTAATGGAAGCGTGTTGTTAGCAGGGTCTCGCGTGCGGGGATCGACCGTGGCCTACATCCTCTTAGAGGACGTAGCGCTCGTTGGGTCGGTGCTCGGCGCCTTTTGGTTTGCTCACTTTGGGAGCCTGGCTGCCTTAGGTGAATGGACCGGTCTGCTTTCCGTGCTCGCGGTGATCGTCGGCGTGAAGACGCTGTACTTTCTCGCTGGCCTCTACGACTTCAGCCAGATCCGCTCGCGCAACGGCTTTTGGGGACAGCTCACGTGTGCATTCGTGATCGCTGCGGCCCTGGCGTGGATCACCTGGTGCGCGCTGTTCGATCAGCCACTCGCGTGTGCCACGTTTCTCTCCATCTTTTTGCCCGTCATGTTGTTGGGGCGCGTCGCCTACGAGTACGCGACGCGGCGCCGCGGCTTTCGCAAGCGGCTCCTGTTCATGGGGGTCGGACGCGAAGCGCAGCGCACGGCGCGCGAAATCATCGACCTGCGCAAACGTGATCTTTGGATCGCCGGCTTTCTCGCGGAGGACGCCGAACAAGCGGGTTGGCGGATCGGCAAAAAGCCGGTGCTTGGGACCTACGACGATGTCGAGAGAATCGTCGAGGAGCACGGGATCGAGCGTGTCGTCGTGGCGATCCCGGATCGTCGTAAGCGTCTGCCGCTAGAGCCTTTACTGCGCGTGCGTCTTAAGGGCGTCGAGGTCGTCGACGAGGCGCGCGTGCACGAAGAAACCGCCGGCAAAATTCCCATCGAGGAACTGCGACCGTCATGGCTCATTTTCTCGAGCGGCTTTGTTAACTCCCGCCTCCAACGCTTTAACAAGCGCGTGTTCGACGTGCTCGTGGCGTTGGTCGGCGTGGTCGCCAGCGCTCCGCTCGCGGCCGTTGCGGCTCTGGCCATCAAGCTCGATTCGAAGGGGCCGATTCTCTACCGCCAAAAGCGTGTCGGGCAGGGCGGTCGCGAGTTCGAGGTTTACAAGTTTCGCTCCATGCGCACGGACGCCGAAGCGGGCGGCAAGGCGGTTTGGGCCAAAGAAAACGACCCGCGCACGACGCGCGTCGGGAAGTTCCTACGCAAGTCCAGGATCGACGAGATCCCTCAGATGTGGAACGTCTTGCAGGGCACGATGAGCTTTGTCGGACCGCGCCCCGAGCGTCTGTTTTTCGTCGAGAAGCTCCGCGAGCAGATTCCGTTCTACGACCAGCGCCATGCCGTGAAGCCCGGCTTAACGGGTTGGGCGCAGGTGCGCTTTCGCTACGGCTCGGACGAAACCGACGCCGTCGAGAAGCTGCGCCACGACATGTACTACATCAAACACCAATCGATCCTCTTCGATCTCCGCATCTTGCTGCACACCGTCCGGGTCGTTTTTGACAAGAACATGGGCCGCTAGGCCTGTCCGAGAATCGGCCTGCGTTCGGCCGGCCGTTTCATCGCTGGATCTTCGCGCTCGTCTTGCCGGCGTTCGTCCGGCGGCGATTCGGCTTGCCTTCGGTGCGACGGCCGATTCCAGACAGACCAGTAGGCCTTGCGATGATCGCGTTTTTCTCGGTCCGTAGCGGTTACCGCATGACTACGGATTTTCCGAGCCTCAGCCGAACTCAAGCAAGGGCCGCGAAAGAGCGGTCACATCCTCGCCTGGACTTAGGCGGATGGTCAAAACCCGATACGGGCGTACAAATGATCCGACGCACACACCAATCCCTCGAGGCTAGCCGTGTGTCCCGCGTTGTTCTCATGGGCATCGCGGCACTCCTAGTGGCCGGCGTGGTGTTGCTTCGTTTCGGTTCGACGAGCGCGTTTTGGTTCCTCTTTGGACTCATTTCGACGTGGTGCGCGGTGCCGTTTGTATCTCGTTTCGCGCATCGCGTGTCCGCAACGGTGTTGCCCGGCGGACGTGCGATTCACACCGCCCCGACGCCGCTTCTAGGCGGGCTCGCGGTGTTCGCACCGATGGCGGCGTATCTCGCGCTCGACCCGGCCCCCGGCGCGTCCGCGCTACTCGCGGGCGGCGCGTTGATGGCCATGGTCGGCGCGTTCGACGACGTGTTCGGCGTCTCTCCGCGCTCCAAGATCTTGGCGCAACTGCTTGCCGGCGTGTTCTTGGTCGTGGGCGGCATCCGCACGCCGATGTTGGAACTAGCACCCCTCGGCACGTTCCAGATCGGATCGCTTGAATGGATCCTGGTTCCGCTCTGGGTTGTGATCGTGACGAACGCGGTCAACCTGATCGACGGAATGGATGGACTCGCCGCCTCGCTCGCGTTGATTGCGGCGGCCGCGGCGACGGCGATGGGGCTGGGCGGCCTCACGCCGTTCGTGCTCGCCGGCGCGCTGTTCGGTTTCCTGCGCTACAACCTGCCACGGGCCGGGATTTTTCTCGGCGACACCGGCAGCCTCACCATTGGTTTTTACTTGGGTGCGTTCATGCTGCAGAGCAGCAGCGCCGCCGTCAACGTGCCGTTGGCGCTTGGCTTGCTCGCCGTGCCGCTTGGTGACGTCTTGTGCTCGACTGTGCGTCGCTGGTCGTGCGGCAAGCCGATCTTTAGCGCGGACCGTGGCCACATCCATCACTTGTTGCGCCACCAGCTCGGCAGTGACGGGGCCGCGCTGCGCGCGCTGATCGCGCTCGCCGCCAGCCAAGCTGCGGCCGTTGTGATTTGGCCGAACTTGTTTGGCCTCGCGGTCGTCGGCGCCATGGGGCTGGTCGTTGTGGGGCTCTTGATCGCGCGCAGCGGATACCCGTGGAAGAGCCACTTGCTCAACCGCAAGAGCTTTCGTCGGATCCATCTTGTGCGCCGTTACGCGACGGATTCGCTGCGGCTCGCCGATCACACCGATCAGGTTTCGTCGGTGATGGAGCACGTCGCCCAAGATCTCGATCTCTCCGCGATCCGTCTGGCCGGGATCCGCGTCGAGCGGCCGCAACCCGGCCGCCTCCAGGTGGAGGAGCATGTCGACTGCGGCAACGCTACGGCTTCTTGGAGCGCTTCGTTCACCGACGAGGACCCTGTTGTCGCGGAAGAAAAACGCAACGTGTTGTGCGACCTACTCCGCTTGGCGACGGCGCGCGTCGGCGCGATGCGTTCGGTTGCGGCCGAGAGCGCAACCCCGGACACGCGGCCGCTACCTACGTTGTCTCCGGCGAACCCCGCGCTCCCGCGCGTTCACTTCATTGTTGACGGCGAAGCTCAGCTTGCGGCTGTGTCCTCGCTCGTCCGCGAGACTCGGGAGCGCGCGACGCTGGAGCCGGTTGTGGTTCACGTCGGACGGCGCGACGACCTCGGACTGACCGACGCCGAAATCGTGAGTCGCGGCTACGAACTCCCGGTCGTCGATCTCGACGTCGCGGCCACCTCGAACATCGTTCGCATGGCCCACGTGATGGAGCGCTATCACTCGCTCGCGACGACGCACACACCGTCCGTTGTGGTCGTGGGGAGCTCCCGCGCCGGAGCGGCATGCGCCTTGGCGGCGAAAGAACTTGGCGTCCCGGTTGCGCACATCGGGGCACCCGAGTCGGCGCTGACCCACGCGATGTCGGACCTCTCGTTGACGCGCGGGATTCCTGTCGCGCAAGAACCTGGCGCGCGCGAATCGCAGCAGCTTGTGTTCTTGGACGAGGGCGCGCTGCCGGCCGAAGGTTCGCTCGTCCCCGCGCTCGAAGCGCTACTCGTCGCAAACTAGACGAGACCAACGACGCCAAGAACCCCAAGCGACCACCATAGCGGGACCACTTCTCGCTCACGACGCTCGTAACCTTATGGTATGTGGGGGTTTGTGTCGTCGTCGTGCGGGATTTTTCGCGCAAAATGAGGCCGCGCTCTTGGCTGCGCGGGCCCCGATTCAGCCGCAAAACCCCGCAAGAAGGCGGAAACGAGGGCATCGGGGCCAACATCGACCCACCGCCTGCGCTCCATTTTGCGCGAAAAATCCCGCAGGCCGACGCCATAAAACCCGATCACAAAACAGCTTAGGGCGGCGAGAAGGGAGAAGTGGTCCCGTTCGGGGGGCGGTTGGGGTTGGGTTTGGCTTTTTCTTGGGGTTGGGCGGCGATTTGGGGCTCAAAAACCGCGAAAACAGGGATTTTTCCGGGGTGGGCCCTGCGGAAACCGCTGCCGCGGATCGACTTAAGTAAAGGAGCCCGCCACCAGTTAGGCGGGAAGAGACGGAGTATCGGCCCCATGGCCAAGTACCTGGTTACCGGAACAGCAGGATTCATCGCAAGCAAGGTGAGCGAACAGCTCCTCGATGCGGGCCACACCGTGGTCGGCGTCGACTGCATGAACGATGCGTATGACATTCGCCTCAAGGACTGGCGGCTCGCCCGGCTGGAGCCTCGCGACAACTTCGAGATCAACCGGATCGACATCTGCGATCGACCGGCCCTGCTCGACGTTTGGAAGAGGCACGAAGGCAAGTTTGACGCCGTCATCAATCTCGCGGCTCGCGCCGGCGTGCGGCAGGCGCGCCTCGATCCGTGGGTGTATGTCGACACGAACACGACGGGCACGTTGAATCTGCTGGAGCTCTGCAAAGACTTCAAGGTCAACAAGTTCTTACTCGCCTCGACATCGAGCTTGTACGGCAAGAACAATCCGCAGCCGTCGCGCGAGGACATGAACACCGACCGCGCGCTGTCGTCTTACGCCGCGTCCAAGAAGGGCGCGGAGTCGATGGCGTTTACGTATCACCATCTGTACGGCATCGACGTGTCGGTGCTGCGCTACTTCACCGTGTTTGGCCCCGCGGGGCGACCGGACATGAGTCTGTTCCGGTTCACGCAGTGGATCTACGAGGGCCGCCCCGTCGTGATCTACGGCGACGGAACGCAGTCGCGCGACTTCACGTACGTGGATGACATCGCGCGCGGCACGATCGCCGCGATCAAGCCGGTGGGCTACGAAATCATCAACCTCGGTTCGGACAAGCCGTTCGGACTGATGGAGGTGGTGCGCCACATGGAAAAGAAGACTGGGTTGGAAGCGAATCTGAAGTTCGAGCCGACGTTTGCCGAAGACGTGCCTGCCAGTTGGGCGTGCATCGACAAGGCGCGTTCGATTCTCGGTTGGGAGCCGCGGACATATCTGCATGAAGGGCTCGACAACTTGGCCACGTGGTACGAAGAAAACCGCGATTGGGCCAAAGACGTCGTCACGCTGTAGGGGAACTCGGGGAAATGAGAATTACAGGTCTCCTTTTGGTTTGCGCTGTTTTGGTGAGTTGCCGCTCCAACATCAAGACGAATCCGGATGCTGTCGCGGCGCTGGTGGAGGAAGGCAAGACGCCTCTGGCGCGCAAGCCTGCGCTGTCCGTGGAGTCGATTCAAACGGATCTAAGCGTCACGCCCGAGCCCTATCGGGTCGGCCCGGGTGACCTGTTACGCGTGGCCGTCGTGGGGCGTCCCGAATTTTCCGTCGCGACAAAAGATGGGGAACTTGTCGGCTACCGCGTGCAAGGCAACGGCAAGATCTACTTGCCGATGGTCGGTCCCGTGAATGCCGCAGGCAAAACGGTTGCGCAGATCGCGAAGTATCTAAACCATGCCGTGGGCGAGTACGTCAAGAAGCCGCAAGTCACGGTCGAAGTGGCGAGTTTTCAGTCGCAGAAGTTCTTCGTGCTAGGGCAGGTCAAGAAACCGAGCGTGATGGCCGCCGACGGCACCACGACGTTGCTTGAGGCGCTCGGCAACGCGGGTGGTGTGAGTCCGACCGGCGACGTGGACGGCGCGTACGTCATTCGCAGTGGCAAATTGTTACCCGTGAGCCTAGGCGACATCTTGTTGCGCGGCGACACGAGTCGCAACGTTGTGATGCGCAAAGGAGACTTGGTGTACGTGCCCGACAAGGCGGACTGGAAAGTCTATGTCTTGGGCGAGGTCGTGCGTCCCGGCATCGTTCCGATGGGCGACCGTGGCCTAAACCTCGCGGACGCCGTGGCCGAAGTCGGCGGCATCGACAAGTTGCACGCCGATCGCCGCGTGATTCGAATTTTCCGCGGCGGGTGGCAGAACCCGCGCGCGTTTACGCTCTCCACGCAAGACGTGTATGAGTTCGGCGCCAGCATCGAGCTGCGTCCGGGCGATCGCGTCGTGGTCGCACCGCGCGGCCTCGCCAACTGGAGCCGCGCAACGACTTTGATGCTTCCGTTTCTCCAAACGGCAGTCACGGCGGGCACCGTCGCCGCGGCGGTTTCAAAGTAGATCCATGCTGCACGCCGACTTTCATTCCCACGTCATGCCCGGCGTTGATGATGGGAGCCGCAGTGCCGTCGAAACGATTGCGATGGCGAGAGATCTCGTCGCGCTGGGCGTCACGCGGCTGTACCTGACGCCGCACCAATTCAAGTTGGGCAACCGGCTGACGCTCGTTGACGTGCAAAAACGGGTCGATGATGTCTGGCGCATTTTGGCGCGCGCGGACGTGTCGCTCGAGGTGTGTCGCGGTGCGGAGCACTACTACGGCGAAGAGTTTCTCGACGCTGTTTCGCGTCAAGAAGACGTGCTGATCCCGTTCGATTGGGAAGGGGAGCGCGGCTTGTTGGTCGAGCTACCCATGGGGCGACCGAGCGTTGGTGTGGAGCGATTGGCGCAGGTGTTAGCGGAGCGCGGTTTCAAGCCGTTGCTCGCCCACCCCGAGCGCACACGACACTGCACGCTGGACCGCGCCATGGAGTGGAAAGACGCCGGTTGGTCGCTCCAGCTCAACCTACTTTCGTTGGTCGGGCGGCACGGCCCGGAAGCCGAACAAATGGCCCGCACTCTGTTGCAGGCGGACGCCTATGACTGTGTCGGTAGCGACGTGCATCGACCCGC
The DNA here is from genome assembly GCA_021776785.1 of Planctomycetota bacterium. Classification (GTDB taxonomy): domain Bacteria; phylum Planctomycetota; class PLA2; order PLA2; family PLA2; genus JAJFFF01. Next base: position 283,362 of record JAJFFF010000044.1, on the reverse strand, counting down.
CGACCTCGCGTGGTTGCGCGACGCCCATAAAGAATTTCGATCCATCAGTGAGGTGGTTGCATCGTGAGCAAGAATCGATTGCCTGAAAACAGCGCGACGCAAGCGAAAGCGCGCTCGCTCCATCTAGCCGACTATCTCGCGATTTTGCGCGAGCATCGGTGGATCGCCCTGGTTCCTTTCCTGCTGATCTTGGGCGGGGCGATTGCGCTGACACTACTGGCGACGCCGCAGTACAAGGCGGACGCAACGATTCACATCGAGAAAGAAAGCGGACGGGGCAGCCTGATCGGCGAACTTGAGCTGTTCGACAGCGGCAGCAAAGTCGATGCCGAGATCGAAATCATGCGGTCGCGCGCGATTGCTTCCTTCGCCGCCAAGACCATCGCCGTCGAGCAGGGACTCGGTGCGTTTTTCATGGAGCGCAACGCGCATCGGCCCTACGAGGTGATGATGCGCGCGTTTCAAGGCCCCAAGCCGTCGTGTTCCGTTGAGTTCTTTACCGAACCGCTCGCGGATGGACGCGGTGCGACGCAATACCGTTTTGTGTTTTTGGACAAACAGGGTGGCGAGAAGTTCGGCGTCGAAGTGCAAAAGGTCGTGGGGCGTCGCTTTGGCGAAGACATCACGCGGGAGAAGCACAACATCACATCCGGCAAGCGGTTCCGCGCGTTCGGGCATCCTTTCCACCTTACGGTGGCGGGCGACCCGGTCGGGCGCGAATACAAAGTGGTGCTTCGTTCCGAGGCCGCGGTCGCCAATTGGCTGCGGGCGCAGACCACTGTGGCTCAGCTCGGTCGCAAGACCGGCGTTGTGTCCTTGGCGGTCCGGGCGGAATCGCCCGAGTTAGCGGCCGCTGCGTCGAAAGCGCTGGCCGAGAGCTTTGCCGCGTACAAGCATCGCAAGCGTCGTGGGGACGCCGGCGCCGCCGCGGAGTTTCTTGCGGGCCGTGTCGACAGCACGGGCGGCAAGCTGGCGAAAGCGGAAGCGGAGCTCGACCGATTCCGCACCAAGAACAGCGTCATGTTGTTGTCCGAGCGCGCCAAGAGCGTGATCGAACAGCTGGCTGCGTTGGAGCGTGAGCAGGCCGAGTTGGAGTTGAGAGCCGAACAGAGCCAGCGCGCGATCAAAGATCTTTCCAACAGGGCTTTGCCCACCGCGGACTTGGTGAGCTACGTCGGTCCCGGCGACGCGATCGGTGCCGCGCTGGGGCAGTCGATTCACGAGATCGAAACATCGCGGGGCGCCCTGCTCAAAAACATCACCGAACGCCACGACGACGTTAAGGCGTTGGACATGCGCTTATCGGCGACGCGCGACCGTCTGCAAACCCATCTTCTCCGTCATGCGACGTCTGCAGAAGCGACTCAGGATCGTCGCGCAGCTCGTTTGACCGAAGACATGAATCGGTTGATGGAGGAGGAGCGCAGGCTGCCCGCGCAGGAACGCGAGTTGGCGCGCATCACGCGCGAGGTCGAGTCACTGCTCACCGTGAGTGCTTTCCTCCAAGAGAAAAAACACGAAGCGGAGATCATGCAGGAGTCCACGCTCAGTCGCGTGAACATCATCGACAGTCCGGTGCCGCCGAAGCAACGCGAGACGCCGAACCTGCTCGTCAATCTCCTGATCGGTGCGTTCCTAGCGCTCGTCGCCGCGGTCGGCACGGCGTTCTTCGCGGAGTACTTGGATCGATCGATCAAGACGCCGGAGGATTTGGAAGAGGCCACCGGATTGCCGCTCTACGCGGCGCTGCCCTCGTTCAAGAGCATCAAGAGTCGCGACACGCGCAAGTTGAAGTCGCAGATGGTCACGATCGAGAAGCCGCACTCCGTTTTGGCGGAGGGCTATCGTTCCCTGCGCGCCAACGTGAAGTTTGCGGATTTCGAGAGCCCGGTCCGGAGCTTCGCGATTACGTCCGCCGTGCTCGGCGAAGGCAAGACGACGACGACGCTCAACTTGGCGGTTGTCCTCGCCGAGGGCGGAAGTCGCGTGATCGTGGTGGACGCGGACATGCGCCGTCCCGCGACGCACTCGCACTTGGGCGGCGACCTCAAGCCCGGCCTTTCGGAAGTCTTGCGGGGCGACCTGAGCTGGCGCCAAGCCGTGCGTCCGGTCAAGGACACAGAGAACCTGTCGGCGATCCACGCGGGCGCGAAGCCGGACAACCCGGGTGCGCTGCTCGACTCGGATCGTTTCCGTACGTTGCTCGCCGAGCTCAAGGAAGAATATGACTACGTTGTGTTCGATGTGCCGCCGGTGTTGGCGGTGTCGGACGCGGCGGCGTTTTTTCGCAGTCTTGACGCCGTGTTCTTGCTCGTGCAGTGGCGCCGCTGTCCGATCGACGTCGTGTTGGCGGCGCGTGACCAGATCGTTCGCCTTGGCGCAACCGCGCGCGGCGTGATCTTCAACGGGTTCGACGCGCGCAAGGCCGGTCGACGCGGCTACGGACGCTACGGCTACTACGGATACTACGGCGGGTACGGCGGATACGGATACGCCGAGAACCCGGCGGCGAAACGCGGTCAATCGACACCGAAGGTCAAGAGCGGCAAGTAACGGAGATTGCCAGAATGGATCGAGCGGTTGCGGCTTTCGCAGACGAGCTGAACCGCGTTTTGGGTCGGTATCTCCATGGGAGCTACCTCACCAAGGCCGCGCGCTTGGCGTGGCCCCTGTGGCAGCGGCGCGTTACCGGTCTTCGGGTGGATCTGGATCGACTCGGCGCGTGTGCGGAGGCGGTTGGAGTGACCCTGCCGCATGCACGTCCAGCCGATGTGTTGGCGCACGGCTACACCGCCCTGCGCGAGATGGATCGCGGCGTAACGCATCGCCATGCGATCGACGTTCCGGGGCTGGAGCGTCACCGCGAATACGACCGCCTGACTCGCGCGACCGACGCGCTGCGTGATGTTGGTCAAAAGATCGGGGTACGTTTTTTCGTGCACGGGAGTTGGTCGACGCTGGACGCGACAGACTACAGCGACTTGGACACGCTTGCGGTGTTGCCACGTGAGCTTGTGTGCGACGCGACACGTTTGCGAGGCGCGCGCCGCTCGATCTTTCCGACGTGGCGTGTCCTTCGCCGTTTCGACCCGCTCCAGCATCACGGGCATTTTGTCCTGACGGAAATCGACCTCGACGGCTATCCCGCGCCCATGTTTCCTGCTGAAATTTGGATGCGGGCGACGTCGTTGCACGGCGCACAGAGCATGGTGATTCGGACAGCGTCCGCCCCGGAGCTGGCGCAGCACCGCTTTCGTCAGCTCGCGCAGTCGTTTTTGCGCAGCGAGGCATCGCGCGGGCTTCGCAACGCGTACCGCCTCAAGAGCGACCTCAGCGTGTTCATGCTTCTGCCGTGTCTCTGGCTGCAAGCGCGCGGCGAATCGGTGAGCAAGCGCGAGTCGTTCCGTCGCTTCGACGAGGTTGCCGGTCCCGCGTCGCGCGCCGCGATGAATGAGGCCTCGCGCGCGCGCGTTCGATGGCGCTACGAGGAACCGGCGCGCGCCCGATGGGCGCGTCGTCTTTGGTTCAACGCTCTCTTCCCCGCCATGCTGGACGCGTCCTGTGCGCGCCCGCCTTGCGCGGAGGCTGTGGCGGATCTTGGTGAAAATTTCTACGTACGCGCGCACGCGGTCGTTCGGGAAATGCTGCAAAAGGAAACGCGAGATGAAGCCGGCGTTGGCGCTGCATCGAGCCGTTCGTTGGCCTAAGCCGGTTCCCACCGCTTCATACGACGACGTGCGTGCTGCGTTCGTCGAGCGCGTGACGGCGTCCGGCTGCGTGCGCTCCGTCTATCAGATGGGCAGCGTGCGCGCCCCCGGTCTAAGCGACTTAGACCTCCTTTTCGTATGCAGCGAACCGGTGGCGCGCGACCTCGCCGCTCGCGCCAACATCCATCAGGACCCGACTCACGCCTACGTGTTGATGCACAGCCAGTTTTTTCTCAGCGAGAAAGCGTGGCGCGAGTTTTCGCTTCTTTTTTGGGGCAGCGACATGCGCCACGTGTGGGGGGAGCGCGACGAACCGGATGTCTTGGACCCCGACCTGAAGGGCCCTCTGGGACTTGCGTTCAACATCGAGATGGCACTGAGTGCGATCTCGCGTCTTGCGCGGTTTGTTTCGACCGAGATCGACATTCCGATTCGGCCGACCATGGCTGTCTTGCACGGTGTCCGGTTCAACCTGGAACTGGCGCAAGCCTATGGCGTCGAGCTTCCGGAGGCGGAACCCTACGTCGCCCGCATCCACGCGCTTCGTCGGGACTGGTTCGAGTTGGAACGCGAGGATGCGTATGCCGAGTTCATGGAGCTGATGCGCGTCGCGCTCTCGTTGCTGGCGGGCGTCATCGACGGATTGGCGCCGCGCGTTCGTGAGGCGGTGGGAGACGGGAGCGGAACCATTCGGGCGCTTGAGGCCAACGAGTTGCAGGAGTTTGGGGACTACCCATGCTCGTGGCGCCTGCGCACGAACCGTGTGGCGACCGCGATGCCCGCGCGACTGCACGGCGCGCGGTTCGTGTCCGCTCACGTGGCACCGGTGCTGTCGTTGCGACTGCCGGGGCCCTACGCGAATCTCTTTGCGATTCAAGCCGACGAGTTCCGACGCCTCGGCGCGCGAGATCTTGCTCGCCGCGTCTCCGCCAGTTGTCCGTCCGGCCCGGATCCGTTGTTTGAACGTGCGATGCGTCGTCGTGCGCGCGCCGTGGCAGAACTCCATCGATTCGGGTTGGAGAACCGACTACGGCACGCGTCGTTTCCCATTCCGCTGTTGTGGCAGCGCCCGTTTCCGCCGGTCGCCCGCTGGCGTGCCCGCGTTCAGGCGCTGCTCGGCGTCGGCTCGAGCGTCGCACCGGCGTCCTGATAGCAACGCAAGAGCTCGCTCGCCATCGTCGAGATATGAAACCGGTCGGCGACGTCTTGGCGGCCGCGTCGAGCGAGCGCGCGCCCGAGTTCGGGATCGGCGTGAAGCTCACGGATGCGTTCGACGGCCTCATCCTTGTTGGCGACAACAAAGCCGGTCTCGCGATGGCGCAAGATCTCGACGAGCCCGCCGCCATCCTGAAACACGATGACGGGGCGCTCCATGGCAAGGGCTTCGGTGGCCGCTAGACCGAACGGTTCGCCCTTGGTCGGAAGAACGAACGCGTCAAACAGCGCCATGATCTCGCGGGCGTCACTGCGAAAGCCGGTGAGGATGGTTTGGTCGGCCACGCCGCGCGCGTGGATATGCGCGCGTAGCTCGTCCGCGCCTTCGCCGTCCCCAACGATGACGAGACGCGCGCCGGGGATCTGGAGGTCGGCAAAGACATCGACCAAGAGGGAGAGTCGCTTGCGGGGCTGAAACAGCGCGACCGTTCCGACGACGAACGCGTCCGGCGCGAGTCCGAGCGACGCGCGGAGTTCGGGCGCCGGTTTTACCTTGGAGAATTCGTCGAAGCGCATTCCGTTGTAGATCAGCCGCATCTTGCCGGCGTCGAGGCCGTAAAACGCTTCCTGCGTGCGACGGCGGTACTCCGAGTTCACCGTGAGCACGCGCGGGCGGGAACGCACGAACCGTCGCTGAAGCAGCCAGACGACAAACAGCTTGCGCATGCTGCGGCCGTGGTCGGTCCCGTGGTCGGTGTACACGACCGGACATCGTTCGAGGCGCGCGGCGAGGGCGACGACGGGGTTGTACACATGCATGTGCAGCAGGTCGATTCCGGCCAGGCGCTTGCGTACGCGACCCAGGCGCAAGAAGTCAAAACCGTGCCGCAGTCCGACCGCGTCTGCCGTGCCGCTCCAGTTCTGCGCCTGGGCCAGCGCGGAGTGCTTTCCGGTCACGATCTCGATGTCGAGTCCGGGGTGACCGCGCTGCTCAAACGCCAAGTCCTGAACGAGACGGTCGATGCCGCCGGCTCCGCTCTGCCAGTACCAATGAACGATCCGCAAGCGGCGTTGCATATCTGCTAAATCGGTCGGGAACGGCGTCGCCATGACCGATCACTAGGGGAGAACGTGTGCGGTCTCATCGGGTTTTTCACGCGGCAGAGCGGAAGCTGTGCGCGCGCGGCCGTCCTCGCCGGGCGCGATGCCATGGAGCACCGCGGGCCTGATGACGCGGGCTACGTTTCTCTTGAAGACGGTCGCGTCCAGTTGGCGCACCGCCGCCTGTCAATCCAGGACCTGTCGCGCGCGGGGCATCAGCCGATGCGTCACCACACGCGCGAGCTCTGGACGGCCTACAACGGCGAGATCTATAACTTCTTAGAGCTTTCTGCCGAGCTGGTCGCGCAAAACGAAGCGTTTCAGTCCAAGACCGACACGGAAGTGTTGCTGGCTCTGTACGCGCGACACGGCGAGCAGCTCTTCCCTCACCTCCGCGGCATGTTTGCGTTCGCGATGTGGGACGGCGTCGAGAAGCGGATGTTGTTGGCCCGCGACCGGATCGGCAAAAAACCGCTCTACTACGTGCACGATGAACGCGGACTTGCGTTCGCATCGTCGCTGCGCGCACTCGTTGTGTCCGGCTGGGTCGACCCGGAGTTGCACGAGGAGGTCGTGCCGGAGTACCTCGCGCTGGGTCGCGTGGGGGCGCCGGATACTTTGTTGCGCGGCGTTTCGAAGCTGCCGCCGGGTTGCCTTCTGATCGCGGACGACGAAGGGCGCGTGGTGGTGCGTCGTTACGACACACTTAGGTTCCACGAAACCGACGACGCTGCCGACTTAGATGAACGATTGCACGAAACGCTGCGCGAGAGCGTGGCGCTCCGGTTGGTGAGCGATGTCCCGGTTGGCGTGACGCTGTCCGGTGGCGTGGACTCGAGTCTGGTGGCCGCGTTGATCGCGGAGAACGGTTCCGTACCGCTGCGGACGTTCACGGTCGGTTTTCGCGACGATGGCGAAGGGCTCGACGAGACGACGCATGCGCGCACGGTTGCCGAACACATCGGCGCCGACCATCACGAGGTGTGGATCGCCCCCGAGGACGTGACGCGCACGTTGCCCGAGTTCGATCGTCATGTCGATGAGCCTCATCCCAATCTCATCTGGATGGCGAGTTGGTTCGTCTCGCGCTTGGCGAAGGAGAACGGCGTCACGGTCGTGCTTACGGGCGACGGCGGCGACGAACTGTTTTTCGGGTACGACCGTTGGCGTGCGCTGCACAGCGCCTACCGTCGCTGGTTGCGCCCGATGGAACGCATGCCGGGCGTGCTGCGCGGCGCGGCGTGGTGGGCCGTGCGCGGCTTGGTGCGCGACACCGCCGCGCGGGAGTTGTTTCGCCGCGCATCCCAGCGTGAAGCGATCTACTGGGGCCCGATGTTTCACTACCCCGAGGCGCAGCGCCCGCTGCTCAGTCGCCGCGGGCGTGCCCTCCTCGCCGAGCACAGTCCCGGTCACCGCTTCGAAAACATGATTGAAACGGACTTTGTGCAGAAGGTGCGCCGCGTGGGCATCGAGGGGCACTTGGTCGAGGATTTTCTCGCGCGTTTGGACCGCATGGGCATGGCGGTCTCGGTCGAAGGACGCGCCCCGTTGCTCGACCAAGAGGTCGTCGCGCTGGCCGCGTCCTATCCGGTTGACCGGTTGGTGCGCGACGGCGTCGGAAAGATTCCACTGCGCGATCTGGTGGGTCGGTACTACCCCGCCTCGATCATCGAACGTCCCAAGAAGGGATTTTGCGCGCCTGTGCTCACGTGGATGCGCGGTCCGCTCTTGGACACCATCCGCGAAGAGCTGGCGGCGCTCGGCGACGAGTTCGATCTGTTCGATCGCGACGCCTTACAAAGCGAGTTTGATGCCCCGGAGACCCGCCGCGATGCCAACCGCATGTGGGGTCTCGTGGCGCTTTCCCGTTGGTGGCGTCACCTCCGCTCGCTGCGCCCGACAACGCTTGCGCGTCCCTGAGCTAGCGTCCCTGCGCTAGGACGTCGCCGGTGCCGGCGCGGCCGTTGTCGCAGGCGCCGTTTGTTCCTGGTCGCCCCATCCGCGCATCGCGACGGCGCAGCCGATCATGCTCCACATCCACCACTGGAAGTTGACCATGCACAGCATCGTCATCGTGAGCCACGCGGCCACGCTACCGACCGCGGTGGACAGGACAAACGCGTAGAACAATCGTAACGGTGGGTCCGTCGCCTCCCGCCACCAACGCAGCAGGGACCACGTCACCCACGCCAAGAAGACAAGCGTGAGGAGGCCCCCTGCCAATCCAAGATCGAACATGAGTTGGAGTGCTTGATTTTCGGGATTGCCCCACGCGCCGTGCACGCCGATGATCTTGCTCGCCGTCGTCGAAGCTTCGTACTTCGTGATGATCCGTCGCCATCGATCCGGGCGACCCGACGCGAAGGCCACCGGGTCCATGTTGCCGGATGCGATCTCCATCTCGCGCCACCATCGCTTTTGGATGAGCGGATGCTGCGAGAGGGCCGCCATCGTGAGAAGGAGGAGGCCGACCAGCACGAAACGTCGTCGCGCGACGAAAAACAGGAGGAGTGCAAAGCACGTGGTTCCGGCCATCGCGTTCGAGAACGTGTGAAAGAGCATCTGCGCGGCGAGCATCGTGACCAAAACAATGGCCGCGATTCGTCGCGGATCGGGCTTTTCCTTTTTGTCCAGACGAACGCGCGCCAGAAAGTACGTACAGGTGAGCACGCTTAGCGCCGCCACAATGGCCGGCGTAACAACGTCGAAGAAGCGCGCCTTGCGACGAATGACCCCGTGGTACTCCATGGCGCCTTGATTGCCCGCCGCGTAAAACACGATGATGATCGGAATCGCGCCGAGCAACCATGTAAACATGACGCGGTGGGCGTCTCGCAGATTCCGCACGACCATGAGCGCCAAAAAGAACATGGCCACGCCGCCCGTGAATCGGAGCGCGCTCTCGACGGTCGTGAGTGGGTCGCCGCCCGCGGCCATCCGAATGGCGGCAAGCCCCCAAACCATCGCGACCCAGCCGGTGATCGGTCGCACGAGCGCGTAGCGCGAGAAGTCCACGCGCCGGATGACGACGACGAACAGCGTCGCGACGGGGACGCCCGCGCCCACGATATCCAAAATGCCGAGTCCGGCGATCCGCTGATCCCACGCCATGTCGAACGAAAAGCGGGCCGCGATCAACGCGAACATCGCAGCTGCCGGGTGGATCAGCATGGTGAACATGGCCCCGAGCAACAAGACGACGCCGATGGCGACGACCGGGTTGCCCGAGATCGCCACCTGCGCACTAGCGATACCGATGGCGCAGATTGAGATGACAAATAGCCAGACCGGGGCCAGCGCGCGAGTGACCATGCGTTCTCTTTAGAAATCGGCTAGAGCGGCTGTGCGTCCGCAGCGAATCTCGGTCGCCCTCGGGGTCGCAGCGAGTTTGGGCACAGGGCCTACGCGCGCGACAAGCGAAGCCGCGGAATCGCGAGCCCCGTCGCGCGCATCGTGACCACGGCGGCGAGCGCCAAGATGACCAGTTTTGCGAGCAGTCGCATCCAAGAGAACTCGGCGGAGGCGAGCATGTGAAACGCGGCGGCCGCACCGACGTTGACCAAGGCGATCGCGCCTGCCTGCCCCATGTCGACGCGCAGCGGCACGGCGCGTTTGGCCGCTCGATATCCCACGATGACGAGCGTCGCGTTGCCGAGCAGCATGGCCGCGACGACGCCGCTGGCGCCCCAGGACGCAAGGTTGACCAGCACAAAGAGCCCTGTGAGTGTGACGGCGAGCCCGAACCCGCGGAGAAGAGACAGCATGCCGCTGCGTTTGCCGTACGTCAGGCTCCACGTGTAGGGCTTGGCGGCGATGTAGAGCCAGCTTGCGGTTGTAAGAAACGGCACGTAGTAAACCGCTTCGTGGTAGTCCGACTTGGTGACGAGGAGGATGAGCGGTTCGGCGACGACGGTGGCGGCAAGCGCGGCGAGACCGAACAGCGCGACAAAGCGAGTGGTCATGCGGCCGAGGTTGCGCTCCTGGCCGGGTCGGCTCGCCGTGGCGTAAAAGTGCGGCATCATCGCGTTGTCCGCGGCGTTGCCCAGGATCATAATTACGCCGCCGAACTGGGCCGCCAACGCGAAAATGCCCACCTCGCGCAGCGATCCAAACCGCTCGAGCATGAAGCGTCCCGCCGATTTGTTGAGCCATACGAACACAAAAAACGGAATCAACGGCACGCCAAACCAAAGCAGACGCTTCACAGTCGGGCGGTGAAACGAAACGGGCGCGAACCGGATCAAGATAACCAGCGCGATCACCCAAAAAATGCCGAACGCGATTGCGCGTGCCCAGAACTGGCCCACGAGGCCGGCGTCGAATCCGACGACCGCGCCGACGATTAAGAGCGATTGCGCGAGAAAGAACGCGACATGGAACAGTACGAACTCGCGCGCCCGTTCCTGAATGCGAAGTAGACCGGAGACGAGCGAAATGAGCGGGTGGAGCGCCGCGAGCAGCAACACGATCGCCCCCATCGGCCAGAACGAGGCGCCGGGGATCGCGAACTCGGTCGCCACCGGGCCCGCCGGATACAGGGCGAGCAGCGCGAGGAGGGGCATCGCGATCAGGAGTGCCAGCGCGCTTCCGTACACGCGGCGGCGGTACTCCTCGTCCGCGTCCTCGTCGTAGTAGTACCGCATCGCGGCGGTGCTCACGCCGAAGAGCAATACGAATGCGAGCAGCTGCTGAACGAGGTTGAAGAGCGAAAGGACGCCGTACTCCTCCACGGAGAAACGCGTGGCGTAGAGCGGGATGAGAAGGAACCCGATCACCTTGTTCAGCATCGAGCCGATGCCGTAGATCGTGGTGTTCTTGATCAGCCTATGTTTCACGCCGGGACGCTCCGTTTGTTAGTTCGGTTCGCGGGCGTCGAGGCCATGAGCGGATTGCGGGACGGCGTGCGGTTTCTCGGTCCAGCGACCGACCTAAGAGTTGGAGATCTATACAAAGCGTGGCCGCCGGCATGTCTCAATCGCTTCGCGCCCGCTATGACGCGGAGGCCGCAACGTACAACCGAACTCGTTTCGGAGATCGCCGCGGTGCGCTCGCGCGGAGGATCAAGGACGACGCCATCTGCGCAATTCTGCAGCGTCGCGGCCTGTTGCGTCCGGGGACGCGGATTCTCGATGCTGCCACGGGAACCGGACGCTTGCTTGCGGCGCTCGACCCCACGCCGGTCCATCTCGTGGGCGCGGACATTTCACGCGGGATGTTGGATCAGTGTCGCGCGACGGTCGGCGGGCGAGCAACGCTGGCGCAGGGCGACCTGGTGGACCTTGCGTTTCGCGATGCGACGTTTGATGCGGCCTTGTTGGGCGGGTTTCTCTATCTGATCCCGGCGGCGGCCTATGCGACCTATACCAACGATTTGGCGCGCGTTCTGGCCCCCGGCGGCCTCTTGCTGTGTGAAGTCGCCAACACCAAAACGGCGCTCAACCCCGTCAACATGGTGCGAATCGCGTGCTATCGTCGGCGCCATGCCGTGAAGAGTTACGTGAGCGCGCGAGACTGCGCCGCGCTCTTTCCTGCGTTCACGTGCGAGGAAGTGATTGGCGTGGAGTACCCCGTGTGGTGCGGGCCCAAGCTTGCGCGCTGGATGGGCGAGCGCCCGGTGCTGCGCGGCATCGGTGGCAAGTACATCGCGGTGTTGCGACGCCGATGACGACGCGCTTGGAGACTCTTGTCGCAAGAGAAGTGTTGCGGGATACGCCTCGGCGCAACGTCGTCTTGATGGAGAGCGATGCGGGCGAGCGATTCGTGCTCAAACGTTATCGCGACGCTCGCGGGGCGGCGCGCGAGCGCGCGTTTCTGCGCTTCGGACGCGGACGTGGGTGGCGCTATCTGCACGTCCCGCGCATCGTGGAAGAGGGTGACGACTTCGTCCTGGTCGAACACGTCGCGCGCGAGACGACAAACGATCGCGCCGGGCTCGAGCGCGATTGGGCGCGCGGCGATGTCGACCTGTGGGTCCACGCGCTCCTCGAATTCCAGGAGGCCGAGTTTCCGTGGCGGGCGTTCACCTGGCGCGAACGGATCGCTGGGGCGTTGTATCCGGCCTGGCGCACGATGTGGCTCTACCGCCGCTTCCGCACGCGCCTGCCCCGTCGTCTGGGCCGTGTGCTCCCGGCGCTCGTAGCCGCGTATGGGATAGCACGTCTTCGGTTTCGCGGCGTGACGACGCACTACGATCTGCATGGCGAGAACTTCGCTTTTGCGCGTTCCGCACGGCGCATGTCGATGCTCGATTTCGAACTTCCGTACGCGCGGGGCGATCCGTTGTTCGACGTCGTGTACCGGCTCGTGCTCAGCGCGACGCGGTTCTCCGAGTGGACGATTGAGGCGGAGCTTTTGCGCGCGTACGTGCGTTGCGCGGAGAAGCGCGGCCATGCGATGGTGGGCTTGGGCGCGCGGGTGCGCCTTATCGCTTTACAGTGCACGCTCGGATGCATGCTCTATCACGACGATCGCGACGAGGTCGATCGCCACCGGGCGAACTTGCAGCTGCTACTGCGCGGCGCCCCGCTTCGGCGTTGGCTCGAGCGCGTGCTCGAACGTCCCGTTCGTTGAGCGGGGCTCGGCGAGCGCGCCGTACGCTTCGATGAGTCGCCGCCCATAGCCCGCCACGTCGAACTCGCCGACGCGTTCGCGCGCCGCGCGGCCGAGCGTGGCGCGCCCCTCCGGATCCGCCGCCATGGCCTGTAGCGTTTGCGCCAACGCGTCGGCATCGCCGGCGGGGACGATCGCGCCGTCCACGCCGTCGCGAATGACGGTGCCCGCCTCGTTAGTCGCGATGCACGGCCGTCCGCACGCCATCGCTTCGTAGATCACGAGCGCGCTTCCTTCCACGTGCGACGGCAGGCAAACCACATCCGCGGCGCGATACTGCGCGGCAAGCTCTTGCTGCGCGACCGGCGCGATGTGTCGCAGCGGCACGCGCGTTTGCTCGACGTACGGGCGCATTTCCGCGCGCATCGCGCCTACCCATGTGAGCTCCACGGTCTTGGGGCCGCAGCGTTCCGCGGCTTGCAAGAGCGTGACGCAGCCTTTGAGGACGGACGCCGTTCCGGCAAACAGCACGCGCAGTGGGCCGGCACGTTCCGGTGTCGCATCGAGCGCCTCGGGTTGGAACAAACGCGTGTCCACACCGATCGGGACAAACCGCTGGCGTTCGCGCGGAATGCCGTGCCGGACGTTTTCTTCGAGGACAAACGGAGACGGCGCGAGCACGAGGTCCGCGCTTTCGATCTCGTCGCGGATGCGCGTTTCGCGCGCGGCGTCGCCTTGCGGAACCGGGAGCTGCAACGCATCGTAGACCCGCTCACGGCATGCGCGAATCGTGTCGGGGTGGGCGCTTTGCTGATCCACGACGACTGACATGCGGCGCTGTTGTGCGACGCGCATGCTCCGCCAAGCGTACGTGTTGGCCACGTGCAAGACGGTCCCGCCGTCCAGCGAACGGCCGACGCGCCGATCGAAGCGGTCGTTGTAGAGGCGGCGCAAGCTCGGGCGCCGCCCCGCGATCGCGGCGGCGAGGCGATAACCGAGCTCAAGATCCCACGCGGTTTGGATCGGCGCGCCGTCGAGTGCCGGATCGGAGCGCACGGCCACGCGGCGTTCCGGCAACCATCGCGCGGCCCAGTGCGCGCGGTTGATGTACGCGCTCGTCACGAACCGGTGCAGGATGCCGGCGCGGCGGAGTGCGCGTGCCGTCAGGTAGTAGTGGCCGCGCTTTCCAGCCGCCAGGACCACTTTCACGACACGCTCGCCGTCTTTCGCATGGCCTCAAACAGCCGCCCGCGAAAGTGCGTACGTGTGAAGCCTTCTTCGTAGACCTTGCGGCTCTCGCGTGCCATCCGCTCCAGTTTTTCGCGGTCGCCGATAAGGTCGTTCATGATCGCCGCGAGCGTCGCGGGATCGCGCATCGGGGCGATCACGCCGTTGCGTTCGTTGTGCACACACTCGCGAATGCACCCGGCGTCGCAGCTCACGATCGGAAGGCCGGCCGCGAGGGCCTCGACGATCACCCACGGGTGCCCCTCGCGCGTGCTTGGGAACACGAACAGGTCGCTGTTGGCGAGCAGGTTGGTTTTCGTTTCTCGATCGACGGGGCCGAGAAACTCGACCGCGTTCCCGAGCTTGTGCTCGGCGACGAAAGTCTCCGCCCAGGTTTGGAACTCCGGGTTGCGCCAGCTTCCGGCGAAACGAAAATGCGTCGCGGGATGCGCACGCAATACGTCGGGGATCGCGCGGAGCAAGTCGCCCGGTCCCTTGAGCGGGATCATGTTGCCGAGGTACACGACGCGGACCGGCGCGTGCGTTTGTGTGGGCGGCGTCTCGACGCGCGGACGGAACTCCGGGAAGTCCTCACCGTTCGGAACCACATGGATGCGGTCTTCCGCGAGGAACGGCGTGAACTGTTGCTTCAGGCACTCGCCGAGCACAATCATCGAGTGCGCGCGGCGCAACGTGAATCGCACCCAACCGCGCATCAACCAACCGCATTTACTCGTGAAGTCGTCGAAGTTTCCGCCCCGTAGATGCAGTGAAATTTTCCGGCGAAAGATCCACGCGATGAGAATCAAAAACGAGTCGCGCAGAAAGCCGATCTTTGTTTGCGAAATCGGGATGTAGACGACGTGCGGCCAGTAACGAACGATGATGCCGAGCAACCCGAAGTACATGCGGATCGCTTGCCAGATGTTGCCGAAGTCGATCTTGCCGAGCGTGGCCAGGCTGCGCCGGTCGGCCGTGTCCAGGTGGATGAGTCGGATGTCGGGGGGCGGCGCATCCGAGAGCACAATCGACGTCGCGATCGCCGGGCCCATGACGGGGGGCGGCGTCGGACCAAGAAACGCGATGCGAAGCGTGCGGGTGGAGGTCTTGGTTTCCGGATGGCCTACCATGATTTGAGCAACTCCAGCCACGCATCGGCGCTACGGTCGAGCGTGAAGTGTTTGGCGATGCGGTTTCGCGCCGCGTTTCCCATTGTCGTGATGCCACTTTGTCGCAAACGACACAGGCTTTCCGCGGCGTCCTCGGTGCGCATGAACTCGACGGCGAAACCCGTCTCGCCCTCGACCACGAGGTCGCGCGTCGCGCCGGCGCGCGGCGATGCGAGCGCGGGCAGTCCCGCGGCCATCGCTTCGAGTAGCGCGAGCCCCCACACATCGTATTGCGTCGGAAACGCGAATGCGTGTGCGGCTGCGTAGTGTTGCGGGAGTTCAGCGTTCGGCCGAAAGCCGAGGAAGCGCACCGCATCGTTGAGGCCGAGGCGCTGCGCGTGCGATTCAAGATTCGCTCGTTCCGATCCATCGCCGACGACGTCGAGTTGAATGTTTTCGCCGCGACGGCGCGCGTGCGCGACCGCATCGAGCAACAGGTCGATCCGCTTTCCGCGTTCTAAGTAGCCGACTGACAGCAATCGAATCGGTTCGTCCGCGCGCGGTTCGGGGGCCCGATGCAGTGCGAGATAGCGGGCCGTGTCCACCGTGTTCCAAGCGCAGTGCACGCGGGACGAGTCCGCGCCGAGGTCGACCACATAGTCGCGCGCCGCGGTGCCGTAGACCAAGAAGCCGTCGGCGCGTCGGACGAGCCACCGTCTTTGCTGCCGCCGCAACCACCCCGGCTCACGACCCGCGACCGCGCCGGACCAGATCGCCCACGGCACGCCTTGACGGCGCGCGAACCGTCCGACCGCGATGCTTCCGAGCGAGAACCCCGTCGTGACGAGCGCGTCGGGCTTGATGCGGGCCAACTCGCGTCCGATGCCGCGGTACGTGTTGGCCACCCGATCGGGCGCCAACTGGATGTTGCGCGCTTCCAAGAAACGGTGCGGGAAGCGGAACTCGTTTTCGTCGAGCTGCCACTTGCGGCGCGCGTTGCTTCTCGATCCAAACACCACTTCGAGTTGCCACCCTGCGGCCGCGGTCCGCTCTGCCAACAGGTTGAACAGCGGGACCCGGTAGGGGTTTGGAAGGTTGGTGACGACGGCAAGAACCGGCATGGGTCAGTCGGGCCGTCCGGCCACACCGAGACCGCCCTAACTCAAGTAGATCGGAGGGTTTGCAGCAAAAACCAAACAAGAATCCAACCCAACCAAAGAGGCCAACCGAAAGAGAACCCAAATGCGGGACCCAATGCGGGACCACTTCTCTGTGGATAACTACATAAATAATTATATGACAATAGGTTATGATTGTCGCGTGCGGGATTTATTGCGCAACCGGCAACGACAGAATCACGTTTTCTGCCGAACTGGATGCAAGAGTGCGCGAGAAATCCCGCACGCGACGCCCATAACCAGCTGATAATTAAAGCGTTACGGAGTTATCCACAGAGAAGTGGTCCCGCATTGGGGGGTCCCGCATTGGGGGTTGGTTTTGGTTTTTTGGTTCGGCTGGTCTTTTTAGTCTTAGGCCATAGCCCTTTGCCGTGTAGCTCAGCTTTTCGAGCAGCTTGCTGAGCGGTTTGATCTTTTCGGCTCCGGCGATCGTCGCTAGGTAGGCGACCTGCGGCAGGTACACAAAAAAAAGAACCAAAGGGTTGTAGATCGAGGTGAGCGGCTTCCAGCGGAACAGGCTCCAAAACTTCAGCTGGACCTGCACCCAAGCGGAAATCAGAGTTCCAAACATGCCCGCGAACGGGCGCAACTCGACGACCTCAAGGCCGGCGCGCTCCGCCAAAAAGCGCAGCCCGTAACGCGTGTAGCGGTAGTAGTCATAAGGGGCCTCGTGTTCAGGCACCATGAACGGAGTCGTGAGAACAGCGACCCCGCCGGGCTCGAGAACACGCCGAATTTCACTGAGGAGCCGGTTGGGTTCGGGAATGTGCTCCATCACCTCCGTGCACAAGACCGCGTCGAATGCGCTGTCGGCAAACGGGAGCTCGACGCCCTTGGCGAAGACGTCGATCGAAGCCCGCGCGTGGGGGCAAAACGGAACGTCGATGCCAACGGACTCGCCAGCGTAGCGGGCGTAGAGTGAGTAAAACGGCTTGGTGGCGCAGCCCAGATCGAGGAGCCGCGCGCGGGGGCCGCAGGCGGCGAACTGATCGACCAAAAAGTCCTCGCGCAGCGAGTCCTGAATGACCGCACCGGCGTTGCGCGGCTGCTTAAAAAACACCATGTATAGGGGTAGAGATCGGACGATTCGCCGGTCGGCTGTTGTGCTCTCGGCGCTCCCTCCCTACCTTTTGTGCATGAAGGCCACTGATCTGCCCCTGTACTACAACGCGGTCGACATCTTGGAGCGCAACTTGGAGCGCCGGAGCGACAAAACGGCGCTGCTGAGCGCCGAGCGCGAAGCGACGTTTGGCGAGGTGGCGAGTGAGGTGAATCGGATCGGGAACGCGCTGCTCGGCGCGGGCATTCGCATGGGCGAGTGCGTGGCGATCCTGGCGCCGGATTCCGTCGAGTGGGTGACGACGTACTTCGCGACGATCAAAATTGGCGCGGTCGCGCTGAGCCTCAACACGATGCTCACCACCGACGAGTACGCCTACATGCTGGTCGATTGCCGCGCGCGCGCGCTGATCGTGCACGAGTCGCTAAAGGCCAAAATCGACCCCATTCGCAGCAAGCTACCGTTTTTGGACACGATCGTGGTCACGGGCGAAGCCGCAAGCGCGAGCAGCGAAACAACGCTCCCCGCCTTCATCGCCGGCGCATCCGACCAGCTTGCAACGGCACCCACGCACCGTGACGACATCTGCTGCCTGAATTACTCAAGCGGCACAACCGGCGAGCCCAAAGGCATCCCGCACGCGCACAAGGACCTGCCGCTCACCGCCCAGCTCTGGGGCAAAAACATCCTGGGCCTGACGCACAAGGACCGCACGTTCGGCGCCGCGAAGTTGTTTTTCACGTTCGGGACGGGCGGCAACTTGATCTTTCCGTGGTACGCCGGAGCGAGCGCCGTGCTGCTCGCGGGATCGCCGCGGTCGATCCAAAACGTGCTCGAAACGGTCGATCGCTTCAAGCCGACGGTGCTCTACAACGCCCCGACCGGCTACGCGATGACGCTCGCGACCGAAAACTTCCAAGACCAGTACGACCTGTCGACGCTGCGGGTGTGCGTGTCGGCCGGCGAAGCCCTTCCCGCCCCGCTTTGGGAGCGCTGGAAGGCGGCCACCGGTCTCGACATCATCGACGGCATCGGCTCGACCGAGAACTACCACATCTTCTTGTCGAATCGGCCCGGCGACATCCGTCCCGGAAGCTCCGGCAAGCCGTTCCCGGGCTACGACGTGCGTTTGGTGGACCCCGAAGGCAACGAGGTCCCGCAGGGCGAAGTCGGCAATCTGTTGGTCCGCGGCGAGAGCGCGGCGCTCAGCTATCTCCACCTTTACGAAAAGAGCCGCGCCACGTTTCAGGGCGAGTGGCTTGTGACCGGAGACAAGTACTACTGCGACGACGACGGGTACTACTGGCACGCCGGCCGGTCCGACGACATGTTGAAAGTGGGAGGGATCTGGGTTTCCCCGGTCGAAGTGGAGAGCACGCTCATTTCCCACGAGTGCGTTCTCGAATGCGCAGTCGTAGGGGAACGGGACGCGGCCAACCTGGTGAAGCCGCTGGCGTATGTCGTATTAAAGGACGGGACGGAGAGCGGCGAAGCCACGTGCGAACAGCTCATCTCGTACTGCGTCGAGAAAATGGCGGCTTACAAGCGCCCGCGCCGCATCGAAATCGTGAGTGAGCTCCCGAAAACGGCGACCGGCAAGATCCAGCGGTTCAAGCTGCGGAGCTAATCGCGCCCGACCGCGCCTGAAAAACTCCCACGCGTTTCTCTATAAGTCCCAGCCCGCAGTTATTTCTGGGAAACGCGGTCGCCTCGGTGTTTTCCCACGATTTTTCAGGCCGCTCCGGCGCGGGTGCCGCCGATCCATAGTGGAGAAGGAACGCCCATCGGTGCATTCGCGGTGAAGCCGTCTTGTGCGGCTGCATGTCGGCGTGTCGCTTTTGGGCAAGACGGCACGATGCAACAGATTCAGCAGAACTACCGCTCGGGCGATCTCGACGTGGTGGATGTTCCCATCCCGGCGCTGCGCGACGGCGGCGTGTTGGTCGCCAACGCGTATTCGTTGATCAGCACGGGCACCGAACGCAACACCGTGACGACGGCCAAGAAAAGCTTGGTCGGCAAAGCGCGCAGTCGCCCGGACCTTGTGCGGCAGGTGTTTAAGGTCGCGAAACGCGAAGGGCTGTTGGAGACGTACCGCATGGTGCGCAACAAGCTCGACACGCCGATCCCGCTCGGATATTCGTGCGCGGGTTACGTCGTCGGTGTCGCCGAAGACGTGGACGGGTATCGCATTGGCGATCGCGTGGCGTGTGCCGGGACAGGCTACGCGAGCCACTCCGAAGTGGTGTTCGCCCCGCGTCATCTCGTGGCCGCGGTGCCGGACAGCGTGCCGCTCGAAGCGGCGGCATACACGACCTTGGGTGCGATCGCGTTGCAAGGAGTGCGTCAGGCCGATGTGTCGCTTGGCGATCGCATCGCCGTCATCGGCCTGGGGTTGCTCGGGCAGCTGACCGTCCAGATTCTCAAAGCCGCAGGTTGCAAAGTGCTCGCCGTTGATCTGGCGGACGACCTCGTCGAGCTCGCGCGCAAGGGCGGGGCGGATCTCGCACTCAACCGCAGCGCCGACATCGAACGTGCGGCGGAAGTGTTCAGTGAAGGGTGGGGCGTGGATCGCGTGATCGTGACCGCATCGACGCGCAGCTCCGATCCGATCGAGCTCGCCGGCGCCATCAGCCGCGAAAAGGGAGTCGTCGTCGTCGTCGGCAACGTCAACATGGACGTGCCGCGCGAGACGTATTACCGCAAAGAACTCGACCTGCGTCTGTCCCGTTCGTACGGGCCGGGGCGCTACGACCGCCGGTACGAGGAGCGCGGCATTGACTACCCGCTGCCGTACGTGCGCTGGACCGAAGGGCGCAATCTGGCGGCCTTTTTGGGGTTGCTCGCGGACGGTTCGCTCGATCTCAACTTGCTCACAAGCCACCGTTTCGCGTTTCACGAGGCAGAGCAGGCGTATCAACTGGTGACGGGCGAAAACCCCGAGCGCAGTGTCGGGATCCTCTTGCGTTACCAAGCGGCGCAGGAGACGCCGGCCGAGATTGTGCGACGCGCCGCGAAACCGTTGGAGTCCGCGCCGGGCGATCGCGTCGGCGTTTCGTTTGTGGGCGCCGGTTCGTTCGCCCAAAACTTCTTGCTGCCCAAGCTCGCCGGCGCCGCGATGCGCAACGTCGTGACGTCAACCGGCTTGGCGGCCAAGAGCGTTGCCGAAAAGTTCGGATTCGCCGGTGCGGACACCGATCCCACTGTTGCGTTCTCCGACGAAGGTACCCAGGCCGTGTTCATCGCGACGCGTCACGACAGTCACGCTGCCCTGGCGGTCTCCGCCTTGCGCGCGGGGAAGTACGTGTTTGTCGAAAAGCCGCTCGCGCTTAACCCCGAGCAGCTGGCCGACGTCGAACAGGCCGTGCAAGACGTCGGATCGGGTCGCCTGATGGTTGGCTTCAACCGTCGCTTTGCACCGGCCGCACAAGTTGTGCGCGATGCACTCAAGGACCGAACGGGTCCGCTGTCGATGCACTACCGCATCAACGCGGGGCAACTTCCGCGCGAGCACTGGCTTTACGATCCGGTGGTCGGCGGCGGGCGCATCCTCGGCGAGGCCTGTCACTTCGTCGACTTCGCACTGTTCTTGGTCGAGGAGCGCATCACGCGTGTGTTCGCGTCCGCCCTTCCGGGGCCGCAACCTGAGAACGTCGCGATGACGCTCGAGTTCGCGGATGGCTCGGTGGCGACGATTCACTACATGGCCAACGGCGATCGATCGTTGAGCAAGGAGTGGATCGAGATCTTTTGTGACGGTCGCACGATTCAGATCGACGACTTCGCGAGCGCGACGCAGTTCGCCCACCAACGCCGCGCGCGCATGCGTATCGACGGCAAAGGGCGCGGCTACACCGAGGAGCTCGCCGCGTTCCTCAGCGCGGTGCGTGCGGGCGGCGCCGTTCCGATCCCGGAGTCCGACTCCATCCACGTGATGCGTGCATGTTTCGCGGCGCTCGAGAGTCTGCGGACCGGCGAGGCGCATGGTCTCGAATAGCACTTCACCGGCGATCGGTGATCGCGCGAGTCCTCGTTGGCTCGCGGCGCAGGAGCGTGAGCGCGCCGTGTGGCAGCGCAAATCCGTGGCGCCGTCGGACTACCTGCAGCGCCGCGCGTCGTACATCGATGCGTGGATGCGCTTGTGGGACGTGCCGCGCGGTCGCGCGCTGGAGATCGGTGGCGCCGGCCTGCCGGCGGTCGATCTCCTCGCCGGGTTTGCCGAGCGGCACGCCGTCGATCCGCTGATGGAGGACTACGAAACGTTCTTTGGCGCGCGGGGTCACAAGGCGCGCGCGGAAGCGTTGCCGTTTGCCGACGATCATTTTGACACCGTGCTGATGTTCAACGTTTTAGATCACGTCGACGACCCGGCGCGCGCACTCGCGGAAACGGCGCGCGTGCTGGACGCTCGACACGGCATGCTTTTTTTCTCGTGCGACATCTATAGCCGCACATGGCTGGCGTTGCGTTCGATGCGCATCGCCTTGAAAGGCCGTCGCAACAACGACTGGCTGCACCCGCATCACTTCACAGCCAAGTCCTTGTGGCGCCTGTTTGCTGCAAAGTTTGACGTGCTGGAAGCAAGTGACAGAAGTCTCGATCCCTTACTCGGCGAGAACACTCGCCGCGCTTCGTATCTCGGCGACGGTTGGCGCACGCGCCTCAAGCGCGAAAGCCGCCTGTACTTCGTCGCGCGTCCGCGCTCGTGAGAGTCTCATGGTGAAAGCAACACGTTCTTCGGATTCGTCCACACTAGAGCCCGGCGTGATGCCCGCGCGCGGTCGCGGTCTCGCGGGGCTCCGCCCCCAAATCGCGGAAGCTCTGACCGGCATCGAGCAATACGCGGAGGAGCGATCGTTTGCGGGATGGGATCCGTACGACGCGCTGAACAGCCCCGTCCTGCGGACGTTGAGCCTCGGGCTCAAATATCCGCGGATCGCGGTGACGCAGGCGCTCAAACGCCTTCCTGTCAACTTGCGCCCGGCGCTGCTCGTGAAGCCGTCGCGCAACCCGAAAGGGCTCGGCCTTTTTCTGGCCGGCGCGGTGCGCCGCTACCGCGCCACCGGGGACGAGGCTCACGCAACCCGCGCGCACGCGCTGGCAAACATGCTCGTCGAGTTGCGATCACCGGACACGCCGCATGCGTGTTGGGGCTACCCGTTCCCGTGGCAAAGTCGAGCGTTCTTTGTACCGCGCTGGACGCCGACGATTGTCAACACGGCGTTTGTCGCGCACGCGTTACTCGACGCCGCCGAGACGTTTCGCGAGGAACGCTACCTTCGCTTGGCCCGCTCGGCCTGCGACTTCATTTTGAACGATCTGCATCGCGCCACGGACCAAGAGGCGATTTGTTTTTCGTACACGCCGATCGATCAGTTGCGCGTTCACAACGCCAATATGCTGGGGGCGGGTTTACTCGCCCGGGTCGGAGCGCTGACCCACGAGGAAGAACTTCTCGAAACGGCGCGCCGCGCGACGCGATACCTGTTGCGCTATCAGCACGACGACGGGGGGTGGTGGTACGCCGAGCCGGAGTACCAGCACTGGGTCGATAGCTTTCACACCGGGTTCAATCTGGTGGCACTGCGCCGCGTCGTGCGCGACGGAGGCTTTGCGGAGGCGGCCGAAGCGTTGGAGCGCGGCCACCTCTACTTCTTGCGCCACTTCTATGAAGCGGACGGGACCCCGCGCTATTACCACGACAAGCGCGACCCCATCGATGTCCATTGCCCGGCGCAAGGCTTTGTCACGATGACCGATCTCTGGGAGGTTTCGGCCGCCCCGGAGTTGCTCGAGCGCTCGGCGCGTTGGTTCTTAGCCAACATGCAATCGCCGGAGGGGTATTTCTACTACCGCCTCGGCAAGCGCGGCCCCAATCGCATTCCCTATCTGCGATGGGGCCAAGCTTGGGCCTACTTCGGCCTGGCGCACCTAGAGGAGTTCTTGGCCGGGACGGCCGATTCATAGACCAAAGGGACACCGTACGGCGCGATGCGCGGCGGACAGGAATCTCGGAGACCATGCGAATGATCAGCAGAAGAACGGGCACAGCCGGCGGGAAGCGCGTGCAGATTGTGTTGGGCGTGCATACCGGCCACGATGCGGGTGCTGCGCTCGTGCGCGACGGCAAGATCGTCGCGGCGGTCAACGAGGAACGCCTGACTCGCAAAAAGCTCTACTGGGGTTGGCCGACGCTGGCGATTCCGGAGGTGTTGCGACTCGCGGGCGTGTCGGCGCGCGATGTCGATGCGGTCGCCGTCGGTGGAACCAGCGGATCGGCGAAAGAATTCGGCGAGAAGGGCTATCGCGACCTTGGGTTCGCGCGCGAGACCATGAGCAAGCTCTCCAAGGGACCCGTAGCCGGCGTCCTCTTGGGGCAACAGACCGGCGTGTCGGTCGTGCGCACACTCATGAAGTTGCGTCACGCCGTCACGAAGCGCGCGATGAAGAAACAACTTCTCGCCGCCGACGTGGCCGCGCCGATTCACTACGTGGATCACCACCGCGCTCACAACGCGAGCGCGTACCACACGTCCGGCTGGGAGGACTGCTTGGCGGTCAGCCTGGACGGGAGTGGGGACGGGTACTGCTCGCGCGTGTACGTGTGTCGCAACGGCCGGATGGAGCTTGTAAACTCGATCCCGAGTTACCACTCGCCCGGGTACTACTACAACTACGTGACGCACATGTTGGGCTTTACGCCCCTGCGCCACGAAGGAAAGATCACAGGTCTCGCCGCGTACGGTGATCCGTCGGCGTGCATCGATGTGTTCCGCAGTCGCCTGGCGTACGACTCCAAGAAGACGAGTTTCGTCAACAAGGGTCGCTGGATGACGGCCGAGTGCGACTACTTGGAAAACGCGCTCGATGGCCATTCGCGCGACGACATTGCTGCCGCCGTGCAGAAGAATACAGAAGACGTCGTCGCCGGGTACATCCGTGATCTGGCCGCGCAGAGTGGCGCCAAGCGCGTCGTGTTGTCCGGTGGCGTGTTCGCCAACGTCAAGGTGAACCAGGTGCTCTGGGAGCGCTCGGAGGTCGACGAAATCTTTGTGCATCCGCACATGGGCGACGGCGGACTCGCGGCGGGTGCCGCCCTGGACCACTACTTCGAAACCAACCTCGACGCGGGCGTTCCGTACGAGGCCGAAGCGATCGACGACGCCTACCTCGGCGCCTCGTATTCCGACGACGAAATCGAACGCACGTTGCGGACGTTTGACGAACTCGATGTACAGCGCCCGGAGAATTTTGCCCACGCCGTCGCGGACAAACTCGTCCAGCGACAAGTGGTCGCGCGATTCGACGGCGGAATGGAGTACGGACCGCGCGCGCTCGGCAATCGCTCGGTGCTTTGCCACACGGGGGATGCGTCCATCAACGACTGGCTCAACGAGCGGCTCAATCGAACGGAGTTCATGCCGTTTGCGCCGGTCACGATCGACGGCCGCGCCGAGGAGTACTTCAAAAACTTCGACGCGAATCGCTGTCGCGCGACGCGCTTCATGACGTGCACCTACGACGTCACCGACAAGTGCGCCAAGGAAGCGCCGGCCACCGTGCACGTGGACAACACCGCGCGCCCGCAGGTCGTGCGCCGACAGGACAACCCCGGCTATCACGACATCATCGAAGCATTCGGTGAGAAAACGGGGACGCCCGTCCTCGTCAACACGAGCTTCAACATGCACGAAGAGCCGATCGTGAATGACCCCGATGTCGCCGTGCGATCGTTTCTGCGCGGCGGTCTCGATGCGTTGGCGATTGGCCCGTTCCTCGTCACGCGCTCCGGCGGAGTGTCCGACTAATGGTCCAGATCGTCGAGCGACCGACTTGGGCGCGATGGGAGCGGCGCGAGCTGATGGGTTTGCCGATCGATCTCGTGACGCGCGATCAGGTGCTCGACGCGGTGCCCGAGCTCGTGGCCACCAAGAGGTCGCATCACTTGGTGGCGCTGAACCCGATCAAGGTCATGCGTGCGCAGGACGAGTCGGAGTTGCGCGCGGGCATCCGCGACGCCGCGCTGGTGTATCCCGACGCCGTCGGGATCTCGTGGGCCGTCCGCATGCTACACCGCCAAAAAATTCCGGTGCTGCCGGGCTGCGAGCTGATGCTCGACCTGTTTCGTGTCGCCGCCCGCGAGCGGTACCGGCTGTACTTGGTCGGCGCGAAGCCGGAAGTGCTGGCGTCGGTCGAGCAAAAGATCGCCAAAGAGCATCCTGGCATCGAAATCGTCGGGTCGCACCACGGGTACTTTGACGATGCGGACCGCGAAGCGATCGCGGCCCAGATTGTCAGCGCCAAACCCCACATGCTGTTTGTGGCCATGGGCGCGAATCGGCAAGAGACGTTTGTGCGCGCCGTCGAAAAAGCGGGCGGCGTTCCGCTAATGATGACGGTGGGCGGCAGTTTCGACGCGTACGTCGGCGCGGTGAAGCGTCCGCCGCGTTGGATCCTCAAGCTCCATCTCGAGTGGTTTTACCGCTTGGTGAAGCAGCCGTTTCGCGCGCCGCGCATGATCGCGTTGCCGAAGTTCGCTTGTCGGGTACTACGGCTACGCTATGCGCCCAGTGCGGATCGCTAGCTTTCTCCTGATCGCCTTTTCCATTGTCGGATGTCGCAGCCGCGTGGACGGTTACCCGCGTGACGTGTACGCAGGCGGAGCCTTCACGGCCATCCCAGGCTTCGGCTTGGCGGCGGGCGGCGGCAAGGTCATTCGCAAGACGGACCAATACGACATGTCGGTCGAGGCGCAGCTCGTGCGGCACTTCTTGGACGACACCGATCTCTCCGACGACGGCACCGCGCCTGGTCGCATGACCGCGGTGCGCGCGGGTCTCAAGCACGTGACCAACCCTGGCGGCAAGCGCCACGCGACGTTTCGCTACGGCGTGCAGTTTTATCGCGCCACCGGGAACCCCGGCATCATCGACGAGGCCGGCGATTACATCGGCGCGTACGCATCGATCGGGTTCGAGTCCGACCTAAACCGGCACTGGTCCATGGGCCCGGAGCTCAGCGTTGCCATCCTGACGGGCGAGGGCGAAGTCGAGATTGTGCCGACCTTTTTTTGGAACTTGATCTACCACTTTTGATTCGAACTTCGGACGCGCGTCCTGCGCAGTCCGGTTCTTTTCACATCTGCGCCCCCGCGGATGTCGAACTGTTGATCCAGCGCAACATCACCCCTTCGTGTGCGTCCATTCGGCGCAACGTGGGTCTGTTCGTGAGGCGTTCGCACAACAGAAGAAAAGCCGCTGCCTAAGCGGTTGCGCGTCTTTTTTTGAGCAATTGGCCCGCGGTGTGTGCTGACTCATCCGTCAGCCCATTTCGTTTCCTTTTTCCTCAATAGTTAGGTTTCCCATGCGACGTAAGACTCCCATCTTCGTCTGCCTCGCGTTGTTTGCGGCGTTTGCCGTTCCCGCGCAGGCCGACACATTTGACGCCTTCTCGGGCAACATCAAGCCCGGCTCTCCGCAGAGTGGCGGCATCAACACAACCGGCGAAGGCCGTCAGACGTGGGGTTCGCCCGCCCTGACGCTGGGCCTTGACTTTGAAGTCTTGGCCGAGAGCATCCTCGTCTCCGAATTAGCCATCTGGGATGATGTGATCCGTACGAATGCGGGCCTCGTCCAGACGCTCTCTTCTCCGCATCGCCTCGCGATCTGGAACTACGACACGGGTGCGTTGCTTGGTGAAATCTTCACGCGACCGGGCCAGGGTGTGTTGCGCAACGACTTCCGCTACTTCAAGTTGGACGGCGCCATCGAGCTCGATAAGGGCGCCAAGTTTACGGTTTCCGTGTACTACGGGCGGGGTAACCAAGACTCCAACGGCAACAGCGGCAAGTCTACGCAAGACTTGGAGCCGACGCCCACGTTTAACGACGGCGACGGCTCGATCATCGGTATCGACGGCGATACGATCGGCGGCCGGTTCCTCGTCGGCGATGGTTTCCCGACGCTTGCCGACAAAGGCCCGTTCAACCGTTACCACGCGATTTCGTTTAGCTACACGCCCAACCCCGAGCCCGGCACGATCCTCTTGATCGCCGGTGTCGGTGCGCTGGCCGGTGTGGTGCGTCGTCGCCGCCGCCGTAAAGCGGTTGCCTAAACCCTAAGATTCCTTCTTCCCTTTTTTCGCGCGGACCCCTGACTTCGGTCAGGGGTCTTTTTGATTAGCGGGCCGCCCGCACGCGTACATCGGTTTGCGGCGCGCCGAACAGCAACCCGCCGTCGTGTTGTTGGCGATGCGTAAAGTCCAGCGGTTTTACAGACGCGTCCTTCACGACGCCACCGGCCGCTAGCAGCACCGCCGCCGGGGCCACCGAATCCCACCACGTCGTGCCGCCGCCGGTGTGAAGATAGAGGTGCGCTTTTTGTTCGAAGATGCGGGAGACTTTGTAGCCGACGCCGCCCGCGACGATTGTTTTGGCCGGGCCTAGGGCGCGGACCGCATCGAGCAGCGTGCTGTTCGGGCGTGATCGCGTGTGCACGAGCGTCGCTTCGTGGATCGCCGGACACGGGGGGATCGAGAGGGGTACGTCGTTGCGCCACGCGCCGCCGCCGCGCCAACCCCAATACACGATGCCGTGCGCGGGCAACGCGACCGCGCCCGCCATCGGTTGCCCCCTGTGGATGACACCGATCTGCACGGCGTACTCGGGAAGTTGCTGTACGTACTCCCGCGTTCCGTCGATCGGATCGACGCACCACAGGGTTCCCGATCCGTCGATCGACGATAGGCGCGTCTCTTCCGACAAGATGCCGTCGTTTGGAAACGCCTCCTCGAGCCGCCGCAGGATCAGCGTCTCGACGGCAACGTCCGCCGCCGTCACCGGACCGAGGTTGCCGTCTTTTTCGCGCGCGGTGATGCCGGCTTGCATGTTCGCCGCAAGGATCGCCGCCTCGTGTGCCAACGCGCGCGCCGTGCGCGCAGCA
Organism: Planctomycetota bacterium; assembly: GCA_021776785.1. GTDB lineage: Bacteria > Planctomycetota > PLA2 > PLA2 > PLA2 > JAJFFF01. The sequence continues at coordinate 255,336 of JAJFFF010000044.1, read as the reverse complement.
GATTCCCAGCGATCGCCCATGCAGGGATTATCGCGGGTCGGTCCCACGATTCGACGCCACGCGGTTACACTTGCGCCCAAGCGACCCCGACGCTGACCAATCTCTCCGGTGATTCTGCAAACCAACCATCTCTCCAAATCGTTTGGAACCACCGTCGCGTTGGACGATGTCACGTTAGAGATCGGCGCGGGGGCGACCGGCCTTCTCGGCCCCAACGGCGCCGGCAAGACCACGTTGCTCCGCGTGTTGCTCGGCTTGTTGCCGGCGAAGGGAACCGCGTCCGTTCTCGGCGTCGACCCGATGCGTTCGCCGCGCGAAGTGCGTGCGCGGCTCGGGTACATGCCCGAGAGCGAGTGCCTCGTGCCCGGGTTGTACGGCGTGGACACGGTTTCGTTCATGGGCCGATTGGCCGGGATGCCGGCGCGCGCCGCGTTCAAGCGCGCGCACGAAGTGATGTATTTCGTTGGGCTCGGCGAAGAGCGTTACCGCGACGCGTCGGAGTACTCGACGGGGATGCAGCAGCGCCTCAAGTTGGCGATCGCATTGGTGCATGACCCCGAACTTTTGTTCCTGGACGAACCGACCAACGGCCTGGACCCGCGCGGTCGCGACGAGATGCTGACGCTGATTGCCGAGCTCGCGCGCGACCACCAAAAGCACATACTCCTGAGTTCGCACCTCCTAAAAGATGTCGAGTTGGTCTGCCGCGAGGTTGTCATGTTGCGCGGCGGAAGCGTCGCGCGCCGCGGCGACATCAAGGAGCTGACCGCCGGGCAGACAGGCGCCTATCTCGTCACGGTCGCCAATCACGATGCCGAGTTTCGCGCGTCGCTCACGGAGTTGGGCGCGGTCGCGAGCGCGAAGAGTCCTGTGCACGTCGTGTTGCCACTGGGTGCCACGACCGAGTTGATCTTTGAAGCGTCGCGTCGCAGTCAGGCCCGCGTCAAGGGCCTCATGGCCGTACGGCGTTCGCTTGAAGACGTGTTCTTAGACGCGGTGGAGGAGCCCCATGCCGGTTGATGATGCCAGCTATCGGGCGTGGGATGGGCAAGCCCGACCGAGTGCGATGGCTTCGGTCGCGATCGCGTCGACGATGGTGCGGCGGTTGCTGCGGCAACGGCTGCTCAAAGCGCTCGTGATTTTTGCGCCGGTCATCGCCTGTGTCGTGGCTTCGCTCGTGTTCGGGTTGATTGCGGAAGGCAAAGTCAGGATTGACGGTGCCGGTCGTCCGCCGAGCGCGCCCGATATCGCGAGCGCGGTTCGAACGATGTTTGGAGACTCCAATCTCCTGGCCTACCTAAACCGTATGTTCTTCCCGTCGCTTCTTTCGCTGGCGGTGATCGTCGCCGCGTTCGCAGGAGCGCCCCTGATTGCGGAGGACCGGCGCTCGCGCTCGCTCGCACTTTACTTCTCGCGCCCGATTCGTCACTTCGACTATGTGGCGGGGAAATTCCTCACGCTGTTTTTCTTTCTCGGTCTGTTCCTCTTGGCGCCTCCGATCTGCATGTATCTGACCGATTGCGCGCTGTCCGGAGAGGGAACCGCCGCCGCGCATCTGGGCACGTTCGGGCGCTCGCTGATCCCGGGCGCGGTAGCGTGTTGTCTTTACGGAGCTCTTGCGATCGGCGTGTCATCCCTGGTCGAGCGAACGAACCACGCCGTACTGGTTTTCTTCGGGATCATCATGCTGGCGTTTTTTGCCGGCAATATGTTGGCGCGAGGCGTCTTTCGCGATCCATCGTGGCTCGCCGTTTCGCCGTTTAGCGCGATCCAACGGATCACGAGCGACGTCTTGCCCATTCCCCGACAGTTTGTTCAAGACAACTACGTCGCGAGTCTTGATCTCTCCGCCGCGTGGTGGTCCGTTTCGCTTTGGACCGGAGGAAGTTTGGCGATGTTGATCTGGCGCATCCGCAAGGTCGAGGTGGTCGCATGATCGCCACATTTGACCGCGTCGCCAAGTGGTACGGCTCCGTCATTGGGCTCGTCGACGCCACGATCACGATCGAACCGGGCGTGACGGGCTTGCTCGGTCCGAACGGCGCGGGCAAGTCTACGTTTCTTAAACTGCTCGGTGGTCAAATCGCGCCGTCGCAGGGAAGCGTTGAACTGTTCGGCCATGACCCGTGTCGGCGGCCGCACGTCTTTCGCGACGTTGGGTATCTGCCCGAGCAAGACGCGTTCTACGAGGACATGACCGGGCGCGAATTCGTCATCTATCTGACGCGCCTCCACGGGTTTTCCGCGTCCCGTGCACGCAAGTTGGCGGAAGCGGCCATCGAGCGTGTGGATTTGGTCGAGGACTCAAAGCGTCGCATCCGCACGTACTCCAAAGGCATGCGTCAGCGAATCAAGTTGGCGCAAGCCATCGCGCACGAACCGAAGCTGCTCATTCTTGACGAGCCGCTGACGGGCATGGACCCGGTCGCGCGGCGTCGCATCATGAATCTCGTGGCCGAGCAGCGCGACGCGGGCGCAACGGTTATCGTCTCCAGCCACATCCTGCACGAAGTCGAAGAGATGACGAATCGCGTGATCTTGATGTATCAGGGGCGCGTGCGGGCGTGGGGCATGCGAGACGAGATCCGCGGCTTTCTCGATCGCTATCCGCACAAAGTTCGTCTGGAATGCGATAACCCGCGCGAGTTGGCGCTCCGCATTTTGGAACTTCCGGGAGTACTGAGTGTGAATATCGAAGAGAAGGCGCTTCGCTTAACGACGCGTAAGCCCGACGACATTTACGACGCCTTGCCGGGGCTCGTCTTGGACCACGGCTACACGGTTGACGCGATCGAGGCAGAGGACGTCGGACTCGACGCGATCTTTCGGTACTTGGTGGCATGAACAATCTTCGTGGTCTGGTTCTCATCACCGCGCAATCGATTCGACAGTCGTTTCGTGGCAAGCGCGCGCTCGCGCTCCTGTTCGTGTTTGGGTTGCCGATCCTGGCCGCGTTTCTGACGCCGCCAACCCGCGCCAATCTTTCCGGCTTTTTGTCGGTCAGCCTCCTCGGTTTCGCGCAGTTCGCCGTCCCGTTTGCCGGCCTGGCGCTTGGAGTCGCCGTCATGGGCGACGAACTCGAGGGGCGGACCATTACGTACATGTTTACGCGTCCCGTGTCCCGTGCGGCCGTGTTCCTGGGCAAGTACTTCGGCTTCGTTCTCGGTTTTGGCGTCGTCATCGCCGTGGCGATGTACCTGTGCACCATGCCCTACGACAAGCAAGTGGACTTCACGAAAACGCAGCTCTTGGGATTGATGGCAACCAGTGTCGGCGCGTTCGCTGTGTACGCCGCGATGTTTGCTGCACTTCGCGCACTCTTCACGCGCGCGCTCTACGTCGGATTCTTTTGGATCTTCGTCTTCGAGCTCATCGTGTCCAAGATGCCGGCGAGTGGTCTTACAAAGATGAGTGTCTGGCACCATGTCGCGGTCATCGAGATGGGGCTCTTTGAGGGCCGAAGCTTCTTTATGCAGGAGCTCCAACGCGGATTCGCGCGCGACGAGACGTGGCAGGGATCGGTGCTATCGCTGACCGTCGCGTTCGTCGTTGCGTTGGCGTTCGGAAGCTGGATCGTCTCGCGGCGCGAAATGCCCGTGCCTGCCGCCGTCGCGTAAGGCCCGCTCCCGGATGGCCCCAGCCGCCGTGTAGACGTCGCCCGTATGGCCGCGGCCCCCGTATAATCGCCGCCCATGTCTTACCTGCCCAAGGTCGATCCCGATTCCGGCGAGCGCTATCTGCCGATCATGCGTCGCGGCAAGAGTCTGCTCCGCGACGCGCTGCTCAACAAAGGAACGGCGTTCACCGAGCATGAGCGCGACATCTTTGGGTTGCGCGGACTTTTGCCCGCGTACGTGACCACGATCGAAGAGCAGGTGAACCGCGCCATGTCGGGTTACCGGCAGATGGAAACCGACATCGATCGATACTTCTTGCTCTCGCGCATTCAAGACAGCAACGAGACGTTGTACTTTCGGTTGGTCTCGGAGCACTTGGAAGAGATGACTCCGATCATCTACACGCCGGTCGTCGCCGAAGCGTGTCGCAAGTGGTCGAATCACTTTCGCCGGACGCGCGGCATGTTCGTGACGCCTGCGGACCGTGGGCGCATGGAGCAAGTGCTGCGTAACGTGCCGGCGGATCCGGAAGTGATCGTTGTGACCGACAACGAACGCATCTTGGGGATCGGCGATCAGGGCGTGGGCGGCATGGGTATTCCGATCGGAAAGCTCGCGCTCTACACGCTCGGCGCGGGCATTCACCCGGCGTGTTGTTTGCCGGTTTCACTCGACGTCGGCACCGACAACGGCGATCTGTTGAAGGACCCTCTGTATGTGGGGTGGCGCCAAAAACGCCTGCGCGGCGATAAATATTGGAGCCTCGTCGATGAGTTTGCGCGTGCGGTGAAACGCGTATACCCGACGGCGCTGCTGCAGTGGGAGGACTTCGGCAAGGGCACGAGTTTTCGTCATCTCAACACGCACCGGGACACGATCTCGTCGTTTAACGACGACATTCAGGGAACGGCCGCGGTTTCGGTCGCCGGTCTCTTGGGCGCGATGCGCATCACGGGCGAGAAGCTCATCGATCAGCGCATCGTGTTGCTCGGCGCGGGGTCGGCAGGCGTCGGAATCTCCCGTTTGATCGTCGATGCGATGGTGGAGGAAGGCGCGACGCGCGCCGAAGCGAAGTCGCGGATCTTTACTCTCGACAGCAAGGGACTTGTCGTCGAAGGGCGCCAAGGACTCGACGGGCACAAGCGTGAGTTTGCCGTGGAGCCGGAGCGAATCGCGGACTGGGGTGCGGTCGGCGATCGAATTCAGCTGACCGACGTCGTCCGCCGTGCGCGTCCGACCGTGTTGTTTGGCGTTTCCGGGCAAGCCGGCGCATTTTCCGAGGACGTCGTCCGCATGATGGCGCAGAACACACGGCGACCGGTCATCTTGCCCTTATCGAATCCCACATCGCACGCCGAAGCGAAGCCCGTCGACATCATCCACTGGACCGAGGGGCGGGCGATTGTCGGGACCGGCAGTCCGTTCGGCGACGTTTTGTATAGCGGGCGTCGTTACCGGATCGGTCAAGGCAACAACGTGTTTATCTTTCCCGGGGTCGGCTTGGGAACGATTGTGTCGCGCGCAACGAAGGTCACGGACGGCATGTTCTTGGCCGCCGCGCAAACTCTGGCCGGGTGTGTGTCGGACGAACTCCGTGCGATGTCGTGTGTTTACCCGAGCATCCGCGAGGTGCGCTCCTGCTCGATGGCCGTGGCTCGCGCGGTCGCGAAACGCGCCGTTAGCGACGGCGTGGCGGAACCGCGCGACGATCTTGAGGCGGCGATTGCGGCGGCCGTTTGGGAGCCGGACTACGTCCCGTACCGGCCCGCCTAAGACGTCCAAAAAACCGCGAATCGAGCGTTGCGGCGATAACTATTGGTCGTGCTAGAATACGCGGCTTAGATATGGCGAAGGAAGAACCCGTCCGCGTAGAGGGCAAGGTCGTTGAGGTCTTGCCGAGCACCCGCTTTCGATGTGAATTGGAAGCTGGGCTCCAGATTTTGTGCCATGTCTCCGGACGCATGCGACGCCACCGCATCCGCATGCTCCCTGGCGATGTCGTAACCATCGAGATGTCGCCGTATGACCTCTCGAAAGGCCGGATTGTCTATCGCGGCCCCATGCGCCGCGACGACGGCGAAGGCGGCCCCGGCGGCCCCCCGGGCGGGCGGCGGCGCCGGCGTGGCGGCGGGCGTCGTCGGCGGCGCTAAGGCGCCGAGACGACGTGTGTCTCTTGGTTCAACACCTGACGGTGTTGAGACTCTGACGTTCGTGCGGTTTGGCATGCTTCTGAATGCCTTCTGACGCCTCTGGCGACGCTGTGTTTTCTGGTTCAACATCTCACGATGTTGAACCCAGGAATACTCGGCCAGCACGAAGCAGCTAAGCTGCTTCGTGCGCAGCCAACTCGCGGCTCCGACACCATTCGCGGAACGACACGGGTGGCTTTTCCCATTCGGAAACGAGTTCGGGTCCGAATTCGGCGACGAGCCACTGGAGCCATTCGACTCGCAGTAACGTCATCGGTTCGGGGAACTTCTTCTTGCGCCGACGGCGTCCGACGTTGCCGATGCGGGGGGATGTGCGGGTTGAAATTTTCATATGCAGCTCCGGTCTCTGGGCGGGAGCGGGGGGACCTGATGGCGTTCCTAAGAACGACCTCCTACCTACAAGTACGTAAGTAGGACTATTCGGGGCGCGTAAAAATTCCGTATCAACGCGTAGAACGTCCGCCATCTACCAAATAATTGCCGCCGGTCGTGAAATCGTTACCGATCAGAAACAAAATGGTGGATGTAACGGACGATACACCGCCCCAACGCCCCAAAGGGGTCGCTGAGCGGACGGCGTTGTCGTATTCCGGGGACGCATTTTCTGGCGGTAAAATCGCGCCGGGTGCGATGGAATTGACCCGAACTTCGGGCGCTAGGGCCCTTGCAAGCCCTGCGGAGGCCGAAATGAGACCGGCTTTGGCGGCCGCGTACGCAAGATAGTGCGTGTGGGGACGGTCCGTTCCCCAGTCGGTGAGATTGAGAATGACGCCCTCGCCGCGTTCCCGCATGGCAAGCCCCAGTGCTCGCGCCAACAGGACGGGTGCGCGCAAATTGACAGCCTGGACGGCGTCCCAACTTGCGGCGTCAAGGGATGCAAGCGGTGTCTTGAGGTAGACAGCCGCGTTGTTGATCAGCACGTCGACCGGGCCTGCGTCTTCGGCCGCCGTGGCGAGTGCAAGACACGCGCTGGCCTGCGCCAGGTCCGCGGCCAGGGTGACAGCTCCCTGACAAGACGGCAGGGCTCTGCACTCGGCGGCGACCGCCTCGGCCTCGCTGGCCGATCGATGGTGGTGGATGATGACCTTCGCGCCCGCGCCGGCCACGGCCAGCGCGATCGCCCGCCCGATCCGCCGGGCCCCTCCCGTCACCAGAACGCATCGGCCCGAGAGTTCCATAATCCCAGATTATTTCTGCCGCGGTCGGAACGCGACGACGACGGACTCGTCCGTCTCGAGAGTGGGGCCTTCGAGCAGGTCGATGCAGTAGGGGATGGCAGCAAACACGGCCAGTAAGCACTCGCCGATCGCTTTCGGCCGTCCGGGGAGGTTGATGATCAGGCTCTTGCCGCAGATCCCCGCGGTCTGACGGGACAGGATGGCCGTGGCCACCTTGGTGAGCGACACGGCCCTCATTTGTTCGCCAAACCCCGGGAGGAGCTTTTCGCAGACGGCCTCGGTCGCTTCCGGCGTGACGTCGCGCACGGCGGGACCTGTGCCGCCGGTGGTGACGATTAAGCAGCACTTCTCCGCGTTCGCCATCCGCCGCAGCTCCGCCTTGATCTTGGCCTGCTCGTCGGGAACGACGGCCATGACCGGGGTCCACGGGGAGACGAGGATCTCACCGAGCAGCGCCTTGATCGCGGGGCCACCTTCGTCCTCGTACTCCCCGCGGCTGGCGCGGTCGGAAACCGTGAGAATGCCGATCCGCGCCCAGGACATCAACTTACTCCGCGACCACGGTGGTCTTGATCATCATGAGCGGTTCGCGCGTCTGCCCGGAGCGCGAGCCCATCGCTTCAAGCGCCCGGAGTGTTTCCAGGCCGCCCGTCACCTCGCCGAAGATCGTGTGCTTGCCGTCTAAGTGCGGCGTGGGCACGAATGTCAAAAAGAACTGGCTGCCGTCGGTACCCGGGCCGGCGTTCGCCATGCTGAGGAGGCCGGGGCGGTCGTGACGCACGTTGCGATCGTACTCCCCGTCGTATTGGTAGCCCGGTCCACCGGTGCCGGTGCCGAGCGGGCAGCCGCCCTGCGCCATGAACCCGTCGATCACGCGGTGAAACGCAAGATCGTCATAAAAGCCCGTCCGCGACAAAAACATCGTGCTCGACGCGTGCATCGGGGCCACGTCGGGCAGCAGCTTGACGCGGATCGATCCAACGTTGGTTTCGATGTCCCAGAAGTACGTCTTGTCGCTGTCGAACGGAAACAGCGGGGGCTGTTTGAGGCCACTGCGCCAGCGCGACGAATTGGTATCCAAGCCAACACTCGCAATGTGCTTGTCGCATGCCTCGATCGCGGAATCGCTCATCGGGTTTGTTCTCCTCGTCTTGTTACTTGTCCGGCACCCAGCGTGGGGTCCGTTTTTCCAAAAATGCTGCGATACCCTCGCGGCAATCCGATGCCGCGCGCGCGGCGGCGTTCTCTTTGGCCGCCAAAAGCACGCCCTCGCGCAGCGGCAGATGGCCGAGCTGCAGGAAGAGACGCTTTGTGTGAGCCACGGCTTCCGGGCTCGTCTTGGCGAACTGCTCGCCGAAGTATTGGACAGTCTCCTCGAGCGCAGGCGTGACGCCGAGCAAGCCGGCTTTTTGCGCTTCCTCGACCGGGATGCGCTTGCCGGTCAGGCATAGCGCGCGGGCTTCTTTCTCGCCGACGGCGCGGATCAAGAAGTTGAGCACGATCGCGGGCACGAAGCCGATGCGCACTTCGCTGAAGCCAAACAGCGCGCCCGGAACGGCGAACGTCAGATCGCACGCCACGGCGAGTCCCGCGCCGCCCGCGATCGCGTGGCCATTGAGCGCCGCCATGATCGGCAGCGGATGCTCCGCGATCTGTAGGAGCAACTCGGCGAGATGCAACGAGTCTTTCTCGTTCTCTTCGATCGATGCGTCGCGCATCGCTTTCAGAGCGGCGAGGTCGGCCCCCGCGCTAAACGTGTTGCCGGTGCCCGTGATGGCGACGCACCGCGCCCGCCCCGTGTCGCTGAGCGCGTCGCGCAGCGCGGTGACGAGTTCGGCGTTGAGGGCGTTGCGCTTCTCCGGGCGGTTGAGTGTGAGCCAACGGACAGGTCCTTCGTCTCGCACGAGGATGAGCGGTTGTGTCATGTTTGAAACACTCCCAGTCGAAACGGTTCCAAATCGGTTTTGTGCGCTACGGCTTCCAGCGCCGTGGCGAGAAACCCGCGCGTCTTGCGCGGATCGATAATCGCATCGACCCAGAGCCGCGCTGCACCGTACACCGGATCGGTCTCAAGGGCGTACTTGTCGCGCACTTCGCGGTAAAACGCCTCGAGCTCCTCTTGGTCGATCTCGATGCCCTTGCGCTTCATGGAGCCCGCACGCACATCGCGGATCGTGCCCGCGGCCTGTTCGGCTCCCATCACGCAGTAGCGCGACTGGGGCCACGCAACAATGAAGTTGGGGTCGTACGCTTTGCCGCACATGGCGTAGTGGCCCGCGCCGAAGGATCCGCCCAAGATGACGGTGATCTTTGGCACGACGCAGTTCGAGACCGCGCTGACCATCTTTGCGCCCGCGCGAATGATGCCTTCGCGTTCGCTCGCCGGGCCGACCATGAACCCGTTGACGTCGTGCAAAAAGATCAGCGGCATGCGCTTTTGGTTGCAGTCGAGAATAAAGCGCGCCGCCTTCTCCGCGCTGCTCGAGTAGATCACACCGCCCATCTCCCACGGCTTGCCGGGGTCGCGGACGTGTTGTTTTTGGTTCGCGACAATGCCGACGTTCCAGCCGTCGATCTTGGCCGAGGCGCAGACAATCGTCTTGCCGTACTCCGCGCGGTATTCGCTGAACGCGCTCTCGTCGACGACGCGCGCGATCACTTCACGGACGTCGTACTCCTGAAGCGGGTCGCTCGGGACGATCGCCGCGAGGTCTTCGGCGGACTCGTTCGGTTCATGCGGCGCGTCCCGGCGATACGGAGCGGGGGGAGGCGGCGCGATGGTGCCGGCGATGGCGCGCAAGCGCTTCAGGCAAGCCGGGTCGTCCTCTTCCCGGAAGTCCACCGTGCCCGAGATCGCGGCGTGCAGGGCCGCGCCACCGATCTCTTCGGCGTCAAACTTCTTCCCGACGGCCTTCGCCACAAGATCGGGTCCGGCGAGGAACAAGCCGCTGCCTTCGGTCATCAGCACCGTGTCGCACATGACCGGCAGGTAAGCGCCACCCGCGACGCACATGCCCATGATGGCGGCGATCTGCGGAACGCCGTGCGCACTCATGACCGCGTTGTTGCGAAAGACGCGGCCGAAATCATCCTGATCGGGGAACACTTCGTCCTGCATCGGAAGGTTCACGCCGGCCGAGTCCACGAGGTAGATCGTCGGCAGCCGCGACTGCAGGGCGATCGACTGGTTACGAATGACCTTTTTGGCGGTCATCGGGAAGAACGCGCCGCTCGCGACCGTCGCGTCGTTCGCAATGATCATGAACAGCCGGCCCGCCACGCGACCGATGCCGCACACGCAACCGGCGGCAGGCGCTTTCCCGTCGTACATGCCCGCAGCGGCATGGATGCCGAGCTCCCAAAACATCGTGTCCGGATCGATGAGCTGCTCGATTCGCTCCCTCGCCGTGAGGCGCCCCTTCTTGTGCTGCGCATCGATGCGTCGCGGGCCGCCGCCGAGCTGAGTTTCTTTTTCCTTTTTGCCTAGCTCGACCAGCTTCGCGAGCACGAACTCTCGATTGGTCTTGTAGGCCGGGGAGGTGCGTTTCTCATCGTCTAAACGGCTGAGAAAGCGCTCATGCGAGACGTCCACACGGGCAAGATAGCAAGGCCCGCCAACAACCGAGAATCGCTACGATGGCGCGTATGCGCGCGATATCTCTTGTTTTTCTGCTCGTTCTGGTCGCTTCGGGCGACATCGTGTGGACCCGGACCGGTGGAACGGTCGGAAACGTCATCTCCGTCAGGGTGCGAACCGCCGATGGCACGATCAGGGACGTGGCCCGAAAGGAGCTGCTTGCCGTGCACCTCGACAGTGATCGCGAGTTTCTGGATGGCCGGTCGGCCGCCGCCAACTTGCTGTGGGCGCGCCGCCGCGCCGTCCGTTTGTCGGCGGGCGCGGAACCCGTCGCGGTGTACTGCGGCCGCGGCGTGTTCGCCCCGTCCGCGCAAGCCGTCGTCCGTCGCCTCGATGAGGCTCGGATCCCGGTCGATCTGTGGTTTGACGGCGAGGTCGACCGAGATCGCCTTGCGCGCGCTCGCACGCTGATCGTTCCCGGCGGGTGGGCGCCGTCCATCCAAAAATCAATGGGCGATCTCGCCGCGCTGCGCGACTTCGTCCGAAAAGGCGGGCGCTATCTCGGGATCTGCGCCGGCGCGTATCTCGCATGCGCGACGGTCGAGTGGGAGGGCGAACGATTCGCGTATCCGTTGCAGCTTTGGAGCGGCGCCGCCGTCGGACCGTTGCCCGAGCTTGCCCCGTGGCCCCGAGCCGCGGACGTGGCGTTGCGCCTCGCGGGCTCACCTCAGAACGCGGTGGGTGCCGTCTACGCCGGAGGCAGCCGATTTCGTACCGACCCAGCGGCCGCGTGGGCCACGTATCCCGACGGGACCGCCGCGGCCGTCGTGGTGGCGTACGGCAAGGGAGCTGTGGCCCTCACCGGCGCGCATCTTGAGTTTGCGGCGAAGCGCGATGCCGACTTGTTGCGCTGGCATGGGTGGGCGCCCGGCGTCAAAGGCGGCGACGGCCACCTATTTCTCAAACTGCTCGACAAACTGCAGAGTCGCCGCCGCGCCAAGGGAGGGAAACGATAGGGTATGGCGATCATGTCACGATTCACCTTGTTGCTCGTCCTGGTTTCGTTGTCGGCGTGCGGTGGTTCGGGGGACAGCGCGCCGGTCATGACGATCGATCCGCTGCCTGCCGGGTCGTCCGCGTTTGTGAACTGGGAACACCTTTCGGTCCACCCCGTTGACGTCACCCCGGATGGCGCGTGGTTGCTGGTCTGCAACACGGCGGCGGCGCGGTTGGAGCTTTTCGATATTACCGGCGCGACGCCGGTGTGGGTCGCCGCGATTCCCGTGGGACTCGATCCGGTGTCGGTGCGCGCGCGCACGAGCCAAGAAGCGTGGGTCTGCAATCACGTCTCCGACTCCATTAGCGTCGTGGATCTAACGACACGTCACGTGCGCGCGACCATCGCGACCGACGACGAGCCGGCCGACGTCGTTTTCGCGGGCACGCCGGCCCGAGCCTACGTGACGTGTTCGCAGGTCAACCGCGTGCATGTGTACAACCTCGGCGATTTGGCGCAGGCGCCTGTTGTGATCCAGATTGCCGGCGAGGACCCGCGCGCGCTTGCCGTGTCCGCGGATGGAACCCAGGTGTACGCCGCGATCTTTGAGTCGGGCAACGGGACGACCGTTCTCGGCGGCGGCGCATCGGCCGCGGTCGGCATGACGCTCGGGTTCCCGCCGAACGCAGTCAACGACGTCGCAGGCCCGTACGGCGGTGTGAATCCGCCGCCGAACAACGGAGCCGTTTTCGCGCCGCTGCAACGCCCGGGCAATCCGACACCGCCCGCGGTTGCGATGATCGTTCGCTTGGACAACGACGGGGAGTGGTGCGACGACACCGGTACCGAGTGGACCGCCATGGTGACGGGCGCGGACGCCGCGCGTTCCGGGCGGCGCCCGGGATGGACGTTGCCTGATCGCGACCTCGCCATCATCGACACGGCCACCAACGCCGTGACCTATGCGGCGCGTTGCATGAACATCGGCGCGGCGCTGGCCGTTCAGCCGGGAACCGGGCGCGTGACGATGGTCGGCACGGATGCGACAAACGAAATGCGCTTTGAACCGAACGTGAACGGCAGGTTTTTGCGCGTCTGCGCCGCGTCCATCGACCCCGCGGCGTTGACGCGGACGGTCACCGACCTAAACGGTCATTTGGATTACACGACGGCGACGGTTCCGCAATCCGAGCGCGATCAGTCCATCGGCGATCCGCGTGGCATCGCCTGGAACGCTGCCGGTACGCGTGCGTTCGTGACGGGCATGGGTTCGAACAACGTTGTGGTGTTGGACGAAACCCTCGCGCGTGTCGGCCGCGTCGAAGTCGGCGAGGGCCCGACCGGCGTCGTTCTCAGTACGGATGGCGCGCGCGCGTTCGTGTTGAACCGATTTGCCGGATCCGTTTCCGTTGTGGACACGGTCGCGCTGACGGAATCCGCGCGCGTTCCGTTTTTGGACCCGACGCCTGCGGCCGTTCGCAACGGTCGCCGTCACCTGTATGACACGCATAAGACGTCGGGCCTGGGCCACACCTCGTGCGCATCCTGCCACGTCGATGCGCGCATCGATCGATTGGCGTGGGATCTCGGCGACCCGGCAGGCGAGGTCAAGACGCTCAACCAAAACTGCATCACCGACCTGGTCGCGCCGTGCGAGGACTTTCACCCGATGAAGGGGCCGATGCTGACGCAGACGCTGCGTGACATCGTCGGCAAGGAGCCGCACCATTGGCGCGGCGACCGCGACGGTATTGAAGAGTTCAACGGCGCGTTCGTTTCGTTGCTGGGCGACGACGTGGGCCTGACCGCGAGCGAGATGCAGGAGTTCGAGGACTTCCTCGCGACGATCGTGTTTCCGCCGAACCCGTTTCGCAACGTCGACAACAGTTTGCCGACGGCGCTCGATCTCGCGGGCCACTTCACGCCGGGTCGCTTCGGCCCGGAGGGGCTTCCGTTGCCGGCCGGCAACGCGCAGCGCGGCCTGGACCTGTATCGCAACGACGATCTCGACGGCGGCGTACCGGGCTTTGAGTGCGTGACCTGTCACACGCTGCCGACCGGCATGGGGCCCGACGTCTCCGTGTTGGGAGCGGGGCCGACGCCGGCGGGGCCCAACGGTGAACGCCATCACAGCCTCGTTTCTGTCGATGGCTCAACCAACGTCAGTCTCAAGATTCCGCAGCTGCGCAACCTGTACGAACGCGTTGGTTTTGAACTCACGCAGCTCGAGAGCCTGTCCGGCTTTGGATTCATTCATGACGGCTCCGTCGATTCCATCGCGCGGTTTATCTCCGAGCCCGTGTTCGACGTGAAGTCGGTCCAAGACATCGCGGACCTCACCGCGTTCATGTTGGCGTTCTCGGGTTCGGAACTTCCGGTCGGAGGGGGACGGCTCAACGAACCGCGGGGACCGTTGAGCAACGACACGCACGCAGCGGTCGGCGTCCAAGTCACATTTGGCGCGACGGGCAACGGTACGCTGCTCGACACGTTGTTTGCGCTCGCTGACGCGGGTGCGATCGACTTGATCGCGAAGTCCCCGACGCGCGGGTTTTTCTATGACCGCGTGGCGGCGAACTTTCTGACCGACCGCAACGGCGAAACGATGTCGGTCGGGGCTGTGCGCGCGCTCGGGCGCGCGGGAACCGAGGTGACGTTTACGGCGGTGCCGCGCGGCACCGGGATTCGCATCGGGATCGACGCGGACGCGGATGGATTCGGCGACGAAACTGAACGCGACGAAGCGACCGACCCCAACGACCCGGCGAGCAAACCCTAGAACTGATTTCCCCCAGAGGCGGGCTCTGTCCGCTGCAAGTCCGCCGCAAGAATCGCTGCAAGAATCGCCGCAAGAATCGCTGCAAAGTCGGTGCAAGACCGGCGCGCTCGTCGCGCCTCGACGAGACCGCTAGTTCGGAAGGGCGATGACGAGGCTGCGGGGGGCGAGTGGGGTCGACGCCGCCATTCTCGGTTGTTGTTCCGGGACGTCGTCTGGGGACTTGGCCGCCGTGTCCACGGCCCGCCGCCAACGACCTTGAGGCATCGCGAGTTCCGTCGCGACGTCGCGCAGATTGCACGCGATCAACCACCGGTTCGTATGGAACCCAAACAAACCCTCGCCCGGCCCAAACCAAGTCTTGGACGCGTCGCTTCGCCAGTGCGCGCGCCGCAATGCGATCAATGCGCGGGTAAAGCGCAAAAATGCCGCGTCGCGCTCCGCGTCATTCCAATGGAGCCACGTGAGCGGACTGTCATGGCAGTACGCGTTGTTGTTGCCCCGCTGCGTCCGGCCGAATTCGTCGCCCGCGGTCAACATGGGTGTGCCGTCGCTCACGAGCAGGGTCGCGAGGAGCGCGCGCCGCGTCTTGTCGCGGGCGGCCATGATCGCGGGATCAGCGGTCGGACCCTCGGCACCGAATCCGTCGGAAACTTCGTGGGCGTGGCCGTCGCGGCCGTCCTCGCCGTTGGGATCGTTGTGGCGGCGCGTATAGCTCACGAGATCGCGCAGCGTGAACCCATCGTGGCTCGTCACGAAATTGAGCGCACGGTTCGTGCGAGAAAACACGTCGGGGCTCCCGGCCAGGCGATGGCCGAGCGCGCTTGGTTCGCCGTGGAGCCACGCCCGGCGGACGTCGTCGCGGAACCGGTCGTTCCATACGGTCCACCGCTCGTTGCCGGGCCAGTTTCCCACCAAGTACGAATCGCCCGCGTCCCACGCTTCCGCGATGAGGCGCGTCTTTTCCAAGAATGGATCGCTCTCGATGCGCCGGATCAAACGCGGCGCCTTCGAAAGTGCACCGTCCTCGTCGCGCGCGAGCACGGAGGCGAGGTCGAAACGAAAGCCGTCCACGCCCAAGGCGTGCACCCACCAACGAAGCGCGGACAAGACGACTTCTTGCATGTGTGGTGCGCCCGTGCGGACCGTGTTTCCGCACCCCGTCACGTCGCGCGTGAGATAGGCGCCCGGATCCAAGTCGCGGAAGTGCCACGTCGGGCCCGCCGCGTCCATCTCGGCGGTGTGGTTGAACACGACATCGACGATGACCTCGATGTCATGTTCGTGCAGTGCACTCACCATCGCGCGAAAATCAGCGATGGTTCCGTAGCGACTGTTCGGCGCAAACCAATTCAGCGGACTGTATCCCCAGTAGTTGTGGAGGCCCGGTGCGTGTTGCGTTTCCTGTTCGTCGAACTCATGGACGGGCAAGAGCTCGACAGCCGTCACACCGAGTGCGCGCAGGTGGTCGATCTTTTCGACCACGCCGGAGAACCCGCCGGGTTGTTGCACGCCCGCGCTCGGGTCACGCGTGAAACCGCGCACATGCATCTCATAGATCACGAGATCGGAGTCGGCATGGTGGGGGCGTCGCCATGCCGGCAGGGGAGCGGGCGCCACGACGACGCCCGCGAACCGGTGGTCCTTGTTCAGGGCGGGCCACGTCGGCCGGCGCCCTGTGGCGTCGGCGCCAAAGCATCTCGGCCCATCGACTTCGAGGGCGTAGGGATCCACGAGCGGACGGGTCACGTCCACCGCCCAGTTGTAGCGCTGCCCTTCCCTGACACCGGGCACGAAGATTTCCCACGTGTCAGCGCGCCGATGGGTGGTTGGATCGAGCGCGAGTACGCGCGGGCGGGCGCGATCAGATCCGTAGAGCAACAGGTGCAGCCGATCGGCCGTGCATCGCACGCGAAACAGCGTTCCGTCGTCGCGTGGGAGCGGCGACCAGGGCGGAAATACGGCGTCGATCATCTCTTGCACGCGCGTCTACGGCGCGCCTACTCGTCGCGCGAAATCGTCGGTTCCAGCACCTTCGCGAGCTCCGCGAGGGGAATCTCGCGGCGGCCGCGATCTCTTCGCTCGATGTAGAGATGTTGCCGTCCGAGGGGGACGACGATGCCGCGTCCGCCGCGCGCGTGATACGCGGTGCGATTTCCAAACGCCTGCGAACCGCCGCGGTAGCGTCGTGCCAGCGTGTGCGGCGCTCGATATCCGTGGTCGCCTTCGATCGAGAGCGTGAGGCGCACGCCGTCGGCGTTGAGCATCGCGCCGCCCTGTGTATAGCGGAGGCGCCAACCCTTGGGAAGAGGCGCCGTGCGAATACCGGTGCGGATCGCGTCATCTTGATCGTCGTCTTGAAACGCGATGGCGCCGTCGCTGTATTCGGCTCGCACGATCTTGATCTCGGACCGTTCGGCCAAAATGTGCGCGGCGGGGTAGTCGGCCTCGTCCTGTCGGCGCAGCATGATGTAGCGCGCGCGCGTGCCGATCTCGTTGGTCGTCGGATCCGCGCCGATCCACTCGCCGACCCAAATTTCGGTCCATGCGTGGGCGCCCCAGTCGCTCCCGATGCAAACCCAGCCGCTGCAGCGTCGAGCTGGGATGCCCGCGGCGCGACAGAGCGTTGTGAAGAGCAGTGCGTGCTCGCTGCAATCGCCGACACGATCGCGCAGAATCTGAACGGCGGAGGGCTCACCGAGCTCGGGCGATCGCTTGACCAACATATGGAAGACGGCATCGGCGATCTTGGTCGCTGCCGTACGCGCGTCGCGCGTGGCGCCGACGATACGTTGCGCCGTGGCGACAACCGTCGGATGGTCAACCTCCATCACGCGCGTGGGCTTCAAATAGTCGCCAAACTTCTCCTCTTTGATCGGCAGCGTTGTGGTCGCTCCCGCGCGATCATGGCTCGTGAGCTCCAACCGCAGTTGGCCCGAGGACGTCGAAAGAACGCGCGTAAACGGGTTCGCCGCGATGGCCGGGAGGCGCACCGTCTCATCGACCAAAACCTTGAGATCGACGACCATCGTGCGGCCCGTGAACAGACGCGGCGCGTCGATGTCGCTGGGCAAGGTGACCTGAAACGTGGCCGGGCGGCGCGGCAGCGAATCGAGCGTGACGGTGTCGTCGCGCCGGATTTCGGTAAGGCCCGCGCTCATGCGGCGCACCGTCCCGTCCGCATCGAACCACCACAGCGTTCGGTTGTTTTCGAACTGCTCGCGAATCCGCACGAGGCCTGTTTCTTCGATCGCCTCGACGTGGAGCGAAACCTCAATCGTGCGCTTGTTGCGCGTGTCGAGCTGCCGCATGGTGAGCGTATCGCCGACGTCCAATTCACCCTTGCGAATGCGTTTGCCGACAAACGACTCCGCGTCCACGATGGTGGGGTGCTCCGACGCGACGTCGAACTCCTCGCGGTTGTCACCGACCTGGGCGGTGACGTGATAGCCGCGTTTTGTGCGCCGCGTCACGAACTCGTCGAGGCGCGCGCCCCGCCCGCGCCCAAGCTTTATGCGCGTGTGCGACCGCAGCAGTCCTCCCTCCGCGGTCCGGAGCGTCGTCGTTTCCGAATGCGATTCGAACACGGTCCGCACCGAGTTCATCAGGCGCACCGTGCGGCTGCGGTGAATGGTCACGTCCTCGACGCATTCCTGACCCGCGACGGTCTTTTTGCGCCACCAAACTTCAAACGCTCCGGCGCGCTGACCGTTCATGAGCTCTTCGTAGCGGCGATGCGCGATGAGCGATGGGTCGCGCTCCAATGACGTGTCGAGCTGCGTCGCCGGCCCCGATGACGAAGCCGATGGGGGCGATGAACTCGCGCCGAAGGGAGGAGGCGTACCGGAACCTGGACCGCTCGCACCGTTGTCGCCACGAGGCACGACGGGTTGCGGCGCATCCGTCTGCCACGGGCTCCACCAGAGAACCAAAAGTCCGAGGAGGGCCGTCGCGAGAAGTGTACGCACGTCGCAATCTTACCGCCGCGACGCTGATCCGGCCGCCGCGACGTCGAAAAGTGCCCGAACGCGAACCCTTGGCTAGCCGTCGCGTTGGGGTTACGCCATGTCCGCGGGCGAGACCTTTTGGATCCACGACGCGTAGTCGCCCTCGTAGCCCGCGCGGACGTGGTGCGCCTTCACGCGCGCGTGAACGGACGCGACTTCGTCCGCGCTCAGCGGAGTCTTCCCGTTTAGGTGTTGCTGCACAGCCTCCGCCGAAGCGGCGCCTAAGGCTCCCTTGAAGTAGTCGTCTTTTAAGTACGTACAGACTTTTTGGGAGTGCAGCAAAGACGCGCGGATGTTGCCCTGCCCCGTCACGACGTTGCCGACACCGAAGATGCCCTTGGACTCGTCGTACACGCCAAGGTCCCAGTCCTTAAACGCAAACGTCTCGCCCTTCATTTCGATCCCCTCGATCGGCTCCGGAACCGAACCAATCGACGAGATGATGAGGCCGGTGGGCACGGTTTCTTCGCTCCCTTCGATGGGCGTGGCCTTGCGACCCTCCACCTTGGTGCGGATCGTCTTCACACCGACCACGCGTCCGTTCTCGGCGACGAACGACAGCGGCATCGTGCAGTCCTGGACGTGGAACCGTAGCTTGTTTTGCGCGACCTCGAGCAACTTGCGGCGCACGCTGTAGGTCTTCTCCATCTGTTCCGGCGTCGCGTTCGCCGGCGGCTGCGCCAAAGGCATGTCGATCGCGCGGCGGCGATACATCAGCGTGCAGCCCTTGACGCCGAGTTCGTCGGGATCGTCGATGCCGTGTAGTTCGCAGAGCTTGCTGACGCCCTTTTTTTCCAAGTCCAAGTCGCTGACTTCAATGCCCCGCCGCGCAAACGCGCGGCGATAATTCTCGATTTGGCAGACTTTTACGCAGTCGATGGAGGCGAGGCCGCCACCGAAAATGACCGCGCCGTCCGGGACATCGATCTGGCGCCCATCGAAGTTCGATTCGATCTTGTGGTTGAACCAATAGATGAACGGGTTTTGGTATTCGAAGCCGCTCTCTAGGAATTTCTCCGCGCCGTCCACGGGCAGGCGGCGGTCGCGCCACGCCCCATTCGCGAGGAGAATGGCGCTCAGTCCCCACTCCTCGGAAAGCTCTTTCCACGCGATGTCTTGACCGAGCCTTGTCTGCGGGACAAACGTCACGCCGGGCTTGCTGAGCCGCGCGCCGAGCTTCTCGTATTCCTTGTGTCGTTGGTGCACATGCCATCGCGGGAGGCCATCTTCGATCTTGCCGTAGGGACGGCTGTTTTGCTCGATGACGATGACGTCGGCGCCAGCTTCGGCGAGGAGTTCAGCCGCGACGGAACCGGAAACGGCTCCGCCGATAATGGCGACGCAGTGGCGAGGGGATGCTTCCATCGGGTAAGTCTCGCACATCCGGCCGCGACTCAAAAAAAACGCCGGTGGGGGCGATCCGCGGGCGCCCGCAGGGCGCGGGGTTTTCACGAAAAAAGGGGCTCGTAAACGAGCCCCTTGGGTGGATTAGAAACGTCTTAGTTGAACGTGAACGATACCGTCACGCTATCGACGGTGGCAAACGGCCCGAGCGCCGCTTCCGGACCATTGTCGTACTCGAACTCGGAGACCACGCGGATAAACGCATCGCGCGCGGGCGTCTGCAACGCCGGGTTCAAGTTGTCCGCATCGCCGGTGATGTCGACGACCACGCTCCCCGCGTCGAAGCGGATGAGTGCTATCTCAAAGACCCCGATTTCGGTGTCCAATTCGGCGTTCAAGGGGTTTAACGGGTCGGCCTTCGCCGACGACATCCGAACGCGGATGCGTTGCCCCGGGCTGACAAAGCCGCGGATATCGCCCGGCACCAAGTCGAGGTAGTCCGGGTTCGCCGCGAGCACGTTGAACAGGCGCGTGACCGAGAGGATCGCTTCGAAGCGGGATGCGTCGAAGGCGCTGATCGTGGTCACGCTGTTGGCGATGTCGTAGGTGCCGGGGGTTGCTTGGAGTGAGCCGGTGATGACGCCGTCGGCGTCCATCATGAACACATAGCCCTTGCCGCCCGCGCCGCCACCGTTACAAGCCGCACAGGATGCGCCGCCTTGCACCAGTCCGCGTGCGCCACCGGCGCCGCCACGGGCGTCCAGCGTGGCGCCGGCGATCGCAATGTCGGCGCCGGCGATGAGCACAATCGTGCCGCCCGCTCCGCCGCCACCGCCGCCTTGCACGACCTGGCTTGTACCGCTCCAGGCCACCAAACCACCGCGACCGCCAGGGCCGCCCCTTGCGTCGATGGTTCCGCCGGGGATGTTGATGCCGGCCGACGCGATGATCGCGACCGAGCCGCCACCACCGCCGCCCGCGCCGCCCGCGGCTTTACCGGGCGTGAACGTCGAGTAGGTCTGCGTTCCGCCACCCGCGCCGCCGCCGGATCCGCCCATGACGATGTCCACGACGAAGTTGTCGCCGTAGGTGGGGCCAGCGACCGAACGTACGCCGATCATGCCCGAATTGCGCACGAGCATGAAACCTGTCGTGCAAGTGTCACCGTTGGTGCCCTCATCGTCACCTGCGTTCCGGCGATCCTCGCCGTCGGTACCACGTGAGGCGTGGCTTCCACCGCCGCCGCCTGTGCCGCCCAGTGCGTTCTTTTGATCCGTGCTCGGGTAGTTGTGCGTCAAACCGCCCGGCTGACCGCGACCCGGCCCCTCGCCAGCGTCGCTGTACGGGAATCGATTGCGTGTGGCCGCGCAAGCATCAAGAATTGTCTGGAAGTTCGAACAACCGTTGGGTCGGAACGTGCACGTCCCGTCGGTGTTCGGCCGGCTGTCGCCGCCCGCAAAACCGCCCGGTCCGCCCTCGCCACCGCGTGCGATGGAAGGAATGCCGCCCGGGGTTCCGGGTGCGCCCGTAACGTCGAGCGTGCCGTTGATCTGCACAAGACCCGCCACCCGCAACATGACCGGGTTCGCACCCGTCACTTGCAGTGTGGCCGAGCCCGAGATCGTCACGCTCTTGAAGTTGAATTCTGTGTACGCGAGCGAGTCGTAGGTCAAAAGACCGCCCGGACGCGTGTCGGTGTTCCCCAGGTTGTTGGGGTTGATGTCGGTCACGCTAAACGGGTTGCCCATGAACTCGTTCGGGGTGTCGCCAGCGTCGAGGGTGGTCACCGCAATGCCCGACGCCGCGAGGTCGCCGTCCGCGCCCGTTCCGAACGCCGCGAGGAAACCAACGGTCTCGCTCGGGTTGCTGACCGGGTTGTAGAGCGCGTTGTTGACCTGTGTCGGATCGTTCGTCGTGGTGCCGTCTTCGGGCTCGATGCGATCCGAAAGCGGGTCGTACGTCAATGTGCGCGTGCCGGTGATGGACGGGCGGTCGCGCACGATGAAGTGGGCGACATACCCCAATCCGCCGGGCTCCGGGAACAGCTGCAGGCCGCTGACAATCGTCGTCCCGTCGCCGGTCAATCCGTTGTCGCCGATAAACGTCTTCCGAAAATCGACGCCGAGGATGCTGCCGCTGAAACGAATGCGGTAGCGCGTGTCATCCACCAGGGTGAAAAGGGGAACGACGCGGATAAAGGTCTGAATCTCGCCGGACTCGTCGATCCCTTGCGAAACCGAAACGTTGATCGGGACCGGGAAGTTGACCGCGGTGCCGAAGTGTCCGTCCGTCGCGCCGGGGTCGCTCGCGTCGTCTGTCGTCGTCGCGTCTTCAAAGATCTCTGTGAGCTCAATGTTTGCCGTGCGAATGGTCGCGGGGTCGATCGGCTCCGAGATCTGAAGGTTGAACTCCCAAGGCGTGCCAAAGTTCGGAGCACCGCCGGCGCCGGGTTCGATCACCCGGTCATTGGCGATCAGCGTCGCGCTGTCCTGGAGGCGCACGCTGTCCGGCCGCGGATCGAGCCGCGACAAGTCAATCTCTTCCTGCGTCGTCGTGTCGCGAGCGAACAAGCGAAGTGCGCGCGGCGGGTCCAACGGCAGCGGATCCTCAAACACATCACTTGTGTTGAAGTTAAACTCCTGCTGCTGGCGAATGGCGTCGCCGTCCGCGGCCTGGAGCGCATCGGGTCCAGACTTCAAGAAAACGATATAGCTACCGTTCTCACGAAGTCCCGCATCGGTTCGATCCGGAATCTGCGGAAGGCGCGGCGCAAACGAAACTCGGTCCGCCACGACGACGTAGACGCCGATCGCGCGAGAGAAGTTCGAATTCGCACCCGACTGCACGTTATCGATCTGGAGCCGCTCGGCGAAGTCCTGGCCTTCCATAACCGGACCGGAGAAACCGAACGTTAACGTTCGGTTGCGCGGCACATTGTTTTGGCCAGATTCGAGAAATTGGATCAGTAGGAACTGACCCTGAGTACTACCGGATCCGCCGCCGCCGCATGCTGTCATTACAGCCGCGCACAACGTCAGACAAACAATACGAATTGCCCGCATGACACACTCCACCAACGAGGCGCCCGTGCGCCTGAACTGTGTTTTCACCCTGACTATCTAGGGAACCACCCGTAGGAGTCTTCCTTTTGATAGCCCAACCACCGGAGAGTATAGCGGGGGGCCTCCCACCTTCGAAAGGGGCACTTTGGCGCGACCCCGGCACCGGCAGGCACAGTTCGGCCTAAGCGCGGTCCCCACAGTCGCTTACGTAGACCCGACGATCCGGTGAAAATCTCTGACCCCAAAGGGAGCAGGCTCGGGCAAAACCGGAAGCCGGAACCTGGTGAGGATTCCGACTTCCCGAGGAGTTGTCTGAATGGGATCCGCGCGGGTTGGTTGACGGGTGCGCAGGCGATCCCGAACGCCTCGTTGGTGTGTGATGTCTTTTGGTCGCGTCGCTGCCGTGCAACGACTCCACTAGATGTACGTTGCTACTCATCGAAACGTGCCACGAATCTTGTAAAAACACAGAAAAAAACTCGTGCGAGGTGACAGTCGGCTGTCGCGCGGTGCGATTGGGTTCCAGTGACCGTCGGCTGCGGCAAGTTGTGTGTGCGAAAAGGGGACGCGTGTTACCGATGCGTACGAAAAAAGCGCCGGAGCCTTAAAGACTCCGGCGCTTGTGTAAGCGTCTGTTGGGCTTTAGTTGAACGTAAAGCTCAAGACCACTTGGTCAACCGAAGCGAACGGGCCGAGTGCGGACTCGGGACCGTTGTCGTACTCGAACTCCGCCGTGATACGTGCGAACGCATCGCGCGCGGGAGTCTGGGCCGCCGGGTTGAGGTTATCCATGTCGCCGGTGATGTCGACCACAGTCGCGCCGGCCGCTGAGCGGACGAGTGCGACTTCAAACGCGCTGATCTCGGTTTCGAGGTCAGCGTCCAAAGGCGACCTTCGGTCGGCCTTGGCGGAGCTGGCTCGAATACGAATGCGTTGCGCCGGGTTGACCGTCGCCAGGACGTCGCTCGGCGCCAAGTCGAGGTAATCGGGGTTGGCCGCAAGGACATTGAACAAACGGGTCACTGCGAGAATCGAACTGAAGCGACTCGCGTCAAACGAGCTAATGGTTTGCACCGCAAACGCCGTCTCAAGTGTGCCGGGGGTTCCCGAGGCCACGCCTGCGATGAGGCCGTCGGCGTCCATCAAGAACACAAAGCCCTTACCACCGTCGCCGCCGCCGTTGCAGTTGAGGCACGAGGCGCCTGACTGTACGGTGGCGCGTGCGCCGCCGTTGCCGCCACGGGCGTCGATCGTTGCTCCGGCGAGACGAATGTCATCACCGGAAATCAGCACGATCGCGCCGCCTGAGCCGCCGCCGCCGCCGCCCGATACCGAACGGTTCGCCGCCGTGTTGTTCCACGCATTGGAGCGGCCGTTTCCGCCGTTTCCACCGGACGCGGCAATCGTTCCGCCGGGAACCGTGATCGACCCGGCCGCGATGATCGTGATGATACCGCCGCCGCCGCCGCCGCCGCCGCCGCCCATGCCGACGCCAAACGAGCTGTAGTTATGGACTGTGCCGCCGCCGCCGCCGCCGGAGCCGCCCAGCGTGATGATCTCAACAACGGTGTCGCCGTAAGTCGGGCCCGGTTGGCCGCGAACGCCGATGACGCTGCTGTTGCGGACCTTGAGGAAGCCGAGCGCCGTGCCGCCGGTCCCCTCGTCCTCGTCCACGTTGAGGCGATCTTCTCCGGGCGTGCCCTCGGTCGCGTGACTTCCGCCACCGCCACCGGTTCCGGTGTTGTAGAGGTTGGGGGAGGGAGCGTTGGACGGACGACCATATGCTTCACCACCAGCGTGACCGCGTCCGGGCCCTTGGCCGCTGTCGGTGAACGGGAAGTTCGTCCGAGCCTGCGAGCACGCATTGAGATAGACCTGGAAGTCCTGCATCGTCGTCGTGGATCCGAACGTGCAGTTCGTTCCCGTGAAGCTGCGCGAGTCACCTCCGTGGAATCCACCGGGACCTGCGATGCCGCCAATTCCTTGGCCGCCACCATCGGTGCCGTTCAGACCGGAGCCAGTAAGCGTGCCGTTGATTTGCACAAAGCCACTGACGCGGAACAACACGGGGTTGACGCCCGTGATCATGAGAGTGGCCGAACTCGAGACGATGATGGAGTCAACACGCATCACGAACGGTTCGCGGCTGTCGAACGTTACCGAGCCCGAAGCGACGGGTCCGTTCATGACGTTGTTGGGGTTGCGATCCGTTACCTGGAACGGATTGCCGACCGCCGCGTTCGGCGTGTCGCCCGTATCCACGACCGTAGTCGCGCCGGTGTCGGCCAACAGCGGGCCATCGCTGCCGTCGCCGAACGCGGGTAAGAAACCAACCGCGCGACCCGGATCCGAGACCGGGTTATAGAGCGTGTTGTTCGCCACGCCGTTTAGCGTCGTCGTACCGTCTTCGGGCTCGATGTTGTCCGCGAGCGGATCGTAGGTGACCGTTCGGGTCGCCGTGATCGCCGGACGATCGCGCACGATGAACTCGGCCGTGTAGCCGAGGCCGCCGGGCTCGGGGAAATCCGCGCCGTCGGCTAAGTCGGTGCCGGTGCCGGTCAAACCGTTGTCGCCGATAAACGACTTGCGGAAATCAATACCGAGGATGCTGCCGCTGAAGCGGAGGCGGTAGCGCGTATCGTCAACGAGTGTCGTCAAAGGCGTGACTCGAATGATCGTCCGAATTACGCCGGTCGTTGCGTCGGCGCGCTGTTGCACCGTGACCTGGATCGGAACCGGGAAGCTGACCTGGTTGCCAAAGTGATCGGCGGGGGCCGCCGGAGCGGCGTCTTCCGCGCTGGTCGTCGCGTCGGAGAAGATCTCAAACATCTCGATCGTGTCCGTCCGCACCGAGGCGGGGTCAATCGGTTCCGAGATGACGAGGTCAAACTGCCACGGCGTCGCGAAGTTCGGTGAGCCGCCAGCGCCAGGTTCGATGACCCGGCCGGCCGCGATGAGCGTCGCGTTGTCGATGGCCGCAGCGCCGGTCGGGCGCGGGTCGAGCCGTGTCAGCTCGATCTCTGTGCCGTCCGTCGCGTCGCGTGCGAAAAGACCGAGGGCCCGCGGCGGCTGCGCCGGCAACGGATCCTCGAAAAAGTCAGCCGTGTCGAAGTTGAACTGCTGCGGGACCGCGATGGCATCGCCTTCGGTTGACTGCAACGCATCCGCGCCGCCCTTCAAGAAGACGGTGTAGTTGCCGCCCTCACGCAATCCGGCGTCGCTTCGGTCCTGGCGCTCGGGGAGACGCGGACGGAAAGAAACGCGATCCGCGACGACCACATACGTGCCGATGGCGCGGGAGAAATTCGAATTGGCTCCGGCCTGAACGTTTTCGATCTGAATCCGCTCGGCGAGGTCTTGCCCCACCGCGACGGTTCCCGAAAACACGAAGCTCAGGACGCGGTTGCGAGGAATATTGCCTTGGCCGCCTTCTAAGAACTCGACGAGGCGAAAGGCTCCGCCTCCACCGCCGCTACCGCCTCCACCGCTACATGCGGCGAGCATGGCCACTCCCATGAGCGACGCCCATACGCGCGAACGAAACATAATCTCTCCCTCCTGCAGCCAGGGTAGACCCCAACTGCTCAGGCTTTGCCTAGACAGCTTAATACGCTCTGTACTCTTTTTTTTCGGAGATCAAACTCTTCTCGGTGAGCTCAATCTCCAGAGGCCGAGCATAAAACCCGACCGACTCGATCGAAAGGGAGCAAGTTCGGGGCCATTCGGCTCCCAATCGTTGTTCCTGTGCGTAAGTAGTCTTGGAGACTTTGGTTACGCAAGAACGGGTCGCTCACCCGAGTCCTGTGTTGCTGGGTGCTCGCTCAACAGAAGCGGGCGATTCCGCACGACTGCGCCGATGCACCATATCGGGCACAAGCGTGGCTTCCCGTCGCCCGCACTCAGCGCTCGATCGTGACCGAATTCACCATCGGCAGGTGGGGCGCGACCGCCGTCCAGCTGTCGCCGCGATCCTCGCTGACAAAGACGCGGCCACACGTCGTTCCGAACGCGACGAGCCCGTCCTGGGCGTCGAGCGCGTGGCGGTAAACGATGTCGTAGCAGTCCTTTTGCGGAAGGCCGGACCTTAGTTCTTGCCAGGTCTCCCCGCCATCGTCGGTTCGCATCACCACAAGGGCGCCGTCCAAGGCCACGCGCTTCTCGTCTGACTCCATCGGCACCGTCCACGCCGTCTGCTTGCCGCCCATCGCCACGCCGAAGCCGATGTCGAACCGGCCATCGGGCATCATATCGGTCCAGGTCAGGCCGCCGTCGGTGGAGCGATAGTTGCCGCAGTGGTTTTGCTGCCACAAGACATCGGGGTCATCTTGCGCGCGGGCCAGCATGTGGACGTCCTGACCGACCTCGGGGTACTTGTCCGGCAAGAAATCAGCAATCACGCCCTGGTTGCGCGGCTCCCATGTGGCGCCGCCGTCTTTGGACTCGTACGTGCCCGCGCACGAAATCCCGATGTGGATGCGCTCGGGGCGATCCGGCTGGGGCAAGATCGCGTGCAGCATCGTGCCGCCGCCGCCCGCAAACCAGCCGTGTTCGTTGCGGATTTTCCAAAGCGGCTCGTGCAAGGCCCACGTCTCGCCGCCGTCATCGCTGCGGAACATGCCGCCGGGGTCCGTGCCGATCCAAAACGACCCGTCCCGGTCGGCCGGCACGATTGTGTAGAGCGCTTTGACCGTCGCCTTTGTTTTCTCTTTGCCCCACGGCGTGTCGGTGTCGATCTCGCAGCCGTCGGGGAACTTCGGACAATCCACGTCGGTGAATGTGTCGAAGTCGTCGCGCGAAACCGCCAGCTTGGGTCCCCAGTGTCCGTGGCCGAGGCAGGCCCACAGCGCGCCGTCGCGGCCGTCCCGCATCGCGTTTAGGACGGGGACGCCCAAAAACTTCGGCGCGCTCACATGCCAGCCATCGCGCAAGCGCTCCAGACGAAACAGACCCTTCCGGGTGCCAACAAGGATACGCATCGGATTAGCCCCCTGAGAGTGCTTGCATGATGTGAACGGTCGCACCGCTCGGAACCGGATCGGTCAGACTCTTCTTGTCGCGCACCATCGCACCGTTCACGAACACGTTCACGTGTTGTCGGAGCGCGCCCGCTTCGTCCGCGACGTAGTGCGCGATGCGCGGAATCTTTTGGTCGAGCGCGATCAGCAAGTCGCAGACGCGCTCGCCGTCGGCCTCGGTTTCGGTGATGCCACCCGTATACGCTTTGAGGTTTGCGGTGAACACGACCTTCGCCATGGCGACGACGATTCTACCGCTCTTAGCCGGTTGAAACGAATCGCTGGAAGCGCGATTTGTCGGCGGCTTTTCGGTACGCGTCTTCGCCCGCGATCACGCCGTCCGAGACGAGTCGGAAAAGGGAGTCGTCGAGGCGGTGCATGCCCTCGGACCGGCCGGCTTGCAACATGGATTCGATCTTGTGCGCCGCACCTTCGCGAATGACCGAACGCAATGCGGTCGATGTGAACAGGAGTTCGGTGGCGGGCACGCGGCCCACCTCATCGATGCGGCGGCAAAGGATCTGACTCAGCACGCCTTGCAGCGAGCCCGCGAGCATCGTGCGCACCTGCGCTTGTTGTTCTTCGGCGAAGACTTCCACGATCCGGTCGATCGTGCGACCCGCGCTGTTGGTGTGCAGCGTCGAAAACACGAGTAAGCCCATCTCGGCGAGCGTGAGGGCGAGTCGAATCGTCTCCTGGTCGCGCATCTCGCCGACCAAGATGAGGTCCGGCGCCTGACGCGCGGCCGAACGAAGTGCCGTCGCGAACGATTCCGTGTCGCGACCGACTTCGCGCTGCGTGAATACGGACTCATGATCCGTGTGCAGGAACTCAATCGGATCTTCGATCGTCACGATGTGGCGGTGCTCGCGGCGGTTGATCACGTCGAGGAGCGCGGCGAGCGTGGACGACTTTCCGCTTCCGGTTGGTCCCGTTACGAGCACGAGCCCGCTCCGGAGATCGGTGAAGCGTTTCACTTCGTCGGGGATCGCGAGCTCATGCAGTTGTGGAATGATCTGAGGGATCATCCGAAACACGGCGCCCGTGCCGAGGTGGTGGCGAAACACGTTGACGCGGAAGCGGCCGACGTTGTCCACCGCGTGCGCGAGATCGACTTCGCCGTCGGCCTCAAAACGCGCCCGATGACGCGCCTCCAGCAACGGCATGACGAGCGCGCCGACATCGATCGGTTCGTCGGCCAACGCTTCGAGCACGCCGTGCACGCGCGCCTTGGGCGGAACGCCGTCGAGCAGATGCAGGTCGGAGCCTTCGCGCTCGGCGAGTTGGCGGAGCCAGCGATCAACGTCCATCGCGGAGCCTCGCGGCGTTCGTCAAGTACTCCGTCGCCGTGTCGCGTTCGATGAGACCCTCTTCGACCATCTGCAGGAGGCGCGAATCGAGGTCGATCATGCCCAGGCGGCGTCCGGTCTGCAGCTGCCCCGCGATCTGGTGGGTGCGGCCGTCGCGAATCATTTTGGCGATGGCCGGATTCACATGCATGATTTCGTACGCGGGCACGCGCCGGCCGCCGCCCGCTCGCGGCAAAAGAAACTGCGACACGACGGTGCGCAACGACGTCGCGAGCATCGCGCGAATCTGATCCTGCTCGGACGGCGGAAACACGTCGAGCAGCCGGTTCACCGTCGAAGCGGCGTCGCGCGTATGCAGCGTTCCCAACACGAGGTGGCCGGTTTCGGCCGCCACGACGGCGGTGCGAATCGCGTCGAGGCCGCGCAGTTCGGACACCAAAATGACATCGGGGTCTTCACGCAGCGCGGAGCGAAGCGCATTGTCGAACGATTGCGTATGGGAGCCGACTTCGCGTTGCGTCACGTTGCATCCATCGCTTGCGAACACAAACTCGATGGGATCTTCGATCGTGACGATGTGCTCGCGTCGCGTCTTGTTGATCTCGCGAATGAGCGCGGCCAACGTCGACGTCTTGCCGCATCCCGCCGGCCCCGTGACCAACACCATGCCCGTTCGGTACCACGTCACTTCATGGAGCGTTTCGGGGAGGCCGAGCTCGTCGAGAGTCGGAATCGCGGACGGCACACACTTGAGGCTCAGTCCCCAACCGGGAACGTGGTGATGGAGGTTGGCCCGGAATCGTCCATGCTCGGGATGGTCAAAACAAAAGTCGACGTCGTGTTCGAGTTCGACGTCTCCGAGTTTGCAGCACGCGCGTACAAAACTCTCGGCTGCATCCGCGGGGACGACATCGCCAAGCGAAACGAACTCGCCTTCGACGCGGACGAACGGACGCTTGTCCGCGCCGACGTACAAGTCGGACGCATCGCGTGCGCGTGCCTGCGCCAGAAAGTCAACCGCGCCGGTCATCGCAACCTACTCGGCCGCAACAGGCGTGGCGACGACAAACGGGAGCGTGTTGGACACAAAACCTCGCTCTAATCGCACTTCGCCCGCGCCGTCGCGGGTTCCGATGTTCACGACGCCGACCGCGCGCACGATGTCGCCGATCGGTTCGACCGTAATCGTCTCCTCCGCGAACACGCGCGACGCTTCGAAGTTTACAAAGCGCGGCGTGACAAAGTCGTCGATGGCCGTGCCGTAGATCGTGACCGGAGTGTCGATACTTCCGTTCGCCGGAAACACCGCGTGCAACTGCATGAACGCCGCGAGCGGAACCGGTTCGTCGGCGTCGTCAAGAAGTTGAAACCCAACGATACCCTCCGCGGCGTCGTTGCCGATGAGAACCCACACCAAGCCGGTGAGGGCATCGTCGGGGATCGTCGCGGTGATCGACGTTGCGTCCGATGCCGTGACCGTGCCTTCGACGCCGCCGAAAAATACGCGGACCACGCCGGCGTCGAAGCCGGTGCCGAGAATCGTTACGGCGGAACCGGCCTGCGCTTGGTTGGGCGCCACCGATGCCAGCGTCGGACCGAGGTATGCGGTCGCTGTGATCGTGACCGTGTCGCGAACGGGGCCGACACGTTGGCCGAGCGTTATGAACTGCGGTGCGCCGAGCGGCGGCGGGTCGAGACGAATCAACGCGTAGTTGCCGCCCATGACGAGGTCGGCTGTGCGATCGGTGCCGTTAATTTCAACGCGCATGATGTCGCCGGGGTTGAAATCGGTGGCGTCGGACTCGATGCGCACGAGCACATCCAGCGTCGGTCGCGATGACGTGAACTCGCGGCCGTCTCCGCGTTCGCCGTCGCCGGGAGCGAGGCGTTCGATGATGACGAGTTCGATGTTGTCACCGCAAGCGGCCAAAGACAACGAGAGAAGAGCGAGAGCAAACGCGCGCAAGAACATGCCCAGAGTTTACTTCCGCATCTTCGGATCGAGAGCGTCTCGAATGCCGTCCCCGACAAGATTAAGCACCGTAACGACAAAGAAAATGGCCATGCCCGGCGCAACAATGAGCCAGATTTTTTGCGTGGCTCGCCCTGCCTGCAGGACTTGGCCCCAAGACGGCGCGTTCGCATCTCCCAAACCGATGAACGACAAAAACGACTCGGCGAGAATTGCGCCCGCGACGCCGAACGCCGCGGCCACAAGTACCGGCCCCAGCGAGTTCTTGAGAATGTGGCCAAAGATGATTTTCCGCTCGGGGATGCCGAGTGCTTTCGCGGCCATGACGTAGTCGCTTCCCTTTTGGCGCAAAAATTCGCCGCGGACGAGGCGCGTCACGCCGGTCCAACTCGTCAATCCTATGGCAACCATGATCATGAAGATGCTGGAAGTCTTGAAGACGGCGATAATCGTGAGCAGTAGAAACAACGTTGGAATACACAGCATCACTTGGAGTGCGCTGATGATGCTCATGTCGATCCAGCCACCGAAGTACCCGGCTAGGCCCCCGAGGATGATTCCGATCGTCGTATAGATCGAAACCGCGATGATTCCGATCGTCATGGAGATTCGCGTTCCGAAGATCAACCGGGCGAGAACGTCTCTGCTGTTTCGGTCCGTTCCGAGCAGGTGTTCCCCGGAGGGAGGTTGCAAGGGGCTCCGCCCCATAAACTCACTCGACTCAGCGACTTGGCTGGGATGGTGAAACAACGGAGGGGAGATGGCCCAGCCGTTGGAGTCCTGCTTTTCGAGGGCGACGCGATACAAGACGAGCTTGCCGCTGTGCGACCACGCTTTTAGGGAGACGGTGAACACGATCAAGAGGAGCGCGGCGAGTGCGAATCTAGTTTTCAACTGCACGCGTGCTCGGTAGCGCGGCTGCAAATGTCGTCCGCGATGAGCCTGGAGCAGCTGGAACCCGATCCCGATTGCGTTGCACAGCAGTAGTCGTCCAAAGATTCCGCGTCCGGTCAGAGCTACGGCGACCTGGAGTGCGAGTATCAGAGCCAGAACGCCGCCGAAGATGCGGACACGGCGGATGTTTTGTTGTCCGTCGATCAGTCCGAGCGCGCGAATGATCTTCCCGGAGCAAGCCCAAACGGGCCACATGACGAGAAGCAGATTGAAGAATCGATCGACGCCGCTCGGAAACACGAGTACGTCGAACAACTTCTCAAACAGAGGAAAACTGAGTCCATCCGCGTTCTTGAGAACGTACGGGATGTTCATGCAGAGGATCGGGGCGCCGACGGCGAGAAAAATCAACCCGTAGACGCAGCGTAGCGCAAACACAGCCACGCGTTTTTTCTCGAACTGTCCTCGCGCCACGTCCCAATACGTCGTAACAACGTTGGCTTCCTGTGCGTTCGTTTCGAGTTCACTCATTGGAGGCTAATCCGTGGGTCGAGAAGCGCATAGGCGATGTCGGAAAGCAGGATTCCGACCATCGTGAGTACTCCGACAATCAACTGGACGCCCATCACGACGTTGAAGTCTTTGTTTGTGATGGAGTCGAGCATCAGCTTGCCCATCCCGTCGATCTCGAAGATGTACTCAATGGCAACGGAGCCACTGATCAGGACCGGAAGGCTTGTACCCAGGAGCGTGACCACTGGAAGAATTCCGTTCCGCACGACGTGCTTGAGGATCACGTTCCACTCTCTTAGTCCTTTGGCTCGCGCGGTTCGGACGTAGTCGGATCGAATCACATCCAACATTCCTGAGCGCGCGAACCGAGAGAGAGTCGCGAGTCCGCCGTAGGTCAGACACATCAGCGGCAACGTGATGTGCCACAAGACGTCTTTGAAATGCGTCCACGTGTTCATTTGGGCCGCATCGTCGGCCTCGAAGCTGCCCTGTGGGAACCACTTGAACGGATCACCGGTCGCGAACCACTTGATGAGGAGCGTTCCGACGAAGTAGTTCGGGAGGCTGTAGAGCGCGAACAACAAGACGGCAACGACTCTCTCTTTGGTCGTTCCGTTGTGCACGGCGGCCCACACGCCGGTCGGGACTGCGAACAGATAGATGAGTAGGAACGCAACGAGGTTCAGACTCAAGCTGTATTTCATGCGATGGCGAATCAGCTCCCAAACGGGGCGCTTGTGCAAGACGCTGACTCCAAGATCTCCTTTGACGAGGCGACCCCAGTACGTGCCAAACTGCGTGTCTGTGAAAAGGCGTTTGTAGTACTCGCCCGTGTCGTATTCCCAGCGACCCTTGTTGCTGGCGAACCAGTCCGCCCACGACTTGACGATCGGTGCGCGTTCGTCCGCGGGCGCGCTCTCTTTCCACGTCCACTTTGCAAATTTTCGGTTCTC
This sequence comes from Planctomycetota bacterium, assembly GCA_021776785.1. Taxonomy (GTDB): domain Bacteria; phylum Planctomycetota; class PLA2; order PLA2; family PLA2; genus JAJFFF01. Next base: position 221,911 of record JAJFFF010000044.1, on the reverse strand, counting down.
GACGCGCCACTCCCGAAACTGTTTGATTTCGGTGTCGGTGAGTTTCTTTCCCGGTCTCTTGATGACTAGTCGGACAGCACTCCGTCCTAACCAGTAGCGAACCTGATTTTGCTCGTCCCCGGATGTGCGCTGCAACAAGTCGATGAGCGGCGGCACCGCGTAGAGCCCGTAGTCCTCGAGGCGCTCTTTCGCTTTGCGCTTATTGTCGGCGCCAACGTCTTCGATGTCGCCGAATGCTAGCCGGAGATCTTCTCCTACTTCATCAGCGCCGAGCGATACCCAGTCATTCCAAAACATAGGTCGGTCGAGTCCGAACTGTCGCCGGAATGTGCGTTGCGCCTCATTCTCTTGCGCCGCCTTGTTCGGATCCTTCGACATGCTCTCGTCACGGTTGCCGGTGGCCTGCTCCCCGGAGCGACCCGGTGCGAGCGCCATGACCAACCACACGACGAATGTGATTCCGAAAAACGTCGGAATCATGAGCAGAACCCGACGAATGATGTAGGAAGCCACGGCTTATCGATCGATCGTGAACGGCAACGTGCGCATCAGCGGCCGGAAGTAATAGCGGTTCTCTTCGACACCCTTTACGTGCTTCCAGTAGCCGCGAAAGATCTGGCGCCAACCAAAGAACGTATACGGTTGTTCGTCGTACAGGATGCGACCGATCCGTTGGATCGCCTTCACGCGCTTGCCCGGATCCATCAATGTGCGCAGGGAGTCTTGGAGCGTGTCGAGCTCTTTGTTTTGGAACTCGATGTAGTTTGAGGAGCCCGGGTCCTGTACTCGGTCACCATGCCAGATTTGGCCGAAGTCGTGTTCCCATCCGTTGAGCACCCAGAGAAGCGAGAACGCAACAAACTGTCGGTCGCGAAGGTCTTGCTGGAACTGCGCCCACTGCGAGGAAACGGGTTCCATCTGGACGCCGATTTTTAGGTAGTCGTTCTTGATGTGGTCGAGCGCGTTTTGAAACTCGGCGCTCGGGCCCGGCCAGTTCAACTTGAACCTAAACTGCCTGACCTCGCCGTTGATCACTTTTTCCCGGAGCCCCGTGCCCGGGTTCATTTTCCATCCTGCAGCGTCGAGAAGCGCGCGAGACTTGTTGAGGTCGAACACGGGTGGCTTGAGGCTCGGATCGGCTTCGCTACTTGACGGGTAGAGCGGCGCGCCCATCGGGGTGTATCGATTGAGGAAGATCTTTTCGCAGATCTGTTGGCGGTCGGTGGCGTGCGTCAACGCCCAGCGCACGCGCTTGTCCTCAAACATCGGATCGGTGTTTTTCCATCCGATGTAGAGGTACGACGTTGCCGGCGCCGTGTAGACCTGGATCTTGCCGTTGAAAGGGCTGCTCTTGTCCTTGTCGCGCTCGAGCCACCAAGATTGGTAGCGCGCGGCGTTTAGGCCACCGATATCGACGTCGCCTGTGCGAAGCCAGTTCATCGCCGTTTCTGTCTCTTCGTAGATGCGCAGGTGGCGCGTGCGAATCGGATAGAGCGGCTGATCTTTGAAGCCGTACCAGCGATCCCACCGCTCCATGCGGATGTACTTTCCAGCCTCGTATTTTGTGAACCGGTACGGTCCCGCACCGACGGGGCCGTAGCGGAGAGCATCGAACCAGTGTTCATTGAACTCCTGCGCTACCGTTTCCTTCGGATACGGGTCGCCCTTCTCATCGACGTTGTAGACGAACTTGGGCAGGATGTTGTGAGCGAGAGACTGCGCAAGCGACGTGAACTGGGTCTTATTCCATTGAATCACCAGCGTGTGATCATCGATCACCTTGACGTTTTTGAGTTCATCTAAGTAGCTTCGCTGTACTGCGCAGTTCGACTGCGAATCTTGGATGATGTCGAATGTGAATTTCGAGTCGTGCGCTGTGATCGGATGCGTCCCTGCCAGGAATGGATAGTCTGTAAGGTTGCCAGGCGGCTTTTGCCAGTTCATGTCCTTGCGAAAAAACAGCGTGTACTCGGTGTAGTCTTCGTTGACTTCCACGCGCCAGCACATAGCGGGAGCCCAATTGAAGCTCGATGGAGCTTTCCAATGCCGTTTACCGGGCGTGTCGGAACAATAGATTTCGACGTGTTCGGTCAGCCCGGCAAAATTCTCGAGAAGGTAGTTGAATCCTTTTGGTTCCGACGCGAACGGGATGTTGATCGTCGCGCCGAAGTTGGACGCCTCAGGGTGCACATCCGGTCCAGCCGGATCGAGCTTGAGGAAGTTCTTGTAGCGACCTGGAGTTCCGACTGGGCGACCGGGGTCGACGTCTTTGTCAAGTCCAGCGTTTAGGCTCCATCCCCAATCTTCTCCGCCGCTCGGTCCCTCGTCGGTTGAATCGTCATCGTCATCGGTATCTCGGTCGGTCTCCGAGCTCTTCGTTCCGCCATCGACGACCACGACTTGCTTACGCGACTTGAGCAACTTGAGAATGGCTTCGGTTCTACCGCGAAGCTCGGAGATTTCGCGAGTTGTCAGGCTGGTCTCGCGCGTCATGTCGCCGATCTGTGACGACACGTCACCGACTTTGGCCTCAAGCGACACAATCTTGTCCTCGGTCTTGTTTCGTTGCCAAAACGAGATGAATACGACGAACGCGAGGATGCCGAAAGCGCCTGCTTTCACGTAGCCAACGAACGGATTACTTTCCATAACCGCACAGCCTAGCGGCGGTCGTCAACGGGCGTCAACCGGATCTATGGTGAATTCGACGCCGCGGTCGATCGCGATCTCCGCCACGAGGGCTGCCATCTCCGCTACCAGTTGGTGTCAAACGACTTGCGTCATTGGTCGCCGAATTCTCCCCGCGGCGCGCTTCGGTGATGGCGGACGATAGCGGGGGATTGTCGCCTTCGCTTTCGCCGGAAAGCCGTCGGGCGCGCCGCCGTGGTCACACGTTTCAGCCGCGGCGCGTCGTGGGGTTTGACCGGGCCGGTCGGCTCGGGGCGCCAGGGGACGACCGTTCTCTACCCCATGGGCGTCGCACGGGCCCCGTCCCCGTGACTCCCCCCTTGCCAAACGACCGGGGCGGCGCGCTGTTGGGGCCGAAGGTTTCCGCGCGGGCGATTCCGCACGACCGGTGGAGCGTGGCGACGCCGTCGTTGAGCTCGGACGCGTGGGGACGGGTGGCTTCGATCGGAGCGAGGGGGAGTCCATGGCTCCAAACCTGACGAATTCGCCGGATCGCTTGCTAGATTCCCCGACCCATGTCGCTCTTTGCAGTGCACTATCACGAGCTCGGATTGAAAGGCGGCAACCGTCGTCGCTTTGAGCGTGTCTTGGTCGGGAACTGCGAGAAGTCGCTGCGCCGGCTCGGGCGGCGCTTCTCCATTCGATCGGTGGAAAAGCGCTTGCTCGTTTCGATCGAGGCTGACGATACGGATGCCGATCGCCCGATCGTCGCCGCGGCGTTTGATCTGTTGACGCGGATCTGCGGCGTCGCGCACGTGATGCGCACGCTGGAATTGCCGCGCGACGTGGACGCGGTCGCCGCGGCGATCATCGCGGAGTTTTCGCGGCGTGAGCAGCCCGTGGCGAGTTTTCGCATTAGTTCGCGGCGGTCCGACAAATTGTTCCCGATGTTGTCGACCGAAGTGAACCGCGAAGTTGGTGGGCGTGTTGTTGCGGCGCTCGGCATTCCGGTGCGTTTGAAGGGAGCGGCGGAGGATGTTCGCATCTCCGTTTTGAGGGCGTGCATGTTGGTCAGCTTGGAGCGGCGTCGCGGGCCGGGCGGTCTGCCGGCGGGGACTGCGGGACGCGTGGCGGTGTTGATGAGCGGTGGGTATGACTCGCCCGTGGCCGCCTGGCAGATGATCAACCGTGGCTGCAAGGCCGACCTCATTCACTTTCACAGCCATCCTCTCGTGGACAAAACGACGCAGGAGAAGGCGCGCGATCTTGCCGAGGTTCTCACGGAGTGGCAGTACGCCACAAAGCTGTTTTTGGTGCCTTTGGCGCCCATTCAGACGCAAGTACGGCTTCATTGTCCGGAGCCGCTGCGGGTCATTTTGTACCGGCGTTTTATGGTTCGTATCGCGGAGCGTCTCGCGCGTGGGCGCAACTGCGACGCGCTCGTAACGGGCGAGTCCGTGGGGCAAGTTGCCAGCCAGACGCTGGAAAATCTCGCCACCGTGGATCACGTTGTCGACATGCTTGTCTTGCGTCCCTTGATCGGCACCGACAAGCAAGACATCATTGCTCGCGCGAAACGTATTCGCACGGCCGCCATTTCGGAGCGCCGCGACCAGGATTGTTGCCAGCTCTTCATTCCAGCTAAGCCCGCTACCGCTTCGACTCCGCAGCAGGCCGCGTTGGCGGAGGAGCCGCTCGACGTTGACGCTTTGGTTTCCCAGGCGGTCGAAGACACCGAGGTGATCTCATTTCCGTGATCGCGATTTTTGACACGAACGCGCACGTCGTGATCGACATCTTTTTGCTCGTGTTGCTGTTCATCATCCCGGCGGTTTTGGTTGGCGTGCAGATGGCGCGGCGGCGTCGCTACCGCGCGCACGCGCTGATTAACAGCGTCTGTTTTTTCACGTTTCTTGCTGCCGTGGTGGCGTTCGAGTTCGTCGTCCACTTCGGCCCGCCGGGTCCGCCGCTGCCGCCTTGGCCTCTGACCATTCACCTGTGTTTTGCGGTCCCGTGCCTCGTGATCTGGATCGTCCAAATGGCAAGCGGCAAAAACGCCAAGAACACCCCAAAAAAACACCGCAAGCGAGGCCAACTCCTCCTAGCCCTACTAGGAGCAACCGTAGGAACAGGAGTCTGGCTATACATGATCACGTTCACCTAACCAGCAACCCCCAACCCGGTACCGCACCAGCACCCAATGCGGTACCGGGTTGGATTTTGGCGAGCATAAGTGCTTTTTTTAGAGTAGGTTACGTCGATCAAGTGCGGCATTGCTGCCGCACTTTGGGTCTCCGCAAGAACCGGTCCTGTTCTGTTGGTCTGAGCGTAAGTCATTTTTTGGAAATGAGTTACGTCTGTTCGAACGCCCGGTCGCGGCGAGCCGTGAGCGCCGAGGGTGGCGCCGGGTCCCTATTCAGGCCTAAGTTGTTTTCTGGAAAGGGGTAACAGCGGCCGGCGCCGCTTCTGTGCCGACCCCGGATGCCCAGAGTGCGGCACCAATGCCGCACTCTGACGCCATAACACATTGCAAATAAACAACTTATGCGCGAAAAAATCCAACCCGGTACCGCATTGGACGATATGGGGCTTTTTTTGGGCGATTGTTTTTATAGGCCTAGGTCTTTGGCGAGCTCGGCGATGCTTGTGTAGCGGGCATTGGGGCTCTTGGCGAGGCCCTTAGAGAGGGCGCGGCTGATGTGTTCAGGGATCTCGGTGCGCACGCTGTTGGCGGGCGGAGGCACCTGGTCCTGGATAGCGGCAAACCACTCGTCAAGGCGCCGGGCTTCGATCGGATGGCGGCCGGTGATCATGCGGAAAAGAGTGGCGGCAGCGGAGTAAATGTCGGAGCGGTACGTCGCGCGCGCGCCGGATAAGAGTTCGGGGGCCATGAAGAGCGGCGTGCCCGGCGTGACGGTGGAAGTTTGACTGGTGAATGCGGAGTCGACGAGCCGCTTCGCGAGCCCAAAATCGACGACTTTCACGAGGCCGTCGTCGTTGACGAGAATGTTTCCGGGCTTGATGTCGCGATGCAAAAGCTTGCGTTGGTGCGCGTACTCAAGGGCCGAGAGAATCTGCCGCGCCATCGGCATGGCCTCATCCACCGGGAGGTAACTGCGCTCCGCCAAAACCTCGGTGAGGCTGTAGCTCGGGAAGTACTCGAGCAGGATGAACCAGTAGCCGCTCTCGTGGCCGGAATCGCCAAAGCGAACGATGTTTTCGTGCTCGAGGCCCGAAGTCGCGTACGCCTCCTTCAAGAACTTCATGACGACATCGGGCGATTCGGTGAACTCGACGTGCAAGACCTTTAGCGCGACGTAAGGCGTCCCGCGGTGGTGGCCGACATACACCGAGCCAAACGAGCCGGTGCCGAGCCCACGGACCAGGCGCCGTTGCCCCAACGAAGTGCCGAGCAGCGGAAACGTGCGCCGACAATCCACGCAGTAAGGCGTGTCGGCCGGCGCGGTCACAAGCGTCTCCAAACAGCTCGCGCAGCGGTACTCGCCGCCGTCTGGCCCAAACGCGAATTCCGCGTGACCGATGCGCAGGTTGTCGCCGCTTTGCAGCTCGATCTCGCGCACGCGCTTGCCGTTGACCCAAGTGCCGTTCTTGCTCCCAAGATCTAAAACGACCCACCGCGCGCCGCGGGGCGAAAGCGTGGCGTGACGCCGGGAACAGCGCGGGTCCGCGATTTTGACGCCGTTCTCGCCCGGATCGCGTCCCAAGACCAAGTCCCCCGACGAAGGCAGAGCGATCCGCGGCGAATTCGAAAGCCCGTGCAGGGGCAGAAGGCCGAGCTCGGTCATTTCCGCTTTCGCACCGGGGAGGGCATGGCGTTCCGGTTGGCCGCACTAAAGCGCGCGGGCGGGTACCGCCGACGGGCGCGATCGATTAAGCGCTTCACTTCCAATGCATCGGACGCACGCGCATCCGGCTTTGGCTGCATGCAAATCGCGATGATCTCGTCGAGCTCGTCGATGGCGCGTCCTTTCAACCGCGGCTTGACCTGCGGGATGGGACCACCCAGCTTCTTTTGCTGAATCTCGAGCGTGCTCGACCCCTTGAACGGGTGCTGCCCGACCAGCATGAAGTAGAGCGAACCACCCAAGCCGTAGATGTCGACCGCCGGGTGCATGGCATCCTGCGGCGCTTGCGGCTGCACCTGCTCCGGCGCGCAAAAGATGATCGTGCCGGCGGGCGCACTTGCGAGACCGCCGGCCTCGGTTAGCGCCAGGCTGAAGTCGATCAGCACGGTGCGCTTCGTCGCCTCCTCGACCATGACGTTGCTCGGTTTCACGTCGCGATGGACCATGCCGCGTTGATGCACGGCACTCAGCGCGGCGGCGGTGTCGGAAGCCACTTGCAGCGCCTCGGGAATCCAAAGCCGCCCCGCCTTGCCGAGCTGGGTTGCGGTGAGTCCGTCCACGAAGTCCATGACGAGAAACGACTCGCCGTTCTTCATACGCCCGGTCGACAGGATCCTGACGATATTGTCGTGCTGGATGCGCGAAAGCGATTTCGCCTCCTCGACGGCACGCGCCACGTTCGCCTCGGTCGCGCGATCGGGCCGCAAGATCTTGAACGCGACCTTGCGCTCGGATTTCACGTCGTCCGCTTCAAAAAGCAGCCCCATGCCGGAAACCGCGACGAGGCGCGTGAGGTTGAAGCCGAGCTCGACGGCCGGATCCACGAACTGGATGCCCTCGGGGCCCAGATCCTTGGTCGCTGTGTCCGCGATCTCGCCCTCGCCGAGATTGGTGTTGGTGGAGGGCACGAGAGCTTTTCGCACCAAGACGATCGTGCGCCCGAGCTTGACCTCGTCCCCGTCCGTGAGCCGCCGATCCAAGAGCACCCGCTCGCCGGCCACGAAAACGCCGTTGCGAGCGCCCATATCCTCGACAAACAGCGCGCCCTCGCGCTCGAAAAATTTAGCGTGCTCGCGCGAGCAATAGTCGTCGGGAAGGCGCACGTTCGCCGTCGGACCCCGCCCCAACACGAGCGGAGTCTCTCCAACCGGAATTTCACGCCGGAGCTTGCCCGACGCGACGAGGAGGACATAGTTCGATCCCATACGACTCAGAGATACGCTTCCCGACTGCTAAGGGTAGCCGGAACCAGCGTCGATTCCGCATCTCAACGCCATTCGGGCCGATCCGCCCCCTCCTTTTCGGCGGGCCAGCTTCCGGCTGGAGGGCGACATGGCGGCGCGGGTCTCGGATGGCTCGAAGGCGGAGCTGCATCGGGCCCGGCCGGCCGCGTACCAATCCGTCGACCCCGCGGCCGGGCGGGACGCGGCCCGCGGTGGCGGCACTGTTGGGGCGTTGGCGAACGAACACCGGAGGTTGTGGGGCCGCAAGCCCGGACTTGATAGAGTGTCGGGCTCCGATGCGGTGGTCGCCTCGCCCAAGGTTTTGCGGAACTGGTTCGCAGGGCAAAAGGGCGGTGGGGACCGGGGCCAACCGCACCCTCTGGGGGTTGATTGGTGACGATCTTCACCGGCGAGATCTGCGTCTATTGCGATCGACCGATCATGGTCGACGAGAAGGATCCGAAACTCGCGCGCTGTCGTACGTGTTCGGCGCCGTACCACACCAAGTGTTGGTTTGCGGCGAACGAGAAATGCACGATGTACGGGTGTCCGGGCAAGGCTTCTGACATTGCCTCTCCCAATATTAAGGAGTTGCGCGTCCAGTTCGGGCCGGCGCCGACGTCGCCTCGCTCGAGCCGGCGCGACGGCAACGACAGCCAGGACCAAGGGCCCCTCAATATCTCGTGGCCCAACGGGATGGACCAGATCCCGCACGTTTTGGCATCGGTGCGCCACGCCGGGCGCCAGACACGGCGGCTGCTCCAGCACGTCGTAGGCTCCTCGTCGAAGCAGTCGGTTCAGATCCTGAACGCGGTGGCGACGGCGACCCGCGGCTCCGAGAAAGTCATCAAGGAGCTGTTAAAGAGTCAGGAGAACAGTTCGAAGCGCCTGGAGATCGTCGCCGAGCTTTTGCGCGCCGTGCAGAAATCCATCGAAGGCTTGGGCGGCGACCAGCAAGCGGCGGCGGCCGGATTCGATCGGCTCGCGGCGGCGGTGGAGGCCTCCGGTGTCGGCGAACAGGTCCGCGGGCGGCGCGAGTCACGCCTTGCCGCGCGCGCCGCGTTGCGGGACGGACGCCCCGGTGCTGCCGTCAACATGTTGACGCAGGCGTTGCGCCGCGGATACGACGAGTCGGTAGCGAACGATCTCGCGACGTCTTATGTGAAGGCCGGCAAACCGAACGAGGCGATCGAAGTGTTGGAGAAAGTGCTCGCGCAAAACGCTAGCTACACGCCATGTCGCATCACGCTCGCGTCGTTGCGCATGCGTGCGGGAGAACCGCAAGTCGCGGAAGACCTGCTACGCGACGCACCGCAACCCAACAACCCGCTCCTGCGCGCGGAGCTCGCCTACGCCCGCGCCTGCACAGCGTACGCCGTCGGACGTTCCGAAGACGCGGTCGATCTGCTCAACCAAACGTTGGCGGAAGATCCGTGGCATTCCGCCGCGGCGGCCGCGCTTGAAGATCTGCGCGCGCGCCGTACCGGCGATGCCGCGCCCGACGCCGCGGCGCTAGCGCTGTCGGTGGCGGACGTCAGTACCCGCGACGTGGAGGAGGCCGCCGATGGCTAAGTCAGCGACACAATTCGTCGGCGACATTCGCGGCTATCTGGCGAAAGGGAAACTCAAGCCCGCCCGCAAGGCCCTGGAGAAAGCGCACAAGGCCGGTCACACCAGCGCCGCGATGGATGAGGTCGTGTTCGAGTTGCTGCTCGCCGAAGGCGGCGGCGGCGAAGCGGCGGACCAACTCTTTGCGCTCGCTAGTTCGGCGCCGGCGCGCGTGCCGGCCGCGCTCAAGAATGCCGAAGCGCACCTGCGTCACAACCGCCATGACCACGACGTGCGCGATGTCGTTTGGGAACTGGCCGTCGAGCACAAGGACTTCAAGGGCGCCTTGCGACATCTCACAGCTTTAGTCGAAGGCGGCAACATTGACGGCCAAGCGCGCACCAAAGCGCTGCTCGACCGAAAGGACGTGGTTGGCGCGACCGCTATCTTCTTGCTCGCGAGCACCGGATTGGTCAAGACCGATCGGATGAAACTCGCCGACCGCTTGCTGTCGAATCCGCAGGGGGCCGAACTTCTCGCCGGCGTTGCGCAGGTGCTGCACGACTCCGATCGCGGGGATGGCGCCGTTCACTATGTGCTCGCGCAGCACGCGCAAAAAAACGGCGACAAGGATCGCTTCCTGGAGTTTGCGGGCCGCGCGTTCGAAGAGAATCCTGAAGAGCTATGGACGTGGACGGCGGCGAACGTCGCAGGCGATGAACGCCTCGAAATCGCGTTGCACCAGGACTCGCTCAACCACTTACTCGACGCGGCCGGCACGGCTTCGGACGATCACATCGTCGGCGTCGCCAATCGCAGCCGCTCGGACGGGAATTCCGGCAAGGCGTTGCGTGGGTTGGCGCTCCTGTTGACGAACAAAGCGAAGAACGCCTGTCGTGTTCTCGAAGGACTCGTGTCGGAGGCGCCCGATTGCGCCGCGCCGATGGCGAAGTTGCTCACCGAGAAATCGGGCGCGTGGCGCGCGGCCCCCGCCGTGCGCGGTTGCGTGGTGGCGGCCGGATTGAGTTCCGACCCGGCGCAGGTTGCGGGCGCGGTCGACGCGTTGCTTGAGGTCGATGCGGGTGGCCGCGACGACGCATGGACACGCGCGGCGCCGATGCTGTTAAAGGTCGCGCCGGATCGCGCGGATTTGCGCGGCGCCTACGGGCGTGTGCTGCTGACGGGCGGCGATACCGGGTCCGCCGCGAAGTTGATCGAAGCGTCCGACCATCTCGACATGGCGCGCGGTTGGGCCGATGCCGGCCACAAGGACGCCGTGCTTCTGCGTCGCGCCGCCGATGTGGCCGAGGAGTTTGATGCCGTCGCGGACCACGCGGAGTGGATGTTCCAGGCCGCGCAGGGCGATACGGATCTTTTGGCGGAACTCGGCAAGCAGTTGTCGGGCTCATCGGTTTCACCGGAGACCGCACTGCAGAGCGCGACCTCGTTGCTCAAGCAGGGGCAGAAAAAACAGGCGGCGGATCTTTTGTCGCGCCTCCCGTTGGACGAGGCGACCGGCAAGCTCGTCGAGAACCTGCTGCGTGGCAAACAGTTGCTGGACGATCGCGACTTTCAGAGCGTGAATTTCCGAACGGCGCTGGCGCTCGGGGATGCGAATCGGGCGCGGCGACTCTTCAAAGGCGTGAGCGACAACGTGCAGGGTCTGGCGCGTGAAGCGAGCCGGCACGGATCGGCGGGGCGCGTGCTCGCTGACGTGTTGATCGAACAGGGTAAGGGCGAGGTCGCCGTCGGTTTGGTGGAGGCGCGTCGGGATGCGGGCGATGATCCGCGTGTCCTGATCAAGCTCGCCGACTCGTTGCTCAGCGCGTCGCCGCGATTGGCTCAAGGGCGCCTCGTGCGCGGCAAGATCTTGCAAGCCCTTCAGCGCGATGAAGACGCCGTGCGCGACTTGCGCTCGATTCCCGCCAACGCGGCCGAGCTGGATGAAGCGTTTGAACTCCTCGGCGAATTGGCGGAACGGGGCGCCCCCGGGTCGGCGACGCTGGGCCGTGTCGACATCCATGTGACGCGAAAGCAATTTCGACAAGCGATTCAAGAGGCCGAGCGGCATCCGACCGATCCGGCGCAGCGGCTGGAGCGATTGGACCGCATCGTCAAGGACGCGAGCGATCTTCAAGCCGGGCACCGTGCGCGCGCCGCAGCACTGATTGGACTCGACAAACTCTCGGACGCCGCGCACGCTCACTTGCGCCGGTTCGACTGCAGCGATGCGGATCCGTCCGCCATCTCCGACGACCTCGCGCAGCTAGCCAAGCGCGCCCTCGAGAAGGGTGACATCGATACCGCGTGCGCCACGCTCGAGAGCCTGCCCGACCGTGTCAGCGACGGCGCCGATCGCGCCATCCGGGCCATCGGCGACGACAAGCGTTCTCCGCTGCTGATTTTGCGTTCCAAGATGCTCCTGCAGTTGGGGCGCACCGAAGAAGCGGTGCGCGCGCTCTCGGATTTGGTGCGCGCCGACAAGAAAGCGCGCGCCCAGGCGGCGCAAGCGCTGGACGGCATCATCGACTCCGGGCAGGCGCGCCCGGCCGCGGATTTTGCGTTGGCCGAAACGTACGACGCGATGGAGCGCACCGCCGATGCGCTGGCGGCGTTACAGCGTTTGTATGACGCGGATGTCACGAGCAAGGACCAGATCATCGCGGCGGCCGAGAAGTTGCTCGTGCGTGCGGACGATGCGGCCGTTCGAATCTTTCTCGCCAAAGTGGCGCTGGACATGCGCAACGCGAAGCAGGCGACCGAACACCTGATCTACGCGCGGCGCCTGCGACCGGGCGTGCGCCGCGAGTGCGTCGAGTTATTGCGCAAGGCGCTGGACTTGGACGCGTTTGCGCCCGAAGCGCACTTCGCCGTCGCCGAAGCGCACCTGGCGGGCGACGAGGCGGACGACGCGGTGCGACACTTTCGTGCCGCGGTCGAAGTCGACCGAAGCCGCGCGTCCGGCGCGATTACGGCGATCTCGGAAGCGGCGCCGCGTTCCAAGCACCCCGCGCTGCTGTGGCTTGCCGTCGGCACCACGCACGCGGAGTTCTTGGGCGATCACGTCCGCGCCGTCGAGTCGTTCACGCAGGGACTCGCGGCCGATCCGACGACGGAGCTGCGCGTTCCGCTCCTGCTTGGCCGCGGCGATTCGTACGCATCGCAGCAATTGGACGACGACGCCTTCGACGACTTTGACGAGGCGTCCAAGCACGACTTGTTGGAACGCCGCTACTACGAGTATCTCCGTGCGCGTCATCGCAAGCGGGAACTCGCGAAGGCCGAAGCGGCCAGCGTCGATGTGCAGGGCGACTTCGCCCGCGCCTGCGATGCGGTGGGGCGGTTCGTCCGCCTCGGCCGCGCGCAGGAAGCCGTCGAAGTTGCGCAAGCGGCGCGTGCCGCCAACCCGACCGGTTTAGGACCGCGCTACCTTGTGGGCGTGGCCTTGCACGCGGCCGGTCGCTTCGACGCCGCCGCGCAGGTCCTGGAGCGCGTGCGTGAGACGGCTGGCGCGGACACAGAAGTCGGACGCGCGGCCCGCATGCTTTTGGCCGAGTCGTATTTAGACAACGGCGATCGACACAACGCCCGCGCGTGCCTCACCGAAGTCGAGGCCGTGGATGCTTCGTATCCGGGGCTTAAGGCGCGGCGCGCCGCGTTAGCGCCTCCGGCTGACGACCCGCTTGCGCCGCCGCCCCTGTTTATCAGTCCCGAGTTCCCGCGTCCCACGGAGTGAGATGATGCGTGTCTTAGTACCTCTGTTCGCCCTCGCCGCACTGGTGGGGTGCTCCGACAAAGAGGAGCCGCAAAAGATTCCGCCGCGGAGCTTTAAAATCCGCGCTACGTATCCGGGCGAGTCGCACCTGCGCAATGTTCATCAGATTACGTTTCGTGGCGCGGACGGTCGCGCCGAAGTCCGACCGGGCGTCGAGGGAGACGATCTCAAGATCGGCAAACCCAAGTTCGAAAACGCCGAGGCGTATTGGTCTTTCGACGAGAAGCAGCTGATCTTTCAATCGACGCGCCCGCCGTACAAGGTCGATCAGATTTTCACGATGCGTCCGGACGGAAGCAGCGTGAAGCTCGTTTCGACCGGCAAGGGGCGCACGACGTGCGCGTACTTCTTGCCCGGCGACAAACACATCGTGTACGCCTCGACGCACGGTAAGGCCGATGCACCGCCGCCGCCGCCGGATCGCTCGCGCGGCTACGTTTGGGCGATCTACGATTCGTATGAAATCTACGTCGCGAATGCGGACGGCACGAACCCCAAAAACATCACGAAATCGCCGGGTTACGACGCGGAAGCGACGGTCTCCCCGACTGGCGACCGCATGATCTTTACGTCGATGCGCGACGGCGACCTCGAGCTGTACTCGATGAGCATCGGCGGCGAGGATGTGAAACGACTCACGAACCGGCCGGGCTACGACGGCGGCGCGTTTTTCTCGTGGGATGGGAAGAAGATCGTTTGGCGGGCGCCGGGCGAAGGCGACCTGTCCGACGATTACCATCCGCTGCTCAAGATGGGCCTCGTGAAGCCTAGGCGCTTGGAGATTTGGATCGCGGACGCAGACGGTTCGAACAAGAAGCAGATCACGAAGAATGGTGCCGCCAACTTCGCGCCGTTTTGGCATCCGGACAACCGCCGCATCATCTTCGCGTCCAACTACAAGGATCCGAGCGAGAGAAAAAGCAACTTCGACCTGTTCATCATCGACACCGTTACCGGAGAGATCGAACAGGTCACGTACTTCGCGCGCAAGGGGCCGAACCCGCACCGAAGCGACGACTTCGACGGCTTCCCGATGTTCACGCGCGACGGCAAAAAACTCGTGTTCTGTTCGAACCGCTACAACGACAACCCCTACGACACCAATGTCTTTGTTGCCGACTGGCTTGAGTAGCGACGACGACCCCCGCATCGAACAGTTGGCGGAGGACCTAGCCGGGCACATGCCGGAGGGGGCGACGTGGACCATCGTGAAGCGCTCCGGATCAGCGACGCTCCATCGCGACGCACACCTGCATCAGGACCTGCGCCGCGACCATCCGGAGCTGTATGGCTTCTTGCGCAGCGTGAATCAGCAGATGAACGACACGTTGGGGTGTGGGGCGTACCTCGCGGCGCTGTTGGTCGCCGCGGGACTGTGCGTGCTGCTCTTGATGTTGTACCCAGGGTTCGCGAATTGGTGGACCTATGCGTTGATCTGCGTCGTGATTGCCGCGCTCACAAACATGCTGGACGACGCTTTCGAGTCCAAAGTCTACGCGCGCACACGGCGGCAAATTCATGACCGGCTGCATGACGTCGGGTTAAACCGCGACCTCCTGGTCGGGTTGGCGCCGGCCGATGACGATCAGGATCTGGACCGGTTGCTTGCGCACCTGCAGCGCGATCCGGATCCCGACCGCCGGTAAGCGACGGCTACGTAAGTTCGTCGATCAGCGCGCCGAACAATCCGGTCAACCAACGCCGGTAGCCGTCAAACGACATGTCCAGCCGGCTGAGTGCGCGGCGATTGTGCGGCGACGTCGAGATCAGCGTGAGCAGTTCACCGTCTCGCAAGCGCCAGCGGCGCCCATGCGACTCATCCATGCGAATCGGACGACCGAGCACAGCGGTGGCCGCGTGAAGGCCCAACGTGATCGTAAGCTTGGGATGGAGCGCGCGCCGTTCCAATTGAAGGAATGGACGGCACGTCAAACACTCCTTACGCGACGGCGGACGCAAGCGTGTGATCGCGTCGTCGGCCGCATCCGCTTTGGCTTTCGGCGCTCCCTTTTTCTTGCGGCTCTTGCGCACGGGGGGAACGCAGCGCACTGCGTGCGTTAGATAGAACAGGTCTTCGAGTGTTCGATAGCGCGCGTGTCCGACCGCGGCCAACGCTTCGCGCACAACAAGGCCGGCTGGCGTCTGGAATGCCGTGCCGTCGTTGCCGTCGCGCCCGGGCGCTTCCCCGACCAACATGTAGCCGGTATCGATCGTGCCCCAACCGGAGGCAGGGACCTTCTCGTGCGGGGCCATGCCCGGACACAGAGAACACGTCCGTACCTCGGAGCGAATCTCTGCAACGATCGATGAGATTCCTGAAGCGACCATAGTCATGGTGGGGTCGTCTCCATATCTTTTCCATCGGTTAAGACAGAATCGGGCCACCAGACTTCGGCAATTTATCGTCCGTAATAGCCAAAACAGGGTCTAAACCTCTGTTTTCGGCGCTTCCGAGATGCTAACGGGGGCCGACTGTGCTCTGCAAACACGCTTGGAGCTGGCTTTTACCGCTCGTTGGCCTCGTCGGCTTCCTTGCGAAAGCCCATCCGCCGCAGCGCCCAATAGGAGCGCGAACCCAACGTGGATCCTTTGCGAATGTGTCCCACCAAGATCTTTTTGGCCTCCGGAAGTGCCTTGGGGTAGCCGCGCAACGCGTGCGCGGCCGCGGCTTTGCCGGCCTGAACGTCGGTCGCGCGGAGTTCGTCGAGAAGCGTAGCGATCGCGAGCTCGCGCGGAACGTGGCGCAGAAGTTCCGCCAAGGAACGCTCGACGGCTGCGACGCGCTCGAGTGCGAGACTGCCCTGCGGCGTTTTCGTGTTAGCCAAGATGAGGTGCACTTCGACGGCGCGTCGCAGCGCTTCGCCTTTGGACGCGCCTGCAAACTTACGCAAGCCCGCTAATAGCTCGTCGGCGTTGTGCGGTTCGACGGCGATGCGTCGCCCATGGAAGTCTACGAACGGCTTGATGGCCGCGTAGAAACGGTCGGCGTCGGCCTCCGGGAGATTGGGGCGGAACGGCCGTTTCGCTTGTGGAGCCTTCAACCAAGTCCGGAGCAGCTTTTCGAACTCCGCCTCGGTCCAACGCGCGCTCAGTTGCAAGGGCCCCGGGTTGGTCGGTTGATGCCATGTGCACGCATGCTGTTTGTGGCGGTAAAAAATCGAGCTATGCGGCAGGATCCAGAGCGGCGAACTGCGGCGCACAAGGAAGTATCGATGATCGGTGCGGTCGAGGAACAGCCACGCTTCGATGGGGCCGTTGGGAAGTCCCACCAGGGGCGTGTCGCCGAGGTTTTCGATCGTTATTTTTTTAGCGCCGGTCCGGCCACGGAGCTCCCGCAAAATCGTCGCCGTCTTGGTTTGGATGTCCAGTCGCGCAAGTACGACGTGGGACGCGTGGGGCGCGACTTCTTCAGGCACGTGCACCTGGATGATGGCGCCCATCGAAGCGACAGCGGCGAGCAGGAACGAGGTGGCCGTGCGAGTCAGCATGCGCCGCATCGTAGTCCCCAGCGCTCCGGGCGTTTGTCAAAGCTTTGTCGACGAAATTTCGCCGTGGCCGGCCCACCCGGGGAGCGGCCCGCGTTGACGCTGCGCAGAGCACCCCTTACAGTCCCCTCAGCCTTTGCCTCGGCCGCGGAACCAGACGTCCAACGCCGCAGCGAGCGCTGGGAGTCGTTTGTATGCGCCGCCTCATCCTGATCACTACATTCGCCACCCTTGCTTTTGCGCAGGGGACCAAGGAAGGGCCTGGCGTCGGGCGCGAGCAGATGTGGCCTGCGCCGACGGCAAACGACTGGGCGAAACCGTGCCTCATCACATGGCAGCGGACCTGGGCCGACGCGCTCGCCGTTTCCAAAAAAACGGGCAAGCCGATCCTGATCTGCATCAACATGGATGGTGAGATCGCGAGTGAGCACTACGCCGGCGTCCGCTATCGCGAGGCCGACATCGCGAAGCTGTACGAGCCCTACGTCACCGTTATTGCTTCGACCTATCGCCATACGCCGCGCGACTTCGACGACCAAGGGCGGCGCATTCCGTGTCCGCGCTTTGGAGGCGTGACGTGCGGTGAGCACATCAGCATCGAGCCGCCGCTGTTTGAAAAGTACATGGATGGGCAGCGGGTCGCTCCACGGCACATCTGCATCGACCTCAACGGCAAAGAGGTCTACGACGTGTACTACCGCAACGACACGCATTCTGTGTTTGCGGACGTTCGTGACAAGAAGCCTGCCGACGAAGCGCGGCCGAATCTTGTGCGCGGTGACCGGCCGCTTCTGGAACGCGTCGGCAGTCAAGACGTGCGCGATCGTAACGTCGTCGAGAAGGCGTACCGCGAGGGCGACCAGGCGCAACGGCAAGCGATCCTCGATGCGGCCAAGCGTCATGCGGAGAAGGGACAGCTGGATCTCTTGCGCATGGCGATCTTCGGGCTTGATCTGGAGCTGTCGAAGAGCGCGCGTGAAGCGTTGGCTAAAACCAACGACGCCGCGGCGACGAGCCTCGTTTCCGACGCGTTGCGCGTGCCGATGGAAGATCAGCAACGCACCGCGTTGATTGCGGCGTTGGAACGCATGGGCGGCAAGTCGCCGCTCGCGCGCTGGTTGGCCGGCGTGCACAAGGGGCTCGGCGGTGAGTCGAAGTCGGTCAAGCTTTCCGGATGGGCGGAGCCGCGCGGCGCGATGCGAACGGCTGCCGGTGGCGGCGGGCGCTACGCGGCGGCGGGCGCGATCACGAGCGTCGAAAACAAAGCGCGCGCGGTTGCCGAACGACCGGAGGATCCAAAAAGCCGTTTGGAGTTGGCCGAGGCCACACTCGCGCTCGCTTTGGCGGCGCCGAAGACGTACGCATCAAACCCGCGGATGGCGCGGTTGGCCGCACGGCACCTCTATCGCGATGCGCAAACGTATGCCTTGGAAGCGGAGAAGTTGGGCGAGAAGGGTTGGCGCGTCCACGCTGTGATCGCGCTCGCGCTGTACTACGGCGGCGGCGATAAAAAACTCGCCTACGAACGCGCGGCGAAAGCGGTTCCGGACGTTCCGCCCGGAGATTCCGGGTGGGCGTCGATGGCCGTCGTGACCATTTTTGCGGAAGGGCGCTTTCGTTCGATCAAGGCGGCCGTCAAGGCAAACGAGCCGTGGCCGCCGGTGTGGTTGAGTGATCTGCACGCCGCGTACAAACTGCTCCTGCGTCATCCGCTGGGCACCGACCGTCAGGTCGTGTGGCACTACGATTTTTTGGACTGGATGGGCATTCGCCATCGAGCTTCGTCCGTGTTGCGCGCGGGGCTCCGGCGCTTTCCGGCCTCGGCCGCGTTGCACAAACTCTACCGCGATCGCCTTCTGCGGTGGGCGGGGGCCAACACGCTGGAAGAAGCGTACAAACGGTTCTTAGGCGATCAGCCCGAGCCCGCGCGCGTCGCGTCGTTCGCCGGCGAAGCGTCCGTACTCGCGGCGGAGCAACATCGCAAGGTGCAGCGTTGGGATCGTGCGATCGCGTCGTATGCGCGCGCGATCGCCTACTTTGAGCAGGTCGTCGCGAAGTTCCCCAAAGTCGAGGATCGGTTCGACGCTCCCATCGCGCTGGCGCTCGCCGGTAGCGCGCGCGTGCATTATCAGGCGGGGGATAACACGGCCGCGTTGGATGCCATCGTGGCGTCGTTCAAACGCGATCCGATGGCGGCCGGAACGCGCGACGGGCCTGGATTCACGCCGGGCGAAACGGCGCAGATGTTGCGCGCACGGCTGAAGAAAAACAACGACGAAGAGGGCGTCAGAAGGCTCGACGCGGCGCTCGCCACCATCGATCCCAAACTGTTGCGGCCCGACATCGGCATCAGCCCGCCGCGTCCCGATGGGGACCGCCGGGGCCGATGATCAAGCAGGCCACGTAACGCCGACGAGAGGTAGTTTTGACAGACGTATCGGCCATCACCGCGCGCGTAGAGCGGGAGAGCGAGTTCCTGCGCGACGTTGTCGGCGAGGTGCAGCGTGTGATCGTAGGGCAGCGCACGTTGCTCGACGGCATGCTCATCGGCCTGCTCGCGAACGGGCACGTGTTGATCGAGGGCGTACCCGGGCTGGCGAAATCGCTGGCCGTGGAGTCGATGGCCGGCGCCATGGGCGGTGTGTTCCGGCGCATCCAGTTCACGCCCGACCTCTTGCCGTCGGACCTCGTCGGGACCCAGGTTTACGACCCGAAAACCGGGGACTGGAGCATTCGACAGGGGCCTGTCTTTGGTAATTTCGTGCTTGCGGACGAGATCAACCGCGCTCCTGCCAAGGTTCAGTCCGCGTTGCTCGAAGCGATGCAGGAGCGCCAGGTCACTCTGGCCGGAGAGACGCGGACGCTTCCGTCGCCGTTTCTCGTGTTGGCCACGCAGAATCCGGTCGAGCAGGAAGGCACGTATCCGCTGCCGGAAGCGCAGGTTGACCGGTTCATGTTGAAGGTCACCGTCGACTATCCGACGCGTGAGGAGGAGCGCCAGATTGTCGAGCGCATGGCGCGCACGACAGGGCATGACGGTGTGAAGCAAGTGTCGAGCACCGAAAAGATTCTGTCTGCACGCCGGTTACTCGATGAAATTTACGTCGACGAAAAAGTGCTGACGTACTTGGTGGATCTCACGTTTGCGACGCGCGAGCCCGCGGCGGCGGGACTTGCCGATCTCGCGCCGCTCATTTTGTATGGCGCCTCGCCGCGCGCGTCGATCGCGCTCACGCAAGCGGCTCGCGCGCGCGCCTTTTTGGAAGGGCGCGGGTTCGTTACGCCGCACGATCTGAAGTCCGTCGCGATGTCTGTGCTGCAGCACCGCGTGATCACGACGTTTGAAGCCGAAGCCGAGGGCATCACGTCCGTTGACGTGATTCGCCGCGTGCTCGACACGGTGCCGGTCCCCTAATGCAAGCCGCCGCCGATTCCCGGCTGGAGCTGCAGGAACTCCTCGAGGAGGTTCGACGCATCGAAGTGCTCAGTCGCCGCCTCGTGACCGAGATGATGGCGGGTGGGTACAACTCGGTGTTTAAGGGGTCGGGAATCGAGTTCGACGGCGTGCGCGAGTATGTCGACGGGGACGATCCGCGTCTCGTCGATTGGAACGTCACGGCGCGCGTCGGGCGCCCGTTCGTGAAGAAGTACGTCGATGAACGCGAGTTAACGGTCGTATTCGCGCTCGACCTGAGCGCGTCGATGGAAGGCGGGTTTGGGCACTGGTCGATGCGCCAGACCGCGGCGCGCGTTTGCGGCTGCTTAGCTCTGAGTGCGATTCGCAACAACGACAAGGTCGGACTGATCGCGTTTAGCGACGACGTGCACAAGTATGTGCCGCCGAAAAAAGGTGTCGGGCACGCGCTGCGAATTGTGCGCGATAGTTTGGCACTACGCGGCGGGCCGAGCACGGCGTTTGCGCCTGCGCTGGAGTTCGCGGCGCGCGTGATCCGCAAGCGCGCCGTCCTGTTCTTGATTTCCGATTTCTTAGGCGACGATTGGCGGCAACCGATTCGTCTCTGCGGGCGCCGCCACGACTTGATCGCTGTGCGCCTCAGGCCACCGGAACGTCGTGCGCCGAGCTC
This sequence comes from Planctomycetota bacterium, assembly GCA_021776785.1. Classification (GTDB taxonomy): domain Bacteria; phylum Planctomycetota; class PLA2; order PLA2; family PLA2; genus JAJFFF01. The sequence goes on along the minus strand of JAJFFF010000044.1, from coordinate 201,301 downwards.
GGGCATGATGCGCGTTCGCGACCCCGAATCCGGCCGACTCGATGTCGTCGATTGGTCGCATCCGCGCGTCCGCCAGGACTACGAAGCGCGCACCGTCGCCCATGACGCCATGGTCGCCGATGAGTTGCACCGCGCGGGCGTGGACCTACTGGATGTGCCGCTTACCTTCGAGCGCGATCCAGACATGATTGCGCGACCCATTCTGCGGTTTTTTCGAATGCGCCAACGGCGAGGAGCTAAACGATGATTCGACTCGTACGCGGCAAAGGATTCGTGGATAGCGCCCGCAAGTACAAGGTCCTGCTCGACGGCCGTGAGATCGGTCGCATCAAGCGCAACCAGACGTTTGAGTACGAACCGGAGATGGGCGACCACACGCTGGAGCTTGCGATCGATTGGTGCAAAAGCCCGTCGCTTCCGTTTGCGTATGTCGGAGAGCGGATCGAATTCACGTGCCGCCCGGGAGCGAAGCCGTGGAACGCCCTGTTCAAAGCGTTGTTTCAGCGCAAACAATACATCGTTCTTGAGCGCGCGTGATTTGGATGCGGCGCATCGCGTGGCTGATCGTATTTTGCGCGGCGTGCGGTCGCAGCGATATCGCCGCGCGTGACCTCGATGTTTCGATCGACGTGACGGAAACCGACGTTGCGTACGGCGGCGGGTTCGATTTAACCGTGACCCGCACGTGGCGCCGCGACCTCGTGCCGTCGGTATGGAGCGACGCTGCGTTGGCGCCGCTTGCGCTGCGGTTGCTCGATGCATCGACGCGCGAGGATGACGAGCGCATAGAAGAGACGCGGCGCTATCGCGCGTTTGCGTTTGCAGCCGGCGATGTCGTCATCGCTCCGCTCCTGATGCGTGCGCAGCCGCGCGGTGGCGGTCCAATCATCGAAGCTGAAACGGCGGAGACGCGGTTGCGGGTGCGGGCCGCGCTCGATCCCGACCAGCCCGGTGACGTGGAGCGACCGCCCGGTCCGTGGCGGCCGCGTCACGCGTGGCGGTGGGTGCTCGGCGTGCTGGCGGCCCTGGCGGCGGTCGTGTGGGTGGCGCGTCGTCGCCGCCGGGACGAATCGTCGCCCGCTCCCGCCGTTCCCGTGCTCGACGAGCCTACCGCCACCGAGCGCGCCCTCGCCGCGCTGGCATCCCTGCGCGCCGAGGATCCGCGCGATGACGCCGCGCGCCAGACGTTTTATCAAGCGTTGGCGCAGGTCACGCGCGCCCTGGCGGGGACCGTCGACCGACGCATCGTTCCCGAACTCACGTCGGAAGAAGTGCGCGCGATCTGGCGGCAGGGAGAGCGCGATTCGCTGGGGCGTGTGCTTCGAGATTGCGACCTGGTGAAGTTCGCGGAGTTCGCACCGTCGGAGCAAGCGCGCACGCAAACCTTGGACGCGGCTGAGTCGTTTGTGCGTGGAGCGAGCGCGTGAGCGGCATTCAGTTCTCTCAGCCCGCGTGGTTCGCGCTGCTTTTGCTCATGCCTTTCGCCGCGTTTGTCGCGTGGCGGCGAAGGGGCGGAGTGACGTTCTCCGCGTCGTCGGTGATGAACGCTTCTGGTTGGGCGCGCTCGTGGCGGACGCGAACGCGGCTCGGGCCGGCGTGCTTCCAAAGTGTCGGACTCGCGTTGGTGGTCGTGGCTCTTGCGCGCCCTGTGGAGCGCATGCCGTTGCCGCACGCGACCGACGGCATCGATGTTTTGATCTGTATGGACGTGTCGTCTTCGATGGCGATGCGCGATTTGGATGGCGCCCGCACACGGCTCGAGATCGCCAAGGACGCCGCCGCGTCGTTTGTGGCGGGGCGAAAGAGGGATCGCATCGGCGTCATGACGTTCGCTCGCTATGCCGATGTGATCTGTCCGCCGACGTTGGATCACACCGCAGTCCTGGCATTTCTGCGCGACATTGATCTGGTTGCGGCGGACGGCCCGGAAGATGCGACCGGGCTCGGTGCGGCGGCTGCGCGCGTGGCAACGGTGTTGGCGTCGGGCGCGAAGTCGCGCGTCGCGATCCTGCTGACCGATGGCGAAGAGAACGTCGCGGGTGCCGGCAAACCGGATGAGATTGCCCCGGCGCACGCGGCGCAGTTGTGCCAATCGCTCGGGGTGCGTGTGTACTCGATCGCGGTCGGGCGCGGACGGCGAAATTCGTCGGGCGCATGGACCGAGCTCGACACGACGTCGCTGCGCGCGCTCGCGAGCGGTACCGGCGGTCGGTTTTTTGCGGCGCAAGCGGCCGACGCGGTCGCCGGAGTTTACAAAGAGATCGACGCGCTCGAGACGGTGTCGTTCGCCGAACCCCGCTACGAAATGGTGGAGAAGTTCGTGTGGGTCCTAGTCATCGCTCTCGCGCTGCTGGTCGTGGGGCGGCTGCTCGGTGCCACGGTTTGGGCGGTGTCGCCGTGAGCGCATGGTTCCTGCACCCGGCCGCGTGGCCGATCCTCGGTTTGGCGATCGTCGTTTGCGTGCTGCTGATGACGCTGCGTCGCCGTCGCCTTCGTCGTTTGCGTGCGACGTTGGGGCGCCGGTGGGATCAGCTTGCACCGCGTCGGCGCGGCGGCTGGGCGTGGTTCGGCGCGGGCACCGGCCTCGCGTTGATCGCGTTGTTGCAGCCGCTTGGCGCCGAGACCACGCGGCGCGTCGAGGAGCGCGGGATCGACATCTTGTTTTGTCTCGACGTGTCGAACTCGATGTTCGCCCGCGACGCCGCGCCGCATCGATTGGAAGCGGCCAAGCGCGAGATCACGGATCTCTTGGAGCGCGCGCCCGGCGATCGCTTTGGCCTCGTCGTGTTTGCCGGGGACGCGCGCCTCATCGCGCCGCTCACGCGCGATCGCGCGTCGATGCGGCAGCTGCTCGCGAGTGCCAGCCCGTTGAGTGTGGAAACCGGCGGTACGGACTTGAGTGCCGCGCTCGAGCGCGCGGGGCAAGCGCTCACGAATGCGACCGGAGAGCATGAGTCGATTGTGTTGTTGACCGACGGAGAGGATCACGGCGGACGGGGCGCGCTCGCGGCGCAAACTCTGAGCGCGCGTGGGATTTCCGTTCACGCGGTCGGCGTCGGTTCCGTGCGCGGCGCCAAGATTCCGATGCGCGGCGGTCGTCACGAATCCTATCTACGCGACCGGGCCGGCCAGGACGTGATCTCCGCCCTGGATACGCGCGGGCTGACGGACCTTGCGCGCGCCGGCAACGGCACCTACCGCACCGTGAACAAGAACGGCACGACGCTGCGTGCGCTTTATGACGACGCGCTGGCGCCGCTGGCGCGCAAGTCGATGCTGGCCCGCGAAAAGCGCGCGCGCGAAAACCGATACCAGTGGCCCTTGCTGCTGGCGTTTCTCTGCTGGATCATGGACCTATGGCGCGGCTCTTACTCCTAGCTCTAATTCCGTTGGCCTGTTTGGGCGGATGCGGCGACGACTCGGCCGCGATTGAGATGTGGAATCGCGGCTATGAGGCGCTGCAACGCGGCGCGTGGCGTGAGGCCGAACAGGCAGCGGCCCAAGCCGCGCGGGCCGGTGCGGACCGCGCGCGCTGCGACTTCTTGCGCGGCTGCGCCGTGTTCGAACAGGCGCGGCTGGCGGCGAAACAGGCGGACACGCCGATGGCGGAGCCGTTCGTTTTCGATGTCGCGATTCGTTACGTCGAGACCGCGCTTCAGCATTGGCAAAGCGCGTTGATGGCGGACGAAGCGAGTCCGCACGCGGATGCGCTGCGGCGCAATATCGCGCGCGCGCACATCCTTCGCGACGACTTGGAGCAAAAGAAAAAAGCGGCGGTGGATCGCACCCGGCGCCCGCCGCGTCCCAACCCGAAGGGGCAAGACCCGGGCGCGAAAGATCCACCCAAGACCGACAAGCCCAAGGACGCGGCGAGCAAACCGCCGCCCGATCCGTCCAAGACGGACGCGCCCGCACCCACAAACAAGCTGCCTCAGACATCGCTCACGGCTGACGAGGTGAAGCAGCTGTTGGATCGGTTGGAGACGAGAGAGCGCGAGAAGCGAGTCACGCGTGAAAAACGAATGCGCGCCCGTAGCGCGGAAGTCGATCGCGACTGGTAATGCGGACCTTGGCGTGGGTTTTGGCGTTGGCGTTCGGTGCGTTGGCGCAGGAGCGGGCCGCGGTGTCGTTGGGCGGACCGGCGCGCACTGTCGTGGTCGGCGAGCCCGTCTTGGTCACGCTGCACATCGAATTGGATCGTGCGTTCTTTGAGAAGCATGCCGTCCAGCTCTTCCAGTCCGAGATGGCGTTCCCGGTCCATGTGACGCTGCCGTGGTGGCGGCGTTGGGCTGCCGGTGACGTCTTACCGAGAATCGAATCGGACGGCGTCCGTTTTGCGCTCAACGACGATGTGGTGGCGGCGCGCAGCGGCGGATCGGACCGCGTTGTCTTGGAGCAAGACTGCGAGTTGGTGGCGCGTCGCGCCGGGACCTACACGCTTGCCGGACCGGTTCTCCGCTACGCGCACGCGACGAAGTTTCGCGACGATTTTATGTCCGGACGCATTCCACTCGACCGCCGCGACGAGACGGTTCGTGGTGCGGCGTTGACATTGGTTGTCGCACCACTGCCGACGGTCGGGCGTCCGCCTGCGTTCACCGGCGCGATCGGCGCGTTCACAATCGAGACGAGCGTAGACCGACGCAACGCTGCTGTGGACGAGCCGTTTACGCTCACGATGACAGTGGTGGGGCGCGGCAACCTCACGCGGTTCGCCACGCCGACGCTCCGGCTCGCGGGGTTTCACGTAGTCGGCAGCGTTGATGATCGCGCCGCGCCCGTGCGGACGATTCGCTTTGAGGTCGCGCGCGTCGATGCACGGACCACGAGCGTACCCGCGGTGTCGCTGAGTTACTTCGCAACGCCGGACAACATCTACGCGTCGGCGTCGGCGCCGGCCATCGCGCTCGATGTTGCGGCGCCTCCCGTTGAAGAGTCAGTCGAAGAGACAGAGCCGGATAAACCGCGCCGGGACGCGCTCTACTGGTCACTCGGCGGTCTCTTGGGTGTGGGCGCGTGGCTTGCCTTGCACCGACGAAATCTGAGTCGGCTTTCCGAAGCCGAAGGGCATGCACGCGCGGCGGCGGCGCGTGTCGCGGCGCCTCGACTCGCGGACACGTTTGTCGCGTACTTAGCGATCCGGCTGGGTTGCCCAGAAGCAACGGTGATCGCACCGGAACTCGCGCAGCGGCTCCGAGGCGCGGGAATCTCCAAAGACCTCGCCCAAGACGCGGCGCAACACGTCGAACAACTGGTCGCTCAACGTTATCAAGCGGAGAACAACGAGACGGTTTCGCCCTCGACCGAAACCGAAGTGCGCGCGATCGTCGATCAACTCGAAGCGCACTGGTGCAAAGTGGCCGATGCGTAGCGCGGCCTTCCTTGTCGTCTTGGCCGCTTGCGGAGCCACGCAACCTAGCGTCTCCGACTTGGTCGGTACGTGGGAAGACTTCGAAGAAGGAAAAAGAGCGAGTATGCGCGTGACGCTGCGCGAAGATGGAACCGGGACGATTGACTATCTGCGAAGTGGCTGGCGTGTTGAGCTGCCGCCTCCCGACACCTTTCGATGGACCCTCGCGCGCGACGAATTCGAGCTCGTGTTCGATGTACCGGGCGAATACGTTCGCTCGCTCAGCTATCGCGTGCGTCGGCGTGGCGCGAACCGCCTCGAAGTGGTGCCCATCGCCATGAATGGCGAGATCGTTGATGACGCCGCCGATGATTCCGGCGAAATGTGGCGCGTGAACTCGCGCTAGAGCAGTCGGGTCTTTAGCCACGCGCGCGCGAGGTACCAGTCGTCCTCGACGGTGGTGGTTCCCACGGCCAGCGCTTCGGCGGCCTCGCGTGTCGTGAGGCCCGCAAAGAACAAGAGCTCCACGACACGGGCGCGACGCGGTGCCATCGTTTCGAGCTCGCAGAGTGCTTCTTCGAGCGCCAAGAATTCAACTTGCTCGGTTCCCGCGGCGGATCCGAAATCGACGAGAACTTCCTGCGTTTCGCCACCGCCACGCCGCAGAGCGCGACGTCGCCGGGCGTGATCGACCAAGATGCGGCGCATCGTTCGCGCGGCCCGCGCGACGAAGTCCTTGCGTTCCAGCTCCGACCCGTCCCCGATCCGAAGAAACGCTTCGTGCGCGAGCGCGGTCGGTTGCAACGTATGGCCCACGCGCTCTGCCTTCATCAAGATCGCCGCGATCTCATGGAGCTCTTTGTAGATATCTTTCGCAAATACAGCCATTACTTTGTGCCCTCTAACGTCCGATGCCACAGCCGCACCGTGTTGTCTCCCGAAGCGGATGCGAGCGTGGTCCCGTCCGGGCTCATAGCCATGCCCTTGACGTAGGCGCGATGCCCGCGAAGCCGTCCCAATCCGTCGCCCCCGACGGTGTCCCAAACGCGAATCGAATGCTCGTCCGAACCAATAAAGAGGAGCCGTCCGTCGGGCGAGTAAACGAGCGAAAACACGCGCGATTCCGGGATTTGAAGGCCATCCACACGCTGTCCTGTTTTCGCGTCGTACTCGGTAACTTGGCCGGTTTTCGTTCCGACAGCGACGCGTGTTTCGTCCGGCGACCATGCCACGGACAAGATGGCGGCTTGCGCTCTCCACCGTCTCACGATCTTGCGGTCGCGAAGGATCGTGACGAATCCTTCGGTGTCCCCCGCGGCGAGAAAGTTGCCGGTGGGCGAATACGCGCACGCATCGACGGCCGCGTTCATCTTGCGCTCGGGCGCCAAGTCCCGCAGCGTCTTCGGTGCGAAGAAGTGAACGCCCGCAATGCCGCCGACGGCGAGTTCTTTTCCGTTCGGATGAACGCTCATCGATTTGGCGGATATTTTGCGTTCCGCGATCACTTTGCCGGTCGTGATGTCCCACGCCTGGGCGACGCCGTCCCAATCCGTCGTGACATAGAGCACGTTGTCGGCATCGAACGCACATGCGTACACGTACTTCGGGATCGCAAGCGTGCGCACGAGCTCGCCGGTCTTGGCGTTGCAGACGCGCGCGGTTTGATCCCATCCGACCGAGGCGAGCCAACGACCGTCTGGGGAGTACGCGACGTCGTAGATGTAGGGGTGAATTTTGTCTTTCGAAAGCGGCGCGTGATGTTTCACCACTCGCCGTACAGTGCGCGAACGCGCGCCACGAAGATAGACGCTGTTGCCGGCGACGCAATGGACTTCTTGGCCGTCGTCGGACCAGGCCACGTCCCGTACGTGGTCCCAACTCTCGCCGGCCGCGGCGCCGTACGGCATCCCCGTTTTGACGTCCCACAAGCGAACCGTGCCGCGCGGATGCGCCGAGACGAGCAGCGAACCGTCCGGCGAGAACTTGAGTCCGTGGACGAACTGACCGGGATCGTCCAGCGACGCGACGAGCGCGCCGTTCTGGTTCCAGATTCGGATGCGCCAGTCCATGGCGAACGTGGCGAAGTGCCCGCTTGCCGGACTCACCACAAGCAGCGTGATGTGGTCGGTGTGCCCGTTCCATCGACGAATCAGCGTGCCGTCGGCCGCGTTCCACATCAATAGTTCGCCGTTCCAAAACGTAGCGCCGATCACATGTTTGCCGTCGGCGGAGAATCTCGCGAACTTCAGCCGTGTCGTGTCTTTGATCCAAAGCGGTCGCCGCGTCTTTGTGTCGTAGACGGAGACGCGTCCGCGTAGGTCGAACACGGACATGGCGACGACGCGATCGTGGGTGTTGCAAAAATCGATGTCCGAGTCTTCCGGGAGCCCGCGGAACAAGTGACGCGCCGGTTCGCCCTCACGAAGAACGAAGAACCTGTTGTTCCCCATGCCCACGATGTTGTCGTCGGGAGCGCGAACGGGCCGCTGCATTCCGCGCGCAAACCCGTAGTTCATCGGGCCGTCGGCGTCGTGAACCTGGCCGTCGCACCAATAGCGGGGGCGGCTCGACTGAAACGGATGGACAAGCCACGGCTCGGCGTCGAACGCGCGCGACTCCAGGTCGCTGTTCGTGACGGCGGATAGGTGATCCCACATCCAGCCGCGTTGACTCGACTCGGTTTCCGAGAGAACCGAGCGCGCGGCGTCGATGTCAGCCAGGTCCAGATATGACGTAGCTGCTTGCACCTGCGCCGCGTAGCGCGCGCGCGCGGCAACCGACCGCTGCGTGCGCGCCATGGCAGCCGAGTCCAGAGCGCGGAACCAAAGGACCGTCAACGCGACGACGACCAGCGCGACAAACGCGACCATCGAGCGGTTACGTTGCACGAAACGGCGTACGTAGTACACGCGTGACGGCGGCCGTGCGCGCACGGGCTCGCGGTTGAGGACACGGCGTAAGTCGTCGGCGAGGGCTGTCGCGGAGGGATAGCGGAATTCGCGATCCTTGGCCAAAGCCTTGTCAAGCACAACGGCGAGGTCGTCACGGCCGAGCGACCGGTGCGGTTCGTTCGCGACGACGCGGGCCGCTTCGAGGAGCGGTAGGCTCTGCACGCTGTGCGGAACCTGACCCGACACGAGTTCGTATCCGATCACGCCGAGCGCGTAGATGTCGCAGCGCGTGTCCAGGTCGTCAAACTCACCGCGCGCCTGCTCGGGGCTCATGTAGGCGAGCGTTCCGAGGAGGTGACCGGTGCGCGTGTGCGGCGACGGCTCTTCGATCTCGCGCGCGACGCCGAAGTCGAGCACCCGCGGACGACCGTCGTCGGCGACCAAGATGTTGGCGGGCTTGAGATCGCGATGAAGAATGCCGCGTTGGTGGGCGTGTTCGACCGCCGCGCACACTTCAATCAGGAGTGAGATGCGCGCGTCGCGATCCAGGTGCGACGCCGCGTCGCGAATCGACGGACCGTCGATCAGCTCCATCGCCAAGTACGGCATGGAACCGGCTGGGCCTTCGAAACGGCCGGCCTCAAAGATCCGGGCGATGCCTGGGTGCTGCAAGCGGGCGAGCGCTCGTGCTTCGGTTTCGAACCGGGCCAGCGACTCATCCGACAGCGCGTCCAGCCGTAGCACTTTGAGCGCGACCCGACGGCGCGGGTGGTCCTGCTCGGCTTCGTAGACGGTGCCCATGCCGCCGACGCCGATACGTCGCAAGATGCGGAAGCCGGGAACGCCGGGCGCCATGGCCAGCGGTTGGACAGGCGCGTCGTCGTGGGCGTCCAAGAGCTTGCGCACTTCGCTGCGAAGGGCGTCGTCGTCGCCGCATTCCACGTCCAAAAATGCCTCGCGCTGGGCGGGCACGACGCGGCGCGCGCGGGAAAACGTCCCCGCTACACGTTCGAAATGCGCCTGCTTTTCCTGGGTGTCGTCGGTCATCTATATTTTTTTCCGGGGAGCTCAGCTGAAAACTGCGCTGCACCTGTGAAGACCGAGAAGACCAGTGTTCAACCTTGTTCGGGAGGGCGGCGCGCAACCGCCCTCCCACCCCTACATATCGGATTAACTAGAGAAAATCTTTGCAGGCCCTGGTTCATTCCGCGCTCACGGATGAATCAAAGTCACGGCCGGGGCCATCCCGGCCGTGACTCCTTCTTTCCCATACCGAACCAGGTCAATCGGGCGTCAAGCTCGCGACCGTGGGACGGTTCTTCGTTGACTCGGGCATCGCGCGAATCTTCTTCGTCCTCCTCCGATTGCCCGGCCATGACGGGCCTTGCTCGCGCTACAATCGCGGCAGTACGTCTACACAGGAGGATCTCCCATGAAGGTCGCGCAGTTCTTGGATTTTGAGTGGCGGGCGTTCGCGCTCGCGGTGGCAGGATCGGCGCTCCTTTGCGGCTCGCCGAGCGTCGCCGATGAAGTCGACGGGCAGGCGAAGTTCGCCGCGCCCCAACGAATCAAAGCGGGCGAAGCGTTTGTCGGCGCCGGTCGGCTCTACCCTTCGCCGGTCTTTTATGACGTAAACGGCGATGGTCATAAGGACATCGTCGTCGGCGACCTTTTCGGACGCGTAACGTTCGCGGCCGGGACCGAGCGCGGTCTCACCCCGGAGACGCCGCTTCTCGACAGCAGCGGCAAAGCTCTCAAATTCCAAAACTGGTGATGCATCGGCATGGGTTCACAGTTTGTGGACTTCAACGCCGATGGCCATGTCGATTACATCTCGGCGACGTTCGACGGTTCGCCGCACGTTAGTTACGGAAGTAAGGAAGGGTTCGGCACACCCGAGCGGATCAAGGACGCGCGAGGCCAGCGGATCCGAATCTCCAGTATCTGGAATTACGAGAGCAAGAAGCACGAGAACCTCGAACAAACCTCGAACGGCAAAGAGCGGCGCGAGCGTTGCATCTCCGCCCTCGCCTTCGACTGGGACAGCGACGGGGACTACGATCTTTTGCTCGGCAGTTACGAAGGTGGCCACCTCTATCGCCAGATGAACGAGGGCACCAACGCGGCGCCGAAGTTCACCGGCAAAAACATCCCGGTGATGGCGGGAGACAAGCCCTTCGAACTAGCCGCAAAAATGACCGCACCTCGCCTTGTCGATTGGGATGGGGATGGTGATATGGATCTGATCGCCGGGTCCTTCGGCGACTCGTATGGGCCCAACGGAACCGGAGGCGGGGTCTACCTGTCGCGCAACAACGGCAGCGTCGGCAAGCCGGCGTTCGCGGCGTTGGAGACGTTGATCGCACCGAGCCCGAAAGGCCACGCAGCTCCGACGCGCCCGGATGCCGGGTTGTACGTTGACGCCGTGGACTACGACGGTGATGGCGATCTCGATCTCGTCGTCGGCGGCTACTCGATGTGGAAGGAAGCGCCGCGCGAACTCACCGCCGAAGAACAAGCCATCGTCGCGAAGCTCAAAAGTGAGAACGCGGTGGCTGTGATGAAGCGGAACGCGGTCGCGAAGAAACAGGCCGCCGCCGTCAAGGCCGCGACCGCCGGTTTGGACTACAGCAACCCCGAGTACCAGAAGAAAGCGAGCGAGGTGTACAAGGAGTTTCGCCCCGAGTACATGGGGGCGATGAAGCAGGTCCAAGCGATCGGCAAGAAGCTCGGCAAGTACGTGCCGGCCCCGCAGCGCCAGGCATTCGTCTGGCTCTACGAACGGAAGTAAACGCACGGGGGCGTCGGTCGACGGCGCCCCCGTTTTTCTCGTTCCTCAGTCGGCGGTCTTCCACTCGGCGCCGTCGAGTCCGAGCCGGGCTCGAATCTCGCGCGCCACGCCCTGCAGGGCCTCGCGTTCGCCGCGATCCTTCGTCACGTCAGCCAGCGCATCCAGTGCATCCGCGGCGCGCTTGGTCCACGCCAAACGGTTGTATTCGATCGCATACCGTGGGCGCGACCCCTCGCGCCGTCGCTCGGCCTCCGAAGCGCGTGCGAGCTTTTCGGCGTATTCAATCGGTGCCGTGACGACGGAGTCGAGGCCACTCACGTCAAGCCCGCGTTGCTTCATCGTGGCGACCGCGTAGGCTCCGGCGATGCGTTGATACGGATCGGTCAGGTTCACAAGAAATGCTCTCGCTTCGTCGAGCGACTCGTTGGTTACGGCCACTGCATAGTCCCGCCCACGGTGCGACAACTCGGAGTCGCGACGAGGATCCAGGTTCTCGAGCCCCGCCCGATAGACGGCGCGCGCCGCCTCGGGATTCGCTTCTCCGAACGCATGGGCAATCCGGCCGGCATCAAACAGCCGCGTTCCCCCCGCAAGAATCTTGGCGAGGTGTTCGGTGGCGCGCGGGTTCGCCGCGGCGTGCGCGAGAGCGACGGCAAGAGCATTGAGGTCGCGCTCCTTCGTTTTCTCAACGACCCAATCGAGATCGTCCGCCGTGCCGTACCGAGCCACGATCTCGATCCAACCGGAGTAGCGATGCTCGTCTTTGTATTCGTCGAATTCAAACTCGAGACGCTGTCGCGCGGCGTCCAAGATTCCCGGGGCCACGCTGTCCGTGAGTGCTACGCGGAACACCTCGGCGATACGCCAGTCGTGAAAGCGCACGGACGTATCGCCCATGAGCGCCACGAACTTTTTGTGAACGGCGGGATGATTCGATGGGGCGAGAAGTTTCAGCAACGCGGAGAACATCGGCCACTGGCGGGCGGCGTGAGCCGCTTCAAGGCGGGTCAGCGCGGCTTCGAGCGCGGACGGATCGAGCTGCGATTCGCCGACCTGGACTTCGTGGGCGAGCCTCGCGATCGCCGATCTGCCGGCGGTGCGAATCCACGTTGCGTCGTAGATGGGTGTCGGCGGAGCCGTCGGCGCGTCGGGACGGTGCACGCGCGGGCGCGCCCGCACCGTTTCGATCGGCCGGGCGCGCTGATCGCGCTCCCGGCGAGGTACGGGGTCGTCGCGCTGGGCGAAGGCGACCCAACCAACGGCGATCCCCGCGACGAATCCGACAAGAAGATTGCGCACAACTCAAAAGCATAACGGAAGTGATCCGCCGCGCGCTTTGCGCCAAGTTCTGACGGCGTCGGTTTGGTTTCGCGTTTTTTCCGAACACTCCTCGGGTCTGTGGGATCTTTTAAGTGGAGGAACCATGAGACTCGCTTTGATCGTGATGCTTCTTGTCGCTTCGAGTTTGGCGAAGAACCAGCCGGAAGACGCCGGAGCGGCTGTGTTTCTCGGCCCGCTCTCGGCCAAGCTCGGCGCGCCGAGCGCCGACGGGCTCCGGATGCGCGTGATTTTGACGGCCGTGGCCGATGATCCGGCGTGGAAGGGCGTCTTTGAGACGCTGCGGGCGCGGGGCTACGACAAAGTGATCTCGTACAAAGTCGGCAAGGTCGCGGCGGCGTTTCGCGAGCTCAAACGGCTGCGTCCGGCGTACGTCGCCGTGGTCATTCCGCACGACCAGCTCGACGTGAATTGGCACTTTGACTTCTTGGAACGCGCGGCCAAGCTCGATGGCGATCCGTTCGTAGACTTCGCCTTCGGATACATCACGGGCGCCACGCCGGCGGAAGCAACAGCGTTCGTTCGTGGAATCGCCGCCGTGGCGGCCGGAAAAAAGAAGCTGCCGCGAACCATCGTTGAATTCGCTCCGGTTCCGAAACCGTACGGTCCGACGCGCGCGGCGCCCCACAAGGTCGCGAAGGGTTGGACCACCCGCGGCCTTTGGCACAAACACGATGACCAAGACATCGCGCAGCGGCTGTCCAAACTCAAAGGCGTTGGTATCTATCGCGCGAGTGGACACGGCATGCCGGACGGCATCGACCACGGGCTCAGCGGTCGGGCGCTGCGCGAAAGCGGACTGCAGATGCATCCGGCACTCTATTTCAGTGGGCCGTGCTATTGCGGTGTAACCAGTCGGTGGTTTCGATACCGCAACGGCCAAGCGAAAGAGGAGCGTGTCGCCCCCGAAGACTCGTTTGTTCTTTCGCTCATCCGGGCCGGTACAACCGGGGTGTTTGCGGGTCTGGATCCCGATCGCGGCGAAACAAACCACCACGAAATGGAGCACGTCTTGGTGACGGGCGAACCCCTGGGGTTGGCCTCCAAAGCGACGTATGACGATGTCGTTGTCGCGTATCGTCGCAAGGCGTTGGAGCTACCCGAGCATCGACCCGGCAAAGGATGGCCGTTTCGCGACATTCACGATCAGATGATCAGCGGCGCCGCGTGTCGCGCCTTGTTCGGCGATCCGACGTTCGCACCCGTTGCCGCGGCGGGGGAAGACCCGTTTCGCGCGGAGCACGCCTGGACCAAGAAGGGGCTCGAGGTTGTATGGAAACGCGGCAGTGACGTGGGCAAGTATTGGGCGCCGGTCGACGTGCTGCGCGGAGAGGGCGGTTGGACGCACCGCATTCGACTGCGTGTGGATCTGTCTCTGGAGGACGCGCGCCGCGTGACAGGATGTCGGTCGGTTGTTGTGACCAAAGATGGCGAGACGGTTCCGCACATCTACGCCACCGCGGCGGTCGAGGAGTGGGGCGGCGAGGGGCGTGTTCACTTGATGGTTGTTTTCTCGCGGCATCTGAAGAAAAAGGCGCTGTGGGGCGGTCGCTCGTACGAGGCGCGATTTGTACTGCGGGCGGGTCGTTGAGCGCGCCTTTGGATGTGCAGGATCTGCTGCAACACCAGGACTTCGTGCGCGCGGTCGCGCGGCGCTTGCTGCGGAGCGAGAACCGCGTCGACGATGTCGTGCAGGACACTTGGGTAGCCGCTCTCGAACATCCACGAGTTGCGCGCGGAACGCTGCGCGCTTGGTTGCGAGCCGTAGCGCGCAACTTCGCGTTGCGCAAACTCCGTGACGACGCGCGTCGGTTGCGCCGCGAGCACGCCGTCGCGCAGTCCGAGTCAAGCCATCCGCGCGACACGATCGCCGACATCGAGACGCGCCGGAAGATCGTCGAGGCCGTTCTGGAACTCGACGAGCCCTACCGTTCCACGATCGTGCTGCGTTATCTGGACGGCTACAGCGCGGCCAAGGTCGCCGCGCAAACGCGTGTTCCGCCCGGGACGGTGCGGCGCCGGACGCACGAGGGCGTCCAGAGGCTGAGGGCGCGGCTAAGGCGCGCGGATTTGTTCGATGACGACCGATCGTTCGCCCTCGCGTTGCTTCCGCTCGCCTATCCCGCGGTGCGGACGGCGAAGCTCGTGGCTCCGGTCGCGGGGATCGCTGGCGTGACGGCGGCGGTTCTCATCACCGCGCAGCTCGTCGCTCATGACGCGGAAGCTGTGCCGGATCGCCGCGCGCGTGCGAGGACGGCGAACCTCGCCCATGCCGATCCGGGAGGCGAGCGACGGTCCGTGCGTGTTGAGAACGCGACGCCTCCAGTATCGACCGAGTGGATCGACCCATCGCAACGCGAGGCGAATCCATCGCCCGGTGCTGCCGTTGCACCCGACGCAATCGTCGGTACGGTTCGTGAATTCGAACGTCCGCTTCCGGGTGGTCGGGTCTACGCCCTGCGCTACAAAAACTACCGGCGCCTGCCCAACCACTGGCTGGATCTGCCCGAAGTTCGACGGGGGACTGTCGACGAGGATGGGACGTTTGAGTTGCGCGGACTACCCGGCGGCGTCTACGTCGTCGGCATTTCGTGTGATGGGCGTCCGCTGCGTGAAGCGATCACGCGCCCGGGCCGTCGGCTGACCGTTGCGATCGGAGGCTCTGCGCTCACGGGCCGCGTCCTCGACCCCGTGGGACGCGCCAACGTCGGGGCACTCGTTCAAATCAACGGCAAAGCGAGTCCCGTGAGTGTATGGGTCGAAGTCGGAGCCGACGGAACGTACTTCGCGGATGGATTGCCCGACGGTGAGTACTGGGCGGTTTCGTCCGCGCCCGGCGCAGGGCGCCGGAGTGCGACCGTCCTTGCGCGCACGACGACGTTGACCAAGGGAACGACGACGGTGTTGGACTTCGGGCTGGCTTCGGCACTGCCGCGGTGGACGGGTACGGTCCGGAACACGGCGGGAGCACCGATCGGGCCGGGCCGGATCCAACTGAACAAGCGTACCGGAGGCTTCTCCTACATCGTGTTCGATGCGCACGGGCGCTTTGAGGCGCCGTTTATTCCCGATGCGTACGACGTCACCCTCCATCTTCCGGGGCGGTCGTTCTTGGATGCGGGTTCGATCGAGTTGCCCTTCACGGACCAGTGGAGCGATGTGGTCGCACCCGGCGCGCGCGTCGTAGGAACGCTAGCAGACGTCACGCGCGGACCGCGCGTGCGACTGGTCGGCCCGGACTTCACATGGGTTCCGGTCGGCGAGGACGGGAAGTTCTCCATGTGGGGCGTTTCGCCGGGAACCTACCGCATCGAACGAAAACCAGAACCCGTTGACCTTCGCGTTGTGGTTGCTCCCGGCCAGACCGACGTCACGGTGCGGGAGACGCATTGAGGTTGCGAATCTCGTGCGTCTTGGTGTGGGCGGTCCTGGCGCACGCGCAGGAGCAGCGCCCTCCGCAGTCGGTTCCGGACGCAGTCCGCCGACTGGCGCGCCGTTCCGTGTGCCTGCGCCTCGCCCGCGAGGTCGGCGACAAGATTGCGGATGTCAAAACCGGGCGTGGCGATCACGCCGATGCCGGCCGCTCCGGAAATGATGTCCGTCGCCGTGTAGGTCAGACCCTCCGCGCAAGCCTTGGCGCGCGTCAAAAACGCCGCGCTCCCCGTCGCCTGGTACGCGTCCAAGCAGACTTGCCCGATTCCAGCGCGGCCGGTGTAGAGACCACTGTCCAGGTCGTCTCTTTGCGCGAATGCTCGATCGAGGGCGCGACGCGCCAACGTCCGCCACCGCTTCTTCTTGGTCGCACGATACAAACCGAGATAAAGAAGCGCGACGCCGGAGTCGCCCGCGTACACATTTCTCGTCAATTTGCATGCGGTGACTCGTCGTCATCGACAGCACATCGTGGACGCAGCCGAGTACCTTGTTCGGACGGCGCGTGTCAAGCGCGACACGGCGTGCTGGCCGATCGCACCCGGGCGTTCGACGTACGTCGGGTTCTCCCACGGCGCGGCGGGCATCGGTTACTTTCTTTTGCATGCCGCGCGCGTGACGGGGAACAAGGTGTACGGCACGCTGGCCGCGCAAGCTGCACGGTACGTGATAAGCGTGGCGGAGCCCGAAGGGTCCGACGGCTGGCACTGGTGGCGCACCGACCCTCCGCAACGCAAGGAGTGGAAGCGCATTCAGTGGTGTCACGGCGCGCCTGGCACCGGGCTGTTTTTTCTTGAACTCTATCGACTCCGACGAACGCATGCGGCGGCGCTGGACCGTTGCGTCGCGACAACGAAGCGGCTCGGGCGAACGGCGCGGCGCTCGGGGTGCCAGTGCCACGGCGTGTCCGGCAATGCGGAGCTCTTGATCGAGGCGTTTCAGCGGACGGGAAAGAGCAAGCACTGGGTCAGCGCGCGCGAATTTGGGGCCTCGTTGTTGCGTTGGGAGAACGGGACCTACAAGGTGGCGGGCGTCTACTCTGCGTCCTATATGACTGGCTGGGCGGGTATCGGCCACTTCTTCCTGCGGCTTGCCCATCCAAGGGATACGCCGCTGCCGATGATGGTGGCTCCGCAACGTTTCTGACCGGTTCACCGCGCCTCGGCATCAGACTTCATACAAACGAAGGATTGCGGGGACCGATGATGCAACGACGCGTGATGATTCTTGGAGCCACACTATTTTGGATGCTTGGAGCGTGCGGCGGGGGAGGCGGCGCACCTGCAGCCGATATCGCCCTGCGCGTCAGCGTCTTGTTCCCGCCCACCGGAGGCGTGACGGACCAAGAGACGATTTTGGTCAACGGGACGGCTGCGGCGGACGCCGCGATCAACGGAGTTGCGGTCAACGACATCGAAGCGACCAGCGATGATCAGTTTGCGACGTGGCAGGTGCGCGTCCCCCTCAACCGCGGTGCGAACGACTTCGTCGTGGCGGTGCGGGCGGTGCGGGATGGAGATGACCACACCGCGAACACCGCGATCATGGTCGAGCGGACCGATCCGGCGTTTCGTAACCCCGTCGGTGTTGCACTGGACAAAACGCGCGGTCGGTTGTTAGTGGTGGAGTCCGATCGCTTGCTTGCGGTCGATCTCGTGACGGGGGCGCGCAGCGTTTTACCGCTGACCGGCGTGGCGCTCTTGAACGCCGGGCGCATCGCGATCCGCGACGACGGGCGCGAGGCCTACATCGGTGGGCTCGGTTCGATTTTTCGTGTCGATCTCGAGAGCGGCGCGACCGACATCGCGACCGCGAAAGGAATCGGCACCGGCGCTTCGTTCTCAAACGTTGCCGGCGTGCGTTTTGACTCCGCGACGACGCAGTTCATCGCGAGCGATCGAACCGGGAGCGGCGGTGTGTTTTCTGTGGATGGCGCCACGGCGGAGCGGACGACGCTTACTGGCGTCGGCTTTAAAGCGATGCACGACTTCGTGATCGACGGCGTCGGCAACCGGTTGATCGCCGTTGGGGAAACGGTGACCGCTTGGGATCTCGACACGGCGGTCGCGACCACACTCTCCACCGATGCGGCGGGGACAGACATGCGGGGGCTCGCGTGGGATGCCGCGCGCTCGGTGCTCTTCGGTGTGGACCAGAACACGGGGTATGTCCTCGAGTGGAGCGCGATCACGGGAATTCGTCGCGTTTTGTCCGGTGACGGCCAGGACGGCCCGCGACTCGTGGCGCCGCGCGGCATGGTCTTCGAACGGGACCGCAACCGCCTGCTGCTAACGGACGAAGGCTTGGATGCGACCGTTGCGATCGACGTCGGTACGGGCCATCGTTCGATTTTGAGTGGCGTGCGCGCCGGAACCGGGCCGGACCTCGACAACATTCGTGAGTTGGTAAGGTCGCCCGATGGCCGCACATTCGCGCTGAAATCGAACGGCGACATCGTTTTCATCGAAGGAAATACGCGCACGTTGATCCAAAACGTTCGCGCGGCGCCGCACACCGTGGTCGGGTCGATGTTGTTTGACGCGACGCACGATCGGTTGATCGTGAGCGTTTTGACCGGTCCCTCGTTGCTCGCCGTCGATCCGGCGTCGGGGAACGTGACCACGTTGTCCGACGGTACGCGCGGGAGCGGGCCCTTGCTGGTGAGGCCGGACCGCATTGCGTTTGACGGCCAATACGCGCTGGTGATGGACATCGCCTTAAAGGCGATCGTGCGTGTGGATCTACAAACCGGTGACCGAACCGTGTTTTCTGGCGCGGAAGCCGGGAGCGGGCCCGCGCTCGAATCTCTCTGGTGCTTGGATGCGAGCGCGACCACCGGTGAGCTCTTGGTGAACGATCTCGGGCGCGGTTACGTTTCGATCGACCCGCAAACGGGGAACCGCGATCTCGTCGCGGAGGCAAGGAGCTTTCTTCCGGATCTAGCGATTGACGTCGTCGGCCGACGCGCGTTCCAAGTCGGATCCGGAGAGCTGATCTGCATCGATCTGCGTTCCGGGGAACTCACCGAAGTGAGGACCCGCGGGCCGGCACTCGACAACCCGCTGACCGTTTTGTACGACGAAGCCCGCCACGTCGTGCTCGTGGGCGATCGAGCGACCGCAAGCGTGATGGCCATCTCACCCGACACCGGCGAGCGAGTCATCGTTGTGAAGTAACGATGCAACTCCACACGGATAAAACGTTTGGTTTATGCTGTGGGTGTGGATGGTTGGGAGTTCTCGCCGGCGCTGCGCCGCGCTCAAGAGGGGGATGAAGAGGCGCTGGATGAGATCTATCGCCGGTATTCCAATGCCGTCTTGGCGCGGATCCGGGGGCGGCTGCGTGGCGACATGAAGGCGCTCTATCAAACGACGGATATTGCGCAGTCCGTCTTCTTGGAGGTCATGAAAGATCTCGAGAAGTTTGAGGACCGGGGCGAGGCGGCGTTCCTCGGCTGGCTGCGCGTCAAGTGCGAGAACAAGATCCGCAAGAAGCTGCGCAAGCATCTCGACAACGAGGGACGGCAGCGCGAAGTTCACGTGCCGACGGGTTGGAGCCCGCCCGCGCGCAACGGGGCGGGACCTGCCACCGCGGCCGGGGATGCGGAACACCGTTCTCTCATTCGTGCCCGGCTCGCCGACCTCAACGACGATCAGCGGGAGGTCATTCGACTGCGCCTCGAGGAAAAAATGTCGTTTCGCGAGATCGCCGAGCAGTTGTCGCTACCGAGCGACGCGGCGGCGCGTATGCGATTCGCCCGGGCGATCGTCGAATTGCGCGATCGTCTGGGAACGTCTGGCGACCCGTAGGCGCGGGCTGGATGTGATCTAAGGACGGATTCCGCGTTCGATCGCATCGTGAACCACGACGTTACGGAGCATGGAGTCCTTGTACTCGCTCGACACGGTGTCTCTTGCCGCGTGGAGGAGTGTTCGCGCCGCGTCGAGATCGCGCGCGTCGCCGTCCCGGATCCAGAATCGATAGCGGAATCGCATCCGCTCGAAGTGGTCGAGACGAGGTTCCATGGATTGGAACGCCGCCCGGGCCGCGCCGGTGTCGCCGTCCGGCAAGTACGTCCGCGCCAGCGTTGTGCGTGCGGCTACGCGAGGGTCGTCGAAAGGTTCCATCGCGTCAACTTCGGCAAAGCGAGACCGGGCTTTTTCGTACTCTCGCCGTTCGCACTCAATCACGGCGAGCATTCGCAGCGTCCGCAACGTCTCGAGCGGGTCGCGAATGCGACGAAACTCCTGGAGAGCTTGCTCGGTGAGTGTCTTCTCGCGTTCGAGGTCACCGCAACTCTGTTCGATCGCCGCCTCGGTCAAGACCCACTTGTTCGTCGACTCGATCGCGGCGAGGACCCGGCCCCGCTCCACCATGGCACGAGCCTTCGCGCGTGCGCCCACCGCGGCGTAGGCTCCAGCTAGCGTGACATGCAAGTCGAATTGAGCTTCGGCTTGTGCTAACCGAATGCTCTCCGCGAGTGCGTTCTCCGCAAATCGAATGTGCTTGCCCGGATCTCCAAGCGCCGAATAGAGGCTCGCCATTTTTCCGGCCATGATGACGTCGAAAACAGGAATGGCGTCACGGACTCGCGCGCGGGCGACTTCGAAGCAGTGGAGGGCGCGCTTGTGAAATCCGGCCTGGACGAGCACGGTGCCAACGTGGCCGAGTCCTAGAGTAGCGGTGGACAGCGAGTTTCCGTGTCGTCCGATCTTGTAGCAAGTGGCATGTTCATAAAGCGCCTCGCGCAATCGCCCTTGGTAGAAGTAGACCGTGCCCAGGCAGTGGTGGGCCGCCCCCGATTGGTCGGGATGTGCGTCGCGGGGAAGGTCTTCAAGTAACTGTCTTGCAAGTACGGCGGCGCGCTCGCGTAGGCCAAACCGCGTAAACGCCGTCGCCAAGTAGTGTTTGATCTCCCAGATCGCGTCCACATCTTCCAGGCGATTCGCTAGCTCTAAACTTTGTTCGCCCGACAAAATGGCCTCTGCGGAACGGCCCGTGAGAGCCAATGCGATGACGAGGTCCTTCATCGCTCGCATCCGAGTATCTTCGTCTCCGACACGGTGAGCTAGGTCGCGTGCCTCCTCCAGGAGCGCGGCTGCTCTTTCGTGACCGAATGACCGGCTGGCACCATTCTTCGCGTATTCCACGAGCGCTGACGCCCGCTCGGCGCCGTGCCAAACGCGCGATTCGAGGCCGAGCTTGTGGAGTGCGATGTACCGATCCATGTCGAGCTCGGTGCGCGCGCGCGCAATTTCCGCGAGGATCAAGTCGCGCGCCTTCTCGTCTTCCCCGGCCCACGCGAAGTGATGAACTTGTGCGGCGGACGTTCGTGCGTGGCTCGCGAGGAGTCGATGGCATTGCCTCGCTTCTTTTGTCGCGATGGAGTCGCGGACGACTTCGCGGACTACGTCGTGATCGAACGTTAGTGCACCGTCGCGGGATCGAATCAACCCGCGTCCCGCGAGGGCGGTGGCCACGGCAGCGTCGGAGTTTAGTTCGGGGCAAAGAGGCTCCACGGAAAGCGCCAAGAGTTGGAGCAGATCTCGTTCCGCCGGCGGCAGGTGTTCGAGTTGTTGGCGGATAGCGTCTCTAAGATCGCGCGGCGGGTCTAGAGCGGCCCCGGTCGCACCCCACAAACCCGGCGCGATGCGGGCGATCGCACCGGAGGCTTGGAGTTGGCGGCACGAAGATGCAACGAAGTAGGGGACGCCTGCCGCCCGAGTCGCGATCGCGCGAGCGACGTCGTTGGATACCCGCTCCGGCTCAAAGCACGCGTGAACCAAGCGCTGCAGTGCCGCGTTGGTGAGACCCGGCAACTCGAGAAGCGCAGACCACGATTCGGTTCGAGGCACGCCCGGCCGCGTGGTGGCGATGAGCAGAACGGAATGCGCACGCAAGTTGTCCGCCATCGCCGCGCATAGCTCGGCCCCCTGCGCCGGAGCGTGGTGGAGATCTTCGATCACGATCATCAGAGGCGCCGCCGCGGCTAAATCGGTGAGCGCGTCGAAGAGCATCAGTCGGGCGAGCGGCAGGGGCGTGGCGTCCGACGAGCTTTCGAACAACAGTGCGGCAAGGCGTCCGTGGCGCTCGCGGAGCGCTGACTCGTGCGTATGCAGAGCCTCCGCCCAAGCGGACCAGATCCCGGCCTCGCCATCGCGATAACGGCCGCGGCACGCACTCGCATCCGCCAGTGCGTGATCGAGAAGAAACGACTTGCCCATGCCACCGACCGCTTCGATCAAAAGGCTGGATCCGTTGCCCGAACGAAGCGAGCTTACGTAGTCGAGAATGCTGCGGAGTTCGTCATCGCGACCAAAGATCCGGTCGGCGGCGCGTCGACGAACGACTCCCGTTCGCAGACTGTCCAAAACGTCGCGCGCGCCGAGACGGTCTTGGGGGTTGGGTGCGAGCATGGCCTCGCGAAGTTCCGGGCGCCAATCCGGATCGCCGAGCTCGGTCAAGACGAGGCCGAGCGCGTAGATGTCGGCACGACCATCGACGACCCCGCCGACGACTTGCTCGGGGGCCGCGTACGCCAGTGAACCGACAAATGGTTCGTGACGTCCCTCCAGTCCCTCGCTCGCCACACCGAGGTCCATGAGCTTGACGGTTCCGTCGAGCGTCAACATGACGTTGGAGGGTTTGACATCGCGATGAACAACGCCCGCGTCGTGGATCGCCGTGAGCGCGCTCGCCACGCCGTGGGCGACACGCTCGCTCTCGTCGACAGAAAGCGACCCGTGTTCGACGAGGGTGACGCCCTCGACACGTTCCATGACGAGATACGGTCGATCCCCGTCGTCGCCGAACGAAATCGTGTGAACGAGATTCGGATGGCGCACCTGCGTCCCAAGTTCCGCCTCGTGCAAAAACCGCCGCCGCGCCTGTTCGGATCTAACCCACTCGCCTTGCATCAGTTTGAGTGCAAGCGGACGACCCTCGCGTTCTGTCTCGTAGACAACGCCCATTCCACCGCGCCCGAGTTCGTCGCGAAGGCGGTAGCCGTCGATCGCGTTCGGCTGGAGCTCGGTTTCGAGGACGGCAACCAGTTGCAGCGATTCGGCGATGGCATCGGCGTCGGCCGGAAAGTTCGCGACGAGCCAGTCCTGCGTAATCGTCTGCCCTCGATCAACCGCGTCCAGGACGGAAGCGAGTGCGGAGGAAAAACGGCCAGCAGACATCGCCCAGAGTGTAGCGTTCGAGCCCGGGCCACCACGAGTACGCAAAATTTCCGAGTCGCCGCGTTCGATTCCGGTCCGTCGGGGAATGTCCCTCATGTCGCAGAGTGACTGTGACGGAAAAAACGACGTAAGGAGGACTTGGAATGAAAAGAAACACTTGGTTAATCGTGACCATCTCGACGTTGGCGCTCGGCGTGATCATCGCGGATTCGCTCGCCAACACACCGACGTTTCCCCCGGCGCAACGCGCGAACTTCACGATGTTGGCAGGCGTCTCTTCCGCCCAGATATGTTGGGCCACGCCGAGCGGCGCGAACAATTCCAGCCGCGCGCATATTGGAATTGACGGAACCGGGCCGTATCTCGCGTTCTGGGTTGAAGTCAATCCGGGCGCGCAGTCGCTGTACACGTATCGCCCTCGTGGTCAAACGGCGAATTCGGTTGCGCACACCGGTGACGGTGCGATCGCGGCGGTGGAGCACTTCCGGAAGCTGTACGAGCGGTGGCTCAGGAACCAGGGCACCGGGCTGTCCGGCGGCGTCGGTCACCTAGGCTCCGCATACGGCGATTTTTGGCGTCCCGCCTGCCAGATTCCGCCCGTTGGACCGGCGAGTTACCAAGAGATCCCTGCGGCGATTACAGCCGAGGAGTGGATGCGCGGCCTGACGTTTTTTGTCGTGCTCGATCCCGCCACCAACTGCTTTGAGGACTACAACTTCGAATACATGCCGGGCGGTTAAGAAGATCGAAGGAGCCAAGGGGCGGGCTGCAAGGCCCGCCTCTTTTCAGGGAGGGGTCCATGCGAGTTATTCACTGGGTTGGCGTGAGCGTTCTCTTGGGCGCGTTGCTCGTCGCGGCAACGCAAGCGCGCGTCGCCAATCGTCCGTCTGACACCAGCGAACCACGTGTCCGGCGAATCGCCGAACCGGTGACGCCGGAGCAAGTCCGCAAGAGATGGCGTCGTGCGTACCGAGGTTCCGAACGACTTGTCGGGCGTCTCCATGGTTTTCGTTCGCAGGCGACGGTGCTTTGTCTACCCGCCGGTTTCCACCCCGACTCGGATGACCAGTACGGCGAGTTGTCGACCGAGTCCGACGCCGAGGGACGCTTCGAGTTTCGCCACTTGCCGGAGGCCGCGCACTATCAAGTCTACGCATTCGCTCCCGGGCAGTTGGCGCAACGCAGCTTGAGCACCGAGGACCGCGCGAAAGGCCCGCTCAGCCTTACTTGCCATGACCTCGAGTACGAGAAGGTCACACTTCGTTCGACGGCTGGACCCTATGTTTCGATCGCTGGGTTTGATTTCGGTGTGCAACAGAACGCGGAGTCGTTTTGGTCGCCCAACGAGTTGCGCTCCAACGCCGTGCATCGCTACATTCTCCGGCGCATGAATTTCAACCCGGCCGCGGGCCCGGGAGAGCTCATTCGCGTCGTCAAGGCGAGATCGCCACGACCCACAGTTCGTCCGGCGGCCGTTTCGATTCCTGGCTACGATCCGCAGACCTACACGCCCTCGCGGTTCCGATTGGAACAATGGCCCAAGAGCGATGAACTACTCCTTGTACCCGCCAAGGCGCGTGCGATGCGCGTCCGGTTGCGGTACCCAAAAATTTCATGGCCCCGCGCTTGGCGTGTCCGAGAAATCACATTGCAGCCATCGGTCCTGTTTGTGCCCAACACAGGACAGGCGACGTGGATGAATCCGCAGTTTCACAGCATCTTCGTGGGTGCCGAGTCGGAGTTTTCGTTCATGAATCGCGAACGTGTACGAATCGACGGCGCGCGCGTGCGCGACGAAAAGGGTTGGTCCATTCACCCGGATCTAGGACCACTTGCGTTTGTCGAGATTCACTTCAATCCAGGTCGCTATGCGGGGGAACCTCAGGTGGTGGCCGCAAACGAGCATGCACCGGATGAGCGTGTGCGAGGCCTCGTGATGTGGCCTGGCTGCGTGCGATTTGGCGCGATTCGGCCGGGTCGATACGCTCTTCACGAGTTGGAGCAGCCCATGTTCCCTCCGAAACCGCGCCGGGCGCTGCGGAAACTGGGCGTTGTCGAAGTTGTCGAGGGGCACCAAGTCGTGTCGTTCGACGCGCGCCACTAGCTCGGCAGCTGCGACGGATCGATGTCTCGCAGCCGCTGCGCGTGCTTGTCCTTGTCGGACAATTCGGGCGCGCGGTTGGGCCACGCGATGCCCAACGCATCATCGTTCCACGCGATCGCGACCTCGCATTCCGGCGCGTACGCGTGCGTGCATTTATACGCAAACAGCGCCGTCTCGCTCGTCACTTGAAACCCGTGCGCGAATCCTTCTGGGATGTAGAGCTGATGGTGGTTCGCCGCACTCAGTGTGTGGCCGGTCCACTTTCCAAATGTTGGGGAGCCTACTCTTACGTCTACCGCGACGTCGAAGACTTCGCCGTCCAGGACGTACACCAGCTTCGCTTGGCTCTTGGGCCATTGCAGGTGTAGGCCGCGCAGCGTCCCTTTTTTGGATCTTGAGAGGCTGTCTTGGACGAACCTGTGCGTGATGCCGTGTTCGGCGTAGCGTTCGTAGCGGTATGTTTCTGTAAAGAACCCGCGCTCGTCTCCGAACACCTGCGGTTCGATCAACAACACGCCCGGGAGGTTGGTCTCGGTGACCTTCACTTCAGTTCGTTTCTTTTAGAAGCTCTTGGAGGTAGCGACCGTACTCGGTTTTTTTGAGTTCGTCCGCCAAACTTTCGAGCTGCGCGTCGTCGATGAATTTCATCCGCCACGCGATCTCTTCGGGGCTTGCGATCTTTAGGCCTTGGCGCGCTTCGACCGTTTCGATGAAGTTGGCCGCCTGCAGCAACGACTGATGCGTACCCGTATCGAGCCACGCCGTGCCTCGGCCCAGCGGTTCGACGTGCAACGTTCCGCGCTCCAGGTAGTGACGGTTGAGATCCGTGATCTCCAACTCGCCTCGCGCCGACGGTTTCAGGTCTCTCGCGATCGCGACCGCTTCGTTGTCGTAAAAGTACAGACCCGTGACCGCCAGATTGGACTTCGGGTCCTTCGGCTTCTCGACGATCGATTGCGCGATGCCGTTTTTATCGACTTCCACCACGCCGTAGCGCTGCGGATCGCGCACCGCGTACGAGAACACGGTCGCACCGTTTTCTTGCGCCGACACGCGTTGGAGCCGACTCGAGAGCCCGTGCCCGAAAAAGATGTTGTCGCCCAGCACCAACGCGGACGGGCTGTCGCCGACGAACTCGGCGCCGACACGAAACGCGTCCGCCAATCCGCGCGGCGCGTCCTGCACGACGTACTGAAACTCCATACCCCACTGCGCGCCGTCGCCCAACAACGCCTCGAACTGCGGACGGTCGCGGGGCGTCGTGATCACCAACACCTCGCGAATGCCGGCGAGCATCAACGTCGACAGCGGATAGAACACCATCGGCTTGTCGTAGACGGGCAACAGCTGCTTGCTCGTCGCCCGTGTGATCGGATACAGGCGTGTGCCCGACCCGCCCGCCAAAATAAGCCCCTTGCGCGTCACGATCGGTTACGCCTTGAGTCTCTCGCCGTACTGCTCTTCGTAGTACTGGCGGTACTCGCCGGAAAGAGCGCGTTTTACCCAGCGCGCGTTTTGTCCATACCACTCGATCGTGGCGCGCATCGACTCGTCGAACGAAAACCGCGGCTTCCAGCCGAGTTCGCGTTCGATCTTTTGGTCGTCCGGCGCATAGCGGCGGTCGTGTCCGGGCCGATCCTGCACGTGGCGGATCAACGACTCCGGTTTGCCGAGCGCGCCGAGCAAGAAGCGCAACACGTCGAGATTCGTCATGTGGTTTCGGCCCGCCACGTTATAGATCTCACCCGCGCGCCCGCCTTCGAGAACCGCCAAGACGGCCTCGCAGTGGTCGCGGACGTGAATCCAGTCGCGTTGGTGCAAGCCGTCGCCGTAGACCGGCAGCGTCTTATCGTTGGTCGCGTTCGCGATCATCAACGGGATCAGTTTTTCGGGAAACTGATACGGCCCGTAGTTGTTCGAGCAGCGCGTGATCACGGCATCGATGCCGTGCGTGTTGACGGCGGCGCCGACCAGGTGATCGCTGGCGGCCTTACTGGCCGAGTACGGATTGCTGGGATTGAGCGTTCCGTTCTCGTCGCGGAACTCGCCTTCCGGCAAGGATCCGTACACCTCATCGGTGGAAATGTGCACGAACCGTTTCACGCCGTGTGCGCGGGCCGCGTCCAAGAGCACCTGTGTGCCGACGACGTTGGTGTGCAAAAACGGCGCCCCGTCCTGAATCGAGCGGTCGACGTGGCTCTCGGCCGCGAAGTGAACAACGATCGCGCCCGTACCCGCGCTGGCGAGCGCGCCGTCCACGTCGGGTCGTTTGGCGATGTCGCCGTGCACAAACGTGTGCTCGACGGCCTCTAGGTTGTCGAGGTTGCCGGCATACGTCAGTTTGTCGAGTGTCACGACTCGCCACGTCGGGCGCAGCTCGCTGATTGTGCGGATGAAGTTCGCGCCGATGAATCCGGCGCCGCCCGTGACGAGAAGTGTTTCACTCATGCCGAATCCTCGCGCGAAAATGCGTGCAGCGCGTCGCGCCACGGCGCCAAGGGCCGTCCGCGCAAGGCGGTCAAACGCGAACAATCCAAGGTGCTGTTGCGCGGGCGCTCAGCGGGCCGCGGAAATTCGCTCGTGCGGCAGGGCACGACGCGCGTGCTCGTGACGCCTGCGAAATCAAGCGTCGCGCACGCCAGGTCGTACCAGGTCGCGGACCCGTCGCACGTCGCGTGATACACGCCCGGTTCGCCCTGCTCCAAGATCACGTAGAGCGCCGGCACGAGCTCGACGGTTGACGTGGGGGAGCCGCGCTGATCGTCAACGACCTTGAGTTCGTCGTGGCTCTTCGCCAGCTCGAGAATCCGGCCGGGGAAGTGGCGCCCACCGCGGCCATAGAGCCAACCGGTGCGCACAATCCGTGTTCCCTTCGGATGAATCGCCATGGCCGTGCGCTCCGCCGCCAACTTCGTGCGCGCGTACGCACCGAGCGGACTCGGCGTCGCGTCAATGCCGTAGGGTTCGTCGCGGTCGCCGTCAAAGACGAAGTCGGTGCTCACGACCACGAGCGGAATATTGGCTTTCGCGCACGCAGCGGCGATTTCGCGGGTCGTTTCCGCGTTGTCGCGATACGCCGTTTGCTCATCGTTCTCCGCGTCATCGACGCGCGTGTAGCCGGCGGCGTGAATCACGCCATCGAACCGATCTTGGAAGAGCTCGGCGACCTGACCGGCATCGGCCAGATCGGTGTCCGCCCGCGACGACGGAACCGCATCGATCCCCGTGGGTTGCGAACGCATCAATTCGCCGCCGAGCATGCCGGCGGCTCCAGTCACAAGAACACGCATAGCTTTACTAGTTAGCATCGGCAGATTGGCCGCGGCCAGCTAAACCTGCGCGGAATTCTGCGCAATTCCGGTCCATCCCGGAAACGGGCTGCGCAGCGGTGACATACTGAAGTGCGATGAGTCGGCTTTTGATCCTGTTTGGCGCTCTGGCCGGCGGCCTGATCTGGTGGGCCCTACACGACGCTTCGCCGGCGGACGCCGTGCACTCGTCGCGGTCGCGCACGCGCCCCACAGGCGACGATCGGGATCGCCGGCGCGTGGCCCCGGTCGATCCCGCGGCGACCGACGCCGAGCGGCAGCCGGCCGGGTCGCCGCTGCAACGGCGTTTGCGAGCCGGAACCGAGTTTCGTCAGGCCCGCGCGGCGGGGACCCCGCTCAAGAGCGCCCTGCCCGCCCTCCTTCGCGCGCGACTTCATGCGGACGCACTCGACGAGGCGATGTTGGAGTGGCCCGACGCGGCGCGCGATGTCATGACCAAGCCGCGGCGCGACCTCGAGTCCTTTCGACTCGTCACGCCGGCGCGCGACAACGGCTGGCTCCGCGTTTGGGCGCCCGAAGGAAACGTCACGAAAGACGACGCGCAGCGCTATCACGACCTCGCGTTGTTTTGGCACAAGTTGTTTGGCGGAAAGGTTGGGCCCGGGACCGACCTCGTGTTTGCCAAGGACCTTGGACGTGGATTGTTTCCACACCTTCCGCCGCGCCCCGGCACGGTCGGTCTCTACTATCCGAGCGACGAAATGGCGTTCGTTGACACGAACGTCTTCGGCGCGAACCGCGTCCGAACCGCTCAGCACGAGCTTGCGCACGCTCTGCTCCATCGCTGGGGGATTCACACGCCGTACCTGTTTGTCGAAGAGGGGCTTGCCGGCTACCTGGAGTTCTCCGAGCCCAACGACGTTTCGCTCCACATTCCGCCTGCGCGGATGCGGCGCGAGTTGGGATGGACGCGGAGGTTAGTTCTAAAGTTTCATCGCCGCGGTGCGCTGCCCAAGGGGACGTTGCATCCTTGGGTGCAGCTCAACCGGTTTGGGTTTTCCCGCGCCACGTGGCTGCACTACCCGCTTGCGTTGTCGGCGTTCGCGTACCTCGGCGGGGACGAGCTCGAGGCGTGTTTGCGCGCGCGCGACATGCGGCGGCTCGCCGCCAGTTTGGGCAAGATTCAGTGGAGCGATCTCCTCGAGTTTTTGCAGCGTCAGGGAGATGCCTGGGTGGACAAGCGTCCGTTTTTCGTGAGCGACCCGCCGCTGAACGAGTCGCCTGCGACGGCCGCTGAGAAAATGCCTGAGTCGGCTTCGGGACTTTTGGCGGCGACCTCGAAGTCGGTGTCGGGAAGCCATGGGGACGCGTTGGTGAAGGAATGGCTCAAAGAGAGCCCCCAGCGCATCAGCATCTGGGTGAACGACGAACGGGCGTTTGTTCGAGGAAAGAGCGCAGGCGCTGTTTGGTGGCGGACCGCCGTGAATCGGGCGACCGGGTCGTCGCACAATCTTTCGACTCGGTCTTTGCGCGCGGAGCCGTATGCAAATGCGAAAAGGCTCACGGACTGGCTCCGGGAGGATCAACCCGAGCTCCTGTTTGTGGCGTTCGATGAGGAGTGGAGCACCTACGAGCGAGAGCGGAAGAGAAAAAGAAAGCGCCGCGGGCGCGACACGTTCCCAGACGATGTCGTGAGACTTCGCAAGGCCTTAGAGTCAGTCCCCGTGCCTCCGCGCGTGGTCGTGGTCGATCTCGGAAGCGAAACGCCGCTGCGCCTCGTCGAAGCGTGGGCCGCCGCTCTCATGCCGGAACCTGGAACCGCGCGCGATGTCGCGATGTGGCGCGTAGGTGGGGGTTAGCGCCCCGCGTGCCACTTCTGGAACACGTCGACGATTCGTTCGGCGGTTTTTCCGTCCCACAGGTGCGGGACCTTGGCGTCGCCGATGTTGCCGTCCAATGCTTTGCGGGCCGCCGCGCGGATCTTGTCGGGGTCTGTGCCCACGACCGTGTTCGTGCCTTCGGTCACCGTGATCGGTCGCTCCGTGTTTTCGCGCAGCGTCACGCACGGGATCTGCAACGCGGTCGTCTCTTCCTGCAAACCGCCCGAATCCGTCAACACGATCTTGCTCTGCGACACCAAGCGCATGAAGTCGAGGTAGCCGAGCGGCCCCATGATGCGGACATCGCCCGTGTTGCGAATGGCGTTGTACTCGTCCAATTCGTCCAAACGTTGCGCCGTGCGCGGGTGGCACGAGAAGATGATCGGGATCTCGTCCGCGATCTCGTGCACCACTTTGAGCAGGCGCATCAACGTTTCCTTGTCGTCCACGTTGCTCGGTCGGTGCAGCGTGAGCACGCCGTACGACTTCGGGGCGATCTTGAGTTCATCGAGGATCGTGCTCTTCTTCGCCCGCTCGACGTTGGCGAGTAGCGAATCGATCATGATGTTGCCGACCAAGAAGATCTTGTCCTTGGACACGCCTTCCGCGATGAGATTCTCGTCGCCGTCGGGCGAGGGCGTGAGCAAAAGACTCGTCAAACGGTCGGTCACGACGCGGTTAACTTCCTCGGGCATCTTCATGTCCCGGCTGCGGAGGCCCGCTTCGACGTGCGCAACGGGGATCCACAACTTGGCCGCGACGATGCTGCAAGCCAAGGTCGAGTTCACGTCGCCCACGACGACGACCAAGTCCGGCTTTTCTTCCAGGCAGACCTTTTCAAACTCCACCATGACGCGCGCAGTTTGCTCCGCGTGCGATCCCGAGCCGACGCCCATGTAGATGTCGGGCGCGGGCATGCCGAGGTCGTCAAAAAACACCTTCGACATGTTGTCGTCGTAGTGCTGACCCGTGTGGATGAGCTTTTGCTCGATTCCGCGCGCTTCTAAGCAGCGGACCAGCGGCGCCATTTTCATGAAATTGGGGCGCGCACCGACGACGTTCAAGATTTTCACGAAGGCCTCCTCACCCGCGCGACCCGTCGTCGCAGGGGCTACCCCCTGACTATCGGCTGCGCGTCGGCGGGGGCGTACTCCGTTTCCAGAATCCGCCCAACTTGAAATCCTGCCGCGATGACAGCCCTCCGCCTTGTCGATTCGACAGACCCCTGCCAAAAAAACCGCTTGGAATCGAGGTTTGTCCGTTGGCACACATGCTGCGATAGATCACGCGTTCGATAAGACGCAAACGCTACAGGAGGACTTCAATGTTCGCGTTGACCAGACCCATTCGTTCGCGCGGCCAGGCTTACCCGCTGGGCGCGTTCATCGAGAGTTTCTTTCCAGACTCCCAGAGCAACGGAGCGGCGCTCGTTCCGGCTCTCGACTTCGTCGAAACGCCGGATTCGTACATCACGCACGTGGAGTTGCCCGGCATCGCCCCCGAGGCGATCGCGGTATCGATTCACGACGGCGTCCTCGAAATCTCCGGCGAGAAGACGGCGGCCGTGGAGCAGGAGAGCGACAACTGGCGCCGCGTCGAGCGCAACTACGGCGCGTTCTCGCGCACCGTCAGCCTTCCCGGCGAAGTGGTCGCCGACAAGGTGACCGCGCAATCGCGCCACGGGGTGCTCACGATCACGCTGCCGAAGGCCGAGAGCCAAAAGCCGCACAAGATCAACATCGACGTCTCCTAAAAACACCGAACTCTCTCCGGTAGGCCCCGGCGCCCCAGCGCGCGCCGGGGCCTTTTTTTGCCTTGTTCGTCAGGTTGCGGGCAGATTCGCCGATCCATCCGGAGTGCGCTTGTGTGGGCTGTTCATGGAAGCGTCTCGTTTTGAGACGTAGAGTCGTGAGTGGGCGGCATTGGCCCGATAATTGAGAGAGAGGCTGATGGTTGGCCAGGTGTTTAGTCCATTAAACATCTAGCCCTTTCACCCCTTATTGGGAGCTGCCAGGACAGATGAGGATTCTCGGACTTTCGGCCTTCTATCACGACAGCGCTGCTGCGCTGCTCGTCGATGGCGAGATTATCGCCGCCGCGCAAGAAGAGCGCTTTACCCGCAAGAAGCACGACCATGCGTTCCCGAAGAACGCCGTCGACTACTGCTTGAAGGAAGCGGGGATCACGGTCAATGAGCTTGACCTTGTCGTGTTTTACGACAAGCCCATGCTCAAGTTCATGCGTCTCATGGAGACGTACGCGTCGCACGCACCGACCGGCATTCAGTCGTTCATCAAGGCGACGCCGCTGTGGCTTAAAGAAAAGCTGCACATGGGCAAGACCATCAAGGAGGAGCTCGGCTTCGACGGCAAAGTGCTCTACACCGAGCACCACGCTTCGCACGCGGCCAGCGCGTTTTACCCGTCGCCCTTCGACGAGGCGGCGATCTTGTCGCTCGACGGCGTGGGCGAGTGGTCTACAACGACGATCGGTGTCGGCGAGGGCAACCGCGTGAAGCTGCTCAAAGAGATTCGCTTTCCGCATTCGGTTGGCTTGCTCTACAGCGCGCTCACGTACTACACCGGCTTCCGCGTGAACTCGGGTGAGTACAAGGTCATGGGCCTGGCGCCCTACGGCGAGCCTAAGTTCGCGGACTTAATCTACGAACACCTCATCGACTTACGTGAGGACGGCTCGTTCCGCCTCAACCAGAAGTACTTCAACTACTGCGCTGGTCTCACGATGACCAACCGCAAGTTCCACAAGTTGTTCGGCGCCCCGCCGCGCAAGCCGGAGTCGCGCGTCAGCCAACGCGAGATGGACTTGGCGCGGTCGATCCAGGTCGTTGTCGAAGAGATCATGCTGCGCACCGCGCGTCATGCTCACGAGATCACGGGCAAGGACAACTTGGTGATGGCGGGCGGCGTCGCGCTCAACTGCGTCGGCAACGGCCGCATTCACCGCGAGAGCCCGTTCAAGAACGTTTGGGTGCAACCCGCAGCCGGCGACGCCGGTGGCGCGCTCGGCGCGGCGCAGCTCGCTCACTATCAGTACTGCGGCAAGCCGCGCAAAGCGAACCCGCTCGACAGCCAAAAGGGTTCGTATCTCGGGCCGGAATACAAGGCCGACGAGATCGCGCCGTTCCTCAAGAAGATGAACGCTCCCGCTGAGCGCTATGACGACGAGAAGGAACTTTGCGATCGTGTTGCCGAGCTCATGGAGCAGGGCAAGGTCGTGGGTTGGTTTCACGGTCGGATGGAGTTCGGACCTCGCGCTCTCGGTGCGCGCTCGATCATCGGTGATCCGCGCAATACCGAGATGCAGACGACGATGAACCTCAAGATCAAGTACCGCGAGTCGTTCCGACCGTTCGCCCCGATCGTGTTGCGCGAGCGTGTGGCGGAGTGGTTCGATCATGACGCGGACAGCCCGTACATGCTCATGGTGGCGCCGGTTCGCGAGGACAAGCGCACGAAGCTTGCACCGGGCGACGCCCACAAAAAAGGCATCGAACTGCTCAAGGTGAATCGTTCGGAGATCCCGGCGGTCACGCACGTCGATTACTCGGCGCGCCTACAGACCGTCCACGATCACACGAACCCGCGCCTCTCCAACTTGCTGCGCGCGTTCGAAGCGCGCACGGGTTGCCCGATTCTCATCAATACATCGTTTAACGTCCGCGGCGAGCCGATCGTGTGCACGCCGGAAGACGCCTACCGTTGCTTCCTACGCACCGAAATGGACGTCTTGGTGTTGGATGACTTCGTCCTCCTCAAGGACCAGCAAGCGCCGCTCGAGGAATCCCACGACTGGCGTAAGGAGTTTGCCCTCGATTAGGGCAGGAGTGAATCCATGCATCTCCCCACAAAACGTACTGACAAAGATCTGCGCAAGTTCGGCTTCGTCGTCGGCGGCGTGTTCGGCGCCATCGCCGGCTATCTCTTCTACCGCTCCGGCATGGAGACGACGGCCGGCAAGATCCTGGGCGCGATCGCCGCGCCCCTGCTGATCCTCGCTGTGATCTATCCGCGCGCGCTCGCACCGGTCGAGCGCGTCTGGATGAAGATCGCGCTTGTTCTCGGTTGGATCAACACGCGCATCATCTTGGGCGTCGTGTTTTTCACCGTCGTTTCGCTCACCCGCCTGTTCCTGTTCCTCACGGGCAAAGACCCGATGACGCGTAAACTGGATCCGGCGCTCGCCACCTACTGGGTGGACCTACCGCAAGAATTCGATCCCAAGTCCTACGAGGACCCTTTCTAAGGTTGCTCGTCGCGACCATCAGAGGATTTAGCCCATGAGTGTGCTTACCGACTTATTCCGCTTCATGAAGAAAGAAAAGAAGTGGTGGCTGGTTCCCATGATCGTTCTCCTCGTGCTGCTCGGCATTGTGCTGGTTGCGGTGCAGGGTTCGGCCGTGGCGCCCTTCATCTACACTCTCTTTTAATCGAGCGCCCGACTTATGTCTGACGACCAAACGCAGAAGAAAACGAGTCTCGGCAAGAAGCTGGCGCTTATGTTCAGTGTCTTCCTGGTGGGCTTGTTGCTCATCGAGGGCGCGGTTCGTGTGCGGCAGTATTTAAAACACGGGACGACCGACACGACGGTGTTTGCCAACGCCGTGGACGAGGCAACGGGGCTTTCGATACCCAAGCCGAACAGCGTCACGGGCGGCATCAAGATCTCCAAGCGCGGCTTTCGCAACGCGGATATCGAAGATCCCAAACCGGCTGATCGTATTCGCTTGGCGTTTCTCGGCGCGTCGACGACGTTTTGCGCCGAAGCGAGTTCGAACGAGACGACGTGGGCGCACCGCGTCGCCGCCGAACTCGGCAAGGCTCACAAGGGCAAGACGTTCGACTACATCAACGCGGGTGTGCCGGGCTACACGACGGAGCAGTCGGTGCCCAACCTGAACAGCCGCGTCGCGCCGCTCCAGCCCGACGTCTTACTGATTTATCACGGGACCAACGACCTGAGCTCGGACTCGCGCGAACAGGCGCAGGCTCAAGGCGTGTTCGAAGGCAAAGCGGAGGACCCCAGTTGGTTCGCCGGCGTATCGCTCACCTGGTACCTGATCGAAAAAAACCTGCAGGTCGCCAAGCGTCAGAAGATGGCGCAGGAGTCGCAGGGTCGATTGAAGTTCGATCTTGACGCCGCGGCGGCCGCGTTCAAGACGCGACTCACCGCGTTGGTCGTGGCCGCGAAGAAAAAGGCGCCGGTCGTGGGGCTGATCACATTCTCGCCGAAAGTGCGGCGGGAAATGGACGAGAAGACGCGCCTCGACGCGTGCAACACGAGCTTGTTCTATATGCCGTACATGACGGTCGACGCCCTTCTGGATGGTTTTGATCGCTACAACCAAATCATCGTCGACGTGGCGAAAGAGCAGGGCGTCCTCCTTATCGACGGCGAGTTTGAAATCCCCGGCGACGACACGCACTTCAACGACTCGGTCCACCTCAAGGATGCGGGTTGCAAAAAGATGGCGGAACGCGTCGTCAAGCGGCTGGCGGCGGCGCCGGCCTTCCAAGCGCTGCTCCAGTAACGAGCGGCCAAAATTTCGCGAGAACTCCACGGCGTGGGGGCGCAAACGCGCTGCCACGCCGTTTCCTTTGGCCCGGGCGGGGATTCAGTTCAAGTTGGCCCCGTAGATCGGACGAATTTAGGGCTATGAGCGGACTTTGTGGGTGGACGGGGTATGCCCAGAGCGCGCCCGGTGATGGCGTGGCCTCGGCGATGTCGCAGGCGTTGATCCGCTACGACCAAAGTGATTGGAAAAAGACGCGGTGGAACGGCGGCGCTCTAGCGGCGACGGCCCTTCACGGCAAGGTCGCTCTTTTTGAGCGGGACCAGCTGCGTGCGGCCGTGAGTGGTCGACTTTGGGTGGACGGCAAAGCCGTCGACGATCCGGCGGCGGTGCTCGCCGAAGGATTCGTGAAAGACGGTACGAAGGTCCTGGATCGTTTGACCGGGAACTTTGCGCTCGCGGTTGTGTCGGGCGGCGAAGTGTTGCTGGCGACCGATCGCCTGGGCCGGCGGCCGCTTGTGTACTGTCATCGCGGGGACACGCTTGTGTTCGCGTCGAGCGGAGCAGCCCTGCAGGCGCATCCGGGTGCGCGCTCGGCGATCGATGAGCAGTCGATTTACGAGTACTTCTTTTTCCATCAGGTTCCGGCGCCGCGCACCGTGCGCAAAGATCACCGGCGTTTGCTGCCCGGCGAATTCCTGCACTTCAAAGATGGGCGCGTGCGCACGGAGACGTGGACGCGGCCGCGCTTCGCTCCCGAAGTTCGCGACTTGGAAGAGTGGGAGCGCGAGTTCGGTAATGAGCTGCGTGAGTCGGTGCGCGAGTGCGCCGGTTCCGGCAAGGTCGGATGCTTCCTCAGTGGCGGTACGGATTCGTCCACCATCGCGGGCGTGTTGGCCGAGCTCTCGACCGAGAAGGTGCCGACGTACTCGATCGGATTCAAAGCCGACGGCTACGACGAGATGGAGTACGCGCGGTGCGCGGCCGAACACTTCGGCACCGACCACCGCACGTACTACGTCACGCCCGACGACGTCCTCAGCGCCGTGCAGGACATCTCGGCAGTGCACGCCGATCCGTTTGCCAACGAATCGGCGGTGCCGACGTACTACTGCGGCAAAATCGCGGCCGCCGACGGCATCGAAACGATGCTGGCGGGGGACGGCGGCGACGAGCTATTTGGCGGCAATGAGCGCTACGTGTCGCTCGGGACGATCGACAAATGGCAGTCGGTCCCGAAGCCTCTGCGTGGCCTTGTGCGCGCCGGCGCGAACTACTTTCCGTTCGGGTCGAAGATCAACCTGATTCGCAAAGCGCGCAGCTACATCGATAGAGCGAGTCAGCCGATGCCGGATCGGATCTATGCCTACGCGCTTCTCAACACGCTGGGTGCCGACACCATCTTCGAGCCTAGCTTCTTGAGCAGCGTCGATCGCGACGGACCGCTCAACATGGCGCGCGCTGTGTACCACGGCGCCGACGCGTCGGACGAACTCAACCGGCAACTGGCCTTGGACTGCAAGATCACGCTTGCGGACAACGACCTCGTGAAGGTCAATCGCTCGTGTGAACTTGCCGGCGTCAACGTGACGTATCCGCTCATGACGGACCGTTTGACGGAGTTTGCTGGTCGGCTTCCGATCGACTACAAGGTGCGCGGTCAGACGCTCCGTTGGTTTTTTAAGCACGCGCTGCGCGACTTCTTGCCGCAAAAAGTGCTGACCAAGAGCAAGCACGGTTTTGGTCTGCCGTTTGGCGTTTGGCTGCGGACCTACGAGCCGCTCCAGGAGTTCTCGCGCGACCGCCTTGCGCGACTGAAGAAGCGCGGCATCGTCAAGCCGGCGTTCATCGACGAGATTCAACGGATGCATCAGACCGGGCACGCCGGATACTACGGCGTCATGGTTTGGACGCTCATCATGTTGGAACAGTGGTTCTCGATTCACGAGGATCCGGCGGTCGTGGCGGTCTAACCCGTGTGCGGAATCGCCGGTTACTTTGCGCGCGATCTGCGTCCCGTGGACGTTGGCGTACTCGTCGCGATGACGCGGACGCTGGAACACCGCGGGCCGGATGAAGAGGGCTACTTTGTTAACCGTTCGGAGCCTAAAGGGCCGGACGTGCCCCTGCGTGGACTGGCGGGCGCCGACGGCGCGGGTCATGTCGGGCTCGGGCATCGGCGCCTATCGATCATCGATCTCAAGACCGGTCAGCAGCCCCTTGCCAACGAAGACGGGCGCGTTTGGATCTCGTTCAATGGCGAGATCTATAACTTCGCGGACTTAAAAGAGGAGCTCGAGGGGCTCGGCCACACGTTTCGCACCAACAGCGACACGGAAACGATCGTGCATGCGTGGGAGGAGTGGGGCGAGGCGCTCGCGGCGCGCTTGCGCGGCATGTTTGCGCTCGCGGTTTGGGATGAGCGTCAGCAGGTTCTGTTCTTGGCGCGCGATCGGCTCGGCAAGAAACCGCTCTACTACGCCGAGAGCGACGGGCGTTTTTTGTTTGGGTCGGAGATCAAAGCGATCCTCGCGGCGCCCGGCGTTTCGCGCGAAATCGATCCGACCGCACTCAGCGACTACCTGTCGCTCCTGTACGTGCCGGCGCCGAAATCGATCTTTAAAGTCGTGCGTAAGTTGCCCGCCGGGCACTACGCGGTCGTCACGAAAGACGACGTGCGTGTGCAGCCTTACTGGGACCTCTCGTTTGCCGAGCAGACCGATCGGTCGCCGGATGACCTTGGCGAAGAGATCGTAGCGAAACTGCGCGAGGCCGTTCGCATTCGCATGATGAGCGAAGTTCCGCTCGGCGCGTTTTTGAGCGGCGGCGTGGATTCGTCGGCGGTTGTGGGTTTGATGGCCGGGCTTTCGTCCGACCGCGTCAAGACCACGTCGATCGCGTTTAATGAAGCGGAGTACAACGAAGTCGAGTACGCCCGCATGGTCGCGCAGAAGTTCGAGACCGATCACAGCGAGTACTCGGTCGATCCGGATGCGCTTTCGATCATCGAAAAGCTTGCTTGGCACTACGACGAGCCGTTCGCAGACTCGTCGGCGGTTCCCACGTTCTATGTTTCACAGACTGCACGCCGGACTGTCACCGTCGCGCTTTCCGGAGACGGCGGCGACGAGAACTTTGCCGGCTATCGTCGCTACGCGGTCGACGCTGCGGAAAACCGCATGCGCAGCATGGTGCCCGGTTTCATGCGTGGACTGGTGTTTGGAGGCATGCGCACCCTTCTCCGTCCGTTCGGCAAGGGGCAGGCGAAGTTCGCCAACCTCGCGCGCGATCCGTTGGCCGCTTACTTCGCGAGCTCGGCCGCGTTCGACGAAGCGCAAAAGCGGCGACTCTTGTCGGATGGTGTTGTCGGCGCGTATCGCGGCCACCAGACGATCGACTACTTCCGTGAGTACTATGAGCGGTGCGACGCGCCCGACCACCTCTCCAAGCTGCTCTACTTAGACATCAAGACTTACATGTGTGAGGACATTCTCACGAAGGTCGACCGCGCGAGCATGGCCGTTAGTCTTGAAGTGCGCTGCCCCGTTCTCGATCACGAGTTCATGGAGCTTGCAGCGCGCATCCCTTCGTCGCTCAAGCTGCGTGGTGGCGAGAAGAAGTGGATCTTTAAGAAATCGCTCGAGTCGCTCCTCCCCAACGAGATTCTCTATCGTCCGAAGATGGGATTTGGCGTTCCGCTTCCGCAGTGGTTGCGCGGCGAGCTAAAAGACTACGCGTACGAGCTGCTCCTCAAGAGCGACGCCACAAGAGAGTACTTCCGACAGGACGCTGTCAAGAGTCTTTGGGACGAACATCAAGCAGGCCGCGAGAGATCGATGGCGCTGTGGACCCTCATGATGTTCAGCCTATGGCACAAAAACCACGCCACCTAAAAACCCCAAGAACGCGACCCCAACGCGGGACCCAACGCGGGACCACTTCTCGCCTGTAATCTCTGTAAGTATTTTATTTGCAGATGGTTACAGCGATCGCGTGCGGGAATTTTCGCGCACTTCGGTGTGTCACGGTGTCCCGGCGGCCGGGCAAAACCCGGTGTTGAAAGGGTTTTGGGGCGTGCGTGCCGCGCCGACGCCGCTTCGGCCATCCCAAAGTGCGCGAAAAATCCCGCAACCCACCGCCATAACCAACGCCACAGAAAAGAGTTGCGAACGATTGAGTCGAGAAGTGGTCCCGTTCGGGGGCTTGTTCGGGGGCGCTTGCGGTGGGGCCAGGTCCCGCGCTAGCTCTTGATGCGTTGCTTCTTGGCTTTGGTCTTTTGGGCGGGGGCCTTGGTCGGTTCGATGTCGATTCGGACGGGAGCCCTCGTTGCCGCCGCGGTGCCGAATCGGACGCCGCGCTTTTTGCCCTCGCTCGGATAAAAACCGAACGACATGCCAAGGGAGAACGTGGTGTTGTTGCCGATCACTTCGTAGCCGAGGCGTTCGCAACTCCGCAGCGAAGCGCGGTTGGTCCACGTCACGGTCGAAACCAGAGACTTGATCCCGAATTCGCCGAGCGCGCGAAGTGCACCGGCCATCAGGGCGCCGTGCAGACGGTTGCCGCGAAAGTCGGGGTGCGTGAACCCCTTGTACATGTACGCAACCGCGCGGGGATACGAGAGCGCGGTCCCCATGCAATGATCGCCTTCGATGCACTCGAGCGCGTACCAACCGTAGGCGGCCAAGCGACCCGATTTTTCGTCGATCGCGGCGAAGCACTTGTCGAGTCCGCGGTCAACGCGACCAACGAAGTCCATGCCGATGCAGTTGTCCGGGTCGGCCGCGAACGCAGCCACTTCGGTCGCGGAAAGGAAGCGGTAATCAAACCCCTCGGTGAACTGGATCTTGGGGTTGATGTTGTCGACGTCGAGCCACACCAGTTTCTCGATGTTGAAGTTCACGAGACGCGCAAGGACGCGATCGACCAAGAGCTCCGCCGCGGCCTTGGTCCCGAACTTTTCTCGATGCGCTTTGAAGCGGGCTCCCCAGCCCTGTCCAGCTTGTGCCATCTGTCTACCTTTCTTCGCTTTCCCGGTTGCAAGGGGATGGGAACGCGAAGGGTGTTCCAAATCGTGCGGAGGTCAGGCTAAGTCGTTGTCACAAAAGAATTTAAGAGTTTTAGGCTACAAGGCGTCGAGCCCAAACGTTCAAAAAAATCGACGTTTGTCGGGTCCGCCGAGACTAGCGAGACTGGACCGGCGCGTCCAGGCCGATAGCGGAACGCAAAACAGCCATGACTTCGCGGCCGACGTCGTCCCAGTGGCGCGGGGGCCGGTTGAGATCACGGGGCGGATCGAGCGGGGCGGCGCAGGCGACGATCCCGGCGGCGACGGCTGCCGCGATCGCTGCGGGCGTGCGTTCCATCGCACGGCCCTGCGCGGGCTCGGCGACAATTTCGGTGAACTCCGGAAGGTTGGTCACGAGGCACGGCGTCCCGCAGGCGAGGGACTCAAGCACGGCGTTCGGGCTCCCCGCGCTCGAGCCTGGGTGAAGCGAAAGATTCGCCGCGGAAAACCAAAGCGGCACTTGGTCGTGTGCAACGGGGCCGACCATCGTGATGCGATTGCTCAAACCACGCGCAGCGATCTGGGAACGCAGCGCGTCGAAGTCCGGGCCGCCGCCGACCAAGTACGTGTGCACATCGCCGGGCGCATCCGGACGCGCCATGGCCTCGACGATCAAGTGTTGTCCGTGTACCGGCGCGATGTGGCCGACGCAGACGACGCACTTCCCTTCGGTCGGAAGGCCGAGCTCGCGCCGCGCCGCTGTTTTCTCACGCGGAAAAAACCGCGCCGGATCGATTCCGTTCGGGATGACCGCGGCGTCACCGGCATACAAATCGAGTTGCCGCATCGTCGCCAGCAAGTCGTCCGAAACCGAAACGACGCGCGCCGCGCCGGCCAGCGCGCGGCGAATGCGCGGCGCCAACGAGGAGATCTTGCCGAGTACTTTGACGTCGCTGCCGCGTGCGGTGCACACGAATGGGACGCCGCACTCGTCAGCCAAACGCGCCACCGCGCACGCATCCGGGTACAGATAGTGCACGTCCAAAACATCAGGACGAAACGACGCGATTTTCTCGCGCAGGACCCGACGAATGCCACGCGCATAGCTTCGATCCTGAAAGTACATCCCAATCTTGGGAAGCATCCAGTAGCGCGGATGGTCGATCGACACACCGTCCAGCACTTCGTGCGCGGGCGTCGCGCGCAACTTGCGATAGCTCGCGGGCGCCGGCACGCCCGGCGGAACGCGCGGCACCGGCGAGATCACTTCGACCTCGGCACCTTGACGGCGCAGCGCCTGCACCCGCTGCAAAACGAACACGCCGCGCGTAGGCGCGGCCATGCTCGGAAATAGACTTGTAATCGTAAGAACGCGCATGCGTTCTCCGGGGCGCGACTAGGCGCGCCCCGCGGTCAAAGCCGGTTCGCGCGGCTCGTCGGCCTTGTCCTCCGTCTCCGTTTCCGGTGTGACGAACGAACCTCCGTCGTACGGCGTGGCGAGAAACGCACCAATCAGCGCGATAATCGCCCACATGTACTCCGACATGAATTGACTCGTGAAGGTACCCGTTGCAAGGAAGCCGACCAGAGCGCAGCTCAAGGCTGTCGCCAACGCCTCCGTGTTACGGTCCGCGTGCTGTTTCGCAAGCGTCGCGACTCGCCGCAAGCGCCAGAGCAGTCGCCACACCAACATGATGAAGAAGATCAGCATCGGCAGACCGAGTTCGGCGGAGCACTTGAGCCACAAGCTGTGGGGCTCGGCCGAGAACTGCGAGTACTTCTGACTCGCGATCCAGAACACGCCAGGGCCAACACCGGTGATCGGGAAGTCCAGCGTCACCTCGACGGCCGTCTTCATGTGCTCAATACGGTTGACCGCCGATGCTTCCGTTACGCGCGTGTTGATCGACATCGTGGAGATGCGCTCCCACACTTCGTTGGGCAAAAGCATCGCGATCACGATGGCGGCTACGATGACAAGCGGAAGCCGCTGCAAGAATCGACCGGTCCACACGCCGTACCACATCAAGAGCGCCGTGAAGCCGAGGACCGCGCCACGCGACAAGCTCATGAAGAGCGCACCGATGGCGAAGATCGTTCCGAACTTCATCGCAGGACGGATCCACGCTTGCGCCTTGCCGACGTAAAACCATCCGATGTACGCGAGCATGGGAAGGCACGCCGTGCCCCCGACCATGAAGTCGTTGCGGTCCGACATCTGACTGTCCGGAATCGACATGCGAATCTGCGTCTCGCCGGTGGTCATGGCGATGAAGCCGTGGTGAACCATCCACGCGCCGACCGAAGCCGCGAGCGTGTAGAAAAACATCATTTGCGACCAACGGTTGTAGAGCGTGGCCGAGATGATCGCCAACGGGATCATGTACTTGGCGACCTCGATGGCTTTCTCCATCGAGCTCGGTTGCCGCGACATGAGCGCGCTAATGAACAGCCAGCCGACGAACACCAAGATCGCCGTCGCGACACCGTTCCAGCGTCGCCGCCACGGCTTGAGGAACAGCGAGAGCAGCAGCACGCCGGTGACGATATGCACCGGGTAGAACCGGCTCGGATGCAAAATACCGGCGTAACGCGCCCACGCGTCCGGCCGGAACACATCGCTCCAGATAAAAAAGCAGCTTGCCATCACGGCAGAACGGAGACCGGCAACGGCTCCGACGCCGTAACAGAAGAGGACGAGAATCATCCGGATCATGGCTGTGTCCTAGGGAATCTTGGTGTCAGTCGAGGTGTGGCTTCCCCTAAGGGAAGTATCGGATCAATCGAGGCCCGACGCCTTTGGCGACGGAAGCGGGAAGTTTGCGCCAGACCTTGCGGGCCTTGGCAAACATCCCCTGGTTGGGGTCGGTTCCGCCCACGCCGGCGGAATCGTTCGCTCCGGCGGCCTGGTACGGCAGAGGGGAAACCTCAAACCCTTGGTTGGTCTTAAATTTCACGACGCCCGCGTTGTTTAAGCGGCTGCGACCAAAGTCATAGCGCGTCAGTCCGCGTTCGACGGCGTGTTCCATCAATCGGAAGTACTTGAAGTTGCCCGCCTTGAGGCGTCCCGCGCCGAACCATTCACCGCTGTAGAGCGGCATCATCGTGTCGCGAAAGATCGTCGACAAGACGGTCGCGACCGGCTTGCCCTCGTGCCGCACGTTCAGGATTGACGTGTGGTCGGGGAAGTTGGTGGCGATCGCTTGGAAGAACTTCTTGGGGAAGACCGGCGTACCGAGCGTGTGGTACGAAGCGGCCAGCAAGTCATAAAACGAGTCGACGGTGCCTTCGAAGTCCGCTTCGAGCTTGTGACGTTTGCGCGACTGGTTG
This sequence comes from Planctomycetota bacterium, assembly GCA_021776785.1. Lineage (GTDB taxonomy): Bacteria > Planctomycetota > PLA2 > PLA2 > PLA2 > JAJFFF01. The sequence goes on along the minus strand of JAJFFF010000044.1, from coordinate 157,197 downwards.
ATTGCCTCGCGCGCTTTTTTGGGAAACGTCTTGTAGACCTTGTCGACTTCGGTCGGGAGCTCTTTCTCAAACGTAGCGAACCCCTCGAGCGTCGGTAGATCGACGAGCGAAGCGTGGCGATTGCGCAATTCGATTAAGGGCGTGCGTAAGGTGGAGCCCAAGTTGCGCGCCGCTTCGACGAGAGCTTCCTCGACCGCGGCGTCGTCGCCGACCGGACCGCCATAGACGGTGTGCGGCAAGCTGTAGAGCGCGAGCTTGCCTTTGATCGAGCGGCATGCGTAGAGCGGCAACACGCCCACGATCGTTCCGGCGCGTTCAGCCAGGTGATAGTGCGCGGGGTACCCAAACGCCGTGTCGAGAACGTTCTTCCATCCGATCTGGTGAAAGAACGTGGCGCGCGGATGCGCAAGCACATAGTCGTTCCACGCCGTCGTGTCGTCCGTACGGAACGGACGCACGGTCACCGGCGCTGCTTGTGCGGCGGCCTGAGGCTCCGAGGAGTCCGTCTTGGTGCTGGTGTGGTCGCGGGGCATGGTGTTTTGAATTCTGAACATACAACGATCGCGGGGATGAAGCGCAAAGTCTATGCCAGCTTCTCCGCGGTCGCGGGTGCGTTGCGAAATGTTGGATCGAACTGAGCCCGAATCGAAGCCGGGGTCGCCGGCGCGCCCTCCAGCTCACGGAGAAAGAAATCGAAGTACCGGCGGCACGTCTCGAGGAAGCGCGCCAGATCCGCTTTCGTCCGGACATACGGTGTGAAGCCAGGCGAACACGAAGGGCTGTGAAAGCTAAACGTAAACAGCCGCAAGCCCTGTTTGAGCAGCCCGCGCGTCAACTTTTGGTGGTGTTCGAAGTCGAGACCTTCCGGCGAAAGACGCAGTCGCTCGAGCATGCCGGTGCGCGAGAGAATGCCCATGGTGCGCAGCTTGCGACCAACGCCGCTCATGGCGAATCGCGTCAGGGAAGCACCGCGGCGCGCCGCGAAACCGACGAATCCGTTGGTGACCGGAATCTCCAACATCTTGCGTTCCTTGCCGAACCAATACGCCTGGGGCGGGAAACGCGAGAAATCGGGACCATGATCGGCACGCAGATCCGTGTACGGATAGACGCTTAAGTCGTAGTCGTACCCGAGCTCTTCCAACGCGGCCTGCGTGTTGGGTCCGATGCCGTAGCGCCCGGCCTTATAGATCGTCGGGCGCTGCCCAAACGACGCTTCCAACGCGTCGGTCAAAGCAGCGATTTTGTCGCGTTCGATCGGCGCGGGAATGTTGCCGGGGTAGGAGTTCTTATCGCTTAACTCTTCGGTGTAAGGCGGATTCACCCACGGGTGAAGGTGGGCACCGATGACGGCGCGCCCATCGTCTAGAAACGAACGCAGCGGCTCGTACGCGAGCGGTTGCGTCGCGATCGGGTAGTCGCACACGTACGTGGGAACGATGCCGAACTCGTCAAACACAGCTTGCAGGCCGTGGATGCCGCGCATCGATGCAACGGACGTGTTCTGGCGCAAGAAGCCTTCACCCCAGGCAAACTCCTCCTCGGTGTCGATCACCACCATGAGTTGCGGCTTGGTCGTCGCAGGAAGGCGGAGATATTGACGGGGTGTGAGCAGATCGTTCATCGCGCCACCGCTTCCGGTGAGGCGGCGAGGAGGTCACCCAAGACGTCCGCCATCGTCGTAAACAAGAACTCGTTCATGAGTGCGTCGAGTTTGGGGTGCGTCGTGTGAAGGCGCGCGTAGTGCCGGAACGTGCGCGACAAGCCGAGACCCTTTTGGCGCGGTTGCTCCGGGTCGAACTCCCAGGGGTGCAGGTAGATCGACGCGGGGCGCTCTTCCGCTTCGTGCGCGCGCAGCGTGGCTTTGGCCCACCGCAGCGAAAACAGCCGGAAAAACCCACCGCCCAGCGGGAAACGCTTGCCGAGCTTTTTGCCGAACGAAACGGGAAACTCGACGATCGAGCGTCCGTCGGCCAACGGGATGCGGTGGGGGTCTTTGGGGAGCGACGGGATGCCGTAGCGATCGTGGACAACCGGCGCGATCGAGGAGTCGTAGTCAAAGCCCTGCTCGGCCAGGATATCCAGCGCCCAGCGCGACTTTTCCGTGATCGAGAACGTCGACGCGCGGTAGCCGCGCACGGCCTGGCCGCTTAAGTCCTCGAGCAGGGCTTTGGCGCGGCGCGTCTCGTCGGCAAACACTTCGGGCGTCTGCCGATAGACCAGCTCGTGCGACCACCCGTGGCACGCGACCTCGTGGCCTCGCGCCGCGATTTCGAGCACCAGCCCCGGCGCCCGCTCCGCCGCGGAACCCAGAACGAAGTACGTGCCCTTCACGCCGTGCGTATCGCAAAGGTCCAACACTTTGTGCGTGTTGGCCTCGATGCGCGACGGCAGCGACGGCCACGCCGCGACCGGCGCCACGGGCCGCATGTTCTCGGCGTGGTACCAGTTTTCGACGTCGATCGTAATCGCGTGCTTCATCAGGCTGTTTTTGCACCCACGGGCACATCGATCATGATTTCGCGCACTTTCTCGGCGAGAATCTCCCAGCGGTAGAGGCGCTGCAGCGCTTCCCGGTGCTGCGGGATGCGTCCCGAGCCCATGGCGAGACGAGCCAACACCGCGTCGGCGAACGCTTGCGGCTCATCCGCAACATCGCAAGCGGCAAACTGCGCGAGGTCGAGTCCGGCCGCGCCGTTGCTGGTCACCACAACCGGCAAGCTGAGCGAAAGCGCTTCCAAAATCTTGTTCGGCACGCCGCGACCGAGCCGCAGCGGCGCTACAGAAACCGTCGCGCCGAGTACGTGCGGTCGCACGTCCGGGACACGTCCCGTCACTTCGACGCCGTCCGTCGCCGCAAGCGCCTGCACTTCCGGCGCCGGCTTGGAGCCGACGATGACAAAGCGCGCGTCGGGGCGGCGCGCTTGGATCAGCGGAAAGATTTCATCGTGGTACCAAACCACCGCGTCGACGTTGCTCTTGTAGTCCATGGCCCCGCAAAACACCGTTGAGACGCCGTCTGGACGCACTTTGGGGCAAGCCGCGGGGTCGTAGTACTCCAGGTCGATGCCGTTCGGGATCACGCGGATGTCGTTGCCGGGGGCGCGTGCGAGCAGCGTGTCCGCTTCCGCCTGCGACACGAGCAGCGACACGTCGAAGTTTTTTGCGCACTCCACTTCGTAGCGCCCCAGCCGCGCCGCTTCCGTCTTGTAAACGCGCGACATCGGGAAGCGCGAGACTTCAGCGAACTGCGCCCATTTCTCCGAATCGAGATCGCAGATGTCGAGCACGCGTTTGCTTGCGGGAACCTGGAGCGCGTAGGGCGCCATCGTCGAAGAGAACGCGAGCACGGAGTGAAACGTCTTGCGTTGCGCGCACGCCGCGAGCTTGTTCCGCATCTCCTTGCTGTCGTAGTACGCGAGCGACAACGAGCGGCTACTCGGAAGCGCCATCAAGCTCTTCAGCTTCGACCGTCTCGGATGGAGACGCACGACGATCAGCTCGTCGACCTCTTTCGCAAGCGCCTCGACGTGCGGCTCGTCCGCCGGGTCGTCGATGAAGCACGCAATCGTGACGCGCGCATGCTTCGTCAGCGCCTTCCACTCACGGTACGAGCGAATCTTGTCGCCCTTATCCGGCGGAAATGGGATCCGATGCGCCAAAAACAGCACATCCTCCCGAGTTGTGTGATCGCGGGGACTATCCATGTCCAACCTCCCAAACATTGTCCGTTTCTACGGGTCGGGAAGCAAAGGGGAGGCCAGCCGCTGCTCTGTTCTTTGAAAAACGCCGAAAACAGCGGGGAAAGCAACCCCTACCAGTAAAGTCGGCATGCCAGCGCGCCGATCCAAGGTTGAGCACATGTCGATGCGTGCAAGGGGGGGCGTACGCCCTGTCATGGGAGCCAGCGAACTAACCATCCGCCGGGCCGACCCGGAAAAGGACCGCGATGCCATTCGCGCCGTCCTGGAGGCCAATTTGACCCCGGCGGCGGCGGCTGGACGCCACGAGTGGCTCTACCTCCAAAATCCCGAGGGGTCCGCGCTCGTCTGGCTGGCCGAGGATGAAAACGGTCAGCCCGTCGGCACCTCCGCGGCGCATCGGCGCGCGTTCCGCGTCGGCGGCGAACGAACGGTCGTCTTGGGCCTTAGCGATTTCGCAGTCGACAAGGACCACCGCTCGTTGGGGCCGGCGCTCAAGCTCTTGCGCGCGACGTTGCAACCGATCAAGGACGGCGAGCTTTTGTTCTCGTACGACTTGCCCAGCGCCGCGATGGCCGCGATCTACCGACGCATGAAGGGGATCGACTTGGGCCCGATCGCCCGATTCGCGATGCCGCTGGCCGCGGCGCCGATCATCAAGCGGCGCGTCGGCGAGGGCGTGGCGGGCAAGATCTTGGGCGGGATGGGGGATTTCGCGCTGAAAACCCGCCATCAGCTGCGCCGCCTACCGCGCGGGATCAAAGTGTCGATCCTCGAGGGCAAGTTCGGACCGCAGTTCGACACGTTCGACGAGCGAATCGGCGCTGGTGCTCCGGTTGCGGCGATTCGCTCGTCGCGCTACCTGAACTGGCGCTACTCCTACCAGCCGCGCACGGTTGTGCAGGCGCGCCGCGACGGTATGGTCGAAGGGTTCTTGGTCTATCGCATGCTGGAGCCGGGTCTGGCGTCGATCACGGAGCTCTGCGCGGCCGACGAGCCGATCGCCGGGGCGCTTCTCACGGGGGCGATTCCCGCGGCGCGCGGCGAGGGCGCGGTTGTGCTCAGCGCGCAGGCGCTCCTGAAGTCGTCTGGAAGCAAGCTCCTGACGGAGTTGGGTTTTGTGAAGCGGGAGGAAGGGCCAGGGCCGATCCTGGTGCTTTCCAAGGAAGCCGACGCTGGGCTCTTGAGTAATCCTGCAAACTGGTTGCTGCTCGAAGGAGACGGCGATGTCTGATTCCACACCCACAACCGAAGTCCGCGAAAAAATCCGCGCATTCTTGCTCAACCGCTTTCCGGCGGCAGCCAATCTCGATCTCGATCAGGACGCATCGTTGCTCGACAGCGGCGTCGTGGATTCGCTCGGCATTCTCGATGTCGTCGCGTTCTTGGAAGAGACGTTTGGACTCGAAGTCGAGGACGACGATCTCAATCCTGAAAACTTTGACACGCTCACCGCACTCGAGAAATTCGTCGCGGAGCGCAACGGCTAGGCGATGACGCGCCGGGAGCCGCCCTATCTACTGCACCACCTCCTGGAGGCATCCGTGCAGGAGCGCCCCGCCGCCGAAGCACTGGTAGACGGCAAGCGGCGCTTGGACTACACCGCGTTTGGCGCGGCGGCGCGCGGTTGTGCGCAGGCGTTGGTCGACGCCGGCATCACGCGGCGCGATCGCGTGGCGATCTACCTCAAAAAGAGCGTCGAAGAAGCGACGTCGATTTTTGGGATCTCGATGGCGGGTGGCGTGTTTGTCCCTGTCAATGCGCTGCTGCGTCCGGCACAGGTGGCGCACATTCTCAACGATTGCGGCGTTCGCTTTCTGATCACGGACGAGGCGCGTTTGGCGTCGCTGGGCGAAGCGGCCAGCGGTGTCGAGCGCGTGTTGTTGATCGAAAACGACTTCGCCCCGCGCGCCGACGACGTGAACGTGCCGGCGACGGTCGGCGAAGACTTGGCCGCGATTCTCTACACGTCGGGATCGACGGGGCGGCCCAAAGGCGTGATGCTCTCGCACCGCAACCTGGTGGCGGGCTCGCGGATCGTTTGTCAGTTCTTGGGGATCACCCGCGACGAGCGGTTGCTCTCGGTGTTGCCGTTCAGTTTCGATTACGGCCTCAATCAACTGATCACGACGGTGGACCGCGGCGCGGCGATCGTGCTTCTAAACTTCACGTTCGGGCAACAGATCGTAAAAGCGATCGTGAACGAGAAGATTACCGGCCTGGCCGGCGTGCCCACGGTTTGGGCCGTGCTGACGCAAGCCACGCCGTCGTTTAAGAAAACGCCGCTTGAAACATTGCGCTACGTCACCAACAGCGGCGGCGCGGTCCCGACCGCGACGATCGAACAACTGCGCCAGTACCAGCCGCAAACCGAGGTGGTGTTGATGTACGGCTTGACCGAAGCGTTTCGCTCGACGTACTTGCCGCCGAGCGAACTCGACAAGCGCCCCTTGTCGATGGGCAAAGCGATCCCGGAAACGGAGATCTTTTTGCTCAACGACAAGGGTGAGCGGTGTGCGCCGGGAGAGCCGGGCATTTTGCATCACCGCGGCCCGACGGTTTCGCTCGGGTATTGGAATCGTCCGGACGCGACCGCGCACGTGTTGCGCAAGAACCCGCTGCTGGGCGAGCACGAGGGCGCGGACCTCGTGTGTTTTTCGGGCGACCTCGTCACGATGGACGAGGACGGGTACTTCTACTTTGTGGGCCGCAACGACGCGATGATCAAGTCGGGCGGCTACCGCATCAGTCCGTCCGAAGTGGAAGAGGTGTTGATGGCGACCGGCGAGTTTGCTCAGGCGGCGGTCATTGGCTTGCCGGACGCGACGCTGGGGAACCGCGTGCACGCCGTCGCCGTGATTGCCGAGGGGCGCGAACCCGATCCGGAGAAGGTGCGCGCGTACTGCACACAAGAGCTTCCGCAGCACATGGTGCCGCGCGAGGTCGAGTTCGTAACGGAGCTGCCGCGTTCGCCGAACGGCAAGGTGGATTACAAAGTCTTGCGCGCCGAGCGCACGGGCGACACGGTGAAAAGCTGATGGATCACCGCGCGCGTTTGCTCGACGAGTACTTTGGGCTTCTCGATGGCGAGATGACGATCGGCGAGCACAAGATTTCTGATCTCGCGGCCACGTACGGCACGCCGCTCTATATCTACGACGCGTCGATCCTGCGCCATCGTTTGGCGATTTTGCGCGACGCCGTGCCGGACCGCGTGGACATCTATTTTTCGATCAAAGCCAACCCCAACCCCGCGGTCGCGTCGATTTTCGTGACCGAAGGGGCGGGCGTGGAAATCGCGTCGGGTGCGGAGTTCTTGCGGGCGCGCGACGCGGGTTGCCCGTCGAGTCGCATTCTGTTCGCGGGACCGGGCAAGACGGCCGCGGAACTGGCAATGGTGATCGAGCACGGGATCGGCGAGATTCATGTCGAGTCCGACGACGAGATCACGCGTCTGATCGAAATCGGCCGGCCGGTTCACGTGGCCGTGCGCGTGAACCCGCTCGCCGAAGCCAGCGGTGGCGCGATGCGGATGGGAGGCCAGGCGTCGCCGTTCGGCATCGACGAAGAGCGCGTGGAGGAAGTCATTCAACGCGTGCAGGAGGCGCCGAACCTGACGTTTAGCGGCTTGCACATGTTTGCAGGGACGCAGATTCTGAAGGCGGACGTGCTGGTGGGCCAGTGGCGTCACGCGCTCGAATTGGCGATCCGCATTAGCGAGTCCGTCGGTCTTCCGATCGCACAGCTCGACCTAGGGGGCGGTTTAGGAGTTCCGTACTTCTCAAACGAAAAACCGCTCGACCTAGACGTCGTGACCGAATTGTCGAGCGCGCTGTTTGCCGAACTCGGCGATCACCCCGCGATCGCGGACACGCAGATCGTGTTGGAGCCGGGGCGTTTTCTCGCCGGTCCCGGTGGGATCTACGTCGGTCGTGCGACCACCGTGAAAAAATCGCGCGACAAGACGTTTGTCGTGACCGACGCCGGCATGCACCATCACCTCGCGGCCTCGGGCAACCTAGGTCAGGTCATCAAGCGCGACTACCCCGTGATCAACGTAAGCCGCGCCGGCGAATCGCACGACATGGCGGCGACGGTGGTGGGTCCCTTGTGCACGCCGCTCGATACGCTGGCGCGCAAGGGCACGATGCCCGCGCAAACGGCGACCGGCGACCTGATTGCGATTCTGCAGTCCGGCGCGTACGGCCTTTCCGCGAGCCCCGTTGGCTTCTTGAGTCAACCGATGCCGGCCGAAGTGTTGATCGACGGCGCGTCGCACAAACAGATCCGCAAACCAGGAACCTACGAGCAGCCGTTAACCGGACTCCCGCGATGAAGCGCGTCTTGATGATCGCGTACCACTATCCGCCGGTGCGCGGCAGCAGCGGCGTGCATCGGACGCTGGCGTTCTCGCGGCATCTCCGCGAACACGGTTGGGAACCGATTCTTCTGACAGTGAACCCGCGCGCGTACACCGCGACGGCGAACGATCAGATGGGCGATGTTCCGGACGGCATGATCGTGCATCGGGCGTTCGCGCTCGATGCGGCCCGTCACTTGGCCATCGGCGGGCGTCACATGTTGCGCACCGCCTTGCCGGATCGTTGGGCGAGTTGGGCGTGGCGCGGCGTGCCGAACGGACTCAAGCTGATCGAAGAGCACAAGCCGGCCGCGATTTGGTCGACCTATCCGATTGCGACGGCGCAAAAGATCGCGCTCAAGCTGCACGAGAAGACCGGCCTGCCGTGGATCGCCGATTTGCGCGACTCCATGACCGATGAAAGCTACCCGCCGATGGCGCAACGTCGCGCCGCGTTCTTAGACATCGAGACGCGACTCGCGCACGGGGCGAACAAAGTCGTCTTCACGGCGCCGGGCGCGGCACAGATGTACGCGGCGCGTTATCCGGATGTTCCCGCTGACCGGTGGGCGGTCATCGAGAACGGCTACGACGAGCGTTCGTTTCAGGGGGCGGTCGCGAAGGAGCGAACGGAAACGCCGCTCCGTTTTGTGCACGCCGGGATCTTGTATCCGAGCGAGCGCGATCCGACTGCGTTTTATGGCGCGCTTTGCGATCTGCAGGAGGCCGGCATCGTGAACCGCAAGACGTTGCGCGTCGTGTTGCGTGCAACCGGCCACGACGACCATCATCGCCGGTTGATCGACGAGTTTGGAATCGGCGGCATCGTGGAGTTGGCGCCGTCCGCGCCGTACCGCGAGGCGCTCGGCGAGATGCTCTCGGCGGACGGTCTGTTGTTGTTCCAGGCGAGCAACTGCAACCATCAGATTCCCGCGAAAGTGTACGAGTACGTGCGCGCGCGCCGACCTGTGTTGGCGCTTACGGATCCGGCGGGGGACACGGCGGGTGTCGTGCGCGATGCTGGCCTCAACACGATCGCGCCGCTTGATGATCGCGAAGCGATTCGCAAGATGCTCGGACAGTTCATCGAGGACGTGAAGCAGGGGCGTGCGCAGATTCCGACGGATGCCGTCGTCGCATCGCACAGCCGCGCCGCGCGCAGCGGTCGTCTCGCCCAGCTACTCGACGAGATCACGAGTTAGTCCGTGAGCGTACGCGTCGGCATCTTCCTCGATTCGCTGACGGTCCCGCGCTGGCACGCGCGAGTCGTGTGGGATCTGCTTAAGGATGAAGCGCTCGATGTCAGCTTGCACGTGGGTGACGAACGCGAAACGAAGCTGCGGGGCGGTTGGCTGTATCGGTTTTACGACCGCCTCGACCGCCGCTTGTTCGCGCCCAAAGAAGACGCGTTGGAGCCGGTGCAGCTAACGGCGCCGGAAACGGCGCAGGCTGAGCCGGAGCAGCTTGATGTCGCGCTGTGGTTGCGCGCGACGACAGTTCCGGACGATCTCGCCGCGCGCCATGGCGTGTGGGCGTTTCGTTTCGGCGAAGGCGACGAGCCGATCGCGTACTGGGAAACGATGCGGCGCGACTTGACGATCTACAGCGCGCTAGAAAACGTGCGCGACAAGACGGTGCTTTACGAGTCGTGGGCGCCGATCGACAACGTCGCCGTGCAGCGTGCGCGGCACAACGTGTTGTGCAAGACGGCGCAGTTTCCGGGGCGCGTGCTGCGCGAGTTGGCGCGAGCCGGCAAGCCCGAGCCGCGGCCCCAACGCGCGGCGAACAGTCGTGGCTACCCGGGATCGCTGACGACGGCGGGACACCTTGTGCGGCACGCTTGGCGCTATGCGATGTCGAAGATCGACCACTGGCGCGGCGCTCCGCAGTGGTACTTGGGGGTCACCCGTAACGCAAACGTCGCGTGGGACGAGCTGAAGATGGAAGCGAAGCTCGAGCCGCCGCGCGAGGAGTTTTGGGCCGATCCGTTCGTGATCGAGCGCGACGGCACGCATTGGATCTACATCGAAGTGTTGCCTTACAAGACCGAGCGCGGGTACTTGGCCGTGCTCGAAGTCGACGAAAGCAACAAAGTGTTGTCGAAACAGACCGTGCTCGACACGGGCTATCACCTGTCGTACCCATTTATCTTCGAGCACGACGGCGAACTGTGGATGATTCCGGAGAGCTCGGCCGCGAAAAAGGTCTCGATCTATAAGTGCGCGAAGTTCCCGAACGAGTGGGTCGAGCACAAAGTGCTCATGGACGGCGTCAACGCGGTGGACACAACGCTACACGAACAAGACGGAACGTGGTGGATGTTTGCAAACGTGGCGGCGCCGGGAAGCCTGTGGAATTGGGACGAGTTAAATCTGTATTACGCCGACAGCCCGATGGGTCCGTGGCAAGCTCACCCAAGCAACCCGATCGTAAGCGACTGCCGCGGAGCAAGACCGGCCGGAAAGATCATCGAAAAAGACGGAGTGCTGTACCGCCCAGCCCAAAACTGCACACCCGATTACGGAACAAGCACCGTCATCCAAAGAATCGACACGCTGACGAAAACAAACTACGACGAAACAAGAGTAGCCGAGTTCCGAGCAGAGACAGCGAGCGCAAAGCGAACACACACGCTCAACTTCCATCGCGCGTTTGGGGTCGTTGACTTGTTGCGCCGACGACGCTAGTTCCGGATCAGATCTAGCCGCTCGCGACCGCGAACGCCCAGTCCACGTCGTCGATCCGAGCGACGATACCCGCGAGAAGTTTGTGGGCGGCGAACGAGTGGCACGGTGGCCCTGAGATGCCGAGTGCTCCGCCACCGCTCTCGCCAAGCAGGATCCGGTACGAAGCGATGGAATCGGCGGTCGGCGAGATTGCCAACTCCGCGCAGAACGGTGTGACGGTTTGATCGCTGATCAAAATGCACGTTCCGACCAAGCGAGCGGACGTCGCATCGGTTTTTTGCGCAAGCGCGAGATAAAACCCGTCAAGGCTCTCGCTCTTCCAGACCGGATAGACAGGCGAGAGCAGAATCGGAAACAAGCGCTCCAACGAAGACCAGAGGTCGTCGCTGGGACCGACGGTAAACGCTGCCCCGACCGACACGCCGTCAAGAAGGTCATACAACTCGCGCGCAGCGATGCCATCTAAGTCCACGGTTCCCAGACTACCCGACCGAAGCGATCCGACGCTGAGGCTTCGAAAGTCGCCAATCGGCGCGACGTGTCCCGTACTATCGGTGTGATGAGCGGCGCCGCCGAAGTCCTCGCCCACTACGACCGTGAATGTCGGATGCGGGAGTTTTCTGCGGATCACGAGTTTGTTTGGGACGGCCCGGTGTTCGGATGACCGGCACCAGACAGTGCCAATGTCACGAAACGTCGTGGCGATTAAGAAGGGCGAAAAATTTCCGCCGGCCCCGCTTACTCGCGGATGGGGAACGACCGGCGATTGCGGCACTCCCGGTTGCCCGGTGGGAAATGTTTGCGAGGCTTCTGTCTCTCTGCCCGGCGAAAATGGAGTACGGACCATTACTCCGGACTGCAACGAATCGCCTACGCCGACCTAGCGGACGCCTATGAACCGAAAGATAGCGTATGCCTCGCTGGCGCTCATTCTAAGCGTGGTCGCCTTGATCGGACCTTGGAGCCGAACAAAAGCGGAGTCGCGTGCGGGTACAGATTCGAGAAGGCCCTCGAACGCGGCTACTCGCGCTCGTGGGGACGGGCAAGGCGCGCCGGTTTTGTCGACCGGGACGGGCACGGACGCCAAGAAAGAAAGCGGGGCCCTCGCCGAGTTTGGTCTTAGCGAAGACGACATCATTCGACACTGGTTTCAGGGGCCGGTCTTGATTCGGGGCTTTGTGCGCACCCTTCCTGGTGGTGGACGCCTAACGTTGTGTATCAAGATCGCGGCGTCGGCATCGATATTCACGACAACGCCACAGGAACTTGGAGCGCGCTCGGAGGTGGCTTTTCGGACGAACATCACAACTCACCTTCGACCTATGCCTCCCAGAACGGCGGTCACGGTCCGAATCCAAACGGGTCAGGGAGCAATGGTGAGACACGACACGCCACGGCACTTCCCGCCGGGCCGGCCGACACCCACATTCGCATAGTTTTCAAGTGGAAGGTCGTTGTGTCCGCTACCATTGATAATGCGTGTGTACAACAATGGGAAGAGGTCGTGACCTATACAGCGTTGTCTGAATTGACATCCGACGGAGCAGGGGTGGACTTCGATTTGGACTAGACTGAACCAGCTCGTAGCGTTGATGGAGGTAGGGTGAATAGGCGTTCGGTCAGGCTCGGAGCGATTCTCATTGTCGGGGGCTGCGTCCTTTGGTGGTGGATGGGCGACTCCGATTCTGGTCGAACGCGACACCACGAGCGACGCGCGGAATCGGATGGAGCGTTCGGCGATCGGCGGAGCCTCCCGAATGTTGGTGATGTGACGCGGAGTGTCCCCAGCAAGAATTCCTACATTGTGTTGCGTGGGCACGTGTTCAACGAAGAAGGAAAACTGGCATCCGGCGCAAGCGTCCAGGTAACGTCCGCGGCCCGTCGCGTAATAGAATTGGCGGAGTCCAAAACCCAAGACGACGGTTCGTTCGAGTTGAGGATTGCGCAGCCGATATGGTCCGACCACTGGCCGATCAGGGCCCGCGCTTTCGATGGGCGCGTTGATTGGCGCAAGCTGCACAGTGAGACGGTCCGCGTCGTCGCTCGATCGGACACCGGCGCTGCGTCTCCGCCATACTGCATCTCGTTTCACGAATTGCATCGACCTTTATGGATCGGGTTGCGTCTAACCGCAACGACGGAGATCACGGCGCGTGCGGTCACCGTCGACAGGCGTGTGGTTCCTCATGCGATCGTCCGCTTTGCTTTGCGTGCCGGGCCGGACGTTTCCCCATGGGATGGGCGTGCGCTCCTTAGTTCCTGGTTCGAGGTGAACACAGACGAACGCGGGCACGCGCGACTCGAGATTCCCGCGCACCACGCCGTAGCATGGGCCCGGAAGCCGGAAGGACTCTTTGGGTCGGGCAAAGCAGGATCCGTCGACAAGTCCCGGCGTATCGTCCTCGGCGATGTTGTGGTTGCCGAAGGAGAGCACCGCGTTCAACTTCGCGTCGCCGATGCGAACGGGAACCCGATTCGTGGCGCGGTGTTGAGGCTTGAAGTTGATGATGGGATGCAGCGATATCTGACATCCGCGGTTGGCGATAGCCTTGTCCATTATCGATCCGACGCCGCCGGCGTCATCTCGTTTACCGTCTCTCCGGGTCCGCAGCCCATGATCGGCGGAATCGCGGCCCGCGGGTTCTTACCGGCGACGTTGGTATGGGATCGAAGTTCCTCCGGCCCCACGCGCTGTGAAATTGCGCTTGAGCCGCTTCACGAGCTGCGCGTGCGATTCGAGACGAAAGACGGCAGCACTTTGCCGCATGATGTAGTGACGTCGTTGGAAGCGTTTCCGGTCCGAGGGGACGGTACGATTGGTGCTGGCCCCGGAACCACCGAGATCGTTACGTTTGGAAACTGCGATGCGCGATCAGTTCAAGATCGCATCGCACTCATGGATCCGCCACCTGCCCAGTTCATTCACGAACGGGAGAATCCGGTCTGGCCCACCTGGGGCGACGGCGTGTTAACTCGTCGTTTCGCTCGACCGGGTCGCTACCTCGTTCGCGCGAACATTGCGCCAGCACTGGCGTTCGAGACTTTCGCGACGATTCAGGGGCGTGAAGCCGAACCGATTGTTTTCGAGGTTCCCGGCGGACGAGTCGTGACGCTGGAGCTCAGGCTTCCCCCGGAGCTTAGCCATGGCACGACGCGGGACAAACTCTACGTATGGCCCGCGACTGCCGCAGTCCCTGCCGCCGACTGGCCCTCCACAGAAGATGAGCTGAAGGATGCCGCGCGTGACAGTACGGGCTTTCTGTCCGGGATCGACGGGCGGCGCGCGGTTTTTTGGATTCCGGATGCGTATGGCCATGTATTTGTTCGGCGCACGCATCGAACTTTGCGTGTGCGTCGCTCGTTTCGTGATCGACTTCCCCTGAAGCCGGTCGCCCCAGGAAGCACGCGCTGGCAATCGTCCGACCCGATCAAGTTCGGACCGCCAGCGATCCGAGCGGAACTTCCGCGAGGGCCAGGTGTCGTGACGATCGCGGTTCCGTCGGCAATCGAACCCGGCCGCGCGCGTGAGATTCGTGCACAGGTCCAAATCGGCAACGGTCGCCTGCGACAGGCGAATGTACTCGTTCACCTATGGCGAGCGAAGGGCGACGAGAGCGAGCCGCGATGGGTCGCGTCCGGATTGACGAACGAAGACGGTGAAGTTGTTTTCGTCGTCGAGGCGGCGCGATATGCCGTCCACCTCGATCGGCGCATCGGACCCGAGCGTCCGGTTTCGGTAAATGCAACCGGAACGCACAAGACGATCAAGGTTGCCGTGCCGGTGCTCGGGAAGTAGGCGGCGTGCAGCCCGCTCGAGCGGTCGCCCGAAAAGACGACAGGAGAATGTCATAAGCGGGAGAGAGGGCTGTGAAGAGCGCCCAGGATCCCACCAAACGCGGGACCAGGTCCCGCTCCCGGTCCGGCGCTTGCGTCGGCGAGGTGAAGGGAATCTGCGATGCCTTCGCGCGATTGATGCACGAGGCGCTCGACGCGATCGGGATCGGCGACTCCGAAGTATGGCAGCTTCGCCCGAAGCAGGGCGGGAATGGCCCGGCAAACGATCGCTTCACAAACACCGCTTTTGCGACCACATCAACATTGGCGGGATCGGAGTTCGGGCCACCGGCGTGGTGCTCGCACAAGACGACGTCGCTATCAATCTCGGGGTAACATGCGGGTTCGCGACCAAAACGGCGCAATCGTGATCGAGAACAGCGACAAGGACCACGAGGTTCCCCGTTCCGATCTCGAAGGAGCATCTCCTCTCGAGCTGGAGTACGCGCACTCCCCGAATGCGGAATAGGATTGCCGATGAAGCGCTTGTTCATTGTTTTAGCCTCAGCAGTATTCGTCGTGGTCGTTCAAGGCGGCGAGAAGCGACAGTATGAGGCGGTACGGATCGGTGGCGCGCTCCTTCCTAAAGGAACGCGCGTTGATCTCTTTCGGCAGCGCCCCCGCCCGGCCGTGAATCCCGCCATTGTGCTGACGATGCCGGAGCCGCCCATTTGGCCGGGAGACTTTGTCTACTACGGCGTCGTGGGAAAAAAGGTCGTGTGGGCGGAGTACGAAAAGGATCCGGAGCCGCCGCTCAAGCGGACCTGGGCTGTCGACGTCACTTGGGATCGGGTGGAACGGAGGGCGATCGTTGCTGTGGCTCGATCCAATGGTGCGAGCTTGCGCGTCCGCCTCTACGCTGTGTCCGGCGAACCGATCGCCGCTGCTCCTCCGAAGTTCGAGGGACTGAAACCCAAGACATGGCCGGAGCGGTCCATTCCGTTCGCGGAGTTTGAGGACACGCTCGCGGTCACGCGCGCCACTCACATCTCGTTGATCCCGAGCAAGTCCTCCATTCTCGTCATGGTCGAGAGCAGCGAGGGCGTCTCGCCGCGCTTTCTTCGCTTCGATCGCCGAGAGGGCTGGGAGTGGGTGGAGCTCAAGAAGACTTCAGAGCGATAAGGGCGGAGGTCACATAACAGCGTCGCGCGCGTCCGCGGAACAGCGCGACGTTCCTGTGCTCGGTCGATCATCGCTGCTCCGGTATCATCGGGGAACATGAGAGACTCTGAAGTCCTCGCCCAGTACGACCGCGATTGCCGGATGCGCGAGTTCTCTGAAGATCACACGTTTGCTTGGGACGGTCCTGTTTTTCGAATGGCCGGGACCAGCGCGCACGATTACGACAACGGTGTTTTGTATTCGCGGTTTGACGACAACGACGCCGTCGCGGTGATCGAAGCTGCCATCTCTTCACAAGTTGCTCACTTCTCCGCGATTGGTCATGCGTTCGAGTGGAAGTATCACGACCACGATGGTCCGGCTTGTCTTCCTGATCGCTTGGCGCATGCTGGTTTCGTCGCGAGTCCGATTGAGACGTTGGTTGTTGCCGACTTGGAGCGTTCTTTTTCTGTACGACCGTTGCCTGACGGAGTCGAGATCGTCCATCTTGAGGACCCCGACGAGTTCGATGCACTCGGCACCGTCAACGCGACAGTCAACGGCGACGCGGAACACGCCGCGTGGCTGGTCGAAGCGTTGCGGTCCGAAAAGCGAGCGGCGCCGGACACGCTGCAGGCCTATATCGCGCGGGTGGACGGCGCCCCCGTCTCGACGGGATGGTTGCGCTTGCCCGCCGACAGTTCGTTCGCGAGTTTGTGGGGTGGCTCTACGTTGGTCGAGTGGCAGCGCCACGGCATCTACACCAACCTAGTTGCGCGCCGAATGGCCGACGCGCGGGCGCGCGGGTTCTGCTGGCTCACCGTGGATTGCAGCGAGAAGAGCCTTCCGTTGCTCGTGCGCCGCGGCTTCGAGAAGCTCGCGGTGATCACGCCTTGGATCTGGCGGCCGACGGCCACTTAGCCGCTCAATCCCGGTCGAATCCGCCACCTCTTGGCCATCCCCATAGCGCATCGTGGGGGGCAGTCGCTATCCTGACCTTCGATTGCGTAGCGCTTCCGTATTGGAACTCCGGAAGCACAACCGAAAGGGATGTCTTATGAGATTGAGTCTTTGGCTCACCGCGCTTGCGGTGAGTGCTGTCGCTGCGTGTAGTAACAGCAGCAACTCTAACGCCGGATACGGCAAGAAAGATGACGTGTTCGGCGACTCGCTGAGCAAACTCTACAAGTCGATGCCTCATGGCGGCGACTTATTGCGTTCCGCCCAACGGTCCTCGTTTGTCGATCGAATCGGCGAACTCGTTGAGTACTCGAGTTCTCAGCAGTCGCCGACGGTCCCGGCGCCCGGCCAAGACATCGACGTCATCGGGTTTTCGCGGCGATGGATGAGCGAAGACGACCTCATTTTGCTGCGCTCACGTTTTCCGATGGGGCAGGGTCCTTTGGCGTGGACAACGCAGGGGTCGCTTCCGCTGGTCGCAGGCGACTACGCGTTTTTTCACATGCAGACAACCGGCGTCATTCCTTTCGCGGACCCCGCCAAGATTCTGCAGTACGCGATCGTTGGGGATCGCGACGGTGATCCCGCCAACAACTGGCAGGGGCAAGGCGTGTTTGATCTCGACTTCTTTAACGACACGGATCTTTGGCTGCAGTTTCTCAAGTCGGCGGGCGAGACGCCGCGCCTTACGCGCTCGCTCATCGACGGCACTTCGATCGTCGAAGTGGACACGGCCGCGCGCGCGTTCGCGTGCGAGAACGCGTTGCTGTTTATGATTCCGTGCGACGAGTTGGGCGACCGATTTTTCGGCATGCCGTTTCGCGGCACGACGTTCGATAACATCGACGGTAACTTCGGGTCCGGCAACGACGACGGTTGGCGCGGTGACGATGCGCCCTCGCGCACGGTGCCGCTCTATATCCCGTCGATCGAGCAGCTCGTCCGTACGCTTCCCCGCGTCGAGGTGCAGGCTCGGTTCGTCGCCACCAACCGCGATGTGCTCGACGACTTGGGCGTGGACTTTGGCCCCTTGTCGGACCTCGTGGGGGACTCGACGTTTCGCGATGGCTCCGTTGCTTTTGGATCCATGGGCCGGCGCGCGACGAGCTCCCGCCTCGGTGGCATTCGGGAACGCTACAACGTCTACCAGGAGGGGATGCCCGTCGGTGGGTTTGCAGGTTCCGCGCGGCCTTCCGCGGTGCCGCAGACCGACGTGTCTGTGTACTCGCGGCTGTTCGGCGATCGGGGAATACCGTTCATCTTGAGTACGTTCAACGATACGCGTTTTGACGTGAGCAATTCGCTCGTGAATCTAGGCGTCGACTTTAACGAGAGCATCGACCCGGTCCGCGGCATGGTGTTTGGATCGATCCTGCAGCAGGACGCGCTCAAATCGGTTCTCGATAGCTTGGAGGCGGCGACCGACGTCGCGGTGATTTCGCAACCCTCGATCACGATCAATCAACGCCAGGATGCGGTGATCCAAATGCGCAACTGGACCAACGTTCCGATCGTCGATTTTCTCCAGCCGGTCCAAGACTTTGCAAACACCGTAGACCCCAACCTGCAGTTCGGTGAAGCCGGAATTACGCTGACGGTACGGCCGCACGTCATGGCGGATGGGTCCATCTCTATGGAGCTGCGTTCGGCGAGCGGAGCCACGCTACGCGTCAACAATGGCGTCACGATCAACAACGAAACGATGGACGTGGAGATTCCTTACGTCGACGTGAAGGACGTGATGACGCAGGTGATGGTGCGCAACGGGGAGACCATCGTTCTCGGCGGGCTCATGCGAAGCGGCGGGAAGGGCGTCGAGCGCGGTGTTCCGTGGCTCGGCGATGTGCCGATCGTGGGCGAGCTGTTCAGCTCCGGGCGTTTTCACGAGACGAAAGAAAATCTTCTGATCTTCATCACGCCGACGATCGTGCGGGACTAACAAACGTTGATGCGACGGGCGAGCCTGATCTCCGGGCTCGCCCGCTCCGGAACGATGCGTTAGATTTCACTCGGGAAACGAGAAGTGGAAGGGCGCATCGAAGAACTCGGCACGGAGCACGATCCGGCGATCGTTGCGCTGCTCACCGAAGCGTTTGCGGCGAACGAGGACTTCCGGTGGCTGCATCCTTTGGAAAAGCCAGATCGCGAAGAACGGATTCGGGCAAGCATGGAACTCACCATGGTGGCCTTACGCCTTTCGAACGCTGCTGCTTACGGGTTTTTCGATGGTGCCGTGGTCGGTGTCGCGGTGACGCAGGAGCCGAGTCGAGCGCGCGTGCCTTCGTTGCTCCGTCGGCTCTTGTATCGGTTTCGGTGTCGCTCGGTCCTGCGGGGGGAGGCCAGCACGACCGTCGTGCGTCGTCGACAGTACGGCCGCGTGACAGCAACGCGGGACTTTCCTGGTCATTTTGTGGCCTTGCTCGCGGTCGCGCCGTCGGCGCAGGAACGGGGCATCGGGCGACAGCTTCTCGATCACGTCTGGAGCAACGTCGAACGATGCGAAGGGTCGCGCGGCATGCTGCTCCACACGATGAACCAACCGTTGGCGCCGTCGTTAGCACGAAGCGGCTGGTCGGTGGAAGAACGCGTCACCGAGGACAAGTTGCAGCGCGTGCACCGATGTGTGCGGTGGAAAGACGACGCGCTCGCGCTGCCCCAAGGTAGGACCAAGTCCCAAAACCAGTAGAGCCATCAAGGCGGGGACCAGGTCCCAGCATCAAGGCGGGACCAGGTCCCAGCATTGGCGCGTATAAGTGCTTTGTGTACTGTCAGTTGCGCGATGTGCGTGCGGGATTTTTCCCGCAAATGGGCCGTTTTCCCGCTCACTCGGTCGAAGTCCAGATTCGCACGGATGGATTCGTTGGGTCGATTCAGAGCCGCTTATGGCGCTAAATGACAGGGGGCTGCCATGGCTCGTCGGCCCGAGTTTGCGCGAAAAATCCCGCAGGCGATCTTCATAAACCGCTGAATTGAAACAAGTTACAGCGCGCGAAGGCGGGACCTGGTCCCGTGTTGTCTGGTCCCGTGTTGGGTCCCGTGTTGCCGTGTTGGTGTGGTCCCGTGTTGGTGCCCAGTAATGACAGGGGCCTACCGTATCGAGTGAGGCTCGATCTTGCGGGCGAAATCCCGCAGGCGATCGACACAACCAGATGACTCGTAAAGCGTTATGACGCCCGGGAGTGGGACCTGGTCCCAACCTGGTCCCAACCTGGTCCCGCGTTTGAGTGCTGTTTGCTTCCGCTGCTTAGCTGACGGTTTGTGGGGTCGTCGCCGCCGTTTCGACGAACCTTCGATGCCATAGGTTGAACATCATCAGGCTCCAGAGTTCGCTGGTGAAATTGCTTACTCCGCTTTGGTGGGCGTTCCACAGTTTCTCTACCGCTGCTCTTTGGAAGTACTTCTTTGTTCCTTCGCTCTCGAGCAGGATCTCTCTTGCGTAGTCTTTGAGATCGCTTCTTAGCCAGTGCTGGATTGGGACGACGAAACCCATCTTCGGACGGTAGAGGATGTTGTGGGGGAGTTTTTTGAGCAGCGACTGCTTCAAGATGTGTTTTTGATCGCCGCCCTTGAGCTTGCGGCTGACCGGAATCTTCGCCGCGTACTCCATGAACTCGTGGTCCAGGATCGGGCAGCGCACTTCCAGGCTCACGGCCATGCTCGCGCGATCGACCTTCACCAAGATGTCGTCGCACAGGTACGTCTTCACGTCGAGATAAAGAAGCTTCGACGTGTGGTCTTGCGCGTCGGACTTGGCGTACAGCTCGCGGAAGAGATCGGCGGGATCGTAGCCACCCAACGCTTCTTGGATCTGCGGGTTCAACAACGCGCGCTTTTGGTGGTCCTTAAACGCCGACATCGAATGGAAATACGCGTCCGCGGGGTCGCGTGCAACGTTACTCAGGAACGTCTTGCCGCGCATGAACTGCGGCAAGTAATCCGCCTTCGGATAGATCTTGCCCATCGCTCCGAAAAACGGTTTGCCCAGCATGCGCGGTAACGCGCGCCGCACACGATGCTCCGCGGCGTCGATGCGGTACCGACGATAGCCGGCGAAGTTCTCGTCGCCTCCGTCCCCGCTCAACGCCACGGTCACTTTCTCGCGCGCGACCTGCGACACGTAGTACGTCGGCACGGCCGAAGAGTCCGCAAACGGCTCGTCGTAGTGCCACGCCAGCTTCTCGATCACGTTGACCGCATCCGGCGTCACCTTGCGCACGTGATGATCGGCCTTGAACAGATCCGCCACCTGTTGCGCGTACGGCGACTCGTCATACTTCTCTTCAGAAAACGCGATCGACGCGGTCTTGACCGGCTTCTCGGAAGCCTCGGCCATGAGCGCGACGATCGCCGACGAGTCCACACCACCTGACAAAAACGCGCCCAGCGGCACTTCCGACATCATGCGGATGCGCGTGGACTCCCCGAGTTTTTCCAGGATGCGCTCTTGCTGCTCCTCCTGGCTCGCCCCGTCCACCTCGGCGTACGAGAGATCCCAGTAGGGCTCGAGCTTGAACGAGTCGCGCGTGATCACCGCGTAGTGCGCTTGCGGCAGCTTGCGCACACTCTTAAAAATCGACTTCGGCGACGGGATGTAGCTCAGCGATAGATAGTCGCTCAACGCCTCCAACTCGACGTCGCGCGAAACGCCGGGAACCTGCAGCACCGACTTGATCTCGGAACCGAACAAGAACGCGTCGTCGCTTAGGTGATAGTAAAACGGCTTCTTGCCGAGCCGGTCGCGCGCGACAAGCATGCGCTGCTTGCGTTGATCCCAGATCGAAAACGCAAACATCCCGCGCAGTCGGCGGGGCAGGTCTTCGCCCCATTCCTCGTAGCCGTGCACGATCGCTTCGGTGTCGGAGTGCGTGCGAAACGTGTGTCCCTTCGCGCGCAGTTCCTCGTGCAGTTCCGGGAAGTTGTAGATCTCGCCGTTGAACGCGATCCACACGGTGCCGTCTTCGTTGCACAGCGGTTGCTGCCCGGTCTTTAAGTCGATGATCGACAGGCGGCGATGGCCGAGGCCGACAAACCCACCGCCGGATGCATCGACGTGACCGTCGAGATGCCGCAAGGGAACGCCGTCGGGCCACGCGCCGTCGCCACAGCGATTGAGGAAGTAACCCTCCTCATCGGGACCGCGGTGTTCGAGCACGCGAGTCATCGCCACGAGAACGCTCGGATCGACCGGCGATCCGTCTCGGCGAAAGGCACCCGCAATCCCGCACACGCTATCTCTCCTTTCGGCCCTATTCGACCGAAGGCTTGAGTTTTCAGGCGTTTACGCCGCGGCGCTTTTCAACGTCATGAGATAGGTCGCGATCGTGTCCACGGTGCGGAAGTCTTCGATCTCGAGCTCCTCCATGTTGACCGCGATCCCCATCTCCTCTTCGATCTTTAAAATCAGATCGACGAGCGCGAGTGAATCGAGCAGACCCATGCCGATCAAATCGGTGTCATGGGCGGGCACGTTGATGTTGAGATGCTCTCGAAACATCTCCGTAATCTTGGTGGCGATCTCCGCTTTCTGATCCATCACTGTCCTTCATCCGGACCGCTGTGAGCGTGCGAATGTCGCACCGGCTCGACATGCGAGTCAACGCCGGGGGATAGAGCAACCGGCGGGCCAGTGAGTCTAGCAGCGCAGCGAGCGGGCGCGAGGGGGCGCGATTAGTCCCCGCGACGCGGCCACTTACGACGATTCGCCGGCGAAGAGTTCGCGGATCTTGCGGCGGTCGATCTTGCCGTTGGCGTTTTTGGGCAGCGCGTCGAATTCCTTCCAACGCGCGGGCAACATGTACTTGGGCAGCGCGCCGACCAAGGCCTCGCGAATCTCGGGAGGCGTGATCTCCCGGCCCTCGGCGGGAGCGTACCCGCAACAAATGGCCGTGCCCTCGAACCCGCCGGTGGGGACACCGACGACCGCGCTCTCTTTTAAGTAATCGAGCGCGCTCAACGCGGTCTCGATCTCGCCCAATTCGATCCGGTAGCCGCGGCTCTTGATCTGACTGTCTTCGCGCCCCAGAAAAATCACGTTGCCGTCTTCGCCCATGCGCGCCAAGTCGCCGGTGCGATAGATGCGATCGCCTTCCAAGTTTGGGTTGGGCTGGAACGCGGCGGCCGTCTTCTCTTCGTCTTGCCAGTAGCCGGGACTCAGCCCGACGCCTCGGATGTAGAGGTGACCGATCTCGCCGACGGGGGTGGGCTTCTGGCTCTCGTCCAAGACAAGCAACTCTTCGCCCGCGCAAGCCTTACCGATCGGGATGTCGCTGCGTTCGTCCTCGGGGCAGCTCGGCACTGTGTAGTAACTGGACGCGATCGTCGCTTCGGTGGGGCCGTAGAGGTTGGTGAACGTGACGTGCGGCAACCGCTTCATGAAATAGATCAGCGTCGGCGTCGGCAACACTTCGCCGCACCACATGAGCCGCTTCATTGCCGGGAAGTCGTTGGACTTTACGACGTCAAACTTCGCCATGTACGTAAGGATCGACGGGACGCTGAACCACTGGTCGAGTTCTTGTTCGCGAATGTATTTCGCGAGCTTGGCCGCGATCAGGCTGAGCTCGGGGCCGATCATGTGCAGCTCGGCGCCCCAACCCAAGTTGCCGTAGATGTCGTACGTCGATAGATCGAAGTGGAGCGGCGGATGCCCGGACGCCCTGTCGCCGGGTTGCGTGCCCAAGTAGTCCGCGGCCCACTCGACGTAGCTCACAACGTTTTTGTGCGTGATCATGACGCCCTTGGGCACGCCGGTGGAACCGGACGTGAACAGAACGTGCGCGAGATCGCCGTCGCTCAAACCGGGGTCGGGGCGCGTGGTGGGGGCGGCGAGGACGTCGGCGAATGTCAGCGCGCCGTCCAGCCCTTGGTCGTCGTCTTCCAACACGATCGCACGCGGCGTGATGCCGGCCGCTGCGCAAGAATCCTGGAAGAGCTTCGCGCCCTCTTTCGTCACCAGCGCGAACTTTGGTTCGCACACGCGCAGGATGCGCTCGACGCGCTGTGCCGGGCTCGCCAGATCGATGGGCACATAGGCGCCGCCCGCCTTGAGCGTGCCGAGCATGCCAACGACCGCGCGCGGTCGCTTCGGCAAAAACAAGCACACGCGGTCGCCTTTCACGCAGCCTTGCTCCGCGAGCAGGTGGGCGAGGCGGTCCGACTGCGTTTCGAGGTCGCCAAACGTAAGCGTGTTGCCCGCGTGCACGATCGCTGTGCGAGCGGCGCGCTGTTCGGCTTGGCGTGTGACGAGGTCGTGGAGCAGCATGCGTTCGTTCCTAGCGGTCCTAACCGGCGTTCACAATCTTTTCAGCTTCGCGGAACACGACTCCTTGATGGGTGAGCGCGTCGCGGCTGGCCGGAATGTCCAAGATGAACGTCTTGTAGCCGGATTGAATGTACGTCGCGACCAACGCCGCCACCTGGCCGTAGTCGCCGACCAGGTACGGGCAAAACGTACGGTAGTTTTGAAACGGGCCCAGCCAGTACGGGCTGCGCTCGTTGCCGTCTTCGTCGTGGCGCACGCTTAGTTGCGTATGCCACGAGGAGTCGGAAACCTTCATGGCGAGCTGATGCATGAGCTGGCCCTTGCGGTCTTCGGGGAAACGCTCGAGCGCGACCTTCCACGCCTCGTCGGCGGTCTCGCGCGCGATGATGCCGATGCGCACGCCGTAACCCGGCGCGTGACCATCGCGCACGTCTTCCTCTTCGCCCGGCGGCTTCGGGTACTTGATCGCGATCGATCCCATGTCGCGCGCGGCCTGCATACCCGCGGCCGACGAACCCGAGGACAAGAGCCCCGGACGGACCTCCTCCGGAATCGCGGGCACAAGCTTTAGGTTCTCGACGTTGTAGTACTTGCCCTGCAACGTGACGGTCTCGCCGCGGCAGAGCCCCATGATGATGTTGGTGTACTCGACGGTGCGGATGTAGCGGTCGTCGTGCGGCGTGTTGTCGCCCAGCGCGATAAGGTCGTTTTTGAAACCGCCCGCGAGCATGTTGAGAAAGATCGAACGGCCGTGCAAGTACGCGAGCGTCGCGATGTTTTTGGCGACCCAGTACGGGTGCATGTACATGGGCTGAATCGCGACGAGCGGACGCAGCTTTGTTGTGTTTTGCAACACGACCTGCGACACCGCCCACGGGTCGACGATGCCGTTGTCGGTGTAGACCAACATGCCCTCGCACCCGAACTCCTCGCTCCATTGCGAAATGCGGATCACGGCGTCGAGATACTCGTTGCGGTCTAAGTCTTTGCTCTGCGGACAGGTCGAAAAGACATCGACGAGGCTTGTGCCGAGTTGTTCCATTGCGTTCCTTAGGTAAGCGTCGTCCCGTTCGGCATCACTGCGGCGGCGGGTTGGTAGCCGGTTGCGGTTTGGACGCGCACGATCGCAAGCCACTCGTCGCCGGTGGCGACGACGCGGGTTTCGCCGTGCGTCTCAACGGTGCCCGGCGGTGCGGTGGTCGCTTCGTCCGTTCGTTTCACTTTGGCGATGCGTACGTCTTCGCCGTTGCACTGCGCGACGGGGTGGCCCCACGGCGACGGCAGCGGATAGTAGTCCGCGGCGCGTACGTGTGCGTCGATCGCGCGCGCCGACTTGCTCCAATCGATGCGCACGTCCGGCTTGTCCTTTTTCAAAAAGTACCGGCGTTTCGATAGGTCTTGTTGCACTTGCGGGATCGAGCCCGTCCCAGCGTCGGTGAGGAGTCGGTTCACGAGCGGAACGCCCAATCGCACGCACTTGGTGCTGACCGTGCGGCCGGTGTCGTTGCCGTCGAGATCAAACATCTCCTGATACGCGATGTCGCCGGTGTCGACGTCGGGACTCATCCAGTGCAGCGTCACGCCGTAGCGCGTCTCGCCGTTGAACACAGCCCACATCGGCGTGTTGAGTCCGGCGTAGTCGGGGAGGGGGCCGGGGTGTAGATTGAAGCTGCCGATTCGCGGCGCGGTCACGACGTCGGCGTGAATCAAATACAGCGAGTGCACGTTGAGCAACACGTCGACCTGGAGCGAGCGCATGCGTTCGGCGAGCGCGGGATCTTTCACATCTCGCGCAGACCAAACCGGATAGCCAAGGTTGCGCGCCACACCGTCAACCGTCGCCCCGCGGCTGTCGCCGT
The DNA here is from genome assembly GCA_021776785.1 of Planctomycetota bacterium. Lineage (GTDB taxonomy): Bacteria > Planctomycetota > PLA2 > PLA2 > PLA2 > JAJFFF01. Next base: position 131,434 of record JAJFFF010000044.1, on the reverse strand, counting down.
GGGTGTTGGACGTAAGCACGCCCACGAGCTCGTGCTCGCTTTGATCGACGGCTTTTAGGGCCTGGAGTCCAGCCGCCTCTTCGGCAGCCAGCAATATTCGCAACGGTTGATCCGACAAAGGGGTCCCCATCGGTATTGTCGGCCGTTCCCGGGCGCAAGCTGAAGACCGCGCAAAATCGCCCGAATTCGGGAGTTACGACAAAAAAAAGGGCGCCCGAGTGCAGGTCTCAGGGCACATCTCTGGCGGGCACCCCTTTGCGGTGTCTGCTTACTCTTCGTCGGGTGGCAGCTCAGACCCCATACCGCCACCCGCCTTGCGGGCGACCCCGATGCAAAACGCGAGTCCGCCCCAGAGTAGCGTGGAGCCGACCATACCCATGATCCATCCGGAGACCGGAACGTTGTCCCGACGGATGGCAATCGCGGTCTCTTTCTTCACGTCTTGGGTGTAGGCGGCGATGGCACCCGCGTTCTTGGCGCCAACCGCCTTGTTGACCTTCATGTACGCATCCCACTTGTTTCGCCAACTGGAATCCGGATCTCGAAGGACTTTGACAAGTTCGCCGACGAGCGCCCGTCCTTTGGCGTCCGCGTCGTCTTCGGCGGCGAACGACACACACGCGATCGTGAGTAGCAGGAAGCTAGTCCGCATCAACATCGTCGACTCCCTTCATGTTCATCAAGACAAACGATAAGACGAGCACCAGCAACGCAGGCAGGACACCGAATACGATCAACGGGAACTTCGAGTACCCCTCGTATCCGTTCGCGAGGATGTCCGTGACCACGCTGTAAAACGTCCAAATCAGGACCGCCGGTGTGACGAACTTCAGCGAGATCATCCAGAACCTGCCGACCTTGAATTCGGACCGACCGTTGATGTTGTCCTGGAGGTCTTTGAACTTCTTGTCACCGATGATCCACCCGACCAAGAGACACTGCACAAGCGCAACGAGCGTTAACCCGTAGTCGGTTAAGAACTTGTCTGTGCTGTCGAGCCAGACCAGCCCGGAGCCGGTGCAGTAGATGAGACCCATTAAGAATCCAACGACGCAGAGGCCAATGGTGATCTTGCCGCGATCGGCCCCGAACTTGTCGTGCATCGCGGTCGCCACGGCTTCGACGATTGAGAACGCGCTATCGACGCCGAGCGTCAGCAGCATGACAAAAAAGCCAAACCCAATAAACGCTTGAACGTGACCGCCGCCAGGGAAGTTCTCAACCGCGGTTGGATAGGAGGTGAATGCGAGGCCGAAGCTGGACGTCTGTAGGTCGGCGATCGGCGTGTTGAGCCCGACGCCTAAGTACCCGAGCGTGCTGAACACAGCAAAGCCCGCCAGGAAGCTAAACCCGCAGTTGGCAAAGGACGTGAGGTACGAGTTGTTCACCACGTCGGAGCCCTTGGGCATATAGCTCGCGTAAGCGATCAAGATGCCCCAGCCCACAGAAAGCGAGAAGAACACTTGGCCGTACGCGGCGGCCCACGTGTTGGCATCTCCGAGCGCGCTCCAGTCGGGCGTCAGGTAATACGCCAAACCGTCCATGGCGCCGTCGAGCGTGAGTCCGCGCAGGGCGAGCATGACCAGCAAGATGAGCGGGAGCGGGACGGTGATCATCACGATCTTGCCGACGCGCAAGACGCCTTTCGCGATGGACAAGTAGACGACCAACCAAGTCGCCAGCAGGCCAGCCACGGCCTTCCCGTTAAATCCGGCGAACGACGTGCCGTCGCCCTCGATCATCGCGATCTCTTTGAAGTACTGACCGGCTTCACCTCTACCCCATGGCAGTTCGCCGGTGAAGATGCCTTTGGCGCAGTAGTACACATACTCCCAAGACCACGCGAGAATGATGCAGTAGTAAAACGAGATGAACAGGCCGACTAAGACGGCCCACCACCCGATCCACTCGAACTTCTTGCCAAGTTTGGAGTACGCCTTGGGCGCGGATCCTTGGAACCGCGACCCGAGACCGTACTCGACGATCATGAGCGGGATGCCCGCCGTTAACAGCGCCACGAAGTAGGGGATGAAAAACGCGCCGCCGCCGTTGTTGAACGCGGTACCTGGGAAACGCCAAACGTTGCCCAGGCCGATCGCGCTTCCGACGGCGGCCATGATGAAGGCGGTGCGTGAATTCCACCGCTCTCGTTGTGCAGCCATAGCGCGGCAGTCTAAACAAAACGCGCCCCGCTGTGGGGTGCGCGCAGCAGAACGCTGTTGCGATTCCGCCTATTTCGGTCGGGGTTGCTCCTCTAAGACGAGTCGCTGGTTCGACGCGACGGTCTTGAGGAACATGAGGGTTCTGGACGCGTTGGGCCAGCGCACCGTCACGCACACCGGTTTTTCGTCTTTGCCGAGCCCGAAGTGAGCAACGTAGGGCCCGTTGTGCCCGGCGTGACCCAGCCCGCCGCGAATCTCGCGCGTCTGCTTGGTGCCATCGACCTGCGTGACGGTGATTCGCGCGCCGATGCCGTCGCGGTTGGAACCTCCCTTGCCGCCGGACCCGCGACACACCACCTGCAGCCAGCGGTTCTTGTGCCCGACGTCGTTGCGGAACAATCCCACGGAGCGACCCAACTCGATGCGCTTCTCGCGCGGGAGTCGATTCACGCTGCGCCCGACCAAGATGTCTAAGTCGCCGTCCTTGTCGTAGTCGCCAAACGAAATCTGCCCCGCGCCTTCCCAGTTCACGAAGCGCACGTCGTCAAACGTGTGGTCTGGCCGCTGGCGATAGATCTTGAGCTCTTGTCGATCCGGGTAGTCGCTGCTGGCGATCACCGCGTCGAGCAAACCGTCGTTGTCGTAATCAAGCCAGCCGCAGTGAATGTCGCCTTGGTTCCACGGACCCTTGGTTGTGCGCGTGCGTCGAAACGCATCGGGGACGCGCTTGAACTTGCCGTCGCCTAAGTTGATGAGCAGCGACGTGACATCACTCGACGATCCGGCCCACTCGTGTGTGATCTCGGCGAGGATGCAGTCCATGTCGCCGTCGTTGTCGAAGTCCGCGATCGCGCAATCGAACGTGTTGCCGTTCGAACGAAACGGCGGCTCATCGGGCCGCTCCGAGCCGAAGCGCTTCTTCCACCGCTCTTTGAGCCACTTCGGGTACGCGCCACTGCGATCGCTGTCTCCTTCAAACCCTGAGCCCGGCGCGACGTTCTTGAACGACTTGCCGTCGACGTTGCGCCACAAGAAGTTCCACTGGCGGCCGTACGTGCACACCCACAGGTCTTGCCAGCCGTCGCCGTCGAAGTCGCCGTGCGTGACGCCGTACGTCGGTTTGCTTGAATCGGAGCGTCCGACTTCGGGCACGGTGAGAAGTCCGACGGACTCCGTCACGTCTTCGAATTTGCCGCCGCCCAAACCGCGGTACAGTCGATCCGGGTGCGAGAGCAGATTGCCGTAGATCACATAGCCCGAACCGACGTAGAGATCGAGGATGCCGTCGCGGTCATAGTCGAGGGCGCATGCGGCGTGCACGGATGTGCGCGGAAACGGGTTCTCAACCGCGCGCCACTTGCCGCCCTCGTTGAGAAAGATCGTGTTTTTTTGGCCGTGATCGACCCACTTGGGGTTGGTCGGTTCCGTGTGCCACGCGGTGAAGCAGTCCTGGTCGCCGTCGTTGTCGAAGTCCGCGAAAAGGACCAGGTCGGGGACCGTCGGGAGGCCGCGGCCTTGCCGGTAGCGCGCCGGCTTGCCGCTCCGAACCATCCAGTCGCGACGGTTTAAGACGACCGTCAGGTCGCCGGTGCCTTTGATATCGACGAACACGGCGCGACCGGCGGGCGGGCCCTCCAGCCCCTCCTGGGCGGCCACATTCGTGAATTCCGGGGCGAGAAGGAGGATCAGCCATGCCATGAAGAGGGATGATAACCCCGTCCGCGGGCACAAAATTAGGGCGGTTGGATCGAAACTTTCCATGGTTGCGCGGGTTTGCGACCGTAAGAGTCTCTAGAAAGGCAGTTTCATGAAAGCGGCACCCATTCTCATCGTGACCAACGCCATCGCCCTCGGCTTGGTTGCGATTTTGTTCTTGAAGCAAGAAGACCTAAAAACGCAGATCGCGAGTAAGCGGACGGCGACGCGCTCCGACAGCGGTGACGACAGTCAAGACTTGCAGGCACGGCTCAACAAGCTCGAAGAGCGGTTGCGTGTGCGTGCTTCGATGGGCGAAGACGGACTGGCGTCGGCGGAGTCCGGCGACGTTCGTGTTCCCGCGGGCACCGACGCGGAAGGCGGAGCGGCGCGTCCGACGACGGCGCCCGGCGAGGCCTTGACCGACGAAAAGGCAGTCGCGTTGCGCGATGGCGAGAAGGATCCCGTGATGGAGGACTTTCGCAAGAAGGTCGCCTTGGCCCAGGAGCTCAACCAGATTGAGCAGCGCGCGAATCGCGTGAAGGATCGCTTGGATGAGTTGGCGAGCGACAGCAAGATCGCGCGGCTCTCCGATGCGCAAAAGGACAAGATCGTCAAAATCGCGTTTGCGGCCAGCGAGCGGCAGCGCGACATGTGGCGCAACATGCGCGGCAACACCGACCTTGAGGGTTTGAGCCGTGACGAGCGCCGCGAACACTTCCGCACGACGATGGAGGAGTTCCGCACCGAAACGCAAAAGCAGTTGGAAGAAGTGGTTCCGGCCGCCGATGCGAAGACGCTGGTTGAGTCCAACGTTGTGAATGCGGGCGGTGGACGTTCCTTGGCGCGTCCGACGCGACGGGGCGGGAATCGCACCGGTGGTCGTTAAGACCGCCGATAGACAAACGCGTCGCGAGCCGCGATCATCGAAACGGTGATACGCAGACAGCTCGACGACCACGTCTTGCTCGTTCGTCAGGACGATCATGCAAGACACGCCGGGCGGCTGGTTTCCTATTGGAACCGGCCGCCCGCGCCGTTTACGCCGATCGTGCGTGCGGTCACGTTGCACGACGCGGGTTGGTCCCTGCTGGACGATGCCCCCGAACCCTTGCCGGACGGGCGGGCGCCGCACGTCTTCGATCTTCGCGACGGCGTCTCGTTGCCGGCGTGGCGGCGGAGCGTGGCGCTCGCGCGCGAGGCGGGGCCGCGCGAGGCGCTGCTCGTAAGCGGTCACTTCAGCCGTTTTGACGGCCCGTTTGGGGTCGAGCAGGCTCCACTGCAGGCGGCTTGGCGACATGCTGCGGCGGGGCGGGAATCTGTGGACCCGGAGTGGGAGCGGCAGGGCATCGAGCTCATTCGGGTTTGCGATGCGATCTCGCTGCGAATGCTTTGTGATCCGGCTGAGCCGCTGCGTTTGGGACGCTATCGATGGGAGCCCGACCCGGTTTCCGCGGATTCGGGCGGGCCGGCAGGTGCGATCCCCGTCGTTTCGATCCAAGGATGCCTCGACCCGTGGCCCTTCGCGGTGGATTGGATCGATGAATCGGTCACGGGCAAGCGGCTCCAAAACAAGAATTGGTCCCAGAAACAGGCGTTTTTGGATGCGTACAAAGCCGCACCCAAGGTCAAAATTCAGCTGGTGCTGCGGCCTCTTTAGTCCCAAGAACATTTTTTTGGCGTCATTAGTTGCCACCCCCCCAAACAGAGCTAGCTTTCGATTGCTCAGGGGACGGTCAACCTCACACCCTCAAAATCTCTTACCTAAAAGACTCGACCTTGAGCGCAGAGATTAAACCCTCGACCCTCCTTACCTCCGGCGCCCGCCAGCGGATCCTCCGCAGGCGGGCGCCAACCTCATTTGAGAAGGCCCGGTAGAGGCCAGGCCGCGCAAGCAACGGCACGAGCAAACGAAACCACACGCCCAAAACCAGGACGACCGAACCAGAGACCGGAAGCGGGACCCGGAGCGGGACCAGGTCTCTGTGTAAAATCGCTTAACGTGTTGTCGGTCAAAAAGTTATGCGCGCCACGTGCGGGATTTTTCGCGCAAAACCACCCCCAAACCGTCCATTTCGAGGCAATTGTGCGCCCAAAATCCCGCAGATGGCGCGCATAACCCGTTACTCAAAAACAGCTTACGGAGTTATCCACCGAGACCTGGTCCCGGGTTTCGGTCCCGGGTTTCTGGTCCCGGGTTTCTGGTCCCGGGTTTCGGTCCCGGGTTTTTGGTCCGGGGATTCGGTCTCGCCAGGTCCGTGGGGAGATGGGCCGATCCAGCGGGACATCACTCCAGCGCGTCGAGCAGGCGCCGCGCGGCCTCTCGCACGGCTTTTTGAGGAGCGTGTTCCGCGAGTTCGCGCAACCGCGGTCGTTGCGCGACCCCGAGATCGTCTCTGTCCCCGAGCGCGTCCACGAACCACCCGAACTCGCGGGTTGTCTCGTCGGCCCTCGTTTTGGCCGCGGCGAGGAGCGCATGCACGAGATCAGGCAGCCCGGCCGCGCAGTCTTCCTTCGTGCGCGCCCAACCGACGGCGGCGACCGCACGCACGAGCCAGTGCGCGTCCGTCTTTGCCCGCGCGAGGGCGGCCGCGGTGTCGCGTCGAGTAGGTCCTTTGTCGGCGAGCAAAATGAGGGCGTGCGCCCGCGCCTCGGGCATGGCGTGGCTTGTTTCCCGCAGGATCTCCGCGAAATGCGGACTCTTCAGACGTCGGAACAGATTGACCGCGAGCAGTCTGACGTCCCGCGAAGTGTGGTGCAGCCCGGCGGCCGCGGTGCGCGGCGCGTACGCCGTTAGGCTAACCGCGCAGCTCTCGATTCGTCGGCCAAGGCGACTGCGCCTCCACTCGTCTTCTCTATCACGTCGCATCGCGAGCAGCTCATTCGCCACGAAGGCGAACAGCATGCGGAGGGCTTGCGTCGCCGACTCCTCGTCACGGTAGTTCATCAGCGCGAGCAGAGCGGCGTCTTGTCGATCCCACTCCGTTGTGCGGAGGAGCTCTCGAATCACTGGGAGCGCGTCCGCTACGTACGCACCTCGTCGCGCGAGTGCAATGGCGGCGGTTACCCGCTCATGCTTGTCCTCTCGGGCGAGTGCCACACGGTACTCCGCGATCATCGAGGGACTCGTTATCGCGAGTTCGGACAGCGCGTCCATCGCCCGGTGGCGGACCCGTGGAAGCGAGTGCCTCGTCGCGATCGTCAACCCTTCGCGCGCGGGCTCTCCGATGTTGCGCAACGCTGCCACGATGTGCGGCGCGATGTATTCGTTTTCTGTGTCGAGGTGGCGCAGAAGAATATCGAGGGCCGGGACGGCATCGGCGCCGATGTTGGCGAGCGCGAGCCCCATGCTCGCCCAGCGCCCCTGGGTGCGTTCTAGCGCGCGGGCGATCGGCAACACAGCGCCGCGCGCCGCTTCCGGTGACTTCGAAAACGCATAGGCCGCGGAGCCGAAGTCGGGCCCACGCAAACGCTCGATCAGGATCGCCGTTGCGCGCGCACCGAATTCAGCTAGAGCGCCAAACGCGGCGTGACGAGCCTTGCGGTGTTCGTCGACGGTGCATCGCACGATCAAGTCGAAGAGGTCCGGGTGTGTGCCGCACGCGGGCGCGAGCAATTGAAGGGCGGTCTCTCGCACGTTAGCGTTCTCGCCCTGCGCCGCGACAACGAGAGCGGGAACCGAGTCAGGAACGAGTGCGGCGAGGGCATCTTTCGCCGCATTGCGAACGCAGAAGTCGTCATGCGGAAGGAGCTCGATGAGGGCCGGAACACTGGCGGGCCCGATCGCAACCAGAGTTTCTCCAATTTCGTATTCGACGAGAACCCAACTCACGCAGTGACTGGGATGTTCGGCCTCGTAGTCCCTTCGATATCGCGCAAACGAGACCATCCGTGCGGTGAGATGCGGAATCGCTGATGCCGCAAGCGGGCCAAGTTTTCGGAGTGCGAGGATCGCGCGATCCGGGTCCGCCTCGGGATCGTCGAGCGCAAAACAATGCTCGGCGAGTTTGTCGCGCGCTGCCTGCGTCAGCTCGAGCGGAACAGCGCGGCGCGCGCGCGATCGGCGGCGACGCGGCGTCGAGGCAGGCGCGGTAGGAACCGACCGAGCCACACGCGATGTCTGCGGCTTCGCGACCTGCGGCTCGGAACGCGGCGGAGCGTCCCGAGTGCGCGCAAGCCACAAGGCACAGGCAACGAGCCCAAAAAATCCGACCAGAGTGACGAAGCGACGCACACAACTGACAACGAAGAGTAACGATACTGGTTCGAGCGGCGTTGCGACTTGACGGTGTGCGGCCCGGAGCGCATGACATGGTGTCGCCTAGTCAGCCGTGTCGTCGAACACTTCGCTGCGCCGCGCTGAATCGGGGGGCGTACAACGCATGCCAACCCGATCGAACGTCAAGGTCTCAAATCAGATGTTGAACCAGGAAAACTCGCGTTACGCGCTCACGCGCCCGGACACGAGGGGATGCCGAGAAATCATATGACCGCAGTGGCCGCAAGACAACGCACGACGAGCACAAAACGCCGGTAGGCGACGGCGCCGTATGAAGGGCTGCCAGACCGTCCGAGCGTCAGGGTTTCAACATCGTGAGGTGTTGAACTAGAGAGCCGCGCGTCACGCACTCACTCGTCCGGAGACGAGGGGATGTCGCGGGTTCATATGACCGCAGTGGTGGCAGGACAAGGCACGCGCCAAAAAGTCCTCTCCACACTTCTCGCAAAACACAACCGGAACGGCATCTTCCCCATGGGGTTGTTTTACGTCGCAGCGAAAACACGTCAGTGCCTTCGCCGGAATCGGCTCTTCGCAGCTCACGCAGAAGGTGATGGCGTGCATTTTCGGTTCGCTTTTCATGGGACTAACTCTGGGACACTTCAGGCAGGCGGTTGCAGGGGCCTACATTCGTCTTACATCTATATAGACGTCGCAACTGCCGTGCCTGTTCGTAAAAGACTTGAAAAATCGCGCGAAAAATGCGTTGAGAGCGCCCGCACTGGCGAAATGATGCGCGCGACGGGACCGATGCGGGCCCGTAACAATCGGGCGAAAAGGTGACAACTCGACGGAGATATCGCGCACGTCGTATTGTGAGCGGACATTCGCGCAGCCGCCACGTTCTCGCGCGTGGGCTGCGACGGGGAGATTCACCTTTGTCCATCGCTTCGATGCACCTCTCGCGCAAGTTGTTTCACGCCAGTGGCCTGGTGATCGTCGCGATCTGGTCGTTGACGTCGTGTTCGCGCGAACTCGTCGCGTGGATCTTGACCGGCATCACGGCGGTGTCGGCGACGGTTGACTTCGCGCGGCATCGAAGCCCGGCGCTGCAAGCGTTCTTTAAACGTTCGCTCTCTGCCATCCTCGACGAGAAAGACATGCGAGGGTTCAACGGAACTACGTTGTACTTCGCGGGATGTGCGCTCGCCGTGTGGCTAACGGCCGCGCCGGCCGCGATGGCAGGGATTGTCGCACTGGCGCTGGGCGACTCGATGGCAGCGATCCTCGGCTCCAGTATTCGATCGCCGCGGTGGGGGCGCATCTCCGTGGTGGGATCTGGCGCGTGCTTTGTGGCCGCCGCACTCGGCGCGCGCGTTTGGTTCGGTTGGCCGCCCGCGCTCGCCGCGGGCGCCACAGCCATGTTGCTCGAAGCGTTCTCCGGTTCCAAGCTCGACAACTTGACGATGCCGGTCGGGACGGCGCTCGTGCTCCAACTCTGGCTGTGAGATGGAGAGCCCCGTTGCTTTGATCGCCGACACGCACAACCTCGTGCGCGGTGAACTGATCGAGGCCATGGCGCGCGCGGGCGTGAAGCGCATCCTGCACTGCGGCGACTTCTGCAACGACGCGGCCTATCGAAAACTCTGTAACTTTGCGCCGGTCGAAGCCGTGCGCGGCAACAACGACACGCGGGGCGCCGTCGCGGATCTTCCGCTGACGCGCGCCGTCGATTTGTTCGGCAAGGCTGCGTACCTCGTCCACATCCGAGCCGATCTCGATCTCGACCCCGCGTCGAGCGGCGTGGACTACGTCTTCTATGGTCACACGCATCGGCCCGCGGACGAGCTCGTTGGCGGTGTGCGCTTTTTCAATCCAGGGTCGGCGGGCCCGAGGCGCTTTTCGTTGCCGGTCACGTTCGCCTTGGTGCACCCGGATCGCTCGCTCGAGCTGGTCGCTCTGCCCACCCCGGCCCCGCGATGAATCCGCTCGGGTCACCGCCGGCGCACAAAATCCCCGCCCGATTGGGGCGCGAGCCGCGTGAAGAGGGTGTGGCAGGCGAGTTCGAGGAGGTTTACGGCGCGTACGGCCGTCCCGTGCACGCGTATCTGACTCGTTTGACGGGCGATCCGTCCACGGCGGACGAGCTGTGCCAGGAGACTTTTGTGCGATATCTAAAACACCGCGAATCGTTAGCCGCGCGCAATGGCGCACTCGGTTCGTGGCTGTATCGCGTGGCCACAAACCTGACCCGCGATCGCTATCGTCGGCGCCGGACGGTGCGACTCGAACACGAGCCGGCGGATGCGGATTCGGCGCACTTGGTTGAGGCGCGCGACCTCGACGGGCGCGTTCGGCAAGAGGTCGAGAAGTTGCCGCTGGACCTGCGCGCTGTCTTCTTGCTTCGCGCGCACCAAGATCTCACGCACGCCAAAGTCGGCGCCGCTCTCGACATCTCCGAACGCACTGCGAAAGAACGATTCCGTCGCGCGCGCGACATCCTCGCGCACCGGCTCCGTCATCTTCTTGACGAGGACACAAAATGAACAACGAGCGTATCGAACTTCTGATCGCCGATTACTTAGACGATCTTTTGGACACTGATGACCGGGTCGCGGCGGAAGCGGCGATGGCCGCGCATCCCGAGCTTGTGGCTCAGGTCGCACAGCGTCGTGCTCGGTTGTATCGCCCGTTTGCGGTCGCGCCGCCACATGAGGATCTGGCGATGCAGATTGTTGCGCGACACAACCAACGGCCGCGCTGGATGGTCGCGCGCTACGCCGCTGTGTTCATGGCGGGCGTGCTCACCATGTGGATGGTGGGTGCGGCGAACCGGTCTTCGGCGAGCACCTCGGAGTCTCCCGCCGGTCCGGGCTCGTCGCACACGCCCACGGTCGCGGACGCCCCGGACATCGACTCCCCGGGCACGGACCTAGATCTCGAAAACTCTAACCAAGACGCCTTCGTAATGCGGCGTCGTATTCGCTGAGGGTGAAACCATGCGACATGCCATAGCTTTTTTGATTCCCGCGTTTGTTTTGGCCGGCGGTTTGGCCGTCGCGCAGGACGATTCGATTCTCATGCAGCTCCAGCGCGAGACGATCGCACTCTCGCAGAAGGCGGCCGGCGCGGTCGTTCGCTTGGAGGGAAATCCGGGCGCCGTTGCGTTCCACTTCGCCCCCCGCGCGGGCCGTACGTTGCAAAACGGGACCTATCCCGGGGTCTATCAATCGGGGTACACGCTGAACGTCGCGACCGGAAAGCCGACGACCGGCCATTGGTTCGGCCGGCAAGCGCACGGTGCTCTCGTAGGCACTCCTCCGCGGATTGCCGTGTCGTACGCGTCGGTGGGCGATCGCGCCAAGATGAGCGCGGTTTTGCCGGACGGGCGCAAGGTCGAGATCACACGTGCCTTCGGCGATGAGGAGTTGGGCGTTGCCGTCTACGACTTGCCCGAGGCCGAACGCGGCAAGTGGAAAGGGCTCCCTGTGGTCAAGGACTGGGGTGCGTTGCAGCGTGGGTCGTTAGTGGTGGGCACTGGCGCGAGTGGCATTGTCGACTTGCGTACCGTTCATGTTGCCGACGAACACTTAGGCGTGCTTACGCTAGGTAAGCCCACGACCAGTAGCGTTGTGCTGGGGGCATCGGGGTCGTTGGCAGCGTTGCGGGGTGACGGCTCGACGCCGTGGAACCGCACATGCGAAGGATGCCACGCACCACAGGCGCGCGACCTGTTTGCCTACACGACCAACGTCGCCACAGCGGGCCCGACTTTGCGAGGTGGTCGGTGGGTTGCCGGTCCTCGCTCCGGTTTGGTCGCGCGGTCGGGCGTGCCCGGGCCGGTGCTCGCGCGGGTCCTAGACGACCTGAACAAACACGGTCGCGTCCGTTTTGGATATCTTGGAGTTGTGCTGGGGGATAGCGGCGACCAACGCGGCGTTCGCGTCTCGTCGGTTCTGGAGAATTCGCCCGCGGCCACCGCCGGCTTGAAGTCGGGCGAGTGGGTGGTCGCGATCAACGGCGCTGGAGTGCGGCGTTCGTCCACGCTGTCGCGCGCGGTGTTGCTCCTACGTCCGGGCGCCAAGATGAAGCTCACCGTCTTGCGCGGAAAAGAGAAGACCAACGTGGAAGTGACTTTGGGTGATGCGGCAACCGCGCAACTCAACATGACGAAACCCGAGACGCTTGGATTCTCCGTCCAAGAGATCGGCGCCGAGTTGAGGAAGTTTTTGCACTTGGATCCGGACGTCACCGGCGTTGCCGTGCAGGGGATCGCAAAGAAGTCGCCCGCGTACCGCGCGGGACTGCGACGCGGGGACGTCATTTACTTCGGTCACAACTCGCCGATCGCGGACGTCGACGAACTCTACGCGGCCGTCGCGGCATCGAGGGATCGCGTGAAGCTTCAATTCTTGCGGGACGGAAAGCGCCTCGAAATCACGATCGAGATAACGAAAACCAGAAGCAAAACGAGATAAAAGAAAACCAAACCCACCAACCCACCACCCAACCCACCACCCAATGCGGTACCGGGTTGGATTTTTTCTGCTGTAACTCATTTTGCTGTAGGTAGTTACGAGCGCGAGGTGCGGCATTTGTGCCGCATTTTCGGCCCCGAAACCGCCTCAAGAGCCCGTCGCTTGGGTCGCAGTCGCGCGAACGGGCGATTCGGGGCCGTCTACGGGCGCCGGTTATGACGCCAGAGTGCGGCACAAATGCCGCACTCTAGCGTCATAACCGCATGCTCAAAAAGAGGTTATGGCGGAAAAAATCGAACCCGGTACCGCATTGGGGGTTTGGGTTGGGGTTCTGTATTGGGGGCTTTCGGTACAAGTTGGGTTGTGCGTTATCTGGTTTTGGGTTCGGGGCGTCAGGGGCTGGCTTTGGCCTATGACCTTGGGGTGCACGGTGAGGCGCAACGCATCGGCCTTCTGGATGCCGATGCGGCTTGCTTGCGTCGCGGGGTTTCGCGACTGCGTGCGCTGCTTCCGGATGTGGACGTGGTTGGTTGGCCGCGCCGCCTAGCCGGAGCCGACGCCGCGCGTTTCATGCGTGGATACGATTGCGTTGCCAGCGCCATGCCGTATCGCTTCAACGTGGGGCTGGCAAAGGCGGCGGTAAGAGCCAAGGTCTCGTTTTGCGATCTCGGTGGGAACACCGAATTGGTCGAGGAAGCCTTGCGCCTAGATCGCGCCGCACGCCGCGCGGGCATCACCATCGTGCCGGACTGCGGACTCGCGCCCGGCCTGTCGAACGTCCTCGCGTCAATCGCGTTTGATGAAACACCAGGCGCGCGCGACATCCATGTTCGTTGCGGCGGCCTGCCGCTCGACCCCGACGGACGACCGCTCGGCTACGCGTTGGTTTTCTCCATCGCCGGACTCACGAACGAGTACCGAGGCGAAGCGGTCATCTTGCGCGACGGCAAAGTGCGCCGAATGGAAGCGTTCACCGAATGCGAACCGTTCGCGGGCCCGGCGCGACTCGGCAAACTCGAGGCGTTTTTCACGTCCGGCGGAACCAGCACGGCGCCGCAAACGATGCGCGGGAAGCTGCGCACCTACGAATACAAGACCGTGCGCTACGCGGGCCACTTCGAGCGCATGCGGGCCGTGATCGATCTCGGCCTATTGAGCCTGACGCCGCTCGCGGTCAACGGAAAGAGCGTAGTCCCGCGCGACGTGTTTCACGCGGCCGCGGGTCCGCGTTGGCAAGACGACGACGTGCGCGACCTCGTCGTGCTCCGCGTCGAGTGCCGCAACGCGCGCGGCCGCGGCGTGCGTTACTCGCTCTACATCGAATACGACGACGAAACGGGGTTTCGCGCGATGGAGCAGGGCACGGGTTACCCGGCCGCGGTGATCGCGCACGATCTCGCGCGCGGCAAACTCAAGCCGGGAGCCCGCACGCCGGAACGCTGCGGGTTCGGCGCGGATCACGTGCGTGCGCTCCGCCGCCGCGGACTCAAGATCCGTCGCACGAAACTGTAGCCGGCCATGCTCAACGAAGTTTGGGACGAGCGCGGCTACACCGAGAGCTGGTTTGCGCGGCAGCCTCCAGAGCTTGCGTTAACGATTCGCCTCTGCGCAACCCGTTTGGCGCAACACGACCTGTGGCGTTTCGTGAAACACGAAGCCGGCAGCGAAATCGGAAAGATGCACGCCATCGTCACCGACGTAGCAGCGTTGAAAACCGCGCTCCGTGCTCTCCCCTTCGCGTTCGGCGGCGGTGGGGCGGACGGCGCTTGGGACGCGGCGGAGCGAACGTTTGGACTCTCGGTGCATATCAAACACTTCGCCGGTTGGCCCGACGACAAAGTGCAAGTGCATATCGACCGCGTGGCGTTGTGGTTGCCGCCGGTGTGGTGGTGGTGTCCGCCCGTTCCGCTCGCGCAGATGGTGCGTCACTGGTGGCACTACAACAGCTACTTAGATGTCGCGGCGTTGGTCGCCATCCACAACGAAAACGGGCCCGCACGTGGCGGGCCCGAGTCGATCGAAAGTTAGACCGCGCGCTACGGCGCCGGGGCTTTGTAGAGCGCAAACGTCGCCATCTGCGGGTCCGCGTTGACGCTGAACTTGCCGACACCCGGCATCTCCATGGTGTTCCAATTCTTGCCGCCCATCTCAACTGCCTTCGCCGTGGATGCATCCACGTCATCCACCGCAATGTAAGGAATCCAATGCGGCGGCGCCTGTGCGTCGGGGGGCATCATCATCATGCCGCACGTGTCTTTGTCGCCGCGCGTGAAGATGTGATAGGTCATCTCGCCCATGTCTTGCTCTTTGTGGCCCCAACCGAATACTTCGCCGTAAAACGACTTGCACGCTTCGACGTCGGTCGTCAGCAACTCGTTCCACACGAAGTTGCCGGCGGGCTGCGGCGGCTCCGGCTCAGGCAGGTACCCATCCTGCGCAGTCTTAAACGGCGCGATGACGCCGCCCGTGGGATCCATGACCACCGCGAACCGTCCGACGTTGGGGATGTCCATGGCCGGCATGGCGACTTTGCCGCCCGCCGCTAGAGCGCGCTCGCACGCCGCGTCCACATCATCGACGCTGACATACGCCATCCAATGCGGCGGCGCCGGGGTATCGGGCGGCATCGGAGCGAAACCACCCACGCCGTTTTCGCCGACGTGGATCATGTGATAGGTGCCGATCTCGGGACCCATCTCGATGGGCTTCACGTGCCAGCCCAACAGCTCCTTGTAAAACCCCTGCGCTTGCACGGGGTCTTTGGTGTTTAAGTCGTACCAAACGAAACGACCGAGATCGTTACTCATCGCGTCTCCTCCTCTTGCTGAGCCGAATTCGTACCCTGATTCTTGCAGCCATGATAGAGGTTGCGCGCACGCGAGACTCGTACGGATGCGACATTTTTGCGTCGATGCGGCCATGCGTCGGCGCGGAACGAGTGCCATGCGGCGCTAAACGGCGCCCATGCGTGACTACGGCCGGCGCCAACGATCCGGGTTGAGGATGCCGTGGGGATCCACGGCGTCACGCACGCGCTGCATCAGCGTCAAGAAGCCCGGGTCGAGGCGACGATAGAGATCTTCGTACAACACGGCCGGACACTTGTAAGGGACATAGCCCAAGTCCATCAACATGGCGCCGACGGCGACGTTGAGCGCGCGCACTTTGCTCGTTTCGGCTTCGCTGTTGCGGTCAAACCGTTCGATAAAGCGCAGCACGCCCATGTGGCCACCCTTCATCGGACGCGTCACCATGAGCGGCGGGTAGCCTTCCGCTTCCAGCATCTTGCTCCCGGCGCGCCCGCCCTCTTCAAGCTTGTCCATCGGCCCGTACGTGCCGATCCAGGTGAGCCCGCCGCCGGGATGGTCGAGCAAGAAATCGAGACGGGCGGGAAGTTCGGCAAACGGCGCGAGGTCGGGGGCCAGTTGGGTGAGGTCGCTGACAGGCAACGGCGGGACCGGCGAAAGCTCCGTGAGACGACGCGTCTTCAGGTCCAGTTCTTCGCGTGTGTCCGCCGCGTAGTCCGCAATCAAATAGAGTTCCGGTTCGTGCGGATCGCGCGGGCCCAGTTCGTCCAGACCCAACGCCCACTTGGCCGCGGGCCAGCTCAACCCGGCCAGGTCGTCGTACAAACCCGTGCGTGCGCCTGTGCGCATCAGCGCAAAGCCCTCCTCGAGCGAGCGACACGGAATCATGTCGCGTCGGCGGTGTGCGCGCAGCGGCCAGAGCGCAAAGCCGACGCGCGTCACGACACCGGTTGTTCCCATCCAGTTCACAAACAGTCCGGTGAGGTCGGGCAGCGGCCCGCGCGAAAGCGGTCGCCCGCTCATCGCGGCGGAGCCGGTGACGACTTTGGTGCCGTCCGCGAGATACGCTTCGAGCGAGAGGATCCAGTCGCCAAAGCTGCCGTGCGAGAGCGACATCGTGTTGAGCCCGTCCATCAACGCGCACGCCAAAACGCTGGCGTCCGGCGGCGCGAGCGGAAAGCCGAGTGTCCATCCCTTGCGATGCGCGGCGTCCTTGAGCTCTTGCCAGCTCACACCCGGTTCAATCCACGCGACGCCGTGCGCCTCATCGATCTCGAGCGCTTTGAGGCGATGAAGACACAGCACAATGCCGCCCTCGGCGGGAATCGCCAAGCCACCGATGTTTTGCCCGGTGACTTTCGGCGTCACGGGGACGCGGCGCTCGTGGGCCAAACGCAACAGTTCCGGTACCTGGTCCGTACGGTCGGCCGTGACGACGAAACTCGGCATGCGCTCCGCGTTCTCGGTGCGGTCGCGGGCGTGTTGGCCGACGTCTTGTTCGACGGCGCCAAAAATGCGAATCAGTTCGTCTTTCACGGTTTTAGAAATCGCATCGCGCGTAGGGCGAACAGGCGGCTCCCGCGCGTCTTGATGCGGAGCATGCCGCGCAGGGTAGGACGCACCAGAACCTGAACGAGCATCGACAGCGGCGCGGACAACACGACGCTACTGGGGCCATCTTGGCGTGTGATGGTAACGATCGAATCTTCGAAGCGAATCGTCGCGCGCATCCCTTCCGCATCCACCGTGAGGACCCCGCGCAGCGCACACGAACGCCCGCGCTCGACAAGGTTGCGACGCAACGACGAGGCGAGGAAAAGGCCGAGCACATTCATCGTCGGCGGGTCGTCCACGCGGACGGCAGTCATATCCCCAGAGCATACTCCGCGAGACTCGTAGAATCGCGGTTGCGATCGCGCCGACGTAGACTACGCCGATGGATGCCGCCGCGTTGGCTGGTTCTTTGGCGCGCGTGCCGCGTGTCGATCTGGGCGTAACCGCGACGCCGGTGGAGCGGTTGTCGATCGACGGCCTCTCCGTGCTCGTTAAGCGCGACGACCAAACGGCACCGCGCTACGGCGGCAACAAGGTCCGTTGCTTGCAGTTTCTGTTGGCGCAGACCGCCGAGCGCTTTCTTACCTTCTCGACGTTGAGCGCCCACCACGCGTACGCCGTCGCTCTGTATGCGCGCGACCGGGGGACGCCGACGGACGCGATCTTGGTCCGGCAAGGAGTTCGCAGTACGGCTGCGGCGCGATTGGTAGACGTCGCCGATCGCGTGGCGGAAGTGGGGGGTGTGCTCGGGGCCGCCGTGCAGGCATTGCGGTGGCGCGGCAAGGGGACCGTCATCATCCCGCCGGGCGGTGCGTCGCCGCTGGGGGCGCTCGGCTACGTCGAAGCGGCGCTGGAGTTGGCGGAAGTTCCCACGCGTTGGTACGTACCGCTCGGATCGGGCACCACCGTCAGCGGGTTGCTCGCCGGCCTGATGTTGCGGCGCGCCGCGTGCGAGATCGTGGCGGTGCGCGTCGCCGACCCGCTGTTTTCCGCCCGGCCGTTGCTGTGGCGCCGCGCGCGCAAGACGATCGCGTTGCTGCGTCGGTTCGCGCCCGATCTCCCTCGCGTGGGTCGCGGCTCCGTCACGCTCCGCATCGTGAAGGCCGATGGCAAGTACGGCGTGGCGTCGGACTCGGCACGCGCCGCGATGGCCGCCGCGCCGTCCCTTCCGCTCGAAGCGACGTACTCCGGGAAGACGATGGCTTTGATGTTGCGTGAGCGCGCGGACAACGCGATGTTTTTGCAGACGTACGCGCCGCTCGTGTAGACGGCGCAATTCACGCGCCGTTCTCGTGTTTCTTTGACCCGCTGCGAGCGGGCTACTTGCGCGCCTTGGGATCGAGTGCGTCGCGCAGCCCTTCGCCGATGATGTTGAGGATCAAGACGGTGAAAAAGATCGCGCAGCCCGACGTCAGAACGAGGTGGCGCCCCTTGGCGGAGTTTTCGAATCCGACTTTGAGCAGTTGCCCCCACGACGGTGCGGACGGATCGCCGAGACCGAGAAACGAGAGGCTGGATTCGATCAAGATCGCGACCGCGACGCCAAACGTCGCCGCGACCAGCACGGGCGCCATCGTGTTCGGCGCGATGTGACGAAAGATGATGCGGCGATCGCGCAGTCCGAGCGCGCGCGCCGCGGACACATAGTCGATCTCCCGTTGCCGCAAAAATTCACCGCGTACCAGACGCATCACCGTGGGCCAGTTCAGCGCCGCGATGATGACCATGATGTGGTAGATCGACGGCTTCTTGACGACCGACAGCACGAACATGATCAAAAACAGCGCGGGCAACGTCATGACGACCTGCGCCACAAACATGAGCAAGTCGTCG
This sequence comes from Planctomycetota bacterium, assembly GCA_021776785.1. Lineage (GTDB taxonomy): Bacteria > Planctomycetota > PLA2 > PLA2 > PLA2 > JAJFFF01. The sequence continues at coordinate 112,686 of JAJFFF010000044.1, read as the reverse complement.
AGCCACTTGCCGAAGTAGCCGGCCAGGCCACCGAGAAAAATGCCGACGAGCAAATACAGCGTCACGCTGACGACGCCGATCGTGAGCGAAATCCGCGTCCCGTACATGACGCGCGTGAGGACGTCGTTGCCAAGGTTGTCCGATCCGAGGATGTAGAACGGTGCGACCGCGCCCTCCGCCGCGCCGGCGGGCAGCTTGCCGTGGGAGAACACCGGCGTCAAAACGAACTCGGAGCGGCGGTCCTCCGGGTGGTGTCGGATGGGGGGATAGAACGAACTCGTGTCCTCTTGCGCCGTGAGCGCGCGCCAGTCCTGCACCGGCCGGCGCAGATCCTCGCGGATCGATTGGGTGAAGAGAAACAGCGCGACGTGCGCAACGACCCAGGTCAAAAGCAATCGCGAACGCAGCTTGCCTCGTGCGACGAACCAAATCACCAAGGCGAAGGGGAACGTCCCCATCAACAGGTTGAAGAAGATGTCTACGTCCAGCGCGAACACGCTCGGGTCGAGCAGGGAGTTCAGCCAAGGAGATCCCGCAGCATCCTCGTGGTTGGTCCAATACGGCGCGTTGTGCGCAATCAGCGGCGCGTAGGTGGCCATCAGGAAAACGACGAACATGATGCGCGAAGCCCAGACCGCCGGACGGTTCTTGCGGAACTGGGTCTTGACGATTTCCCAGTAGGAGGCGGATGACTTCGGTGCGCTCATCGTTACTTGTAAGAGATGCGCGGATCCAAGAGCGCGTAGAAGAGGTCGGTTAAGAAGACGCCGACCATCGTGAGGATGGCGGCGAGGATGTTGATGCCCAAGATCACCGCGTAGTCTTGGCGCAGGACGGCTTGCCAGCCGAGTTTGCCCATGCCGTCGATGTCGAACACGACCTCGACGATCACAGAACCGCCGATGATGGCGGGCAACGACGCGCCGAGCAGGGTAATGATCGGAATCAACGAGTTGCGCACAGCGTGGCGCATCGTGACCACGAATTCGCTGAGCCCCTTCGCGCGTGCCGTGCGCACGTAGTCGGCGCGCAGGTTCTCGATCAACCCCGACTTCATGTAGCGCGACAAGTACGCCAGGGAGCCGACGGTCATCGTGATCAGCGGTAGCGTCGTGTGCCACGCGACGTCTTTGAACTGTTCGACGACGGTCATGTCGTCATAGCCGGAGCCCTTGAATTTAGAAACCGGGAACCATCCGAGTTGCGTGGCGAACCAGTCGCGGAGCAAGATGCCCAGAAACATCGTGGGCAGGGCATACATTGCAAACAGCGCGATCGATACCACACGGTCGCTGGCGGAGCCATGCGTGCGTGCCGACAAGATGCCGAGCGGGACGGCGATCAAGTAGGCGAGAATCAGCGATCCAAACGAGAGGATCAGCGAGATGTGCAGTCGCTCCCAGATCAGCGTGCTCACGGGTGTGCGGTAGAGAAACGAGTCGCCTAAGTCAAATGACACGAGGCGCTTCCAGTACCGCGCAAACCGCGTTTCGAAAAACAGCATCTCCGTCTTGCGCCAGAAGCTGTACTCCCACTCGTCGGCGTGGCCTTCACTCCACGCGGACCAGCCGGCGAGCGCGCTACGTCGTCCCTCTTCGTCTTTTAGGCCCTCCAGAAAAAGCGTCTTCAGATTCCGCTGTTCCGCGCGCACTTCGCGGTTGTACGCCGCGTCCTCTTTGGAGAGTCCGCCGCCATACTTCACGTGCGCGCGACGGGGCGCGTTGGCATAGAGGCGGTGCAGCGCGAGCTCGAGCACAATCTCTTGAAACGCTTCGTCAAACGCGGGAGCGTCGGCTGGGGGCGGCCACTCGATGTCGCCGATGGGGCGATCATGCTTTAACCAAACAGACCGCTCCGCCTTCCATCGCTCGTTGTAGGAGTCGTAGTCGCACTTGCGGTCGCGTCCCTTCTTGGCGAGTCGCACCAAGTGCGGAACGATCGTGCGCCCGTAGTCTTCCAAGACCTTGAGGTTGCCGGTGCGCGCTGAGGGGAGCGCGTACACGCGCTGCGCCGTCATCAGGCGCCATAAGATCTCGTCGTCCTCGATGTTGTAGCGCGTGTTGAAGAACGCGGGCTTATCGAGGTTAAACGTCTGTCGGAAGATGCGTTCGGCCTCACCAGCTTCGACAGACTGGGACGGATCCACACGACCGTCCGCGTTTGCAGCACTGGTGCGTGTGGGGTCGCTGAAGTTGATGATCGCAAAGTTGATCAACGAGATCCCAAACAGCATCGGGATCATCAGCAGCAGGCGTCGAATGGCCCAGCTAAGCATCGTGGTGGCCTAGCCGGGTTCCTTGATGGTCCAGGGAAGCAGCCAGATTTGCGGTCTAAGTTTGTTGAAGAATGTGTTGCCGCACCGCGTGTTGATGAGCCACGGACGGAGCGGGATCGAGAGGAACAGATACGGCTGGTCCTTCACGATCGTGCGCTGAAAAGTCGCCCAAAGTTTCTTTCGTTCAGCGTTATCGAACTCAACTTGGAGGCCCTCGATCGCCGCATCGACGATCGGGCTTTTGTACGAGCAGTGGTTGGATCCGCGCGGAACGTCGGCCTGCCGCGAGTGCCAGATTTGTTCCGGATCGCTGTCCCAGCTCGTGCCCCATCCCAGCGTGACCGCGTCGTACTCTTTGTCGTCCAGCGTCTTGATCAACTGGTTCCACTCGCGCACCTGCAGCTCCATGATCACGCCGATCTTGGCGAGCTCTTTTTTGAACAGGAGGGAGAAGTCGCGATACACGACACGGGAGTTCACGACCAAGATATTGAAGCGAAGTTCGGTCATGCGACCGTCGATCACCTTCGCGCGAACGCCTTTGTCGTTTGTTTTCCAGCCCGCTTCGTCGAGCAAGCGCGCGGCCGTGTCCGTGTTGAACTCGAACTGTTCCAAGTCTTTTAGATACGACGACTCGGCGCTGTGGACGGGGCTGTCGTGCGGAATCGCGAGCCCGGCATAGACATCGCGCGCGACCCGTGCCTTGGGGAACGCGTGGGCGAGCGCACGGCGCACGGCCGCTTCCCGGAATATCGGGCGGCGCTGGTTCCACGCGATGTAGTAGTACGTCGCGCCTTCCCACTTCCGAAGCTCCGCTTTGCCGGAATCGATCATCTCTTTGACGCTGCCAGGGCCGCCGTCCAAGTACTCCGAACGGTACTGCGCGGGCTCCATCTGACAAACATCGAGTTCGCCGGCTTTGAACCGCTGCAGGCGCACTTCCGGATCCGAAATGATATGGATCGTCATCGCGTCCGCAGCCGGTCCGGTGCGCACGAACCGATCGAAACGCTCCAGCTTGATGTACGCGTTATCGACGAACTCCACGAACCGATACGGTCCGCTCCCGCACATGCGCTTGTTGTACCAATGCTGCGGGAAGATCTGCGCGGCCTCCTCGAGGGGAAGCTCGTTGCCGCTCTCATCGCGCCCGAAGATATGGCGCGGGTAAATCGCTAGGAGCGAGAGTGTGGAGCTCTTGTTGTAGTAACGCTTTTTGCTCCACGTGATTCGAATCGTGTAGTCATCGATGACCTCGATGAACTTGATGTCCGTGAGGTAGCTCGCTTCATTGCTCGCTTCGCTGAGCGGATTGCGAATGACGTCGAACGTGAACTTCACGTCGTGCGCCGTCACCTCAGGCGTTCCGAGGTCGGCCAGCCACTTCCTCGGTCCCGTCCGCTCACGCGGGCTCAGCGCGGCGGGGTGCCACAGGAGGCCCTTTTGCAGGTAGATCGTGAACACCGTCTTGTCTTCGCTGATCGTGACCCGGTTGGCCATCTCCCCGATGTAGTCGTCGGGGTTGACGCGCGAGCGAATCGCGAGCTTTTGGTAGACGAACGCCGCGATGTTGTCGGCGAGTTGCGCCTCGTTGAGCGTGTGTTGATTGAGGCTCGAGAGGTTGGACCCGATGTAGTAGTTGAGGTTTCCACCACGCGGCGCATCTTCAGCGGGAGCGGGTTCGTTGGCGGTATCGATGAGGACGTTGTCCTCGGTCGGCCAATAGGGCAACTCGCGGGGGTCACTCCCTCCCTCGTCCTCGTCGGGGTCGTCCCCGCCCGGGTCTGCTTCGCCGGGGTCCGCTGGCCCGACGACCGTGCGACGCTTCAGTTCGCGCCGGAGCTTGCTCAACGCGTCGGCGTTTTCCCGCCGGAGTTTGCGCATCGCTTCCGCGTTGTCGCGCGTCTGACTCTTCGTCTCCTCAACGAGGCTTTTGACTTCCAAGATGCGATCTTCGAAGGAGTCGTATTGCCGCACCGCCAAGAACGCAATGATGCAGAGCAGGATCAAGACACCGGTCTTGACCAGATTCAGGACGATGTTGCCTCCCATAGGGCCGACATCGTCTCTCAATTACGGCGTTTTTGCTACCACCTTGGTTGTGATCCCGCCGCGGGCCGTGAAAGCGCCTTCAATCGTCATGGTGCGCGGCTCGCACGCCGTCGCCAAGTCGTCGAGAATCGCGTTGACGGCGGCCTCATAGAAGATGCCGCGATTGCGAAATTCGCCCAAGTAGTATTTGAGCGACTTCAGCTCCACGCATCGCTTGTCGGGAACGTATCGGATCGTGATCGTGCCGAAGTCCGGAAGGCCGGTCTTGGGGCAGACCGACGTAAACTCCGGGCAGACGATCTCAATTTCGTAGTCGCGCTCGGGTCGCGGGTTGTCAAACGTCTCCAACATGAAGCGGATATGATATCGCCTTGTTCGCCATGCGTCCCTTTGTCGTGTTCCCCCTCCTGTTCCCCCTCGTTCTTGTCGTTCTCGCCGCCGAGATGACGTTCGCCGCACCCGCCGTGCGCTGGATCAACCGCTTCGGCGACGGCGTGCACACTCCCTTGCGAAAAGTGGTGGAGGAAACCGCGACCGAGGTCGTCGTGGAAGACACCGACGGACAAAAGCTCACGATTCCCGTGTGGCGTTTGATCTGGCTGGAGAGGGAAGGTGCGGACAAGCGAGACGACGCGCTGTTGGCCGCCCGGCGCGATGTGCGCAGCCAGCACAACTTGGCGGGAGCCAAAAAAGTGCTCGACGGCGCGATCAAGCGCGAGTCGGGATGGAGGAAACACTACGCCCTTGCCACGCGCGCCTTGCTCGGCTTTTTCACCGCGGAGGACGACGCCTCCAAACGAGCCGAGGCGTTTCTCAAAGAGCACCCCGACAGTCGATTTCGGGGCGTCTTGATGCGATGGCTGACCCAAGCAGCGCTCAAGAAGGGCATCTCGAAAACGGAAGCGTCCGATATCTACGTCGCATCGTTTTTGCGCCTCGGCGAAATCGGAGCGCCGCTGTGGGAGCGGTGTTTGATGCTGCGCGAGTGCGGCGATTTGTACGACATGGGCGACGCCACGATGGCGAAGATGTATGTGGGCATCGTGAAGCGCAACGTTGCTGCGATGGCCGAGAAAAAGGACGACCTGGCCTACGATGCGATGGTGCTCGCGGCGCCCGCGTTCGTCGGTCTTGATGCGGTACGTGCGATGCGCCGCAGCAGTGTGGCGTTGGGCCGCAAGCCGCGGGATGCGTTGCGCCGTGCGGAGATCTTGCAGCGGAGCATCGGTCTTGGGCTTGAAGAACTGCGCAGCGACGTGGCGGCGGAGATCGCCCGGCTACACACAGAACTCGGCGACGCGGCGAAAGCGGACGTCGCCTGGGACCAGGCGGATGCGCTTGCGCGGCAGGCCGGCGACGAAGCGCGTCGCGCCGCGATTGCCCGTGCCCGCGGTGCCACGAAATAGCGCCCTCCAGGCGTTTGCATGGAGCCCCGGGTGGGCAGTCGAAATTTCGCGACCATCCAGCCAAGGGATAGATTACGCGTAGCGCTCCCGAGCGGGAGGCGGAGACACCCATGAGCGGACCCAAAAAGCAGCGAGATCGTGGCCAGACGGCGCGCGATTTTTTTCCGAAAACCGTCTTGGTGAAGCGGCTGTACGTCGGCACCAAGAACGAGGCGATTGAGGAGTTGCTCAACGCGCTTTGCATCGAGGGCGTGCTTGATTTGGAGCGCGAGAACGAGGTGCTCGGAGCGATTCAAGAGCGTGAGAAAGTCGCGTCGACGGGCATCGGCGGCGGCGTCGCGATCCCGCATGCGAAGAACAAGTTCGCGGACCGGCTCGGAATCGCCGTGGGTATAAGCGAAGACGGGATCGACTTTGGGGCCCACGACGGTCAGGCCGTGCGTCTGGTCTTTTGTTGGGTGTGCCCGCCGACGGAAACGAAAAAACACCTCGCGATGATGCGCGCGATTTCCTCCATCGCTCGTGATCCCGACGATGTCGATAAGCTCGCGCATGCACGCGACCGCAAGGCGTTACTCGAATCGCTCGGCGAGATCAGCATCGAGCCGAATCGATGAAACTCCTGCACGGCCTTGCGCACTTAGCCGTGGCGCTTTGGGTCGGTGCTGTAGCGACGATCGCATTCTTGGTCGCGCCGCATGTGTTTGCGACGTTTGACAAAAAAAGCGCCGCCGGCACATTCTTGGGTCCGCTCTTTACGCGTGTGGACTACTTCGGCGTGGCGACCGCCGTGGTGTACGTGTTGGTCGCGCGGCGTTCGCGGCTGCGTTCCGTCGTGGCCGGCGTGATGGGCGCGGCGGCAGCGGTCAACGCGTGGGGGATTGCACCGCGCATCGCCCACATGACGCGCGAAGATCCGAATTTTGGTCTGTTCCACACGAGCTCGATGGTGCTCTGGGCAGCCATTCTGATCGGCGGTGCGCTGCTCGTGTTCTTGGGGCCGCCGCCCGTCCGCGGTCGCGACGCCTAGGCCCTTACGGGGCGTCTTTTTCGTAGGGGCATCGCGGGCCGCTGTCGCTGAGCCGTTTGGCTTCGTTCCGCGACGTTTCCGCGCGCTTTTGCGCAGCATCCGCGTCGTAGTCGCCGGAGCGTTCCGCCCAGCCGGCGAGGTTGCGATCCAAAACCGCCATCAGCGCGCGCACGTGATCGTCGCGATCGTTGAGCGCGGGAATGTAGCGGTAGCGTCCGCCGCCGGACTCCTCGAAGTACTCGCGGTTTTCCTGGTCGATCTCTTCGATCGTTTCCAAACAGTCGGCCGAGAAACCGGGGCAGATCACGTCCACGCTCTTCAGCCCGGCCTTCCCCCACGCTTTGAGCGTCATGTCCGTGTAGGGTTCGAGCCACGGCTCGCGCCCAAACCGCGATTGAAACGTCGTCAGATATTCGTCCTCGTTGAGGCCGAGTTTCTCGACGAGGAGTCGGGTCGTCTTGTGGCAGTGACAAGGATAGAGATCGCCGCTCTCGTAGTAACGCAGCGGAATGCCGTGGTACGAGAGCAGCAGTTTCTCGGGCCGTCCGTCCTTGTCCCAGAGTTCGCGAATGCTGTTCGCCAACGCTTCGGTGTACAGCGGCTCGTCGCAGTACTGATGAATCGTGCGCAGCTCGGGGATCCAACGTCGGTCGACGAGTGCTTCGCTGAGTGCATCAAACGTCGACGCGGTCGTGGTCGCCGAGTACTGCGGGTAGAGCGGCAGCAACACGATGCGGCGGCAACCTTTGGCCTGCAGCTCGTCCACTGCGGAGCGGATGGACGGATTGCCGTAACGCATACCGAGCGCAACGTGCATCGGCGACGCCCATGCCTTGCGCATCGCCGCCTCGATTTTGTGGAGAAGTTTGCGGCCCGTCACGAGCAGCGGGGAACCGGCCTCGGTCCAGACCTCGCGGTACGCTTCCGCCGACTTCGGCGAGCGGCGCGGCAAAACAATGCCGCGCAGGATCGGCTGCCACTTCCAGCGGGGGAGTTCGATCACGCGCGGGTCGGAGAGGAACTGCTTGAGGTAGCGCTTGAGCGCTGGCGTCGTCGGCGCGTCGGGCGTCCCCAGGTTGGCGAGGAGTACGCCCACCGCCGGGATCTCACCGTGCTCGAATTCCGGCTCTCCGATGTATTGCTTCATCGCGCTTCATTTCAACGGACGGCGCAACGTTCAGTCGTCCTCGGTGATCGTAACGGTCTTCGTATCGGGCTTGATCGTGATGCGCTGGCGGTGGCCGCTTGGCCAAAACACCTCGATCGCGCGGACTTTTCGCGTGCCCAGGCCAAACGTCAAGCGCGGGTCGTGCTGCGACAAAAATCCGGCGCCGCCGCTCTTGATCTTGGACAGTGTCCCGCGGTTGGTGTGGACGCGGACCGTGGCGCCGAACGCGTCGCGACCGCTCCGCTTACCCCGCAGCGTCACGCGCAGCGATCGCCAGCGATTGCCGATGTCGTTGCGATAGAGCGCGTGCGCCGGGCCGTGCATCGCGCGGACGAACAGGTCGAGGTCGCCGTCGTTGTCATAGTCCCAAAAGACAGCCGCGCGTCCGTCGCCGATCGAGTCGATGCCGGAAACGCCGGAGCGATCCTCGAACGTTCCGTCGCCGCGGTTGCGATACAGGCAGTCGCGCTCGTACCCGCTAAACCCGTGATGGCGTTGCAGGAGCCCGAGGTGATCGCCGAGAAAACTCTGAATGCCCGTGCGCACTTTGTCTTTGTCGCAAAGCGTGGATGCCACGACCTGGCACCAAAACTGACTTCACGTGTCCTTCATCGTTGTGCCGGACATGTGGCCGTTGGGCGTGAACAGATCTTCCAATCCGTCGTTGTCGTAGTCCCAAAACCCGCCGCCCCAGGCCCATCCCGCGCGGAATGGCCCGGCGTCGGTCGTCACATCCTCGAAGCGATTCATCGCGATGCGTTCGTACAGCCCGTTGCCCGCGCTGAGCCAGCGAAGGCGGTCGTGGTGCGCATACGTCTTGCCGAGGCGTCTCAGAATGCGCGCGCCCGCATGGCTTGACATGCGCGTCACGTGAAGGTCGATGGCGCCGTCGTTGTTGTAGTCGCCAAAGCTCACGCCCATCGCGTACCCGCGGTCGGCGATACCCCACTCGTTCGCTCGATCCACGAAGTGACCGCGTTCGCGCATGTATAGCGCGTTGCCGGCGCCGAAATCGTTCGCGACGTAGAGGTCGAGGCGTCCGTCTTCATCGATGTCGATAAACTGCGCCGCGTAGCTCCAGCGCGTGTCGTTGACGCGCCATGTTTTGGCACGCTCGAGATACGTCCCGTCCTTTTGACTGACGAACAACAGGTTGGGCATTCCGTTGCGCGCGTTGTCCCAACTTTCCGGCGCGACCGGACCGTAGTTGTTGTACGCGGCCACGTAGATGTCGGGACGCCCATCGCTGTTTACGTCTCCGGCCACGGCCGCGAATCCGATCGAGGCGACGGCGACGCCTTGCGCTTCCGAGACATCGCGAAACGTCAGCGTCCCTTTGGGCACGAACTCGTTGCGCAACAACCCCTGCTTGCCGTTGCGCGAAAAAAAGATGTCTTGGTCGCCGTCGTTGTCGAAGTCGAGCAGCAGCGGCGCCGTTCCGGGGGCGCTGGGGAGCTTGATTGCGCGAAACGGACCGTCCGCCTGGCCGATGTAGGCGGTGTTGCCGTCGTGGGCGGTCGTCACGAGATCGAGGCGACCGTCGTTGTTGAGGTCACCGGTCGCTGCGCCGTACGCCGCCAACCCGAGTGTGGGATGCTGGAGGGCAAGCGGGTCGATTTTGGACAAGCCCATCGACTCCGTGACGTTGTGAAACGGCTTCTTTGTCGGCGCCGGCATGACGCGCACGCGCCGGAGTTCCACCGCGCGGATGCGTTCGTCCTGGCCCCACGTCACGGTAACGACCGCGCGGATCCACGCTCCGGCGCCGCGCAGATCCACGGCGACGTCGGCGGCATTCGCACCGCGCCGCGCCAACGGTTTGGCCGCGAGCGACCGCAGCCCGTGCTGTTTCACGAGCGCCTGAAATCGATCGAGGGCGCCCGTCGTCGCCGTTGGTTCGCCAAATCCGCGTAGCTCCACGTGATCCGCGCAGGCACGCCGCGCGCGCTCGGTCACTTGGGGCGAGCCGCCGGTGATGTCCAGGAGCCGGTGCTGGAGCGCCTCCAACGCCCGTTCCTCGGCCAAAACGTCGTCGAGCGGCGCCTTCGGGCCCGCCGCAAGAGTGCCCGCAAAAAGAAAGATGGGGAGGAGTCGCCGCATGACGTTCTTATTCCCCATAATAGCGGGCCATGACGGATCCCAAGGAGATCATCCTCGAGTTGGAGCGCGACCTCGCGCGGCAGCGCAAGTTGGTGCAGGCGAGTTACGCGCTTCACACAACACTCGACCTCGGCGAGCTCTTGGGGTTGATCCTCAGTGCGGCGTCGGAGGGCGTGTTGGCCGAGCGCGGCACGGTTTTTCTTGTCGATCGCAAAGAAGGAAAACTTTGGTCGCGCGTCTTGAGCGGTGACGAGGCGCTTGAGATCTCGCTTCCGATCGGTCAGGGCTTGGCCGGCGCCGTGGCGGAGAGCGGGGAGACCGTACGGCTCGCCGACGCCTATGACGATCCGCGCTTTGACCGGAGCTGGGACAAGAAGACGGGATTTCGCACGCGCCAGATGCTTTGTGCGCCGATTCGCAACCGTGATCGCGAAGTCGTGGGCGTGTTTCAGCTTCTCAACAAGCGTGAGGGCGACTTCGACGAGCGTGACGAGGAGTACTTGGCGTCGCTTTCGATTCACGCGGCGTTGGCGATTGAGAACGCGTGGCTTCACAAGTCCGCGCTCGAAAAGGAACGCTACGACCGCGAGGTTCGACTTGCGCAAGAAGTGCAGCGGCAATTGCAGCCGGAGCGCCGCCTTCACAGCGAAGGCCGTCTCGAAATCGCGGGGCTCAACGAACTCTGCGAGGACGCGACGGGCGACTACTACGATCTCTTGGTGGAGCTTCCCGGCGACCGTCTGGGCGTTGCGATTGGCGACGTGTCAGGGCACGGCTTGCAGGCGGCGCTGGTCATGGCGGAGGCGCGCGCGTTCCTGCGGGCGTTTGTGCAGACGACGCCGGAGTTGCCCAAAGCCATCGATTTGCTCAATGACTTTCTGGTCCCCGACATGGAGGGTGGGAAGTTCATTTCGCTTTTTGCGGCCGTACTCGATCTGAAGACCGGAGTGATGGAGTGGTGCAACGCGGGACACAACCCGCCGCTTTTGTACCGCGCCGCGACCGGCAAGATGGAGATGTTGGCGGCAACCGGGCGCATTCTCGGCATCTTGCCGGATGCCGCGTACCGCGCGGGCGCTTCGGTTCAGCTCGAGCCGAACGACGTCTTGTTCTTGTACACGGACGGCGTCACGGAGGCGCGCAACCCCGATCAGGAGTTGCTCGGGGACGAGCGGCTGGATGCGATGTTGCGTGCGGCCGTGCATGGAAATGCCGAGTCGATTGTGGCTTCGGTGCGCGCTGCCGTGCATGAGTGGACGAGCGGCGCGCCCAACGACGACGACCTGACCATGGTCGCCGTGAAGCACGTGTAAAAAGCGCAGGAGCCTGTCCGATGCCGGTGGGCTCGCGGCTAGAACGAGCAAGGAGGGTGCACCATGCGCTACTGGATCTTCGTCGCCACATTGATTTTTGGATGGGTCCTGCCGGGATGCGGCAGCGGCGCACCGGAGGTCCAGCTTGTCGCAGCGCCGCTCATTGTCGCGGCTGGCGGAACGAACTTGGCGCCCGAGGCCGTGGATACGGTTTCGGCGGGCATCGATCTGGCGCGGCTCGGACTCGATCGCGTGGACGCCATTTACGAGTTGGAAACACCTGCCGGTGAGCCGTTTCGCTTCGAGCTGTTGACGCGTGCGGCGGCCAACGCCGGGGCGGTTCGTCTTTCGGTCGCGCACGCGGCGGATGGGGGCGTGATTCCGATCGGCGGCGTGGAGTCGCTTGCGGACGTCGGCGTTGTGCCGGGCGCCTCGGGTGCGACCACCCGTGATGTTTGGTTGGACGCTTCCGGGGATGGCTTTGCGCGCGTTTCGTTGCGCGGGGCGATCGAGCGCGAGCAGATCGTTGCCGTCGAATCCCAGACCGGAGTGACCACGCAGAGGGTGTTGATTTGCGTCCGCATTGGCGCGCCTTCGGCGATCAACCCGGATCAGGGTGCGACGAGTGACTACCCGGGCTTGCTGGACGAAGAGACGATTTACTCCAGCGACTCGTGGCGCTTTGGGTTGCCGACCGTTGCGATCTCCGGCGACCGCACGAGCGTTGTTTGCTACGAGGGGGACCGCGGCGATCCGTCCCGGTTTTCTCGTTTTGAGTTACGCCTGCAGCACGATCGCGCGACCGGCGCGGTGACCGGGGGCGCGAGTGTCTCGAGCCATCCGGACGCCGGGCACTGGCGTGACCACGAGGTGGCGGCGTTGTTTAACGTCCTTGCGGTTGCCGAGAGCGGCGCCAACGGTGTGACGATGCGGTTGTCGTTTGATCGCGGCGCCACGTTTGCGCAGACCAATGTGCTGGGCGACGGTGGTGCCGATCACTCGTCGCGGCTCGTGCAGGTCGCGATGGCGGCGGACTACACGTTGGCCGTTGTGTTTTGGCGACGCGCGACCGGCGGCTCGGAGTTGTTGCTCGTCGAGGGGAAGCCTTCGGCGTTTGACGGTACCGGTTCACCGACGGCGTTTCAGTTCGCCCCGCCGGTTGTCTTGCATCGTCAGGCGACCGACGTCGCGCCCGTGATCATGGGCGTGCGTTACTCCGATGGCGGCGATCTTGTCGTCGGCTACGGGTTTACCTTCTGGGGCGAAGTGCCGGGCGATGTTCCGCTCTGGAGTTCCACGACGCAGTTTCGCTGCGCCGTGCGCTTGTTCGGTCAGCCGAGCTTCGACACATTGGTCGAGGAGAGCACCATCGTGGGGCGCGACCCGAGTGTTGCTCTTGTCGGGCAAGGCGACACGCTGCGCGTTCTGTACGCCTACGAAGCGCGTGATGGCGTTCGGTTGCGTGTGAGTGATGACGGTGGACGAACGTTTGGCGCGCCGATGAGCGTGGGGCAGAGCGGTGCGACTTTGCCGACCGTGTTGGCCCGTCCGCAAGACGGTTCGCTGCGCGTCGATCTTCTCTATCTCGGCGACGGCGAGTTCGGTCAGGAGTTGTTCCTCCGCCACTGGGACGACTTCGATTCGAGTGCACCCGCCGATTACCGATTGACGAAGTCCAAGCGGGAGCAGAGCGACAATGCGATCGGGCCGGTGCCGGGCGCGTTGCCGTCGTTTGCCCCGTCCGGTGGCGGTTTTCGCATCACGCAAATCGCTTGGTTCGGCTACGACGCGACGCTTGACGGCGACGATGTCGTGATCGTCTTGGACGAAGAGAAATTCGACGCGTTCACGATCTTGGGTGCGCCTCCGTTCGACGTTGCGCTGGGCCCGCTCGGCAGCGCCGGCGCGCCCGCCGAAGATGGGTTCACGGCCGCGGAACCGCCGCCGCTCGCGCCCGGTCTCACCGAGCCGGTCGCCGCGCCGAACCCCGATCACTTGCATCAGCTCCGGCTCATCCGATTGGACTGACCATTCGGAGGGGCTCTCTCTCTCTCTCTCTCGTGCCACCCGGCCCGCCAGCATCACGGCCGGCGGGCCGGAGTGGCGTTTTTGCCGCGTACTCCGTGCGCCTCGCTCGCGATACTGGTAGTTTCGCCACCAGAATGGATCTAGAGAAGTTCGGTGTCGGCGCGATGTATTCGCGTACCTTCACGATGTGGCGGCGGAACCTTCCGATCGTCGTCTTGCTCGCGCTCTTTGTGTACTCGCCGCTGATTTGGTTTTCGCTGGATGTGTTTGATTTCCCGCGGTCTCGTCGCCTCGATACCGACCTTGCCCACGGGGGTGGCTTCAATGCGCTGATTGCCATCATGTGGACGCTTGTTCTTGGCGTTTGGGGCATCGCACTGACGTTTGTTCTCTCCGGGTTGATCACGCTTCCCGTATCTCGGCACTTGCAAGGGCAGTCCGCGACAGTGGGCGAGACGTTGATTCATGCGTTGCGTCGCCTCGTTCCCACGATTTTTGTTTGGCTGCTCGTTCTCTGCGGCGTGTCGGTCTTTATGTTTTTCCGTTGGTTGAGCTCTGACGCGGGCGCGCCGTTTGTCGATTGGATCGTGCTCGGACTCACGGCGTTCATGTACTGCATGCTCTTTGTGTCGCAACCCGCGGCCGCCGTCGAACGTAATGGAGTCATGGGTGCCATAGTGCGCAGCGTCCAGCTGACGAGGGGCCGCCGCTGGACCATCTTCGCGTTTTGCGGTTGCCAACTACTGGCGGCTACCGCGTCGCTCTGGGTTTGCTTGCGGGTAGCGTTGCGATTCGACAGCTACGCCGTACTGGGTTGGAGCACGTTGGCCGTCATCGTGCTCTTCGGCTCCGTACAAGCGGTCGCCATGGTCGTCGCGTACGAAGGTCTACGGAAAGAGTCCGAAGGAGTCCCAACCGAAAGACTAGAAGAAGTCTTCGGCTAGACAGCCCCTTGTCAAATCAAACAACCAACCCAACCGCACCACGGCCCCAAAAAGAAAGCACCGCGCCCGGCACCGCCCGCAATGCAGTACCCCGCAATGCGGTACCAGTACCCCGCAATGCGGTACCGGGTTGAAAATTTTCCGTTGTAACGCGTGGTAAGGCAGGCAGTTATGACGGCGAAGTGCGGCATTGGTGCCGCGTTTTCGGCTGTTTCGACCGTCGATGAGGGGCGAAAATGCGTCGAAAGGCTGTTTTGGGCGATTCAGCGTCGCGGGACGCCTTCAAAGTGCGGCACAAATGCCGCACCTCGCGCTCATAAGGCATGGTTTCGCAACTGGTTATGGCCGAAAAAATCCAACCCGGTACCGCATTGGGTACCGCATTGGGGCTGGCGCGGGTGGGTTTTTGGGACTCTTTCTAGTCCTTTGTGTGTTTGTTTTGCTTTCTTTTTCCGAGGAGCATTCTTTGCTCTAGGTGGGCTCTTAGGGCGGCGTAGAACTCGCGTAGGAAACGTTCATTGCGAACGGCCTCGCCCTTCCACTCGATGCGACGCTGAATGCGTTTGCACACAGCCTGCACGGCGTCGCGCTTGTACGGGTCGTTGCGGCGCAGCAGCTCTTCTAAAACCTGCAATTCGTAGATGCCGTAGACCTTTAGTTGCGCGCGCGTGAACGTGTACGTTTGCGCTTTTTGGTTGGCCGCGCGTTCGACTTCGCGACCGCCGATGTCGGCAAGCAGGGCCGGCTTCGGATTTAGAACGACGACGGTGCCCGCGACCATGTCGCCCGCGCGGAGCCGGTCGCGATTGAAAATCGGAAGCAGCACGATGATCGCCATCCAACCCATCGAAACGAGACCGACAATCGCGGGGGCGTCGGGCCACAGCGCTTGCGGCGAGAGGATGAACGCGAGGGGGATCCACACTTCGAGTTCGCGCATGAAGTTGCGGACGACGATCGCGTCGGTCGTCAACGGTTCGGCGCCGCGGTCCATGACGCGGATGCCGATTCTGCGTTTGCCGGGCGTCGCGCCGCCACCGCGAGTTTCAAACCAAATGAAATAGAAAACGCGCGACACGAACGTGAACAACATCACGACGGCGCGTGCCCACTTAGCATCTTCCGCGTCGTGCTCGAAAGCGCCCAGCAAGAGCATGAGCGCGCCCACAACGAGTCCCCAGACGAGGATGTCGATAAAGAACGCGGCGGCGCGATCACCGATACTCGCGAGCTCGAAACGAAGCGGAATGCCCTCGGGCGTAACAAACTCGCGGACCGACCGCGGGTTCGCTTCCTGAAGAACCTGGCTCACAGCTTCCGCCCCCGCCCCGCCCAGCCGAAGTACGCGACACCCATGGCAAACGTGCCGAACGCAACGAAGTATCGAATCTGGATCGAGGTGACCATCTGGCGGAAGAACCCTTCGATGATCCCGGCGGCGAAGAACATGGCGACGGCGCCGAGCATGACGACACCGGCTTCGCGGCCACGCCGCGCGAGGTTGGCGAGTCGCGTCGATTCACCCGGAAAGACAAGTGCGCGCGCGAGGACCAAGCCCATGCCCCCCGAGAACGCAACGGCACTCAATTCCGTAACGCCATGCGGCAAGATCCATCCCCAAAAGTCCCAGCCGAGACCGCGCGACGCAAACAGAGACGCAAACGCGCCCAGAATCAATCCGTTCGTAAACAGAAGAATGTAGACGGGAATTCCCGCGAGAAACCCAAGCCCGAACGCCAACAGCCCGATGCGCGCGTTGTGCGAAAACAGGTGACTAGCGAAGACCCCGAGCTCGGCGTCGAGATGCGAGCGGTCATATAAGCCGTTCCGTAATTCAGCCGTCGCCGTAGTCGGCGAACGGCCTTGCGCGTACTGATCCGTGACGAACATGTAGAACCACTCGTCGTCGCGATCCGTCAGGACCCACGCCGTCAGCACGCCCAAGATCAAGATCGCAAACGCCATGGCGATCTCTTTGGAACGTTGACGAACGGCGGTCGGGAAGCGCCACGTGAAAAATTCGACGAAGGCCGAACCGAAGCCACGCTTGCCGCCGTAGATGCAGAAGTACGCGCGCCCCGCCAACCCTTCGAGATAGTGGAGGAGGTTGCGATCCAGGGAGATCGAACGCGCGACGCTCAGCGAAGAGAGCGTGGCGCGATACAGAATCGGAAGCCGGCCCAACTGTTGCGCATTGAGAGAGGTCTGGCCGGACTTCTCCACTTGCGCGACAAGGCGCTCCAATTCGCGCCAGGATTTTTCGCGTTCGCGCCGGAACTCGTAGCTTCGCAGTTGATACACCATGGCAAAACCGCGCTAGAACAGCTCCCGACGCTTGATCTCGAGGTATCGGTTGATGAGCGCGTTGGAGACGCGCGCGGGCGGAGCATCCACACAGAGCACGCCGGTTTGCTGCAGGCGGCGGAGGGCGAGATCGCGTTCTTTGACGAAGTCCGCCGCCACAACGGAGCGGTAGGCGCTATCGATGTCATCGGGACGCTGGGACACCTGCGCGTCGAGCGAGGCATCGCGCAACGCGACAAACACAACCAAGTGGCGGCGCGCCAATCGGCCGAGATTCTCGACCATCAACTCCGCCGAAATTGAGTCCACGAAATCAGTGAGGACCACAACGAGGGATCGCCGCCGCAAACGCGTCGAGAGATCCGTGATCCCAAGCGTGTAGTTGGTTTCGCCGGTCGAGTACTCGATGCCCGCGCTAAAGCGCTTGAGCCGCGGAAAGCTCGAAACGCCGCCCGCCGGCTGCAGGAAGCCGCGCGGTTTTTCGTCGA
This sequence comes from Planctomycetota bacterium, assembly GCA_021776785.1. Lineage (GTDB taxonomy): Bacteria > Planctomycetota > PLA2 > PLA2 > PLA2 > JAJFFF01. The sequence continues at coordinate 95,578 of JAJFFF010000044.1, read as the reverse complement.
AGCTGTACCAGCCGACTTGGTCGCCCGTCCGAAGACACGCGTAGCTCATGAGCAGGCTCGTGTTGATCGCGTGATCCAACTTGGGAAGACCGTCCATCGGCTCCGACATCAGATGGCCCGCGTCGAGCGCAAGGACGACCTGGTGGTTGCGTTCCGCGCGAAACTGCGTGCACACCAGCGTGCGATGGCGCGCGGTCGCCTTCCAGTTCATCGATCGATGGTCGAGTCCCGGCACGTAGTCGCGCAGCGACTCGAACTCCGAACCGTCCCCCACGTAGCGTTCGACCTTCAGGCCGGACTCGAACTGCCGCCGCGCAAAGAGCTGCACCGCGGCGTCGCGCACCGCCGCCGTGTTGGGGACGACGGCGATCGTGCGGTCAAAGGCGTCGCGCCGCTGACGTTGCATGAGACCAAGCGGGCCGCGCCAGCGGATCCAGATGGCTTCGACCTTGCGCTCCCCGCGCCGCAACGGCCGGAGTGGAAACGTGAGTCGAGCGGCGGGCGGGGCGAGGACGACATCTCGGGCGTCTAGGTGCTCGAGCTCGTTCCCGAGTTCGGGCAGCGCCGTCACGGATACGCCGCGCCCGCGCGCGCTCGACAACGTGAACGTCATCACCGATTCCGCGCCGATGTAGATCGTGTCCGGCGTTTCCAAAGTCGTCACAACGTCGCGGCGCCGCAGGCCGAACAGGATGTCGATCAAACACCCGACCACAAAAACCCCGACGTACGCGACCCACACAACCCACAACCGTTCGTCCATCACGGCCGCAAGCAGCGCCACGGGAATCCCGAGCGCACTCACAAGGACGCATCGAAGCGTCGGTCGCATCGTCTTTCCGCGGCGCTAGCGCGGCGCGGCGACCTCCGCGAGGATCTGTTGCAGAATCGACTCGGCGTTGTGCCCCTCGATTTCAGCGCCCGGCGCAAGGACGACGCGATGACGGAGCGCGGAATTCGCAAGCATTTTCACGTCATCGGGAATGACGAAGTCGCGGCCCTCGATCACGGCCGTGGCGCGTGCCGCGGTCGCCAGCATGTTGGCCGCACGCGGCGAAGCGCCGAGGCGCAACGACGGGCGTTCGCGCGTCGCCCGCACGATGTCCACGATGTACGCAACGATCTCTGGGCTGAGGCGGATGCCCGCCACGTACTTCCGCAGCGCCGCGAGCGTTTCGACGGTCGCAATCTTCTCGATCCCGAACTCCCCGAGCTTCGGCATCGCGGTCCGGTGTCCGTGGCGCGAAACCAAATCGATCTCCTCTTCGCGCGACGGGTAGTCGACGCCGATCTTGAACAGGAACCGATCGAGCTGCGCTTCGGGGAGGGGGTAGGTGCCCTCCTGCTCAATCGGGTTCTGCGTCGCGATGACCATGAACCAATCGCCCAGGTCGTGACTCTTGCCGTCGATCGTGACGTGTCGCTCCTGCATCGCTTCGAGAAGCGCGGCCTGCGTCTTCGGCGGTGTCCGGTTGATCTCGTCGGCAAGGAGCAACTGCGCGAAAATCGGTCCCTTCGTGAGGACGAATTCGTTGGTCTGGAAGTGGAAGATATTGGTGCCGATCACGTCACCCGGCATCAGGTCCGGCGTGAACTGAATGCGTCCGTATCCGAGATCCAAGCACGCGGCGACGCTGCGCGCGAGCAGCGTCTTGGCGGTTCCCGGCACGCCCTCCAAAAGGACGTGTCCTTCGCACAGGAGTGCGGTGAGAACGAGGTCGAGCGTCGCTTCCTGGCCGACGACGACCTTTCCCACTTCACGGTAAAGGCTCTCCTTGAGCTCACGCGCGGCTTTGGCGTCCATGAATCATCTCCTCTCTCCATTCGTAGATGCGTCGCGCCTGGTAGAGCGCAGCCGTCGCGTCGGAGTCACGCTCCGTAACCGCGAGTAATTCCGAGTAACGAACCCTAAGTCCGCGCAGTTCGCCTTGGCGATCGAGCCACGTCCGCGTCCCGTTCTCATCGAGGCCCACCGGCAGATGAAGGCTGCGCCCGACCTGTCGCACAGCGACGGCCAGATAACGCTCGAGGGCGTGCCGGTTGTGTCCGGCTTCACGCAGCATTGTCGCTACGTTGTTGATCAAGAACTCTTTGCCGGATCGCTGGTTGCGCCGCGCGAAGTAGGGCGCGCCGAACCGAGCGCACGCGGCCAACAACAACACGAGCACGGTAATGCCGAACTGCAGCGTTCCGAACGCGACCGGGAAGTCGAAAAGCGCACGAAACACGTTGGGTTCGCGCACAAAACCGTGCAGCGTTTCGTCGATCACAACACCCGCACCGTCACGCCGCGCAAAATCCACCATGCGGATCGCAAACACGGAGTTGTCGCCGCGCGCAATCCCATAGTTCGAAATGACATCGGGATCGGAAAGGATGAACAGATTTCTGCGGTTGTGTTTGGCGAGCACCCATCCGAATTGGTTGCTCACGATCGGCGTCACATTGCGCGCGTCGCAAACCTGCGCGCGAAACAACGTCGGTTCGGCGCCCAGCTCGCCCGCGTCCCAACGAAGCGGGATATCCTCGGGAACGTGCGTCACACGCCCGCCGCGCACCCCGATTTCCTCCAAGACATCTTCGGCCTCCCGCTCGCGCAGGAGTCCCGGCGGGCCAATGAAGCCGGGGGTTTGATGATCCTCGATCACTTCCCACTTTGGTAAGACGACGATCGTGGGCCCGTCGCGCGTCACCATCTCGTTGAGGTTCTCGCCGAGACGGCTACCCGACCATTGGGGCTCCGCGATGATCAGCACGCCGTCTCTGCCCGCGCGGTTCGCCGAGCGGTATCGCGAGACGCGCGTGGAAACACCGACCGCACGGAGCACACGCGACAGAGCGCGATGGCCCACGGCGGAGCGCGAATAGCTGTTCGCGCGAAACGACCGCTCGGTGCCCAGTTCGGCGCCGAACACGCCCCAAAGCATATAGACAAGAAGCGAGATTCCGGTCAGCGTGATGACCCAGAACAAACCCTGCGCGGAAAACGGAGAACGTCTCACGCGGCGCTCCGCTTCACTTTCGGAAGCAACGCGAGCGCCGTTTGATACGTGGCTTCGTCGACGGAGCCGCCGCCGAAGCGGCTCACTTCGACCGCGCGCGTGAGCTCCGAGAGAGCGCCGCGCGACTCGGCGGACAGCTTGATCTTGCGCAGGATCTCGCGGCCCGTCCACGAGTCATCGGTCACGCCAATGCTGCGGACCGCCGTCAGATAGATCGCGTGCAACGCCTCGTCGAAGCGGCCATCCAGTGCAAGCCGCTGAAAGCTCGCGAGCGGCGCGTCTGTGGGAGCGCTCCGTGTCGGTACGGTGCCGCCCGCCCGCTTCACGTTGGGCTGCGCGCGACGGCGCGCGACCTCCTGGGCGATGGCGACGATCACAAAAAGAACGAGCCCCGTCACCACGATCCAAAAAAGCACGCGTCCGATCCCGCCCCAGTCCGCCGGTTCCGTCGCGGTGCGATCGCGCGTGCGGCTGCGCCGGGTGGTTCCGTCGCGTGCGAGGCGGCGATTGCGTCCCGGGCCGATCTCGTCGTCGCGAGCCGCGCCGGGCCACTCGGTCTGGTAGTTGTCAGCCTCGATGATCGTGCGCGCCGCGTCCCGAATCTCATCGGACGAAGGGGCGGCCGCGGCCAAGCACGCGCATCCCACAATCCAACCCGCAACCAACCACCAACGCATTTCCGGCCACATGGTAGCCCGTATCTCCGGTGGCGTCGTCCTTACCGGAATGGCTGACGCGGGAACTTGACGTAAGGCACAGAAACTCCGCTCAGGCCCGTGGCGAGTCGTGCGTCCGACGTTGCCGCCGCCGCGGCGAGCGCGGGATCCATAGCCGCGGCCGTAATGGCGGCGACGCTTGCGCGCAGCGCGGTCACGGCGTCCGCTTCCGCGAGTTCGTCTCCGCGTGCGCCCGCAGGCGGAGGGAACAGATCGGCGCCGGCGCTCGCGACGAAGTCATCTTGATCGACACCGTCCCCGGAGACGCCGATCGCCCCGACCAAGACGCCGGCCTTGTACAGCGGAACGCCGCCTGGGAATACCGTGATGCCGTTTTGGAGCGGCAGCGCGGAAGGGGTACACGCGCCCGACATCGCTTCTTGCAGGCCAAGCAACGGGCCGATGCGTCCGATGGCCTGTCCGGGCGGGAACAGCCCTTGCGCCATGAAACCGAGACCGCGCGTCGTAAACGCGGCGGTGTCGCTGGAGAAAAACGCGGCCGTGCGCGCTTTTTGAATGGCGACGTCGAAGCTAAACAACGTGGCTTCCGGCGTCCGCACGCAGCCCAAGACGTTGCCCGCGAGATCGGTCACACAGACAAACACGCGCGCGGCGACGCCGAGCGGTCGCCGAATGCCGGCGCGCGTTCGTTCCGCGCGCGCGACGGCGGCGGCAAACATCGCGCGGACATCGGTCGCGGTGAGCGCGCCCAAGGGGCTGTCGATGATCGGAACCCGCACTTCGACCGTCTCGCCGCCGATCACCTCGGTGGGAAACACGAGGTCGGGCGGCGCGTCCGCCGGTGCGGTTAACACATCGCCGGCGAGTCCCGCGAACGGTGGGGCGACCAAGTCCGGCGGTCGCTCCTCGACAAAGGGCAACTGAATGCCGTCGATAAAGATGTTGCTGCCAAACAACGCCGGGTCGGGGCGGAAGCCCGCCGAGGCGCCCCACGCGGCGCGCTCTTCCAGTGCGTCGTCAGCCGCGCCGTCCACGGCCACGGCGCCGACCAAGCAACCCGCCTTGTAAAGCGGCATCGATCCAAAGTCGCCGCTCAGGCCGTTGGCCGTCATCGAAACGGTCCCGCTGTCTTCGCCGACGATGTCGGAACAAGCTAAGTTGGAAAACTGCACGCCGTAGAGAGGTCCGCCCCCCGGCGTATTGGGGAGTGCGGGCGGAAACGTGTCCTGAATAATGAAGCGCGCCGTCCTCGTGTTGAACGAGTGTTGATGCGAACTCAGAAACGAGGCGGTCCTCGCTTTCGCGCGGCAGGGTGCGCTCCGTCCTGCCGGCGCGCCGGTCATCCGAAACTCGCCGACGACGAAGCCGTCGCGGTTGATCACCGTGATGTGCATCGGCGTAGCATCGGCCAGCGCGCGCGCGGCGGCCTGCGCGATGATCGATTCGATTTCGCTTGTCGTCAGCGGAACCGGCGTCGTGCAGAGCGGCGCGAAGTCGAGCAGCGCCGAACTTCCGTCGCAGCCGGCGACGACAAACAACAGGAGGGGACCGATGACAAGACGAGCAATAGGCACGTGGCGTCAGCCTAACAGGCCGTTAAAAAAGTGCTTGGAGTAGCGAGAGCGAGGAATCGGAGTCGACATCAAGGAGCGGACCACAGGTGTAGCAAAGCTACAGCGAGGATGCGCGACACAGAGATCGGCTTCGAGGCCCGCTCGTAGCCCATGTGACTTTTTCAATGGGCTGCTGGGCAGCCCGTTGAAGAAGTGCTTGGAATAGCGAGAGCGAGGAATCGGAGTCGACATCAAGGAGCGGACCGCAGGTGTAGCAAAGCTACAGCGAGGATTCGAGACGCAGAGATCGGATTCGAGGCCCGCTCGTAGCCCATGTGACTTTTCAACGGGCTGCTAAGGCGCATGCCGGACGCGATTCGCGGCGGATCGTGTCCGCACGGCTACGGACAATCCGCGGGTGCGGGGACTTCTTTTGTGGTTGGCGTTTTTACCGGCGTGCGTCGGTGGTGCGGCGTCCCGCGGAGGCGACGACGATGCAAGCGGCGGTTGTTCCGCCGACCGTTTCCGGGACGGCGCCGGCTCCGATGCTTGCGGCATGGGGTTGGCCGAGGACGACCCGGAGCCGCGACCCGACGGGCCGGCGCGGGGCGATGACGCACCGCGGCCGTTGGGTCACGCCGGTCGCTCGCGCGCCAACAACGCGGCCGCGCGGGATGCGGTGGACCGCTATCTCGAGGAGTACGGCTACGACAAAGACGACTTTGAGGCGCGGGCCGACCGCTGGCGCATCGGGCTGCCTCGATGGGATCGGCTCAACGTGGAGACGGAGCGGCTCACCAATACTGACTCGCCGTACGCGCGCGGGCGGCGCGGCAACCCGTACCGGCAAAACGTTTTGAAGGGCGACTATCCGTTCATCGGTCAGCACCTGTTCCTGGTGCTGACCGCCATCAGTGACACGGTCGTCGAAGCACGCGACACGCCGACGCCGTCCGCGATCAGCACCGCCAACCCGAACAGCCCCAACTTTTTCGGATCCGGCGACCAGTTTTTCGTGAATCAAAATCTCGTGCTGAGTTTTGAGCTCTTTAAGGGCAACACGGCGTTCAAGCCGCCTGACTTTATCTTCCGCGCCACACCGGTGTTTAACGCCAGCTACCTCAACGTCGAGGAAAACAACGCCGTCAATCTCGATGTGCGTGAAGGCACGACGCGCGAGGACGGCCACATCGGTTTTCAGGAGTTGTTTTTCGAAAAACACCTGCTCGACCTCTCCGCGAACTACGATTTTTTGTCCGTGACCGTCGGGATTCAGCAGTTCATCAGCGACTTCCGCGGGCTTTTGTACTTCGATAACAATTTGGGCGTGCGCGCGACCGTCAATCTCGACAACAACCGCACACAAATCAACGTGGCGGCCTTTTATCAGCTCGAAAAGGACACCAACAGCGAGCTCAACACGTTCGACGAGCGCGACCAAGTCGTTCTCATCGCTAACCTGTACCGACAGGACTTCTTGGTGTTTGGGTACACGGGCCAGATTTCATTTCACTACAACCGCGACAACGCGTCCCGGCACATCGATGAAAACCGCGTGCCGGTGCGCCCAGCGATCCTGGGCGACGCGCGGCCGCACCGCGTCGACGTGGCCTACTTGGGTTTTGCGGGCGACGGCCATTTTGGGCGTCTCAACATCACGCACGAATATTTCTTCGCGTTCGGCAAGGACTCGCGCAATCCAATCGCCGCGCGCGAGACCGACATCGCAGCGCACATGTTTTTTGTCGAAGCCTCCGTTGATTTCGACTGGTTGCGTCCGCGCTTCTCGCTGATGTGGGCGTCCGGCGACGACGACGCGTATGACGGCAACGCGCGCGGATTCGACGGCATTTTCGACAACCCCAACGTGTCCGGCGGCGTGAACTCGTTTTGGGTGCGGCAAAGCGTGCGGCTGCTCGGTGTCGGACTTGTGCAGCGCCTGTCCGCGTACCCGTCGCTTCGCTCCAGCAAGATCGAGGGCCAAGCGAATTTCGTAAACCCCGGGCTGTGGTTTGTGACGGCCGGGCTGGACGCGGAGCTAACCGCCGAGTGGCGCGCTTCGTTCAATTTGTCCTATCTTCGTTTTCACGAAACGGGCGTGCTGGAACCGTTCGCCAACCAAAATGACATCGACTCCGAAATCGGTTGGGAGGCCACGCTCAGCGGCAACTGGCGCCCCAAGCTCACCAACAACATCACCGTCGCGGGGGGGCTTTCCATGTTTTTTCCCGGCGCGGGATTTCGCGATGTCTACGAGTCAGGCGATCCTCTGTTCTCCGCGTTTTTTCAATTGACGTTGATCTACTAATGAAAGCTTGGTTCGTCGCTCTCTTCCTGCTGGCGCTCGCCGCCGCGCAGGGTTGTTTGCACACGCACAGCGAGTTCGCTCCCGCGGACCGTCCGTTCCAACCGGGTCGCGAGACCAATCGGAGTTGCGTCTCGTGTCACGGCGAGCTCGACGCGCCGACGATGCACGATTCTCCGGCCGTGGCCATCGGCTGCACGGACTGCCACGGCGGCGACGCGACCGCCGACGAGAAAGAAAACGCGCACGTGAAGGCGCGCCATCCGGAGTTGTGGCCGAGTTCCGCGAACCCGGAGCGTCTGTACGCCAAGATCAACACCGAGGACCCGGCGTTTATCCGTTTTGTGAATCCGGGCGATCTGCGCGTCGCCGCCGTGACATGTGGCCAGTGTCATCCGTCGGAGGTGCGTCGCGTGCGCAAGAGCATGATGGCGCACGGTTCGATGCTTTGGGGGGCGGCGCTTTACAACAACGGCGTGGTTCCGTTTAAGGACGCGCGGTTCGGCGAGGCGTACGGGCCGGACGGAACGCCGCTTCGCTTGAAGGGCGAACCCGAGGCGGACCTTGCGCGCGGCGAGTTGCCCTATCTTGACCCGCTGCCGCGATTTGAAGTGGGGCAACCCGGCAATATGTTGCGCGTGTTCGAACGCGGCGGGCGTTTCCTGCCTGCGTTGCCGGGGCTACCCAATCCGTTGCAAGAACCGGGCAAGCCGGACCGGGGACTCTCCCCGCGCGGACTCGGCACGCTGAATCGAACCGATCCCGTTTGGCTCAACCTACAAAAGACGCGCCTGCTCGATCCGCTGCTTTACATGTTTGGCACCAACGATCACCCGGGTGACTACCGGTCGTCGGGATGCACGTCGTGCCACGTGATCTATGCCAACGACCGCGATCCCGTGCACAGCGGCCGCTACGCGCGCCACGGCAACGAGGGGCTCTCCGCCAGCACCGACCCGACGATCCCCAAGGACGAGTCGGGTCACCCGATTGCGCACCGCTTCACCAAAGCGATCCCGACGAGTCAGTGCATCGTGTGTCACATTCATCCGGGCACGACGGTTACGAACACATACTTGGGAACGATTTGGTGGGACAACGAAACCGAGGGCGAGCGTCTCTACCCCAAGGATCAAAAGTTCCCGACCGAGGAGGAGCGCCTCAAGATTTTGGCGCGCAATCCGGAGGAGGCGGCGACGCGCGGGCTTTGGTCCGACTACGAGTTCTTGAAGAAAACAAGCGAGCTCAACGACACGCTGAACAAAGTTCAGTTTGCCGATTTTCACGGACACGGTTGGTTGTTTCGCAACGTCTACAAGCGCGATCGCGACGGGAACTTGCTCGACGAACACGGCGACGTCGTGTCACCCACGCACCCCGAGAAGTTCAAGCGCGCCGTGCATCTCAAAGACATCCACTTAGAGCGCGGGATGCACTGCGTGGATTGTCACTTCGAGCGAGATTCGCACGGCACGGGCCAGCTTTACGGCAGCGTGCGCGACGCGATTGAGATTGCGTGCGAGGACTGCCACGGCACCGTCCAGAACGAGGCGACGTTTCGTACGACGGGCCCGGCCGCACCGCGCGGCGGCGGAACCAACTTGTTGGCGACGCGGGCCGCCGGCAACCGTCGGCGTTTTCTCAAGCGCGGCGACAAATGGGTGCAACGTAGCTCCGTCGACCCCAAGCTCGAGTGGGTGATTCCACAAATCGCCGATGGCGCGAGTCGCAACCCAAAGTCGTGGTTGGCGAAGACGATCCAGCGCGACAACAAGGTCTGGGGGGATCCCGCCGCCGACCTGGCGCACGCGGGGACCAAGATGACGTGTTTTTCGTGCCACTCGTCGTGGATGGCGAGTTGTTTTGGCTGTCACCTGCCGATGCGGGCCAACCAAAAGACGCCGTACCTGCACAACGAGGGCGACGCGACGCGCAACTTCACGCCCTATAACTTCCAGACCGTGCGCGCCGACACGTACATGCTGGGCGTCGACGGCGACGTCACCGGCAACCGCGTCGCGCCGGCGCGATCGGCCTGCGCCGTCTTGGTCGGTTCGCAAAACGGCAACCGTGAGTGGGTGTACAGCCAACAGCAGACCGTGAGCGCCGAGGGATTTTCGGGCATCGCGTTTTCGACGCATGTGCCACATACCGTGCGCGCCAGCGAAACGAAGAACTGCACGGACTGCCACGTGAGTCGCAACGACGACAACAACGCGTTGCTCGCGCAACTGCTCATGCAGGGCACGGGCTTTATGAACTTCATGTTCCGCTGGGTCTACGTGGGGACCGATAAGGGCATCGACGCGGTCGTCGTCACCGAGCGTGACGAGCCGCAGGCCGTGATCGGGTCGACGTTGCACGACGACGCGTATCCCGAATTCGCGAGCCGCCATCGGCGGCGTCGGCGGCAGCTCCCCGAAGGCTTCTTGAATCATGTGCATCACGCGTCGGAGCACGCGCACGACGTGCAGTTGCGCGGCGAGTACCTCTACATCGCGGACGGCACCGGTGGGTTCCGGATCTTCGACGTGGCGCAGATCGACCAAAAGGGATTCTCGGAGCGCATCACAACGGCGCCCATCTCGCCGCTCGATCAGAAGTTTTTCGTGAAGACGAAAGACGCGCGCGCGATCGCGTCGCCCGCGACGATGGCGGTCGATCCGACGCGGCCTCAGCAACCCGCAAACCGGGAGCAATCCATTCACCCGCTCTACGCGTATCTGTACGTGGCGGACGCGGTGGAGGGGCTGGTCGTGGTGACGGCCGCCTCGTTGCTCGACGGCAACCCGCGCAACAACACGATCGCCCGCGCCGCGACGCTCAACCCCGACGGCAAGCTCAAGGGCGCGCGGCACATCACCGTCGCGGGTCGGTTTGCCTACATCGGGTGTGACGCAGGGCTTGCGATCGTCGATATCGACAAGCCGACGGAGCCGCGCCTCGTGACCGTGCTTACGGAGCTCTCCGGGGCGCGTTCGGTGAGCGTGCAGTTTCGCTACGCGTTTGTCGCCTTTAATCAAGGGCTGGCCGCCATCGACATCACGCCGGAAACGGATGGGTCGTTTGCGCGGGCGCCGCGTGTGGTTTCGACGATCGCGTTGGACGATGCGCGCGCCGTCTACGTCGCCCGCACCTACGCGTACGTCGCGGCGGGCAAAGACGGCCTCGTCATCGTCGATGCGACCAAGCCTACGGCGATGCGGGAAGTGCAGCGCTTCACCGCTCAAGGAGTGATTAACGATTGTCACGACGTGCAGGTCGGTATTACCAATACGTCCCTGTTTGCGTACCTCGCCGATGGCGAGAATGGCCTGCGCGTCGTGCAACTTACCTCTCCCAAGCGCAACTTCGGCGTGTTCGGTTTTTCGCCGCGCCCGGATCCGCGCTTGATCGCGAGCTTTCGGACCAAGGGCAAGGCGTTGAGCGTGAGTCGCGGGCTCGATCGCGACCGCGCCGTGGACGAGTCAGGCCATCAGGTCGCGGTGTTTAGCCGCGTCGGCGCCCGCCCCTTCGATTTCCAAGAGATGATGCGCCTTTACCGAACGGCCGATGGGTCGATCTTCCGCGTCGTCGATCTGGAGACGCAAGAAGACGTCGCGCGCGAGTACGGCCCGGTTCCGAAGCGGTAGGCGCGAGCGCGCTACTTGCCGGCTGCCATCAGCGCGCGCACGAGTTGCGCGCAGGCGTCGGCGCGGAAGCCACGGTCGGCGGCCAGTGCTTCGTCGAGGCTGCGCAGCGCCGTCGCGTAGGCGTCGGACTTCTTGTTGTTCGCCAGCGCCTGGGCGCCCATCGCCCAAAGTTGTAACTCCGTGCGTGTGGTCGTGCGCTCGCCGGATTCGATCGCGGCCAGCGTGCGTTCCATGCGTCCGGAGACATCGTTGGGTGTCAGGGTCAGCGTGCGCACCGTTTCCAGCGCCTGTTTCGCTTGCCGCTCGAGGTCCGCACTCGGTGCGCCTGGCGCCGCCACCGCGTTGGCGAACTCGATGCCATCGAGCCCGGCCGCCGCGATCAGCACGCGCAAGCTCGACAACTCAAGCGCCAGATCGCCCGGCTTCCCGGCCGGCTTGCGCTTCTCGTAAACGCTGCCGCTGTAAATCGGATGGTGGCACGCGTAGCAATCGAATACGGAGAAGTCGGCGATGCCGCTCGTGCGGGCCGCCATGCGCGCCACGTGGCCAAGCGACGCCGCGGCGCTCGCCTTGAGCCCCTCCAGCCAATGCTCGGCGCGCTGATCGCGTTCGTCTTTCCAGTGCGGCGGCATCGATTGCAAAAAATGCGACGCTTCGAACACAAGCGGAGGGTGGCCTGCCGCCATGATGGCGTGGGTGATGTCGCGTCCCGGCCCGGCCACGTGGCAGGTGACGCATAGCGCCGCGCGCGCCGCGGGCGTACTGAGGTCCGTGAGCCCAAGCCGCGCCTTCTCGGTCGAGCTCTTCGTCTTAAACCCCGGCGCCGCGTGCGGCCCGAGCCAGCGCTCGGCGCCGCCATGGCACTGTTCGCACGACACGCCGTCGGCCATGTCGAAGGTCTCCGCCATTTCGACGCCAACGGTGCCGTGGCAGTTCAGGCACTGGTCGGATTGGGTGGGGTCGATGCCGAGGCGCTTGCCGATGCGTTGGCCTTGCGCGCTCGAGAGAACGGTGAACGCGCGACTGTGCCGGTCCTTGGTAACCCACGTCGTGTACTCGGCGCGCGTCGCATCCGACCCGCCATGACACGCTTGGGACGCGCACGACCCCGCGCCGAAATGGACGTCTTGCTTGATCGCCGGGGCCGCCGGTTTTTCTTCCCGGCCTTGACCGGCCGCCGGCCGCGACGGCAGCAAGAACGCAAAGAGAGCCAGAGCCACGGTTAACGGTACCCACGCACGCATCGCGCGACATTGTGACCGCGGCAGGCGACGGCATTGCGAACGCGTCGGCGGGGGGCCGAAGTGACGTGCCCGCGCGGCCGGGCGCAACGGGTCGCAACGGAGGGCGCGGGGGAGTCGCAAACTACAATCCGCCGGTGAGCGGAGCGGACACGGACCAACCCAACCCGGAGGGGCAAGACGGCGCTGCGCCGACGCTCGATGAGCCGACGGAGATGCGCTTGGAGGGCGACGCGCTGTCGCTCGAGGAGATGCTGGCGATGCCCGTCTTCGCGGGGTGTTCAAACGCGCTGCTGAAAAAGAACGTGGGCGCGGTGGTCCGCCGTCGCTACGCGCCTGGCGAGATCATCTGCCGAGAGGGCGAATTCGGATCCACAGCGTTTTACATCCTCGAAGGTGAGGCGGACGTCTACATCGCGACGCCGGTCGCGCATCTGCAAGGGCGCGTCGCGACCCGCGGGCTGTTCGGTTCGATTCGGACGTTTTTGCAATCGCTCGTCAAGAGTCCTGCCGCCGAGACGACGGGCACGATGGGCCGCATGATTCCCATCGACGGCCCGTTCGACCTAAGTCTCGACGAGCCGGAGGCGACGCTGGGCCAAAACGACCTGTTCGGCGAGATGACGTGCATGTCGTTTTACCCGCGCAGCGCGACGGTGCGCGCGCGCGGCGACGTCGTCGTCTTGGAGATGTTGCGCAACATCTTGGACATCTTGAAGCGTGGCTCCAAGGACTTCAAAAAACAGATCGACGATTCGTACCGGGAGCGTGCGCTCGCGAGCCACCTCCGCAGCATGCCGTTGTTCGCGGGGCTGACCGACGAGTTCGTCGCGGACCTGCGCGGCCGCGTCGAACTCGTTTCGTACGCGCCGGGCAAAGTGATTTGCGCGCAGGGCGACGAAGCCGACCGCCTGTACTTAATCCGCATCGGGTTCGTCAAGGTCACGCAGTCGAGCCCCGGCGGCGAAGTCATCTTGCACTACCTTCATCGCGGCGATTACTTCGGCGAGATGGGGTTGTTGGGAGGCGGCCACCGGACGGCGTCGTGCGTTGCGTTGGACCACGTCGAGTTGGTCGAGATCGACCGCGCGGACTTTGAGCTCATGATGGAGCAATACCCCGCCGTGCGCACGGGGATGCAGGCGAAAGCCGACGCGCATCGCGTGCAAAACGCCCGGCGTATGGAGCAGCTCTCCAGCGTGAGCGTCGACGAGTTTTTGGAACAAGGGCTCATGCAGGCGCAAAACCTGTTGCTCATCGACTTGGACAAGTGCACGCGCTGCGACGAGTGCGTGCGCGCGTGCGCCGCCAGCCACGAATCCGTGACGCGGTTGATTCGCGACGGGCTGCGCTACGAGAATTATCTTGTGCCGACGACGTGTCGCTCGTGCCACGATCCCTTGTGCATGATCGGCTGCCCGGTCGGTTCCATTCGCCGCCGCGAAACGCTCGAGATCATTATCGAAGACTGGTGCATCGGGTGCAGCCTGTGCGCGAAGAACTGCCCGTACGGCAACATCAACATGCACGTCATCGAGGAGGGCGGCAAAGGGAAGGCGGACGCCGAGGACACCAAGAAAGCGAAGCCGCAAGAGAAGGCGATCACGTGCGATCTCTGCGCGGATCTTCCCGAGCCGTCGTGTGTGTACGCGTGCCCGCATGAAGCGGCGCATCGCGTGAACCCGATGGAGTTTTTCTTCGTGGAGCAGAAGAAATGATCCTCGATCGTTCGCATCGCCGCTGGGCGTGGGGCACCATCGCGGCGCTCGCCGCGTTGACCGCGCTGTACTGCTGGTACGCGTCGCGCCATCCGGGCGGCCCGTCCGGCGGCACATGTTGGGGGATCTTTTTCGGCTCGCTTGGAGCGCTACTGATTTTCTTCGCCGCGTTTTTGGGCATCCGCAAGAAGCGACCGCACTACCGCTGGGGACGCGCGGCGTTTTGGCTCAAGGGCCACCTGTGGTTGGGGGCGCTGTCGTTTCCCGTGATCTTGTTTCACGGCGGGATGGAGTTTGGCGGAGCGTTCACAAGCGCGCTCATGTGGATTTTCGTCGCCGTGATTGCAACCGGGATCTGGGGCTTGGCGCTGCAACAGTTTTTGCCGCGCTTGATGACCAAGCAGGTGTCGCAGGAGACGGTGTACGAACAAATCGACCACGTCCGCGACCAACTGTTGGCGGAAGCGGAGCAACTCGTCCGCGGGAAAGCGACGCGCGCGGCCGTTCCGCGTGCGAAAGCGGCCGGCGCGATTCAGGGACGCGTCGTCAAGAGCCGCCAGTCGACCGAAGCCGAGGAGGCGACCGTCGGCGCGTCCCGCGAACCGCTGTTGCGCTTTTTGGAGCAACAGATGCGGCCGTTTTTCGGTGCGCGCGTGCCGCGAGACTCGGTGTTGCTGGAGCCTCACCAACGCGGCGCGGTGATGAGTGATCTGCGGGCGCGCTTGGATCCGGAATTGCACGCGATCGTTACAGACTTAGATGCGCTTTGCGAACAGCGGGCGCAGTTGGAGCGGCAGCGCCGCCTTCACATTTGGATGCACGGTTGGCTGCTCATACACGTCCCGCTGTCGTGGACGATGGTGGTCATGACCGTGGCGCATGCGGTGATGTCGCTTTACTACTAATGGCCAAAAAAGAAAAACGAACGAAGCAGCTCGCGCAGCGCATCGACCCTTCGTATTTCAAGAAGCCGCACCCGATGCGGCGCTGGCGCTTTCTGTTGACAGCTGGCCTGGCGCTGATCGCCGCGGGATGGGTGGGAGCGACCGTGCTGACCGGTAAGCACGGGGCCTACACCAACGGCCCGATTTCGCCGAGCCACGCCTTGTTCGAACAAGATTGCGCGCTTTGTCACACCGAGGCGTTCGGGCCCGTTTACGACTCGTCGTGTATCGCGTGCCACAAGGCGGGCGCGCACATCGCGCCGGGGCGGGGTCGCGTCGGGACGGAGCGCGATCCGGACTGTGCGAAGTGTCACGCCGAGCACCGCGGCGATCACGGGCTCAAACACGTTGCCGACAGCCAGTGCAACCAATGCCATCAAGACCACGGCGACGTCGTGGACTTCGCGCGACACCCGCAGTTTCGCAACCCCGCCCGCGATCAGCACCTGCGCTTTAATCACAAGCAACACATGCAGCGCGGGCTTGTGGGGGGCGACCTCGAGTGTTCGTCCTGCCACGCGACAACCACGCGCGCCGACTTCGCGCCGATCTCGTTTGCCGTGCACTGCGCAAAGTGTCACACCGAGCGATTGGCCGACGGCAAGGTGTTGCCGCACGGCTTGCAGCGCGAAGGCATGCGCGACTTTGTCCGCGCCGCGCTGTTGCGAACGATGGACGAAAAAGGCGAGTTGCGCGAACCGCGCAGCGTGGTGCCGGGCCAAGGGGCGACGGCGTTCCCGGCGTGGTCGGTTGCGCTCGAAGAGCAGACCAAGCGTGTGTTGAAAGAAGCCCTGGAGCGCCCGAACCGCGGCTGTCTGCTGTGTCACGAGTCCAAGGATGGCGCGATCGTCGCTCCTGATATCCCGGCGCGGTGGCTCGACAAGGCGCAGTTCGATCACCGTACGCACCGCTTCGAGTCGTGCGCACGCTGCCACGACATGAGCGAGAACACGAACGCGAATACGTTGCAGTTACCGGGCGTAGTCTCCTGTCGGGACTGCCACAAACAAGACGGCGCTCGAACCACATGCACAACGTGTCACCTGTATCACCCAACGAGCGACCCGCACGCGTGGCGGTGACCGGGCGCTGGAAGCCTTGGGCGAACGCGTTCGTCGCTGCTGGATGCGTAGCCTTGGCCGTGTTTGTCTTTTTTGGCATCGGTGAATTCGGATGGGCGCTCACCACGTATTTTGGGTCCATCGTGTGGTTGATCTGGGATGCCGGACGCGTGCAACTCCAGCGGTATCACACCCGTATGGCGCATGAGCCCGTGATTCTCGGCGTAATGTGCGTCACGGCGTGGCCTCTGATCTTTCCCTGGTATGTAGCCGTTCGCGAATCGATTCGCTTGGGATTCGCGGGCCGCCGTGGGCAAGAAGAAGCGTTTTAGCTCAAAACACATCGCGGAACGGGTCGTCAGGGACGCGATCTTCGCGCTCCGTGATTTTCTTGTCGATCCAGACGAAGAAAAAAAAGACCGGCGCGATCAGTAGGGGGAACATCTGAAATCGGCTGAGATCGATGTGGACCGACGCGGAAACGACGATGCCGAGGGACACGACGACGATGACGACAATGCGCGCGGCAGATCGAAGCGCGCTTTGGTGCGGCGGCCATTCTCTGTCGATCTTTTGAGTGGTGCGCACACGTGCAACCGTATCCACAACCCAGATCAAGATCGCTACGCCGAACACAGCCAAGAGTGCGGGTGCGAGGCTCGGTCGAGACGAAGCGAACAACAGTTCCAACATCAAAATTCGTCGCGGTAGTCCTGAGGTCTCTTGCGTTTGGCGCGGGCCACGAGACTGAAGTCGAGCCACATCAGGAAGAGGAACACGAGGAGCCATGCGGGCCAGATCATCCATGGTTCGTACAGCCCGACTGCCCGGAGGACCAAGACGCCCAGGTATCCAGACGTTGCAATCTCTATGAGTATTCGAGGCACGACAAATCGATCGCGGTTGCGGCTCAACGTTGCCGATTTCTTTGTACGTGCAGACCACAGCCGGATCAGAGCGCCGCACACCCACAGACACGCGGCTACGATCCAGATGAAGTCCGGCCAGCTCATCCCCGGCTGCGATGCGAAGACGGCCATCGCTAAAACGCGTCGCGGTAGGCCTTCGCGCCCTTGAGCCGTGGTCGCAGCAAGGTCGTGTCAACTTGGATCATTCCGTAGATCACACTGCAAAACACGATTGGAAAAACAACGACCGCCGACAGAGCTAGCGGGGAAGCCCAAGCGGCCACCGTGATGGCGGTCACGATCACGCAGATCACGCGGGCGATTTGATAGAGGGAGCGTAGAGGCGTTGCTTTCGTTGGATAGCCTGGACTGTTCTTCGTTCTGGCCATCGCGATCACCGTTCCGGCGGCCCAAAACAAAAACGCAATCGATGCTTCGAAGAGGAGCGGGTCGTTAACCGGCGACGAGCAGAGCATAGTCTAGAACGCTTGCTCCCAGCGCGTATTCGGCTCTTGGTGTTCCATCGCCATCGCCATCGGCAAAAGACCAAGCGCTGTGACTGCGCAACCGATCGCTACGTCTGCGTCGTCCCGTCCAATCACTAAGACGAACAGCGTGATCGCGCATCCAAGCAGCGTCCACTCATTTCTAGAACTCATCGGCCACGATGTCTGTTGTGCGCGGCCGGCGAAACCATCGCTCGTCTAGCTTGGCGAGTCCGACGATCGTGCCGATCAGAACGGGGAGGAAGATGAAATCTCTCACCGGATCGTTCGCGAGGCGGGCGACGAAACGCGCGATCTGTTGCGCAATCGCAAAGTACGCGAGCGCTCGCAGAATCAAAAACGCGCCTTGGGTGAACTCGGACACCGTTTGAGTGTACTGCACCCTGCCGGGCGAACGTGTGCGATCTAACCCATTACGACCGAGCCCACATTCTCGCCACGGACGACGCGCAAGATGTTGCCCGGCGTCTGCAGCTTGAAAACGTGAATCGGAAGTTGGTTTTCCATGCATAGTGCGAATGCCGCCGCGTCCATCACCTTGAGTTGGCGCGTGAGCGCGTCTTGGAAAGTAAGACGCGGGATCAGGGTCGCATCCGGGTCTTTTTTTGGATCCGCTGTGTAAATGCCGTCCACCTGCGTCGCCTTAAACAACGCGTCGGCGCGCATCTCGTTGGCGCGCAACGCCGCGGCCGTGTCCGTCGTGAAGTACGGGTTGCCTGTTCCCGCCGCGAACAACACGATGCGCTTGCGCTCCAAGTGACGCTCCGCCCGCCGCTTGATATACGGCTCCGCGATCTCTTTCATTTCGATCGCAGTGATGAGGCGCGTCTGCACATCGAGTTTTTCGAGCGCGTCCTGCATCGCCAGCGCGTTGATCACGGTGGCGAGCATGCCCATGTGATCGCCGGTCACCCGCTCCATGCCCTGTTCGCTGGCGGCGAGCCCGCGGTAGATGTTGCCGCCGCCGATCACGATCGCGAGCTCGATGCCCTCGGCGTGCACCTCGGCGATCTCTTTGGCGAATCGCATCACGACGTCGGCGTCGATGCCAAACGCCCCTTTGCCCATGAGAGCTTCGCCGCTGAGCTTGAGAAGGATTCGTTTCAGTGCCATCGCGTGCCTCTCTCGCCCTTATCGGTCAATGGGTCGAGTTTCCTGCGCCGCGAATAGCTCGCGGCGCAGGGTTGTCGTTGCTACACGCCGTAGATCGCGCCGTACTTGGCTTCGAGGCTGGCGATCAGGGGCTCCGGCGCGGGCGGTCGGCCGGTCACCCGTTCGATCAAGCGCGTCGGCGCAAACCGGCGCCCCTGCCAATGGATTTTCTCGTTGAGCCACGTGCGGAGCGGCGCGAACTCGCCCTTTGCAAACTGCTCATCCAGGTCGCCTAAGTCCTGCTGCGCCTTTTCATAGAGCTGCGCGGAGTAGACGTTGCCGAGCGTGTAGGTCGCAAAGTATCCGAACAGGCCGGCGCTCCAGTGAATGTCTTGCAGGCAGCCTTCGGTGTCATTTTGCGGCCGGATGCGGAAGATTTCCTCGAACCGGGTGTTCCACGCCTCCGGTAGATCCTTGGCGTCGATGTCGCCGGTCAACAGCGCCTGCTCCAACTCAAACCGCAACATCACGTGCAGGTTGTAGGTGACCTCGTCTGCGTCCACGCGAATCATGCTCGGCTTCACTTCGTTGATCGCCGCGTAGAACTGATCCATCGGCACGTTTTTTAGCGACGAGAAGTTCGCCTGTGCTTTCGGATAGAAGTGCGTCCAGAACCCGCGGCTCCGACCGACGGTGTTTTCCCAGAGCCGGCTCTGGGACTCGTGGATGCCCAGCGAACACGCGGAGCCCATCGGCCAACCGAACTGTTCGCCGGCGAGGCCCTGCTCGTAGAGACCGTGACCCGCTTCGTGAAGCGCGCTGAACAATCCGTCAGGGAACCACTTTTCGTTAAAGCGCGTCGTGATGCGTACGTCCCACGGGCCGAGGCCGGTGCAGAACGGATGGACCGCGCGGTCCAAGCGGCCGCGTGCGAAGTCGAAGCCGATCGCGGATGTGACCTCTTGCGCAAACGCGTGCTGGCTGGCCGGATCGAACTGGCCGTGCAGCGACGACGTGTCGATTTTCCTGCCGGAATCGACGATGCGCGCGAGCAGATCGGCGAGCTTGGCGCTGACGACCTCAAAGAGCGCGCGCACTTCGCTCGTCTTCGCGTGCGGCTCGTACTGATCGAGCAGCGCGTCGTAGGCGTGCTCTTCGTAGCCGAGCGCGTCGGCGAAACGCCGCGAAAGTTTGACGATGCGCCGCAGCCACGGCTGAAAGTGAGGGTAGTCATTGTCGGCGCGCGCTTGAGCCCATGCACGCCGCGCGAGCGTCGTCACTTCGGCATGCTCTTCGACGAGTTCCGCAGGGATCTTGCGCGCTTGCACGAAGTCGCGTTTGGCTTCGCGCACGTTGCTCGCCGCCGGTGACTCCGGATCCGCGCCGTTCAACTTCTCTTCGGCGTCCTCCAAGAGATCGCCCAACTGGTCCGCGGCCGAGCGACGGTGCGCAATGCCGGAAAGAAGCGCCAACTGGCGCCCGCGCAGTTCCGCGCTTCCTTCGGGCATGTACGTTTCCTGATCCCAATTGAGAAGCCCCCGACAGGTCTGCAAAACAGCCGATTCGCGCAGATACTCGTGGAGGCGGTCGAGAGCTTGATCCGTTTCACTCATAACGTGCATCCTACGAAACCCAACCCGCTGCGTCAGGCGGCGTTTCGGGGCCGATTCGCCTTCCCCGAATCTGCCCGAGTTTTGCTACTGTGGCGCCATGGGAATTCGAGTGATCGTCGTCGTTTCGATGTTGTTTGCGGCAGCGTGCAGTAGCTCAAGTGGGCCGGCACCCTTTACGCTCAACCTTTCCTCCCCCGCGCAGTTTTCGTTGGGTGCTGATCCGTCGGCTCCCATCACGATCGATCTTTCGCGCGAGCTTGACACCGGTACCGTTTCCGCGACGACGGTGTGTCTGGTCGATACAGAAACCGGTGCCGGCATTCCGGTGTTGATCACCGTCGTCGGCGCGAGGGTGACGATTACGCCGTCGGCTCCGCTACTTCCGGATCGCATCTATCGGGTCCAGTTGAAGCAGGGCATCGCGGATACGACCGGCGAATTTTTGCCCGATGACATCCGCGTTGTGTTCTCGACGGCGGCGACCGGCAAAACCGTGGGCGCGGCGCGGCACCCGTTTAACGGGGCGCACCCCAAACTGCTCACGGATGTGAGTTACGACGTCGACGACGGTCGTTCCTACGACATGGAGTGGCTTGCCGATGCCATCGCCAACGCGCAGACGCGCGCCGACAACGCGAACGAGGAGTGGGGGCAGCGTCAAAACACGGTGCTCGTCGAACCTCGTTTTACGAAGTTTCACTTCTGGCCCAATATCATCGACCTAACCGAGGTTTATTTCCGCGACGCGACGTTGTTTGGGACGATCCTCGATGAGTTCTTGGCAAACGACCCCAGCGTCACCGCGGTTCGCGCGGCGCTTGAAGCCCAGGCGATGGCGGGCGAGCGCCTCTGCCTTGGCCGTGACTTCGTGGCGCTGGTTTCGTGCAACTTCCGTCGTTTCCACGAAGTGCACTACGGGTTTGTAATCAATCTTGATGCGCAGACCGTGGATGAGTATCGCGTCCACAACGAGCTCGGTCTTCCAAAACTTCACGACCCGCGCATCGATGACCTCCAAGCGATCTTTGACGATCCCACTTCGATCGGACTCGGTGAAGCGTGGTGCATCTGTCTTCGCGGCAACACCAAGCGCTGGAAGTATCAAGCGAAGGTCGTGGACAAGTTAGACGAAGCGCCCAACCCGCCGTTTTATGTGCGGCGTGTCCATCGCACGTGCCTTCCGGCCGAAAGCCCTCCGGACATTCCGCCCCCCGACGATGAAGAAAAAGACGACGGTGGCGGCGGACCCGGTGGAGCTGCTGGTGGCGCGGGTGGCGGCGGTGCAGGCCCTGGTGGGCCTCCCAAGAATCCGCCTCCGCCCGAGGAAAAGCCGGAGAAAGACACGCCGGACAAGCCGGCCAATCCGGACGCGCCCAAGCCCGACAAAACCGCCGACGAACACGGCGTAAAACCCGATCCGTTCCCGCCCAGCGAGGACGAGGACTCCGACGACGAGCCGGACGCGCCGGGTAGAACGGCTCCTGCCGGCGACTGCCCCGATGAGGCCGGAACAGAGGCGTTGCAGGCTGAACTCGATGCCTGCGTGGATGAGTTGGAGACTCTGCGCGAGTGCTTCCGCCAGGACGTGACGCTGCGCAACCGGCTCGCTTTCGGTTGGGTGCCGGACGCGATGTTTAAGAACCCGTCGCTTCAGATGACTTATGACAATCGCTCCGACGAGGGCGATGCCATACAGGACGAGATCAATGCCGCAGAGGCGGAGATCGTTGCGGCCAACGCCGAAAAGAAGCGGCTCAAGCTGGCGGCCAGCAAAGCCGTGCAGGCGGCCGAACGGCGCGCCGACATCTGGGACGAGATCATCCATCGCGGCGGCCCGTGGCAAAACATCGTGGTGGCCTGTCAGCCGCCGATTATTCCGGCGGGCGGCGCGCCGCAGCCGGGAGCCGATCCACTGACGTTAGTCACGCCGCAGCAGCAAGCCAACTTCGCGTTGATTTTGCTCGGCCTCATGCAGCGGAAGGGGCAGTCGTTCGACCAGGCGTTTGACAACGCGCTCGATGATCCGTCTATCTACCCCGACGGCGTCAAGTTCGGCGACCGCATTTGGCAGACCATTTGGAAGGCGTACGCCGTCTGCTTGCGCGACCAGCTATGGCCGGCGATGATCAAGTCGTACTTCTCGTTCTATTGCCCGGAGCTAACGCAAGAACAGCTCGAGCAACTCTGCGCCATCATGTTGGGCGCGGCGGGCGACGACAGTTTGCTCACCAAAGCCCAAATCGCGGAGCGCAACCAATTGCAGGCTGATCTGCAGGCGGAGTGCGACAAGGCCGCGGCGGCGGTGATGACCAAGAACGAAAAGACCGCGGAGCAAGAGGCCTTCTTGGAGACGTTGCTGGCGGAGCTCGACGCCATCATCGACATGTTGCGCATCGAGTTCGGCGTCAAGTTGGCCGAAATCATGATCATCGAGGACTACCTTGAGTGGTGCAAGACGCAGGCTCCGGATTGTCGGTTCCGCGCGGGTACGCAATTTTGCGCCGCGTTGAATGCGTTGCAGATGCGTGGGGGCCTAGAGGCGGGGTCACTGCCGCCCGAGTTCAACCAGCATGTGCAGTCGCTCTTGGCGGGCAAGGGGCCGGTCGACGCCGGCGGCTAAGTCCACCGAAGGCGCGAATGGGGCGGTCGCTCTCAGAGCGACGCGATCGCCTCTTCGCGCGTTTCGTAGATCTCGATGACCCGGTGCATCCGGACCAACTCGAACATCGATCGAACCGACGCCGACAACGAACAGAGCTTGAGGTCGCCACCGGTCGCGTTGAGTTTGCGAAGACAGCTCAACATCGCGCCGAGTCCCGAGCTGTCGATGAATTCGAGCATGCCGAGATCGAAGATGATCTTGCCGCCTTCGGTGAGGCGCGCGGTCATTTCTGTCTTGAACAGTTGGGCGGTGTCCGCGTCGAGATTTTTCTCTAAGACCTCGATCACTTCCACGTCGCCGATGGTTTCACTGGCAAGGTTCATTCGTTCCCCTTTTTGAATCGCATTCGCAGATCCAAGCGGTTATTTCCGTTGGCGTCACGTCCGAGGCTCACCTCGTCCATGACTTCTTCGATGATAAAAATGCCAAATCCGCCGTCGCTCGATCCATCGAACGCGGGATCATCGACACCATCTCGATCAAACGTCGCTCCGTGATCAAAGATGGAGAATCGCACGCTGTCGGCGAAGGCTTCGCCTTCGATGCGGACGATCCCTGTTTCGTCCGTCGAGTAGGCGTGGCGGATAACGTTGCTGACGGCCTCGGTAACCGCGAGGAGGACGCGGGCCGTGTCGTCTGCACTCGCGCGCGCCGCGCGGCAGATCTCGTCGGCGAATTGGCGAACGCGTTGGAGGTGACCGGGTTCGGCGTGAAACTCCAGCGTGCGGGGCGCCGGCAAAATCTTTGCGATCACGCACGTGAGATCGTCGTTGACTCCGGTCGCTGTGGCGAACGTCGTCACGGCGACGTGAATCGCGTCGGCGATTTCTTGCGGGGCCGCGGCGCGATGGAGCGCAAGCGTCTGGGCCAGCGCCTCGACTCCAAACATCGCCCCTTGGGCGTCGGTGGCCTCCGTGATCCCGTCGGAGTAAAAGCAAAGGCAGTCGCCGGGCTCGATCGCGACTTCGGTTTCGGGGTAGGGCGTGCCCGGCACGAACCCGAGCGGCAAGTTGGCCTGATCGTCGCGGTCGTCACGCAGCCGTACGACGCGGTGATCGCGCGCGCGATAGTGCAGCACTTCGGTGTGCCCGCAGTCCACAATCGTTAGGCGTTGCGACGACGGCTCGATCCGCGCGTACACGGCCGTGACGAACTTGCCGAGGTCGATGAGTTGCGCTGCGACTTCTTTGTGCACCGACTCGACGATCGTGCGCGGCGTGAGTGACGCGTTCGCAGTATGACGCTGCGGGCGCGCTCCGGCGAATCGCAGGAACTGGCTCTTTACGCCGGCGCCGACGAGCGCCGCCGGGATGCCTTTACCCATCACGTCCGCGACCAAGACGTCGATCGTTTGTGCGTTCTGTTCGAAGAAGCCAAAAAAATCGCCGTCAATGTGTCGCGAAGCGTGGGCGACGGTACCGAATTCGACGCCGGAGAAATGTTGCGGGGCATGCCCCAGCAGCAACGTCTTCTGAATGACGCCGCTAATCTCCACTTCTCGTCGCAGCCGTTCGCCCTCGACCGTCTGCTTGCGCAAGCGGTCCTGCTCCAAGATCATCGCCGCTTGGCTGGCGAGCGACGTGAGAAGCCCCATCAAGCGCGAGTCGAACGCGCCCTCGGCGTGGTGCCACACTACGAGGGCGCCGACGGCTCGGTCGCGGCACATCATCGGGGTCACGGCCACGCGCTGGGCGTCGTGCAGCTCCGGCTCGTCGTCGCTGTTCGCGCGGCGGTTGTCGATGATGCCGCGCTGTTCCGTCAGCGCACGTCCGATCAGGCCCAGCCGCGCCGGCCGCGCTTGCGGCGTCGCCGTGTTGCGCCATTGGGCGGGCACGATTGTTGCCCCGTCGACGAGCCAAAACACGGCGTGCAAGTCGGCCTCGTACGCGAGCGCGCGGTCGATGATGCGTCGCAGCGCTTCTTCCGGATGGAGGAGCAGGGACGAGTCGGATCCGATCTCGTAGATCGACGACAAGCTTTCGTAGCTCGCGCCCAACTCGTCGTAGAGTCCTTCTAGATCGCGCTCCATTTCGCCGAGTTGCGCGGTCGATTGGATCCAATGCTCGACCACGCAGAGAAGCGTGTCCGTGTCCGCGTCCGTGCTGACGCGCACGTCGTCTCCGTGCGCGGTTGTGAATGCACGTTCCAACGTTTTCGTCGCGCAGCCGAGAAGCCACTCGCCGTTTAAGCACAACGCAAGATCATGGCCATGGGGCAACGCGTCGAGTTGCTTTCGAAGCGCGTTGGCGAGGAGAGACGTCGCCTGATCGGCCACGAGTTGGGTCACGAGGGGACCTCCGTGCGCAGGGGGGCGACGCCAAGTTCGCGCAGCTTCGCGAGCATGTTCACGGGGCTGATCGGTTTCGTAAACGACCAGTCCGCGGTCGCGGATGCCACCTCCTCCGCGCTTGCGTCGTCGAACGAGTGACCGGTCACGATCACGATGCGCAAGTCCGCTTGCGTGGGATCGGCGCGCAACGCGGTGCAGATTTCGAGGCCGGACATGCCGGGCAACACCATGTCGAGGAGCACGGCATGGGGCGCGAAGTCTAAGACGACGTCGAGAACCTCGTCGCCGTGATGCACCACGCGCGTTTCGTAGCCGGCTTTATCCAGGTTGTGCTGCACGAACCGCGCAATGTGTCGCACATCCTCCACGACGAGAACTCTCGCCCGGACCATGGGATCCCCTTCCTGTGTTTTCCAGCTTCTTTTCGACTGGGCGAAAAGAGCGACTTGAGGCGCCATCGCGCGAACCGCGGCTTCCCGGTACCTTTTCCAGCAGTTCGGGATGGATCCGGAAATTTTTTCGTCTAAGAGATCCCGGGCTCGCGCGTCTTCGTGGATGGAGGCAGAGATACGACTCTTCAATGATCGGCGATGGATTGAGCAAGCGCTGGAACGCTTTGAGCGGCCGCTCGTGCGCTATGCAACTCGTCTGGTCGGCAACGTCGACTCTGCCCGCGATGTGGTGCAGGAGTGTTTCCTGCGGCTCTGCAAACAGCCCCCCGCGACGGTCGAAGATCGTCTCGGCCCGTGGCTGTTTACCGTCTGCCGAAATTGCTGCATCGATCTACGGAGAAAGCAGGGGCGCATGGACACACAGCAAGATCTGGATCCGACGATGAGCGATCAGCTCGACACGGTGTTTGACGCTGTGGCGAAGGGTGACGAGATGGCGCGCGTGCGTCAGACCGTTCGCGACCTTCCCGCCCGCGAGCAAGAGATCTTGCGGTTGAAGTTTCAGGAGGGATTTACGTACCGACAGATTGCGTCGGTCGTGGAGATCTCAGAGACCAACGTCGGCTTCCTCCTTCACCGCGCCATGCAAACGTTGCGAGGACGCCTCACGGCGTCCGCGAACCGGAGAACCAAATCATGAAGATCGAACGAGATGACCCCCGTTTGACGCAATACGCCGTCGGCGAAATGGCCGGCGAAGAGTTGATCGCGTTTGAGCATGCGCTCGCGGCGGACCCGGCCGCGCGCGCCGAGGCCGATGCCCTGCGACGCATGGCGAGCCAGCTGGAGACGGCACTCGATCAGGAGTGCGGCGAGGCGCTGGGCAGCGAGCGACGCGGCGCGATCTTGGCGCAGGGTGCTAGCAAACGCGGCGTTGTATTCCGGCGGATCACGGCCGCAGCCGCCGTGTTGATCGCAGGCACGATCGTGTTTGCAGCAGCGCAGCACAACAAGCGCGCATCGAACGAGCGTGCTGCCAGCGACCACCAGCCTGCGGAAGACTTAGATGTCGATCCGACGCAGCCGGAAGACCTTCCGAAACCGGACGCCGGACCTGTCGCGGAGACGAAGACCACGTCGGTGGCCCCAAGGATTCATGAACTCTCGGGCAAAGATGACCGCATCACCGTGCGTGGGGCGCCCAAGCTCGGCAAGGGGACTGTTTCTCGAGCAGCGGAATGGGTGGAGAGGGATGAAGAGTGGAGGCGTGCGCTTGAAGCGTCGAAACAGAAGTTGAGAGAGCTCACGGCGATCCAGGGGAGCAAAGCGGAACTCGAGAGGGTCTTGCATGACGTGACGCTTCATAAACGTCGGTTCATCGGACTCCTCACGACCGAACTGACACCGCAACAAAAGCAGCAGCTGAAGCTGCGGAGTACGTTTGGCTACTTCATTCTCACAACGGATCCGGTAACGGGCGAGAAATACGACCCGGCGCGTTCCAACCCGTTTCGGAAGGTCTCGCGTGAAGACTCGTCCACGTTCTCGATCGATGTCGATACGGCGTCTTACGCCAACGTGCGTCGTTTGCTGCGCGAGGGTAAGCTCCCGCCTCTGGGTGCGGTCCGCGTCGAAGAGTTGCTCAACTACTTCTCGTACGGATACACCGCGCCGTCGCTTGCGAACGCACATCCGTTCGCATGGCACACCGAGATCGCCGATTGCCCGTGGAACGCCAAACACAAGCTCGTGCGGATCGCGTTGCAGGCCAAGCGCAAGGTGTTTGCGAAGCGTCCGTCGGCAAACTTGGTGTTTTTGATCGATGTGTCGGGGTCGATGCGCGACGCCAACAAGCTGCCGCTGCTCCAGAAGGCTCTGAAGCTGCTGGTGGATCGCCTCGATGAGGGTGATCGCGTGTCGATCGTTACGTACTCCGGTTCGGCCGCGGTCGCGCTCGTTCCGACGGCGGGCAACGAGAAGAAAACGATTCACTATATGATCGACAAGCTCGTTGCCGATGGTTCGACCAACGGCGGCGCCGGCATCCAGCAGGCGTACGACCTTGCCCAGTCGCACTTCATCAAGGGCGGGCTAAACCGAGTTGTGTTGGCGACCGACGGCGACTTCAACGTCGGCGTGGTCAACCGCGACGGGTTGCTCGCTCTGGTGAAAGCGCGTGCGCAAGAGGGCGTGTACCTAAGTGTGCTCGGCCTCGGCACGGGCAACCTAAAAGACGGCATGATGGAGGCGCTGTCGAACAACGGCAACGGCAACTACTCGTACTTGGATACATTGGACGAGGCGAAGCGCGTTCTCGTCGATAACGTTGCGGGCACCCTGTTGACGTTGGCCAAAGACGTCAAGATCCAGGTCTTTTTCAACCCGCGCAAGGTCGCCGGCTACCGGCTGATCGGATACGAAAACCGTGGCTTGGCGGCGCGCGAGTTCAACGACGACAAGAAAGATGCGGGCGACTTGGGTGCGGGTCAAACGGTGACCGTGTACTACGAGTTGATTCCTCAGGGCGAAGCGATCCCGAGCGCGGACAAGGTGGATGCCAACCCGTTTACAGCGCCGGAAAACGGCCCGGCGAAGGCCGCATCGACCGACGCTTGGCTTCGATTGCGCGTTCGTTACAAGCCGCGGGACAAAGACAAGAGCGTGCTCGTCGAGCAGGACGTGTCGGGCTTGTCGGCTGCGTTTGACAGGGCGAGTGTGGACTTCCGGTTCGGCGCTGCCGTCGCCGGGTTCGGCATGCTTTTGAAGAAGTCGCCGCACGCCGCGACGCTGACGTGGGGCGCGGTCGAGGAGATCGCCGGCTCCGCCGTGGGCGAGGATCCCGGGGGACAGCGCAAGGAGTTCTTAGAGCTTGTGCGCGCGGCCCGCAAGCTTGCCGGCAAGTAGCCCCAGAAGGAGCTGTCCAACGGCACGCGGTCGGCCGATCTGTATCTCTTATGGATCAAAAGGCCGCGTGTCAGTGGCTGGGGGTGGACCCGAGCGCTCGCAAAGAAGTTGCTGTTGCTGCGTACCAGCGCATGAGCCGCCCGCTCAAGCGCAAGCTCTTGGATGCGCGTCGCGCAGCGGAGATGCGTCAGTATCGCGGGCAACTGCAGCTGCTCGTGGCGGCCCGCGACACCCTTGTCGGTCGCCCGCGCCGCGACCGTCCGATGGAGGACCCGGGGCCGTGGCTGCGGCGCCTCGCCAAGACGCCGATCCTCAAGCTCGATCGCCGCAGCGCGCGGGCGTTCTTCGGCCTGCCGGTGTATGCCAGCGATGCGCAGGTGCTCGGCGCGTACGAAACGGCCGCCCGTGCGTTGGTGCGACGTGTGACGACCTGCACCAACGACGAGGAGCTCGCCACGGTCAAGCGCGCCCGTCGGCGGCTGCGTTCGATTCGCGAAATCGCTATGGCTTGAACACGTCGGTCTTGGTGACCGGCACGGCATCGCCTTGCTCCGTCGCCTCTCCGTCGTCGCTTGCACTGGTATCTGTTTCCACGTTTTCATCGACAGCGTCGGGGTCGTCGAACTCCGCCGTTTCGTCGGCGATCTCGGCTGAGCGGGCCGCGTCGAGGATGTCGGTCTTGGTTTGGTCCGGATCGAACGGTCGGTCCGCCAATTCGACAGGCGGGAAGCGCAGCGCGACGTCGGTCGCGGTTTCCGGCACGATGTCGGTTGCCGTTTCGACGATGCCGTCCGGCATGGGTGCGGGTTCCTCCGCGATCGTGGCGGGCGACTCATCCACCGGCTCCTCCGCGGGCGTTTCGGCGGGCGTCTCCGTCGGTGCCGGTTCGACCGGGATGGACCCGGAAGCGCCGATCGCATCGGGGTAGAGCACAAAGCGCAACGTATCCTCGTCGGTTTCGCCGTCTGCGGCCACCGCTTCGGCTGGCGGCGCGGTTAACTGCGCGACCGCGGCAACCGCCGCTTGAGTCTTGGTCACCGCGGGCGTCGCCGGCGTCTCGAGGATCGGTTCGTCTTCGTCGTCGCTATCCGCCGCGTCTTCGGCCGCCGCCGCTGCCAGCTCTTCGCTGGTCGGCGGGCGATCGCCGCTAATCGGCTGGTTGGTAAACGTCTTGTAATCCAGTTTCTCTAAGTTGTTGTGCAGCAACTGGTAGCCGAGCAGCAGCGAAAGAAACGACGCCATCGCGTAGCCGACGCCGTAGGAATCGACGCCACGCGACACGCTCCACCACGCGAGGCCGGTGTTTAAGACAAGAAAGAAAAACGATGTCGCGGCCGCTTGTAGGCGCAGGTCGAAATAGAGCTGCATGAGCACGGTGATGAGCAACATCACATGGAAAAACGCGCCCAGGCACGTCAATCGAAAGACCTTGACCGCCGCCGGGGGCAGTTCGAGGAACTGAATGAGCGGCGGTGCAAACACGATGAACGCGATGGTGATCGCGCCCTGCACGCGCAGCAGTTGGATCACGCTTTCGCGGAGTGTGCGGAACATGCGTTCGCGCTTGTCGATGATCACGTTGAGCGGCGTGCCGTGCAGGATGGCGCCGTAGTACGCGCGGTACTTTTCGTAGAACGCGGTTTCGAGGCGCACCAGGTTAATCGCAAGCGCCGGCACAACGGTCATATACGCGAGAAAGCTACACGTGTCGTACAGCGGGTGATACCGCACGAGTTCATGCGGGCCGACGCCGTCCCGGAACCAAAAGATCATCTTGTCGGCCCAGATCGCAGCGTTGTAGAAAAACCCGACCGCGACCAGGCTGGGAAACGACAGCACGCTCGTCCAAACGTTGAACTCTCGCTTGCCGCCCGATTCCATGCCGCGCAGGATGGTTTGAATGAGGAGTACCAACGTGAAGCCTTGGCCCGCGGTGTACGCCGCCAGGATTCCAGTGGTTCCCTTGCCGACCAACAACAACAACACGCCGACCATCGCGACGAGCGTTCCGTAAACGTAAGCGCGCAACACGTCGTCGAACTGGCGTGCGACGCTGAGCCACACCAGCGAAATCCACGTCATGCCGATGATGGAGATCAGCCCGGAGAACAGGCAGGAGAGTCCCGGGTCGAAGCCGGCCCAGATGCAAAACGCGAAACCGAGAGCCGCGTGCACGATGCCGGTGACGGCGATTGCGGCGATAAACGCGGGCAGGATGCGATCGTATTGTTTGGAGTAGAGGAGATCCGCAATGTGACGCGTGATCGCCATCTGGCCGATGCCTTGCAGGATCAGGCTGAACGCGAACGCGTACGTGACGAGCGCGCGGAACAGGGCGTAGCCCTCCTGGCCGCCGAGCATCGGGCCGGCCATGTTGAGCAGCGTGAGCGTGAGGATCGTCATCAGCCAGGGCCCCGACGAGATCAGGCCCGCGCACAGATACGCGCGTGCCTTGTTCACGAAGCCGCCGCGCTCATTGATCATGGCGCGCAGTTCAAAGCCGATGCCCGCCATCACTTCACCTCCTGAAGTTCCGCGGTCGGCGCGTTCTTGTGGCGGTCGTAGATTTCGTCGTATGCCGCCACCATGTCCGGCTGCCCGTAGTAGCGGCGCACGCGCTCACGCATCGTGTCGCGCATGCGTTCGCGTAGCGCCGGATCGTGGTAGAGGTCGATGACGGCGCGCGCGGTCGCGCCGGGCGACGCCATCGGTGTGACGATCCCGCCCGCACCGAGCGTGCGATCTTCCGGCGTCCGGCCGAACAACAGCTCGTCGCACGAGCCGACATCGGTCGCGATCGAAGGGATGCCGACCGAGCCGGCTTCCAAAATCACGAGCGGTTGCGCTTCGGAAATGCTTGTCAGCACCATCACGTCGACCTTGGGCAGCTCCTCCAGCACGTTGACGCTGCCCTCGAACTCCATGTTGTTTTCGAGGCCGAGCTGGCGCATGTGACGTTTGCACATGTCGGCGTACTCGGGGTCCTCTTCCATCGGGCCCATGACGCGCACTTTCACGTTCGGGATCTCGTTCGCCACCAAACGCATGGCGCTGATGAACGTCATCACGTCCTTGATGGGGCAGACGCGCCCGACGAAACAAACCGTGAAGCGCTCGTTTGGGCCGCGCGCGTCGAACTCAGCAGCGGCTTCCCCGAAGCGTTCGAGGTCGATGCCGTTCGGAATGATGCGGAGCTTGTTCGGATCGGCCCCGTCTTTGATCTGCTCCAGCGTGTTGCCGGTGTAGAGCGTGAAGATCTCGTCGGCGTACTCGTACGTAACCGTGCTCATCATCGAAAACTGTCGGATCCAGTAGCGTCGGAAGTACGGCGCGGTGCGTTCCGCGACCAACTCGCCGGAGTCCCAGTCCTGAATCCAGTCCGATCGATTGATCTCGATGCGCCGTTCCTTGGTGTAGATGCCGTGCTCGGTGAGCAGCATCGGGCGCCCGTACCGTACCTTCGCACCGGCGGCGAGCATGCCCGCGTAGCCGGTCGAGATCGTGTGATAGACCTTCGCCTTGGGGATCTTTGTCGAAAGCAGATTGAACAGGGGCAAGTACGCGTAGCGCCACGTCCAGAAGAAGTTGAGGAAGCTCTCGTCCCCGGCTTCCTTGTGATACGTGTCGACGAGTACTTTCCAACTCTCGTAGGTTTGGAGGAGGTCAAACGACGAGAACCCCTCGTTGCCTTCGGACTGCAACGCGCGCAAGAACGCGGCGAACGAACCGGAGTGGCCCGAGCGCATGTCTTCGGCGAGGTTTCGGAATCGCAGGACCTTGTCGCGCAGGTCGGTCGGACGGCCCCGGCCGGACAGGACGTAGTCGTGTAGATAGACTTCACGCACGCCGACGATGTTGTCGGGCATGTCGTACACGTGGCCGTTTTCGTAGAACCCACGCTTCGGGCTGATGTGCAGGATCGAGAACGTGTGATCCGGCAGTCGAGACGTGAGGTGATGCACCCACGACGATACGCCGCCGCTTACGAACGGGTATGTGCCTTCAAGAATCAAGCAGACATCGGCGCGTTTCATGTGACCACCTCCAGGGCTTTGAGCCACTCCGGGAGTTTCACGTCCGAGCCGCTCAAGCGAGCGGTCTCTTTGCGGACTCCGAGGAAATCTCGCTGGCGGTACGCCAGTTCGGCGCGGACCATGCACGACGTGGGTAGGTCCTGTTGTCCGGGCGTGAGCACATCCATGTAAGCGAGCGCTTCCTTGTACTTGCCGAGGCGTCCGAGCGCGTGGGCATGAACCCAGACCGGATCGGGTTCGCCGTGGCCCGCCCCGCGCGCCTTCTCGGCGAAGTCCGCCGCCGACTGAAAATAAAACGCGCCCATCTGCGAGTCGTGAATGCCGCTCGCGGCGTACGCAAAATAGGTCCGCGCCAGCGAGAGATAGGCTTCGGCGTTTTCGGGCGACTTCTTCAACGCGGCGGAGTCCTTCGCGAGCGCCTCCTCGTAGAAGCGGCTGGCGCGTTCGAGCTCGTTGTAGGCGTAGAGCCGCACCTCGTGGGACGGGTCGAGCAGGCACAGGCGGACCAACTGGAAGTGCTTGGGTTCGCCAAGTTCCGCCAAGCGTTGCAGCGCGCTTCGCTTCTGGTCGGTCGAACCGACGCGCAACACGGCGTGGTAACTCTCGGCATCGAGTTCGCGCGCCATGTCGCGTTCGTAGTCTCCGGTGAACAGCGTGCGCTCGTAGTCCGCGTCCACGGGGCGGACGTGGTCGGCGTAGTCTTCGAATACGGCGTGGGCGTTGCGATTTTCTTCGGTCGCGGGAGGGTGCGGCATCCGCCACGCGTAGGCGGGACCGAAGATGGGAACGAGCAGCGCGGTCCCCACGACGACGTCGCGTTCGACCGAAGCGAGGTCGGGGCGACGGCGCCGCGCGGCGAACCAACAGAACGCCGCCGCGACGAAGTGCATCAGCGTGCCGTAAAACACCCAGCTCCAGCGGTTGTATCCGACGACGCACACGGCGGCGGTCACGTCGATGACCGTCGCGACGAGAACATAAAAGATCTGTAGGCGGCTCGTCCGCTTTTTGGGTTCCGTCATGCGTTCTCCTTCCGTTGCGCGCGGGAGAGGGCGAGCAGCAACGAACTGGCATCCGGGTGGTGCGCGCCGAGGCTCAACACCTGCGTCTCCATGTCTCCGTAGGGCGCGTCCGGATCGCGTTCGCGCGCGGCCGTCACGAGACGATGGGCAATCGTCGCGGCTTGTTCCCCGTCGGTGTTGGGCAAGAGGATCGAGCAGTGTTGACGGCCGACGACGTACACGCCGTCCGTCGGGCGCAACACACGCAAACCGGCGTCGTGGACGTGGCGTGCCAGCAGATCGGCGTCGGATTCGCTGATGAATTCGGCGGAGATGCCGACGACATGGAAGTCGAAGCCGTTGCGCGTGGCGAGGCTCGTCTCCAAACGCAAGCGGCGGATGAACTCTTCGATGTTGCCGCAGCGCGTCGATTCCGGAATCGTGACGGGGCAGTCGCGGTCGAGCGGGAGCGTCGAGAAGCGACGGAAGCGATCCGCGACGCGCTCGATCAGGCTGACCAGATCGGGCGATTCGGTGTCCGGGCCCATCGCGGCGATCTCGACCGTGCCGACGGTCTTGGACGCACTGTATTCGATGCGACGCGTCAGACGTTGCCGCACGACCTCTGCACCTTCGATGGTGGTACCGCTGAGCACGAGCAGGTAACAACCCGGATAGCCGAACGCGAACAGCGCATCGCTCGGGCGCATCCCGCCCGTGAAGTGAGTGAGCACGAAGTGGTCCAAGACGTCGCGGCCTTCGCGCGTCGCGTCGGTCCACTCCGTCGCTTGGATCACGAGGAAGCTCGTCGGCACGCCGTAGCGCGTGCAGCGTTCGACCTCGAGGCGCAGGCGCTCGCCGAGTTGCGCGGGTCGGCCAAGCCACGCGTCGCTCAAGCCCGCAGGGATCGGCGCGTTCGGGCGCGCAACCGATTCCGTCGGTCCGCCGTCCAAACGGCCGAGCGTTGCCGAAACCCATTCGCCGATGCCCAAGAAGATCGAGACGGTGGACTCGTTGAGGCGCGACAGCGGAATTTCGTCGAGGCACAGGAGCGCTTTGGCGACGCCGGACGCGTCGTACAGCGGCGCCACAACCAGCGGCCCCTTCTCCGGCGCGGACTCTTCGGGGTGGAACCCGTTGATGCTTTCGCCCTCGCTGAGCGCGCGATGCACAAACTCGCTTTCGCGCGCCGCGGCGAGTCGATGCGACGTTTGGTCGTCGCGCCAACCGCGCTGACAAAGTAAGTCGAGCGTTCCATCCTCAAGCAGGATCAGCACCGACGACGACGCGCCGCAGTGTTCCTCGACGAGGTCGAGCGCGATCTCGAACACTTCGGTTCGGCCCGCCTTCTCGATCCGCGTTGCGGCGACGATTAAGTTGTTGAACTGCACGGAGTCGTCGACGATGCGCCGCTCCAGCTCTTTGTTCGCGTCGGACAACACGTCTCGTTCTTGTCGCAGGCGCGTATTGCGCACCTGGACGTCGTCCAGCAGTCGTTTGAGTTGCTTGTAGCGCAACTCCAGTTCGTCATGCAGCTCGCCCGCGAAGTAGCCGACTGCGAAGAACAGAATGGGCTCCATCATGTGCCGATACGTAAACAACGTTTCCGCGCCGTCCTTACTCAGCGCTTGGAACGCTCCGATCGTGTAGAGCAAGGACGCGATGAACGCGCTGATCAGACCGGCAACAGCGCCGCGTGCTCCGGCCATCGGCAACACGACGAGCCAATACGGGTGGGGGTGGACGCCGAACGCACCGATCATGCCGCCGTTGCTGGCGAGTTCGATCGGGACGATAATCGCGTAGAGCATGCCGATTTCGACAAGCGTCTTGCGCCACCACTCGGACGTTTTCTCAAGGCGGATTTCGGCCTGCGGCGCGGGGCGGCCGCGAGCGGGCTTCAGCGATTTCTTCAGGCGCTGCCCAAAGGCGCGCACCTTTTCACCGACCTCGAGGTCTTCCCAGTTTTCGCGCCATTGCGCGAAACGTTGACGGAGCGTCGGCCCGCGCCGCGCCGACTTGCGACGGCGGCGCAGGGCCGGAACACTCACCTCCTCGTCTTCGACGAGTCCCGAGTAAGGCAGGGGGACCTCGGGCGGGAGGTCTAACCCTGCGAAGGGATCCGTCTCTTCTTCGTACGAATCACCTGAGGCACCGCGCGGAGGCGACGCAGTGCCGGTGTTTGATGGATCTAGTGCCGCGCGGGCTGAGCCGCCGACGTCGGTGAGCCCTGCGGTTTCCGCATCGTGCGGGGCGACCGATTCGTCGAACGCATCGGTTTCCGCGTCGTGCAACGGGGCGTTCGCGCTGGACGTGGGCGCCGCCGGGACCGGCGACGCCGCACCCGCACGGAAGACGTCGGTGCGCGTGGAACCGTAGTTCGCGTCGTCGGTACCGAGCTGCGCGAGCGGCCCGCCTGCGACCGGCGGATTCGGATCCGTATCGGCGTCATGGAACGGCTCGACTTCGTCTCCGTTTGGGTCGACCTCGTCGTCGTCGACGAGGTCGGCTTCCGCCGAAGGCATGTTTCCGATGCGCGTGGCCGTTTCGTCGGGGTCGAACGACGTTTCAGTGCCCATCGGCGGCGCGGCGAAGCCTTCGGAAGGAAGGGCGTTCGTCTCGGTCGCCAGTGTGCCTTCCGGACGCCAATCGGTCGCGGTTTCGGGCGTCGCCACCGGCGGGCCTTCGAACCCTGCTGCGGTGGCGGTGGCGTCGCTCACGGGTTCCGCGGCGTCGCCCGACCCCGCCCGTTCGTCGTGGGCTACGGGCGTCGGCGGCGCGTGCGGCGCGGGTACGTCGTCTCGTGCGTTCGTCTCTTGGTGATCGTCGGTGGCGTCGTCGTCGTCGTCGTCGTCGTCGTCAGTAAAGAGCGGAACGGATGCGGCGGCCGACTTCGGTTCGTTGTCGGGGTTGGCCGCCATCCACAAACCGCCGAGCTCGGTCCGTGTGTCGCCGCTATCTTCAAAGAGCGGACCTTCGCCGAGCTCCATCAACTGGGCAACGGTTGCCTCGTCAAACTCCGCCGTATCGTCAAGTTCGTCGCTCAACAATGCCGCGTCGTCGGGTTCGTCCCTCGCGTCGTCGTCCCTCGCGTCGGCGTCCCTTGCGTCGTTGTCCTTTGGCTCGTCGTTGCGCGCTTGCTTGGGGGCCCCGACGCGGGCGGCGTCGGACTCGGCGGGCGTGGCGGCTTGCGGGTCGTGCGTTGGCGCCGACACGTCTTCGTGCGGGGTCGTTTTTTGATCCGTTGCGGCGTCGTTGTCGCACGCGACGTCGTCATCGGGCACGGAAGCCTGGGCGTCGGCTTCCGGCGCAGAAATGAGTTCGGCCCCATCCACAGTCGTGGGGGGCAGCGGTGTCAAGTCGAACTGACCGAAGTCGGTGTGCGTGGCGTCGGGCGGCAACTGGAACTGCAGACGCCACTCCTCGACGGACGAAGTCTCGTCCGGCTTGCGCGGCGGCTGATTGGAGGGATCCGGTTTCCGCGTGCTCATTACCAGCGGACGGTGAAACCGATCCTTCCATCCACCGAGGTGGAGTCCTGATCACGACCTTGCGTCGTGCCGACTCCCACTGTGGCGGTGAGTTCGATGCGATGCGACGGCCGCCAGGTGGCGCCGCCGCGAACGTTGAAAAAGAATTCGCCGGCGTTGAGTTCGGTGCCCAACGAAACTTCGGCGCCCGCGCCCCAACCGCGCGCGAGATGAAAGTCCGCGCGCCCCCCAAGCGCGAGGTAATAAAACTTGTCCCCGATCGGAATGAACGGGGCGAGCGTGTTGTCTTGCAGTCGAATCGCTTGCAAGCTGACCCATGCGGCGAGCAACGGGCCAGGCGTGTGCGCGGGGTCTTCCAACAGGCTCATGCCGGTGAGTCCGGGTAGCTCGGGGCGCGAGATCGAGATCGGCGGGGCGAGGCGCGTGAGTCCTTCGTGGAAGCGCCACCCGATCGACGCGAGCGCATCGACGCGGTTGTCGCGCGCGTTCACGGCATCGAGGCTGAGCGCCTCGAATGTGGCGGCGGCACTCACCCAACCGCGGCGGCCAAGATCGCGTTGGTAGTCCACCGTGATGCCGGTGCGTCGGCCGCCGAGAGTCACGGCAGCGGCGGGATCGTCGAACAACAAGTTGGCGAACGCGACGGCGTTGAATGCCTGGTACGGATCGCGACGCAGCAAGTGCCATCCCGCCCACGCGCCGATCGGGAGGTCGCCGTCGGCGCCGGGGAAGCCGGAGATGCCGACCGAAAGCGTGTCGCTCCCTTCGTAGCGGAAAAACGCGGCGACGTTGACGAGCATGAGCGTGTCGTCGACCATGCCCAGACTGGATTGTCCTTCGTAGGAGCGGAACCCAAGTTCTACGGCGCCGCGCACACGCTTGCTGAGTTGCTTGGAGCCAATCGCGCGCAAGCTGAACACGGTGTCGTCTCCGGCGCGCCGGAACGCAAGCTCGCCGTGGATGAACTCCGCGAGCTGATCGGCCAGCGTTTGCAACGAGCGCGCCACGTC
Organism: Planctomycetota bacterium; assembly: GCA_021776785.1. GTDB lineage: Bacteria > Planctomycetota > PLA2 > PLA2 > PLA2 > JAJFFF01. Next base: position 57,542 of record JAJFFF010000044.1, on the reverse strand, counting down.
TACGTTGCCGGGCTGCAGCTGCAACGAACGTTCGTACGCGTCCGTCGCCGCTATCCAATCGCCGCTGAGTTCGTTCGCGAGGCCGCGCTCGCTTTCGGTGCCGGCCTCCGGTCCGTGGCGCTCGAACGCGACGCGTAGCACACGCGCCGCCTCAGCGGGCCTCTTCTCGCGCAGCAGGAGCGAGCCGTCCAGCCGCATGACGCGCGCCGACTTGGGCTTCATCGACTTGGCGCGATCCACGAGGGCGCGTGCGCGTTCGATGCGTTGGACGGCAATCATCGAGTCGGCGAAGTCGAGGACGAGGTTGACGTCATCCGGGAGCAGTTCGATCGTGCGCTCAAAGATCGGGAGGGCTTCATCGACACGCCCGAGGCGCGCCAACATTTTTGCGACCATCACATCCTGGCTGACCGTGCGATCGGTGCGGGGTAGGAGGTCGGCGAGGCTCAGTTCGTGGAGGCGACGCCCTTTCTCGGTCTCGCGCACCGACCAGAGCGCCTCGCCCAAGTAGTACTGCACTTCGGCGGCGTCTTCGTCGCTCAGCGCGAGCCGTTCCTCAAAAAACGGAATGGCACCGCGTGGGTCGTTGGTCCACGAACGGATCTGTCCCATCCGCAGGAGCGCGACCAAGTGTTGCGGTTCCTCATCCAACACAACGGTGAAAAAATGCAGCGAGCGATCAAAGTAGCTCTTCGCGAAGAGTTGCTCGGCCACGCGCAAACGGTCTTCCAGCGACGCGTTGGGAAGCGCCGCCCGTTCTTCGAGTGCGGCGACGGCTTCCTCGACGCGGTCCGCGGCAAACAGAGCTTCGATCACTTTGAGATGCGCATCGGAGGCGGCGCCTTCGCGGGCGGCGAGGCGGCGCCACAGAACCAACGCGTCGTCGGGGCGTTCGAGGATGTCATAGAGTTCGGCGAGCTTGGTTTCGTTCTCCTTGTCGTCGGGGTTGTGCTTCATCCAGAGCGTGCGTGCTTCTGCTTCGCTGCTTGCGTTTCCGGCCCAACTCGCTCGTTCAAGCCACGCTTTGAGGTACACGGGGTCGTCGGGATTGGCGCGTGACAGTGCCATGGCCGCATCGGCGCGGGCGGCGTCGTCGGCTCGTTGGTCCGCGTCGGTAATGAGCAGTTCGCGGGCGGCGGGTTCGCTCGGCCAGCGGCGGGCGGCGGCGAGCGCGAGCTTTCGAAACCCTTCGTCGGCGAAGTGGGGGGTGAGGGCGTCGAGCGCGATCACCATCTGCGGGGCGGTGAAGCGATCCGACGCAATCAGACGTTCCGCTGTGGGGAATAGCGTCAGTTTGAGCCGGATGAAACTCGGAAGCGCTTCGAAGAACCGGGCGGGATCTTGAATGCGCCGGAGGCGCCGTTCCAAGAGTTCGCGAACGCGCTTTGTGTTCCCCAACGATGTGTAGAGGCCGATGACTTCCTGTTCGAGTTCCGGATTGTCGTTGCCGGTGAGGCGGGCGTCGAGCAGCTCGACCAATTCGGCGGCCATGTTGCGGCGGCGGTACACCGATTCGAGTTGGCCGTCGTACCCGTCATCGGGGTAACGCGCACGCAGGAACTTAAGCTCGGCGATCACGCGGTCCACGCGCAAGTCCTGCCACGCGTACTCGATGATCTTCTCGCGCCAGAACTTGTGTTTGTGCGTGCGCTCGGCCTCCGCGGCCAAGAACCCAAGCGCTAGGTCGACTCTGCCGGCGGCGAGCGCCAACCGCGACGGGCGTTCGCGGATGGCGGGGTTCTCGCTGTCTTGGGCGACGTGGATCGCGTGGGGAATCGCGAGTTCGGGTTTTCCAACGTACCGGCAAAGCGTGATGATGCGCTCGCGCGCTTCCGTGTTGTCGAGTTCGGCGAGCAGTCGAACGCGCGCTTCGAGCTCCAACTTTGGTAGCGTCAACCATCCCGCGATCTGCGCGCGGTAGTTCCAGAGCTCCATGTTGTCGGGCTCGTCGCGCAGCGCCGTTCCGATGATTAAGAACGCTTCCTGGGTCCGGCCGTGCGCGAGATAGGTGCGGACGAGTCGTTCGCGGATTTCATGCGAATGAGGCAGCGCGCCAAATCCACGCAACAGCCAGCGGCGCTGAGCGCGGACCCGATTCTGCGAGCGAAATGCGTCCACAAGCTCTAAGAAGTCCGCTTCGGTGGGCGGGTCCTTAGACTCCTCGAGTTTGCGTAAACGGCGGGCGGCCCATTCGTCGGGGCGGTGCGGTTCGCTTGCACGATCGCTGCGCCACCGGGCGAGCGGCGCAAAGAATTCTTCCGTCGAAGCCGCGATCGTTGTGTCGGCTTCGAGATCATCCAACAGCGAAAGCAGGGTGGCGCGGGGAAGCTTGTCGGGCAGGCTTTCGTCGAGTTGAGCGCGAAGTTGGCGGGCGCGCTCCTGTTCGGCGGCAATGACGGCGGCGTGGGCGTGGGCTTCGGGCGGAGCCTCGAGATCGTTGCTGAGTTCGCTCGCGAGAATTGCGTCGAGGCGGTCTAAGACGGCCGTGACTTTGAATTTGTGACGCTCGGCGGCGAACCGGCTGCGGGCGTGTTGCGCATGGCCTGAATCGCGGGCGGCGAACAGGGCGTCGGCAACGGTGTGGACGGAGATGACCTTCCGTCCGGTGTGGCGGTCGATGATCTCGGTCTGGCGCTTTCCGGGCGTACCGATGCTTGCCAGGAGGACGATAGACGCCGCTCCTGTGATTGCAAACACCAGGAATCTCCAGCCCGATAGATTCACTGCCCCAAGCCCGCTTCCCGCTGAACGCGTTAGGCGTGGACAGACCGATGCTGTCGCCGACCGCCCTCGGCGCTGTTCCTATGTCCAAACCGCCTCATCCCGCCCGGACAAGACTTTCGGACCCTCCCTTTTCGGCATTTCACTGTGTGTTGCTGAAACCGCCGATAGACAGAGTGTGCGAGCAACGTTGGTTCTTTTGAGTTTGTGGATCGCGGCCGGGTGCAAGACAACGACGCCCTTGGACTCGCCTTCGCCGCGCAGCCTGGCGGCCGCTCGTTCCTGGGTGATGCAGCTCGATGGCTTGGAGCGCGAGGGCGCCGTCGATCGATTGGTTGCCGCGCGAGCCGACGTCGTCGTGATCGAGCCTACGCGCACCGTACGTGGCCAAGAGAGCTTCCCCACGGCGTCGGTTGTTGCGCGCGCACAAGAGCACGGGCTGTGCCTTGCGTATCTCAACGTCGGGCAAGCGGAGAGCTACCGACCGTATTGGATTCGTGGCGAGTGGCGCGCGCCGACCAAGGACGCGCCTGGCTTCCCGTCGTTCCTGGTAACGGTGGATCCGGACGGGTGGGCGGGCAACTACCCCGTCTCATTTTGGGACAAGCGTTGGCGTGTGCGCCTGTGGGGGTCGCCGCATGCGCTGCTCGATCAGGCGATCGACGACGGATTTGACGGTGTGTATCTGGACTGGGTGCTCGGATATCGCGAGCCTGCCATCGTGGCGGCCGCCCAACAGGCAGCCGTCAATCCGGCGCGCGCGATGGCGGAGCTGATTCGCGATCTCCGTGCCTACGCGCGCCGTCGCAAGCCCGGCTTCTTGGTCGTCGCTCAAAACGGCGGGCCCTTGGCGGAAGCCGTCCCCGAGTTCTATCGCTGGGTCGATGGCGTGAGCCAGGAAAGCGTACATTTTTACGGGAACGCGAAGGCGCTCTGGGACGATCCCGAGGCCGGCGATCAACCGATCCCGGCCACCGGCGATTGGTCCACCGCGGAGCACGAGCGCGTCCTCGACCTGTGGGTCAAGCGCAACATTCCGGTGTTCGTCGTGGAGTACGTGATCGACCCGCAACACCGTGCGGCCGTCGTGGCGAGCAACACGGCGCGCGGCTACAAGACGTTTGTGACGCGGTCGCCGGTCGATCGGCTGCCGAAGGACTAAGGTCCTCCCGCGCGCGACGGTCCACTCACTCCGCGTCGGCGATCGAGCCGACTTCCACGCGTGTTTGGTGTCCGGCGGGGACCCGCACGGTGATCGTGCCATCGGGTTCGGTGCGCCGTTCCGCCGTCGTGGCGTCGACGAGCACGCGGATGAACCGGCTCTTCGGCAAGCCGGCGAACACGATGGTTTGCTCTTGAACCCCGGACGCACGGACACGCACGCCGTGCGGCGTGATCTTGCCGTCGTCCAGGAGGCAGTTGGCTTCCCGGATGTGTGGGTGCACGGTCGTTTCTTTGCGCAGCACGACGCGCGCGTCCGACTGCGCGAGGTGAACGTAAAGCGATTCACCGATGCGCCGGGCGCCGAGTAAGCCGTTACTCGCATGGAGGTCCACGTGGCGCCGGTCGCCATCGATGCGAACCGTACGGCAGTCGTGAAAGTCGATCATCGTCCAGCCGTCTTCGTTGCGTTCGATCTTCGCCGTGTTCACGGCCGAGCGCACCGCGCGGGCGTACACCGATGCGTGGACCGGCGCGGTCGGCTTCTCGTAAGCCCACTTCTTGATCAGTTGGTGAATGGTTGCCAAGCGGCCCGCATTCTCCGCGCTGTAGAAGTGGATGTAGAGATCGACGGGTTTCAGAATGCGCGGCGACCCAGTGCGTTCGAGCGTTGTGTCGATATGGCGGAACGAGCCGGGCATCGTCGTGAAGAAACCTTCGAAGTCGTTTTCGTTGGCGGCGCCCGCGTACACCTGCAGCGTCTGGCCGACGCGGCGCGACCACGGCGAAACGTAGCTCACCGAGTCGTACCAGATGTCCCAGCGAAACACGCCGCCGTTGAGGTTGACCGCGCCCGCGGCGTCGGCGGCTGCAATGGCGTTTTCGCGCGGATTGGCGGCTCCTGTCCACAGCATCACGGCGCAGCGCTTGTCGGGGTTGAGCAGGCGCGTGTTGATGAAGCGAATCGATTCGCTCACCTCGTTGATCTGGCTGTACTCGTAGTTCTTGAGCGACGCGTACCACATGATCGTCCGCGCTTTGTGCGTCGGCAAGAGGTCGACTTGCCATTTCAACGTGTGCAACACGCCGTGGCTTGCCGGTTCGATCCAAGGCCGGTTAAGGATCGTCCGCGCGACCTTCATCGCGCGCGTCGGCTCGGCAACCGCGAAGTCGTCCGTCAGGCTGCGCACGATCACGCTGACCGTGTACGGCAGCCGGTAGCGCGAAAAAATTTCGCGATCCATGACTTCGGCGCAGTACTCGCCCCGTTTCACCGTCGACAGCGACTCGAATCCATCGCCGTCCACTTGCGTGATCCACATCCGGCGGCCGTTGAGCACGCTCGGGTGAGGCGCGGGTTGGCCCGCTACCCCGAGGGCGTCGCGCAAAAATAGAAACGGATCGATGTGCCAACGTTGATCGACATCGCCGCTTCCGTGACGGATGGCCCAAGGGTAGAGCGCGATGCCTCCCCAGTCGCCCAGCACGACCGGCGCGCGCTTGTCGTCCGGCTTCTCGTTCCACGCCGTCTCGACCCATACTTGATTCTTGTTCGACTTGCTGCGTGGGCCCAAGTGAATGGCCGCGCTGCGGGGATCGGCTTCGTACAGACAGAGCGGGTGGCTGACGAAGCGCACGCTAACCTGTCCGGCGTCGTCGATGGTGACGCTGTCGTGGTCGAGGCCGAAGTGCTTGAGCCAGCGCGCCAAACGGTTGGGTTCGAGGTGCAGCACTCCGAAGTTTCCAAAGTGCAACACGCGTCGTCCCACGCGAGCTCGTTCCATCCACGGCCACAACCACGCGACCGGTTGCTTCGGAATCGACGTGAAGTACGTGAGTACGGCACACGATTCGTTTAACCAAGCATCCGGCGGCGGCCCCTTGTCGATGTAGTGGCGGTGTACAACCAATCCGAGATGGTTGAGTGGCATCTCGAGCAGCGTGTGGACCGGGTCCTCGACTTCGGCGTTGGGACCCGCACCTTCAAGGAGCGCGAGGACGTGGCGTCGCACGGGTTCGCCGGCGGTCGCCGGCGCGCTCGCAAACCAAAGTAGCGCTACGATCCACGCGCATCGACCCCATAGAGACACCCATCGTTTTCGGACGGAGGGTGACCCGACTTGATGGAGCCCGCCCAATCCGGCACCGATTACCGACTGACACGGACCCGCGTGCGGCCGCCTTCGGGAAGGCGTACGGTCACGACGCCGCGGTTGTCTGCGGCGGTGACGCGCTGTTGCTCGCCATAAGCGATGCGCAACGTCTCGCCGGGCTTCCAGCCACCGACCGCGATCATCCGCTCTTGGACGGCTTCGGCGACGAACGTAACGTGGTTCTTGCCGAGCGACCCTTGGTGCAGGAGGCAGTTCGCCTCGATCACGTGCGGCGAGCGCGCGGGATCGTCCGCGAGCACGACGTGCGCGTCCGATTGCGCGAGGTGAATGTAGAGCGACTTGCCGATCCGGCGCGCTCCAAGCAGCCCCGTGCTTTTGGCGAAATCGACGTGCTTTGGTTCGTCGTCGATGCGCGCGGTTCGGCAGCGGCCGAACTCGCGAAGCTCCCAGCCGTCACGCGTCCTAAAGATGCGCGACCCGTTGACGGCGGATCGCACGGCATTGGAATACGTGGAGCAAAACACCGGCGCCGTCGGTTTTTCGTACGCCCACTTCTTGATGAGATCGTGGACGGAACGCAAACGCTCCCGCGACTCCGCGCTGTAGAAGTGAATGTAGATGTCCGCGGGTTTCAGGATGCGAGGTTCGCCTGTGCGTGCGATCGTTTGGTCGATGTGCGCGAACGAGCCGGGCATCGTCGTGAAGAAGCCTTCGAAGTCGTTTTCGTTGGCGGCGCCCGCGTACACCTGGAGCGCGCGCCCGGCGCGGCGAGACCAAGGAGTCACGTACCCGACGGAGTCGTGCCACAAGTCCCATCGGAACACGCCGCCGTTGAGGTTGACGGAACCGGAGTCGTAGGCCGCGAGGATCGCATCCTCACGCGGATTCGCGTAGCCGGTCCAGAGCATGACCTCGCAACGCTTGCCCTTTTCGAGCAACCGCTCGTTGATGAAGCGGATCGAATCCTTGACCTCGTTGACCTGACTGTACTCGTAGTTTTTGAGCGACCGGTACCACATGATCGTGCGCGGTCCGTGTGTGGGCAACAGGTCGACTTGCCACTTCAACGTATGCAGGACGCCGTGGCTCGCGGCTTCGATCCACGGCGTGTTGAGGATCTTTCGCGCCATCACCATCGCCGGCGTCGGCTCGACGACGTTGTAGTCCTTGGTGAGGCTGCGCACGATGATGCTGACGGTGTACGGCAGCTTGTACTGCAAGAAAATCTCTTCGTGCATGACCTTGGCGGCGAGTTGATCGCGTTGAATCGTCGAGAGCGACTCAAAGCCATCGCCATCCACCTGCAAGATCCACATGCGGCGGCCGTTGAGGACGCACGGGTGCGGCGCGATTTGGCGTTCCAGCCCCAGCGCCTCCTGCACAAACAGGAACGGCTCGATGTGCCAGCGCCGGTCTTGCGCGTCGCTGCCCTTGCGGACAGGCCACGGATCGAGCGCAAGCCCGCCCCACGGACCCGTGATGACCGGCGTTCGTTCGTCTTGGCGCTCCGCACCGACCGTCGTGCGAATCCACGGTTTGTTTTTGGGAGACAGGTTGCGCGGTCCGCGGTGCGTTGCGCGCGCCCGTGGATCCGCCTCGTAGCGACACGTCGCTTCGCTGCGCCACACGACGTTGACGTCTTCGGCCGCGCCGACATACGCGTCGTCGTACGCCAAGTCGAAGCGGGCGAGCCAGCGTCGCAGCCGTTCCGGATCAGCCTTCTCGAGCGGCCCGAACTCGCCGAAGTGCAGCACGCGTCGCCCCGCCGCGGCATCTTCGAGCCACGGCCACAGCCACGGCTGCGGTTCGCCCGACGCGGTGAAGTATGTGAGGATGGCGTGCGCGTCTTCGAGCCAGCGCGCGGGCGGCGGGCCATTTTGGATGTAATGGCGGTGCACGATGAGGCCGTAGTGGTTGAGCGGCAACTCGAGCAACTCGTGCACGACATCTTCGGTGTGTGAATCGGGCGCTGAGCCCTCCATGAGCGCGATGACGTGGCGGCGAATCGGCACGGGCTCACCGTCGGCGCGCACCGGGGCGAGCGCCGACCCCACACCGAGAAGGAGTGCCCAAACGAGACAGCTCCGCCCTACGCCGCGACAGATCACAGGTTTTCATCGACCGGCCGGTGCGATGCGCCTTAATTTTTCTGCTGAAACCGCCTGCGCGGGCCGAATTGGGCGTGGAGACGCGACCCTCACTTAGGCTACAACCCACCGGTTGGCCGCTGTGATCCCGACGACTATATATCTCCTCGCCGCGAGCGAGTTCATGGGCCCGGCGCTCATCCTGGTCGCGGGAATTGTCGTTTTGTTTTTGGGCGGCGAAGTGCTCGTCCACCACGCCACGCGGCTCGCGAATGCGTATCGCGTTCCGAAGGTCGTGATCGGTGCGTGCATTCTCGGGTTTGGAACATCGTTGCCGGAGCTTGGCGTGTCGTTGCAGGCGGCGCTCAACGGCAGTCCGGACATTGCTCTGGGCAACGTTGTGGGGAGCAACATCGCCAACGTCGGTTTGATCCTAGGGTTCGGTGCGCTCCTCGCGACGCTGCACGTCGAGCGGCGCGTGATCCGTGCGGACTTACCGTTCGGTGTGCTCGCCGCTTTGTTTTTGGTGCTGTGGGTTGGGCCCCAAGGCGAAGTTTCGCGCCTGGCGGGCATCGCGCTGCTCGTCGCGTTTGTGCTCTACCTCTGGAGTTCGCTGCGCTTCGCCCAAGCGAACCGCGTCATCTTGGGTAACGAAACGCCGCCGCCCCCGCGCCCGTGGCGCGACGGAGCTCTCATCATCGTTGGCTTGGTTGGGATCGCGTACGGGGCGGAGTTATTGGTCCACGGGGCGTCTGACATTGCACGAACTCTTGGTGTTTCGGAGCGCGTGATCACGGTGTCGATCGTCGCGCCGGGGACTTCGTTGCCGGAGCTCGCGGCGACGCTTTCGGCCGTGCGGAAAAATGAGACGGACTTAGCCGTGGGGAACGTGGCCGGATCGAACCTCTTTAACCTGCTGTTTGTGCTTGGCACGACCGCCGTGATTCAGCCTGTGCCCGTGAGTCCGCAATACGTTGCACGTGACTTTCCGATCGTGGCGGTGTTCGCCGTGCTCGCGTTTCCGTTGCTGCACCGCGCGCGGCGGATCGGCCGCGCCCAGGGCGGCGTTCTTTTGGCCGGCTATCTGGCGTACGTCGCCTGGACTTGGCTTGCTCCGTGACGCGGCGATTCGTGATTCCAGCTAAGATGTCACGCGTATGAGCCGACTGGTTATTCCCGCGTTGTGCGCCGCCCTTCTCGCGGCGGCTTGTTCCTCGAATTCGAAGGCGCGCGCGCGAACCGCTGGCGAGGAAACGCGCGCTGACGTGTCCGACGCGGCGGCGGGAGCATCCGCAGACGCCTCCAGCACGGCGGCGGCCAAGGGTGCCAAGCCGAGCAACGAGTTTTTGCCCGCACCGCCTTCCAGCATGTTGCCGGGTGGGAAGCTGCACATCACCGCGCGCCCCGCGAAGTTCCGCGCGATGATCGACGATCTCGCCAAGGCGAACTTCGTGTTTGTCGGCGAGACCCATCCCAATCCCGACCATCACCTTCTGCAGTTGCGCATCATTGAGTATCTGCACAACCGCGGTCGGCTGCACGCCGTTGGAATGGAGATGTTTCAGCGGCGCTTCCAGACCGTGCTCGACGAGTACATCGACGGGCGGATCGACGAGGCCGCGATGTTGGAGCGGACCGAATACAAGAAGCGTTGGGGTTGGGACTACGCGCTGTACCGTCCGATCATGGAGTTTGCGCGGGCCAATCGGCTACCCGTGATCGCGCTCAACGTTGCGCGCGAGATCACGAAAACCGTGCGCGATGGCGGCCTCGACGCGTTGGACGAGCCCTCGCGCGCTTCGTTGCCCGCGATCGACTTGACGGATAAGGCGCATCGCGCGTACCTCAAACGGATCTACCAATCGCATCCCATCCCCGAAGGGAAAACGAAGGGCGACGACGACTTCGAGCTGTTTTATCTCTCGCAGTGCTTGTGGGAAGACGTGATGGCCGACTCCGCCGTGCGCTGGGCGCGCCGTGCGCCCGAAGGCGCGCAGATGGTCGTTTTGGCAGGGCGCGGTCACGTCCGCTATCGCTACGGCATCCCGGCGCGCGTGCATCGCCGGATTGGTGGCCCCTACCGCGTTGTCGTCGCGCTGGAGCAAAACGTGGCGCCGTTTGCCGGGCGGATTCACGACAAGCGCTACGCCGACTACGTATGGATCACACCGAACTTTCAAGCCCCCCGAGCGGCGCCTAAGCCCGCCGACAAGCCGGCGAAGGACGCGGGCTCAAAGCACGGCGAGAGTTGACCGCGACGTTTGCGTTTGCGCTTTGGGCCACGGTTGCGGCCACGGGCGGGCCCGGTGTGCCGCCGCCCGTCGTGGCTGGCGCGAAGGCGCTCGTTCGGGATGTCTTGGTCGATGTGAAAGGCGACGTCTCCCTGCGGTTGTTTCGCACCGCGCAGGAAATGCACGCGGCCGTCGCGCGCGTGGACGTTCGTCGCCGATCCGACTTTGGCGCGTACTACCACTACCGTTCGCGCACGCTGTTTGCCTACATGACGCCGCGGCCCGAGGCGACGCTTTGGCGGGACGGCTTGACGGGGGCCTTGGCCGGCGCGCTCGCGCACGAAGCGCAGCACGCGCGCGGCGCCCTTTCCAATCCGAGCTACGGCCAACGTCCCAGTTGGCGCATCGAAGGCGAAGCGGATCGCGACGCGGTTCTCTTTTTGGCGCGCCAAAAACGGCCGGCGTGGGGCGCGTGGGAGTGGTTGCTGCAGAGTCGCGTTCATCGCGGCGAGCGCGCGAAGTTGTTCGTCGACGCCGACGTCTTTCGCAAGCTGCGCCTCGACTCGGTCCGCGGCGCGGCGCGCACGACCTTTTACGCGCAGGCGTACCGCGACGCGGGCGGGCGGCTCGCGCCGTTGGATTGGATCGTGGTCGACGGGATCGCGGAGCCGCAAGAGCATGGCTTTCGCGTCATCGCGGAGGAGGGGCGCGGCGCGATTGTGCTGCGCGTCGCGGACACGACGCGGATGCGCCTGCGGATCGACGTGCTGCCGGTCGGCAAGCGGCAGGTTGATTTCATCTACGGCTATCGGTCGCGCACAAACTACAACAAGGTCGCTTGGTATCGCGGCAACCGGCTGCGCTGGATGACGCGTCGCGGCAAGAAGTGGCGCTACGGCCCGATCCAGCTCATCCAGGGCCCAAAAAACGAAGCGACTTGGGAGTGGAGGGAAAAAACCCTCTACCGGGGACAAGTCCGACAAATGACCCCACCTAAACGAAGCGGCAAAAAGGGTATCGGAACCCACAACAGCGCCGCCAAGGTCACCCCAAACTAAGAGGCCCAAAAAAACGGGCCCAAAACACAAAACTAGTCCACCCCATCCGGCCATCCATCCGGCCGGCCATCCGGCCGGCCATCCGGCCGGCCAGCCGGGACCACTTCTCGCTCTGAGCGCTCCTAACAGATTGTCCGTAAATAGTTTATGGCGATCGTCTGCGGGAATTTTCGCGCAAATCCGATGGATCCGGCGTTCATCCAGCCTTCCCCCAGGCTTTCCAAGGCGGCGGTCTAAACTCCACAAGCTGTTTATTGGCAATATCTTACGACGGTATCGGCACGTTGGAGGCGACCGCACGAACCGTCTCGAAGCGTGCGAGTTTGCGCGAAAAATCCCGCAGACGATTGACATAAACAGCAATCATGAAGCAAGTTATGGAGGCTCCAAGCGAGAAGTGGTCCCGCCCGTTTGTAAGCGAGAAGTGGTCCCGCCCGTTTCCCGCTCGGGGTCTTTTTGATGTCTGTTTTTTTTTGGGGGGGGGGTGGCGATGGCAGGGCGGTGCCTACGTTGTCGGTGATTCCGTAGCCGGGCGCCGTAACTAGCCTTTGCAAAAGCGGTTAGGCGCTCGAACTCGGGATGTGGTTCCCAGCTCCGGTGCCATCTCGGGAGCCTATGTGGGCTCTCCTGGGGAATCCTGGCGGCCGGTTAGGTCCGGCTCTGGATGGCTTTGACCATGTCGGCGTCTTGCGGGAACTCGCCGGTCTTCAGCTTGGAGTAGATCGTTTCGCCATCCACGATCACTTCGAAGCGACCATCCGCGTACGGCGCGATCGCAATCTCGGACATGTTTTGCTTGAGCGCGTTCGCGAGCTCAGCCATCAGACCGATGGCTGCAGGTTCGTAGTTTCAAGCCGCGCAGTATTCGATGCGAATCTTCATGGGTGGAAACCTAGCAGAGCGAGCGCAAGGGCCCAAACAAAGTGGCCCCACGAGACTAGTCGAAATCGAACGGTAGCGGCGGCGCCGCGTCGTTGGCTTCGCCTCTTAAGTGGGTGAGCCACGCGCGCAACGCCGCGAGTTCGGGTGCAAAAAGCGCCGTATCCTTGTCGAGGATCTGGTCGAGGCTTTGGAGCAAACGATGGGCGGCCTCCAGCGTCGTGGCATCCCGCCGGGCGAGCGCGCGCCCGGCGAGCGCGGCCGCGGCGCGGTAGGCGCGCGGTTCGGTGTCGAGCCCGCCAAACTTTTGGATGGCCTCGAGGTCGCCGCGCTCCACGGCGAGAAGGAGGTTCGTGTTTTGCCCAACGGTTTGCAAGAGTCCGGGGTTGTCACGGATGGCGGCACCGAACTCGGCGAGCGCGCGCTTGGTGGCAGGGAGATCGGCCACGCGCCCGTCGCGGATCAATTGCTCGTAGGCCAACTGCTCGTAGAGCGTGGCGCGCGTTGACTTGTCATAAAACCCGTCGGCGTCGCCCAGCGCGGCCAACCCGACCTCGAATCGAGAGAGTTCGCGCCCAAAGCGTCGCCGCGCCCAAGCACCGAGCCGGGCGCGCCAACGTTTCTCCACGTCCCAGGCGGGCCCGGCATAACGCATCGGCGCGAGGGGGTGGACCGCGTTCTGGCCGCACTGCGCCAAGCACCAATGTGCGACGGCGCGGCGACCAGCGGGCGTGCCCATCAAGATGTCGAGCCCCTCGCGCGACCACCGCCACGCCATGGCCTCGTCGCGCGTCTCGCTCTTTAAGTTGAACGCAAGGTGCCACCCCAAGAAATCGCGCGCCTTGGGATTGGCGGGGTAGAGCATCACGAGCGTGCGATAGTGCCCCAGCAACTCGTCCATGCGCCCTTGCCGCGCCAGATGGTTCGCACGTAGAAACAGGTAAGACTGAAACATCGGCCGAAACGGGCCGCTCATGACGCCGCCGACCAGGTTGCCCAATCCGACCTGCTCGTAATCCGTGCGCGTTGGCGCGTCGGCGCGCAACCTATGCTCGAGCGGACGCGCCGCGAGCAAGGACGCAACGGCTAGGGCGAGCGCGACGCCGATGCCAACGCGCGAACTCACGTCGTCCTCCGGCGATGCACGCCCCATGCGCCGAGCAGCGTGCCCAAAATAAGACAGATCCCTGTCATGACCGCCGGGTGCCGCCACGCGCGACCGCGCAGCCACTCGCCTGCGATCACGCGCGCTCGCAAATTCGCGCGCGTCAGATCCGGCACAACAAACAACGCGCCCTTGACGAACGCGCGCGCGGCGGCCGGAGCGCGATCTGCAGCCGCGGCGGCGCCCGGAGCAGCCGCGATGGCCCCGCGCTCTTCGGCAAGCGAATCGAGCACAAACGGCTTGAGCGCACCAAGTAACACCAAGACGATGACGGTCAGTGCCGCCACCCCGGCGGTCAGGTGGGCGGCGGCCGCGACGGCGAGCGCCGCTACCCCCGCGGCCACGATGGCCGGCGCGACGGCCGCCCGTAGGGCGTTCGCAAGGAACGAACGCGGCGCACCCAGCGCGCGAATCGAAGCAAGGGGAACGCCAACGGCGAAGGCGGGATCCGCCGACCCGAGCTCGACAAAGGGAGGCGTGATCGACGTCGTCCAAGGCCGTTCGTGGACGATCTCGACTTCGTCTTGGCCGACAAACACCGACGCGCGTCCCGAACTCCCCTCTTCAGCCACCCGCGCGTACACGACGGGCCGCGCGCGCAACGAGTGCGCGTCCGCCGGAACTTCGATGCGAATGCGTCGCGGCGCGTCCGGCAACCAAAGCGTGCGCGCGGCGCTTCCGATGCGCGTCATCTCGAACGTCTCAATCCCGCCGCCCGCCGCCGCACCGGCGGCCGCCGCCCCGTGCAGAAAAAACCCCGCCAACGCCGCCGTCGCCGCCGCGCCTAAGACATTGCCGAACGTCCATCCAAGAGGCGACGCGGGCGAAGCGCTCGCGAGATAAGCCCGTCGCCGTTCGCGATCCACGGCCAGTGGGAACGCACCAAAAAAGATCGCGAGCGCGAACGTAAACAGGCCAGCGATGTCGCCGGCAAATCCGAACCGGCCGCCGACGCTGTCGCCGCCACGCCACGCGACCCAAAAGACCAATAACGCCGTGCCCAAGACGAGCCAAAGCCCGCCCCGTCGCCGCGCCTCCAGCCACCTAAGTCGAAACGCCGCCGCCGTGCCCAGCATCGCTCTCCAGCGTTTCAAAAAACAAGCGTTCGAGCGTCGTTCGCGGCGCGCTCGGACCCTCAAACGAGATGCTGTGCTCGCGCAGGTACGCCACGAGTCCGGCGCGTTCGTCGTCGCCTAATACGTCGGTCTCCCAGGCGAGTCGATCTGTGCGCGCGAGCAACGTCTTGACGTCGCCCTCCAGCACTTTGCGGCCCGCGTGCAGGATCGCGATGCGATCGCAGACCTCCGCGACGTCACCCAGAATGTGCGACGTGAGCAAAATCGTCGTGCCACCGGCCGCGACGTCGCGCAGCAAATCGCGCACTTCGCGGTTGCCGACCGGATCGAGACCGGACGTCGGTTCGTCCAAGACGACCAGCTGCGGCTTGCTGAGCAACGCCTGCGCCAGCCCGATGCGGCGCGCCATACCCTTCGAGTAAGTGGCGAGCGTCCGCTTCCGCGCGTCCCACATGCCGGTCCGCTCCAGCAGTTCGGCCGTGCGTCGCTTGCGGTCGGCCCGCTTCATGCCAAAGAGGCGCCCCACAAAATCGAGCGTTTCCTCGCCGGTAAGAAATTCGTAAAGCCGCGTTTCCTCGGGGAGATAGCCCGTAAAGCGGCGGGCTTCGGGATGCCCGGCCGGCACACCGAGTACGGAAACGCGCCCGGCGGTCGGTCGCAGGAGCCCCAAGATCATGAGGATCGTCGTCGTCTTTCCCGAGCCGTTGGGGCCGAGGAGTCCAAAGATCCGACCTTTGGGGACCGCGAGGTCGAGTGCGGCGACCGCCCGCACCGTTCGCGCGGCGGCGCCCCAGGGGGTTTTGAACTCTTTGACGAGCGCCTGCGCCGCGATCACATCCATGAGGATGCGAAGCTAACCGCGCCCAAGAATCCCTACAAGCCTTGACGTAGAATAGGTCGACTCGGGAGACAGATGCCCGAAATCACAACGGGACGGAGATCGCTCCGACCCGGACCGCTTTCATTTCGTTTCAACCAAAAGAATTCAACACAGAAGAACTGCGGAGGCGTTCGCCCAACCGCGGTCATCCGAATGGGGGGCAACCTCCACGTCATTAGAGGGACACGCATGCGTTTCGTTTTACCGCTGGCACTGCTGGCATTCTGTTGCCCGAGCGCCACAGCCGAAGAGCAAACTAACGAGGAAGTCGTCAAAGCATTGCGCGCCGCCATCAGTGCGAAGCGCGTGCAAGACCGCGACAAGCTCGTCGAAGAATTCTTGAAGCGCGGCGACCTCGATTGGCCGAGCGTCAAGGCGGCGCTCACGAAGGGTCCTTACTACCAGCAGCCGATGGTGACCCAAGTCGGCGAACGCGGTTCCGGCAAGCACTACGGGATCCGGTTCCAGGGCGACGACTCGAAAATGCGCGGCTTCTCGCTGTACGTGCCGCGGTCTTACGACGTGAAGAAGAAGGCGCCGGTTCTTGTGTATCTGCATCACGACGCCGGGCGTTTGAATAACCCGAACCAGGGCGCCGAGCGCGCGGGCGTTGCGATGTTTCGTTTCCGCGAAGTGTGCGAAGAGCACGGCGTGTTCTTTCTGGCGCCGTACACGTGCAAGGGCGCGGAGTGGTGGACGCCGGAAGGCAAGCGACTCGTCCGGTGGTGCTTGGAGCAGGTGCGCCGCCGTTTCAATCTCGATGAAAACCGCGTCAGCTTGATGGGCGCGCTCGATGGCGGCGACGCCGTTTGGTACTTGGGCCAAGAGATGCCCGGTACGTTTGCGGCGCTCATGCCGATGACCGGCGATCCCTACGAGATCACGGCGATCGTGCAGCCGCTTTGCTTGGGCACGTTGGATCGGGCCGACTTCTTGATTGGCGTCCCGGGCAAGACGCGCAGCACGGTCGGCGAAAAGAATGCGCTGCAGTTCTTGCAGGGCCTGAAGCCGATGGTCGATCAGAGCATGCGCCTCACGACCGCGATCTTCCCGCGCTCGCAGGGCGATTTCGCTTACCTCGAAAAGATCCGTGGGCGTGTGATTAGCTTCGTCGTGCAAAAGGAGCGCAAAGCGTACGCCAACGAAGTCGATGTCGAAACGACGCGTGAAGACGGCCTGCGCTCGCTATGGCTCAAAAACCACGGGATCGACAAGGACGGCGACGTCGCGCACAACTTCAAGAGCACGGTCTTGACCTGGAAAGCGCCGAAACAAAAAGCGCCCACCAAGCGGCTCGGCATCGGCGTTCGCAAAAACGCCGGCTGGGACGTCGGCGTCACCGTGACGAGCGTGGCCGCCGGCGCGCGCGACGCCAACCTGATTAACGGCGACATCGTGCTGAGCATCGACGGCGTTCGCGTGAAGGATCTCGATAACGTCAAAAACGCGGTGCAGGCGGTCGAGTGGGGCCAAGAAGCCCGCCTCGTTCTGGCCCGCGAAGTGAAGAAGTCCGATCTTGCACGCGAGCAGGACACGCAAAAGAAGTACCTCCTCATTCGCAAAAAAATCAAGGAGTTGCGCGCGGCGGGTAAACCCATTCCCCGCGACACCAACGAGCTGATTGAAGACGACGACGCGTGCGGCTGCGGTTGCGATGACAACGACGAGTGCGGCGAAATCGAAATCGAAGTCGGCGGCGGCAACATCAACAAGAACGCGTTGAAGAAAGGCAAAACCGAAGACACGGTGATCTTTATCTTCGAGCGTTGGGTCAAAGTGCAGCGTCCCGGCGGCGTCATCGTGCGACGAGACTTTGGTGCGGGCCAAGACCTGGGATTTCGCTTCGAGGGCGTGAAGGTTAGCTACGTGTTCGCGGGTAGCCTCGCTGACCGCTCCGGCCTCAAAGCCGGCGACGTGATCGTGCAAGCAGGCTCGGACCAGGTGAAGTCGATCCACGACCTCAAGAAGTACTTCAAAGACTACAAGTTTGAGGACGCGCCCGAGGACGACCGATTCGTCGATCTGACCGTGCGTACGGACCAGGGGGACGGAAAGTTCGGAGAAGACCGCACGGTCCACATCGAATGGAACCGACCCGTCGGCTCGCGCGTCGATGCGCGGTGGGAAAAGAAAGAAAACACGCTGCATGTGCTCGCGCGCAAGTCGAGCGGGTTCACCGTCTATTTCCACGACGAGCTCATCGAGCCCGGTAAGGAATTCCACCTCTTCATCAACGGCGTGCCCTACAACGACTGCGTGGACCCGGGGACGATGCCCGATTATCCGAAGATCACGGCGGGCTCGGACGCGCTGGAGCGCGATCGCCTGTACCGCATGCGTCGCAAGCGCGCGCTCATCAAGGGTTGGACGCCCGACGTGAAGTTAGCCGTGATGGACTACGTGGAGAATCGCGACCGCGAACTTATCCTGGGCGGCCAGATGAGCTTTGACCTCAAAAAAATGAAGGCGGGCATGAAGGCCTACCGCACCAAGGTGAAGTCATCATCGGGAAACGAAAAGGGTGAGCGCATCAAGAAGGCGCTCGATAAACACCTGGCCAAGGGCTAAGTAGATGGCCGACGGATTCTCTCTGAGCAACCGCGTGCGCGTCGTTACGGCGGCGGCGTTGTTTGATGGCCACGATGCGGCCATCAACATCATGCGTCGTATCATGCAGCGCACCGGTGCGGAGGTGATCCACCTAGGCCACAACCGCAGCGCTGCCGAGATCGTCGATGCGGCGATCATGGAGGACGTGCAGGCCATCGCCATCACGTCCTACCAGGGCGGGCACGTCGAGTTTTTCAAGTACGTGATCGACCTGTTGAAGGAGCGCGGCGCGCCGCACATCAAGGTGTTCGGCGGTGGCGGCGGCGTCATCGTTCAAGATGAGATCTCGGAGCTGGAGGCGTATGGCGTCTCCAAGATCTATAGCCCCGAGGACGGGCGGCGCATGGGGCTCAAGGGGATGATTGAACATCTTCTTCACGCGTCGGATTTCAATCCGCCTGCCGCCCAGCAGAACGGAACGTTGAAGGGCGCGGATCTACGTCGCATCGCGTCGGCGTTTAGCCAGCTTGAAGCGTCGGGAGCGGCCACGTCGGGTACCGGCGTCGCCGAACGCGACACGCGGCCCGCGATTCCGGTCGTGGGGCTGACGGGGCCGGGGGGTGCGGGCAAGTCCGTGATGACGGACGAACTTGTGCGCCGGTTCCTCGCCGACTTTCCCGGCGGTCGCATTGCGGTGCTGTCGGTGGACCCGAGCCGGAAGCGCTCGGGCGGAGCGCTGTTGGGTGATCGGATTCGCATGAACTCGATCGATCCGGAGCGCGTGTTTATGCGCAGCTTCGCGACGCGCGGAAGCGGCACCGAATTGACCGGCGCGATCCGCGGTGCGATCGGCCTGTGCGCGAAAGCCGGGTTCGATTTGGTGCTGGTCGAGACGTCGGGCATCGGTCAGGCGGACACCGGGATTACAGATGTCGCCGACGTCGCGGTCTACGTCATGACGCCGGAGTACGGAGCACCGAGCCAGCTCGAGAAGATCGACATGCTGGACTTCGCCGACGTCGTCGCCGTCAACAAGAGTGACCGCCGCGGCGCGGGCGATGCGTTGCGCGATGTGCGCAAGCAGATGCGGCGCAACCGCGAGATCTCTTACGACATCCCGGACGAGGAAGTGCCGGTTTTCGCGACCGTGGCGAGTCGCTTCAACGACAGCGGCGTCAACCGCTTGTTCGAGCGGCTGATCGGTTTGCTCGACGAGCGCGTCGACGCCGGCTTGGCCGCGCGGCGTCAGCTTGCGGACGAACGCGGGTATCACGACATCGTGATCGTGCCGCCGGACCGCGAGCACTATCTCGGCGAGATCGCCGCCTGCGTACGCCACTACCGCGACCGCGTCGAGAAGCGTGCGAGTGCGGCGTCGCGGTTGGGGCAGTTGAAGACCGTGGGCGGGCTGCTGGACGAACGCACTCCGGACGATCTGCGCGAACTGACCGAGGCCACGCGCGACGACGTCGGTGCGCGTTCGCTCGCCGCGCTCGAAAGCTGGGACAAGCTGCGCGACACGTACGCCGGTGACGAGCTGATCAGCGAAGTGCGCGGCCGCGAGATTCGGCGTCCGCTGTTCACCGAGTCACTGAGCGGAACGCGCGTGTCCAAGATCGCGCTCCCGCGCTTTACCGACTGGGGCGACCGACTGCGGTGGTTGGCGTTGGAGAACGTTCCCGGGCGCTTCCCGTTTACCGCGGGCGTGTTTCAGCTACGGCGCGCCGACGAAGAACCGAAGCGGATGTTTGCCGGTGAAGGAACGCCCGCGCGGACCAATCAGCGCTTCCACTACCTCTGCAAGGGGGAGACGGCGCATCGGCTGTCGGTCGCGTTCGATTCGGTCACGCTCTACGGCGAGGATCCCGACGAGCGCCCCGACATCTACGGCAAGATCGGCGAGAGCGGCGTTTCGATCTGCACGCTCGACGACATGCGCCGTCTGTTTGAAGGCTTCGAATTGACCGCGCCGAACACCAGTGTTTCGATGACGATTAACGGGCCCGCCCCGTCGATTCTCGCCATGTTCATGAACGCGGCGATCGACCAGCAAGTCGATCGTTTCGAGAACGAACACGGGCGGTTCCCCAATGTTGAAGAGCATACCGACCTCGTGGCGCGCACGTTGGCCATCGTGCGCGGTACGGTGCAAGCCGATATCCTTAAGGAGGACCAGGCTCAGAACACGTGCATCTTCGGGACGGAATTCAGTCTGAAGATGATGGGCGATATCCAGCAGTACTTTGTTGACCACGGCGTCAACAACTACTACTCGGTGTCGATCTCGGGGTACCACATCGCCGAAGCTGGTGCGAACCCGATCACCCAGGTTGCCCTTACGTTGGCGAACGGGTTTACCTACGTCGAGTACTACTTGTCGCGTGGCATGCCGATCGACCAGTTTGCGCGCAACCTGAGTTTCTTCTTCAGCAACGGGCTGGATCCAGAGTACTCCGTGATCGGCCGCGTCGCGCGTCGCATCTGGGCGGTTGTTTTGCGCGACCGCTACGACGCCAACGAGCGCAGTCAGAAGCTCAAGTATCACATTCAGACGTCGGGTCGTTCGCTGCACGCGCAGGAAGTCGATTTCAACGACATTCGCACGACGCTGCAAGCGCTGCTCGCACTGAACGACAACTGCAACTCGCTGCACACCAACGCGTACGACGAGGCGGTGACGACGCCGACGCAGCAATCCGTACGGCGGGCGATGGCGATTCAACTCATCATCAACCGCGAGTTTGGTCTGATGAAGAACGAGAACCCGCTGCAGGGTGCGTTCATCATCGAGGAGCTGACGGATCTCGTCGAGGAAGCCGTTCTGCGGGAGTTTGAACGGCTCGATGAGCGGGGCGGCGTCCTGGGGGCGATGGAGCGCGGTTATCAACGTTCCAAGATTCAGGAGGAGTCGCTACTCTACGAGTCCAAGAAGAACAGCGGCGAGCTTCCGATCACCGGCGTGAACTACTACATCAATCCGGACGCGGAGCACAACGTCACGAGCGGGGTCAGCGAGATCACGCGCGCGACGGCCGTAGAGAAGAAGGCGCAACTGGAAGCCATGCGCGCGTTCCGCACGCGTGGCGGCGATGAGACGGACGCGTCGCTGGCGCGTCTGCGCCAGGTTGCGCTTGAGGGCGGGAACATCTTCGCCGAATTGATGAAGACCGTGCGCGTAGCGAGTTTGGGGCAGATCACTAAGGCGCTTTACGAGGTCGGCGGCAAGTACCGCCGCACGATGTAGTCATGGCGAGGAACGAAACGCACTTCGAGTTTGCGGACCGCGGCGCCACCAGCGTCTACAAGTTCCGGTTCGCGGGCGACCACACGGAGACGATTTACGTGTGGTTTGAGAGCGATGGTGCCGGCTCGTTGCACACCACGTCGAAGCCCGGCCCGTACTCCATCGAAGATGAGCTCGGGAGCGCCGATCAGCCAGACTTGGATGCACTTCTCGCGACGCACGAGACGAGCAAGCACCAGTGGGTCAACGACCTGATGGCGCAATTCGGCGAGCGCATCGCTTGGCTCTACCCGTAGCGCGTCGCTGATCGACCGTCACCGCGCGCTCCACGCGTGAGAGGCCGCGAATCGAGGCTCGCCGGGTCCGCAGGGCCCGCCCGATACGCGTTTTAGCGAGGTCTTGCAGTATGTCGATAGGCACTTGAGGTCTATCGTGCCGCTCTGGTCGAAGTTTTTGACGTTTGGAATCGCCGCCGTGGTTCCGGCGTCGTTTTTTGCAGTGTCCGGTGGACTCGGCGGACCTGGCGTTTGCACGGTGATCGTGGCCACGGTCGTTCTTGCGACGGCGGCGGCGCACTACCTCTTTGTCGCGCGCCCGCTGCGCCGCATTCTGAACGGCGCGCAACGGTTTGCGGCGGGTGATCGCGAGTGGCGCATTCCGGCGCGTGGCCACGACGACTTGGCGCGAACGGCTCGGTTGCTCAATAGCATGGTCGATCATTTGGGGGAGACGCGGCGCGGACTGGAGTCGCAAGTTCGAGAGCGGACCGCCGATTTGCGCGCGGTGCTCGCGGAGGTGCATGAGCGTTCGCGGCTTGCCGAAGAAGTCAACGAGCGACTGGCCGAGTCCGATCAGCGCCGATCCAAGTTCTTGACCAACGTTTCGCATGACTTGCGCACGCCGTTGAACTCGATTTTGGGTTACCTCAAGCTCTTGCTCGACGGCGTCTACGAGAACGAGGCCGAGCGGCGCGAATTTTTGGAGAATGCGCGCATGAGTGCGACGCACCTCCTTACGCTCGTGCAGGACGTGTTGACCATGACCGAAGTCGAAGAGGGCATGCTCAAAGTGCGGATCGAAGTTGTTGATCCGCGCGAACTCGTCAGCGACGTGTTGCGCATGCTGGAAGTCGATCGTCGCGAACGCAATCT
Organism: Planctomycetota bacterium; assembly: GCA_021776785.1. GTDB lineage: Bacteria > Planctomycetota > PLA2 > PLA2 > PLA2 > JAJFFF01. The sequence continues at coordinate 35,225 of JAJFFF010000044.1, read as the reverse complement.
CGTGTTGCGTGGCGACGTCCAGGGCGGCATTGTTGTTCTTGCTGATCGCAGCAAGGTGATGCAGGTGCTTATCAACCTCGTGGGCAACGCGATCAAGTTCACGCGCTCCGGCGATGTCGTCGTATCGGTGCATGCCGACGGTGAGATCGCGCGCTTTTCGGTGCGCGACTCCGGCGTTGGCATCCCCGAGCACGAACTCGAGGCCATCTTTGAACGCTTCCATCAGGTGGACGGCGCGGACGCCGAATGGAGTGGTGGAACCGGCCTTGGCCTTTCGATCTGTCGCGATCTCGTCACGCGCATGGGCGGCGAAATCCGCGCTCACAGCGACGGTACGGGTAAGGGCTCGGTCTTTTCGTTCACGCTCCCCTGCGCGGCTGCGCCCTCAGAACCCGCTGGACCTGTTCCGAGCGTTGCAGACCTGGAATAATCGCTCCGGTGCGAGCGGTCATTCAGCGAGTTTCCCGTGGCGCGGTCCGCGTTGCCAACGAAACGGTCGGCGAGATCGGCGCGGGCGTCGTCGTCTTGCTCGGCGTGATGGCGACCGACACGTCGGCCGACGCCGAAACGCTTGCGGACAAGGTTGCCAAGCTCCGTATCTTTCGCGGCGAATCGAAACCGATCGATGCTTCGCTTCTCGACGTCGGTGGGGCTGCTCTCGTTATCTCGCAGTTCACGCTTTGCGCGAACACGCGCAAAGGCAATCGGCCTTCCTTTGCCCAGGCCGCCGCGCCCGCCGATGGTCGCGCTCTTTATGAACGATTCTGCGCTCGCCTCGTGCATCACGGCGTCTCGGTCGCCACGGGGCGGTTCGGCGCCATGATGGACGTCGAAATCCACAACGACGGACCGGTCACCATCGCGCTGGGCTGGTAGTCCGCGCGACGCGCTACGACACGCTCGTCAACGGGTACTCATCGACGGCCAACCCCAACTCGCGCACCTCGCGCAGTCGGCGCCACGCCCGTGTGAAAACCTCTTCTTGCCGTGCGACGAGTTCGGCGGGCAGCCGGCGCTTGTCGAGTTCCGGGTCGTCGCACGCGACGGGTTCGAACGCGGGATCCACGATGAACTGAGCAAACTCCGGCGCACACCGAAGGTGCCGCTCGGGCTCCCGCGGCAACTCATCGAGCGCCACCGCTCCCATCACGAACCGAAGGTAGAGCTCCGACACTTCCACGTTCTCGACATACGCCCCACACCGATCGCAGGAGTACCCCTCATCACAATTGGCCATAAAAGAAGTATGAAACAAATCAACCCAATGCGGTACCGGGTTGAAAATTTTCTTCTGTAAGGGACTGTCTGCAAACAGGTTAGAGCGGCAAGGTGCGGCAATTTTGTCGCACTTCAGCTGTCTGGGGCCTCCGTTCTTTGGCGATTCGCCCCCCAATCGTGTATCCGCGGCCTCCCCTGCGCGAGCGAGCGGCCGAAGTGCGGCATCAATGCCGCACTTTGACGACACAACTTAATTACTATCAACAGGTTACGGCCGAAAAAATCCAACCCGGTACCGCGTTGGGGTGGGTTTGGTTACTTGGTTAGGTTCTTTTTCCAGCGTCTTAGGTACTTGGACTTCGGCCACCTTTTTAGGAGCTCTTCGACGTGTGCTTTGGCCTTTTCGTTGTTGCCCGCGGCTTCTTCGACGATCGCGCTGACGCCGAGGAGCCGGTGGTCATCACCCAGGAGTTTTCGGGCCGTCGCTAGATACGCGTGGGCGGCTTCGAAGTCCGTTTCGCGGGCGCTGGTTTCGGCGTCCAGCAGCGCGGCCTCGCCGGCGTAACGCGCGACGAATCGACTGCGGGGGTGCTTGCGCAGGGCCATGGCCGTGATGCGATCGCTGTCGGCCCAGCGTCCCTCATAGCGGGCAATCTGCGCGCGGAGAATGGTCGCGAACGGCGGCTGCTTGCGTTCCCAGAGGTTGTGCGCCCAACGAAACACCTTGCTGAGCTCTTGATTGAGCACATAGCGCGGGGTCGAAAACTCCAAGCGCAAAGCGTCGTCGTCCAAAACCGTGCCGTCCTGGGAAGCGGCCCAAAGCGCGGGACGCTGGGCGACGCGCAGGAGCGTGAGTCGCCGCGTGCCTAAGTCGAGCATGGCCTCCGCGACGGGGCCCGTCGGGGCGCGCGGCGCGAGAAACGCCCCGCCTGACTTTCCGACCAGCACAAGGTCGCCGCCGCCGAAGTACGCTTCCGCCTGTTCGAACACGGTGCAAAACGTCTTCACGATATCTTTCACGTCGCGCACGCTCATCTGATAGAGCGGGAGCCACTGGCACGCGATGCCGTCGGGCGCGAGACGATCACGGCACGACTCAAAATATTCGCGCGTGTAGAGGTCACCGCCGCCACGCACCCAAGGGTGAATCGGGTCGCTCGTAATGACGTCAAACAGTTCGTCGGTCGCGCGCAGATACGAACGCGCGTCGTTGATCACAAGGTCCTTCGGGCGACGCCCCAAGAACTCTGCGGCGTGGCCGACTTCGCGTTCCAATTCGACGACGCGCAGCACCTCCGGCTTGTGCAGGGACACGGCGCGGTACGTCGTACCCATGCCTAGCCCGACGATGACGACGCGCTGCGGGTTGGGGTGGAGGAGCATCGGTGCGTGACCGAGCATCGCAAGATGATGGTCGTCCGCGAGCACTTGATTGGTCGCGACCGCCTTGCCGTCGATCAGGAGGTTGGACGTCCCGCTCCAGCGCCAGATCGCGATGGTCGAATCCTGTCCATACCGCGCAAACGGAATGTCGGCGCCGAGCGCCCACGTATCTTCAAAGATGCCGTGCTCGCGACTCGCGTACATTTCGGGCACGAAGTAGACGCCGCTGAGCAAGCGTTCGCGGGCGCGCTCCGGCGGAGGCAGGCAGGCAAGCGCCGCGCCCAGGGTGCAGAGCAACAGGAAGGGCCGGCGCGTCCGCGACGCGGCGTAGAGCCCAACGATCACCGCGATCCCGGCGACGGTGAGGTGCGGGCCCAGTTGAGGCACGAAGAAGAACACGGCCGCCGTCGAACCGGCGATGGAGGCGAGTGTGTTGGCCGCGTAGAGCCGTCCGGTTCCCGCTCCGACCTCGCCCGCGGTCGTGACATGCACGGCCAGAGGAAACGCGACGCCCAGTCCGATCGCGCCCGGCAACAGCACGACCGCGCTGAGCAAAAAGCGCGTGACGGTCGCCTGCGAGAAGCTGTCCCCCCAGCGCACAAACGCTTCCAAGTACAGCCCGGGGAGGGCGTACACCGCGATCGCCCCAACGGCGAGCAACATGGCCGTCGCCGCGACGACGCTCTCGAGATGCGCGAGATGCCCTTCGCGTTGACGCGCCCATCGAGCCCCGACCGCGCCGCCGATTCCGATGCCGGTCAAAAACACCGCGAGCATGGTGGTGAACGCGTACGTCGTCGACCCGAACACCAAGACGAGCTGGCGCGTGAACGCGATCTCGGCCGCGAGGCCCAAGAACCCACTGAACGCGTAGAGTCGAACGGCGCGGCGCGTCGCCGCCACGTCGGGCCCGCGTTCGATGACCTGCGATACCGTTTCACGGCGCCGTCCGCGTGCAAAGAACGCCCCGGCGGCGGCCAGCAACGAGAACAGAGCACCGACACGCGTCGCTTGCGCCAATCCCAGTCTCGGAATGAGACAAAAACCGGCGAGCAGTGTTCCAGCGACACCGCCCAACGTATTGGCCGCATATAGGGCACCGATGCTACGCCCGCGCGTGCGATGTCGCTCGCGCAGCGCGCAAGCCATGACCGGCAGCGTGCCACCCATTAAGATCGCAGCGGGCGCGAGCAACACAACGCACAGGACGAAACGAGCCGATGCACGCATCCAAGGTGCCGCGTCGAGCGCTGTGATCGCGTCAAACAACGGCTGCGAAGCCTGAAGTAGCCAGGGACTTGTCAGTCCCAAGATCGCCACTCCGAGTTCCAGCAGCGCGTACAGCCGCAGGGGCCGGTGCGTGCGGTCCGCGCGCTTGCCGAGCCAAAACGAGCCAATCGCCATGCCGCCGATCACGGCTGCGAAGACGCCGGCCATGGCGATCGACGTCGCGCCCACGACCTGAGCGGTCCGTCGAAACCAGCAAACTTCGAGAACCAACGCCGCGGCGCCGGAACCAAAAAGAAGCGCTGCCAGATACGCGTTGCCCACGGTTGTTTTCAATTCTATTCTTCAATCGGAGAACGGGGCGCCGGCAATGGATGTAGCGCCTCAAGCCCGGATCGTGTCCGACGATACTGGAACACGGGTCGCGGGCAAACAGCGTGGAGTGGAATGGAAGCGAACCAGGCGGAAATTGTTCTGAGCGGCCTCACCGAGGTCAACGCCCTGGATGACGTCCAGGAGATTGTTGACCGTGTGTGCCGCCGTGTCGTGCAGATTTGCTCCTACCGGACGGCCCTGATTTCGCTTTACTTCGGGGACGACATCTACATCGGCCTGGAGGGCGGCAGCGAGGAGATGCGTCAGCGTTTCCTAGAGACCGCGCGCCGAACGACACGGGAGCGACGCCGCCAGAAGCGCGAGCTCATCTGGCGCAACCACCGGATCGCGGGCACCAACATTTGCTTCATCCCCGAAGGCAGCGCGGTTCCGTTTAGCGGATCGTTCACGCTGTCGGAGGATACGTCCGGCGACTGGCGCCCTGCCGACCGTCTGATGGTGTTTGTGCGCGGCGCGGATACGCGGATTCACGGCATCGTGTCACTCGACAATCCCGCGAGTGGATTGCGCCCGTCGGCGCGTGAACTTTCCGAGGAACTCGCGACCGTCGATCGTTTCATCAAGCTGATCGGCGTGCTGGTCCATAACCGTCACCTCGCGTCCAAATTGCGCGAGTCCCAGCAGCAGTATGCAGCGGTGGTGGAGCAGGGCCACGATGGCATCTTGATCGAGCGCAAAGGCACCGTGTTGTTCGCCAACAGCCGCATCTCGGCGATGCTGGGCGTGGAGTCGCGCGCGCTGATCGGCGCGTCCGTTGACGATCTCATTGAACACGACCGGTTCGCGGCGCTTCCGGGCGAACGCGAGGCGCGGCTCGTCCGTCGCGACGGCGACAAGCTCGCAGTGACGGTGCGAACGGGCGCGATCATGTTCGCCGGCGCGAGCGCCAACTTGCTCGCGGTGGCCGACATCTCGGAGCGCCAACGCATGCTGGCCCAACTGATGCGCGCGCAAAAAATGGAGAGCGTTGGAACGTTGGCCTCCGGCATCGCCCACGACTTCAATAACCTGCTCGGTGGGATTTTGGGATACGCGTCACTCGCGAAAACATGTCTCGACGAGGGCCACAAAGCCGTGCGCTACGTCGCGTCGATCGAGAAGGCCGCGGACCGCGCCAGCGACGTCACGCGCCAGCTACTCGGTATTGTGCGCGATAAGGAAGTGCGCGTCGAAGCCTTCGACGTGACTCGCGTGCTCAATGAGATCGCGGGGCTCCTCGTCGAAACACTCGACGCGGCCGTCGAAGTGCGTGTACAAACCGAAGCGGACCTGCCGCTCGCTGTTTGCGACGAAAGCCAGCTCCATCAAGTGATCCTCAATCTTGCCCTCAACGCGCGGGATGCGATGCCCGACGGCGGCGTCCTCACGCTCGAGGCGGCAAGCGGCGGAAAAGACGGGATGCGCATCCGCGTGCGCGATACCGGCAGCGGCATGGACGCGGCGACGTTGGAGAAGGTGTTCGATCCGTTCTTCACCACAAAGTCCGAGACGCGCGGTAGCGGGCTCGGGTTGTACATGGCGTATCGCGTGGTCGAACGGCACGGCGGAAGCATCGACATCACCAGCGCGCCGGGCCAAGGGACGTGCGTGCATATCGCGTTGCCCTCGTCGGGGCGCCGCCCTGCGCGCGCCGAAGCGGCGAACCAAACCGGCACCAGAAGCGGTGGCGGCTTGATTCTCCTGGTCGACGATGAACAACTGATGCGCGAAGTCGGCGCCGAAATGCTGGAGGGCCTGGGTTACGACGTCATTGTTGCGACCAATGGTCAAGAAGCCGTCGACCGCGTGCGCGAACGCCGCTCCGAAATCCGCGGCGTCGTACTCGACATCGCGATGCCCGTCATGAACGGCTGGGAAGCAGCGCGTGCGATCCGCGACATCGAGCCGGGCTTGCCGATCATCTTGTCGTCAGGCCACGACGTGGACGCGGCGATGGGGCATACGCAAGGCATTCGCGTCGCCAGCTGCCTCAAAAAGCCGTATCGAATTACGGATCTGTGCTCGGCACTCAGCGATGCGCTTTCGATGTCGGTCTAGTACGCGCTGCTCGCCTTCGGTTCGGCGGACGCGCTACGCGTCGTCGATTTTGCGCTGCGTCTCTTCGCGCCGTTCACCACTCGCGCGCTTCATCATGCGGTAGCGTTCGAAGTAGTAGAGAACGACGCTTACAAAAAACACGGCGGAGCCGATGCCGCCGATGGTGGGTGCGTCTTTGAGCCTACCGTAGACCGCGCCCATGGCGCCGATGCCGGCCATGCTCGCGGCCCACTTAGCCAGCGGCGTGAGTCTAAGAACTAGGCGCGGCAAGGATCGGGTTCTCCGGATCGCCCAACACGTCAATAGCGTCGTCTAGGCGCTCGATGCACTCCGCTTTCCCAAGCAAGCACATCGATTCGATGATCGGCGGCGTCACTTTCTTCCCGGAGATGGCGAAGCGCACGGACATAAACAACTCGCGCGGCTTCCAACTCACTTCCTCGCCCAGCGCGCGGAGCGATGCTTCGAGCGTCTCGGGCGTCAGGGTTTCGCTGTTCGCAACCACGTCGCGCGCGGCGCGCAAAACGGCCGCAGTGTTGGTCTCCGTGCGTTTTTTCGGAATCAGGTCGTCGTAGCGCGGCTCAATTTTGTCGACGAAAAAGAAGTCGCAGAGATCTTCAAACTCGGTCAATCGTTTCATGCGCTCCGCGATGAGCGGAACGATCGCCTCGAGGAGTGTTCGGTCGGCGGCCGCGGCCATCGGGCTGATCGCAACAAGTTTGGCCGCGAGTACTGGGGCGGGCGTTTTGCGAATGTAGACGCCGTTGAGCCACTCGAGTTTGGTCAGATCAAAGACCGGCGCCGATGTCTTGATCGCGTCGGGCTCGAACGCGGCAACGAACTCGTCGAGCGTGAACTCTTCTTGGTCATCGCCCAAGCTGAAGCCCATGAGCGCCAAGAAGTTAAGCAGCGCTTCCGGCAGGAATCCGTTCTCCCGGTACCACGTGATCGACGTCGGATTCTTGCGCTTCGAGATTTTGGAGCGATCCGGGTTGCGGAGCAGCGGGAGGTGAAAGTGCTGCGGGATGTCCCAGCCGAACGCCTTGTAGAGCAAGACATGTTTCGGCATGGAGTTGATCCACTCCTCGGCGCGCAGGATGTGGGTGACGCCCATCGCATGATCATCGACGACGGTCGCGAGGTGATAGGTCGGGTGCTGATCCGTCTTGAGTAACACCTGGTCGTCAACGGTGGAGTTCGCGATGGTGATCGTTCCGCGCAAGCCGTCGAGGAAACTCGTCTCGCCGTCGCGCGGTACTTTCAAGCGGACCACGTGCGGTGCATCCGGTGCGACCGAGCGCTCGCGGCAGTGTCCGTCGTAGCGCGGCTGTTCCTTCCGCGCGCGCTGCGCCGCCCTCACTTCGTCGAGTCGTTCTTTCGTGCAGTCGCACCGGTACGCGGCGCCGCTGTCGATCAACGTCTGAACGGCCTCGCGATAGATCGCCGTGCGTTCGCTCTGACGATAGGGTCCGTCCGCACCCGCGGTTTCCGGGCCCTCATCGAAGGTGAGCCCAAGCCAGGCGAGCTCCTCGATGATCTTGCGTTCGGAATCGGCGTTGTACCGCGTCCGATCCGTGTCGTCGATGCGCAGAATGAAACGACCGCCGCGCTTTGTGCGCAGCGCGTAGTTGAAAAGACAAACGTACGCCGTGCCGACGTGGGGATCCCCCGTCGGGCTGGGAGCGGCGCGAACGACAACCGGATCCACCATGGGGCGGGGATCGTATCACGATGCGTGTCGGCCACTACGTCCTGCGACGGCGCCCGTGGTCGTTGCGGTGGGCTCTAGCGCAACTGGTTGCGCGGTACGATGCGGAGGCGATGGCGGTGCCGCGCTTCCTGCCCGCGTTGGGCTGCTCCGGCGCGCGTCTCCAACTTGACCGTCACTTGGCCAGCCGCATCGCGCTGACAGGAGAACGCCGTGACGCCGCGCGCAATGACGCGCGAGTTGCCGCCTTCCACGCTGCGCGTCACCTGCCGCAGCAACGGGTTGTGCAGATACGAGATACGCGGGGACCACGTCACCGTCAGCAGGTCGCCATCGAGCTCGTGCCCGGCGACCCGTTGAAACGTGATGCCGTTGCCGATGATCCACAGGCGTTGCTGTTCGTCGGGTGGAAGCGAGGGATCGATGTCCGCACTGGATTGCGAAACCTCCTGACCGATGCGGCGCAACAGGTCATCTCCGGTGCGCATCGCTCGCGACTTGTTGATGTCGGCGTGCGACGCGCCTTCCGATCCGTGGAGCGCCTCGGTCACAATCAGCGCGCCGACCAACGTGATCAGCGCCGCGAAGATGGTCTCGAGGAGAGTGAATCCAGTGCGATGGGTCACGGCGTCACCACGGTGTTCGCGCGTTCGTACGCGCCGATCGGCGTATCGACAAGCTTCCACCCCGTCCCGTCCGTCGTCGCACCGGGGACGGCGCCGGAAAGGATGCGGTACCCGCGAAACACGGGGCGATCGATGGCCAGAAAATGCGGCGGCGGTTCCGCGCGCAGACGTTCGTCGTACACGCTCGCGCCGTGCTGAAAACCGCTCAGTACATCGCCGTTGCTGTTCACGACCGTGGATACGATGCGCTTGTCCGAGATGATTCCGCCCAAGCGACGGAACGAATCCTTTTGAAAGTCCTCGTCGTAACCCGTCGCGTACCGTCCGTCGCTGGTGAACGTGAGTCCGGGGAGCCCGAACCGATCCGTCGCGCTGAAAAACACGCCGTTGAACTCGACCGTGCTCGGCAGGTCGTCGTGATACAGAATGGAGCCGTTCGCGACGACGCCTAGCGCCGCGTTCCCGTCGTAGGCCGGGTTCGGCACGTACGGCTCGTTCTCGGGATCAGACGAAAGACCGTTTTGGTAGATCGGATCGCCGTCCGCATCGATGTAACGAATGCTCCCGGTGAGCGTGATCGATCCGGTTGAAGCAACCGTGATGCGTTCGTTGAGCGTTCCCTCTAGCGAGGCGATGTCCGCATCGAAGTACAACACGCCCGCCTCGGGAAACGAGACGCCGACCGCAATTCTTGGATCCGTTCCGTCCTTCGGCGTCGCGACGATGTCGTAGTAGTCGCCGTGGAGAGTGACCGCAATATCGAAGTCACTGGCGTCGTCGCTCCCGAGAAGAGAGTCGAGCGCCCCGTCCGAGTGGGCAGCGAGCGACGTGATCGTGTTGACGTCCGGCATCGCGATTTCGGCGTGCCCATCGTCGGACCCGCCGAGAAACGTCGTGTTCTCCGGCGTGGCGCCGACGAGCCACTCGAAGCCGTCGCGCGCGGACACAAAGTCCTCGTACTCACCGTCTTGAAAGAACAACTGCACAACGCGATTCGCGTGGATGTCGCCCTTCGGCTTCCCGCCGATCCCGATCGGATGGCTGTTCACGAAGGCGCTGAATCGCGAGAACGGATCGCGTTCACGCACCTGTGTGCGAATGTGCGCGCGCCGTCCCCCGAAACTCGCAACGGCGTCGAGCTGATACCAGCCGTTGGCGATGCGTGAGATCCAAACTTCGGACCGTTCGCGAACGACGAGGACCTTGACCGCCTCGCCCTCGCTGTTGACGTGCCCTGTCGGGTCGTTTTCGGCCACGGCGTCACGCATGACCACGTTTTGGTTAGCCTCGTACGCCGACGCTTGGATCCGCGCTTGCGCCACCGCCAATGCGGCGTTGGCGTCGTTGATCGCGGAGGTCTGGTAGCGACGGGTGTCGTGCTCTTCCAAGTACGCGCGGGCCGACGTCGTCGTCAGCAGCACAAATCCGCCGACAATGACGGCCAACGGCAAGATCGCAAGGAGTAAGTAGCCGCGGTCGCGGGCTCGGTGTCTTTGATGAGACAAGGTCAACCTCCGTAACGCACGCTTCGTGCGAGTAAGCGCCCTTCGTGCAAGATCAGAATGCGCACGAGATCGGCTCTGCCCTCATCGGCGTCGGTCACGTCGCCATCCCCGTTGAGATCCGCATCAATGATCACGCGCCACAGCCCGGGCACGGGGAAGCCGGCGTTCTCGAACTGCGGTGTTCCAAACGCTTCAATTTTTTTCAAGGTGACGGAGCCGTAGTCGCCGTCCTCGTCAAAGAACTCGGTGAGCTCGCCCGCGGTTGCCGCGGGGTCCGTCGCGGAACCAAACGGGATGGCGCGCAATTGCTCCAGCATTTCTTGCGCGCGACTTAGGAGGACGACCTCGCGTTCCAGCCGTCGCGACGCAGTGTGGCCGGTGCCGATCCCGGTTGCGATCGACAGTGTGATTACCGCGAGAACGCCCATGGTCAGGAGCACTTCGAGCAGCGTGAATCCGGCGTCACGTTTCATCGGTTCACTCTGTTCTTGGGGGCGACGAACGTGACGACACCGGCGCCTTGCAGGCGTGCCGGCTTTTTGTCGGCGATGTTCTCCGCCGGTTCGTCGCGTGTGGAATCGACGGGCGTCGTGTCCCAGTTGGCACGCAAAAACTCTCGATCCAATTGGCGCCGCGGTTGGGCGCGTCGCGTGGAATCTGACGGCGCTTCCTGGGCGTCGTCGGCGGTGAACCACCAGCCGACGGCGAGCGCGATCAGCAGGATTCCAGCGAATCCATGCAGTCGTTTCATGTGAATCTCCCGCGCACGCAACGCGCGGGCCTCTCCCAAGAGCGATATCACAGCGCTTCGCGCCCGCAACCGCGCGGTTGGCGGGTGGCGCGTTCCGCGCGGCAAAACTCGCTTCGTAGGCCGGGTGCTGTGTCTCAGGTCGGGGATGGCTCGCGAAAAAACGGAAATCTCGGCCGCTCCTACCAGATCTAGGGCGTTACGAGCGGTTGTTCCCCTGGGTCTTGGGGTTTAGAATCCAAGGCTATGCGGAGTGTAGTCCTGTTAGCGCTGGTGATCCTGGGAGCGTGCAAGAGCACCCAAGAGGTCCCGGAAGGTCGAATCGATACCAAAGAGCATCCGGAGTTCGATAAGTTCCGGCCCGTCGCGCTGGCGGTGACGCCCGTCGCGGCGTCGAGTTCGAGCATGCGTGCGACGTTGCGTCGGGCCGTGTACGAGCGGTTGTTCGCGAAGCGTTATTCGCCGTTCAAACTGTCCGTTGTCGATGCTCGCGTTTCGACCGACGGTCGCTTTGATCCGGCCGGTCTCGAATGGGACGCGACGCTCGAGGTTTCGCTGACGCGATGGAAGTCTGTGCGCGGAACGTCGTACTTTGCAGGCGACGGCGTCGCGACGATGCGGCACAAGACCGGTGAAATCTTGTGGTCGTGCGGGTTCACCGACTACGCCTTCTTGGTAAGCGAGAGAGCGGGCCTTCAAGATTTTGATGCGGCGGCGGAAGCCATTGCCGACCTGCTGATCCAACGCCTGCCGGAGCTTCCGCCCGCGCAGGAATGATCGACCGCAGCGTGGTTCCCGCTCGCCCGCAGCGGGATGCCCGCGAAATAGTTTCGTTGGTTGTCACCGTGGCCGCGGCGTTTGTCGCGGCCCTGTTCTTGAGCGTCGAGACGCGCGCCGTGCGCATGGAGCCGGCATCGTCTCACGCCGGTTTTGAAGAGGCGCGCCGCGAGCTACCCGTCCTGGATGCGATTCGGGTTCGATCCGACGATCCGGATGCGGTCACGCGCTTGCGGAACGCGCGTGGTCGACCTTGGCGGGCGGTACTCGATCCACGCAATGTCGGGAGCGCGTTTGCAGATGCGTTGCTCACGCGCGCTGCCAGCGCCGATGTGGCGGCTCTGGAGCGGCAGTTGCGACGTCGCCCATCTGTCGCGGAATTGGACAGTATCCTGTCGGACTTGCCGGAGCGCCCGCCTGTGGAACTCCTGTTCCGGGATGCGAGCGGGCCCTATCGTTGCGACGTGATGCTGGCGAAGGACCGGCGCGGTGCATGGGTCGATGCCGAACCCACACGCCGGATGATGCGCGAAATCGTCCCGGACGTGCGGATGTCAGGAGAAACGGTCGCTCGCCTTGACGAAGACGCGCGGCGAAAGCCGGTCACACGCGGCCTTCTGGTGTCGCTCGCGGGCGCCGTCTTGGTGGGATTTCTTGCACTTCGCAGGCGCGCGCGCTCACTTCGGGATCTGGCTGCGACGCTGACCGGGCTCGCGCTCTTGGGGGTCGTCGGGACGCTGAGTGGGGCCGGCGGGCCCGGCGCGGGCGTGGCGTACGGACATGTCGATCCGTGGTCCGTTTTGGCGGCGGTGATCGTCTTCGCGGGCGGCGCGCCGGCCGCGTGGGCTCTTTTTTGGCTGTGGCCCATCGGCGAGTGGTCCGCCGCCCCGTCGCTCGGGCGCGTCGGGATCTTGGCGGGCGGCGCGCTTGCCGTGCACGTCGTCGGAACCTGGCTTGACGCTTGGTTTGACGCGCGGGCGCATGGATCGCCGCCGCGCGCGCGTCCCGCGGTTTCGGTTCGACCCGCGGCGATTAGCACGTTGGTGCTCGCGGGCTTCTTGGCGCTCGGCGCGAATGGAGTTCGCGCGGATGTCGCCCTGCCCGACGCGGTTCGTTTTGAGCCGGCGGTCGCGCTGGGTTCCCGTGCCGCGTTGCAAGATGTTGCGGCGCGTGGCCGCGAGCGTTTGTGGGGTCCCATGCAGGGCGAGCTTGCACTCTTGCCGCCGCCGGTTGACAGTTCGACCGCGCGGCGCATTCGCTTGATCTTTCAACGCGCTTCCCGCTATCAACGCGGTGCGTTGGACGCTGCGGAACGCGCGAAGTGGGGGCGGTTGGCGCGGGCGGCGGCGGTCACAAAGCCTTACTTACCGCGCGCGGTTCGCGAGCGTACGACCACGCAATCGGGCGATGCCGTCTTGTGGATCTACGGTCCGGTTGCGTCGGACGACGCCGGCGCCGTTGTCGGTGCACGGTTGGCGCGCACCGCGGGGCAGCGTGCGCTCTGGCGTTGGTCGCTGGCGGCCGGATGCGTTGCGTTTTTAGCGTTTGGCTTTGCCGTCGCGTTCGGTGTTGTCGCGCCGACGCGTGGTGCACCCACGCCGTCGGCCGTGCTCGCTGTCGCGGTCGGTGGCGCGGCGGTTCTCCTTTACGGAGCCTGGCGCGGTTCGGCCGCTCCGATCTTGCCGCTCGGTGTGGCAGCGGCGGCCGCCGTGACCGTCCGCGGTTTTGGCGCGTGGCTCGCGCTCGCGGTCGGCGCGCCGTCGGCTTGGATCATGGCGCCCGCGTTGTACACGGACGCTGTCTGCGCGCTGGAGTTGGCGGCCACGGCCGCACTCTTGGTCGTGCTCGCCATGCGCGTTGGTACCAAACGGCGCATGACCGCGGAGAGCTCGTCGGCAGATCCTAGCCGTCGCCCACTTCGATGACCGGTTCGCCGTCGTCATCGTCGTCGCCTTCATCGATTTCGTCGTCGTCGTTGGAGCCATCCAACCGTTCTTCGGGTGTGCGCAAGTCGGGTCCGCCCCATTCGAGCAGTAGTGACTTCGCCTTGTAGAGGTACACCGCGTCGGCGCAGCGGCGGATGATGGGTTCGAGAGTTTTGACGGCGTTCTTGCGGTCCGTTTTGGCCAACGCCTGCGCGCGCGCGATGCCTCGTTTCAGTTCATCGCTTTGCACGATCCCGTTCGCGCGCGTCGCGGACGGGAGACCCTTGAACTTCTCGGCAACCTCGGTCAACGCGGCGAGTCCCGCTTTCCCGTCTTTTTTGTAGAGCTGCGCCGCGGCTTCGAACGCGCGGTCCGCTGCTCGGTCCATGGCTTCTAGGCGCGCCTTCGCCATCACCCGATAGCGCTCCGGCAAAAGGTGACGGCCGGGCATACCCAAAAACGCCATGTAACCGCGTCGCGCGGCGACGGTTGCGCCCTGTTTGTGTTTCGCGTGCGCGTCCAGAAACGTCTTGAGCGCTACCGTTTCGTCGCCCTGGGTGACGTGAACCTTGAGCGTTCCCGGCGGAACGTCATCGAGCGGCACGATACCCGGCGTGACCTGAGGTTTCTCTTCGCCGCCGTCCTCGCCCGCGGAAATGGGCGCTAACGCGAGGACTACGATGGCGATCGCGTGGAACCTTTTCAGCGTTTGAATGTTCATGAACCCACCAGCGCCGCGTTCCGGCATTCGTTCATCCTACCGCAGCGGTTCATACTATGCGCGTGACTTGGTATGACCGCGCGAGCCTATATGACCGAGCGTTTTCGTGGGACCCGACCACGGAGCGTACGTTCTTGCTGTCTGCGAGCACCGAACACGGGCGCGGCGCGCCCGCGCGGACGCTCGAGCCGTTCTGCGGAACCGGACGCCTTTGGGCCGATTGGCCCGGCGCCGTCGTTGGTGTCGACTGCAACCCGTCCATGTTGGAGCTCGCTCGGACGCGCGGTTCCGTCTTGCGCGGCGACGTCACCGCGTTGGGATTGGCGGATCGTTCCTTCGATTTTGCGTTCGCGCTGATCGACTCGTTTCGCCACTTGCTTACCCACGACGCGGCGCTGCGCCATCTTCGCGAAGTCGCGCGCGTGTTGCGACCCGGCGGCGTCTACGTTCTCGGTTTCGACGTCACGGGTGACCTGCCGAGCGACGTGTCGCGTTCCATCTGGACGCAAAACGGTGTGCATGCGGAGGTGTACGGTCTCGGTGATGCGGACCCCACGACGCGAATCGAAACCGTGCGCGCGATCCTGACGGACACGCGTTCAAAGAACGCGGACATTGTCGACGACGTCTTCCCGATGAGGACCTACACCAACCGGGAGATCGACGATCTCCTCCACTTGGAGGGCTCGTTCCAAAGAGCCGCTACGTTCAACCGAACCTACAAACAAAAATCCCGAGCCCCAGGAAGCCAAGCAACAATCCTAAAAAAATCAACCCAAGGCGGTACCGGGTTCGCTGTCGCGCCGTCCTAAGTCGTTATTTAAAAGCAGTTTATGGCGGCTCTCTGCGGCAATTTTGCCGCACTTTTGGGCTCTGGAGAGCCCCCCGGGCTTGAGACGACCAAAAATGCGCGTTTTGAGCCTCGAAATGCGGCACAAATGCCGCACCTTGCCGTCTTAAACCGCGTTGTGACAACACGTTAGAATAGAAAAAATCCAACCCGGTACCGCATTGGGTACCGGTACCGCATTGGAGGTGTTAGCCGCCGCTGGCTTTGCTTTCGGCTTCTTTGCTGGGCGGGGTGTTGTCGCTTCGGTCGTCGAGGTAGCCGTGGGGGAGTGCGACCTTTTGGGTTCCGCTTCGTTTGCCGCGTTTGACGCGCATGCCGGCGGGAGGAAACGGTTGATCGCGGTCGATGTGTTCGACGGCGTCGCGCAGTTCCTGGAGCGTCTTTACCTGGGTGACGACGCGTCGCAGTGTCGACCCACCGGGAAAACTCTTGGTGTACCAAGTGGCGAACTTGCGCATCTGCAGCATGCCGCTGAATTCACCAAACCAGGAGCAGACCAGCGCGGCGTGCTCAAGCAGGAGATCGATGACCTCGCCGTAGGCGGGCGGGTTTTGTGGCTCACGGCCGTTGAAGACGTCGGCTAGGTCGCGGAAGAGCCACGGTCGCCCCAGACAGCCGCGGCCAACGATCACGCCGTCGCATCCGGTTTGCCGCATCATGCGTAACGCGTCGTGCGCTTCCCAAATGTCACCGTTGCCGAGAACGGGAATGGAAACGCGCGACTTCAGGTCCGCGATCGCGTCCCATCGCGCCTCGCCGTCGTAGAGCTGCGCGGCGGTGCGTGCGTGGAGTCCCACCGCGACGCAGCCCTCTTCCTCGCCGATGCGTCCGGCATCGCGGTACGTGATGACGTCCTCGTTGATGCCGATGCGAAACTTGATCGTGACGGGGACGTCGCTCGCGTTGGTCACGGCGGCACGTACCAGATCCGCAAGCAGGCGCGGTTTGGCCGGAATCGCGGAGCCGCCGCCCTTCGACGTCACTTTTCGAACCGGGCATCCAAAGTTCATGTCGATGTGGTCGACGCGGCCCTCGCCGACCAGCCGCCGCGTGGCCTCTCCGAGCGAGACCGGGTCGACGCCGTAAAGCTGCATGCTCCGCGGCGATTCATCCGGCCCGAAGTCCGCAATTCGCAGCGTGCGCCGATTATCTTCAAGCAGCGCACGCGCGGTGATCATCTCGCTGACATACAACCCCGCGCCATACCGACGACAAATCGTGCGGAACGGGTAGTTCGTGACGCCGGCCATCGGTGCGAGTACGACAGGGGGCCACACGCGCAGCGGCCCCAGCGCGAGCGGTTTGAATTCGCCGTCGGCCGCAGGCGCGACGGCGCGGTTGAGATCGCTTCGGTAGATCGCGTCCATGGACGCGGCCTCGCTTAGTTCTTGAGAAGGAGCTTGGCTTGACCGGCAGCTTTGGTGTCCGGAAACTGCGCCACGATTTTCTCGAGGATCGGGACGGCCTTTTCGTGCCTGTCTTTGTCGATGAGCTTCTGCGCTTTCAACAGCATCTCGTGTGCCTTGAAAGCGTTCGACTTCCGAAGATTCGTCGCGTACTTGCGCGCCTTCTTCGCGATGTCTAGGCCCTTAAATTCCTTCTCGACTTTCTTGTATTGCTCGATGGCCTCGAACACGCTTCCGTTTTCCAAAAGCGCGGCCGCTTCTTTCATGCCCCGATCCGCCTTCGCTTCGATCGTGGCGAGCGCCGTAACCGCGCCGGCCGAGAACCCGGCCTTCTTCTCACGATCGGCGAGGCGTTGCACCTTGCCGAATACGCCGGGCTTGTTCGATTCGATGTCAGGCTTCAGCTTCTCAAGTTCTACGGCGATCTTGCCGGCCTCCTTGCGTCCTTTCGCCGTCCGTTTCAGAAGCGCGTAAAACCACTCAAGAAAGACATCCGGCTTGGGCTCATGCTTCATGCCTTCGATCACGCGATGTTCGACGTTTTTGTATCCCGCCTTGTCCAACGTCTCCTTGGCGACGCGCGTGTCTTTGCGCGGACGTGGCGCGTCCAACTCACCGTGAAACAAAAAGATCGGCATGTCGTGGTTGGGTTCTACTTTTTCGAACTTGCCGAAATCCAGCGTCTCCTTGAAGAAGACGCAGCTCCGCCCGCAAATCCCCAAGAACAGATCGGGCCGTCGCAAACCCAGCCACAAAACGACGTACGAACCGCCACTGTGACCCGTCATCACAATGGCCGAACGATCCAACGTGACTTCCGCCTGCTTCGCTTCCGATATGCACGCGTCGATGCCGGCAATGACAGCTTCCATGTCGCGCTGAATCCGTAGCTTCTCTTTCCAATGCCAGGGGCGCTTCACACTCGGGGTCGTTACGTCGACGCTAAAGACGGCGAAGCGATGGTCGTACGCTTGTTGTTGCCACTGCCCGAGTTCGAGCGATGACTTGCCCTCCTTGTCGGGAATGGCAACCAGCAACGGAACGGTGGCGCCCTTTTTCAGGCCTTTCGGAAGGAACAAAAAACCCTTCCGCGTCTCACCGGTGATCGGAATCTTAAGACGGATGGGCTCGCCGTAGTTGACCTCGGCGCGCGCGATGGTCGTGAGGACCAAAAGGGCGAGAAATAGGCGCATCGTTCGAAATCTCCTCTGAACGCCATAGTAGCGGACGCACAACTCTTTGCCGGAAAAGGACTTAGAGGCGATCTTTCGTTGGGTGCCCCGGACGTCCGATAGGTCCTAAGACCCTGCCGTGGCTGGGTTTAGGAATTTTTATACGTGCGGAGTGAAGAACGCGGCGACGTCTATCGGCTTGTTTTCGAGCTGACGGCGCGCGCCACCGATGTTCCCTACGAGGAGTTTTTAGTCGAACTCGTCGATGGACTGGCGTCGCACTACAAGGCGTCCATTGCGCGCGTTCATGTTGGCGAAACAAACTTCGCTGCAGCGTCCGCCGATCCGGAAAACAAAGTCGCGGGACTGGAGCCCGCCGAGCGCGGTCGCTTCGACACGATCGATTCGATCTTGGCCGAAGAAGTGCGCCGCGACGGCGTGTTGCGCTCGGCGCTCGACATGGACGGCGGCGAAGAGATCGTGAACTTCCTCGCGCGCTCTCTGCAAACACCGGAGACGTTTGCGTTCCCGCTCATCGCGCGCGGGAAAGCGTTCGGGGCGATCACGCTCTACCTATGGGACGCCTACCCGTTCGAAGAAGCGGACGTGCGCGGACTGCAGGCGATAGGCAACGTTCTCTTCGCGGCCACCAACAAGTCCGAAACCATTGGCGGTGAGCAGGCGCCGGTTCCCGTCACGTCGAGCAAGCTCCGCGCGTATCAAGAGACGCTCGTCCAAGTCGGAAAAATTCTTGAAGAGCTGCAGTTTCTAACCGACGCCAAGACGGTTCTTCTGATCGACCATCAGGGCGAGTTCATCTCCAAGCACGGAGAGGACTCGTTGTTCTCGACGACCGATTTTTCGTCCGTCGTCGCGAGCGGCTTTGCGGCGTCGCGGCGTCTCGCGGGATTTTACGGCGCGCAACCGCCGTTCAGCATCACGCACGAAGGCGACGAGGAAAGCGTGTTCGTTGTCGAGGTCGCGAAACGCGCCATCCTGGCCGTCGTTTACACCGGCCACGCCGCACCAAGCTTGATCACACGCTGGAGTGCTGCCGCCGCAAACCGCCTTGAGAAACACTACGAAGCCTTGACGGAGGCGCGGGTCGTATGAGTTTTGACCAGGGCGACCGGCGCGTCTATTTCGCCAAGGACGTGCACCAGTTGAATCTGGTGCTCGGTCGGTTCATTCACAAGAGCGAGGCGGAGACCGTGCTGCTCGTGGACGAAGCGGGCCATCTGATCGCGCGGCAGGGCAAGCGCTCGCCGAGCGGCGAAGACACCATCGCCGCGATCGTGGCCGGCACGTTCAACGCAAGCCAGCTGATGGCGGAGATGCTCGGGGGCAGCGAACTGTCGAGCATCGTTCCGTGTGGCTCCGGACGCAACGTGATGTTGCTGCGCGCCGGCGAGAACGCACTGCTTGCCGTCACGTTCGACGATGACAGCTCGGACACGCTCGTGAGGACGTACGCGCTGGAAGCCGTGCGCCGCCTCATTGCGATCATGAAGAGCGCGGACGCGGCGCGCCGTGGCGATCCGGACGAAATGATCGAGAGCGAGACGTTTGACCGAGAGATCGACGGCGCGCTTAACGACGTCTTCGGCTAAGGATCCAAACGAAAGCGGGGGCGACTCCGCGAGCCGCCCCCGTCCCTTCGTTTGCAACAACGCCTAATCGCTACTTCGTGCCGAACACGCGGTCGTATCGGTAATACACTTCTAAACACATGGTCATGCACGCGGTCGAGTACACGCGGCCACCGTCCGAGCCCCACGCGCCGATCGGATCCCACGAGCCTTTGCGTGAGCCGTTCGCCATCTGTTGGTTGCCGACGATCGATTTCACCATCGCCCGGTTCCACTTGGCCCAGTCCGCGCCGCCGACCTGGTACATCGCGAGTGTGGCGTAGTACCAGTAGTACATGTCAATCGACCCGTCTTCGGGGTCCCACGTGGGCGGCGATTCAACGCAGAGCTTCGCGCCCTGCTTGATCGGCTTCGACGTGCGCGGATCTTCGCCGAGGAAGATGCGGGTCAACATGCCAGCGGCGGTCATGGCTTCGGTCTTGTCTGCCGGGAAACGGTCCTGCATGCCCTCGGGGCGTGCGGACGTACCGCCGGGGTAGTTGTAGCCGACCTTGCCGAAGTTCGGTTCGGTCATCTTGTCGATCCACAAGCGTGCGCCCTTAAACGCGTCGGGATCCACTTCGAGCCCCGCGAACTTGCCCGACTTGAGCGCCATCACGGCCCACGCCGTCACCGACGTGTCGTTTGTTCCGCCGCGCGCGTGGTAGCGCCACGCGAGGTAGGGGTTGCGCGCCGCGCTCAAGTAGTTCAGGCCATCTTGCGCGGACTTTTTCAAGCGCGGGTTGCGCGTCAACCAGTACGCCTCGCACATCGCGAGCGTCGCGATCGCGTGGTTGTAGATGTAGTTGTGCGCCGCGCGGGTGCCGAACACGCCTTGCTCGTCTTGCGAACGCAGCAGATAGCGCAAACCGCTGCGCACGGTCTTGGCGTACTTGTTTTCCCTTTGCGAACCGCGGTCGGTGTAGCCTGCGCCCAAGAACGCGAGCAGCGAGAGGCCGGTCACGCCGACATCGTAGAGCGCGCCGCCCGAGCCGTCGCAACGATCGTCGGCGGGGTCGTGCTTCATGTACTCGTCGCAGTCCCAGCCGCCGTTGTCGTCTTGATGGTCGGCGAGCCACCGGAGGCCCCATTCGACCGCGTTGTCGGTGATTCCGGCGCCGTCGCCGCCGGGCGGCCGTCTCCGGTCACCGCCGCGTCCGTGAGGGGAGCCGCCCGGAGGGCCACCTGGGCCGATCGCCGTGCTCGGTCCGGCGCCCTCGAACGGTCCGCGGGATTCGCCATCGAGCTCGTTGGCGGTTTCTTTGAACGGCTTGTTGGTGTCATCCATCGGTGGCTGATCCTCGACGGGCTCGATCGGAACATCGGTTGTATCGAGAGTCGGCGGCTTGATGGGCGTGATGAGTTCCTCGGGTTTGTCGGGCTTGTGCGTGATCGACGACCGGATAGGCGATGAATTCGCCTCGACGCGCGCATCCACCGCAATGTTCCAAAACACAAACACCGCAATGAGATGAACGATGAGCGATGTCATCCACCACGGTGAGTTTTTGACAAGTCCGTGGATCGACTCGTTAAAGTTTTGTTCGTGTGCGTGATGAGCGATGTTTCGCATGGCAGCCTCCAGTTCTTTGTGCTGCCTATCGAAACGGAGATTGAAGGCGACAGTTCGACTGTCAATTCACGATTCTTTTTTCGAACCCGTCCCGTCCTTGTTCGTTTCCTTCTTTGGGCGCGTTGTACATCTTTCCTATCGCGGAAACTCCACGCGCACTTCCTCGGCGTTGTGGCGTACGTCGATCTCGACACGCCGTAGCGTTTTGTCGACGATGAAGTCGACCTTCCAGCGTCCCGCCGGAAGCTTCGTCAACACGCCGACTCCGTGCGAGTCCAAGCGCAAGCGCGCCATGCGCGTCTCCCCATCGCTGTTTTCGGCGTGGACATAGTGCCTGTCGAACTTTTGTCCCTCGGCGACGATGAGTCGAATCGGGACGTTCGGGTACGCCGCGCCCACCGTAATCGCGGCGAGATCGAGATCTTCGCCAGCGAGCACCGCTTTGTAGTCGCGCGCAGCGTGTCCGGCGGCCCCGACGCGCACAACGTACGCGCCGTCCGCGAGTTTCGGAATCGCAAGCTCGCGCCCGCTTCGTCCTTGCACATAGACAACCGTGACGCCTTCGCGGAGCAACGTCACGAAATAGGATCCAGGGACGCGCGGCGTGGCGCGGAGTGTTCGGTGGCCGCCAAAGCGATGGTCGCGCCGGATGACCTCGCGCTCCTTCGCCGCAATCTGACCGATCTGAAAACGCGCGCGCCCGATGCGTGCTTCGATGCCGAAGTGGCCCTTGGGCAGTCCGCCGAAGCGGTACCGCCCGTCCGCGTCTGTCTTGACCGTCACCTGGCGGCGGGGGAGTGCGACGACAACGTCTTTTGCGGGCGACCCGTCCGCCCACGTCAGCCGTCCCTCGACGGTTGCGCCGCCAAGGGTGATTTCGATGCGCGGGGCGACGTCGGCTTCGACGATGAGGTCCACCTCAAACGTGGGAAACGGTGACTCATGCCCAGGGATCGTCGTGAGCTGGTATTTGCCGGGCGCGGGCGCGTCGATCTCCACCTCGCCTTTTTCGTCGAGGCGCAGGTCGAGCCACACGGGATTGATACCGTCGCCGTGGAGTTGGAGGTGCACGACGGAGCGTTCCCAGGCGGGCGGAAGCTCCAAGAACGCGACGACGAGTTTGCGTGCGGGTTTCAACGCGAAATCGAACGCGGCTGCATTCGCTGCCACCTGGATCGTGGGGCCGAAGGGCTCAAACCCCTTCCGCTGAACGCGCACGCGATACTCGCCGGGCAAGAGGTGGGGGATCTCGAACGTGCCTTCCGCGTCGGAGTACGTAATCGCCCACATTCCCTGCCCATCGTTGGTGTCGCCCTCGCGCAGGATTTGCACTTCCTGATCGGCGAGGGGTAAGTTGGAATCCGCGCGCCGGACTCGACCTCGCGCGACTACGCCCCGCTCCAGCGTGATGTCCGCTGTGATCATTTGTCCGACATGCGCCTGCACTCGTTTAATCGCGACGCGCGTCCGCGCCGGCAACGCGAGGGCGAGCTCACACTCCCGCGACCCGAGCGGCAAGAAGAGAAAACGACCGTGTTCGTCCGTCTCTACGATCTGCTTGGGTGATCCGCCTAACGTGAGTTTGACTCTGGCGATCGGAGCGCCGCTCTTCCACCGCATCACGCCCGTGATTCCTTCTTGCGGTGCAGGCGGGGGAGCGTTATCGATCTTCCCCGCACCTGCGTGCAACGGTTGCTTTGGGTCAACGCCTTCACTCTTGTCGTTTTGAGCGCGCACCGGGGCCGCGCCGTCGCGCCGCACCAACTCGCGCTGCTCGCGCCGCTCGCTTTCGCGGCGCGGTGTCGGTTCGCGTCGATCGACGTAGTCCCACACAACGAGTGCGCCCACGCAAAGCGCCACAAGCAGCGCCACTTTCTTCGTTCCCGCCATCAGCACAACCCCTCCGGTCGCGACGGCCGTTCTCACAGTCGTCTTGGCAAAAGATCGTGGCGGACCAAACAGCGGGAGCCCCGCGACCAGTGCGGGCACGCGCTCGCCATACTTCTCGCGCAACGTTTGCAACGCGCGGTGAATCCGTACGCGCGCGTTGACTTCGCTCCAGCCGAGGACGTGTCCGATTTCGCGATGACTCATCCCGTGCAAGAACCGCAACTCGACCGCTTGCCGCTCGTCGCCTTCCAGCAGCGCCAGCGCTTCCTCCGCTTCGGTGTGGTCCGCGTAAGACACCCCGTCCGGGCGAATGGCCGCCGCGGCCTGTTCGTGCCGGGTGCGCGTGAGTGCGGCTCGAGTCAGCATGCGGGCCTGGAGCCGAATGCGCTGGCCCAAAAACGCGCGGAGCCCGACTTGGATCGGGCGGTCGTCCGCCGCCTGGGAGAGCGTGAGAAATGCGTCCTGCGCGAGGTCTTCGGCGTCGGCGGCGCGGCCGCTGACGCGTCGGGCGAAGTCGAATGCGAACCCTTCTAAGAGCCCTACGAGGGCCTCAAAAGCCCGACGGTCAGCGGTTTTTCGCCACCTCCGCCAGAGTGTCTGTTCGCCTGCCATCACCCCTCTCTTGCGCGCCGGCCCGGATTCGTTACGGCGGGCCTAATTTTTTGGGGATTGGACCGGCGCAGTTGTCCCCTGTCCCCGTGGTATGCTCAACGCCGATATCACGATATTCCCGAACTGACTGCTCCCGGATGGACACGTCGAAAGTTTCGCGGAATGGAGCAGTTTTTCAGAGAAGAAGATGAAGATTTACGTCGGGAACCTGTCGTACTCAAGCAACGACGAATCCGTTCGTGCCGCATTCGCGGCGTTCGGGCATGTGGATGATGTGGCCGTGATCATGGATCGCGAGACGGGCCGCTCGCGCGGTTTTGCTTTCGTCACCATGATGGATGATGGAGAGGCTCGCCAAGCTATTGAAAGCCTTAACGGCACC
The DNA here is from genome assembly GCA_021776785.1 of Planctomycetota bacterium. Taxonomy (GTDB): domain Bacteria; phylum Planctomycetota; class PLA2; order PLA2; family PLA2; genus JAJFFF01. The sequence continues at coordinate 11,441 of JAJFFF010000044.1, read as the reverse complement.
GACCTTGACGGTCGCAACTTAGTTGTTAACGAGGCGCGTCCGCGCACCGGTGGCAGCGGCGGTGGCGGCGGTGGTGGTTATGGTGGCGGCGGCGGTGGTCGTGGCGGCGGTGGTGGCGGCTACGGCGGCGGCGGCGGTGGTCGCAGCGGCGGTGGCGGTGGCCGTGGCGGCGGTGGTGGCCGTGGCGGAAGCGGTGGCGGCTACGGCGGCGGCGGCGGAGGCGGTAGGTACTAAGACGCTGCTTCGCAGCGGCTTCGTTGTAACGATGGCCCAACATCTGACGATGTTGGAGCTTGCTGCTTTCGGTCACTAGAACTGAAATGGAGCGCGTCGCTTTGGCGGCGCGCTTTTTTTTTGGCCCATCGCCTGACGGCTCTGGAGCTTTGACGTTTGGTCTTTCGGTGCCAGGAGTCGGGTCCATTCCGTCGCCTCTGGCTGCGTGTGCTGAGCTGCGTGTTGACCGCGCGCGGCTGCTCCGGAGTTTTTGCGTTTGGTTATTGAGTATCGTGAGTCGGACGCTCGTCGTCGTCTCTGGCGCTCCACCGAGTGGTGCGCTCGCACGATGAGCAACCCGCCGGGCCCTGCTGAAGGCGGGCCGTCCGCCGTAGTGCGTTCGACACAACGCCGTCTAAATCTAAGAGGGCGCGTCGAACTGGATCTACAGCACCATTCGAATAGCCGGATCGGCGTTCAGCTCTTTGTCAATGCCCAGTCTTTGGTCTTCGTCTTGGACCTGCACCGTTAGCTTCATGGCGACGTAGCGGCCTTGGGCGCTCGTGTTGGAGAGCTCCAACTCATGCGCCGCATCGCCGACCGCGCGCGCGACGGCCGCGCGGATTTCTGTCTCGCTCGTTCCGATCAAACGGTAACCCCACGGGCACGGGTAGATGATCTCCGGCTTCTCGCTCACGGCGTTTGGATTGTAGCGAACCTATCGCCAAATCCAGATCGCGGCGGCGACGCCGATGATCCACGGCAACACGCTGGCCACCCGAGCGATCCAGATCATGCGTTGGTTCGATTGCAGCGCTGCTTGCTCTACTTCTCGGATCATCGCCGCCACATCCGGCGGGTCCTTGTCCCCTCGTCCGCTTGCGTGTCGTTTGGCCAAGAGCTCGTCTACACGTTCTTTGCCAAGGCTCCGCAACGGGCGGCGGATCCGCGTGAGTTGCAGGTGCAAGGCAAACCGCGCGAGCAACCACCAAAAGATCAGGAGCAGCGCGCCGCCGATGCCGAGTGCGGTCAGGGCCATGTAGAGGAACTTCACGGCACGAGTCTACGTCGCCGCCCGGGGAACGATCCAGCGCTACAACTTAGGGCGTCGTTTGGTCAGCACGATTTCGTTGCCGACCTTGTTGAACTCGACGCGGTCCACGAGTCCCAGCATGCGTCCGATGCCGCCATCGGATGCGTCCGCGCCGCGTCGCGTTAGGGCGGCGGTCGCTTTTTGGAGTGCCGTCGCGCCACGTTGCTTTCCGCTTCCGCTTGCGCTGGGGCGGCGACGAGCGGCCGCCAACGCAGCGGCGTAGTCGAAGCCGGGGCCCGTATCTCGAATCGCTAAGACGAGCCGCTTGCTGTCGAGGATCATGCGCGTCGTGATCGTGCAGCACTCGATGTTGCGGTGCCCATGAAGGAGTGCGTTCTCAAGCGCCTCGTGGAACGCGGCGCCCGCGGCGTTACAAAACGCTTCCGGCAGCGCGCAACGAAACAGCATCTCCTCCATCACCTGCCGCGCGTCGCGTCGGTCGCGCGCGGATCCCGGCAAAGTGAGCACAAGTTCGATCGTGCCGTGGTCGGGTGCGGCAACGCGCTCGGCTAGTTCGGTTCCCGCCGTCTGGATGAAGTCGGCGAAGTCGAACGGCTCGTAGATCACTTCATCGGCGACGACGGTCAGCGACTCGGCCGGCATCTCCTGCGCGAGCTCTGGGAAGATGCCGACAGTGGGCACCCAGTTTGTTTTCGGATCGCATTTGAGTTCGCGGAGGAGCTCGCGCCAACCTTCCGCGCTGTGCTCGAACACGCAGGCGACAGGGGGGAAGCGGTCCAAGCGACTCAGTGCTTCCATCCCGTTGCGCACGTGCACGAGTTTCCAGCCGCGCCGGCCGAAGTGATCCGCGAGCAGATCCTTAAACGTCTCCCCGTCGCGCGCGACGTAGTAGATCGCAGACTGACATGTCCGATCGAGGTCATCTTTTAGCGCGCCCATCGGTCGCGCGGCAATCGCGAGGTTTTGGGGTGCGTAGGCCGAGAAGCCGCCCGACTCATCCTCACGGATCTCGGGGCCGCCCAACACGACGAGCTTAAACAGGTCGGCGAACTCGACAATTGTGCCTTCGGCCAACGCTTCGCGCATGCTCTCGCACAGGCCGTCCACGACACGGCGCGTCTCCGCATCGGAGATGCCCAAACGTCGCGCGACATCGCGCACGAGTTCGTCGCTGGTGATCCTGGCCCGGGCTGTCATTGACGCTGACCTCGTCGCGCGGAGCGACGAGTTTCCGTTTTCCTATCGGCAATATGTTTCCGCCGAGTGGAGCCGGGAAAGTGAGTAGTTGGGCCGTCTCACATTGAGACGCGGTTCGACGCGAGAAGTTCTACTCGGCCGGGGCGGACTCACCGCCGAGGATCTCGGGGAGGTCGCTGATTTCGGCCGCGCGCACCTCGGAAAACCAGGTGATACAGCCCTGGCTGTGGCGTTCGAACACGACCCGTTGCTGGCGCAGGTAGTTTTCTCGGCGCGCGGTCACGATGACCTGAAAAAACATGGAGCGCACGGTGAAGTCGGCCTGCTGGTCGATTTCGTTGCGGCGCAAGAACGCGCCGTCCCCCATGTTTTCGACTTGGCTGACTTCGTTGAGTGACTTGAAGACGCTGTCCAGCGACGCCTCGTCCTCAACGCCTTCGGCCTCGTCTTCTTCGCGCTGCTCCAAGTCGTCGTCGCGCCGCTGCCGTTCCTCCGTCGTGTTGAGGTAGCCGCCGCGCTGCTTGTAAATCGCCTCGGCCGTCACGCGCTTTGCTTCTTCGTCGTTGAACAAAGAACGCAGCACTTGGATCGACGCGGAGTTGACGTTGATTTTTCCGTCGCCGTAAACCGTCAGCAAGTCCTCGAGTCCGACGATGCGCGTTCCGGTCTCTAGATCGACAAACGTCTCGAGTAGACGTTTTTCGGCGAAAAGGCGGTGCGAAAAAATAAGGTCGCGGACGGTGAATATGGTCTGCGGAAGTTCCGCCGTCGCGTCGGGAATTTCAACCTTGCGTACGTTCTCGTTGCGCTCATCGCCCTTGAGGAACTTGAGCACTGCTTCGAGGATCTCTTGTGCCTCCTGCGCGTTGAGGTCGTACTCGCTCGTCTCAAGATCGCCGAAGCGGTCGTCGCGGTAGATGTCAAGCAGCGACTTGAATCGCTGCTGCCAAATTTGTGCGCGCGCCGCGTCACGGTGCAGCAGGTTGTTTACGTTGAAGCGTCCCTGCTCGTCGTTGACCTGCGTGTAGATCGTGACCTCGTCGCCGCGGTCGTCGTCGCCTTTTTGCACAAGCGCCGTCGTTCCGCCGCCGTCGAGGGCCGGACCCCACGTGTCCGTCGGGTGGTCGTAGGCTCCGCCGCTCTCCTGCGCGTTCGCTTCGTCGTCGATTAAGTCGCGCTTTAAGCGCAGTCGCATTTGCCGTAGGCGTGCGAGTGTCGCGGACCGAAACTGCTGCGTCGCGAGGGCGTTGCTCGACAGGCGTGTGCCGATCGCCGTCTCGAAGTTGAGTTGCGTCATCAAGATCGCGACGAGCGGCAACATGACCAAAACGAGAATGAGCGCGACCCCGCGCTCCCCGGAACGACCGCCACGGACGGAGTCCACGGTGCGGCCGGGTTTCGGCTCGCTCAAGTCAGAAAGGGATCGCATGGCAGAATTCAGACGCTCTCCGCGGCTCACTTCGTGCGGCTGATCAGCAAATGAAGCTGGTCGGGCCGCCCGCCGCCGCCACGGTAGTGCAAGATGATATCCGAGCGGTCGTCTCCGTTGAGGTTCGCGGCGGCGGATTTTACGAGTTCGAAGTTGGCGCAATCGGGCACCGGGATCGATGAGGACGGCTCTTCCTCGAAAATTGTGCTGTCCTGGCCGCGATGCACGCCCAAGCGGTCCGTCTCTTCCGTAACCAAAAGGTCGTTGCGCCCGTCGCCGTCCACATCGCCGCTGTACTCCACAATGACGAGGCCGCTGAGCTTGAGGCGCCCGGCGTCATCGGAACCAATGCGGATGCGCAGCGGAATCGTGAGCTGCCTTGTGGCGAGACGCGGGATCGGTTGGCTCCCGCCTTGATTGAGGAACAGCGGTACTTTGAGCAGCACTTCGCCTCGCAATAGCACGCGCACGGCGTCCTGCACCGACGGTTGCTGCGTGTAGGGCAAGGCCATGTCCGGCCGGCCATCGCCGTTTAGATCGGCGGCGAACGGCAGACGCATGTGTCCGGGAACCGCTAGGTGCACGCGGCGCGGTTGGAGGAGGCCCTTGTCTGTCGAAATCATGATCGTGGCTTTACCGATTTTTCGACGCGTCGCGAGCACGTCCATGCGTCCGTCACCGTTGAAGTCGATGAACTTTAGATCCGCGTCCTCGGCTTCGGCGATCGTGATAACCAGTTGACGCGACGCGTCGTGACGTTGCTTGGCGTCGCCCGGATAGACGAGGAGGCCCGACTTCGTAAGCACCGCGAAGTCGCGACGTTGGTCGCCGTTGAAATCGCCGACCGTCCAGTCGCCGATCGCGTAGCGCGCGATCTGTCGTTCGGAAGACGCGTCGGCGTCGGTGTCGGCTTTCTCGATGAGGAGCGGCGGAATCGATGTCGTTCCGCCCGCCGCGTACGCGATGCGATAGCCGTCGAGCGAAACGTCGATGCGATCGGTGCGACCGTCCGCGTCGAAGTCTTCAAACAGGCCGCGCCACAACACGTTGTCCGGCGCGACCGGGAGACCCGGGCCGGAGACGAACTCCACTTCGCGGCGCGGGAACATAGCAAAGTAGTTCTTCGCCGTCCGGACGTGAATCTGCTGCGCCTTTTGATCTTCCGGTCCCACGTCGAAGATCGCGGCACCGTCCGGCAGCTTCTCCTTGCGATCGGGCTGCGCGGTCCATCCGGTCTTGCGGCCGAACCAAATCCACGCCTCGCTCTTAGCCACGATGACGACGTCTTCGAGGCCATCCCCGTTCATGTCGCGCGTGAGTCGGTAGGTGATTGACGGCGGGCACTCCAGCGTAACGATGTCGTGCTCGGCCGCCGCGAGCGACGCGATCCAAAGGCTCGCGAGCAAGGCGCGCGCCGGGTTCATCGCTGCCCCGCAATGATCGTTACGCCTTCTTTGTGCGCGACAGCCGCGAGTCGCTGCCCCGCGTGAATCATGCCGGCTTTGGATACGGGCGCGGCGTGAACGAGTTTGAACTTGCCTTCCCGGTTGGCCTCCAGCAGCCGCAGTCGGGAACCGCGCGCCAACGCCTCGGGGCGCCCGTCGTTATCTAAGTCCGGCAGGATGCGGACGGGCGGTTCGGGCTTCTCGGTGAACACGCTCATCGGAACCGGACCGCGAAACGTCCACGCCGGGAGGCGACGGTAGCCGCGCTTCTCGAACCGGAACACGTGATACGTGCCGGGCGCTGTGCCGGTCGCGGCAGCGATGAGCGAGGTATCCACAGTCGCGAGAACCAAGTCGAGGTCGCCGTCGCTGTCCGCGTCGAGCAACGTCGGCCTGAGCAGCGCCCCTTCCACTTTGAGAAACGTTGCGGGTCGGTAAAACCCATCGCGTTCGGGGACGTACATGCGCTCGTCGCGCCAGAACCGCGCGGTCGCCTCAAACGACGCGAACAGGCCAGTGGCGCCTTTCGCCACGACGACGAGCAAGTCGAGCTTCCCGTTGCCGTCGATGTCGCGCAAGAACACGTGGTTTCGGCGAATCGAATCGGCGGTCGGGCCGCGCGTCGGGAGCTTCAGCGGAATCGTGACGGTTTGTTCGGTTCCGGCATACGCCTCGATGCCGTTGCGCGTGAAGAACACCAACTCATCCTGGCGTTTGAAGCGGCCGACATGCGGCACGGGAATGCGGTACTCGACGGCGAACGCTTCGTTGGTCGAAATCGTCAGCGATGCCTCGGGCATAACGGGAACCAGGCCGGCCGGTGTTTCAAAGCCTTGGCGCGTGGCCAGGATCGGATCGTCCTTGCCGTCGCCGTCAACGTCGCCAGGCGAAAGCAAGATCGAAGGCTTCGCCGCGTTGAGTTGGGCGAGGAGCGATGTGCCCTGGGGCGGGCCCTCGTTCCATGCACCGAACGGATCCGTGATCGTGTGATAGCGACCCTTGCGCACCACGCCGCAGAGCTTGTGGCCGACCACGACCAGCGGCGCGGGGGGTCGCTTCAGCGTGGGGCCGCGTCCATGGCGCAGGAGGTAGATGGCCGTTTCGGTCGTCGCGATGACATCTTCGATCCCATCGCCGTCGATGTCGGCGACGCGCACGTCGCGCACTTCCTCCGCAATCGGAACGGTGGTGAGCGTGAGCCCCGCGACGATGATGAACGGCAGCATTAGTCAGTGATGTCGCGTCGGAAAAAGAGCGCGGCCGCGAGCAGCGGAAGCCCGACGACGATGCCGATCGACCACATCCACGCCGTCGCGGGATAGTCCGGCCACGAGGCCGTCGCGAGGTGGCGCCCGAACTCGCGGACCTGGTCGAGATAGTCGGTCGACGCGCGGAGCGGGAGATTGCGCGCATTCTCGGCAGTCAGGCCCAAGACCTCGGGCAGGTACGTGAGCGGTGCGGTCACCGCTAGCGCGGCGATTACCGCGCCGGCGGAACTCGCGAGGATCGTCGAGACGAGCAAGCCGATGCCGGTAGCGGTGAGAAGAGCGGGGAGCGCGAGGAACGTTGCGAACATCGTGCGACGACGCATCGTCGAGGCGCTGAACTCGGGTTCGATCGCCTCGTCTTCGACGAATCGAAAGACGGCGTCGTCTTCGTCGCCATTGACGTTGCTCACGACGTCGCCGAATCCGGCGCCTTGCGCCGTCGCGTAAGACGATGTGACGGCGAGCACCAACAAGACCAGTGCGAGCACCGCGTGCGCGAACGCTTTCCCTAAGACGTAGCCGCGGCGCGCGATGGGGCGGGGTAGGATCCAACGAACCGTGCCGCGCGTGCGGTCCCCGGCGACCGAAATGGCGGCGACAGCCACCAGAAAATAGATCGCGGTCGGAATGGCTGCCTGCATGGCGGCCTCGAAGATCACGTAGCCGTTGTCGCGAATGGGTTCGCGTGCGCCGATCACGGCCGCCGCGGTCGCGACCGCGAGCGCGCCAAGCCACGCGAGGGGGTGCCGCGAGAGGTCGCGCAATTCAGCGCGAAAGGAAGCCCACGCGCCGATCATGCGGGGGCCTCGACCTCGTCGAGATAGATGTCGTCCAGCGTGCGACGCACGGGTGCAAGTTCGAACACGGCGATTCCCGCTCCGGTCAGCTTCGCGGCCGCCGCGGCGGCCGTTGCGTGGTCGCCATCGAGAAAGATCGTGTCGCCGTCCCGCTCCGCGTTTTGCAGGAGCGGCAAGGCTTTGGCGACATCATCGACAAGCAAGCGCAGCCGCGGTCGATCGTCACCCAGGAGAGATTCGACAGCGCCCTGTCGTGCCACGCGCCCGTTGACGACGATTGCTGCGTGCGTGCACAGCCCCTCGACCTCGGCGAGACGGTGCACCGAGACGAGAACGGTCGCGCCGCGCGCATGCTCTTCGGCCAAGATCGTGCGGATTGCCCGCAATCCCTGCGGATCCAGTCCGTTCTGGGGTTCGTCAAGTACCAACAGGTCGGGTTTGCCCTGCAGCGCACACGCAAGACCGAGGCGCTGCTTCATCCCGTGGCTGAAGCCTCCCGTTTTGCGGTCGCGCGCTTGCGGAATGCCGACGCGTTCTAAGACGTCTTTGTCGTATTCGACACGCATGTAGGACGCCGTGCGGCGCAACACATCGCGCGCGGTGAGCCACGGGGGAAACACCGCGTTTTCGATCAGAAACGTTGTGCGTTGCGTCGCCGCGACGTGACGCCGCACGTCGTGCCCGAACAGTTTCGCCGTCCCTTCGTCCGCGCGGACGAGGTCGGCGAGCACACGCAGCGTCGTTGATTTTCCGGCGCCGTTCGGCCCGAGAAATCCGAACAACGTGCCCTGCGGAACCTCAAGGTCGAGGCCGCGCAGCGCAACGTGGACGCCGTAGCGCTTCTTGAGCCCCTCACATGTCACCGCCAGCACGGGGCGAGTCTACCAAGACGGGCGGAGTCTACCGCGCCGGTTGCGCGCTTGGTTCTGGGCGCCGGCCCAACGTGGGTGCGGCGTGGATGTGGGGCTTCCCGCCAGCTTGGGTATAACGAGGTTGTGGAACTGCGCGATATCCAGATTCGATTGTTCGAGAAGTTCGCGCACATGTACGACTCCGGGGTTCCGCTCGCGGAGGCCTTGGAGGTTTCGGCCGCGGAACTCGGCGAACCGATGGCGGGCGCGATCGAGTCGATGATCGAGGATCTCTATCGCGGGAGCAGTCTGGCGGATGCGCTGCTGCGGCATCCGACTCTGTTTGGCCCGGAGATGGTCGGCATCCTCCGCGCGGGTGAGAGCCGTGGTGAACTCGGGGAGGCCGCGCGCAGCGTCGCAACCGGCGTCCGCGGGCGCGTCGTCTCTTCGCGAACCGTGTCCGAGGACGGACTTCGTGCGTTGCTTGAGCGGGCCCACGGCGCCACGCTGCACGTCAATCCCGGCGGCCATGTGACGCGGCGTTTCGGGGACGGCCCCGAAGTCGCGGCCCAAGAAGGCGTTCCCGACGCGTCGGCGCTCGCCGCGGAGGCCGGGGAGCGCGCGGGCGTCGCCGGATCCGGAACGGGGCGCGGCGCGTTTTGGTTTGACGGCGGGATGGTTCGGGTCGTGCGTGTCGCGACGGCGTCAGGGATCGCAACGACGATCCGGCGTTCGGCGGAATCGTGGGAACCGACGGCGGCCGCGCAGCGCTGGAGCGCGGGTCACGCGGGCCTTGCTTTGGTTAGCCCGGACGGTCGCGCGAGCCCGGGTCTTGCGGACGCGAAGCTGATCGGCCTCGCGGGCCTATGGGCCGCCCACGCGCGACGCGTCGGCGTCTTGTTTCCGATGCCGGGATTTTTGTCGACGGCGCGTGTCGAAGAAGCCGCGGACTTGGATCCGGACGTCGTGATGGTTGCCGAGCCGCAGCTCGCGCCTTGCGTCGAACTTGTCGAGGCGTTGCTGGCGCGCGGGGTCCACGTCGTCTGCGTCGCCGATCCCCAAGACGACCTCGAGCGCGTGCCTTACGTACGGGTGTAGGTAAACCGACGAAAACTGCGCGCGGCGGTGCGCGGATCGCTACAGTTGGCCGCATGCGAATTCTGAATCGGCGCCACGATGATCTGGGATTGGGACGGCGGGTCGCGCCCGCGCGCGGCGAGCGACTCGTCCAGCACGACGGTGCGTTTTCTGTCCGTCGCCTCGGGCGGGGATGGCGTGCGATGCTCGGGCTGTATCACCGTCTGCTGACGATGCCGTGGGCGCGCCTGCTCGGCCTTTTGCTGGCCGTGTTCTTGGGCGTAAACGTCCTGTTTGCGCTCGCCTACATCGCGTGCGGCCCAACGGCGATTGCGGGCGGCGAGGCATCGTGGGGACGATTTGGGCAAGCATTTTTCATGACGGTCCACACGTTCACGGGCGTGGGCTACGGCAATATCGTTCCGGTGTCGCTGACGGCCAACCTCATCATGGTCGCCGAATCATTTGTGGGGATGCTGAGCTACGCGCTCGCGACCGGGATCATTTTTGCGCGGTTCAGCCGGCCGTGCGCGGACTTCCAGTTTTCCACGCGCGCGATTCTCGCGCCGTACCGCGACGGGAGGGGTTTGATGGTGCGAGTTGCCAACCGACGCAACAATTTGATCGTTGGGCTCCATGCCCGCATCACGCTGTCCCGCGTCGAGCAACGCGAAGACATGACGACGCGTACGTTTGACTCGCTCGAACTGGAGCGCGACGAGATTGCGTACTTCCCCTTGAGCTGGACGGTCGTGCATCCGATTGACGCGGAGAGTCCTGTGCACGGGTGGAGCATGGCGGACTGGGAAAAAAACGACGCGGAGATTATCGTGATGCTTACCGGCACCGACGAAACGACCTCGCAAGCCGTTTACGCTCGCTACTCGTACAAGCCGCACGAGATGGAGACCGACGTGCGCTTTCGCGATCTCTTCATCCGTCACGAGGCGGGCAACCCGACGGCGATCGATCTGCGACGACTCGACGAACTCGATGTTGTGTAGCGCGGCGGGCTCCGACCCACGCGTGCGCAGGGGACAAAACGCGCCCAAAGAGAGCCGCGGGCCGTTTGAACGGGCCGACGACGAGAGCAATCCTCGCTCCGCGCGCGTCCCATGACAAAACGATGAGAATCTCGATCTGAATTCTGCCGAATTTTTGCGCGCGACCGATTACTCTAAGTGGGAGCACACAAGGTGCTCTCTCACAAGTTTCGCTCCGACGGGAGCGATGGGCATGGAGCTGGCGCCAACCGGACGGACTTCGGGTTGATGGCCAGGTGGCCCGATTGAAAGGAGGTGATCCGTGATAGGAAGTCCCGATATGAGGCCGGTCTCCTAATCGGAGAAACCGACGGGTCTCCCGACGGGAGATGGTCAAAATTCGGGGGTGGGCTTTTGCCCACCCCTCTTTTTTATTTGGTTCAACATCTGACGATGTTGAGACCTTGAGGTTTGTTTCGTTTGGCACCAATTCGGATGCGCCTCGTCGCCTCTGGCGGCGGATGTTGGTGTGGTCCGTTTGCTGCTCGTAGGTTGGATGTGGCTCCGAGACCTTGAGGTTTGTTCCGTTTGGCACCAATTCGGGTGACCCTCGTCGCCTCTGGCGGCGGTTGTTGGTGTGGTTCGTTTGCTGCCCGTAGGTTGGATGTGGCTCCGAGACCTTGGCGTTTTTTGGTTCAACATCTGACGATGTTGAGACTTTGAGGTTTGTTCGGTTTGGCACCAATTCGGATGCGCCTCGTCGCCTCTGGCGGCGGTTGTTGGTGTGGTTCGTATCCTGCTCGTTTTTTGAGCGCGTCTTTGAGACTTTGAGGTTTGTTCGGTTTGGCGCCGATTCGGATGCGCCTCGTCGCCTCTGGCGGCGGTTGTGGGTGTGGTCCGTTTGCTGCTCGTAGGTTGGATGTGGCTCCGAGACCTTGGCGTTTTTTTGGTTCAACATCTGACGATGTTGAGACCTTGAGGTTTGTTTCGTTTGGCACCACATCGGGTGACCCTCGTCGCGTCTGGCGGCGGATGTGGGTGTGGTTCGTATCCTGCTCGTTATTTGAGCGCGTCTTTGAGACATTGAGGTTTTTTAGGTTTGGCACCACATCGGCTGCGCCTCGTCG
>JAJFFF010000043.1 GCA_021776785.1 Planctomycetota bacterium | reverse complement strand
CAAGGCTGGGCTCGCGTCCCACGCTTCGCGTTGGAAGCGCCGGAAGAACATCCAAGCCGCGATCAACGAACTGCGCGACCTCCACTCAGTTGACGATGAAGGTTTATGGCAGATGACGCTGCGCGCTTTGCGTGAACTCATCCAAGACCGCAGCAACCCAGGCGCAAGAGCGCGCGCATGCGGTTTGATGGCCAAGCTACTCGGGAAGTTAAGCCCGGAGCGCCACGAACACATCCACGCGCATCTAGAGCTACCCGCTCCCGACTCACCGCAGGGCCGCGACGAGATCGTGAGACTTGTCCGGATCGCATTGCCAGCGATGGACCCCGCCGAACGTGCGTCGATCATTCGGGAGGCTTTGGACGGCATGCCGCTGGCAGTTGGTGACGGCCGTGACTAGCAACCTGCTGCTCAAGGCACACGCGATGGCCGCCGATGCCGCACGCAGAGACTTTGGCGCGTTCCTGGTCTACGTCGGTTTGGACGAACAAGGCTCCGCGTTCAAGCGACGCGAACTCGATCGCTTTGTCTGGTCGTTTGCTGAAGAGTGCTTCGAGTCCAGTACACCGTGCGGGCTCATGCTGCCGATGGGCAGCGGCAAAACGACGCTCGCTTGCTACCGCGCGGCGTTTGAGATTGGACGTGACGCCAACCTGCTCGTGTCGATCGTCTCGTACTCCGCCGATCGTTCCAGCGAACTCGTCGCGCTCGTCCGCGGCATTCTTGACTTGCCCGCGTATCAACGAGTGTTCCCAGGTGTTCGCGTGCAGATGAAGCGCGACACCGCGGATCGGTTCACTGTCGCCCGGACAGGCATGACGAACAACCCCACCGTCAGCGGTCACGGCATCTTGACGGGCACGGGTGTGCGCACGAACTTCTTGCTGCTCGACGACATCGTAACGCTGAAGACGGCGATTCTCGAACCCACGAATCGCATGCGCGTGCTCGAAGCGTTGCGCACGACTTGGATGTCTCGTCAGCAACTCAAGGGCGACGGAAAGCGTCGTACGTGCTGGTTGCAAACGGCGTATCACTGCGCCGATGCTTCCGCGGTGTTGCGCGAAGAGAAGACGAGCGGTTGGCGATGGCTCATTGTTCGCGCGGAGGAACCGTACGACGTCTTGGCGTGGGAAAAGTGGGCATGTGGCGAGTGCATCGACAGCGGCACGTTGCCGTGTCCGTTCCCCCAAGACGTACTACGTGAACGCGCCAACCAGATGGGCCCGACCGCTGCGGCACGTGGTCTTGCGAACCGTCCCGTGTCCGGCGAAGAGTGCCCGTTTGAAACATGGCACTTTGATGCACCCGTTCCGCAAGGTGTTTCTGCGTACTCCCAACGGGTGCTGTTTGCAGATCCCGCTGGCGATTCAACTCGCGCCCGTACCGGTCAGACGGACTGGTGTGCGGTGGTCGCCATCGGCTACCTCACGTCGGAGCGATGCTGGGAGGTCTTTCTCGCTCAGCGCATGCGCGGAGCACCCTCCGAACAGGCTGCGTTCATTGCACGCAAAGCTATCGAAGCCGAAGTCCGCGTAGTATGGCAAGAGGCGGTTCGTGACGAGGCCCTCGTTGAAGTCACGCAGCGCGAACTACGCAAGCGCCACGCATCAATCTCGGTCAAGCCCATCAAGCCCACGACGAATAAGGAACTGCGCATCGTCCAAGCGTTGGAGCCTGCGCTCTCAACGAAGCCCTCGCTCCTACGAATTTGCGGCGATCAATTCCCCGAGCTTCGCGCGGAGGCGTTGTCGTTTCCCGCAGCGGCGCACGACGACCTGCTCGATGCGTTAGCGGGCGCTTACGCTCAAATCCGAGGCAGCGGGTGGCGATCCTTACGTGGCGCGTCCGCTTCGCGACCCAGTCACGAGCAGGAGATGCTTCGTGGGCTACTCCCGGATGGAGATCCGTTTGAGGACATGGTGCCGCGGCATATGGACTGGACCTAGGTCAAAGAACGACCACAGGGCCGCTGTTCTTTCGGTGGTTCTCGATTGCCAACCGAATAGCATCCTTATGGATGTCTAACACTGTCGTTGATTTGAGGAACCGCTCTAGGTAGTTCGTGACTCTCGCGGCGGTAACGATCCGAACGATCGTGAATGGACGCTGTTCGGTGGGCCTTCTTTGGACCACCAGGATCTCGTCAACGGGATCGAGTGAAATCTCTCCCGAGTCTTGGAGTGTTGCCGCGAGCAGGTCTCCGTCAAACACAATGAGTGGGACTACGATTTCGGCGACAGTCATCCCGGCCCCGTCAGCGGCTCGCGCGCGCGCGATTGATCCATCGGAGACTCCACGGATGGCTCCGTATGCCGAGTCGCGTTCGTTTCGTGGCTGGCCCTTTTTGCCCAAGTGTGCTGTCGTCACGGAATACGCTACCGGGTCGTCTCGTTGAAACGCGGGCGACTCAAGTAGAAACGGCGCGATACGCTTGAGGACTTTGGTGCCATACTCCGACGCCGGGGTCGCGAACACTTCAAACAAATCTCCGGGGCTTGTTCGCTTCGACGTAAACGCCACCCACGAGGCGTCGCTTCTCTTGCACTCGATGCAGAGTGAAAGGCGGACCAGAACCGGATCCCGATCCGTCCGGAGGAGAATTTCTTTCCAGGCGATGACGTCAGTCTCGCGATACTTCTGCGTGTCTTCGTCGAGGTAGTGCCAAGACTGCGTCCAAGCGAGTTCGATAGCCTCCACTTGGCGGGCAATCTCTAGCTCGAGGGGGTATCCGGACTTCTCTAGCCACGCGCGAACCTTTTCGAGTTTGGCGTCGTTCATGTCTCACTGCCGGAGTCGCCGACCATCTTCCAGCCAGTCAAGTATCGGAGGTTTACGAGCACGTACGTGTAGAGCGGGCCGAGCACGCCGACGATTGCGGCTCCTTCGAGCACACCCCACGCTCCCAGAGTGACCATAGCAGCGGTTCCGACCACCAGGAGCCCAATGTGCGCCCACATCGAAACGGGGGTTAGCCCGCTACGAACGCCGAACCGCTCGCGGTAGATTTCTATTCCTCGCTCGATCAACTTCGGCGACTCTTTGAACAGATGCGCCAGGTTTGGATTCGGCTTCGACGGCTCTGACTTCAGAACCTCGATGTACTTGATCTTCTCCTGCGGACTTAGCGCGCCGTACTCGCTCAAAGTTAAGAACGGGTAGTCCGGTTGTTTCGGCGCGCGTCTGCGAGCTGTGGTCTTCTTCTTTTTTGCGGCCATATCTTCTCCTTTTCCGCTCCATAGACTGCCGCACGGCACAGACCTAGAACCTGTGTGGGCTCCGCTGCGTTATCCTGGGACAGACATGAAACCCAGGGAGCCCATAGATCAAGAAGCCGTCGCAATATCGATCGCCAGCACTCTTAGGAGCGCTCAGGTCGCTCTCGATGTGATGAGCCGAGTCCATGATCGAAGAGGTTTCGGGCTCGGGCCGATTCGCCCCACTATTAGCCCCAGCAGCCCGGCCATCGCAAAGCCCATAGAAGACCTCCACACGAAGCTCGATAACTTGGTGAAAGTTCTTCCGTTTGTGACTGATCGATTCGGATTGCCGCTCGACACATGGGCAATTCTGAAGCCCGACGACCGGTCTCCGATTGGACAACGAGGCGGGAAGCTTTGCGCACAGCGGATCCACCTGACGATAGGACTTCAAAATCTCGATTCGGGAGCATGCGTAGCAGCCCTCAAAACCGCTGTCGCTGAACTTCGGACTCTTCGAGATGACATGGACCTACCGACGGCGAGTACTCCGCCCGCAGACGCCGGTCCGCGGCCGGACAAGTGGGCAGGCCAGCTGATATCCCACAAGCGCGCCGCGGAGATCATCAACTACAAGTCAGGGCCTGCAGAAATCGTCGCGTCTGGGGACACACTCCGCAAAGCGATCATGCGAGCGCCTGCTGGCGACCCACTCGCGCTGCTTCGAGACACAAACAACCGGTGTGCCAAGAGCCAGAACGGTCGGCTACGTATCGATGCCGTTCGATGGGTCGCCCGGGCACGGGGCGTCGATCCAGACCGGGATTTGCCAGCACCGAAGTAGAACCGAAGACAAACGAAGAAAGAGCCCGCCCAAACGCGGAACGTATGGGAGTCCTGGTGGGATCGGGGCTTGCTCGCCCGTAGAGGCGGGCATGAGCGATCTACTCTTCACTCTGCTCGAGGCGGCGCGACTCCTTCGCGTGGAGCCACGAACCCTCTCGCAGTGGGCCCGTGCCGGGCATGTCCGTGCATTCAGGACTCCGGGAGGGCAATGGCGTTTTCGGCGCTCCGATCTTGAGCAGGCCCTGACGGCAGACAACGAGGGCCGCCATGCGCGACATCGTTGAAGAAGTCGTTGGCGCCGGGAGAGTCGCGGACATTATCGCGCACTGTCTCGGTGTCCGAGCCGGTGAAATCTCCGCGAAGCGGAATCTGATGTGTCCGTTTCACGACGACAGCACACCGTCTCTATCCATCGACCCGGATCGAGGCTTGTTCCATTGCTTTGGCTGCAAACGCAAAGGGGGACTGCTGAACCTCATCGTGCTCACCCAGCCACCGGCCGATCTAGCCGAGGCCGCGGACTGGCTAAGACGTTGGTTGAGTTCGGAGCCAGCGCGCAATTCCAAGACGACTTGGTTTGCACGACTGCTGAGGGACGCGCAGGCTCACGCGCTTCGTCGCGATTCGTGGCTGACCGAACTCCTTGACGAGATCGGCGCAAGCCATGCGGCTCTAACGCGACTCTCTGGCGGTGCCTTCCCCAAAGACACGTACGGGCCCAATCGAGTCGTGCTACCTGCATTCGATCCGAACGGGCAGCTCGTTGGCCTGTCCTGCAGGTCGAGCAGGTCCGAACCGCACGAAAGTCACGACACCCACAAGTGGACGATCGGAAAGAACGGGCTCTTGGGTGGGGCGTTACTTGCTTCCGCGACCTCGAAGACCACGTGCCTCTTGTGTGCAGGAGACTCCGACCTGTTGGTTGCGACGACGGTGGCCCCCGAGCTATTGAGTACTTCCTTCGCCTGCGGCGAGACGTTCCCCCCAGAATTCGCTTCAGTCTTTCGCGATCGACGGGTGGTCATCGCGTATGACGGCGACAGCGCTGGAAGAGAGGGAGCTGCCGGAGCCGTGTCCGCACTCTCGGACGTCTCAACGGATGTGCGCGTCCTCGAATGGCCGGCCACTTGGCTAGCGGGGTCCGCGGACGCTGATCTACGTGCATACGTCAGCGACCATGACGCGGATCAATTCAAGCGACTCGTCAACCGGGCCCCGCACGCTCCGATGGGTTTTGTGGATTCTTTGTACGCGAATTCCGAGGAAGACTGGGCGGACGTGCTCTGGATCGCCAGAGCCGATCGACCCGAGTTTCCGCTCCACGCGCTTGAGGTAGCGGGGCTTCGTGAATACGTCGAGGCCGAAACAAGGTCTGTGCAGGTGCCGGTCGACCTTCCCGCGATGATGGTCTTAGCTGCCATCTCGGCTGCGATCGGATCCAAAGTCGAGGTCTTTGTTTGCGACAGCTACACAGAGCAAGCCAATCTTTACGTGTTGATCGTCGCGGCTACCGGCGAGCGCAAATCACCGATCTTCGAGCATGCATCGCACCCACTACGCCTCTGGGAGCAGCAACAGATCAAAGAGCTCTCGGTTCCGCGCCGTATTGCGCTGCGCAACGTGGAGGTCTGTCTTGAGCGAATCAAGAAGACTCAGACCAGGGCGGCTGGCGACAACGTCGAAAAAGCCGCCAAAGCGATGCGTGAACTCGAGGAGCTCGAATACGAGCTTGCGGCACTATGGGCGAAAGTGCCCGTTGACCCGACAGTCCTTTGCGACAACGTGACGGCGGAAAACGTTGCGACACTACTCGACGAGCGCGGCGGATCGATGGCGGCGTTCTCCGATGAAGGGACGATTATCTCCAACGCCGTTCGTTACTCGAACCAAGGTGGGGATGCCAAGATCGAGAATTTGCTCAAGGCGTACGGGGGCGAAGAGATTCGGGTCAATCGCGGTTCCCGCGGACCCGACTCTATCAAGAGACCATGCCTAACGCTTGCGGCTTGTGTGCAACCGGTCTTTCTGGAAACACTCCGTTCGAGCAAAGTAATGCGCGGCCGGGGATTGCTCGCACGCTGCTACGTGATTGCTCCACGGTCCCTCGTGGGGTGGCGCCACTCCGGCCTTGATCCGGTTCCGCAGAAACTGCGCCAGCAGTATCACGACTTGATCTACTCGCTCGCTGAACTGCCCTGTCCGCGAAACGATCAGAAGGAGTACATTCGGCACCGAGTTTCGCTCTCCTCTGAATCTCTAGAGTTGCGGGCGGCCTACCAGGATGAAGTCGAGAAGGCTCTTCGCGAAGGTGGCGACCTCGTCGAAATCGTGGACTGGGCCAACAAGGCGGTGGGCCGCGCCGTCCGTACCGCGGCGCTCTTGCACTTCACGCGCCTCGTCGGCCAAAGCGAGCCGTGGAAGCAGCCCATTGGACCAGAAGTGATGGCGGCGGCGATCGACATTTCGCGCTACGCTGCGCCGCACTACCTCCACGCGATGGGCCTGTTTTCCGGTTCGAGTGCAGTGAAGCACGCCCGTGTCATTCTCGATTGGCTCTCAAGGCACGACTATCCGGCCACGTTCCTTCGGGCCGACCTGTATGAGTCCAGACGCCGCTCCTTTGGAGACGAGACAAAGCACATGGACGAGGGGCTAGATGAACTGAGACAACGCGGCTACATCCGCTCCATCACCGTCGAGCGAAAAGGGAGCAGCGGGCGCCACCCCAGCGAACGATCAAAGTGGGCACTCAACCCGAAAGTGTGTACACAAAATCCAAAGAACTCGGCTCCCGGTCGTTCTTTGGATTCTTTGGACAGCAAATCGAAGTCGACCGACGACGACACTCCTCACCAGGAGGTGCTGTGAGAGTCGCCGAATTCATCGCCAACCTCGCAAAGGCTCCCGGTCGCGGCGCACATCTCCGCGCACTCGACGGAAACCGGATCGAATTCAATGGCGACAAGTCACTGCTCTCGGACGAGGTCCGGCGGCATATCGAGGAGAACCGCGATGCGATTTGCGCATGGCTGCGGACTCCAATCGACGAGCAGCCGGTGGATGACCAACTGCTTCTGGACTATGCGCCCCAGTCGAATGACGAGGCCCTTCGGTGGTAGCCCCCGACCTCCTCACCGTGGCACGGGTCGCCGGAGTGTTGGCGCTCTCCGAGCGTAGCGTCCGAACGCTCATCGCCCAACGCGCCCTGCCTGTAATCCGCGTCGGCGCGCGGGCCGTTCGCATCCACCCTGACGATCTTCAGAAGTTCATCGAAGAGCGCCGGGGGACGCCGTGAGTTTGGAAAGCCACGGAAGAACCCGCCGCCTCGCATCCAACGTCGCCAACGGCGATGAGCGTGCGGTGCGCAGGCATCGCTCTCCCCAAACGTCAAGGGCAACCCGGCCCGGACGCAAACGAAAAGGACTGGACTGCCCCGGCGCTTCGAGCGTCAGTGTGGACATGTCCATCGCAAGAAACTACGGCCCTACGCACCGACGGGAGGCCAGCCGGTGAGGATCTACCGAAAAATGTACAAGGATCGGAAGACCGGCCTCCCCTTCTGCGCCAAGACTTGGCGGATCCAATTCTCGGTGAACGGTGTCCTTTTCGACCAGACGACAGGTTTGCGCGACAAGCGGGCCGCCGAGTTGAAAGCGCGCGAGCTTGTACGTGACGAGGAGCTCCGCGCAGCCGGTGTCGAAACGCATCGGCGTACACGTGTGACTCGGATCGCGGGCCTCATCGAGGAGTACCGCCACGACCTTGAGCGCCGGGGACGGTGCGTACGCTACGTACGCGAAACCGCGGCGCAACTCACGACGATCCTCGGTGACCTCAAGGACCTCGGTGCCTGCACGCCTCAATATCTCCGGCGTGCGTTGAACCGCCTCAAGGACGGTGAGGCAAGCCCCCGAACGAGGAACCTCTATCGGAGCGCGGTACGGACGTTTTTTACGTGGCTGATCCGCGAAGGGCGTTGGGGGCACAACCCCGCGGATCGCATTGCCACGTCGAGCACGGCCGAGCCTGCGCGCCAACGACGCGCGCTGTCGCCTGACGAAGAGTCGAGACTTCTCGCGGCCGCGCCAGCGGCGCGCGCACTCGTCTACCTTGTGGCACTCCGCACGGGTCTTCGCCGCGGCGAACTCGCCAAGATGACTTGGAACGATCTCGTCCTCGACAACGAGGCTCCGACCTTCCGGGTGCGGGCGAGTGTCGCCAAGAATCGTCGCGAGGCAGTCTTACCGCTCGCGCTTGACGCCGCGGCTGCCCTGTCGACCGTGCTGGCAACGCGCGGGGACGTAGAACGCACTGCGCCCGTCTTCGCCGCCGTGCCCGGCGTGGACACGCTCCGGAGCGACCTCGCGACCGCCCACGACGCTTGGGTTGAGGAGGCGGATGGCGAGGAGCGCACGCGGCGCAAGAACAACCGCGACTTCTTGCGGTATCAAGACAGCGACGGTCAGTACCTCGACTTCCATGCGCTGCGCGTCACATTTGGAACCGCGTTGGCCCGCGCCGGTGTACGCCTCCAAGAGGCACAGCGGCTCATGCGTCACTCGACGCCGGTCTTGACCGCGAACGTGTACACACGGCTCGAATTGCACGACCTGCGCGGCGCCGTTGAGTTGCTGGGACCCAGCGGCGTGTCCGAGGCGTGCGCCACGCGCGCCCACCGTCAGCACGGGTAACAACCCCACGCCCAACGAGCACGGCGCACACGCCCGCCGTGTGGCCGGACGTGCCCGTCAATCGCGCTCATCCCCATGTGCCGACGCACGCGGAGACCGGCCAACGTTGTCGCGCCCGTGGACGCGCACGCGGAACGCGCAACACCGTGCGCGCGTCCCAATTCTGTGTCCCTGCTGACGTCCCTCTACAGGCGTCCTCTTGTTGCACTTCCTTGCATGTCTTTGCAATGAACCCAGAAGTGCGCGCGGGACACGCGGCGCTCGCGACACAAAGAAACCCGCGCGAAAGTCGCCTCTCGCGCGGGTTTTGCTTGGTTGCCAGGAGAGAGACTCGAACTCCCGTAGGATTACTCCGCCAGATTTACAGTCTGGTGCGTTTGACCACTCCGCCACCCTGGCACCTTGTGGATGCGCGCTTGTGCGCGCCGTCTTTTTGTTTCGCTTTGCCTTGGCTCAGCGAGCCGTGGAGGATACTCGGAAAAGCGCGCGGGTCAATCCCGGATCGTCTCCGCTGACGTCCCCGCTGACGTCCCCGCTGACGGGCCGAAAGCGGCCTTGGCGCTTGCTGGCGCTTGGTGCTGGCGTCGTCTGCCTACGCCATGCGGCGGGCGGTATGGGGCGTCTTCTTTTGGCGGCGGGACATGTCCCACACTTCCCACAAGAGATCGCCGCCGGGATGTGTAAGCCGGCGCACCGTAGTCAGGTGCCGGCTCGTGAACTTTTTCGGAAGCTTTTTGCACTTGCCGTCAAAAAGCAGCTCCCACGCAAGGCTCGTGATATCGATCGGCTCAACGCTGTCGATGAATCCCGGTTCAGGCAGCGCGAAGATCTCATGGGTCGCGACACAAGACGCGTCCAACCGACGCGCCGCGCCCTCGGGGCCCATCACCGAGCCGACGACCATCCGCCCGACGAGGTCAAGCTGAGAAGTCGCAGAGCAGCACACCACCCAGATGGTGTCTCCGGCTTGAATGCCGGCTCGGAAGAACTGGTTTGTCGCCAGGTGGTCTATGGCGAGATTCCCACTCGCCACTTTGCGATCCACGCATGGCTGGCCCCAGCCCAGCAGATAGTGCCTCATCGCGCTTGCCCAAAAAGTCGCCCCGTTAGCGGGGAGACGCATCCATAATCGGCACTTCACCCTAGGACCTGAGCAACTTTTTTTCCGCACCGTGACCGGCGCCGATTGGCAAAACGCGCGGCCCCGTCCGGGACCAAGCCATCGCACGCCTGCCGCAACCGACGGCGAACCGAGTCGCGCCGGTCGCGGCTAGCGAATGGCCTTGGCGCGCTGGAGCAGGCGTGGCCAATCGAGCGCCGGACCCGGATCCACCTTGCCCGTGGTCAGATGGTAATGGCCCAAGACGCCCGCGAAGCCGAGCGGGTCGTCGATCACGCGAGTCGCCACCGCCCCGTCGGCCGTGCGCGGAGCGTCCAGCGGCGCGTTGGGGAAGACGCGCGCCAACGTCGCGAGCAATCGCGCCAACGCCTCGTACTGCGCGTCGGTGTAGTCGTATTGCACATACTCCACGCCGTGCACGCGCCCGCGCACGGGCTGTTGACGCGCGGGCCGATACAGGTGGTCGGGCAACGCGCCGCGCGACACCCACTTGGGTAGCGTCAACGCCGCGCGCCCCTGCCGAATCGCGTACCAACGACCGAGCGTCTCCAAATCACGGTACGCGCCGATCTGCGCGATCTCGATCCCGACGCTGCGATCGTTGGCCGTCCCAGCATGCCACGCACGCTCCTTGAGATCGAGCGTCTGGTAAATCGTTCCGTCCACATCGAGCAGGAAGTGCGCCGATAGTCCGCGCACATCGTGAAGCACCTTAAAACACTGCGCCGCGGTTCCGGCCGCGTCGTAGTGCACCACGACCTGGCTCACCACCTTCTGGAGTTCCTTAAGCTTCCAGCCGCGCCGGTGCACCGGCTCCGCGATCTCGACCGGCAGTCCGCGCCGCCGCGTGCCGTATCGATTCGCCCCTTCTCGATCACGCGCCGCGGTCTGCGACGGGTCGCGCCAACGATGCGGACGATACGCGTCGAATCCGGATGCATCCATCCACGTCACCACGCGCGCGCCGGTGTGAAACAGCCGCCCGCACACGATGATCTCGTCGCCGGTGCGTTTGAGTTCGGCGCCCGCGCGAACCGCGCTCCCCCGCGACGCATCCCGCGACGCATCTCGCGATGCATCCTGCGGCGCATCCGGCGCCTCCGCCGGGAACACGTCCTTGCGACGCGTCGAGCACGTGACTACGAGAACGAGAAGCAGAGGCCAAGCGCGCACGGACCCCAGAATACGAACCCGGATCGACGAAGTTTGTCAGCGGACTTCGTAGAACTTGTCGCGCATGTACTGTTCGTACTCTTTTTGGAACTTCGCCCAGGCGGCGTCGGTCTTCAATTCGAACATCTTGGCAAACACCTCGTGCGCCTGCGCGTAGCCGCGCACCCCGCGATGATCCTTAAAGCCGCGCAGCGCCGCTTTCGTGAACGCCATCGCGTTTTTGGAATACTTGCCTTGCTCGAACTCGTACATAAAGCTCACGAGCAACCATGACTGCGCGTAGAGAATCTCAAGGAACACGCTCGCCAACACCTGCGGGTCAACATCCGCTTTCAACCGCTGCTTAGGCAGCCACTCCATGATCGCGAAACTCAACCACTCGCGGTAGTTCTCGCGCTTGACCAGGTCCCTTACAGGAAACAGAGGCAGGCCGTATTTCTTGAGTGTGCGTAGGCTCCGCACGCGTTCCGCGGAAGTTTGCCCGAACCGATACTCGCTCCCCACTTTCTTCGTCCAGCCGGCGTACTCCGCCCAACCTTCAGAAAACCACACGGCTTTGATGCGTTTGAAGTGGTTGACAAACTTGCCGGTGTCGCTGGAAAAGTGGTGATGGAGTTGATGTGTGAGCTCATGCGCTAACGACGACTCCACCGTCAGCCGCTCCTTGGAGTCTTCGTACAAAAAGACCCACTGGTCGAGCGGGCTGAAGTACCCGACCATGCCGGGCGGGGGCGGGATGCCCGCGTTCCGCCCGTACTCCAACCAACTGTCGCGATCACCGAAGATCCAAACAAAAAACAGCTGATCCTTGTCGAACTCTTTGAGCTTGAGCGGCTGGATCCAGCGACTCCTAAAAAACTCTACGTACGAGACGATGAGCGAACGAAACGACTCGAGCTTTTCCCGGTAGCGCTTGATATCGCGGGCCGACGTTCCGCCTTTTGATTTCGGCGCCGCGTAGAACACGACGAACGGCGGTACCTCGATGTGGATGGGTTCGTAGCGTCCGAGCAGCGGATCGGTGCTGACACGCTTGCGGGCATTCAAGATCGCAAGCGCCCGCGGGTCATCTTGAAGGCGCTTGTCCCACGCCACGAACCGATGGAGCAGTTGCTCGGCCTTGCGGTACTCCACAAGCGTCATCACGGGCGCGCGGCGCACCGGCTTGGTTTGCACCTTCGCTTCCATCTCGTCGCGAAACTTCGCGAAGTCTTCCGGTAGTGCGACGTGGTTGCCCATCCGGTACAGCACTTTGAAAAAGTCGGGATAGGTCGACAGCGGCACGTTGCCGAAGTGTCGGTTCGCGGCGGGGTGCAACGGGTCGGATCGCAACAACAGCTTGTAGACGCGGTCTTTTTTGGCCTTCCAACCGAACGCGCGGAGTGCGCCGTAGTTGCGTTTTTCTCCCTCGGCGATGAGCGCCTCGATGCGTTCGCCCGAGAGCCGTGCGGACTTGCCGTAGTCGTTAAAGAAGTTGTCTTCGTACCAAGCAATCGCGGCGGTGACCTGGGCTTCCTGCGGGTCGACCTTGGCGGGTTTGGGCTGGTGGACGACCGGCGCCGTCGCGGGCCCTTTTTTCTTCCCGGTCATCATGAACAGCCCGATGACAACGAGCAAGCCGACGCCGCCGATGACGGCGATGACGACCGGCTGCGGCGTTCCGGACGCGCGCGCAGGGCGAGACGAGCGGCGCGCGGGTGTGCCGCGGCGAGTCGAAGCTCCCCGTTGCGGTCGTCGGTCACGGCCTACATGGCGTCGTCGCGGTTTCATCGTTGCTGCCTCCCACGCAGGGCGCCCCTTACGCGCCTTGCGTCCCATCCTGGAGCGCCTTGCATGATATACATTGGGGGAGCATGAGGGGCTTGAAAACATGCATCGTAGTGCTCTGCCTTGCGTCTTGGGCGCAAGCGGATGTTGCCATATTTCGCACGGGCGAGGTGTGGCGCGGCGCGATCGTCTGGGACAAGACGACGAATTCGGTGACGCTGGCTGAATCGGTCCGACCGCAGTCAGCGCTGCTTCTTTTGGAGAAAGACGACGGAAGCCACCTTTGGTCCGCGGGGCCGGCCGAGCGCGTCGAAGGCTACCGCAAGCTCGTGTTCGCGGACCGGCGCAAACGACTTGTTCGATTGACAAAAGATGCACTGAGTGCGCGCGATGCCAAACTCGCGCGCCGCCTCTACACGTGGGTTGCCCGAGAGGGGCTCGACGAAAAGACGATGCGGAGCCTGCGCAAAAAAGTCGAGTCGCTCGAAAAAAAGCGGCGCCCGCCCAAGATCAAACTCAAGAAACGCGACGCTGCGGAGAAGGCGGCGGATGGGTTACGCGGCGCGTTGGCGGACCTCTTGGTCGCGCGCGCCAAACAGGACAAGCCCGCGCAACTGATGCTGTTGCGCGCGTTGCTCAAAGATGACCCCAACCACAAAGTGGGACTCGCGATGGTGCGCATGCACGTTCCGGCGGACTTTGCGTTTCCGCCGGAGTCCTGGCTCCCGTGGCACATCGAGCTCGAGCAGCACGGTTGGACGTTTACGAAAAACGACCTCACCGTCCTCGAGCGCGCCCGCCATTACTGGCGACCCGACCTGTACGCCATCGAAGCTCCGGGCGTGCGCATCATCACGCCGCTGCGCGACCTCAAGCGGGTCGCCGGTATCGCCCGGCGCATGCAGATGACGGTCGCCAAGCTCCAAACGCTGTTTGCCACCAAGAAACCCTTCAAGCGCGCGCGTCAACCGTTGACGATTCACCTCTTCCAAAACCGCAAGAATTTCGTCAACCGCACCGGCTACGACTACTCGGCGTCGCGTGCGCCGTATTACCAATGGCGAAACGGGCGCTTCGACCTCAAAGAGGACGTCACGCGGATGTTCGCCAAGAAAGACCCCACGGCGAAGGACACCGCACACCTGCACTACATCACGATCCACGAAGTGACCCGGGCGTGGATGTGGTCGCACTGTCCGCGGTACACAAGTGCGCAGCTCATGGCGGGCGAACCCGCCTCCGGCTACGGCCTCGTCGCGGGGCTCTTCACGTTCTTCGCCGGCGCCAAGTTCGACCTCGTCCGCAATCGCATCGACTTTTCGACCCGCTCAGCCGAATACCTCAAGATCACGGCCCGCAAGGAGCGACTGTTTGCCTGGGATACGTTCTTTCTCATGTCATCCGACGACTTGATCCAAATCGACAACATCGATGAAGAGCGCCAAAAAAAGCGGCGCACCCAGATCTACCTCGCCCAGGCTTTTGCGTATCAAGGCGCGTCCACGTGCCACTACCTCTTCAACGCCGACGGCGGCCGCCGACGCAAGGCGCTCATGGACTACATCGCACACCAGTACATGGGCGCCCAGGAGAAGCTCAACCCCCGGATCGCTCTGGGAGCGCGCCCCGGCGAGCTGGGCCGCTCGGTGCTCGCCTGGGTAGCCAAGCCGTAGCCTGATCGCCCAAAGGGCGCGCGCGCGTAGTCGCCCCCAAGCGGACCAGCGCGAATCGTGCGGCCCGCACTGGGTAGGATGCGGTGCTTGGCCAAGCGCAGCGATCCCACCCTGTTTGACGTCGACAGCTCCGACGACGCCGTTGCGTTGCATGAGGCCGCGCAGGAGCGGTATCTCAACTACGCCCTCAGCGTCATCACGAGCCGCGCCCTGCCGGACGTACGCGACGGCCTAAAGCCCGTGCATAGGCGGATCCTCTACACGATGGGGCAGGCGGGCATCCGCTCCAACGCCAAGCACAGAAAGTGCGCGAAGGTCGTCGGCGACGTCATGGGCGGCTACCACCCCCACGGCGACTCGGCGATCTACGACGCGCTCGTGCGGATGGCGCAGCCGTTTTCGTTGCGCGTGCCTTTGGTCGACGGCTCGGGCAACTTTGGCTCGCTCGACGGCGACGCGGCGGCCGCCATGCGCTACACCGAATGCCGGCTCGCGCCTGCGGCCGACTTGATGCTCGCCGAAATCGGTCAGAACACCGTTGATTTCCGGCCCAACTACGACGGGACCAAGAGCGAACCGATCGTTTTGCCGAGCCAGATCCCGAATCTTTTGATTAACGGCTCGACGGGCATCGCCGTGGGGATGGCGACCAACATTCCGCCGCACAACCCCGTGGAAGTGTGCACCGCGCTCTTGCGCTTGCTCAAAAAACGCGAGACGCGCATCACGACGCTGTGCAACGACATCTTGGGGCCCGACTTTCCGACGGGTGGACAGATCCTCAACGCTTCTGAGGAGTTGGTCGAAATTTACACGACCGGTTCGGGCTCGGTCAAAGTGCGTGCGACGATTGAAAAGACGAAACCGAAGCGCGGTCAGCAGACGTTGATTGTCACGAGCATCCCGTATGCCGTGAACAAGTCCGTGCTCGTCGAAAAAATCGCGGACATCATCGTCGGCCGCAAACTGCCGCCGCTGATCGACGTACGCGATTTGTCCACCGACGACGTCCGCATCGAACTCGTCTTAAAGCGCGACGCCGACGCCGCCAAAGTGCTCGCGTACCTCTATCGCCACACGCCGCTCCAGGTGAACTTCCACGTCAACCTGACGTGCCTCCTGCCGACCGACAACGTCGAAGTCGGGCGTCCGGAGCGGTGCGACCTCAAGACCATCCTCCACCACTTCCTGCAGTTCCGCATGGAGGTGGTGACCAACCGGCTCGAAAACGAGTTGGCCGGGCTGCAGCGACGCATGCACGTGCTCGACGGATTCGTCAAGGTCTTCGACGCACTCGACAGAATTCTCAAGATCATTCGCGCGTCCGATGGCAAGGCCGACGCGGCCAAAAAGATCATGAAGGAGTTCGCCCTCGACGCCGAACAGACCGATGCGATCTTGGAGCTCAAGCTCTATCGTTTGGCGCGACTTGAAATCAACGTCATCCGCGAAGAGTTAGCCGACAAGCGCAAGCGCGCCCGCGCCATCCAGAAGCTGCTCGGGGACGAGGAGAGCCTTTGGTCACTCATTGAAGGCGAGCTCAAGGCGCTCAAGAAACAGTTCGCCGCCGATCCGGCATGCGCGCGCCGCACAATCGTCGAAGCCGTCGCGGACGAGCCGGAGTTTTCCGCCGACGATTTCATTGTCGCCGAGGACGCGGTCGTGATCGTGACGCGCGACGGGTGGATCAAGCGCCAGCAACGCGTGCGCGACTTGGCGAAGGTCAAACTGCGCGAGGGCGACGCCGTGCTCGCGGCGGAACCTGGTTCGACCAAGGACACGATCGTGTTCTTCTCCAACTTCGGTACCGCGTACTCGGCGCGCATCGCGGACGTTCCCGCAACCACCGGGTACGGCGAACCGATTCAGAAACGGTTCGCGCTCAAAGACGGCGAGCGCATCGTCGCCGCGTACAGCTTGGACAAGCGACGCATCGGCCAGATCAGCGCGGAGGAGGGCGAGGTGCCTACCATCCATGCGTTGGCGGCGACGACGAACGGTTACTCGATGCGCTTTTCGCTGGCGAGTTTTCTCGATCCGAGCACGCGCAACGGACGCCGGTTCGCGCGGCCGTCGAAAGGCGCCACCGTCGTCGACGTGGTCGCGATCAACGGTTCCGAGACCGTGTTGGCGGCGTCGGCAAAAGCGCGCGCGATGATTTGCCCGGCCGAGACCGTGAATTTCTTGTCGGGCCCCGGCAAGGGCGTGTTGTTGATCAAGTTGAGCCCAGACGACGAACTGCTCGGCTTCATGGCATCGCGCGGGGATCGCGATCTGATGATCGTCGAAACCAACCGCGACGCCCAAAAAACGATCAGCACGGCGAAGTACGAAACGACCAACCGCGGCGGCCGCGGGCGCGAAGTGCAAAAGAACGGATACTGGAAGCGCATCGTCGCGCGGCCCGTGGAGATGCCGGAACTCTGATGGCCAAAGACTACACAGCCAAAGACATCACCGTCCTCGAAGGCCTCGCGCCCGTGCGCAAGCGTCCCGGCATGTACATCGGCGGCGTGGGTCCGGCGGGACTCCACCACCTCGTGTGGGAGATTTTCGACAACGCCATCGACGAAGCGATGAACGGGTTCGCGACCGAGGTTTCGGTCACGCTGCACAAGGACGGCGCGAGCGTCACGGTGACCGACAACGGCCGCGGCATCCCCGTCGATAAACACGCCAAAACCAAAAAGCCCGCGCTGGAAGTGATCATGACGACGCTGCACGCGGGCGGCAAGTTTGACGCGGGCGCGTACAAAACCGCGGGCGGCTTGCACGGCGTCGGATCCAGTGTCGTGAACGCGCTCTCGAAGTCGTTGGTCGCCACGGTGAAGCGCGACGGCAAACGCTACGAGATGCGCTTTTCGCGCGGCAAGGCGACGACGAAACTCAAGTCACTCGGTCCCGCGCGCGGCACCGGCACGACAATCTTTTTCGAGCCGGACCAGCAGATTTTTCCGCGCGTGCGTTTCGATGCGTCGATCATTCGCGCGCGCTGCGAAGTCGCGAGCTTTTTGCATCGCGGGCTCAAGGTCACGTTCGAGGATCTCGCGAGCAAAACCAAAGAGGAGTTCCATCACAAGAACGGCATCGTGGACTACCTCGCGCAATTGGTTGCCGAACGCCGAACCACGGTAGTCAACGACCCTCCGTTTCACGTTGACAAAGGCGGGGACGCACGCATCGAGGTCGCGCTGCAGTGGACCGAGTCCACCGACGAGCGGCTGCTGAGCTACGTCAACGGCATCCCCACCGCTTCGGGCGGGACGCACGAGAACGGGATGCGCGCCGGGCTCGGCAAAGCGCTGCGCAACTACATCGAGACGCACGGACTCGCACCGAAGGGGCTCAAGCTCACGACCGACGATCTGCGCGAGGGCATGGTCGGCGTGCTGTCCGTATTCATCGCCGAGCCGCAGTTTCAGGGGCAGACCAAGGACCGCTTAAACAACCAGGACATGCAGTCCGCGCTCGATAACACCGTGCGCCCGGCGCTTGAACACTGGCTCAACTCCAACCGCTCGCTCGCGGAAGGGATTGTCGCCCGCATCGTGATGGCGGCGCGGGCGCGCGAAGCGTCGCGGGCCGCCGCGGTGCAGGTCGTGCGTAAGAGTGCGACCAAGGGGCGCCTCACGCTCCCCGGCAAGCTCAGCGACTGCACCGATCCCAACACCGAAGAGAGCGAGATCTTTATCGTCGAGGGTGACTCGGCGGGCGGCACCGCCAAACAGGGGCGGAATCGCAAGACGCAAGCGATTCTTCCGTTGCGCGGCAAGATCCTCAACACCGAATGCGTCGCGCCGTCAAAGTTGCTCGCTAACAAGGAGCTCAACGACCTCACGGTGGCACTGGGGTGTGGGTTGGCCAAGCAGTGCGATCCGGCCAAGCTGCGGTACGGCCGCGTCGTGTTGCTCGCCGACGCCGACTCGGACGGCCATCACATCACGACGCTCTTGCTCACGTTTTTTTTCCGGCACATGCGGCCACTGATCTTGGCGGGACGCGTGTACATCGCGCAGCCGCCGCTGTACCGCATCGACATCGGCAAAGAAACGCACTGGGCCGCGGACGAAGCGGACAAGGAGCGCATTCTCGGCAAACACAAAGGGCGCGCGAAGCCGGAGATCACGCGCTTTAAGGGCCTGGGCGAAATGATGCCCAAGGTACTTTGGGAAACCACGCTCAACCCGAAGACGCGCCGTCTCCTCCGTGTCGAAATCCGTGAGATGCTGACCACCGACCGCGTCTTTTCCGATTTGATGGGCAAAGACGCGGCGCCCCGCTTTCGCTTCATCATGGACCACGCCGACGAAGCCGACGTCGATCTTTAGGCGCGACTCGTTTCTGTTCCATTTGAGCAACATCGCGCCAATCGCTGCGCACGCGCGCCCGAGAATGAAATTCTGGTACCTTCGGCCACGAGGAGAACCCCGTCGATGGCACGAAGCAAAGCAACTCGCGACCGACTCCAACGCCAGGTGTTGGAGCTCCGCGACCGTATCAACTTGGTCGATCGCGCGCTTATGGAAGACCAAGAAGACGGGCAGGTGATGCGCAACTTAGCGCACTGCCGCGCGTCTCTCAACGGCCTCCTGACCGACATCACGCAATCGAGCTTTCGCTTTCGCAAGAGCGGGAGCCGCCGTTTGAAGCCGACCCAAGGCCCGCGCTGGAAAGTGGCCGCGGCACGGTTCATGGAGTAACAGCCATGCGTTCTGCGCTTTGCGTTTCGATGTTGGGCGCGTGCATGCATCCGCACATCGATGGAACTGATGGCAACGACCGAGCCGGCGCCTGGAGTCGCGCAATGACGCGTACACAGGCGGACGTCGATGTTGCCAACAACGAACCGTCGGCCGTTGCGCAAACGGACGCTCGTCACGACCAGCGATGACACGGTTCGTGATTCTATTGTGCGGCGCGGCCCTCATCGGCTGTGGGAAGTCGGATCAGCTGCATCCGGGTCCGTCGCTGCCTGAGCCGTTGCGGGCGAGCGTTGCCGATTTCAATCGTTTCGGGCTTTCGGTCCATCAAGAACTTCTCGATCGATTTCCGCTGCGCAACAAGCTGATCGCGCCGCTGGCCGTCGCGCGTGCGGCAGCGATTGCGGATCTCAACGCCGCGCGGGACTGGACCGAAATCTCGGGCGCCGTTTTGCGCGACGCCGCGTGGCTGGATTGGGATCGATTGGACCACGGGGACGCCGCGTTGCGGTTGGGCTACAGCCTTTGGGCGCGCGATCCGGACAAGCGGCGACGGCGCGACGTCGAACTGACGTTTCGCGCGCGCGCGAGCGCGATTGCCGGAGACGACGCGGGCGACCGCGCGTTTATCAACCGCTGGGGCAAGCTGGAAACACGGACGCGGATGCACATGGTGATCGGCACCAAGCCGCCGCTCGGACCCAACGTCGGCGTCGGCGTAGCGACGTGGTCCGCCCCCCTCGCCGGGGACTGGCAATCGCAGGACGGACTGTTTCACGCTCCTGCCGGAACGCGCAAAGTGACCTACCAAACGCGACGCGAAGGCGTCCGCGTCTACCGAGCAGGTGCCACGCGACTGTACGGCGTGCGCTACACACCGGACCGCTACGAGCTTCTGATCGGCCCAGGCCTTACGTCCGTCTCGCCCGGCGACTGGTCCGCGCTCCACGAGGATGAACCAACAACAGGGATTCGATTCCCCGCGTTTAAGTTCGCGACGCGCTCGACGTACGCACCGCAAAAACACGTCGATGTTCGTCACGCCGCTTGGATGCAGGTGAAGGCCGTTGAATCGCGCGGCGACCGCGCTGCGCCCCACAAGGCGGACCGACCCTTCTTCTTCGCCGTCCGCGATCGAGAAACGAAACTTATTTTGATGTTGGGCACGCTCTTCGACCCCGGAGATTGACACACGTCCCGTAAAATCCAGCCATGCGTTTCTTGCTGTGCCTGGGCTTTCTCGTCGGTGTCTCCCACACCGCACCTACCGATGTCTCGCCCCAGTTGCGCAAGGCGCTCGAGTCCGGCGCCGCGCCGGGAATCGTTGCGGCGGTCGTGTCGAGCGACCAGCTGATCGCGGTGGGCGCGGCGGGCATGCGCAAGCGCGGCAGCAAGATCGCCGTCACGACTGGGGACAAGTTTCACATCGGTTCGTGCACGAAAGCGATGACGGCGACGCTGTGCGCGATGCTCGTGGAGCGCGGCAAACTTCGTTGGGCGCAGACGCTCAACGAGTCGTTCCCCCGCACAAAAAATCCGATTCACAAGGCGTATCGCGGCGTCACGCTGGAGCAACTGCTCTCCAACCACAGCGGTATGCCGAGCCAACTCGACCAAGACGGCCTTTGGGCCAAACTCTGGGCGTTTCAGGGAACACCGACGAAGGCGCGCGAACTTCTGTTTTGGTCGGTCGTGAAACACCCACCGACCGTCCCGCCCGGCGAGAAGTACCTGTACTCAAACGCCGGGTTTTCCGTCGCGGGCTACCTTGCCGAGACCAAGACCAAGAAGTCGTGGCGCGTGCTCATGGGCGCGCATTTATTTACGCCGCTCGGGATGGACAGCGCGGGCTTCGGCGCACCGGCCAGCACAAAAACAGACGAGCTCGATCAGCCGTGGGGACACACGGCCGAAGGCAAACCGGTGCCGCCGGGATTGCAGGCGGACAATCCCACCGCCATCGGCCCGGCGGGGCGCGTGCACTGCACGATCGCGGACTGGGGAAAGTTCGCACAACTCCATCTGCGCGGCGCACGCGGAAAATCAAAGCTCCTAAAGCCCGACACGTTTAAGAAGTTGCACACGCCGTACGCCAACAATCCTGCAAACTACGCGATGGGCTGGATGGCCACCAAAAGGCCTTGGGGTCGCGGCACGGTACTGACACACACGGGATCAAACACGATGTGGTTCGCCGTCATTTGGTTAGCCCCGGAAATCGACGCGGCTTACTTAGTGATCTGCAATCAGGGCGGCCAACCCGCGGCAACGTTGTGCGACACCGCCGTCGGCCAACTGATCATGTGGCACATGAAGCAAATGCGCGCCAAGCCGAAAAAGGCGGGATAAGCCCGACGAGAACGCGTCTTCGAGCCACGAAGCGGGCGATGCTGGCAACGGGAGCACCGCCATCAAAAACAGCGCGACGTAGAGTTCCGCGGAACAGCACGCGTCCGGCGGAAACGAGACCCAGCGGAACAGGACCCCGTTCCGTCTCCCAGGACCGGGAACGGGCCCCGGGAACGGGACCCGGAAACGGGACCAGGTTCCGCCTTCGGCGTTCGTAACGCGCTTTAAATTATTGACTTACGTCGATCGCGTGCGGGATTTTTCGCGCATTTAGAGGCTGGAGAGACACGACAGGCACCTGTCGTTTATGGGGCAAAACGGCGGAGATCGGGGAATTGGGGCCGTTAGGGGCGTTTCGCGCAGAGTTCTAGGCGGCGGACCGCGAACCGATTTTGCGCGAAAAATCCCGCACATGATTTCCATAACCGATTATTTTACAATCACTTACGACGCTCGACAGGGTAACCTGGTCCCGGTTCGGGTCCCGGTTCGCGGCACGCGGGTCCCGGCAACGAGGTCCGGGCAAGCGGTTGCGAAACCTGGGCCTGGCAGTCCATGAAAGAACGCGCGGACGCGGGTTAGGACGATTAAAACGCGTCTTCGGGGCGCGTTGCGGGCGGGGCCGGGAACAGGCGTGCCGCGGCCAAGAACAGCGCGACGTGGAGCCACGGCGCCAAGATGTAGTTCACGACGCCGCGGCCGCCCAAGAAGCCGCCCGCGCTCTCGTTGCGCAGCGGCCATATGAAATTGGCGCCCGCAACGCACAGCAGTATGCCGATCAGCCCCGCGCCATACCAACCAAGCGCGCGATACGCGGGACGGCGCTTCGTGACCAGCGCTAGCAATACGTAGCCACTCACCCAGACCGCGAGCCGCCACGGCCGACGCAGAAACACATCCGACGCAAACAAGAACGCGACGAGCACCAAAAAACCCCACGCCGTCGCGACAAGCGCGGTGAGGATTCCGGCAAGGTACTTCATTCGTTTCGTTTTCGAGTCGGTTTGGTGGGCGTGCGTATCTATACAAAGCCGCGAAGGCACAACGCAAGCTGAGTTTCGCGCATCTTTTCTTACACTACACAGATGCGCGCGGGACACGGTCTGCTTCTTCTCGCCCTGATCGTGTTTGCCGGCATCTTGGTCTGGGATTTCGACGGTGCGGGCGATGGCAACGATTCGACGACGCCGGCGAAAAAAGCCAACCCGGGCAAGCGACCGCCGGCGCCCGCCGCGCCGAAAGTGCCGCTGCCTAAGGGTGATTGGGCGGGCAGTGCGCGCTGCCAGGAATGCCATCCGGCGATCTACGAGCGCTGGTCAAAAACCGCGCACGCGCAGACGCTCCAGACGTTTTCCAAAGACGCGGTCGCCAAGCCGTTTGACGGTGACCGGTTCGTCGCGCGCGACATCGAACACGTTCTCGGCCCTGGCGCCAAGATGACCGGCGAAGGTCCGGGCGGCGACGACGCCACGTTTGATGTCGACATGATCATCGGCGTGCGGCGCGTGCAGATGTTTACGACGAACTTTTCGCGCGGGCGCATTCAGGTCTTGCCTGTGTTCCTCGAAGTTCCGGACAAGCGCTGGTTTGACTACACGGACTTCATCTTTGGCACACCGCCCGACTTCGAGGTTCCGCCGGACAGCTACTACTCGTGGTACGGCCCCCACAGAAACTTCAACAGCCGCTGCGGGCGCTGCCACATCACCGACTACCACATCAACTACGACCCCGACGAAGCGTCGTACCAAACGAAGTGGACCGAGCGCGCGGTGTCGTGCGAGTCATGCCACGGCCCGGCCGCCGAACACGTCAGAATCTGGCATCGCGGCGGCGCCAAGGACAACGCGATCGTCAACCCGGCGAAGCTGTCCGTCGAACAGTCCAACCAAAACTGCGGGTTCTGTCATGCCGAAGCGTTGATGGTCGATCCCGGCTTCCGCCCCGGAAAAAACCTGTTCGACTTCGTCGATGTCGCGGGCTTAGAAGACACGACGCATACGTATCCCGATGGACGCGCGAAAGAACTCATCCACTCTTTGATTCCATCGATGCAAAGTCGCTGCGGTCCGATGTCGTGCACAAAATGCCACGACCCGCACGGCAGCGGACTCCCCGGCGACGTGTGGAAGCCGTTGTCGGACGACGCAACATGCACGCAGTGCCACGAAACCATCGGCCAAGACATCGAAGCGCACACGCACCATCCGGCCGCGAGCACCGGCAGTCGTTGCATCAGCTGCCACATGCCGCAGCTTGTCATCGAAGGCGGCCACGGAAAAGTGTTCGACCACACGATCTCGATTCCGTCGGTGAAGAACTCGCAGGACTTCGGCCTGCCCAACGCGTGCGCCACGTGTCACCTGCTGGAAGACCCCGGGTTTGAAGAAGAACCGTTCCAACGCTGGTATCCCAACGCGGAAAAAAACAACCACCGCGTGGCGCTGGCCCAAACGATCGCAGCGGCGCGCGCGAAACGACCCGACGCGCAGCCACGCCTCGTTGAGCTTCTCAAACACAGAAACCCGGTCTATCGAGCGGGCGCGGCGTTTTTGCTGGAGCGCTACGAGCACGACCTACGACCGCAGCTTCGCGATCCGCAAACCATGGTGCGGCGCGCCGCGATTCCCGGCGTCGCGCTCCGCCATCCCGAGGCCCTGCTTCCGTTACTCACCGAAAAATCTACGGTCCTCCGTCGCGCCGCAGCGCTTGCCCTGGCGACCAAGTGGATTCGCAAACCGTTCGACTACATCGGGCAAAAACCCAAGATTCGGGCCCAGGTGCGGGCCGTTTTGGAGCAATGCACCGAGCTTCGCAACGACCACGCAGAACTCTGGCGCGTCCTCGCCAGCATCTACGATTGGGACAAAGAGACGGAAAAGGCCGCCACCGCGCGGGCTCGCTACGTCAAACTCACAGAACCGGGCTAACCTGGGGTCGAGTCCGGAAACGGGATTCGCTCCGCGGAATGTGCGCGACCAAGACAAGGCCGCACGCATCCAAACAGGGTTCCGCTCCGTACACCTAAGCAAACGCCCTACGAGATAACGCTGCGAGATGACGCCATGCCCAACATTCACATTCGCCCCCCTTGGTTCCTGCCGGAAGCCGAGGCCACGCCGGAATCGATCTACTTGAGACGCCGCGCGTTCTTGGCCGCGGCCGCGGGCGCGCTGATCTTCCCGTCGATTGGGTGCGCGCAGGATTTTCCGGCCGGCAAGGGCCCGCTCGACAAGACGGTGAAGTACCCGACGAAAGTCGTACGCAACGGGAAGTACAAGCTCGACCGGCCGCTGACCAAAGACGTCATCGCTGCAAGCTTTAACAACTACTACGAGTTCACGATCAACAAGACCGCGGTGTGGCCGCTCGCGCAAAAGCTCACGACCGAACCGTGGACCGTCGAACTCGCAGGCTGCAAAAAAAAGGGCAAGCACGACCTCGCCAAGTTGCTCAAGGCGCTCCCGCAGGAGGAACGCCTCTACCGCTTCCGCTGCGTGGAAACGTGGGCGATGGCGGTGCCGTGGATCGGTATCCCGCTCAAGAAGTTCGTCGAGTGGGCCGAGCCGCCCGCGTCCGCGAAGTACATGCGATTCGAAACGCTGTTCCGGCCCAAGGAGATGCCGGGCGTGGATTTCCGCGCGTCGTTCCCGTACTACGAAGGGTTGCGCATCGACGAGGCGACCAACGAGTTGCCCTTGCTCGCGACCGGCATCTACGGACGCACGATGCCGAAACAAAACGGCGCGCCCATTCGCCTGATCGTGCCGTGGAAGTACGGGTTTAAGTCGTGCAAGTCGATCGTGAAAATCAGCTTCGTTGAAAAACAACCCGCAACGTTTTGGAATGTGGCCGCCGGCAACGAGTACGGCTTTTATGCCAACGTCAATCCCGAAGTGGCGCATCCGCGTTGGTCGCAAGCGAACGAGTGGATGATCCCGTCGCAGATGGAACGCCGCAAGACGCTTATGTTCAACGGCTACGGCGAGCAGGTCGCCGGGCTGTACAAGGGCATGGACCTAAAGCGCTACTTCTGATGCGAGACGACGCCGCCGCTTGGTTAGCCTTGGCGCATCGCAGCGCCCTGTCGTCGGCCGACGCGATGCGCATTGCGCTGGGCGACGGCCCCGACCCGGAATCGTTCGCGCAAGACGTCTTGGAGCGCGAGGCCGAGGACGCCGCGGCGTTGGAAGAGCTCGGCGTGCGCCTGATTCCGATTGCCAGTGACGAGTACCCCCCGCGCTTGCGCGAGGACGGGCCGGTCCTCCTGCAGGTGGCCGGTCGGGTCGCGTTGCTTCACGACGATGAGGTGCGCACGTTCACCAAAGTCCGCGGCGCGCAGGGCCAGGAGCTGATCGACGTGCTCGACGGCGGCGGGCGCGCGGTCGTCGTCTTGTCCAAGGGCATGCTGAAAGCGCGCGCGTTGCTGCGGGGCATGGCGGGCTTTTTGGAAGACGGCGCGGTAACGCTGGTCACCGCCGAGCCGCCGCGCGCCGCGTGGGGCCCGACGCGAGACCTGCGGCGCGATCAGCTCGCTGCGCGTTTGCGCGGCGACAGCGCGTCCGCGTAACTTAGCCCCGCGGAAACAACTCGCTGAGCTGATGAACGAATTCGTCGGGCAGCGAGAGCTCGGCGGCCCGCGCGTTTTGCTCGATCTGTCCCGCGTTGCTCGCGCCCACGATCACGCTCGACACGCCGTGGCGATGCAACAGCCACGCGATGGCCAGCTCGGCCGGCTTGAGATCGCGCTCTGCGGCCAAGGCGACGAACTTCTCGACGCGCACCTTGGCGTCGTCGGTGAAATACGGCCCCATGAATCGATTGCGCCGGGTATCGGCGGCCCGGGACGAATGCGGATTTTGGCCGCCGACATACTTGCCGGTCAACACGCCCTGCGCGAGCGGCGAGAACGGCAAGATCCCAAGCCCGTGCTGGATGCACGCCGGCAAGATCTCGCCTTCGATCGAACGGTTCAGCAGGCTGTACGCGGGTTGGTTTGTAATCGGCGGCGCGGCGTTGAGGCCGCGCGCAATCTGAACGGCGGTGTCGATCTGCCCCGCCTCCCACGCGCTCACGCCCCAGTAGTGAATCTTGCCCTGCCGGATCAGATCGTCGAACGCGCGCACGGTTTCGTCGACGGGCGTCTCCGGATCAAACCGGTGGCACTGGAATAGCTCGATGTAGTCGGTCTTGAGCCGGCGCAGCGACGCCTCGACCGTTTCGAAGATGTGTTTGCGGGATAGCCCGCGATCGTTGGGGCCATCACCGGTCGGAAAGAACACTTTGGACGCTAAAACGTAGTCCTTGCGCGGCACGCCTTCGAGCGCCGCCGCCAACTGCTCCTCGGCCGCGCCCATCTCGTACGCGTCTGCCGTGTCGAAAAAATTGATGCCCAGATCGAACGCGCGCCGCACGATTTGCTGCGCCTGCCGATCGTGCAGACTGCCACCGAACGTGAGCCAAGTACCCAACGAAACGGCGCTCACACGGCAACCGCTGCGACCCAAGCGACGATATTGCACGGGCGCAGTGTACCGATTTCGCGATCTCTGGGGCGCCGCAAGTCGCAGAGGCTTGACGGCGACCAAACAAAAGCCGATCCTTATTCGTATGGCAAAGCGACGCAAGGTTTCCGGTACGTCCAAACCCACCAATAATCGGCGGCGCCTCCGTGTGAAGCGGCGCCTCAAAGCGAAGCGCGGCAAATAGGCTCCTTCCCGTCTCTTAGAGAACGGAATGCGAGTTCGTTGTCAGTCTTGTGATGCGGAGCTCCAGCTCAACGCGAACCTTGCGGGGATGACGGTGTCGTGCCCCGAGTGCGGCACGTCGTTGACCGTGCCCGCACGCCCCAAGAAAAAGTCGCCCGCCCGGGCGGCCCCCGCGCGCAAGTCGCGCGCGGCTCCCAAGTCCGCAGACCCGAAAGCGAGCGCCCGCAAACCGCGACCGAAAACGTCGGCGTGGCTGTATCTCACCCAGGCGGCGCTCGGCGCGCTCGGGCTCTCGTGCTTTGTGGGTGCGCTGTTTTACGCCGGCTGGAAACCGCCGCCGAGTTCGTATTTTGCGCTCAGTGCCGCGATTTTGATTCCGGCGGGCCTCGGAATCTTGGGCGCCGGGTGGCTTGCCGCGCGGTTTCCGCTGTTTGCGAGCGAGTCCGTCGCCATTTTCGCCTTGTGCGTTTGCGCCCAAAATTATTACATGGAGAACGCGGTGGACGTGTCACGCGTCCTCGCGTTGAGCGTAGCGATGCTGGCGCTTTGGTTGGCGCTGCAACATCGACGCGCGATCACGAACTAGGCTAAACAAGAAGCGAACATCGGTTGCGGAAGAGCGTTCCGCATGCCGATAAGAGAAGAACCACGCTAGACTGCAGGACGGCTGCAGTCCGCTGCGCGGCGCGCTCGTAGCGCGCCGCGCGCTTTTTTTTGCTCAAGCGCGCAGCCTTGCCAACCGACGGTACACGCTCAAGCCTGATCGCTTTGTCGCAAGTAGGCCAACCAGTAGATCCCTGCAACAAGTAGCGAGCCGCCGATCACGTTGCCGAGAGTCACGACGGTTAGGTTGTGAAGAGCACCGGTCCAAAGATCGCTTGTGAATCCGCCATCCAAGACGATCGCGTACGGAAGAAAAAACCAGTTCGCGATCGAGTGTTCGAAGCCAAGCACGACAAACGCCGTGATCGGGAAGAGGACCGCGAGAATCTTATCGGTCACGCTCCGCCCCCCCATGGCAAGCCAAACCGCCAAGCAGACCATCGCGTTGCACAAGATGCCGCGCACCAACGCCGAGACAATTCCCAACTCCGCTTTCGCTTCGCCGATCGCAAGTGCTTTCTCGCCGACGACGGTGTCGATGCCGGAGAGCGCAACCAAGGCGACTGTTCCCAGCGCGCCCACGATGTTGCCCAGGTAGACGATCCCCCAATTGCGCAGGAGTTCTCGCGTACGGATTCGCTTGGATGCCCACGCCATCGCAATCAGGTTGTTGCCGGTAAACAACTCGGCCCCGGCCACAACCACCAAAACGAGCCCGAGACAAAAGGCAAGACCACCGACCAGTCGCGACGCGCCTTCCGCCATGACTGCGGTAAAAAAGATGGCGCCCATCGCAATAAACGCGCCTGCGAGGACGGCGAGCACGAACACGGTGAGCCCGTGAGCCCGCGCCTTCGATACACCCACGTCCTCGACGCGATGGGCGATCTCTTGCGGAGACCACGCGTCTGTTGAGTTTTCAACGATTCGTCGTGTCAAGTTGCCTCCCCGCCCATCTCGCGCCTCACTTCGGCCGCTCGATACCCAGCTTGTTGAGCCGGTAGCGCAACGTGCTCGGCGCCATCCCGAGGCGTTCTGCTGCTCCGCCGCTTCCTTCGATGCTCCAGTTGCACGCTTCGAGAATCGTCTCGATGTGTGCTTTCATGCGGCTGTCTAAGCTCTCGCTCTTCGGATCGAACGCCTCGTCGAAATACGTCGTGCACCAGTCGTCAGGCAGTTTGAATTCGTTTGGTGAGGAGAGGATCGCGGCGCGTCGCAACACGTTTTGTAGTTCGCGCACGTTGCCTGGCCAGGAGTAACGCTCCAGGGAGCTCAAGTCGTCGTCGCCCATCGTGCCGACCGGCCGCGCCAACTCCTGCTCGAGTCGGCGCAGGACATGCGTTACGAGTACGCCGATGTCTTGTCTTCGTTCGCGCAGCGGTGCAATGTGCACCGGAAACGCGTTGAGGCGGTGATAAAGGTCGGAGCGAAATCGCGCCTGCGACGCGGCTTCGGCCAAGTTGCGGTTTGTGGCCGCGACAACGCGCACATCGACGCGGCGCGGGCTCGATGCGCCCAGTGGTTGAATCCATGGCTCGTCGAGCGCGCGCAGAAGTTTGGCCTGCATCGGCAACGGGAGTTCACCGATCTCGTCGAGAAACAGCGTACCTTTGTCGGCTTGCTCAAAACTCCCTTTGCGGGCCGCGGTCGCACCCGAAAACGCGCCCTTCACGTGCCCGAACAACTCGGCCTCGATCAGGTCCGCCGGAAGTGCTGCGCAATTGACCGCGACGAACGGTCCGCCGGCACGTGGGCTCACATGATGGACCCGCCGCGCGATCCTCTCTTTGCCCGTTCCGGTCTCGCCCGTAACGAGCACGGTCGTGTCGGTGACGGCGACTCGATCAACGAGTGACAAAAGGCGACCCGAACGTGGATCAGCCCAAACGTATGTCTCGCGCGGGGACTCGCCCGCCGCACTGCTCGGCGTGCCCGGCGCACTCTTTCCTTCGGGAAGCTTCGCCGTGTCGTGCCACGTCGTCATCATCGCGGCGCGCCCGAACCACCGGATCCACCGCACGCTGATGAGAACGCGAATGAGCGACCCGTCCTTGCACTTGTGCTCGCGCACAAACGTCTCGCCGCCGACACGCTGAATCGCCTCGACATGTTTTTTCGTCTCGTCCGGCGCGGGCACGGCTTCCAGATCGGAGATCGAAACCGACGCGAATTCATCTCGCGTGTACCCCATCATCGCGGCGGCGTGATCGTTGAATCCGATCGGGCGCCAGGTCTCGGCATCGAAGACAACAACCGGGGACGGAAACGTCTCGAGCAGGTTGTGCGCGAGCTCTTCCGGCGGCGTCGTGTCCGGTTCAAACAGCCGGTCGATGGGGTTCGTCATGTCCTGGCTCCACCAATATTCGCGGGGCGCCACCAATAGTCGTGGGAGGGTCATGCGCCGCCGCGGCCCCCACATCCATCCAAAGCGCCGGAACTCATTGTACGGGAATGACTAATGCGAAACGTGAGGAGTTCGAGGCCTTAAGGCACGGGTCTTGCGATTGAGAACAGCGCGCTCCATGGCGCACGGTTTTAGATCCAAAGAAAGGTGACCCATGTTTGATCCCTCCACACACGGCCTCTGGACGTCGATTGCCACGGCGCTTGTGCTGCTGCTCCCGTTTGGGTGCGCGGCCACGCCCGCGTCGAAAGAAGCACCGGAAGCGAGCGCCCCGGCCAAGCGGGCCATGTCCCAAGCCACGCTTTACGAACGGCTCGGCGGCTACGACGCGGTGTCGGCGGTCGTCGATGTCTTTGCGCAGAAGTTGTTCGACGACCCGGTCGTAGGGAAGCGTTTCTTCGGCATGAGCGACGACTCGCGCGAGGGCTTTCGCCAAAAGAACAAGAACCTGGTCTGCGCCGTGACCGGGGGCCCCTGCAAGATCATCAGCCGCTCGGCGAAGACGACACACGGCGGGCTCGGCATCAAAGCGTCCGAGTTCAACATCGTCGTCGGCCACCTTGTTTCGACTCTC
Source organism: Planctomycetota bacterium (assembly GCA_021776785.1). Taxonomy (GTDB): domain Bacteria; phylum Planctomycetota; class PLA2; order PLA2; family PLA2; genus JAJFFF01. The sequence goes on along the minus strand of JAJFFF010000043.1, from coordinate 101,410 downwards.
GACGAATTCAAGGTTCCCGCGCGGGAGAAAAAAGAACTCCTCGCGATCATCGGAACGCTACGCCCCGACATCGTCGAAATCGAAGACGTGTAATGGCGAGAGAGCAGAGTCTCGCGAACTTATTGCGAGATGTTCGCGCCTGCCGCATCTGCGAAGCCTGCCTGAAGGACGGCGTGCGACCCGTCCTTCAGGCGCACCAAGACGCGCGCGTCTTGATTGCGGGCCAAGCTCCGGGGCGGCGCGTGCACGAGTCGGGCGTCCCGTTCGATGATCCGAGCGGCGAACGACTGCGCGCTTGGATGGGCGTGGACAAGCCGACGTTTTACGACGAAGCAAAGATCGCTATCTTGCCGATGGGCTTTTGCTATCCGGGCACCGGAGAGTCGGGCGACCTTCCACCACGTCCGGAGTGCGCGGAAGCGTGGCGCGACGCGTTACTCAATCGAATGCCGGCCGTGAAACTCACGCTGGTCATCGGCCAATACGCGATGAAGTGGCACCTTGCGCCGCCCCGTAGCGAATCACTGACCAACATCGTGCGCGCGTGGAAAGACTATCGCCCCGCGTGCCTTCCGCTCCCCCATCCAAGCCCACGCAACAACCGATGGCTAAAGACCAACCCTTGGTTTGAGTCGGACGTGATTCCGTATGTGAGGCGTCGCGTACGGCAGCTGGTTCGATGACGCACGGAACGACGTCTACACGAACGTCATTTGCCGCTTTCGACTATGATCATCAGGGATGCGAACGTGGATGGTGGTTCTCTGTTTAGCGTTGACCGCGCAGGCCAACGAGAGATGGTTTGCAGACATGGTTTGGCAGCTCGCCTCGGCCAATGAGGGAAAGAGACAAGAGGCCAAGAAGACGTTGCTTGGCAGCGACCCGAAGCGGTTTGGAGTCATCCTGTCGGCCGCGCTTCGCCTCAAGTCCGAACTGGCGAGAGTCCGGGCATTTCGCATCATCCGTGAGTTGGGATCAAGGCACGCGAACCTTGAAAGGCACATTCCTTCCCTGGCGAAGGCTCTACGCGACAAGAACCAAGTGGTTCGTTGGTGCGTCACGGACCTGCTCCACAAGGCAACGGCCAAAAACATTCGAGTTCTGGATGGGCTGTTCGGGAGCAAGTACGACGATGTTCGCGAGGGCGCGGGATCCGCTGTCGCAAGACTCGGCCCTCCGGGAATCGCAGCCCTACATCGAAACCTCGCGACGTCGTCTCCGCGTCGGAAGCATGCCGCGCTCGCTGGATTTGGACAGACGAAAGATCCGACTCACGTCGAACTGATCCTTCCCTATCTCGCCGATGGATCCGAGATGCTGCGTGAACGGGCGGCATGGTCGCTTGCAGAACTCGGGGCGAAAGCGAAAGTTGTGGTGCCGGCGCTTGTCCGCGCCACCACGAATACAAAGTTCGCGGTTCTCGCGCTCGCACGCTTCGCAAGGTACGACTTTGAAACGCTACGCCACGATGTGCCGCAGCCGCTTCTGTCGCGCGTGTTGCCTCTCCTCGACCAGGAGAGTCTTACGCCGTGGTTCTTGTCGTTTCGGCGTAAACCTGCGGCGGAACTTCTAAACGTACCTCTTTATTTTTACCGGGAACTTCCACGAAACGGACTCACCACTTTCGCGGAGGCGATCAGCTCCAAGAATGCGAAGCTCGCGATCGCGACCTGCCGTATCGCACCCTACCTCCCGCAATCCGAACCCATCGTGCGCGCGGCCCAGTCCGCTTGTCGTAGCACGAACTACCGCGTGCGTGCCGCTGCGGTCGCTGCGGCCCACTGGCTCGACGTTTCCGACGAGGTGTTTTTGCGTGCGCGCAAGGACCCCGTTTCTGCCGTATCGATGGAAGCTCAGTTCGCGCTCTGGGATCGGCGCGGGACGCCCCCGCCCGTTGAACTCTGCGAACAACTGGTGAAACAGGGAGATCGAGACGCCGTCGTTCGGTTGGGCCAGATGGGCGTCCACGCGCTGCCGACGCTCAAAACGTTAGTCAAACTCGGGTACGAGGGAAGCCCCGAGGCGGTCACATCGGTCGGCATGATCTTGTCTCAGGCGCCGCGCTTCGATTTTCGATCACGGGCGACGCAAAAAAACCCGAACGCGATGACCATTGCGAGGGCGCTGGAGTGGCTACGCACAAACCAGGAGCCCGACGGACGTTGGGATGCGTCTCGATTCGGGGGATTTGCCGAGTCGGACGTCGGCGTGACCGGCCTCGCTTGTCTCGCCTTGCTCGGGGAAGGCAAGGTCGGTCCGCACGCGCGCAGGGCGCTGTCCTATCTTGCAAGCGAGCAAAACGAAAGCGGCGCGATTGGCTGGAAGCACCGAAACATCTTGATGATCCAACATGGCATAGCGACTACGGCGCTGGCGGAGGCCTATGGGATCGATCCGAACTCGGTCTCACGGCGCGTCGTCAAGGAGGCGCTCGCGTACATTGCTATGGCCCGAAACCCATTGAGCGCTTGGCGCTACACGCCGCGCCCCGGCACAAACGACACGTTCGTAACGACGTGGATGGCGTACGCACTGGCGTCGGGACACATGGCGGGCTTCGAGGTGGACAGCGCCTCGACCCAAGCGGCGATCAAGTGGGTGACGAAGATGTCGGAGCCGAACTTCGGTCGCATCGGATACAGCTATCCCGGCGGTCAGGATTCGCGCCTCTTGATGAAAGGAAAGACGCAGTCCGGCGTTGGCGTGTTGAAGAACAAAGCCACGGGTGAAATCATCGATACAACCGCGCAAAAAACGGCCTGCTGCACGGCGGGTGGCCTTTGGGCGCGGGTTCTACTCACCAACGATCGTCCAGCAATCGTGGTCAAGATGGCCCTAGAGTCAACTCCTCGCTGGGCGCCGCGCGAGTTGGCGGTAGATCACTGCTCGTGGCACTTCGGCGCGCTCGTCGCGGCGAGCGACGGAGGATTGCGGGCGGTGAGTTGGCGCAAAGAGCTTTCGACGGCACTCCAACGCGGCCAAATGGCGGACGGGACCTGGCCGAGCGTTGGGATCTGGAGCACGGGCGCCGGAACGGTGTTCGCGACAGCGACGGGCGCACTTGCGCTACAGGCGGTTACGTCGTACCCACCGAACTTCGCGATCGATCGGCGCGCCGCGTTGCACAAACACGCGTACGCGCTCTTGAGGGACTCGTTTAAGAGCAAAACGCGCGGCGTCAGCTCAGCGGCAGCGCAGTTCAGCGGACTGCTCGGCTCCGCTGGGAAACCGATCATCAAGCCAACGAAGTAGCGCTAGCGTGCGGCTCGACGCCGCTCCAGCGGCCGGTGGCGCGCGGGAATAGTCCTTAACGAAGGTGCGGTCGCCGCGTCAGTGGCACGTCTAAGACGTTGGGGCCGCTCCGCGTCACGTTTTGTTCCGCGCGGGCCGGAAGGTGCCGGGGCGACGTGAGCAGAAACCGATAGCGTCCCGGCTCCCACACGCGCAACGTGAACTCGCTTGGCGTTCCGTGTACGTTTCGTTGGATCACTCTCTCGCTTCGTGCGATCCGAATCTGACCGCTGTGAATCTCTTGCGGCGCGCGGCCATCCTGACGCCGCAGCCGCAGCGTGACATCAATGGGTTGCGGCAGCCGGATGGTCTTCGGCTCGCCAGCCACGACTTCGACGATGTACGGAATCGTCGGCACATCCGCGCTCTCTTGCAGTTCGAACCAAAGCTCGAGTGGACCGTTCGGCACGTCGGCGAGCAAGAATGCGCCGTCCGCCCCCGTTGCTTCATGTTGGAGCATCGTTTTGCTCCCCGCCACAAAGCATGAGATCTCCACGTGAGGCAGCGGCTGCCCGGAATGCGAGAGCAGCTGGCCGCGCAGCGTCTTACCGGCCTGCACGACGAGTTCGATCTTGTCATCGTCTTGACCCACGGTGCGAAGTGTGGAGCCCACGCGCAGGACCTGTCCCGCCCGCCGCGCAAACTCGATGCGGAACGCGCCGCGCGCGTCGGTCGTGACGAAGCCGTCGGCGTGATCGACCCTTTGACGCGGAACCGCCGCGCCGCTCGCATCGACAACGACGCCGGTCACGGGCTGCGACGAGAGTTGCAGGAAGACGGGTTCGCGCGTGGCCTGCCCCTCTCGAAACGTGAACAGCATGCGCGGAGCTGGCGGGTGTTGCACCCACACATACAGCGTGTCGAACCATCGACGAGGCACGGGCGGCGACTCGAACCTCCCATCCGCGTCCGCGGTCACGGCCAGCCATCGATACTCCCAACCGTCGAAACCATTCAGGCTGATCGTTGCACCCGCCGCCGGTGCTCCGCCGGGCAAAAGCACGCGCCCCGCAAGAACGCAGGATTCGGACAACACCGCGAGGTACTCGCCGGGATGCTGAACCGCGATCGGCATCGCGGCGGACGGCCCGCGTCGAACGAGCACCCAGGAGCGTTGCGCCGGAGGTTCGATCTCGACCATTCCCGCGCGATTCGTGCGTCGCTCCCCCTCGTGCACGAGGGGCCTCTTGATGTTTTGGCCCGGGGTGAGTCGGACCTGTGCGCCCTCGGCCGGCGCGCCATCTTCAAACACAACAACGATCCGGATCTTGGACGCACCCGCGCCTGCGTTTTCTTTGGTTTCAGAAGACGGAACGGGCTCGCCGCCGGGGGAAGGCGTGTCGTTGTCTTCGGTGGTCTCGCGACCCACCGGTTCGCCGCCGCCGTTCTCTTGTGAAACGCCATCGCGCCGCTCGCCGGCCCGACGCTCGACCCAATCCGGCCAAAGCGCCCACGTGAGCACCGCGATCACCGCCAGTCCAAACAACCAAAGAAACGTGCGCACGGAGACATTGTCCAGCACCGCGACGATCTCGGCGCGCTAAATCAGCGTGCGCAGCATCGCCGAAGCCGGACCGCGCAACGGATGCTCGTACAGATGCGACGCCTGCGTCTCTTCCGGATTGATCTCGATCAGCGTTGCCCCCGCGCGCTGCGCGATTTGCGGCATCGCCGCTGCGGGGTACACGACAGCCGACGTGCCGATGCTCACGAATAGATCGCATTCGACCAACGCTTGTTCGGCCGCGCGCACGGTTTTATCGTGCAACGCGTCCTCGAACCACACGATGTCGGGCCGCCAATAGCGTCCGCACGAGCAGCGACGTTCGCCGAGCGGCGTTTCGTTGCTTAACTCGGTCCGAAAACAGGCGTCGCAACGGATCCGCCAGATGCTTCCGTGCAGCTCGACTACGTCGGTCGCGCCTGCGCGTTGATGCAGGCCGTCGATGTTTTGGGTGATGATCTTTGTGCGCGAGTTTTCACGTTGCACATCCGCAATGATCTTGTGGCCCTCATTCGGCGCGCAGGCACCGATCGCCGCGCGACGTTTGTCGTGAAAGTCCCACACCCGGTCCGGCGCCCGATCAAACGCCCGCTGGCACGCAAAGTCCTCGTAGTTGTACTCGTGCCACAACCCGCCCTTCCCCCGATACGTCGGAATGCCGCTCTCGACCGACAGCCCAGCACCCGTGAAGAACACAATGCGTTCGAAGTCGGCGAATCGCATGGAGTCACCCATCAATCCCACGCGATCTTTCGATGCTCTTCTCGAATCTCTATATGACGGGACTCGTTCAGAATCAGCAGGCCTTTGGCATTGCGAACATGTCGGAATACCTGGTGCACCCCGATCGGAAGCGGCCCGACGCGGTAGACGCCCGGATAGTACGGTCGTGGGCGCAACACACCGTTGGAGTACATCATCCAGTTGACACTCCCTTCCACTTGCGGGACCGATATCTCTGCAGTTCCCAGCGTGGGTAGCTGCGGAACGAGCTCGGTGTACGTCCCGTGATCAATCGACACACAGGCGAATCTGCGATCTGGATTCGCTAGGAACCTGACCTCCCACGCCGCATCGCGCCGCCCCACAAACGTCCGTCGGTAGTCGACTAGATATTGGCCCACCTGCCCGACAGGCGCAACCGAAACCAGCAGCCAGTCCCGATGGGCCGACGGCACGTTCGAAAACCGAACAACATACGTGGTCGTGCCCGGCTCCGTCGGCGCAGGCTTCAGCTCGATCACGCGCGATTTCGGCCAGTCAGAGAGCGGCCGCGCACCGATGTTGAGGGAGACGGCGTCATACCCAACGAATCTGATACTCATGGCAATCGGATGATCGGATGTGCGCCGCGCGTAGGCAAACGGAAGCGACCGAAACTCGATACCTTCGCGTCGCCCCAGCGCGAAGAGGTCACCCGCGTCCATCTGGGAAGTAAGCGACATCCCACGTAGGATCCCCCACGACTGCGCGACCGGTCCCGCCGGAAATCTTGCTCGGTCGTACCGAAACTCAAGACGCTCGTAAACGATAGCATCACAGCGAACGACGATAGGAGCTGCGGGATCGGACACCGTCAGCCGTCCGAACTGCGACCGTGCCTTGCTGAGCGCGGCCAATTGGTACTCGCCAACGGTCGGCAGACGGCGAAATACGAACTCTCCCTGTTCGTCGGTCCGCGCGCTTAGATGATCGCGCTCTGACGGAAGATGCGCCAGGTAGCCGAGGGGAATACACCGCACGGCGGCATCGGGCACGGGCTTGCCGTCATGGGACAACACCGTACCGCGCACCTCCTGCTCGCCGAAAAACGGAGAGCTCGGGTCGAGTGGCGCAGGCTTGGGCGCGGGTCGCGGCTCCGGGTCTGGGTCCGGGTCCGCATGTTGACGCGGCGGCCGGATCGGCCGATGAGCTTGCGCCGGCGGCTTCGTCAAACGTGGCGTGCGGGTATGCGAGCGCTCGCGCAACCAAAGCGACAACGCGAGCACGCACAAAATCGCGGTGGCGACGCCCCAACGGCGCCAGCGTTTCACGGACACTCTCCGGTCAACAAGGCCTCAATCAATCGCACCGACAACATCGTTCGCGGGACAAACGAAGAAGTCTTCACGGCTTCCTGCAGCGTGTGCGTCGCGCGTCCGATCGGACCTAGTCCGTCGAGCGTCGGTACGAGGTCCCACGTGTGGCAGCCATCGCTGCCGCCTCGTCTTGCTCCCGGCGCGATGGCTTGTCCGAGATCTCTTGCGCACCGTGCGGCGAGCGCGCCGAGGTTGTCGCTCGCATCGTTTTTTGCCCACGGCGGGTAGCCCGGCAATCGACGGAGCTCCATGCGACAGAAGTTCTTGCCGTCGGCGCTCGCAACGGTCGCTTCATTCGCGATCGCTTGTAGCTTCCGCTCGGCCTCCTGCTCGGCTTCGACCGTCCACGAACGCACGTCGATGTCGGCGCTGGCCGTTTCGGAAATCGAGTTCACGGCAGAGCCGCCCCGGATCAGCCCAACGGATAGCGTCTGGCCCGCGTCGTAGTCCGTGAGTTGCTCAACCTTCTCGACCGCGCGCGCGAGTTCGCGGATTGCGCTCGCCCCCTGTTCGTGTGCATTCCCCGAATGCGCCGGATGACCGCGCGCCGTCAGGCGGAAACGACCACACCCCTTGCGTTGGGTGACCAACGTCGTCGCGGCGCCCGCCTCCATCCCCGCTTCGTACACCAAACAAGCGCGCGTGTTCGGACGCGCGCACGCGGCGCGAGCAAGGTCGGGAAAGTCATCGCACCCGCCCTCTTCGGTCGCGTTCAAGAGCAACGTCCACGACGTATTCTCCAAGCGCGCCGCATCGCTCGCCTGCAACGTGGACAGCACCATCCACATCAGCACGGTCCCGCCCTTGATGTCGCAGACGCCCGGCCCGACGACCCAATCCCCATCGTCCTCTCGCCACGAGAACTCCATGTCGGGCGGAAACACGGTGTCGAGATGCGAAACCATCACGAGGTGCGGCGCGTCAGGCCCCGCCCTGCGGGTGAGGGTGAGGTGATCGCCGCACTCCGGCGTGATCGACGGGACGCGCGTCGCGCGAAACCCCAGCGGGGCAAACAACTCCGCGGTCAGGTCCCCCACGGCCACGACGCCCGCGCGATTTCTCGTAAACGAGTTTAGAGCGACATGGCGGCGGAGGTGATCCAGCGCTTTGTCCAAGAACTGGGCGGCGACGACATCGCTCATCCCCGCATCGTACCGCGAGTGCGGCCCTCGATCTCTGCCGACCGTGGTGCGACCGCGATACAATGCCTGGATGAAACCGGAAGTTCGCGACGCGATTAACGCACACCTCAAGTTGGAACTCGACGCCTGGTACAAATACAGCGCGATGGCGCTTTGGTTCGAAGAAGCGGACCTCCCTGGCTTTGCATCGTTCGCCAAGACCCAGGCCGCCGAAGAGATGCAACACGCGTATCGGTTCATCGAGCACTTACAAGACCGCGACCAATCGCCCGTCCTTCCGGCGCTCGCGCAGCCGGCCGCTACCTACGACTCCCCGCGCGAGGCGTTGGACGCCGTGTTGAAGTCCGAGCAAACCGTCAGCGAGTCGATCCGCCAACTCTACGCCGTCGCGGACAAAGCCAACGACCAAGCCGCGCGCATCATGCTCGAGTGGTTCATCAACGAGCAGGTCGAAGAAGAGAACATGGCGCGTTCGCTGCTCGGCCGCCTGCGCCTCGCCGGCGAAGTCGGCGCGGGGTTGATGCTGCTCGACCAAGAACTCGGCGCCGGCAACATCCCCGGCCACAACCCTGACGCTGCGGGCGCTTAGCGCGCGTCAAATTCGAACCGTCGCGTTCGCGCCCCGTTCCTTTCTGTATGCGCCGCGTGTGTTGGATCGGTGTGGGACTCGCTGTCGTCGTGGTCAGCGTTGCGTCCGTGCGTGCCGACGACGACAAGACGCCCCCGCTGTTTGAGAAAAAGCGGAAGCCCGGGGCGCACGACTGGCTCGCGCGGATGCGCGAGGACGGCCAGACGCTCGATATGTATCGCGCGGCGCGCCCGGTTCGTGCTCGCCCCCGCGAAGTGCTTGCGTTCTTGCCCGTGGGACCGTTCGACGTCGTGCAAAAAAAGACCCGCGCTCTCTCCATCGAGTTCGCGGGAATCTGGTTCCAACTGGACACGCGGACACTGAAGTCTCAATCGCTGCCGAAAGACTGGCATCGCGACCGAACTACCGGCAAGCAGTACGACACGAATTACTTCCTGCGTCATCTCTTACCCGACAACCGCCCCGACGATGCGGTCAGCGTGCAAGCGGTCACGATGGCCGACTTGTACCCCGATCAGTCATGGAACTTCGTGTTCGGGATGGCGGACCTGCGTCGGCGCATCGGCGTTTGGTCGTTCGCGCGTTTTCAACCGACGTTTTACGGCGGGCCGTCCACACTCGCGACAAGGCGCAAACTCTTGCGCCGCGCGTGCCAACTCGTGGTTCACGAGATCGGACACGTCTTCGGTCTCCACCACTGCGTGCGCTACCAGTGCACGATGAACGGATCGAATTCACTACAGGAGTCCGATTCGCAACCGCTGCATCTTTGTCCGCCGTGCCATCGCAAGCTGCGTTGGAACCGACGCTGGGATACCAAGAAGCGTCTCGTCGGCCTCCGTGACTTCTGCGCGCGCAACCAACTCACGACCGAACGCGACTGGTTTGTGCGACGGCTGCAACAACTCGCGAAATGGCGCGCCCAAAACAACTCCGCGAAGCGCGCCCCGTCCACGGCATCCCCCGCCGCGCCGCTCACCGACAAGTGAACGAAAAACGGGCGGCCCCGCTCGCGCCGGACCGCCCGTCTGATCGAATCATGTGTTTTAGTGGCTGACGGTGGCTCTCGCTCCAACCAAGCCGAGTCGAACTTCGGCCCACTTGCGCTTGCCGAGCAGCTCTTGGAACTCCTCGTCGGACTTCGGATGACGCAGTTGCGCTTTGACTTCGGTTAAGTCCTTTTGCGCTTCGCTCTCCACAATCTCGTCTTTGGCGACCGCTTGGTCCACCAGGACCGTCACACGGCTGCCGCCGATTTTTAGGAACCCACCCCAGACCGCGAACTCGAGTTGCGAGCCGTCGGCTTGGGTGATGCGCAGCGGTCCGACGCCGAGTGCGGCCACAATGTCGGCGTGCTTGGGGAGCACGCCCATTTGGCCACGCATGGCTTGAATGACCAGCTTGTTCGCTGACCCTTCAAAGACCGGACGCGCCGGACTGACCACTGTGACGTCTAACGACACTTAGTCTTCACTCCGCATCTTCTCGGCGGCCTCGACGACCTCCTCGATCGAGCCCTTCATGTAAAACGCCTGCTCGGGAAGGTGGTCGTACTCGCCGGCCACCAGCCCCTTAAACGAGCGGATCGTGTCCTCGAGTTTCACGTAGCGGCCTTCAAGACCGGTGAACTGCGCGGCGACGAAGAACGGCTGGCTCAAGAACTTCTGGATCTTGCGCGCGCGCGTCACGATCGCCTTGTCCTCTTCGGACAACTCGTCCATACCGAGAATCGCGATGATGTCTTGGAGGTCTTTGTAGCGCTGCAGGATCTCCTGCACGTCCAACGCGACCTTGTAGTGTTCTTCGCCGACCACGTCGGGCGCGAGCAGACGGCTCGACGAGTCGAGCGGGTCCACCGCCGGGTAGATGCCGAGCTCGGCAATCTGACGCGACAACACCGTCTTACTGTCAAGGTGCGTGAACGCGGTCGCGGGCGCCGGGTCGGTCAAGTCGTCGGCGGGCACATAGATGGCCTGCACCGATGTAACCGAACCGTTGTCCGTCGAAGTGATGCGCTCCTGCAACGCGCCCATCTCGGTCGCGAGCGTCGGCTGGTAACCCACAGCGCTCGGCATGCGGCCGAGCAGCGCGGACACTTCCGAACCCGCTTGCGAGAAGCGGAAGATGTTATCGACAAACATCAGCACGTCGCGGCCGCCCTGATCGCGGAGGTACTCCGCCATCGTCAGGCCGGACAGCGCCACGCGGAGACGCGCTCCCGGGGGCTCGTTCATCTGGCCGTAGCAAAGTACGGCCTTGTCGAGAACGCCCGACTCTTTCATTTCGAGCCAGAGGTCATTGCCCTCGCGCGTGCGCTCGCCCACGCCGCAGAACACGGAGTAACCACCGTGCTGTTTCGCGACGTTGTTGATGAGCTCCATGATGATGACGGTCTTGCCGACACCCGCGCCGCCGAACAGGCCGGTCTTACCGCCCTTGGCGTACGGGGCCAACAGGTCCACCACCTTGATGCCGGTCTCAAACATCTCTGTCTGCGTGGACAGCGACTTGAACAACGGCGCGGGCTGGTGAATCGGGCGCGTGGCCTTCGCGCTGACGGGGCCGGCGCCATCGATGGGCTCGCCCAACATGTTGAAAATGCGTCCGAGGCACTCTTCGCCCACGGGCACCGAAATCGGCGCACCCGTGTTGATGACGTCGGTGCCGCGCACGAGACCGTCCGTTGTGGACATCGCGACGGCGCGCACCTGGTTGCGGCCCAAGTGCTGCTGCACTTCCGCCGTCAACTTGATGTCGCCCTCTTCGATGCGCAACGCGGTATAGATCTCGGGCAGATTATCCGATTCGAATTCGACGTCGAGGACGGGCCCGATGACCTGGACGACCTTGCCGTTCTTGCTCATCATTACTCCAAAGCTTCCGCACCGCCGATGATCTCGGCGAGTTCTTTCGTGATTTGTGCTTGGCGCGCCTTGTTGTATTCGCGCGTCAGGTTCGTGACCATCTCTTCCGCGTTGTCCGTAGCGAGTTTCATCGCCATGCGTCGCGCGAACTGCTCGCACGCCACCGCCTCGGTGAGTATCGCGTAGATCGTCTGCCGCAGGTAGAGCGGGAGAAGCTGGTCCAAGATGACTTCCGGCGACGGCTCAAACAGCGGCGGCATCTCCGCGCTCTTCTTGCTCTCGCCTTCGTCCGGCGTGATCGGCAGCAGCTTCAACAACGTCGGCGGTTGCTTGGCCGGGCTAATCCAGTGCGAGTACACGACGAACACTTCGTCGACCTCGCCTTTCATGAAGGGATCCGTGAGCTCCTTGAGAAAGAACGAAGCGTCTTCGGGCTTCGGACGATCCTGGATCTCATCGACGTATGACTTTGAGAACGGCACACCTTGATAGCGAAATGCCGCGACGCCCTTACGGCCGCCGACGCGCAGCTCCACGTTGTGGTTATCCGCAACCTTCTCGTCGTACGCTTTTTTGCCGAGACGAATCAGGTTGGCGTTGTACCCACCGCACAAGCCGCGGTTCGCCGTCAATACGAAGATCAGCGTGCGCTTGCCGGCGCGCTGTTCAAACTGCGGCCACCGACTCACGTCAATTCCGCTCGCACCGATCTCACGCATCAGGTTGCGGAGCTGGTCCAAGTAAGGACCCGAGTTTTGCACGGCCTTTTGGGCCACGCGCAACTTCGCCCCCGCAACCATCTCCATGGTCTTGGTGATTTTTTTGGTCGAGGAAACGCTCTTGATGCGCTTCCGGATGACTTTTGCCTGTTCGGCCATCAGTTACGCCTAAGCGCTCGCCGCCGTCGCAGCGTTCTTTTTCCAATGGTTCTTGTTGAACCCGTCAATCTCGCTGGTCAGCTTGGCCGCCGTTTCCTTTTCGAGCTTGCCGGTCTCGCGAATCGTCTTGAGCGCTTCGCTCGGAAGATCGCGCAGGTGTTGGAGCATCGCCGCCTCGTAGACGCGAATGTCCTCGACGGCGACCTCATCCATCAGGCCCTGACCGACGCCGTAGATGACCGCGACCTGCTCGTCGGCGGGCAGCGTGGAGCAGATGCCCTGCTTGAGCACCTCCACGGTTCGCTCACCACGTGCGAGCTGACGTTTCGTGGCCGCGTCCAAGTCGGACGCGAACTGCGCGAACGCCTCGAGTTCGCGGTACTGCGCCAAGTCGAGGCGCAGAGTTCCGGCGACTTTTTTCATCGCCTTGGTCTGCGCCGCACCACCTACGCGCGACACCGAGATGCCGACGTTGATCGCCGGACGCACACCACCGAAGAACAGATCCGGATCGAGATAAATCTGGCCGTCCGTAATCGAGATGACGTTGGTCGGAATGTACGCCGACACGTCGCCCGCCTGCGTCTCGATGATCGGCAGCGCCGTCAGCGAACCGCCGCCCAGCGCGTCCGACAGTTTGGCGGAACGTTCGAGCAAGCGGCTGTGGCAATAAAACACGTCGCCCGGGTACGCCTCGCGGCCCGGAGGACGACGCAACAAAAGCGACAACTGGCGGTACGCCACGGCTTGTTTCGACAAGTCGTCGTACACCACCAGCGTGTGCTTGTTTTGCTTGTACATGAAAAATTCAGCCATCGACGTGCCGGCGTACGGCGCGATGTACTGAAGCGGCGCGGGATCGTTCGCGGTAGCGGCGACCACGATGGTGTAGTCCATCGCGCCTTCCTTGCGCAGCGTCTCCACGACGCCGGCAACCGTTGACTGCTTCTGACCAACCGCCACGTAGACGCAGATAACGTCTTTGCCTTTTTGGTTGATGATCGCGTCGACGGCAACCGCTGTCTTGCCGGTCTCACGGTCGCCGATGATCAGCTCGCGCTGGCCGCGACCGATCGGGATCATGCCGTCGACGGCCTTGATGCCCGTCTGCAACGGCTCGTGCACCGGTTGGCGGTCGGCGATGCCAGGCGCCGCGCCTTCGATCGGCATGAAGTCGGTCGTGGCGACCGGCCCCTTACCGTCCAGCGGATTGGCGAGCGGATCGACCACGCGCCCGATCAAAGCGTCACCCGCGGGTACCGACAGGACGCGCTTGGTGCGCTTGACCTGCTGGCCTTCGCAGATCGACAGATATTCGCCCATGATGACGACGCCGACCGAGTCCTCTTCGAGGTTGAGCGCGAGACCGTAGACCCCGTTCTCGAACTCCACCATCTCCGACGTCATGACCTTTTCGAGGCCGTGCACGCGCGCGATGCCGTCACCGACTTCGAGCACGGTTCCGACTTCGTCCATGGCGAGGTCGACGTCGAACTGCTCAATCTGTTTGCGAATGATCGAGCTAATTTCGCCCGGATTGATATTCATGCCTTATCCCTTCGAGACGAGCGCGCCGCGCAGGTCGTGTAGACGCCGGCGCACGGTCCCGTCGATCACGTTGTCGCCCACCTTCACGCGAATGCCGCCCAATACGCGCGGTTCCACTTTCTCGTGAAGCTGAATCTTTTTACCGGTGGCGGCTTCCAGCTTGGCCACCAGTTGTCCGCGTTGGTCGTCACCTAACTCGCGCGCCGTCGTCACATAAGCGTGCAGACGACCTTCCCGCACGTCGCGGAACCGGTCGAACTCCTGGACGATGTTGTCCAAAAGCATCTCGCGCTGCTTGTCGATTAAGACATGCAGCAGACCGAGCGCCGGCCGATCGAGTTTGTCTTTGAGAGCCATATCGAGCACGCGCTTTTTATGCACGGGATCGAGTCGCGGCGACCCGAAGAATTCTCGAAACGTAGCGTCTTTGGCGAACAGCTCATCGACGCCGTGGAGATCATCCACGAGACGAGAAAGCTGCGTGTCGTTGTCGGCAACTAAGTCCAACAACGCTTCGGCGTAGACGCGTGCGACAGACTGCGAACTACTCACGCGATGGTTTCCACCTGGGAGATGACCTCGGCAGCGAGCCGCCGGTGGTCGTCGTCGTTTAGATCACGCTCGATCAACTTGCCCGCGGCCTGCAAAGTTAGATCCACGGAAGTACGGCGCAGCTCTTCGACTGCTTTGGCACGTTCCAAGTGGATCTCCTTTTTGGCGCGTTCTTTTTCCACCGCAATCTCCGACTGCGCGGCGGCGAGCGTTTCACTCTTGATGTTTTCTGCGGCGGCACGGCTGTCGGCGAGGAGCTTTTGCGCCTCGTCGCGAGCCTCTTGCAGGATTGATTCCTGCCTCTCCACCAACTCGGTCGCTCTTTTTTCAGCCGCAGCGGCCTTCTCCAAGCCCTCACGAATCGTGACCTCACGCTCCTCCATTTTTTCGAGGAGCATCGGCCACGCCGCTTTCTTCAGCGCGATAAACGCGACAAAGAACGTAACGAGGGCCCAGACAAACGTCGCAGGCTGAACGTCGGTAAGACCGCCCTTGCCGGCAGCGAGAATCACTGCGGTAAGCATGCGACCTTACCTACTTGTTCTCAGCGGCGGCCGCGTCGATCTCGAGCTGTTGGACGTTTTCAGCGCCAAGCGAACCGTTGACGAGCAAGCAAACCACGACGGCGAAGAGGCAAACACCTTCAATAAACGCCGCGGTAATGATCGTGACGCCACGGACATCGCCCGCGCACTCCGGTTGACGAGCGATCGACTCGGTCGCGCTAGCGGCAATCTTGCCGATACCGATACCCGCCGCGAGCGCCGCGATGCCGGCACCGACGGCTGCGCCGAAGAAGCCCCACGCGACGGGAACTCCAGTCGCTTCAGCGATAAGCTGCAACATTTCCTACGTCTCCAATTCTTAAGAGTTAGTGATCATCCGCGACGACCTGACTCATGAAGATCGCCGTCAGTACTGTGAAAATGAACGCCTGGATCAACGCGACCAGGGTTTCAAAAAGCATGATGAACAAGATGAACAGGAAGGACGCTCCGGTCGCGAGCCCTCCCGATATGACACTTGAGTAGTGGGCGGTGCCCCACATGAAGCTAAACAGCACCGCCAAGATGGCGTGGCCCGCGGTCATGTTCGCGAACAGACGAATCATCAACGCGAACGGTTTGACGAACAGCCCGATGACTTCGATGAGCCAAACAAGCGGCGCCAAAAATCCGGGCACGCCGGGCGGGATGAAATGCAAGATGAAGCCCTTCACGCCGTGCTTCTTGCAGCCCGCCAAAACGATCGCGCCGAACGCAGTTGCCGCCAGCGCTGCCGTCACGTTGATATTGCCGGTGTGGCCGCGAGCCCACGGATTGACCGGAAACGGAAACAAGCCCAGCAGGTTGGACAAAAGTATCCAAAAGAACAGCGTCCAAAAAAAGAACAGGTACTTGCGCCCCTGCTTTGCACCGAGCCATGCGTAAACGATTTCGTCGCGCACCCATACGAGTCCGACTTCGGTGATCGACGTCCATCCCTTTTTGTCCGGCGCGGCGCCGCGACGCGACATGCGCGCGATCGCGCCAAAGCCCCACACCATGATCACGGTGACCATGATCATCAAGACATGGTGCGCCGTTAGGTACGGCCCCATGAACTCGTAGTCCATGAGGTGCGAGACGACATCCGATCCAGCCAGAAGCATCAGGTCGTGACCCTCCGTTCGTTCGTTACGCGGCCGACCATGTAGATCTCAAGCGCGACGAAGAGGAAGAAGAACATCATGAACACGAGCGCGAACGCAGTCGCATCGACGGCCGCAGTGCGCTGAAACACAATCGTGAGTGCGGCCAACACAAAGAGGCGTGCGAGAAATCCGCCGGCGACGCCGGTCATCGGATTGCCGCCAGCTTTGATGTTGCGCTTGAGCAACCAGCCGCCGAGCGCCAAGTTAATCAGCCCGACCAGCGCGCCGATTCCGACGCCCGCCCAACCCGGACCGTCGAACTTCAAAAGCTGAGACGACGCGACGGCGATCAGCAGGACGAACCCGCCGACGGCCCAAAGCCCCGTTGTCATCATGTTCTTCATCAGTCCGTTTGTTTCGTTTTGGTCTTTCGCAGCACGCCGTAAATCAAGCTCGTCATCCCGCCGGTTGCGCCCAGCAAGAAGCCGACGATCGTCCACAAGGGTTCGGTCGAGGGAAACTTCTTGTCAACCCACACACCGAGCAAGGTGAAGAGCGCGATGGCAACCCCGAGTTGGACTCCCAGCCCGGCGTGGCGCAGGTACTGGCGTTCCGTCCGTTCTGCCTTTTTGGAAATAACGAGCACCCCGTGAACGCCGGGAGGATACGTGTCCAAACCGACCCTCTCAAGGAATGGAGGGCGTGGACCGGTCGGTTTCGAGACTCTTTTGGAGGCGCTTGGCGGCTCTCTCAGGCCCCCCTAAGGCGCAACCCCCAAAGTCGTCTCCGGCGCGGCAAATTCGCAGCGCCAGGCCGCGTCGTTCCCGATGCGATAGGGGTGAGAGCAGTTAGATTGGTGGGGCGTATGGAACACGTGCCGTGTGATCTTTGCGGGGCCCGCGAGGCGACACCCGTTATGACCCACCAGACCTGGCATCTGGTGCAGTGTGATCGCTGCGCGCTCGTCTACCTCAATCCCCGGCCGACGCCTGAGGCGATCGCCGAAAACTACGATTGGTTCGCCCACGCTCCCCTCCAGACTGGGGCAAGGCGGGCCGAAGAGGGCAGCCTGCGCCGCGTTTTGCGCGGCATGCGGGGCAAAGGGATCTTGCGGCGCAAGACGCGCGAGACCGTGGTCGCCGGCCGGATCTCGCAGTTTGTCACGGGCGGACGGTTTCTCGATGTCGGTTGCGGCGACGGCTTTATGGTCGAGGCGATGCGCGACCTCGGGTTTGCGGCCGACGGCGTGGACATCTCGCCGTGGGCGGTCCGCGAAGCGCACCGGCTGGGGCGCACCACCGTTCAGCGGGGCCATATTCACGACGTGCCGTTGGACAAGGATGGATACGACGCTGTCTTGCTGATGAGCTACCTCGAACACGAGCCGTTCCCGACCCGCGCGCTGAAACGCGTCCGCGAGGTCCTAAGACCGGGTGGCCATCTGTTTATCAAGGTGCCCCACTACGGCTCGTGGAACCGGCGCGTGCTCGGCGCCGCTTGGTCGGGATACTTTTTCCCGCAACACCTCTACTACTTCACGCCGGACACCGCCGCTCGTCTCCTCGCGAAGTGCGGCTTCGAAACGGTGCGCAACCGGTTTATGGACCACGTGCCGCTCAGCGACGTGTTCTGGGTGACAGCGCAGCGTCCGCAGGTGGCCGTGAAGGCCCCAGCGGTGCCGCAGCCCTCCGGCGCGGAAGCGCCACGCCGCACGCAAATGACGTAACCTATTTTCAGCAAACAGGTTACGTCATTTATGAAGTGACTTAAATGACTCAGTCGCCGCTGGCCGCTTCCGCCTTGGCCCGCGCGATGATCTTTTGGGTCTCACCGCCCGGCACCGCGTCGTAGTGGCTAAACTCCATCGAGAACGCGCCGCGTCCGCCGGTGATGCTGCGGAGTTGAGTGGAATACGTCTGCATCTCGCTCAACGGCGCCTGCGCCTTGATGAGCTGCATCTCACCTAAGACTTCCATCCCCTGGATGCGGGCGCGACGTGTGTTGAGGTCGCTTGTGATGTCGCCCATGAACTCACTCGGGATCTCGATCTCGATATTGGCGACGGGCTCGAGCAAGACCGGCTTCGCCGCTTCGAATGCGAGCGCGAACGCTTTTCGGCCGGCGATGATGAACGCGATTTCTTTGCTGTCCACATCGTGGTGCTTGCCGTCATACACCTCCACCCGCACATCGATCACCGGGAACCCGGCGATGACGCCATCCGCCATCTGCTGTCGCACGCCCTTTTCGACGGCCGGCATGAACTGCCTTGGAATCGAAGCGCCCACCGTCTTGTTGACGAACTCCAGCGGATCTTCGGCGCCGCGCTCCAACGGCTCGATCCGCAAGTAGACCTCGCCGAACTGTCCTGAACCGCCCGATTGTTTCTTGTGACGGTAGTGCCCCTCGGCCTTGGTCGAGATCGATTCTAAGTACGGAACCTTCGGGATCGACGTGTCGACTTCGACGCCGGCCGCCGCCATACGACGCAATGCGATGTCGACATGCAGCGTCGAGAGTCCGCGCACCACGAGTTCGTGGGTGGACGCGTCGCGCTCAACCACAAGGCCCGGATCGGACCCCTTGATCCGCTCCAATTCGCGCGCCAGTTTCGTTTCGTCGCCCCGCGTCTTCGCCAAAATCGCCAACCCGACCATCGGGTTGGGGAGCTGCCGCGGCCGAAACGTCGTCGGATTGTCCGAGGAGTGCAAAACGTCGCCGATCTCGATCGAATCGACTTTGACGAGCGAGAAGAAGTCACCCATCTTGGCTTCGGGGATATCGACCTTCTGGCTGCCCTGATATTGCGAGGTATGGCCGACTTTCACCGATTCGCCGGTGCGGGCCAAAACCATTTGGTCGCCCGAACGCATCGACCCCGAGAGCATGCGCAAAAACGCCACGCGTCCCGCCTGGCGGTCAAACGTCACTTTGAAGCACAGTGCAAGCGGCGGCGCGTCGGGAGCTAAGGCGACTTCGTTTCCGTCGGCGTCGTGAATCTTGCGGTCCATCGGCGTCGGGCAATAGTCGGTGACGAAGTCGAGGAGCTTCGCGATGCCGAGACACTTTTCGGCGGACACAGAGAAGATCGGAACCAGCGTGTTTTCGCGCAGGGCGATCGGGATCGCCCTGCGTAATTCGTCGTCGCTCAGTTCGCCGGCTTCGAGGTACTTCTCCATGAGTCCCTCGTCCGCTTCGACGGCCGCTTCCACGAACTTTTCTTTAAGACCAGCATCTTCAAAGATCGTGTTGACGCATGTCATGGACGAACCCCACGCGTCGGGAACCGTCAGCCACTGCGCCCGCGGACCGCACATGTCGGCCACATCGGCGCGCACCTTGTCGACGTCGATGTTGTCGGCCTCGCAACGGTTGATGATCACAAGCGTCGGGATCCCGCGGTTTTGAGTCGCCGCCCAGAGACGCCGCGTGTTGAGCGCGACACCGTCGTACGCGTTGACGACTAAGAGCGCGCAGTCCGCGGCGTCGAGGCCGCGGAGCGCGTGCGCCAAGAAATCCGGGTAGCCCGGAGCGTCCACGATCTGGACACGCTTGCCCTTCCAGTCCGCAAACAACGTCACGGGGTCGATCGAGTGCCCACGCTCTTGTTCATCCTCGCCAAAGTCGCTGACCGTATTCTTGGCGGTGATCGTGCCCTGGCGGTTGACCATGCCGGCCTTGAAGAGGATCGCCTCAGTGAGCGTCGTCTTCCCCGCCCCGCCGTGACCGACAAGGGTTAGGTTTCTGGTGTCCGCTACAGCCATGAGCTCCTCCTCACAGCCCGCCGGCCCGCCCGGGACGCGGCTGGTTTCCGACGCCCTGGCGCGCATTCGGCCGGGCCGCCAAACGCCGCAAATTCCGATAAATTAGGGAAAAATTGACGATACTGGGCCGCCCGCGGAGGGTCAAGGGCGATCCTATGGAACCGGCTGCCCTGGCCAAACGAGCCGTCCCCGAATGGGGACGGTCTGGACGAGATCCAGCGACCGATCTATAGGAGGGCTGGACGGGGACGGTGCGTCGGGACGTTTGCCTGAGTAGAATCGCCGCCGGCCCATGCCCCCACTTATGCCGGAGCAACAAGAGAACCCTTTGACGAAGAGCGGATATGTCATCCGTCGTCTGCTCGTCACGTTCCTTCCGCACGCGCCGGTTGTGCTGGCGATGGTGGTGTGCTCCACGATCTACGCCGCCACGATGACCGGGCGCGTAGCGCTCGCCTATCCGATGCTCCGGATCTTTGTCGAGGAGGCGAGCGACGAGGTCAAAGAGAAACTCGGCGGTGACGCCGTGGTGCGGACGCTCACCCAAAGCGGCGAGTCGCGCAACCCGATGCTCAAAAAGGTCGACGCCTTTTTGGACTCGATGGACTCCTGGTTTATCGCGACGTTCAACATCCAGGGCAACGCCACGCATCGCGCGCAAGTCGCGACGCTCGCCACAGTCACGCTGCTGTTTTTAATCATCTCGCTGTTTGCCGCGATCTCGAATTTCGGGCAGATGTATTTCCGGTCCTTGCTCGTGGTCCGGATCCTCGTATCCCTTCGTGTCAAATTGCTCACGAATCTGCTCGATCAGCCGCTCGCGTTCTACAACGAGCAAAAGCGCGGCGAACTCATCACGCGCATGAGCAACGATGTGACCTCGGCGACCGTCTGCCTGCAGACGATGACCGGCCCCATCGTGCAACAACCGCTGCTGCTGATTGGCCCGATGTGGATTCTGATGCAGATCCGCTGGTGGTTTGTGTTCGTCATGGTGTTTTTCTTGACCGGCATCATGATGTCGGTGCGGCGTCAGGCGAAGAAGGTGCACCGTCGCGCGCGCGTCCGGCAGCGCACGATCGGGCGCGTCACCGAATCGATGGTGCAGATGTTTTCGGGCATCCGCGTCGTGAAGGCCTTTGGCTTGGAAAAAGCCAAGGTTGCCCAGTACACGACCCGCAACCAAGAGTTCGCGCGCGACGCCATGGCGACCGACGTCACGAAGGCGTGGACGCGGGCCAAAATGGAGCTGATCACCAACCTAACCATGGTTTTGGTGACGTTTGTCGCTGCCGTCGTCATCGGTAGCGGCGGGTCGATGCCGCCCGACATCATGTTGATGTTCGTCATTTTCATGGCGCAGATGTATCGCCCCAGCAAGGTGATCACGCGCGCGTACACCGACATCGTGGATCACCTGGCGGGTGCCGGTCGCGTGTTCGAGTTCATGGACCTTCGGTCGTCCGGCCGCGACAAGCCCGGCGCCGTCGCGATGAATGGCGTCACGGGCGACGTCCGTTTCTGGGACGTGAGCTTTGCCTACAACGGACGCGACTCCGAAGACCGCGTGCTGGATCACATCAACTTAGATGTGAAGTCCGGCCAAGTCGTCGCGCTCGTCGGTCACTCGGGCGCGGGTAAGTCCACGCTCGTAAACCTCGTCCCGCGCTTTTACGATCCCGACGCGGGCATGATCACGATCGACGGCACCGATATCCGTGAGTTCAAGCGCGAGTCGTTGCTGCAAAACATTGCGATCGTGACGCAGGAGCCGTTCCTCTTTAACACCAGCGTGCGGGAGAACATCGCGTACGGTCGAGCGAACGCTACGCACGAGCAGGTCGAGGACGCCGCCCGCGCCGCCTACATCCACGAATTCATCGAGACGCTGCCGCGCGGCTACGACACGATCGTCGGCGAACGCGGCGCGAACTTCAGCGGCGGGCAATGCCAGCGCGTGACGATTGCGCGCGCACTCCTCCGCGATCCCAAGATCTTGATCCTCGACGAGGCGACCAGCAGCCTCGACACCGAGAGCGAGCACGCGGTTCAGGAGGCGCTCACCAACTTGATGGAGGGGCGCACGACGTTGGTCATCGCGCACCGCCTCTCGACGATTCAGCACGCCGACAAGATCTGCGTGATGGCCGAGGGCAAGATCGTCGAGATTGGATCCCACGAAGAACTCATGGGCCAAAAGTCGGTCTACCGCCGGCTCTACCAGCTCCAGTTCGGCGACACCGCTTAGCCGTCGGCTGCCGAAGCCGTCGACCAAGGGCGCAAGCCGCGCGTTTCGCGCCTGCCGGCGATCCCGACGAATGGCGCGCAACCGGAGCCAACGATGAGACAAGGCCGCTGCCCCTAAGTCCTTACGGGTCAAACCGTAACGACCGCGCGATCGAGTCCGCGGCAGATTCGACCACTTGAACCACATCTCAGCCCGGTCCAAGCGTATAGTTAGTGGATAGCCCGCTTTACGGGCCCAGTTTGACCGGATGTATCGATACGTCATTACCCTTGTGATCGCGGGCGCATTGCTCGCCTTCGCGCTGCGCTCGCGGCAAGTCGAACCGCAAGCGACTCCGCCCGACCAACCCACACTCGCGGTGGTCCAGGGCGAGCCGGAAGTGTCGGTTACCAAACTCGAAACCGGTCAACGAGTGCGCGTGCGTCTTCGCTGCGCGGGCGCGGTGAGTCACGCAACGTTGGCGTATCACCTAAACGGCAAACGCCAGACGATCCGCCAACTCAGCGCGTGCGAGAAAGCTACGCACGGCGAGTTCACTGACGCGGACGGGGTAAGCACCGAACTCGAAATCGAGGGCATACTTCCGGTCGGCGCACGCGACGTGGAAGTGCTGCTTGTCTCGGAAACGGGCGAGCGCGTTGCCAAAGTCATCATGCCCTAGGGGCGTGCTTGTCGGTGTCTTTCTGCTCGACGGTGTTTATTGGCTCAACATCTGACGATGTTGAAGCTTTGACGTTCGTTTGGTTTGGCACCAATTCGGATGCTTGCTGACGCCTCTGGCGGCGTGGGCGCTGTGTATATGGCCAGTGTCTTTCTGCTCCACGTCTGACGACGTTGAGGCTTTGACGTTTGTTTGGTTTGGCACCAATTCGGATGCTCTTTGTCGCCTCTGGCGGCGTGGGCCCTGTGTTTATGGCTTCTGCTCCACGTCTGACGACGTTGATGCTTTGATGTTCGTTTGGTTTGGCATCAATTCGGATGCTTGCTGACGCCTCTGGCGGCGTGGGCCTGTGTTTATGGCCCGTGTCTTTCTGCTCAACGTCTCACGATGTTGAGGCTTTGACGTTCGTTTGGTTTGGCGCCGCCCTCGGATGCTCTTTGTTGCCTCTGGCGGCGTGGGCCTGTTGATTTTTGGGCGGCGTTGGCGCGTTTTCTTTCGCTTGACCTTGGATGATCCTGGGCGTTTTGTTGACCTTCGCCGCTTTTCGAAACTTGGATACGCCCGAAGTTTCGAGGTTCAGACTGTTGAGCGCGGGGCGGGTTTGTGTCCTACTCACCGTTCGGCGTTTGTGCGCCGCTGGGAATCGACGTGGACTTCAATCTCTTAGCGACTTTTGCGCTTCTTGTCGGGCTCGAGGTAGTTCTCGGGATCGACAACATCTTGTTGATCTCAATCCTCACGGATCGACTACCGCCTGAGGAACGCCGGCGAGCTCGTTTGCTCGGCCTTGGGATTGCGTTCCTGGCGCGTTGTCTTCTCCTGCTTGGCGCATCGTATGTCGTCCAGTTGAGCGAACCGGTCTTGTGGGGGCTGAGCTGGAAACAGCTGATCTTGCTGCTGGGCGGAGGCTTTCTTCTCTACAAGGCGGTAAAAGAGATTCATCATGTCGTGGAGAGCCGACCCGCCGGGCGTTTGGGCGGCAACGAAACGTACGCGGTCGCGTCATCGATCGTTTCCCAAATCATCCTGCTCGACATCGTGTTCTCCGTCGATTCCGTGATCACCGCGGTCGGACTGACCGACAACCTCTTCGTCATTTACACAGCGGTGTTGGTTTCGTTCGGCGTCGTACTCGCGTTCGCGGGACCCATTGCGGACTTCGTCCAACGCCAAGTGTCGCTGAAGATCTTGGCCTTATCGTTCCTCGTCACGATCGGCGTCACACTCGTCGTCGAGGGACTCGGGCAGCACATTCCCAAGGCATACATCTACCTACCGATGGGATTCGCACTTGGCGTCGAGCTGCTCCAAATGCGTTTTAGCCACAACCAAAACAAAGACACGCCGCAGCCCTAAAACCCGGCCAACAGAAACCGACCCGACGCCAAGCTCGACAAAAGCAGCGCGCGAGTCAAAAAAGCGCATCCGAGTCGATACCAAACCAAGCCTCAACATCGTCAGATGTTGAGCAGAAAGACACGGGCCGTAGACACAGGCCCAACGCCGCCAGAGGCGACAAAAAGCATCCGAATTGGTGCCAAACCGCTCGAGCGTAAGGGCCTCAACATCGTCAGATGTTGAGCAGGTAAACACGAGGCTCTAGCCTCCGCCTTTCGCTAGCTCCTTTAGATCCTCAATACGTTCCGGGATCCACTCCTCGGTGCCGCCGGCGTCGATGTAGGCCTGGTAGTACTGCAGCGCCTTTTCGGGGCGGTCTAAGACATCGATGTCGTTGATGCTGCCCAGGCGCAACAAGAGATCGAGAGGCGGGCTCGGTTCGGCGTTAAACGCTTTCTCGTAGCACTTCTCGGCCTCTTCGTACTTGCGCTTGTCTTCGTCGTACGCGATCCCCATGTGGTACCAAGCAAAGAAGTTCGCATCGTTGAGTGCGACGGCCTTTTGATAGGCCTTAATCGCGCTGTTGACCTTCTTGTTGTCGTAGTGAATATCGCCGATGAACGTGAAAGCCAGATCGTCTTTGGGATCGATCTTGACGGCCTTCTCAAGGCTTTTTAGCGCTTTGGTCGCGTTGCCGTCGAGCCAGAGGTCCAACGCCAACATCACGAGCGCGCGAACGTTGTAACGGTCGATCTTTTTTAGAACGATCTCGTAACGCTGTTTGGCGGCGGCGCGGTTGTCGGCGAGATCATCGGCAAGACCAAGGTTGTTCGCCGCAGGCGCGAACTTCTTGTCCAAGTCGGTCGCACGCTCAAACTGGCGCACGGCATCTTCAAAGAGATCACCGAGCAGATAGACAAAACCCAACGAGTCGCGCGGACGGACACCCGGATCCACCGACGTGCATTTTTCGTAAGCCTCGGCGGCCTTTTGCAGGCGCTCTTTGCGCGCGGCTTCTTGGATCTCCGGCGCGTCCGAGGATTTCTCGTACGCCCAACCCAAACAAAACAGCGCTTCCGCCGAGTTCTCGTTGGCCTTCACGGCCTCGGCAAACACTTTTGTCGCCTCGGTGGGCTTCTCCATCTTGAGGAGGAGCGTGCCCTTAATCAGGGACGCCGCGAGATCACCCTTGTCGATCGTCAAGACGGTGTCGATGGCCTTCATCGCCTCGTCCGTCTTACCGGACTCCAACTGAATCACCGCAATCATCCACCAACCGGCCACGAGGCGCGGCAAGTTATCTTCCGCCACTAAGCGGTTGAGAACCTTGAGCCCCTCCTCGGTCTTATTCATCCGGTGGCGGCAATGCGCCCAGCGCAGCTGCGCCGGGATATAGGACTTATCAAGCTCGCGCGCGGCGTTGTAAGCCTTGTATGCGCCCGAATACTTCTTCTTGCTAAACGACACATCGCCGAGCAACGTGTGCGCGAGCGGGTTATCGCTGCTCACCTTGATGGCGGCCTTAAACGACGCTTCCGCCGCTTTCGTTTCGCCCATCGAGAGTTGCAGCCGGCCCCATTCCACCCACGCGCGATAGAGGCCGGGGAAGTCGTCGCAGATCTTGCCGAGTGCCGGAAGCGCATCCTTGGGTTCTTGGCACGCCGCCGCGAACACCTGCACCTCCATCACGTTGGGGTGCTTGGACGCGAGTTTTGCGTACAGCTTTCGCGCGGGAAACAGGTCACCGATGCCACGCAAACAGGCGAGGTACCCCGCATGCGCGCCGTCATAAGACGGATGCGCCTCAATGGCCTGAACGTAGGCTTCCGCGGCCTTCTCCAGGTTGCCCTCTTCGCGCAAGACTTCCGCCTTGTCGAAGATGGCGCGTGCATTCGCCGGCACCGTGTCGGCGTAAACGTTCGCCGTGGTAAACGCGAGGGCCACGCACGCAAACGTTGCGAACGCGAGAATCTGCTTGGGCATCTCCGCTCCCGTTATTCTGTCGCGCCGCTGAGCACACGACGGATGGTCGCGCGCACACGGTCCGCAGCTTCGTCGTCCCACATCTTTTGGCGCTCGCGCTTGGCGTAAGCGATGCGTGCGGTCGCAACGCGTGCTTGACGCTCCTCACGACGCTGGCGCTCCTGCTCTTCTTTGCGCTCGTTGTTACGACCGCCGCGTCCGCCTCGTCCACCGCGACCACCGCGGCCTCCGCCACGTCCACCGCCGCCGGGACCACCGCGACCGCCGCCACGACCGCCGCCGCGTCCGCCGCGTGCGTCGACCTCTGCGGGCAAGATCATCAGGAATAAGCCCACGGCCATAAAGGCCACGACTTTGAACTTTGTGAGTTTCATCAACTACCTCTTCAAAACTTCAAGCGTTCCGGTGTACAAGGTGCAAACCCCGCTTGCCCCGCCAGGTTTCGCACCGATTTGGGGTCAGTTTCCGAACCTTATATTGTACGTCTCCCTGCCGAGGGATTGTGGTTCCAAGTCGGTTACCCGTAATACCGGCTGCGATACTGTTTTAGATGGGCGTTGAGCTTTTGCATGGCCTCGGAGCGCTTTTTGTCGCTGCCGGTGGGCCGATACCCGAAGTCTTTACCCACAATGGACTTAACGACAAAGATCGCGAGTCTGCGCGCCTCCTTGTCCTTGGAGTAGAGCGCATCGATCACAAGCGGGATCGCCTTGGGATCGGCCCGCTGAGCCAAGATGTCGGCGGCGATCTTGCGGCATTTCTTGGACAGGCCCGTTCGCATCAGCACCGGCACGATGTTTTTGGCCTCTCCGCCCCCTTCGGCGTACTGCTCGATGTGGGTGCGAATCCGGGGCGGTACGCCCTTGACCCCTGCCAACGGGCCTGAGGTCGCGACATCTTCCCAGTCATCGGCGATCGCGGCCTTGAGGTCGTGAAAGTCCAAGAACTCGTCCGTGAGCTGGAACGTGATCGTCAGATCATCAAACGTCGCGCGCGAGCCATGCACCCACAAGCCGAACTTGTAGGCCTTCATGGGCTTGGTTTTGCCCTTGGAAGACCCCTTGCCTTCGACATCGGCCACGCGGGCGTATTCCTTGTGCCCGTGTTTGGCGACTTCGACCTCGACCGGCTGGCCGACTTTGACCTTCTTTTTGAGGTTGCTCGAGAAGATATCGCGCCAGTTGACCTTGCCCGAAGACAGGTCCTGCGCGCCCTCGTCCTCGTGCAGGCCGCAACCGGCGAGGAGCATGTTGCCGTTCTTGTAAAATCTTTGGTCAAAAAGGTTTAGGACGATATAGAAGTCGCTGAGCACGGATTCCGTGAACACCGTTCCCACGTTGTGTTGCTGCCCGACCCGCACATAAAACTTCGCGCGGAGCTCCTCTGTGCCTTCCAGCTTGTGGCGAATCGACGTGGAGCCTTCGAGCACGAGCCGGCCGCCTTGGATGAACGCCTTGTTTTGCGTCGCGTCGAGGAGCCGCGGCGGCCGCGCATCCTCAAAATCCAAGAGCTGATCGGGATCCTCGAAGTCGTAATAGATCGTGACGCGCTTCTTCTTGATCTTGACGATCTTGCCCTTAAACGCCTTGTTTAGGGCTTGCTTGACCTTCGGGGGCGCGCCTTTCCCGGGGGTGGCCTCGGACCCTTTTCCTAAAACAAGGGGCGCGAGGACCAGCGTGGCGATCAGAAGTCGGATTCCGTTCATGGCGTGCCTATCGTAATGTCCTCATTGAGCTTGCATTGCGCATTCTGATCGTCCGCCTCTCCGCGCTTGGCGACGTGGCCTTAAGCCTCCACGTTTTGACGACGCTGCGCGCGCGCTTCCCCTCGGCCCAAATCGGCTGGCTGGTTGAGGATCGGTTTGCACCCCTTCTCCGTGGCCTGGTCGAACTGGACTCCATTCACATATACGCACGAAAGGGGCTCCGGTTTCCGTGGAATTGGTGGCGGCTCCCGATCTTTTTGCGATCGGTGCGCCGTGAGCGCTACGACGTGGCGCTCGATCTTCAAGGAAACATGAAGTCGGGCGTGCTGACGGCACTTTGCGGCGCGAAGCGAAAAGTGGGGCTGGGGGGCGCGTTGTCGCGCGAGGGCAACCACTTATTGGTGCGCGAACGCGTTGCGCCGCCGGATACGCCGCACCGCCTGGATGCATACTTAGCGCTCGTGAACCACGTGTTTGACGATGGGCCACACACGCTGGCGCAACTGGCGGCCGACGCGCCCCATCACGGCGCGGTCGTTTTGCACAGCGGGACCAGCGCGTTCGGTGCGTTCAAACGGTGGCCATCGAAGCGATTCGCGGAACTAGCTGATCGGCTGGCGACACGGCTAAGCGCCCCCATCTGGCTCACTGCCGGACCGGGCGAGCAGACGCAGGTCGAAGAGGTCGTTGCCGCCATGTCTCAGCCCGCGCGCATCGTGTCGCCGCCCGACCTCACCGCGCTCGTCGAAGTGCTGGCAGGCGCGCGCCTGGTTGTGGCCGGCGACACGGGTCCGGCGCACTTGGCGGCCGCGACGGGCGTTCCGACCGTTGTGTTGTTTGGGCCCAAGGACCCCGCCGTGCACGCGCCGCGCGGCGCCCATGTGGTTACCGTGCGCAACGGCGTGCGGTGCAGTCCCTGCACGTTGCGCGTCTGCCCCGCGCCGATTTGTATGACGGAGCTTGCCGTGAACCCTGTCGAAGCCGCCGCGCTGCGCTGTGTTGGGGAGTCCGCGTGAACGCAGACGAACTGCTGCGCCGCGCCGACGCCGTTGCGGTGCTCGAACGCGCCGCGGACCCGGCGGCTGTGCGTATCGCCACGCAACGGTTGCTCGAAGCGGGCGCCGACATTGAGCCGCATCTCGCCGGCTGGTTGTGTCTCATCGACGCGTCGCCCGCCGGGGTCGACACCGTCATCGCGCGTCCCGCGCTCGCACGCGACATCCCGCGCGACGACGGCGTGTACCAACGACAGCTGTTTGAGTCGACGCTCGACGAGGACCTCGCGCGGCTGCCGTCCATGGCCGCGCGCATCGACCACCTGCGCCAAGTGCGCGTCGAAGAGACCTTGCGGATCGCGTGGCAAGACGTCGTTGCGCAGTCCGACATCACGGTCGTGACGCGGCGTATCTCGGACTTGGCCGATATCTTGATGCAGCGCCTTTTGGCGGAAGTGCACGCGAAGTTGTCCCAGAAGTACGGACGCCCGTGGCACGGATCTGAACCCAGCGCCATTGCCGTCATCGCGATGGGCAAGCTCGGTGGCGCTGAACTTAACTACTCCAGCGACATCGACCTGATCTTTCTCTACGACAACGATGGCGACACCGACGGTGGCGAGAACCGGCGTTCGATTTCCAACCGTGAGTTTTTTCACCGCTTGACGGAGCGCGTGACGCGCGAGGCGAACGCGGTAACCGAACGCGGTCGGCTTTATCGCGTCGATCTGCGGTTGCGGCCGGAGGGCGCGGTCGGATCGCTCGCGCGCACGCTTGCCTCCAGCATCAAGTACTACCAACAGATGGGCGAGACGTGGGAACGGCAAGCGCATCTCAAGGCGCGCGTCATCGCCGGCGATCGCCGCTTGGGCGAGTCCTTTGTCCAGGCGGTGAAGGACTGGGCCTACGGCCGCGGACTCTCGTACGAAGAAATTTCGGCGATCAAACGGCTGAAGCAACGCATGGAGTCGATTACGGAAACGCGTGGCGAGGAGCACACCGAGGTCAAACAGGGCTACGGCGGCATTCGCGACGTCGAGTACGTGATTCAGTTTCTCCAGTTGCTGCACGGCTCGCGTGTGCCGGAAGTGCGCCACCACAACTCGCTCACGGCGCTGCGGCTCCTCGAAGGAACAAAAGCGATCCTTCCCGAGGAGCGCGACATCTTGGACGACGCGTATCGATTCCTTCGCGTCGTCGAGCATCGCATCATGCTCGTCCGGCACGCTCAGTCGCACCGCATGCCCGATGACCCCAAGGAGTTGACCGCGCTCGCGCGGCGCTGCCGGTTTGAAACGTCCGACGAATTCATGTCGGCCTACCGCGAACGCGCGGATGCGGTGCGCGGCATCTTCAATCGACTATTTCGAAAAATTTTCACCGAACGCAGCGTCGCGCAGGCCAACGAGACGAACCTCTTGCTCAGCGAGACGACCGACCTGGCGGCGCTGGCCCGCGTGTACGAGGAACACGGGTTACGCGACATCAATCGGGCCACGTTCTTGATCGAGGAGCTGACCAAAGAGCAGTCGAAGTGGCTTGCGGGTTCGCCCCGCACGCGCCAGTTTCTCGCGAGCGTGTTTCCCGCACTCTTGGACGCACTCGCGCGCACGCCGGACCCCGACGCGGCCCTGCGGCGATTCGAGCGGATCACGTCACGCGTCGGCGCGCGCGCCACGCTCTACCAGGCCATCGATGCCGACCCGCGTCTGCTCAAGATGCTCATCGACCTGGCGGGGCACAGCCGCTTCTTGTGCCGTATCCTCGAACGGGCGCCGGGCACGCTCGACCAACTCGTGGACGCTCTCGCCACCGAAGATGACCAAGACGGCCTCGCCAGCTTCGAGGACATTCCCACGGACATGATTCCGAGCGCCGTCGATCCGGCCCGCATTCTCTCGGACTACAGAAACCTTGAGATGCTGCGCATCGGACTGCGCGACGTACGCGGCAAGCAAGACATCGTCGAAACCGGTGAGGACTTGACGCGTCTGGCCCAGGTCATTGTGCGCCTCGCCTACGAACGAGCGCGCAACCCCGACACCGAGCTCGTGATTTTGGCGCTTGGCAAGCTGGGGACCGGCGAACTTACGTACGGCTCCGATCTCGACCTCGTGTACTTCGCTCGCGACGTGCGCGCGAAGGAAAAAGACACGCGCGTCGCGCGCCGATTCACCAAACTTCTCGACACACCCAACGAATACGGCTTGTTGTACGACATCGACTTGCGGCTGCGTCCCGGCGGCAAGGGCGGCCCGCTTGTCACGACACCCGCCGAGTTTGAAAACTACTTCCGCCTTGGCATGGGGCAGACGTGGGAACGCATGGCGTACTCGCGGGCTCGCGCCGTGGCCGGTTCGCCGACGCTGTCCGAAGAGGTCGAGGAGAGAATTGCCAGGGCGATCTTTGAGCCTGGCTTCACGCCCGAGCACGCGCGCGAGATGGAGGAGATGCGCGCCAAGATCGCCGCGAAAGGGGGCCCCACGTCGATCAAGCGGGCGCAGGCGGGCGGACTCGTGGACATCGAATTTGTGACGCAGATGTATGCGTTGTCGCTTGGGAAAGACGAACCGCGCTTTCGCGACGGCCACGTCGCGCACCGCCTCACGCTGCTGCAGGAGCTAGGCGCCATCGACCCGCAGCGTGTGGCCGACCTGCAATTTTCGTATCGTTTTCTCCTCACGATGGAGAGCAAACTGCGTTTGGGTCAGGACCTGTCAGCGGAAAAACTGCCGGAAGATCCGGACGCGCGACGTGCACTCGCGCGCCGTCTCGGCTATCGCGCAGGTCCTTTGATGACAGCCGAAGCGAGTTTCGACGAGGAGTATCAATACCACCGCGATATCGCCGCGCGCGCGTTTCGCGAAGCGATCGCGGAGTTCACGTCGTGAGCGCGATTACGGTTCGCGCGGCAAGAGACGACGAGCTCGACGCCATCATCAAACTATGGCATGAGACCTCGCGTGTGACGTACCACTTCATTCCGATTGAAGCCGGGCGACCTCTCGCCGATCGCGCGCGGTACTTTCGCAACAACATCGCGAAGGCGTGCGATCTCTACGTGGCCCACCGCGACGGCGAGCTCCTCGGGTTCTTGGCGATGGAGGGCGACTTCATCGACCGGTTGTATGTGCGGCCCACGCTTCAACGCCAAGGCGCGGGGCGTGCTTTGCTCGCGCACGCCCAAGTGCTCTCGCCGCAACGCTTGCGGCTGTACACACACCAAGAAAATCATCCAGCGCGCGCGTTCTACGAAAAGTTCGGCTTCCGCGCCGTAAAGTTCAGCGTCAGTCCGCCGCCGGAGTCGGTACCTGACGTCGAATACTGGTGGGAGCCTACTTCGGCAGCCGGCCACCCATCTTGACGTCGAGCAACGTGAAGCGGACCAGCGACGTAAAGACGAACTGATTGCTTAGGAGCGCGGCGCGGTCCTGCGGGCGCAACTTGCGCTGCACGATCGGTTTCACGCCGTCGCTCTTCCAGCTCTCGACCGGCGCTCCGTAAAGACTCACAACGTCGCCCTTCACTTCGAAGCGGAAGCGCAACGCGCGGCCTTTCTCGAACGCGAGCCGCCCCGGAAGCGGCGCAGCCTCGCGGAGTGCATTCCGCCGCCGGATTTTTTTGCCCCAGGCGGCATGTTTCGCGAATGCCTTTTCGAGATCTTGGTACGGGTGCGCGCCTTCGTACAGCCGGACCCCCGACGCCTTGTCAGACTCTCGAAACATGCCGCCGAACACGCGGCCGTTGCCGAGCGCGAAAAAGGTCGGGGGCACGAACTCGCGCTCCCACTCGCCCTTTATGTTCGGACGCCCCGCGACGATTTTCTCTTCGTTCCAGACGACGGTGCACTCGACGTAGAAGTCAGTGTCCACACGGAACGGGTGCCGCAACGAAACGACCGGCGCTTGGCCGGTCACTAAATACTGCTGGTCGAAGCGCGCGCGCGCCAGCGTAGCGCCGCGCTGTCCCGGCCGCTTGATCAAGTTCTTAGAAAACAGCCGGAGCTGATGACACGCACGTTCGTAGGCGTGCGCAAACGCGCCCGGCTCGAGCCCGCTCTCCGCAAACACACGAGTCCAATACTTGTGCCGTTGCTCCTCCAACCAGACAGTCCGATCGGCATTCTGGGGCGGCACGCTCTTTTCGTCGGGGTACCAATTTTGGAATGTGATCTTCAGCTCGGCCTGACTCGACTCAAAGTCCGGGTCGAACTGGTCAACCGGAATGCCGGCGTCACGCGAAACAATGGCCTCTTCCGCGAGCCTTCTCGCTTTGTCGCGGCGCGCTTGCAGCTCGGCTCGCTGCGCTTCGACGGCATCGGTCCACGCCAGGCCGTACCGCTTGGACCCATCGAGCAAACGCATGCAGATCGCGTGCTCGGTCTCGTAGTCGCCACGTTCTTGTGCGCGGCGCCGGTCGAGTAAGACGGCCTTGGCTTCGATCTCGCGCTGTTTCAACAACTCGTTGAGTTCGTCGCTGCGCTCATCGACGAGACGCCAGCGGTTCGCGCCACGGAAGTAGCTAACGGCTTCGTCGAGGCCGCGTCGTCCGGCGCGTGGGTCAACGGCGGCGTACGACTCGCCAAACAAGTAGTACGCCATCGGCCACGCATCCGCCGGCACGTCCGAGGCCAACGCCGCTTCGACTTTCTTCCGTGTCCAAGGGCGCGGCACCTTCCGCGTTGTTTCCAAAAGGCCCGCGAGTTGCCCGAAGCGCTGGGCGTGAGCGGAGAACACATCGACGTCGCGCTGGACGGCGTCGGTCCACCCCAGCGCGTCCTTCGCGTCGCGCCCCACGCGCGCGGCGGCGGCGTAGTCACGTCGCGTCAGCGCCTGGAGCAAGGTGATTCGAAAGGCGCCCAGTCGTTTCTGCTGTTCCGCACTCTTGCTCTTGCCAAACTGGTCGATCGCGGTCGCCTTCTCCTCCGCTTCCTTGCGATATTTGTTTGCTCGCCTTGGGTAGTCACCGAGCGCCTTGCGCGCCGCCGCGACATCACGCCGCGCCAGCGCCGCATCGACCTTTTTCTCAATGGCCTTCCAATGTTCGAACTCGCGCGCTTCGTGCGCCGTCACCAATCTGGGATCGCGAAACAGGTCTTGGTAGCGACTGCTGAGACCCGACGACGCGAGTCGCTCGTTCAAGGCTTTCGTGTAGATGTTGTGCCGCTGGCGCCAGCTCGCAAAGTTGTCGTCGGTTTCCAACGCCAGGTAGTCCGGTCGCTGGAGTTTCTCGAACGCTTCCAGTTCCGAAAACGAGTTTCTTAGCGCCAGGCTTTCATGCCCGGCCGCATCGACAAACGCATCCGGAACGTCCTTCGCGAACGCAGCGAGGGCCGCGCGCGCCGCCTTACGGTCCGGGATCGGTGTTGCCTCCCACACGGTTTTGCGCTTTTCGAGTGCCCGCGCCGACGCGGTGACGATGGCGTCGACGTGGACCGCGATCGCGGCGCGCACGGGGTCCAGTGTCGCGCGCTGCAACGCGGCTCGCGCTTGGGCGCGCAGGAGCCGATAGTTCTTGCCGGGTTCCGCCGCTTCCCGGCTCGCCGCGGCGGCTTGATCCAACGCGTCTAAGTTCTCGTTTACCCTCAGCCGACGGGCTTCGAGCTCGCGCGTTCCGCCGCACGTTTCAGCAGCGAGCCACGCTTTGTCCATGGCGGCGGCCGTCGCCCGCAGCTCGGGGATCGTCTTGGCTTTATCCCACTTGTTTTTTCCGGTGGCACGCAGCGCCTGACACTGCTTGGCAAACTTCTCCTGCTCGCGCTGTTCGCCGCGCGAGTTGAGCCACCAGAGGAGCGGGATCGCCGCAAGCAACAACCCAGCCACCCCGATGAGCGCGCCGCGCCATCGCTTTGCGGTCAGGTGCGCGCGGTACTCGCCGCGAAACGTGTTGGGAGCGATCGACTCGCCGCGCTCCAACCGCTCGATGTCCTCGACGACGGCGCGCGCGTTCGCGTAGCGTTCGCGCGGATCGGGACGCATGAGCTTGTGGATCAAAAAGATCGCGTCGAGGCTGAGGTCGGGGCGCAGTTTCTCCGGCGGATCGAAGCGGCACGCCATGACGTTTTGCACGATCTCGCCCAGAGTCTGGCCCTGAAACGGCGGACGCCCCGTCACCATGTGATAGATCGTCGCCCCCAAGCTGAACAGGTCGGAGCGCTCGGTCGCGTCGGACGCGCGGCGCATCTGCTCGGGCGCGACGTAGTGCGGTGTTCCGATGGACGCGTGTTCAAGCGTAAGATCGCTCGGCGCCTTCCCGCGCGCCAATCCGAAGTCCGCGAGCTTGATCGTGCCGTCCGTCGCACGCATGACGTTGCCGGGTTTTACGTCGCGATGGATGATGCCCGCGGCGTGCGCGTGCTCCAACGCCAAGGCGACGTCGCGCGCGATCGACAACGCTGTCTTTTCGGGCAACGGCCCGCCGCGCAACGCTTGGCGTACGGTTTCGCCGTCCACGAACTCCATCACCAGGTAGTGCAGCCCCGCCGACTCACCGACGGCGCGGCTGGTCACGATGTTGGGATGCGACAGCTTGGCGACCAATCGCGCCTCGCGCTTGAGACGTTCGATCTGCGTCGGTGACGACGCGAGCGCGAGCCGCAAGATCTTGATCGCGACCGGGATCTCCAATTGAAGATCGTTCGCACGATACACCGAACCCATCGCACCAACGCCAACGCGATCCAGGAGCTGATAGCCGGGGATCACGTTGCGCCGGCGTGCCGCACCCGCCGGATCAAAGGCTTGCTCAAGCGCTGTGAACTGTGCCTTGTTGATGTAGCCGCGCTTGAGCAAGACGTCGGAAAGCGACGTCTTGAGCTGCATCTCGGCTCTCATGCGCTCCGCGAGCCCCACGCACTCCGCAATCTGCGCGTCCGTCGCGAACTTCTGTTGCCGCACGTACTCGGCAATCAGCTGATCTTCGCGCACCGAACTCATCGCGTGCGCTCCCGCCGGTCCTCGCGTGCGAAGTACGGGCGTTCATCCAAGAAGGCGAACACGTCTTGCTCTTCCGGATTCGCGCGCGCCGGCTTGCGCGTTTCTCTTTCGGTGTCACCGGAACCCGGCCCGCCCGCATTCGGGTCGACGGCGATGCCGCCGGGAAGTCCGGGCGCGTTGCGGGACGGGTCGGCGCGTTCCACGATCTCGTCGAGTTCGAACAACCGCGGCAAGAATCGGTGCAGCAACACGAACGCGCGCTGGTCGCGATCCCGCCACCAGTGGTCCAAAACGAATTCGTCGTCGAGGGCGCGCAGTGTTTCGCGCACGAGCTTTGTACGGTCGGCGAGGGGTGCAAGAGCAACACTGCCCGCCGCCCGAAGGAGATCTTGGAGCGCTTCCGTTTTCGCGTCACGCCTGTGGTTCACCAACTCGTCGATACCCGCGTTCGATACTTTTTTATCGGTGGCGCGCGCGAATTCGACAAGGAGTGCGCAGGCCGCCGCAAACGAAGACGCCTTGTGCCGCGCCAAGACGCGCATCGCGGTCGGCGTCGCTTCCTCGTGCCCCGTGCGGACGATCGCTGTCAGCAGCGCCCCCATGGCCGGGTTGCGATCATCGGTGTCGCGCAACAGGCGCGCGAGTTTTGGGAAATCTTCCTTGTGACCGCGCTCGTCGCACAGCCCCATGAGCGCCGCCCAGCGCGCAGCGGAACGCTTGCCGGACTTTTGCGCGAGCTTGAGGAGAGCATTGCGAATTGATTCGTCACGCGGCAGCGCCGCCAGCGCGTGGATCTGAAGCGTCCGCACTTCGTCCCGTTCGCGCGGCGCCTTTTCGATCAGCTTCAACAGCGGGTCGCGCGCCGCCGCGCTCGGGCGGAGGCAGACGCACACGGCGGCGGCCATCCGCACCACGCGATCCTTGCTCGCCAAGGCGACTTCCGGTTTTTCGTCCGGGAACACCAAGGTCGTCGCGATGCGCGCGGCGGCCACCAGGCCCGGCCGGCGCGGCATGTCATCTAGGTACGCGCGCAACAAGCGTTCGGGTTCGCGCCCGGGCATCTTCGCCAGCGCAAGCAGCGCAGCGATCGCGGAGCGCGACTTGTACTTGCGCGACGCCGCATCGAGCACGGCGATGTCGCGGGGACGCTGAAACAGCCCGAGCCCCAGCGCGGGTATAACCAGCTCCAGGCCCGCGTCGCCCCCCTTGGCGAGAGCCGTGCCGAGCGGATCGATGCCACGGCGCGAGCCGATGCGCACGAGCACGATCGCCGCGTTCATGCGCACGCGCGCTTTGCCACGCCCCATGACGCTCTTGGACAGTTCCGGAACGGCCCACTCCCCGAATTCGGTGAGTTTGGTGCGCGCTTTCTTTCGTTCGCCGTCTGTACTGGATCCGAGGTGTTTGGAGCCGATCAACTCGCGGATCTCTTGGCGCGACTTGGAATCGGGGACGCGGAACAACACCGGCGTGGACCACGTGCGCCCTTCTTCCGGCGCGGCACGGAGCGCCCCCGGGTGACCGATCAACAAGAAGAGAGCAAGTACGAGAGCCCGCTGCACAGCACTAGTTTAGAACGCGGGACGACGCGCGTCGGACGGAAGTTCTCGATTCGGGGCGATTCGGCCTCTTAACGGCCGACGCGGAAACCGTTGGTCGCGTATTCGACCCAGCTTGCTTCGATTTTCTTGTAGCCGCCGTAGTGCTTGATCACCGCGGAGACTTCGCGCTCGACCGGGTTTTCGCTCTTGCCGGTCTTGGCGTCGCCGACAAACTTGGCGAACTTTTTTGGATCCATGCGCACGAGCAGCCGGACCAGCGTGTACGCCTTGGCGATGTCGGGCACGGTCAACTTGTTGCCGGGCGTGAACAGGTCCTTGCTCTTCATCTTGTCGAGCGACGGCGCCTTGCCAGCGATGACCAGCTGCTTGAGCATGGACTCCCACTTCTTGGCGTCCATCC
Source organism: Planctomycetota bacterium (assembly GCA_021776785.1). Lineage (GTDB taxonomy): Bacteria > Planctomycetota > PLA2 > PLA2 > PLA2 > JAJFFF01. The sequence continues at coordinate 63,740 of JAJFFF010000043.1, read as the reverse complement.
ACGGGTTGGCTTGGCCCTCGTTGACGGGCCCGCCTTCGCCGGCGTAGCGACCGCTGCCGCCGCCTCCCACATCGACGTTGTACGTCACGATCATGCCCGTAACGCGCTTCTCGAGGTAGTACGCCACGCCCTCGTTCAGCCACCACGTGGGGAAGCGAATCTCGCGATAGCGACTCATCAACACGTTGGTGGCGTAGTGCACGCACCGCGAACGAAGCGCCTCGATCGAGTCGGGCATCTGCACGTGCACCGTCATCGGGTTGGGCACAACCTCCCAGAAGTTCGTCTCGCGCAGGCGCATCTTCATCCGCAGCGTTTCGATCTTGAGACGATCGCCGGTAAATCGGCCGCTTGCGAGGAGACGCTTGTGCTTCGCGCGAACCAACCGCTGGTACGGCGGCGCCTTGCGAAAAACAAAGACCCGGCACTTGCCTTCCAAAATATTGTCGGCCGTGTCCGGAAACAGGCGCAGCCATTCCGAGAACGTCCGCTCGAGGACGCCGCCCAACTCCTGGAGCTGCGGTTGCGGCAGGTCGCCCAACACCGCGAAGTGCTCGGTTTGCACGACGAGCAAACGCGCGCCGAGTCCGGTGTCGCGCCGGGCCGGACCAATCAGCTCCGCCGCGGCGAGATCGTCTTTCTTGATCCAGCGCCCCTCGTGTTTCACAAAACCTTGGGCGCGCTTGACCTGGTCCTCGGTCATCCAACGCCCGCGGTACTTCACGAGGCCGCGTTCGAGTTGTTCTTTGTCCTCAGGGGTAACCCACTTGCCCTTCCAAGGAACGAGTCCTTTCGCGCGCATCTCGGCGGCGCCGCTGTCGGCCTCGCGTTTCGCTTTCTCGGCGGGCGTCATCCACGCCCCGTCGTATTGCACGCGCCCCATCGCCTTGTTGGCGGCTTCGTTGTCGGGATCGAGTTCGAGCGCGCGCTTGTAAAGGCGGTCGATCGCGTCCCCGCGAAACTTTCGAGCTTGCGCCCATTCGACCAAGGCGACGACCTCATCGGCCGACTCGGCTTTTTCCAGCCGCGCCAAGTACACGTGGACGTCGCAACGCTTCTCTTCAATGCGCCCGATCATTTTCTTCGGGAACGCGCGCACCTTGAGCGTCTTGTCCTGATAGTAGACCTTGCCGTTCTTTTCCTCGACGACGCGCACGTTGGAAATCATCGCGCGGCCGCCCTCTTTGGCGTAGAGCACATCGGCCCGCGCGCGCGCTTGGAGTGCGATCAGTCCGAATACCATCAGGGCAGCGATCGAGCGGTTCATCCGAGGTTGTACTTTTCCATTTTCCGTTGAAGTGTGAAGCGCGAGATGCCCAACATCTTGGCGGCCTTTGTCTTGTTATTACTCGCCAGAGCCAGCGCTTTGCGGATCTCGTCCACTTCTACTTGTCGGACAAGTTGGTCCAGATTCCTAACTTCGTCGGAATCGCCCGGAACGCCCGCGAACGCGCGGGGCCCCTGCCGCACCTGATCCGACAGGTCCTCCTCGTGAATCACGTCCCCGGCAAACGTGACCAGCCGACGGACCTCGTTTTGTAGCTCGCGGATGTTGCCCGGCCAGTGGTAGGCCTCCATCGCCTTCAACGCGGCCGACGTCATCTGTTTGCCGCGGCCCCCCTTCGGGGCGTGGGACTGGAGAAAATGAGTCGCGAGAAGCGCGACATCGCCACGCCGCTCCCGCAGCGACGGGAGCTCGATCGCGAGAACGCGCAGGCGATAGAACAGATCCTCGCGGTAATCGTTCTCCTCCACCATGCGGCGCAGGTCACGGTTGGTCGCGGAGATGATCCGCACGTCCACCTTGATCGTGTCCTTGCCGCCGACGCGGCGCACTTCGCGCGTCTCGAGCACGCGCAACAGCTTCTTTTGCACGTCGAGCGGCATGTCGCCGACCTCATCGAGAAACAGCGTGCCGCCGTCGGCTTGCTCGAACAGCCCGCGTTTGTCGCGGTCCGCGCCGGTGAACGATCCGCGCGTATGACCGAACAGTTCGCTCTCGACCAAAGTCTCTGGGATCGCCGCCACGTTCTCCGCAATGAACGGCCCTTTTTGCCGGCGGCTATTGCGATGGATCGCTTGCGCGATGAGCTCCTTACCGGTTCCGTTCTCGCCTTCGATGAGGACGGTCTCGTCGGAAGCAACAATTTTGTCGAGCAACGCCAGCACGGCGCGCATGACATCGCTCTCGCCCACGATTTCGGGGTACTCGTGTTTGGTCGAACGTGACGCTTGGCGTGCCTCCAGCACACGCTCCATCTCCTGGAGGCGTCCGCCCTGCTCCTCGTACTTGTTCTTGAGTTCGGCGTACATGGCCTTGACGCGGAGCAGAGCGTTGTCGCGCTCCCGCTCCACCTGCGCACGCAAGATCGCGCCCGCGGCGAGGTCGGCGAAACTTTGTAACGCGTCCAAGTGCTCACGCCCAAAGACCCCGCGCGCGATGCGGTTGTCGATGTAGACGACACCGACGGTCCGGCCGCGCTCGCGAAACGGCATACACAGAACCGAACGCGGCGCGATCTCATGGATCGATTGAAACTCCGCAAAACGGTTGTCGGAGCGCGCATCGACCGTGACGACCGCGTCGCCGCCGAGCGCCACGCGATCGGCGATCGAACGGCTAAACGACTGTTCCGGCCGCATGACATCTTCGCGCTGGAAGTTGCGCGCCACCGGCACCGTGATCGTGTCGCCCGACTTCAGCACCAAAAAGCCGCGCTCGGCCTGCGCAATTTCAACGACGTGATCCATGATCAGGTCGAGGATGCGATCGAGATCGAGCTCGGAGTTGAGCGCGGCCGCGATGCGTTGCAAACGCTCCAACTGATCATGTTCGGTCGGGAGCGGGGCCTTGTACAGGCGGTCGCCCTCGCCGGTCCAAGTCGACTCTTCGCGCTGCTCCTCGACCGGCAACCGCTCGACGTAAATGCGCGCGGCGCCCACATCGATGCGATCCCCGGCCACGACCGGCTGCTTATCGACGCGCGCGCCGTTCACGTACGTGCCGTTCGGCGTCCCCTTATCGAGCACGAGCAGGTCGTCCCCCGCGCTGTCTAAGGTGCAGTGGTGGCGGGAGACCCGAATGTCTTTGACGTAGATGTCGCGCGCGGACGAGCGCCCGACCGTGATTGTCGATTTATCGACGCGGACCTGCGTCGTCTCACCGTCCTCGACAACAAAAAACGTCGGCAATGGGATGTCCTCGCGCGTGTTCATGGTTCAACATCTGATGATGTTGAGACTTTGAAGTGCCCAACCAAGGCCCCCGTTCGTCAGACCCAGTATCCGACAGCGATGTTCAAAAGGGAGCGATTTCGCACGCGGAGGGTCGACTTGCGTCGTCGTCGCTCTGCCCGCTCGGTCGCAACCCTCTCGGTCCATGGATTTTACGACAGCGCAGCCCGGGAGAAAGCGACGGTTTCCGATCCGGCGGATTCCGGTCATCGCGGCCGAGCGCTGAGGGCCAACGCCGCGCCGGAGCATTCGGCTCCGGGCCCGTTTTCGGACCCGCGCCCTTGCCGGTACATACAGCATCTCGTAGGATAAGAACCGTTGATCCGCAAGATAAAGCCCCACTTCACAATTGGCGAGGTCGCCCGCATGGCGGGGATCGAGTCGCGTGCCCTGAGAGACTGGGAGGCCGACGGCCGTGTCCCGGCCGCCCGGCGCGATGAATCCAACCACCGCATCTACGATTTTGACGAGGCGCGGCGCATCGTGCATCAGATGCAGGGGCCGCAAAATCGCCGCATCGCCGTCGTCAATCAGAAGGGCGGCGTCGGCAAAACGACCACGGCGTTCAACCTCGCTGGCGCGCTCGTCGCGCGCGGACGCCGCGTGTTGGCGATCGACCTCGATCCGCAAGCCAACCTCACGGCATCGTTGGGCTTGGAGCTGACCGACGATGAGAGTTCGGTCGAGGAGCTGTTCGTCGACGAAAAGATGGACGCGCAATCGGTCATCCAAGCGACGCTGTTCCCCGGCCTGTCGTGCATTCCGGCCCGCCCGCGCCTGGCGGGCGTCGAGATCAAGATCTTCGACGCGTTTTTGCGCGAAACCATCCTGGACCGCAAGTTGGAGCCGATTCACGACCAGTTCGATTTCATCGTGATCGACTGTCCGCCCAACCTGAGCCTGGTGACGGTGAACGCTCTGGTCGCGTGCCGCGAGGCGATTGTGCCGATCGAAGCACAGAGCTATTCGATCAAAGCGATTAGCGACTTAACCAACACCGTCGCACTGATTCGCAGCCGGTTGGACCGCGGCGTCACCCTTCGGTTCTTGCCGACCAAGATCGACGGGCGCTTAAAGGTCGGGCGCGAGATATTGACGGCGATTGAGAGCGGTCTAAAAGATCGCGTCCTCGCCCCAATCCGCACCGACGCCAACCTGGTGCGCGCGCCCATGATGCGAACGCCGGTCGGGTTCGCGTTCCCCAATTCAAAAGGCGCCAAGGACTACGCTCGTCTCGCGCAGGTCATCTTAGAGACGCCCGTCGAAGAAACCGTCTAAGACGGCGCGCGGAGGGCGGGTTTTCGGTCCGCGTGGCAGGTTTCGCTCGGCTGATTTGATGATGCTGGGCCCGCACGGTCGCGCTGGTAAACTCTGGGCCCCATGATCGTCGTTTTGCGTGCCGGCTGCACGCCCGAGCAGCGGATCGCGTTGGTCCGCGCCATCGAAGCGGCGGGTCTCCGTGCCCGAGTCTCCGAGGACCACCACCGCGTCGTGATCACGGTCGGCGGCGACGAAGATCGCATCCGTGGCGTGTCCCTCGCGGCGTTCGACGGCGTGGAAAAAGTCGTCGCGTTCAAAAAGCCCTACCGGCTGGCGGCGCGCGAGTTTCACCCGCGCGACACCGTCGTCGAGGTGGGCACGGACGGAATCGGCGGCGCGCACCTCGTCGTGATGGCGGGGCCTTGTGCGGTGGAGTCCGAAGAGGGTATTTTCGCCGCGGCGGAAGCCGTGCGCGCGGCCGGCGCGACGATCCTGCGCGGCGGCGCGTTCAAACCGCGAACGTCGCCCTACCAGTTCCAAGGTCTCGGTAAGCCGGGGCTCAAGATGCTGCGCGACGCCGGTCGCCACTTCGGCCTCGCCGTCATCACGGAAGCGATGGACACGCGTCACATCGACCAGGTTGCGGAGCACGCCGACATCATTCAGATCGGCACTCGCAACATGCAAAACTTCGCGCTGCTAAAAGCGGCCGCGAAGACGGATTCACCGATCCTGCTCAAGCGCGGGCGCGCGTGCACCGTAGAAGAGTGGTTGTGCGCCGCCGAGTACATTCTCAACGGTGGCAACGATCGTGTGATCTTGTGCGAACGCGGCTTGGTGTCGTTCGATACAGCCGTGCGCAACCAACTCGATCTGAGCTCGGTTCCGCTCGTCAAGCGCCTGTCCCACCTTCCGATCGTCGTGGACCCGAGTCACGGCACGGGGCGCGCGGATCTGGTGCCGGCGATGGCGCGGGCGGCGGTGGCGGCGGGGGCCGATGGCCTCCTGATCGAAATGCATCCGAAGCCGAAGGCCGCGCGCAGTGACGCGGCGCAAGCGCTGTTGCCCGAGACGCTCGCCGCGTTGGTGCCGCAATTGCACGCGATCCGAGAGATCGCGCGCGGTAATGTCGCCGAGCTTCCCGGCGTCTAGAACGATCGCGCCGATTTTGCATCGCTTTCTCGCTGGGTCTCCTGGAGACAGCGACGGCAAACGATCACGACCGGCCGCGAATCGGCTCGCCCTCGACAGGCTAGTGGTCGAGCAACGGCAGGCGCAACTCGAACGTGGTTCCAGCATCGGAGCTCTCGACACGGATCGAGCCGCCGAGGCGCCGGATGTTTTGGCGGACGATGAACAGTCCAATGCCGTGTCCATCGGTTGTCGCCATCGGCCGGAAGATGCGCGACCGGATCTCGTCGGGAATGCCGGGCCCGTTGTCCGACACAACAACGCGCGCCTCCGTTTCCAGGAGTGTGACCTCCAAGACGACCGCTCCTTCGTTTCGACCGGCGACAGCCTTCACAGCATTCGACAACAAGTTCACCAATGCCTGGACCAGCACCCGGTGCTCGCCCATCAGGTTCGCGTCGTCATCGACCACGACGCTCAGCGTCACGTCTTCCTGTTTCGCAAGGAGCTCGACGAGTTGCCGCGCTTCCTTGACGGCGCGCATGAGCCCGAAAGCTCCTACCCCATGCACGTCCTTGCGCCGCAAGAAGCCCAGAAACGAGCGGGTGACTTCGGTCATCGCGAAACAGCGCTCCTGCACGATCTCCAAGGCGCGCCGCCACTCGGCGGGATCGTCGCTGCGCAACGCGAGAAACGTCGCGCCCGTCAGCACCTGTGCGTGGTTGTCCACGTCATGCGCGAGCGCCGCCGTAATCAGGCCGGCCTGCGACACGCGTTGCTGGTGCTCCAAGAGCTCCTTCAGCATGACGACTTCGTTCTGGGCCGCACGACGCGCGCGAGCGCTGGACATTGCTCCAGCGCTCGCCATTTTTTTTGCGTCTAACTTCTTGTTCACGGCAGCACGGGCGCCTGCGGTATCTCGCAGACCAGTTGCACGTCGCCGCGACGCACGTAAAAGCACTCGTGATGGGAATCCATCAGTGAGAGGACAAACTGCCCCATGCGATCGGTTTGCGCTTCGTTGTCGCCCGCGATGACCGCTGCGTCATCCACAGGCGCGCCCACCGGAATCCGCACAGCTTGGCCGTGCATGATCTTCATCGAACCGGCATCCTGCATCAGCACGTCAATCGACATGCCTTCCCCCTGAAACATCAGCGTGCGCGTGTTCACGCTCGCAAATCCGCGAGTGCCGATACGCGCCAGTTCGGCGTCCGAGTCGAAACGGACGACGGCTTTGATAGTTTTCATTGTGATTCACCTCTAACGAGAACACACGGGGCGTCCTCGCCCGTCCCGAGCCGAAGCCCGATGAGCCCGCGCTCATCCGCTTTCGACTCGAATTCACCAAACTCGTTCGTCGATCCAAGTTCGCCGATCGGATTTCCATCCGCGTCGACGAGTTGCACGGGCAGCCCGCGCACGGGTGCATAAATGCTTTCGCCTTCTGTGACTTGGCCCATCAGTTCGAAGACTTCATGAAAGTCGCGGACCAACAAGTCGAGCTCGTAGGTCCCGACGCCGCAAACGAGTTGAAACTCGCTGCCGCCGCCGCGCACGCCGGACGCGGCGATCGCCCGTTTCGGGGCGATCCAGCCCTGCGGCAGAGCGATTGTCGCCGCTGTCATCGGACGACCTGTGCGAGGTTTAGCAAACCACTGTCGATGTAGCCGCCGTCCGCGCTCTTGACCGGATCGATCGAATCGCGCAGGAGTTGGCGCAGTTCCCAAAGCGCGATGTTCTTGTGTGCTTCCAGCGCGAGCGCCGCGCCGCCGGTCACGAAGCCGGCCGCGAACGACGTTCCGCTCCAGTAGCGGTACTCACCACGCGTCGTGGGCCCAAGGAGGTCGACGCCGGGAGCGTAGACCATCCAGTAAGTGGTGTTCGACACGTTCGAGAAGGTCGCGACTGTGTTCGTTGCATCTACTGCGCCCACGACGATCGTGGACTTGATCTTGCCGAGCGCATCGAGCTCGCTGCTTGACGCGTTGCCAGCCGAGACTACAACGAAGATGCCCTGCCTCTCGGCCTTAGCTAGCAGCCTTCGGATCCGAGTGAACCCGCCGCTGCCGGTCGAGAGCGACATGTTGATCACGTCGACACCCATGCGAATGGCCATTTCGAGGCCGTCGGCTGTCACGTCGTTGCTGCCCCAACCTTCGTCGTTGCGCACGCGGATCGGAACGATCATCGCGTCCGGCGCCGCACGCAAGATCATGCCCGTAACGAAGGTGCCGTGCCCGACGCCATTGTCGACGATGCCGTCTCCGTCATCGTCCCAGCCGTTCCCCAAATCCGTCGGGTCGCTGTCGCCATCGATGGCGTCATAGCCGCCCACGACGTTGGCTGCGATGGCCGGATGCGCGGCGTCGAAGCCGGCATCCAGCACGGCAATCACGACGCCACTACCCGTTGCGCGCTGATGCGCCTCGTAGATGTGCATCTGTTCTTCCGGCGACATCGGCTCCTGCGAGTACCCCGCATTCGCGTCGTACGTCGACGGCTCGCTGGGCGTCGGCTCTTGCGAAGAGCCCGCATTCGCGTCGTAGGTCGACGACTCGGTGGACGTCGACTCTTCCTTCGGCGAGCTCGAAGCCTCGAAATCCGACTCGGTGACCGCCACGTTGGACGGGTTGATCCCGCCGTCCGACGACGATTCCGTCGTCTTGTTGTTCCCCTTGCCTTTATCGCCAGCTTCGACGCTGTGCGTACAAAGACAAAGCAGCGCCAACATTCCTGTCAGCTGGCGCATTCGTCCCCAGTTCATGTTCATTCCCAGTGTCCTTTACGTTCCCGTAGCTACTAGAGTCGAACTCGTGCGGGTCCTTCGTCCCCGCCCCGAGTGCGTCATTTGTGTCCAACCCGTGAGAAAAAACGGCGCCCAGTAGTACGGGTGCGGTTTTGTTTCTCGAACGGTGCGCATGGCTTGCTGCATCGCTGCCGCGGGGCTTGTGCCCGCACTCAACGCGCCATAAAAGCAATCCATGAAGGTCGTCGTCGCTGCGTCGTTGACGCGCCATTGACTGGTAACCATCGCGCGGGCGCCGGCATAGAGAAGCCCGCGCGTCAGTCCGAAGACTTCGTCACTGGCTGTAACGCCCGCAATCCCGCTCTCGCACGTAGACAGCACGACAAGTTCGGCGTCCAACGTGAAATCATAAAAGTCGTAGAGATTGAGCCAACGGTCCGCAAACCGGATGGCGCTGAGCATCGGTCGCTCCGGCCGAAACATGCCGTGCGTCGCGATGTGGATGAACCGTGCATCTTTACAGTTGCGAGAAAACGCCTCCAACGTGGCGTCTTCGCGCAAGTGCAGGTTTTCGGTGCCCAAGTGCGCCGCTACCGCGCGCGCTTCCTGTTCGATCAGCGGCGCCAACTCGTCCGGCAGGCCAAACACGGCGGCCCCGGTTGTCGTCGCCTCTCCGCGTTCGCGGCAGAAACGATACACCGCCGCGCTCGGCGCGTAGGTGATCTCGAATCGATCGCTCAGCCATCCGTCTTCGCCCAGGGGCAGCGCGTGAAACGGCGCGCCGTGCAACACGCCGTGCGGCACGACGACGAGACGGTCGACGCCGTCGAGCAGCTCCGACATCGGTTCCATCACCAGTTCTGATAGCTGCGCGAGGTTGGCGCGCGTCGCCGCCAAGACGAGGTCCCCGGAATCTTTTGTGTCGCGGTCGAATTTTGCGAGATGGAAACGGAAGCGGTCGAGGTTCATGCGCAGGGTCGCTTCGGCGACGTCAGAAACGACAACGTGCAGGTCGTCTCGCGTGAGCAAGAAGGCGACCAGCGCGCGCTCGGTTGTGACGTACTCGATGAGCGCAACACCGGGGTCCAACGTCGCTTGCACGTCGGCGACGGACAAACCGACCACGTCTTGGAGGGACACGGCTTCGGCGTCGACACGGCGCGCGTCGCGCAACAACGTGTGGATTTCACCTTCGATTTGAACGGCCATCGAACGCGCTTCCCGCACAGCGCGCGCGCTTCGTTGTTCACGGCCGGAGTCGTGATCAAAGAGGCGCTTGTAGACCGCGTGCAGGTCGCCGCGCAACCGATTGACGCGGCCGAGCATGTCGCGCGCCTGTTCGTCGGGCCGACCGACTTTGCCGTCGAGCAAGTCCACGAGGGCACGCGATTTACCGCGTTCCGTGAGTTCGTAGGCGGCCTCGATCTCGCCGAGCGAAACGAGCAGCTCAACGCAGTCCGTGTAGAGGTCGGCGCGCGCGGAAAGAAAGCTGGCCATGTACTCGTCGGACGGAACTCCGCCTCGGTACGATTCCAGCGTGTCAATCGCGCGGCGAAACGCCTCCACCGCGCCGCGCGTATCACCGCGCGCGCGGCGTGTTTTCCCAAACCAACGATCGATTTCCATGGAGAGCCACGGAGCGTGAATGCCTTCAATCGCGTTCGATGCGGCGTGCAGCGCAACGGTCGCGTCGGAGTCGAGCCCCCGTTCTACGGCGAGCCGTGCGCGCATGAGTTCGACGCGCGCGGCCAACAAAACGTCGTCGCTGTTCTCGACCAGGATCGACGCCTGCTCGACTTGCTCGGTGGCGGAATCTGCGTCGCCCTGCTTCAAGGCAAGAAACGCGCGCTGCAGCATGCAGGCCGCGACGCGACCGTACATGCTGAGCGCCAAAAAGAGCTCCTGCGCGAGCTGGAAAGTCTCCGACGCCTGCCGGCCCTCCCCTAGGGCTTGCAGGGCCTGCCCGCGCACGAATTCGATCTGGGCATGCTCCTTTTTCATTCCCAGATGGCGAAAGCGTGCGGATGCCGCGGCGGCGAGTCGTGTCGCATCCGCCGGCATGTTCAACCGAAGATGCACTTCGGCGCGCTCCAAGTCGATCAGCGCGAGATGCCGCGCGTCGCCGAGCTCCTCAAACGACGCGCTCGCGTCGTCGTAGCGGCGCAGCGCCGCGTCATACTGACCCTGCGAAAGCTCCAAGTACGCGGTGTTGGACTGTACCTGGGCGCGCGTGTGGCGGAACCGATCGTCAGACAGCAACGCGCGCGCTTCGGCGAAACTCGCCGCCGCTTCCTCGAACAAGTAAGAAGCCGCCAGCGCGTTCGCGCGGTTGCACGCAATCACGGCGCGCAGTTGCGGCGACGCCTGCGCCGCAATCGACGCCAGCGCCGCGTAGTGCTCGAGCGCCCGCTGCGGATTGTCGAGACGAAACGCTTGGTCGGCCAAGGACATACGCGTCAACACGATCAGCCTCGGGTCGGGATCTTTGGCGAGGGCCGTCAGGCAGTCGGCGCCAATCGCGCGCACCTCGTCATCGCGACCAAGGTGAATCCGCGCGTGCAAGGACAGGGCTCGGAGCCGAGTCTTGTCACGCTGCGCGACGGCGCGCTCGATGGCGCGCTCGTAGGCGCGGACCGCGGCGGCAAACTTCCCACGGAGGGTCTGGGCTTGACCAAGGAGCGAAAGGGCTTCGACTCGTTCGTCGGATGATTCACGCGTTACCGCCACTCGAGCGCAAAGGGCCAATTGGGCGGCCTCGGTCGGATCTTCGCGCATCTGCTTGCGCGCGGCGTCGAGCAACGCGGTCCCCAAGCCTTGGCGGACTCGTGCCTGGGCGAACCGGACCCGCTCGCGCAAATCGGTAAGCGCGACTAGGTCACGGAGCTGGTGCTGAACTGATTCCACGTAGAAGCTCTATCGCTGATCCGGGAACAAACCAATAGATTGCTCCCTTTTTGTCCCGTTTAACCTCATGCCGGGCCACATTGAGACAAAAAGTTTAGATCTAGGCGGTTTCCGCGGCACCAATCCGTGCACCACTCGTCCCATCGAGCCGAGCGAGCGCAGTCACGCTCCCCCACGCTGCCGGACGCGGCGATCTGCCGATAAAGTATCGATATGAAGCCGTTGATCGCTGGCAACTGGAAGATGCACATGACTCGCTCGGCCGCGCGGGAGCTGGCCACCGCTCTGGTGCGTTCGATTCCAGACCCCTTGGAAGCGGCGGATGTAGCTCTCTATCCGCCTTTTACCTGTCTCAGCGACGTGCTGGGTGCCGTTTCGGACTCCGAAATCAGCGTGGGCGCCCAAAACATGCATCCCCAAGATCAGGGCGCGTTCACGGGGGAGATCTCGCCGAGCATGCTCCTCGATGTGGGCGCCACGCGGGTGCTCTGCGGGCATAGCGAACGCCGCCAACTGTTTGGCGAGAGCGACGACTTTGTGAATCAGAAGGTGCTCGCGGCGCTGGGTCATGACATTTTGCCCACCCTTTGCGTCGGGGAGACCTTGGCGGAGCGCGAGGCCGGTCAGACCGCGGCCGTTGTGGAACGCCAGGTGCGAGCGGGCCTGGCGGGCGTCGGTGCTGACAAAACGGGCGAAGTCACCGTTGCCTACGAGCCTGTTTGGGCGATCGGAACGGGGCTGACGGCGACTCCGGCGCAGGCCGGCGCAGTGCACGCGCAGATTCGAGCTCTGCTCCAGGACCTGTGGGCGGCGGCGGGCGAAACCGTCCGCATTCTGTATGGCGGCAGCGTGAAGCCGGCCAATGCGCGGGAGCTCTTAGGGGTCCCCCACGTGAATGGCGCGCTGGTCGGCGGGGCAAGCCTGTCCGCCCCAAGTTTCGCCGGAATCATCGCCGCGACAAGCTGAAGTCGAGAGGTGCTCCGTATTGGGGAATCTCCGTTGAGACCGTAGTACAATCCGCGGTTCGGATCAGACACTATGGAACTCTTGCTCTTAGCCTTCAGCGTCCAAGCCTTCCTCAAAGGCATGATGCTCGTCTTTTTTATTCTCCTGGCCTTGCTGCTCATGCTGGTGGTGTTACTCCAGGAGCCCAAGGGCGGCGGCCTGTCGGCGGCGTTCGGCGGCGCGGGCCAAGAGACGTTTGGCGTCCAGGCCGGCGGCGTGAATAAATTCACCGCGTGGCTGGCCTTTACCTGGATGCTGCTCGCGGTGATTTACGCCGCGTGGCCGGAGGGTGAAGCCCCCGCGGCTTCCGACATCCAGGCCGAGAAGGAAATGGACTGGGACGGGCCCGATTCCAAGGTCGGAGCCACCTCGAACGAACCGGCCAAAAACGACTCGACCGGCGGCTCCGGCGACGGCACCGACGGAGACTAGCCGGAACCTATGCCCCGAAGCATGACGGGCTACGGTGCGGCGAGCGTTGCTGGCAGCCGCATCCACGTAGAGTGCGAGATCCGGACGGTTAACTCGCGCTCGCTGAAGATCTCGTTGCGCACCCCGTCGGTGCTCAATGCGCGCGAGTCGGAGATCGAGAGCTGGATCCGCAAGCGCGTGCGCCGTGGATCCCTCACCTGCTTTGTTCGTCTCTCGTTCCTCAAAGCCGACGATCTTCTCCGCATCAAGCCCGAGATCGTCCGTGGGTTTGCCAACGCGATCGCCGCGCTGGCGAAAGAGGGACTGGTCGAGCCGAAATTGACCGCCGCCGCGCTGGCCGCGCTGCCCGGCGTCGTAGAGTCCGGCGCGTCCGAGCCGCTGCGTCCCGCCGATCTAAAAGTTGTGCGCAACACCGTGACCGCGGCCCTCGATGCGCTTGAGGAAATGCGCGGTCGCGAAGCAACGCACCTGATCAAGGACCTGCGCGTCATCTTGAAGCGGATGCGCAAGACGCTAGCCGGTATTCGCAAGCGCGCGCCGCACGTCGTCACCGAGTATCGCGATCGACTGCGTGAGCGCGTGGCGCAACTGCTCGACGGCAGCGGCGCGCATCTCGACGACGCGACGCTCGCCCGCGAGGTGGCGGTCTACGCGGACCGCTGCGACATCACCGAAGAACTGACGCGCTTAGCCGCGCACTTCGACGAATTCGACCGCTACTTGGCGTTGGACGAAGAAATCGGGCGCACACTCGACTTCTTGTGCCAAGAACTCCTGCGCGAAACCAACACGATCGGCTCGAAGAGCGGCGACGTCGAGATCGCCCGCCGCGTCATCGAGCTCAAGTCCGACATCGATCGGCTCAAAGAGCAGGTCGCCAACCTGGAATGAGCCAGCCGCGCTTGGCCGTCGTCTCGGGCCCGTCGGGCGTCGGAAAAACGACCGTGTGCACGCAGCTTCTAAGGCGTCGGGAGTTCGAGCGCGTCGTGACGGCAACGACTCGCGCCGCCCGCGGTCAGGAACGTCACGGCGAGGACTACTTCTTCCTCACCGAGGCTGTGTTTCAAACCTGGATCGATGAAGGGCGCTTCTTGGAGTGGGCCGATGTGTACGGACAGCGGTACGGCTCGCCGCGCTCGCAAGCCGAGCAAATCCTCGCTGCCGGGCGCCACGCACTCCTCAACATCGACGTGCAAGGTGCGGCGTCGATTCGCGCCGGGTCGTTGCCTTGCATAACCGTGTTCCTCCTGCCGCCGTCCCTGGAAGAACTCGAAGCGCGTTTGCGCAGCCGCGGCACCGACGACGACGCAACCGTCGCGCGTCGACTCGCTGTGGCGCGCGCCGAAATGGAACGCGCCGACGAATTTGACGTCCGTGTCGTGAACACGACGCCGGAACGCGCCGCCGACGAAATCGCTGCCGCGTTGCGCTAACGTTGCGAATCGGTCGAACTGGCCTCCCCATCCCGTAAGATTCCGCCATGCTTCGTAACTTGGGCGCATGGCGGATTGGGATCGGGATCACATTGCTGACGGCCGTTTTGGCCGCGCAATCCACGAACGAGGGCCCGCGCGCACTGTTCGAGAGGGCCCTGGCGGTCGCGGACGCCCGCCACAGCGCCACGCCGGACCAACTCGCGAGTCTCTTCGACCTCAGCGACCTCCCCGAAGCGCGCCGCCACCAAGCGGGCCAAAAGGCAGGCGCGTATCTCGTCGGCTACCTCGATCGACTCACGAAGCGACTCGACCTATCCGACGTTCCGGACGCGACGTTTACCGGCGCGATCTATCTTCACCCCACAGAGCAAGGCACGCTCGAGTGCGTTCTCAGCGAGAACGGCTGGGTGTTTACGAAGCGCACGCGCGAAAACGTAAGCGACTACTTCGCGGCCGTCTCGAGCGACAAGCAACGCGTGGAGCCAGAGCCGAACAGCTTTTCGAGTTGGCTGCGGCCGCGCCTCCCCGCGTGGATGCTCGCCAAACCGTTCGTCTTGCAAAACTGGCAGTGGCTCGGGATCTTATTGATCACGATCCTCGGCCTGATGGCCGGCCTCATCGCGCGGCTTGTCATCGGCTCGATGAAACGCGAGATTGCGGAGCGTCGCGACGTCGAGTTCCATCCGAATCGAAAATCAGGGCGCCCGTTCGCGCTCTTCGCGACGGCCGCGGTTTGGCTCGCCGGCATTCCGTTCCTCGACCTGTCCGACACGACGTACGAGATCCTAAACTTCGCGGCACGGCTGGTCTTGATGGTCGCGGTGATCTGGTCGCTTTCGCGCATCGTCGATTGGGCCAGCGATATTTTTGCCGGATTCGCGAAGCGGTCGGACAACCGCGTTGACGACTTGCTCGTCCCGATGTTGCGGCGCGCGCTCAAAGTGTTCATCGTCGTGCTCGGCCTCGTGTGGATCGCCGATAACCTCGGCATGAACATCAGCGCGTTGCTGGCCGGCCTCGGCATCGGTGGCTTGGCGATCGCGATGGCGAGCAAGGACACGGTCGAGAACTTTTTTGGAGCGGTCGGCATTCTCACGGACCAACCGTTTCAGGTGGGCGACTGGATCAAGACGGGCGGCATCGAAGGAGCGGTCGAAGAAGTCGGCTTCCGATCGACGCGCGTGCGCACGTTTTACAACTCACTCATCACGTTTCCCAACGCGATGCTCATTCGCACATCGGTCGACAACCTCGGGGCGCGCAAGTACCGCCGCTGCAAGGAGTCACTCGGTATCGCGTACGACACGCCGCCGCAAAAAGTCGCGGCATTCACGGAGGGCATTCGCGAGCTCATCCGGCTGCATCCGTACACACGCAAAGACTACTACCACGTCTATTTCCATAGCTTTGGAGAGTCGTCGCTCAACATCTTGATGTATCTGTTTTTCAACTGCGGCGACTGGTCAACAGAGCTGCGCGAGCGCCAGCGCCTGATGCTCGACATCTTGCGCCTGGCGAACAAACTCGGCATCGAGTTCGCGTTTCCGACGCAGACACTGCATGTTGTGCAAAGCGAGATGCCGGAGCACCAAGAGTACGACTCCATGCCGGCAGCGCACCGCGGCGGACGCCAAGTGGCGCGCGCCATCGTCGACGAGTTTACGGGGCGCGATGTGCCGCCGCCGGTAGTGATCGGAACGCGGCCTGACGACGCGGAGGGGAGTGGCGGCGACGGCGATGGCTGACCCTTCCGCCGCGGACGAGCTTTTCCGCGAACTCGAACGCCGCATCGACGACCATCTTGGCGCGACCGAACCCGAGCCGCTCGCGGAAGCGGAGCACCTTGCGACAGCGGAAGCGGATGTCACGGCGACGATTGGAGCGCTCGTCGCGCTCGGCACGGACCTGTCCGACGACCGCGGCCATCCAATCCTCGCCGACCTCGCGAGTTGGCGCGACCTAACCCTCGACATGAAGCTTCCCCAGGCCGCGCAAGCGTCCACGGAACTCGTCGATCAGCTCGTCCAAGACATCGCGGACGCGTGGCGCGCGCAAGTGCTCGCGCCACTCGACCGCAACGACCCGCGCGCATGCTTTCGCGCCATCGTGTCCGCCCGTGAGTTCGACCTCGAAGCTCTCGCGCGGCAGCGGGGCGCGTCACCGCTCGCCGAAGTGCGCCCCGAATTGCGCAACGCCATGCTCGCCGCGATCGAGTCCCACCCGCCGAGCGAAGACACGCGCGACGACTGGGCCACGCAACTGCTCGATCGCGCGGACGCCGTGCTCGCGTCGGTGGACGGCGTCGATCCCGACCAAGCCGTCGCGCGCTTGCGCCTTGTCATGCGCGACGTGTCGTGGCACACAACGTTTGTCGAAGCCCATAAATCGTGGCGCCGGAAGCGCTTGCGCCGCCGCATTCGCCGCCTTACCGCCGAACTCCAAGAGCGCGACCTCCAACACCGGCTCGAACTCCGGTTCGGCGCCGAACGCGTCGCGAAGTTCGACCAGATCATCCTGTGGTTGATCGTGCTCGTCTTAGGACTGCTCGCCGTCGAGGTGTTTTTCCTTAACGATCTAGACCCCGAAACCGGCGCTGCCCTCCCGCCCCCCACGTGGCTCGTGGCCCTCGACACCGCCGCCTGCGCGTTCTTTCTCTTTGAGATCGTCGTGAAGCTCGTGTTCGTGCGCGGGCGATGGCGGTGGTTTTGGCGGCACCTTCTCGTGGACATTGTGCCGTCGATTCCCTTCGCGCTGTTTTTCCACCTAGCCGTCGGAAGCGGCGGCGTCGCCGCACGGCGCGCGGATAAGATTCGCATCGTCCGCGCCGTCCGGTTGCTGCGCATCGCCCGCTTCGCGCGCGCGTTCGGCTTCTTGAGCCGCGGCATCGACCGCCTCGTCCGCAAGTACGGCGAAGTGCTCAACCGCAACATCGTGCTGTACCCGACGCGCGCCGAGCGCAACCAAATGGCCCAGCGCCACGAGGGGTTAGGGGTCCAGGTCCACCGCATCCAAGCGCGCCTCAATCGCCGCTGGCGCCGGTTGATCCTGTCCGCGCCCGACGAGACGCGCGAGTCGATTGCGCAGCTGCGCGTGCAACGCCTGGCGACGGCAGTTTCTAAGGACACAAAACCGCTCCGCCACACGCAGCGTCCGGCCGAATCCGGTATCGCGCGGGATCGCTCCGCCGAAGAGGCGCTCGATCTCTTGTCCAAGGTGACGCCGGAAGAGATCGAAGCCGAGATGGGGGCAGACTTCGTCACGCGTGTCGCGCGCGCGGTGCGCCTGTTCGCGTCGCCCATGCTGCGCTGGCTCCCGTTTGTGCGCTCCTACGTGCCGTCGGTGCACAAGAAGATGACGGACGGCGACGTTGTGGCCGCGGCCGCCCAAACGTCGGCTTCGGAACTAAGGCGCCAGCACCAACGCTGGCTCTGGTTCGCGGATCTCTACGGCATCATCACGCCGGCGCAGTTCGTGGACCGCGTCGGGCGTACGATGATCAAGGCTTCGTTCCGGCCGGCGTATCGCCTGGTCCTGTTCGGGCTGTTCATTTTCATCGTGCGAACTCTCATCGGCGACGCGGCATGGGCAGACAAGCTCGGCGATTCGCTGACAAGCTTCATTGAGATCCTCGGCGGAATTTGCATTGTTGTGCTGGCATTCGGGTGGTGGCTGCGCCGCATCGCGGGACAAGCGACAGAGTTCTTGGAGAAATCCGCGCAAGCACAGTTCCTATCGCTCACCGAAGCCATCAAGGGACGCCACCTCGCGCGCGACGCTGCCATTATGGAGGGGCGCGTCCTTGGGCCGGAACGCATCGTGCACGGGCACATCGAAGAGGACGTCGAGGAACGTTTCGTCCAAGGCGTGACGGACTGGCTCATCGAGGCGCAGGCCGGTGACGCGAAGGAGTGGGTCTTTAGCCCGATGGAAACGACCGTGTTGCTGTATCGCGACGGCATCGACGGCGCGCTTTTTGTTTCGTCGGACACGCGCACGACATCGCAGCTCCTCGGCAACCTCGCGATCCGCAATCTGCGCAAGATGGCGAACCGATTCACAAAGAAAGACCGCAAGGAGCTGATGAAACTCGACTTGGATCGTCAGAAGTCGTTTCTCCGCGGTCCGTACCTCTGGTTTGCGCTGGGTTGTCAATCCATCGCCCACGGCGTGGCGCGCCTCGTTGTGGACTACAACAGAAACGCGCTGCCGCGCTCCCAACACGCCGCTTCCACACCCGACGAGATGGAAAAATACCAACACTGGGTGCGCGCGGAGGGCGAGCCGGAGATTCCCAACGAACAGACGGTCTACGTCACTACCCAGTTCACAGCACTTCACTTCCTCGACGACGACGAGCAGCGCGACGCCACGATTCGGCTGCGCTTCGGCGCGGACTTGCTTGCCCGCATGCAGCGCGACCGCCGACATCTATTGCGCCGGACGTTCGGCACGTATCCGTTACATAAACTCCCGCGCGAAGAACGCGTGCTCAACCTGTACCGCGCCTACTCGCGGTGGCTCGCCCATGGTCGCGCCCTGTTCATTCCGCTCTACGCCGTGCGCGCGGTGGTGCTCTACATCGTGCGTTTCGTGAAGTGGCTCATTCGGTGCATGGGCGAGATCCGTCGGCCGAGCTTCAATGTGGACCTCGATGCCGTCGAAGGCGCGGACTACTACACCGCACTCCGCAAGATTCATCGGATGCGCGGTCCCGTCGCGCTTCTGGCGACCAAGATGCGTGCACGCTTCGATCCTGAGTACTGCGGCGTGCGCCTCCCGGGCACCGAAACAAGCGGTCTCGAAACCGCAGACGTCCAAGATGACATCCGGTTCCTGGGCGGCGATGCGGAGCTCGAGCGGGAGCTCGAAACCGAGCGCCAGCGCATCGCGCGCGACATGGCCCGCCTCAGTCGCATCCTCAAGGACAGCGGCTACGACCGCGAACGCGTGCGCGCGGCGGCGTGCGCGTACGTGGCCGACATGCGCGGGCTGCGCAGCTTGCTCAGCGCACGCGAAATCCTCGACGAAGTGTTTGGCCGCGCGGCCGCGGGCGAACTCGCACCGTTTTCGTGGCGGCCGCGCTGGCGCCGGCGACGTCAGTTCGGGCGCTACTGGAAGCAGCATGGCGTGGACGACGCCGACGCCCGCCGCGCCGCGTGGCGCGCGACGTCGCACAACGTGGAAGGCGCGGCTGACGCTTTGCGGTACTGGAATCAGTGCGGTGAACAGGCCGTGACGGAGGGCCGGGCTGTCCTTGCGGACCTGATGCGTCACCCGGAACGCATCAGCGAACAGATCGTCACGTTGCGCGCCGTGCAGACGCTCGCGCTCATCGACGTTTTGAACTATCGCGACCACGTCTACCACGTGGGCGGGTACGCGGCCGACGGCGATGACGCCGGGGATGTATTGTCGTTGCCGCGATGATCGCCACGCTGCTCCTCCTGGTCCCGATCGCCGGGACGTTTTTTCTGGTGCGCCGACGCGCGCACTGGGCGTTCGGCCTTCCGCTCTGGGCATGCGCGTTGGCGGCGCCACTCCAGCTCGACGAACTCGCAAAGTTGCCGCGCTGGGGACTGGCCGTCTTCGCCGCGACGATCTGCGCCAAGAGCGTGGATCTCTTGCGCCGGCGGCCCGCGTTCACGGTTCGTCGTTACCTGCTTTTTTTTGTGTGGCCCAACACGCTGACGTGGCCGCGCGCGTTCCGACGACATGACGGCCCGACCGTCGTTCCCGAACTGTGGCGCGCCGCCCCGCGGTTTGGGATCGGTCTCGCGTTGATCTATCTCGGCGCCCACTTCGATCTCGACCACCGCGCGTGGTTTTTGAGCCACTGCCTCAAAGTGTGGGAGATCTTTTTTTGCATCGGCGGAGCGAGCGATCTCATCGTCGGCGTGATGGCAATCGGCGGCTGGAAAGTCGATGGGTTTTTCCGCCACGTTTTGCGCGCCCGCAGCGTGCTCGATTTTTGGGCGCGGTTCGATTTGATGGTGCACCTGTGGCTCAAAGACAACATCTATCGACCCATCGGCGGAGCGCGCCACCCCAATCGCGGTCTCATCGCCGGGTTCACCTACAGCGCTTTGCTGCACGAATATCTGTTCTGGACCGCCGTCCCAGAACTCCTCGGCGTCCAAACGTTGTTTTTCGCAACCCAAGCCGTCGCCGGGCGATTGCGCCTCCCGCGGTGGGCCACCTGGATCGTCGTGTTTAGCTCGACCACCGTGTTCATGATCTCGATGGAAGCCGTCTTCGAGTTCCACTCGGTGTTTTCGCCATAGCCCTCGCGCCGCAGCACGGAGTGAAGAAGATGAGCCGCATGCGCCTCAAAGCGACGATCGCTGGATTCGTCATGTCGCTCGTTTTTTTGATAGCGCTCCTTTCGGAACGTGTGGATCGACGCGCGGCGGCGGCGCGAAAACCCAACGAATCTAAACCAAACGAACGCGACCGTGGTGACGCGCGTCCTGCGGTGCGGACGCAAGAAACACAGCCAGCAGACGACGCCCATGGCGACGCCAAGGATCCGAAACAAGAAAGGGAGCGGACCCTCCAGGTCGAGACGCTGGATCTGCGCACGCGCCTTCCGATCCGGCCGCACGATGTCTCCGTGTGGCCTCTCGATGACGGGTCGTCCACGGCCCGGGATACGTCCGCCGCCTCCACCGGCTCGAACCCATCGCCAACGATCGTGATTCGCGAAGGCGGCGCGGAGATCCGAAACCTCCCGCCGACACGCCATGTGCTTTTGATCCGATCGGTCGGCGGCGGCTACTCCGCCACCATCGTCGATGGAAATGCCATACCGGACCGGCCTCTGCTCGTGTTCGTTGCGCCGTCCGGAGCGATTCACGCGCGCGTTCGTTTTGCAGCCCATGCGCCCATGAATCGCCCCGGCACACTGCTGCTTCGGTTGCCGAACTCGGTTCGCGGCTCCTTTCAGTCGGGTGGAAAACGGGCCTTCGTCGGGAGCTCGCATGAGCTCCGTCGCGCCGACAGCTATGAGTTCACGATCCACGACGTCGCCGCCGGACTGACGATACCGATGACGGTTTCGCGCCCCGGTTGGTATGGAGAGCAGACCGTCGTCGTTGCATCCGGCGCGACGACCGACGTCGTCATCGAGATGGAACCCGCCGGCGAGCTCTTGTTCCGGTTTCCGAAGAAAAAAACCGAGGTAAACATCCGTCTGTTTCGGTTGGAAGTGCAACTCCGGGATGGGACGTGGCGCGCCATCCGCAGGGCACCGCCCGCCGCCAACACGACGGTCCAAACGACGCTCCCTCCCGGCGTCGCCGTGTGGCGCATGCGGTGTCACTACACAGGCGAACGGGCCCCACGGGAATGGGGACAGTCCTCGTTGATCGTCGTCGGGCAAACGCGAGAAGTTTCCGTCGAGATGCCGACGCCCGGCCCGCGCTAGCGACGAACGAAGTGTTGCACGTGCGACACGCCGAACTGTCCCGACCGGTCGTGGTGCGGGATGTAAAACGGCACGCGACACTCACTTTTAAACTCGAACGCAGCCGCCAGCTCCGCGCGTAACGTCGCGGCGCCGCGCATCGGCTGCCCCTCTTCCTCGCGGCCGCCCAACCACTTCGCGCGCGGGGTAAATGTGGCCAACCACGTAAACGGCGACCCCACGAGAAGGGTGCCGCCGGGCGCTGTGACGCGGGTGAGTTCCGCGAGCAACCGAAGCGGGTCCGGAACCCGATCGACCAAGTTTAGCGCGACAACGGTGGCAAAGTGCGCCTCGGGAAACGGAATCGCCAAGGCGTTGGCGACGACGAACGACACATTCGGCGGTGTCGCGACGGCGACATCGTGACGCGCGCGCAGATCACCTTCGATGACGGTCGTGTAGACGGCGCGGCCATGGCGGGCCACGTCGTACGCACCACGGACCAACGTCTTGGAGAAGTCGAATCCATACGCGTGGCGATGGTCCCGCGCCAAGTCAAACGTCACGCGCCCGACGGCCCCACCGACATCGAGCGCATCGCCCTCGGGCCGCGCGTGCCACAACTTGCGCACACCGAACGGGTAGCGGTCCTCCAGCGGCGGCGTGCGCTCACCGAGCAGCGATGCCAACGGATCACCGTCCGGATAGTGAAACGCCAAGTACTCGTCGCGCGTGGCGTCGAGTTCGTAGTACCCGCTTCCCTCTGCGGTCTCGGGCAGATCGTCGATGTAACCGCCGCCGGGCTTTTGAACCATCCACCAATTATCGAGGGCGACGCAAGTGCCTGTCTTCGAAGTTGTCGGCGCGCTAGAATCACGGCGTGAGCAAAACCGTCGTGTTAGGTGTTACCGGTTCGATCGCTGCGTTTCGCGCGGCCGATGTCACATCGGCCTTGCGCAAGGAGGGTATCGACGTGCGCGTCGTGATGAGCGCGTACGCCAAGCGTTTCATCGGCGAGCTCACGTTCTCGACGCTGTCAGGGCGCCCCGTCATCACCGACGCGAACGTCGGCGATTTTGCGGACCGCCCCGAGCACCTCGCGCTCGGCGACGTGGCCGACCTCTTCGTCGTGGCACCGGCGACGGCCAACATCCTGGCGAAGATGGCGCACGGACTCGCCGACGACATCGTGTCGACGACGTACATTTCGGTGACGTGCCCCGTGATGGTCGCGCCCGCGATGAACACACGCATGTACGATCACGTGACCGTGCGCGAGAACGTGGCCACCCTCCGCGCGCGCGGAGTTACGGTGATCGAACCCGACGATGGGTTCTTGGCGTGCGGCGACTACGGCAAAGGTCGCCTCGCCGCCACGGACACAATCTTGGCCGCCATTCGAAACGCGCTGTGAGGGTCCTGATCACGGCGGGCCCGACGCGCGAGCCCATCGATCCGGTTCGCTTCATCTCGAATCGCTCCTCGGGGCGCATGGGCTTAGCGCTTGCTGAAGTGGCCTATGATCGCGGGCACGACGTACAACTTGTTCTCGGACCGGTCGCCGTGCAGCCGCCGCCGAGCGTTGATGTTTACGCCGTCGAAACAACCGACGAGATGCTTCACGCCGTCCTTGAGTTTTTGCCGAGCTGCGATGCGATCATCTGCGCCGCCGCCGTGTGCGACTACCGCCCCGCGACGCAGAGCGTACGCAAGCTTAAGCGCGGTGAAATGACGACGCTCGAGCTCATCGAAAACCCAGACATTGCCGCCAACGTCGGCGCGCGACGACACGACAAACCGTTCGCGATTTTCGCACTCGAGACAACCGACGGTCTCGAGCACGCCCACCGCAAACTGGAAAGCAAGAACGCGGACTGGTGCGTACTCAACACGCCCGCGGCGATCGGCGCGGAGGGCGCGGAGTTCTTGCTCGTCGCGCGCGACGGAACCACCACGGACCTCGGCACCGTGGACAAAAGCGTGTTGGCGCGATGCCTGCTGGAAGCTATGGGCCTTTAGATGTCGGCAACGCGCGCGGGTTACCTCTTCGCGTTTCTTTCCGCGGTCACCGGCGCCATCCGGTACAACCTCGCCGTCTATTCCGAGCCACGCGGGCTCAGCTACATCCCGTTCCTCGCGTGCATCCTGGCCGTCGGCGTTTTGTGCAGCGGCGTGCACGTCTTGATCAAGGACGGCGCGGCTGGATTTCGACCGTTGGCGGGCCGCTGGTGGCACGCGCTGACCTATGGGCTTCTCATGGGACTCGGCACGCTCGCACACTTTTGGGCGCTGCATTACCTCAACGAGACGCTGCTTACGAGCCTGTCGCAGACAAGCATCCTATTGACGATCGGCCTCTCGGTATGGCTTCTCGGCGAACGATTTTCCCGCATGCAGTGGATCGCGACATCGGTGATCTTTGCCGGCGTGTTTGTGTTTGCCCCGTGGAGCGGCGGTGGCGTCGAGCTGCGTGGATTCCTCATCCTGATGGCGGGCCTCGTCGCCGCGTCGCTAGCCACGATCGGCGCCAAAAAATGGATCACGGGCACACCGGCGAGTGTGCTGATGTTTTGGCGCAACCTGATCGCGTTCGTCATCGTCGGCGTCTACTACGCCCTGAATCCCGAGCCGTTCACGATCACGCTGCCGACCGCCTGCGCCGCGATCGCGGGGGGTGTCTTCGGGCCCTACCTCCACGGCCT
Organism: Planctomycetota bacterium; assembly: GCA_021776785.1. GTDB lineage: Bacteria > Planctomycetota > PLA2 > PLA2 > PLA2 > JAJFFF01. The sequence continues at coordinate 39,485 of JAJFFF010000043.1, read as the reverse complement.
GTTTTTCCTCTACGCACTCCAGCGCATCGACGCCGGCAAGGCCGCCCTCATGAATCGCGTGCAACCCGCTGTGGTGTTCGTGTTGTCCTACGTGGTGCTGGACCGCCTGCCGGAAAAGCGAGACATCGGCGCCGCCGTGCTTCTCGCGCTCGGCGCCGCTTGGCTTGCGAGCCTGCGGAGCCCGCCGGCAGGCTCAAGCACGTAACTCGATCCAGCTCCCGATTCACGAGAAGAGCTTCGCCGATACGATGCGCTCCCAACGCATTGGAACGAGGGTCCGCCCTTCGCTCCCGAGCCGCCTCTACTTGGCGCTAAAGTAGTGAGTGTGCCGGTCAACTCGTTCGTACCCGAGTCGATTCACGTAATACACTTCGGTCGTCAGACGCGTAAGTTTCTTCGTCGTTTCGATCTTGTAGGTCGTTCCCGGTTCACCGGCGCGCCACGAGATTTCGTGGTCGCTTTTTTTTGTGCCGCTCCACTTCGTGCGTTTGTGCTCGGCAACGTACGACGTCGCCCCGGCAAACGGGCCGCGAACCACGATCCGTGACAACTTGGTGTCGGATGGCGATGGGGTGAGCCGCACGCTGTAGGTGTACCGCGCCCATTTTCTAGCGCCTGACATCCCTGTGACCGAGTTCGATTTGATCGTGATTTTGATCGATGCGGCCGGGCCCTTCCAGTCGGCATGTGGACCGCCCTCGGCGAACCCGATCACAACGCTCCATACGAGCGCGAAAGCGATGCCGGCCCGAACGAACGCGGCGGCGCGATGGCGGATGGCGATGGCGGCGAACAGAATGCTAAACAGCAACAACTCGACGGGGACCTCACCCAAGGCCCAACGACTCCAACGATGCGGGCCAAACGTCATGTCGTTAAGCCCGTTGTTGACCAGGTGCAGTGCGACGCAGAGCCACAAGCACTTCGTCTCCCACCAAAGCTGCCCGAGCATGATGCCAGCGACGAGCGGCCAGTAGTACTGCCACCCAGATTCCCATCCCGACGCGTGAACGAAGTTCCACGAATGCGCAGCGGAGAAGAGGACCGCGCTGATTCCAACCGCCCGGGCGCGACCGAGCGATTGAAGCCGGTTCAGTACGATCCCGCGAAACGTAAACTCTTCAAAAACGGCGACCGCCGCGGCTGTGCCGAGAATGCTCCAGACATCGTGCTCGGCGCGCCAATCAACGAGCGAGATCGTCCATGCAAAATAGATCCACAGCGGCCACCAGCGACGAATGTGAAAGATCTGTCGCGCTGTGGAGATCGTGAGCGCGCCGGATGACTTCCACCAACGAGCCGCCGTCAGCACGGCGAGGAGGAACAGGATCGCCGGCGCGCGGAAGATCGGATCCCGCCAGCGCGGCGGCAGCGACCAGTCGCGCATCCATTGATCCGCGGCCAAGAACACGCCGAAACTCGCCGCGGAAATCAGCGTGGCTTCGACGACTATCCGCCATCGCGGTGCGCGCACCGAGTCGCTCGTTCCATCCATCCCAGCAAGAGTTTACAGTGGATTGAATGCGCAAACGCGTGCTCTTGATCATTGCGTTCTTACTCGTCGGCGCCGTCGTCTCGTACTTCGCCGAAGTCGGTCCGCTGGGTCCAAAGCATCTGCGCATCGTCAACACCGAAGGCAACGTTGTCATGCACGCGGTGGTCTACATCCGCGACGCCAATGGACAGCACGACTACGGCGCCGCCGTCTCCAGCGGCGACGGGTGGACCCAGATCGCGCGCGGCAAGTGCTGGCCCTGGACCAAGCTGATTGTCGGCGCACCCGGCTGCGAAGTTGTTGAGACGAACGTGCCTTGGGGGAATGAGATCGTGTTGCCCTTCGGCCACCGGGTCACGCTCGCCGTTCCCGGCGCATTCGCGCTGCCGGATGCCGGCCAGACCCTTGAAGTCGAGCTCGAGCCGGTCGGCGAGACCAAGCGTTGGGCGTCGGTGCTCGGTGAGTTCGTGGCGACAGATAAGCACTGGGATGTGCCGTGGGTGGATCGAGACCCGTGGCCGGAATTGAGCGTGGATCCCAAGACGCGTTCGGTTTCGCTCTTCGTCCCGCAGATCGGTGCGTGGCAGGTTCGTTGGCGCGTCATGCGGTACCGCGCCGGGTCAAGCCCTTCGGTCCGTAGCGGCTCCGGCTTCGACTCCGACACGCCCGTCCCGATCATGATCGAGAAGCCGGGCGAGACGGTCGCGTTGCCGATCCCTAAAGAAGAGCTGGCCGATCTCATGCGCAAGACGGACGCCGGCTAACGAACCGCTAACCGTCCGCGGGCGGATTCTCGTCCGGTTTCTTTTCCGGCTTCTCGTCCTTTGGTTTCGGCTTGCGTACGATCTCCTCGGTACGCGACGCGAAGCCCAAGTCGATGTTTCGTTTTTCTGTGATGAAGTTCACGAGCAACCGGAACATCGAGTAGCTGCGCGAAATCGGTGTCGTGTTGTTGACGTTGTCGAAGGCGTGCTTCAGATCAAGGCGGCGGATCTCCTCAAACGACAGCCCAAGGTTGTCCGCCGCGAACACGCGCCGCTCCTGCACGTTGCTCGCGTGCGCGAACCCCTCTTTTTGCAAGTAGAAGTGACTCGTGGAGTGCAAGACCTTGCCCAACCCCGCCGGGAACTCGACCATCATCGCGCTCGATCCGTAGCGCGAGAGCATCTGCAGACTATCGACGAGCACGCGCGAGCGAATCGGGTCCTCGACTTTGATCGGAAACGCTTGGATTTCTAACCACCACTGCAAGTCCACGTAGTCCTGAAATACGGACTGGACCGACGGATGATCCGGATCGCCCGGTTCGACGATCACGACATCGTTGCCCGTGGATTGCTTCACGTAGCCCACGACGACATTCGGAAACGTCTTCGTCGTTGCGTTCACCAGCGCCCAATCCGTGGTCGCCATGTAGCCGCCCGCGCTGACGTACCACTGCAGAAGCTTGGTAACGGTGTTGTCGACGCTGCCCTCGCAGTTGACCAAAACAATCTGCTTCGGCGTGACGCCGCGAACCTTGAGTTCCTGCGCGCGAAGCGCGTCATGTTTGACGCGCAGATCCTGAAGGATCAACTCGACTTTGTCCCAACGGCCCTTGATGGCAACAATGTCGGTGCCGCTCAAGATCTCGCGCACTTGGCGTGTGGCGTAGCCGTCGCGTTTCAATTGCGTGATGACTTCTTTCGGCGGTTGAAACTCCCACGTCCGACTGACCTTGCTCCACCAGTCCTGGTAAAAGCGCTGGTTGGGATAGTGCTTGCCGGTCATGTACTTGAGATTGCGGCGGACGGTAAGACGAACGGCGGCGTTCTTATCGTCGAAGTTGGCGATCATGAGCGGGACGGCTTCTTTACGCTTGGTGTGATACAGCCCCTCGTAGGCCGCGCCCCGCAACCACCACTCGCGCGCCTTGGCGAACGCGGCGAGTCGGTTGAGCGAACTGCCGCCGCCGATACGACCGAGCGCGACGCACGCCGCCGTGCGCGCCAACCACTCCTTCTTGGCGGCCGTGTTGCCGACCGCGAGATAAAAGAGTTCGTCCAACACCTGCGACATGTCGGTCTCGACGGCGAACCGCACACCAACATCGGTCACGTCGCCGTACTTGTTGGCCAGCAAGTGACGCACGACATCGATGCGCTTCGCGCCTTCCTCTGCCGCAAGCGCTGCCTTGGCGGCGGCATAGCGCAAGCGACGATCGCGACTCTTGAGCGCTTTGTCGAGCGCGGCGCGCTCGATCGGCTGATCCCCGAACGCCACCACCGAAAAGGCCCACGCGGCTGTCAGCGGATCCCGATGGTCGAGGTGCTTGCGTGCCGCCTCGGCGCAGCCGGCCATCCTTCCGTACGCTGCCACCTCCAAAAAGTGGATGGGCTTTTTCTTGGCCGAGATCCGTTCGGAGATCCGTTTTTCCATCGCCGCGCGGTTGACTTTGACGGAGCGACGACCGATGCGACGCAGCACATAGCTCTCGTGCGGCTTCGTCGCCTTGTCTAAGAACTTTACGAGGGCCGCGCGCGCGTCGTCGTTGTCGATGCCGGCCAAGGCAACGGCCGCGGTGATGCGAATCTCAAAGCGCCGATCCTTGAGCGCGCCGATCAGTGATTTGCTCCCGGCCCGCAGTCGCAGCAGCGCTTTCGCGGCCGCCAGGCGGTGATCGGGGTCGGGCGCGCGGAGCTGACCCGCGAGGGCCTCGATGGCGGTCGTGTTCCCGAGCACGCCGAGCGCCTCGATGTACGGCAGCCGCAATTTCTTCTTCATCTTGGCCAGTCGCGCCGCAAACCGCGCGGCCGTGCGATCGCCATCCAGTTGGCGCAGAGCTCGGGCCGCGGCCACCCGCACCCGGCGAATGTCGCCGCTCAGCGCCAGATCGCGCAAAACCGGCAGCGATTTCTCAAACGGGACCTGCATCAGGCCCTCGATCGCGGCCACCTGCACGCCCCAGTCGCGGTCCTTGGTCATCGCGACCAAAATTTTGGCCGAGTCCGTCCCGCCGATCTCGGCATACATCTTCGCCCCGCGCTCGCGGTACTCCGGGTTGGTCGAGGCGGCCTTGACCGAGGCGTCGTCCGCCGTCGGTTTTGCCGGTTCCGCCTGTTTGGGGGCATCGGCGTCCGGTTCCGCCGTCGCCGGAGGCGCGATCCCGAGGGGCGCGAGCAAGAAGACGAGCGCGAGGAGAAGGGGGACCGGACGTCGCATCTAAGACTTATAACGCCGCGCTTCGGTCGGGCTTCTGGATGCCTTGAGAGATTTTTTGGAAATTCCAGGGGCTCCATCCATTATCTTGTGGAGTTACGAAAGTAGCTCCCCCATCTGTAGCTGTTTCGCGAAACCGCAAAGGGGGATGCCAGGAGGTCGGTATGAGGTCGTTTCTCCCCATCAAAGGCCCCGGGGGCCGTTTTTTGACGCCGCGCGAAAAGGTCGCGCTCTTGGTGTTGGGGATCACGTTGGTGCTTTGTCTGCTGACGTTGTTCGCCGGTGATCGCGCCTACGCGGGTGAAGCTGGAAATCCTGTTTCATCTCTTGTGGCGATGATTTGTAAGGCGGTCGGTGGCGGCATCCTGGCGATGTACGGCATCGTCTTGGTGTGGTCGGGCCTCATTTACTTCAAGGGTGAAAAAGTAGCGGACGTCGCGCCGCTCGGCGGACGGATGTTTGCCGCGGCGTGTGTCGCACTCGGCGTTTCCGGCGCCCTTGGCATCGCCCAACTGCAGTCCGCGGGAAGCCTCGGGCATACGATTGGCGCGGCGCTGAACAACACGATGGGACCGAGCGCGGGTTTCCCGCTGCTTTTGGTGCTCATGATGCTCGGCGTTCATCTCGCCAGCCAAGGCGCATGGACGGCGATTCGGGAGCCGGCTTTGGCCGGAGATGCCGCCACACGCGCGCCGACCGGATCGCTCTCGGGCGGATTCGGCCTCGACCTTCCGCCGCCGGAATCGCGCTTCCAGAATGGACCGGCGCTCCCCGACGACGGCGATCCGACCGCCGACGAACGAACGTTCGCCGTGACCCAAGCGATGGAAGAGATTGAGCGACAGCAGGGGGTGCGCATCGTGGACGTGGAATCCAATCGGCCGAGCATCGGCGAAGACGTCGAGGATGCACCGGCGCCCGCCGCCGGCACCGAGGAAGCGGAGGTGCAGGCGGGACTCGCGGAAGTTTCCGAGATTTTGAGCGTCGCCGACATGCCCGCCGCCCTGCCGGCGCCCAGCTATGCAAAAGACGAATACGACGACGGCACCATCGACGTTACGCCCACCGAGGTCATTCCCTCGAAGTGGGTGCCCCGTGCCGAAACGGCCACAGACGCCGCAGGTACCACGGAGGACGCCACGAAGGACGCCACCGAGGGCGCCCGTGCGAGTAGCCACGAGGAGGACGAGGAAGAGGTTGAGGAGCTGATCTCCGCCCACCCGTTGCGGGCCGTCCCGGCCGAGCCCGCCGCGGAGGCCCAAGACAGCGAAGACGACGAAGACCACGAAGAGGACGAAGAAGAAGAATACGTCGACAGCGCTGAGGATGCCGAGGAGGACGACGACGAAGAAGCCGAAGAGGAAGAAGACGACGATGTCGAGGATGACGACGTCGAGGAGGACGAGGAGTACGAAGAAGAGGGCGAAGACGGCGACGAAGAAGAAGAGGACGAGGAGTACGAAGACGAGGATGACGACGAGCTAGAGGAGGAGGCGGACGAAGACGAGCTCGACGAACTCGACGAGGACGGCGACGAAGAAGACGAGGAAGAAGACGAGGAAGAAGAAGAAGAGGATGACGACGAGGAGTTCGAGGACGACGAAGTCGACGACCAAGCTGACGAAGACGAGGAAGAAGAACTCGACGACGAAGACGAGGCGGACGAGGAGGCGCTCGACGAGGAGCAAGCGGCCCGACCCGTCCAGGCCGAGCTTTGGGCGTTTGAAGACCGTACCGACGACGACCAAGCCGCTGCGACGCAGCAAGACAAGGGTGGTCGCATCCACGTCGAGCCCGAACGACCCGCCTACGCGGCCGCTCAGGCGGACGGTGCAGGCGCTGACGACTCCGATGACCCGTATGCCAGCGGCGGCCTCCTGCGTCGCCTCCAGCAAGCGCCGCGCACGATGCTGCCGCCGGAGGAAGAGGATCGAAGCTACACGTCGTTTGACTGGCGCGGTCGTCCTTTGGAATAGCGCGGGCCGTCGGTACAGTAGCGCGTCCTAGAAAGCACGTTCGGGCGCGTTGAACCTTCCCAATCAAATCACCGTCGGTCGCCTCGTCTTGGCGACCATCCTCTTCAGCATTCTTGATGTGTGGTGTCGCGGTGCCGCCGATGGATGGATCTGGTATGGCGCATTCGCGATCTACATGGTCACGATCTTGAGCGATAGCCTCGACGGCTACCTCGCTCGCTCCCGCGGACAAATCACCGCTTTCGGGCGGATCGCCGACCCGTTTGCCGACAAGTTCCTCATCTGCGGCATCTTGGTGCTCGGCCTATCGCTGCCCCAAACCACCCAATTGGTCCCGCCCTGGATCGTGCTCGTCGTTTTGGGCCGGGAATTTCTCGTCTCCGGCCTCCGCAGCTTCCTCGAGGGCCGCGGCGTGCGGTTCGGGGCGAGTTGGGAGGGCAAATTTAAGCTCGTGACCCAAGCGATCTACTGCGGCGCCATCGTCTTTTACCCGGGCCACTCGTTTGCGTGGGTGTGGTGGGTCGCCACGATCACCTTGTGGGCCACCGCGTTTATCTCGGTCTACAGCGCCCTGCAATACATCCGCGCCGCTCAGCGGGCCCTCGCCGAGCTTGGCGAAGCCTGATTTCGGCCGCGAATCGGCTTCTCAGCTTGTCGGTTGCAGCGCTGGATCATAGGATTCCGCTTCGATGGCCAAGTCCCGCACTCGCGAACGATCGTCTCCTCCCCCGCGCTCCAACGGCGCGGGCCTGATGGCCGTAGCCCTACTCGGGAGCCTCATCGCCGTCATCGGCGGCGTGATCGGCGCGTTCATGGCCGGCAATACGAAAGACGACAGCGGCAGCCAGATCGCGGACTCGGTCGGCGCCGGTTTGGTGAGTGTGCTCACGTCTTCCGATCCGTCGACGTGGCACAAGGACTTCGGCACGACGAAAGAGGCGCGGGCCACGCTTGAGAGGTATTACAAGTCCGTCGAGCTGGGCGAGTTCACGGACAAGGGCAAAAAAAACAAGCAGATGCGCGACGGGCGCATGATGGCGCGCAACAAGGATCGGCTCGACAACGTCGCCGATCTCTTCAACAACGGCGCGTTCGTCGGCCTGGCGGTTGTCTCGCTCGACCCCAAGGTGATGTCGGATCACAACATCGGCGCGCGCATCGACACGAGCGCGTTTGCGACGGGGCGGCAACTTCTGAACAACGTCAGTGTGGCCGACATGACGGCGGGACAGCCCGCGGGCGGAACGTTCCCGGCGCGCGTCTACCACCGCGCCTACAAAAACGTCTACGGCAAGACCGTCGGAAATGCGTACGTGATCATCGCGAAGTCCGCGCTCGTCGGTAAGAGCGGACCCGGTTCGTGGTTGTTCATCACGCCGCTCCTCGTGGCGATCGGCGTCGGCCTGTTCCTCATGTACGCGATGAAGTTTGTGGACGGCATCAAGACGCTCGCGCGCGATCTCGACACGATCGGACGCGGACGCTTCGACGTGCGCGTTCAAACCAACGGCGCCGGTGAGGTGGCGCTTGCGCAGCGCACCGCCGACCGCATGGTGAAGAACCTGCAACTGATCCAGCAGACCGGTTCGGGCGACCTCGACGAAGCGATCGAGAAAGAGTTGGATACGGCAAGTCAGATCCACGAGAGCCTGCGTCCGTCCGATCCGCCGCGCGTGTTGGGCTACGAACTCGAAACGCTGTTCCGCGCAGGACGCGACATCGGCGGCGACTACTACGACTACATCGAGCTCGACGAGAAACGCGTCGCGCTTCTGATTGCCGATTGCTCCGAGAGCCTACGCGGCGTCCCGGCGGCGATGGTGATGGCGATGACACGCGCGTACCTACGAGCGGCCATCGACGGGGAAACGAGCCCGGCGGACTGGCTGCGGTCCGTGAACCGCCGCCTGGCCCGCGATCTGAAATCCGGCATGGCCGTAACGGCGCTCGCGGTCGTGGTCGATACGTCCACGCACGAAGTCATCGCCGCATCGGCGGGACACCGGCCCATCGTGATGTGGCGCCAAGGAAAAACCGCGACGATCAACCCCAGCGGAATCGCACTCGGGTTGGACGTCGGCCCCGTCTTCAACAAGACGATGGAAGAGAAAAAATTCACGCTGGCGAAGAACGACCGCATCGTTCTCTACACCGACGGCGTGATCGCAGCGCAACAAGAGGGCGGCGAATCCTACGGCGAGCAGCGCTTCCTCGATGCGATCCGGCGCCAGGGCGCGATGAACAGCGCCGCGTTTGTGAACTTCATTGCGGCGGGCGTCGACAAGTTTGTCGGCGAGGCCGAGCAAAACGACGACATCACGATCTGCACGTTGAAGCGGATGAAGTGACGCACGACGGGCCGAGTCCGGGCGCAGGCCTGAAGGCGTTTCAACAACACATCGAACGCCTCTACTTCGAAAAAGACAACGCGCGCGGCTGGGAAAAGACGTTTGTCTGGTTCATCGAAGAAGTCGGCGAACTCGCACGCGCGCTGCACCGCGACGACCGCGAAAACTTGGAAGAAGAGTTCGGCGACGTCGCGGCGTGGCTCGTCAGCCTCGCCTCGTTGCGCGGCATCGATCTTGAGCAGGCGGTGCGCAAGTACGCCGAGCGCGCGCCGTAGCGCGATTTCCGCGGCTGTCCCTACGCGTCTTTTTTGCGCATCTGCACATCGACCGTGACCGTGTCCCCAGCCGGGATGTCGACTTCAAACTTGTCCGCCACGTACTTGCGCGCCGCATGCGTCGCCGTGACCGCAACGCGCCCCATCGGCAACGGGCCCGACACGGAAACCCCGTCGGCCTTGGATGTGCGCACCCAGCCGCGGTACTGGCTCGTCGTCGCGTCGCGGAGCTGGAAGTACACACCCGCGAGCGGCTTGCCCTGATCGTCGGTGACGCGAATCACGATCTTGCCCGTCGGCAGCAACTGCAGGTTCTGAATCGCCATCTCGGTACCGCTGACGGTGATCTGAGCCTGCGCGGAGCCGCGGCTGCCCAGGTTGAGCTGGATCATGTACGTTCCCGGCGCCAACCCTTCCATGAAGTAGCGCCCTTCGCTGTCGGACTGGTCGCCACCACCGAGCAGCCAGTCGCTCGCCCCGGGCTTTTCGCCCGGCGCGCGATAAATGCTGGCCCGCACCCACGTGGAGCGCAACGGCTTGCCTTCGGCGTCTTTGATGACGCCCTTGATGCCGCCACCGGGCTCAAGCGTCGCGAACACCTCCTGCGGCTCGATGTTTTGTTCGACCACGATGTTGTTGAACACGCGCGGCGCATGCCCACGCGCTTTCACCGTGACGGCGTACGTACCCGGCATCACGGAGCGATCGAACTTGCCGTCCGGTGTCCGCAGCTCGCCGCTCCAGCTCGTGCCGCGCGTGCGGCGACCGTTCTTGCGGGCGGGCTGAATGCTGACGGTGAATCGATCGAGCGCGCGGCCCGACAAGACGCTCGTCACACTCCCCCGCAGTGTTTGCGAGCGCTTGAGCTTGAGCTCGATCGCGCCGCTTCCCGCCGGGATGTCTTTGAGCTGTTCTGGGTTGCCCATACTCGACCACCCGTTGATGTCGTACGCCCCGTCTTTTAAGCCGCCGAGTTTGAACCGTCCAAGCCCGTCGGTTTGCGTCCAGCGCCACATCGGCTTGGGCGTGTTCTTTGGACCGCGCGCCTGCACGTTGGCGCCGGGCACCGGTTCGCCGTCGGCGTTTAAGAACACACCTGAGATCGAGGATCCCGCGAACGAGATGATCACGTCCGTGACGCGTTGCCCCTCCGTGCCCTTGATGCTGGTGCCCGTCCACCCGTACGTGTTGTGCCACGCGTTGAGCCAAAGCTGACCGGGCATCGAGCCCTCGAGCTTGAACTTGCCCTTTTCGTCGGTGTACCAGGTCGGAATCTCGGACCAGATGTAATTGGTCGCCCACTTGTAGCCCGAGATTCGTCCCCAACCGCGCTGGAGCGACACGCGAATGCCGGGCAACGGGTTGTCTTGTAGGTCGCGCACTTCGCCTTCCACCGTGACGCCCTCTTTGAGGTTGATGGTCACGGGCTCAGGCGCGGGCCCGCCGGTGGGAACTTGGATCGGACCGAACTCGCCGGGCGCCTGCTTCTTGCCGAAACCGATAACGGCGACCTGGCCGGGCAACACGTCAGTGAACTCGAACTCGCCGCTCGCGTTCGCGGTTGTGAACCACTGCTGCCGCGAGTTGCCGGTCGGCTGGAATCCGGGCGCGTACTTCAAGCGGTGCAAGTACACGCGCGCATTCGGAACGGGCTGGTCGGTCAGCGTCAGCACTTTGCCGCTCACGACGATCGAAGCATCGAGCGAAAAGTTGAGCGTGCCCGAGCCGTCGCTTTGACGCGTTTGGGGCAAGTAACCCTTGGCCCGAACAACGAACGTTAAGTTCGGAGCCGTGTCCACGTCGGAAAGCGCGTAGGTTCCGTCCTCGCCGGCCTCCACGTCGCGGTCATAGGGCTGCCACCCGTCCGCAACGATAGCGCCAGAGATCGGTTGCAGCGTTTGGGCATCCAACACTTTGCCGGTCAACGTCGCGCCCTTGGTCAGCTGAAAGTTCAGTTCGTCGTCCTGCTTGTTGCGCAGGATCATGTTGGTCCGCGCCGCGGGTTTGTAGCCATCGGCCACCACGATCATCGCTAGACCGGACCACGTATGAATCGTCGGCGGAACCGGGCCGAATTGGTACTCGCCCTTCGCGTCCGTCGCGACACTTAGATACATCGTCCAGTCGCGCAACACGACTGTGGCCCCGACGACCGGCTCGCCGGACTCACCATCGGTGATCTTGCCGCGCAGTTTCGCGCCGGGGGCCAACGCGAGCTCAACGTACGCGCCGGGCATTTGATTGCCGATCAACGCCGCCCCGACATCGCTTTTCATCGCGAGCACCGAGAAGTTGCGCCGGTCCAGCGGGCCCAACACAAACGTCCCGTCGGATTCGGTGCGCACGCGACTCGCCGTGACGGCGGCGTAGGGGCGCTGCAACGTGTCGCGGTAGCTCGCTGTCACAATCGCATCGGGTACCGGTTTGCCTTCGGCGTCGATCACGCGGCCGCGGATCGAAACTTCGCGCGACAGGCTCTTGTCGCCGTACGGAGGAAGTTCGGGGACGACTTTTTCCGGGTGCGCGAGGACGACGTCTTCGTCAGGCGCCTTTTCAGTCGTGGGTTCGGTCGTTGCCTTGGCCCGGGACGCTTCGCCCATCGAACCGGCCGCCTGTTGCCGGGTGCGACCGACTTCGAGCGCCCAGTCCGGCTCTGCGAACAGCGCCGTCATCATCAGGACGGCGCCGACGAGCAAGAGCAGCACGACAAACCACTGACGCTTTTTTCTAGTCATCTCCCCTGGGACCCTGCGCCTTGCCGAACCGATGGGCGATGCGAGACAACTGTCTAATCCTGAGACAACACGACTCAAACCCTGTTCGGCGAGGAACTTCCGTCGATGCTAACTGGCCAGGGGCGGGCGCGGCGCGAAAAACTCGTAACAAATAACGGAACTCGCGTTTGCATACCTAGCGACGTGCAGTATTCCTTCTTGCGGAATATCTAGACTCGCTTGTCCGCTTGCTAAATCGTTGGGCATCCCACCGGTCCTCCCAGCCGGGCCCAACACATTCCAACTCACGATGCCTTCGCGAGCCGCCGGATCCCCACCGGCGGCTCGCTCTTTTTTTGGGCCCCCTCCCGTCTCCTACACTGGTGGGCATGTCGAATTCGAGCAACGTTGACGGCGTGCGCGCGCTCTACGAAGCGTTTGCAGCGCGCGACGCGGACCGTGCGCGCGCCCTCTTGGCGCCCGACGTCGAATGGATCCAATGCGCAGGTTTTCCTGGTGGGGACCACCGCCACGGCGTCGATGAAGTCCTCGACAAGGTCTTTGGCGGACTTCGCACCGAGTGGCGCGACTTTGCGGCCCCCATCGACGAGATCATCGACGGCGGATCGACAATCGTCGTTCTCGGGCGCTACAGCGGGACCCACGCGACCACCGGGCTCTCCATGACGTCGGTGTTTGCTCACGTCTACGATCTGGCGGACGGCAAGATCATCCGGTTCCGGCAGATATCTGACACCGCGGAAATGGTGCGCGCGATGGCGCCTTAGGCTCCTCTTCAAAGCTCGCCGTCATGCGAAGGGCGAACGAACCGCCGCAGCCGGTCAAACCCCGGGGAGTTTTAAAACAGAGCCCGTTCAAAAAGGCGGAACCGTCGGGAGCGGCGCGGTACCCTACGCTCGCTATGGTGGTCACACTTGATGTTTTGACGTCGCTCTGTAAGCGGCGTGGCTTTGTTTTTCAAGCGAGCGAGATCTACGGCGGCTTCGAGTCGACGTGGGACTACGGACCGCTGGGCGTGGAGCTCAAACGGCGCATCGCGGATGCGTGGTGGCGCGACACCGTGCTCGCGCGTGAAGATGTTGTGGGGTTGGACTCCGCCATCATTCAATCGCCGCGTGTTTGGGAGGCCTCGGGCCACGTCGGCGGTTTCAACGATCCTCTGATCGATTGCAAGGCGTGCAAGGGACGCTTCCGCGCGGACCAACTCGAAGAGTCGCCGTGCCCCAACAAGCCGTCCAAGTGCGTGGGCCAGCACGATGCCTGCGATCTCACCGAGCCGCGTCAGTTCAACATGATGTTTCAGACGCAGGTGGGCCCCGTTGACGGCAACATTTCGTATCTCCGTCCGGAAACGGCGCAGGGCATCTTCACCAACTTCTTAAACATCCAGCAGTCGATGCGTTTGAAGCTGCCGTTCGGCGTCGGCCAGATCGGGAAGTCATTTCGCAACGAGATCGTGACCGGAAACTTCATCTTCCGAACGCGCGAATTTGAGCAGATGGAGATGGAGTACTTCTGCCGCCCCGAAGAGGGCATGGAAACGCACGCGTACTGGGTGAAGGAACGGCTCGATTGGTACCGTTCGATCGGCATTCAGGATGAAAACATCCGCGGTGAAGTGATCGACCCGAAAGATCTCGCGCACTATGCGAAGGCTTGCACCGACATCGAGTACATGTACCCGGCAGGTTGGGGCGAATTGGAAGGCGTGGCCTACCGCACCGACTACGACCTCACCAAGCATGCCGAAGCGACCGGCAAAAAACTCGCGTGGATGGATCCGCAGACCAAGGAGTGGATCGTCCCGCACGTTGTGGAGCCGGCCGCCGGCCTGTCGCGGATCGTGCTCGTCGCGCTCCTTGATGCGTACGACGACGAAACCTTGGAAAGCGGCGACACCCGCAACGTCCTGCATTTCCACCCGCGCATCGCGCCGATCACGCTCGCTGTTTTCCCGCTCGTCAAAAAAGAGGGCATGCCGGAAAAGGCGCGCGAGATCATGAAGCGGTATCTCGACCGCTTCCCGTGTACGTACGATCAAGGCGGCGCGATCGGTCGCCGCTATCGCCGTCAGGACGAAATCGGAACGCCGTTTTGTGCGACCGTGGACGGCCAGACGCTCGAAGACGACACCGTCACGCTGCGCGATCGTGACACGATGGAGCAGGTGCGCGTCAAAATCGACGCGTTGGGCGACTGGATCGACGCGCGCACGCGCGACTGGTCACGTACCTAGCACTACCGATAAGAAAAGACGAAGGGCAGCGCGCGTCGAAGCGCATGGATGCTGTCGTGCTAGCCGAGTCCGTGGTGCTGCAAGAACGCCTGCATGCCCGCCGCGCCCTGAAACAGGTGACCCGCGAGTCCAAGCTGCTGCGCGCCGCGCACATTCGCTTCCGTGTCGTCGACAAAGACCGCCGATGCGGCTTCGACTCCGGCCGCGCGCAGCGCTGCCTGGTAGATCGCGGGGCGCGGCTTTTCGCAGCCCACATCAGCGGAGTTGATGATGTGATCGAATGCGTCCTGCGCCCCGACGGCGGTGAGGTCTTGGGCTAGGCGCGTCGTCGCGTTTGTCACGAGGACGACAACGTGCCGGGATCGCACACGTTGCAGGAGTGCGGCCACGTCCGGATCGATGCGACCGACCGGTTCCGACCACGTAGCCACCGCCGCCGCGGCGTCACACGCCGGGTGCGTCTGCTGGAGCCGTTCGACGACATTCGCGCGCCAAGCATCATCGCTGACCTCGCCGCGTACGGCGGGCAAGAGAAGGTCCGGCGCAAACGCCGCATTCCGGACAGCGTCGCGCGGCAGGCCACCGGCGCGCTCGGCCGCGCGCTGATACGCAGGATCCCAGTGACGCAGGACACCATCCAGATCGGTCAACAGCACATGTCGTCGGCCCTTGCTGGATGCGCTCACACCAACAGCAGAACGCCGCCCAGCCGCGTCGTCAAGCGTTGCGCGCGATCGGGTACGATGCGCGGGATGGCCCCGAGCGCGTGGTTTTTTGCATTCTTAGCCGCGGGCACGGTGGCGATGTGGTGGTCGGTTCGCTACGCACGCTCGTGGCCCATCCCGGTCCTCGTGGGACTCACGCTCGGAACGGTGATGGTTCACAACTTGATCGGGCGTCAGTTGGCGGCCCAAATCGGTCCGATTCTCGCGGGTGCCGCGCTCGGTATGGTCGCCGGCGTCCTTATCGAACGCCTGTTTGGATTCGATGCGAGTTTCGCCAAAGCGATGAAGCGCAATGCGCCCGCCGACGCGGAGTCGATCGCCCGTTCCATGGTCAAGGCGCGCGCCGATGTCGACGCCTACGCCGCGTTGGGTCTCGCCCTGTACACGCAGGAGCGTTGGCAAGAAGCGCTCGCGGCTTTCGCGCAGGCGGACGACCGCGCGCGCCGAGAAGCACAGAGTGAGTCCGACAACGATGAGGCGCTTGCGGATGTGTTCGACGACACCCACAAACTCGCACCGCGGGGCGCGGCGTTGCGGGCCAACCATGCGCTCGCATTGTGGCGATGCGGGGACGCGCAAACAGCACTCCGCATGATCAAGAGCGCGGCCACGGCGCTACCCGACGAGCCGATCCTGCAGCTCAGTTGCGCCGAGATTGCGATCGATGCGGGCGACCGCGACGAAGCGCGCAAGCGGCTGGAAAGAGGAAAAGCGCTCGCCGAGTCCCGGACCAACGCTCACGACGTCGATCCTCTGCGCTCCCAAGCGGAGCGGTGCGAACAAGCGTTGCGAGAACACATCGAATAGACGCGCGCCTTCCGATACGAACCAGAACCGTTGCTTTGTTTCGTTCTATCCCGCGCCGCCGCGGCGGTTACGTATTCCGCAAGTCCGCCGCATCCTGACGGAATCTCGTAAGAAACCGGACGAGGCCGCGCTCGCAGCCCGTTTGGAGCGAAGCGAATCCCAGCTCGCACAAAGATTCGTTGTCTAGCGGCATCAAACGGCACTGGAACCCGGCCCCCCCCATTTCGTCCAATGGGGCAGATGCGATCTTTGTGGGTATTGCTTGTTTTGTTGGCCCTGGCGGCGCGTGCGTCCGCTGGCCCGTTGGGCGAACAAGTCGACGCCGTCCTGACCGCCGTACGCGGTGACGATCGAGCGCCGTTGGACGCGCTTGCAAAAAGCGCCGACGCGCGCCCGTGGCTTGTCGCCGATGAACTGATCGGTCGCGGGGAGCCACAAGCGGCTTTGGCGTGGGCGCGCGCGTGCCAAAACGAGCAGCTCGTGCGCGCCGTCGGCAACACCGACGACCGCGATGCCACCGCACGCGCCGCGTGGGTCCGCGCGTCCACGACCGAAGCGCTGGCCGCCATCGATGCGGCGGGTCCGATCCTGCGCCTTCGCATCGATGAAGCTCGCCTCGCGCTCCTCCTCAAAGACAAACAACGCAAGCCCGCGCGCGAGCTCGCCGACGATGCGGCGCGACGCGCACGCGACCTGGGTTGGTTTCCGCTGGCGGCGCGCTTCTACCACGAGTTTTTGCTGCTCTCGGTACAGGTGGACGACATGGACGCGGCCGTAAACACAGCGCGCGAGTTGCGTGAGCTGCTGCCCCACGTGCCCGAGATCCAAGACTGGCTCGCCGCGCTCGATCGAGAGACTCCGTTGACCCCGCTCAGCGACGAACCCGACCTCGCTCATGAAATCGAGACCGGCGCGCCGGACCGCGAACGTTTGGTCCGCGTGTATTTTGCGACCGATCGCGCCACGTTCAAGCCGGACCGCGGCTGGCTATTCGCACAGTTCCGTTGGGTCGCACTCGCGTTGTTTGGCGTCATCTTATTGCCGAAACTTTTGGCCGTAGCGTTGCGCCGCTACGTCTGGGTCGCGCTCACACTCGCCTGGCTCGTGTTTACGTTTTTCACGGCACGCCAGACGCTCCAGGTCATGCGCGAACACGAACGTCTCGGCACGCTGTACGGAACGGAGCGAAGCACAAACGAAAACGTCCGGACCCGCGGCTACGACGTCGGGATCTGCGACGTGAGCATTCCGCCGGGCCACGAACCCGGCGAAATTGAGCGCCCGCGCATCTGGCGCCTCGAACTTCTTCCCGAGCGCGACGAGCACATCATGCTGGTGCGCCTCAAGCGGCAGGAGGAGGACATCTTTTTTGGCGGCATCCGCGATCGGGTGGCAACGTCGGAAGGCAAGCG
Organism: Planctomycetota bacterium; assembly: GCA_021776785.1. Taxonomy (GTDB): domain Bacteria; phylum Planctomycetota; class PLA2; order PLA2; family PLA2; genus JAJFFF01. The sequence goes on along the minus strand of JAJFFF010000043.1, from coordinate 22,278 downwards.
CGCGTTTGTGTTCGTGCACGGCTACAACGTCGAGTTTCGCGAGGCCGTGTGGCGCACCGCGCAAATCGCATGGGACGTCCAGTTCGACGGCGCGCCGATTCTCTACTCGTGGCCGAGTCAGGGCGAGATCCCGATGTATGAGGCCGACAAGGGCCATGCCCGTTGGGCGGTGCGTCACCTCGCCGCGTTCCTCCTGGACCTGCGCGCCAAGTCAGGCGCCGCAACGATTTACCTTGTCGGCCATTCCATGGGCGGCTACGTCCTCACCGAAGCGCTCGACCGTTTGGCGCTCGGCGGATCCGAACACACCAACATCTACAAGAACGTCATTTTGGCCGCGCCCGACATCGACGCCGATATTTTCGAGCAATACATCGCACCCGCTCTCGTCAACGTGACGCATCGCGTGACGCTCTACGCTTCTAAGAACGACTACGCGCTCGTCGCGTCGCGTAGTCTGCGAGGCAACGTCCAAGTCGCGGGGGAAGTCCGCGCTGGACGCGTGGTCACGGTGCCCGGGATGGACACAATCGACGTGTCGGGCGTGAGCGGCGGCCACAGCTATATCGGCGACAACGGCCACGTGCTCGACGACTTTCGCGCGCTCTTAAACGGTGCGAAAGCGGCCGCGGAACGCGCGGCCGCGACGGGTCTTCACCCCGTGCTGGGTGGTTGGTGGCGGTTGGAAACGCCATCAAAGTAGCGTGCGGATGATCAGCAGGTAGATCGATCCGATGATCAGCTGCGTGATCGCAAACGGCGCCGCGGTCTTCATAAAACCGACGAACGTGATCTTGATCCCTTCGCGCTTCATCAACGTCACGCCGACCACAACGGCCGCCGAACCAATCGGCGTAATGTTGCCGCCCAGGTTGCCGCCAATGATCGCGGCCCAAAACACGTCCTCTTTGATGACCGCCGGATCCAGCATCTTGCCCAGCATCGCCGCGAGCGGCACGTTATCCGTCAACCCGCTCAAAATGCCGGTGACCCACACCAAAATCGCGGACGCATAAATCCCTGTGCCGTCGATCAGGGCCGTGATCCCCTTCCCCATGATCGCGAGGACGCCCGCTTTCTCGCAGACGCCGATCAGCACGAACAACCCGACAAAGAAAAAAACGAGTGACCACTCGACTTTGCGCAGCGCTTCCTCGACGGCTTTGGGGCGCAGGAGAAGCATCACGGTCGCGCCCAAAAAGGCCACGAACTGCAACCCAAGGTGCTCGCTCTTAAACACCGGCAGATAGCTCTGCAGCGCGAACAGGACCACGACGCCTCCCGTCACGAACCAAGCCGCGTTAAAAAAGCGGCGGTCCGAGACGGTCTCCCACTCGTCGAACTCCATCACGCGCTGCTCCGCGTGTTTACGTTTTTCCTCATCGCGAAACGGCTGAATCTTAAAGATGCGGCGCGCGAGAATCAGCGTCGCGGCGGATGCAAGGAGGCAGTACGGCGCGGCGACCAGGAAAAAGCGGAGAAACGAGATCCCGGCGACCTGCCCGAGGATGATGTTGGGCAACGACGAGATCAGCGTCAGCAGACCGCCGACGTTGGTCAAAAACGCTTCGGTGAGGAGGTACGGCTTCGCGTCAAGTCCTAGGTTTTTGCACGCCACCACCGTCAGCGAGCCGACGATGATCATGGCGGTCACGTTGTTGAGGAACGCGCTAAACAGCAACGTCAGCACGCCCAACAGCAAAAGCAGCTTCCACGGATCGCCCTTGCTCGCCTTGAGCAGCCGGATCGCGGACCAGGTAAAGATGCCGGAGCGCGCCGCGATCTCGACAAAGATCGAGCTCCCGATGATCACGCCCAGTGTGGGCCACTCAATCAGTTGCACGGGCGCGGGAATGAGATGGCCGCCGCCGTGGCCGTCGCCGAACTTCATGCCGAACGCAATGGCGGCGAACAAGCTGATGCCCGCGACGACAAGCGCCAACACGGCTTTCGGCAACACTTCGAACGCGAGACAGAGGAGCGTCGCGATGAGCAACGACGCGAAAAAGATGGTTTCCACAGCGTCTGCCTAAAGCGCCAAGACCGGAAGGCCCGGCAGCGCTTTCATAAGTTGATAGGCGCGCGAGTCCAGGAACTCCGTGTGGCTCGTCGCAGACCCCAAGATAATCATCGAGCAGTCCGCAGCCGCCGCCGGAACAATTTTGAACGGGTCCCCGACCTTAAGATCGGCGACGACCTCGAACGCGGCATCCTTGCCCGTGCGCAGCGCCCCGCGCAGGAGGTGGTTCATGCGCATTTCGATCGCGTGCAGCAGCTCAGCGGAACCTTCGTCGGTGTCGATGCCCGGGGTGACCTCTAAGATTTCGGCCAGCTCGTTGAGACGTTCGGCTTCGACGACGTGCAACAGCCGCACCTTCCCGCCCGGCGGGCACAACGCAAAGGCGAACGAGAACTGTTCGATCAACTCGTGGCGACCGCCGGGGATCTTCGCGAGGATCGATTGAAAGATCGACTCGTCGGTTTTGCCGCGCAGCAGCAGCGTCGGAACCGGCGTCGCGACCAGCAATTGATCGACGAAGGCGCCGGCGGCATCACTCGTCGGCGTCGGGTCATGGCGGCGAAACGGCGTCGGCGCCACAACCATCGACGGCGGCTTGCCCGCGAACATGCCCTCGATGGATCCGGCCGGATCTCCGACGAGAATGCTCTTTTCGTCGGCGTTCCACCTATCCAACGCTTGCTCGGCTTCGGCGCGGTGTGCGACGTCCCCTTCGTGCAGCAAAAATCGAATGCAAACACGCGCGCCGGCGAACCGACGCGCCAGCGCTTGCGCCACGTCCACGCACGACTGCGAGGTGGCGGAGAAATCCGCCAGCACAAGAATGGTCGAGACCTCAATCTTCTCGACTTCAATGGTGGGAATGATCGATCGTTTAAAGATCGAGTTGAATTCGTCTAAATCACGTTCGCGCACGCGCCCAATGGTACGTGCACGCCGCCCATTGTTCACGCGAACGGAAAGATGCTGCGCCAAACGAGAGACCGCGAGGATGCGGCGCGCCGATCCTGCGGTGATGCGGCCCACCGAACGCGGGCCATGGTTTCGATGGAGCCTAGGGAAAGGCGTGCCAATCGACGATTTCGCCGGGCGGACAATTGAGCGTCGTCGTCGCCTGGCGCCCGTCCCGCATTTGCACGTGCAACGTGTGCGTTCCCCCCGGCAGGTGCACCGGCAGCGGGCGCACGGTCATCGACGGGTCGCCGCGCAACAGCACCGCGTTGACACCGCCCGGCAAAAGCAGATAGACACCGTTCACCCGGCCATTGAGAAAGATCTGAACGCGCCCGCCCTCACCGATCGCAGCCTTGCCGTCGTTTTCGGCGAGGTTGCGCGCGGTGATCACAGTATGCGCAAACTTCGAACTGCCCTCCGACAGAACCACCAGCAGGCTCTCGCGCCCCACCTTAAGCGCCGCGATATCGGTGTCGGGCACCCACGGGTCGGGTACGGAGAAGTTTCCGTCACGATCGGCACACGCCGTCGGCAACGCGATCGACGTCAGGTTAAACAAACGACGTTCGCCGCCGTTGGCGAACTTCAGGCGATAAACCTCGGGTCGCATGACGGCGAGTTTCTTTCCGACTTGTCGGTGGCCAAGCTCGTCGACGACCATGCCCGACCAACGGGACTGCGGCGGCAACGTCACGCCCGGCAGTTTCTTGACGACGCCTTCGTCGAGCCGAACCACACCGCCGCGATGCACGGTTAGATACGGCGCATCGATCTCATACGCCATCTCGCCGCGCCTCAGTCCGACGACGCGGACGACGCCGTTTGCGTCCGCAAACGACACGCGCGGCGGCAAGCGCAGCTCGAGGCGCCCGTTTGCCGTCGGCTCCCAGACACGAACGCGCGCAAACGAAACCGGTAAGCCCGATTCAAACTCGCGGACCGTTGTCTCGAACCCGGCGGCGGAGATCAGATCGATCCCGCGCTCCTCATCAGTATCGGCGGTGACGAATTCGGCACGTTCTTCGAAGTAGTTTCCGTCCGGCACAACTCGCACGCGCATGACGCGCAGCGGGCGCGCAGCGAACGTCGCGCGCCCATCGATCAGCGGACGACTCTCGGCGTTGGACGTGTCCTCATAGGCGGCGTCGCTTAGATACACCGTGCCCGTGACGGGCGGATTGGTGCGGACGGTCAACGCAATCGCCGGCAAGAGCGCGACTTGCACTTCGCGTTCTTTGCCGGGAGCGACCGGCTCGACCGACGTTTGTGCGATCCACTGGCCGCCGTCCGCGCGTGTCGACGCGAACTTCAGTTTCGTGTTCGGCTTGACGAGGATACGTGCGCGACCGCCCTTCAAACGCGCGCGCCGCCCCCATTCCCCGTCGTCCGCGGTCAAGACGAGCGGTAGATCGCCGACTTGATCGGGCGCGATGAGGACCAAGTGCGCAGCGCGGTGTCGACGTCGCGGCGGCGTGAGACGGATGCGCGCCTGGGCGTCGTTCGCGCCGATCGACGCCGTTTCCGTGGAGTATCCCGTCGCGTTCGCCGTCAGTTCCAACGCGCACTGCGGCAACAGCAGGCGAAACGTCCCCACCGTTTTGCCGGGCGCCATGAGAATCGGTCGCGACGTGCTTCCCAGTTTCCGACCTAGCCAACGACCTTTCCGCTCCTCGGAGAGTTCGACGTCGAAGCCCGCGTTGTCGATGCCGCGTTGATTCCACGCGTCCCACACCGTCACTTCCACAGTGCGCGCGGGCCACAAGATGACTTCGTTGTCCAGGCCCGGCCACGCCCCAGCGCGGACCGGGAGATATCCTTCCGCTTCCATCCGAACCGAGATGTAGTCGCCGTCGGACTGATGCTTCAAGACCGCGACACCACCTTCGTCGGTCTGAAACTGCGGAAGCGCGGCGGCGATGTCGGTCGTGCCCGCGAGTCGCGCGACCGCGCCGACGATCGGTTTCCCAAACGGATCCCGCGCCGTGATGGACACATCGACGCCCGCGCGTAAACGAAGCACGAATTCTGTTTCGTCCGCGTGCGCGCGCATGGTCTGCCAACGCGGCGCACATCCGTCCGCCAATCCGAGGACAACCGCGGGCGCGCTTCGCGGAAGGTGCCCCGCGCCCTCGGTGACGGCGCCGCTGCCACGCGTGCCGGCCCACACCACGCCCACCGAACTGCCTCCGGACGTTCGGCCGGACCACGAAACCGCAGGCGCGAGATCGATGCGGTTCTCGCCGGCGCGCGCCTTTTGCACGACGCCCGTGCTCGGACCGGTGGCCGCAGGCTTCGGCACGTCGGGAAGCTCCGCTAAGAGCACCAACTTTTGGCGCAGGTGTGTCCGCGTCGGCCGCCACTCCAACTGAAACCGTCCCGACGCGTCGGTCGTCGTCGAAAAGCGCGCCCCGTCGATCACGTTTTCGAGGAGGTGAACGGAAATCCCCGGCGCGGCCACGCCCGCGCGAAACACCGAACCGACATAAGCCCGCGACTCGCGCGGCACCTGAAAATAACTCGGGTCGCTCTGCTGCGCCGGGCCCCATCGCGTCAACACCGCAGCCCCGACGGCGGCCAAAACGATCACAACAACCCAAAAAGCGCGCGGCACATCTATAGAGTACGAGGATCCGCCCGTACGTGTCAGATTCGGTGGGCGCCTGCAAGCCCGGGCGAACGTGGGTGCGGCGTACCCGGTGCGCTACGGCGACGGCGGCGATTCAAGCTCGAGGAGCTTTTCGCCCTTGACCACCGTGGCGCCCGCCTTGACGTGCACCCGGGTGACCGTGCCCGGGCCATCCGCGCGAATTTCGTTCTGCATTTTCATCGCTTCCAGAATCAGAAGCGGTTGGCCCTTCGTTACGACCGCGCCGTCCTCGACGAGCAATTCACGAACGATTCCGGGCATCGCGGCTTTGACGAGGCGCGGCCCCGCCGGCCCTCCCGCGGCGCTGACCATCGCGCGCGCCGCGTGGGTGCGCGCGTCCTCGACGCACACGCGAAACAACCCAGCGCCGCCCGAGAGTTCGATCCCGTCTTCATCTTCGTGCAACGCAAACTCGTACGAGCGTCCGTCCACGAGCAGCGTGTACGACGCGGACGCTTCGATGTGGGCGAGATCGACGCGGTAGCGCGTTTGGTCCACCTCGACAAACAACGCTCCGTCATCCTCAGACATCGTGCATTCAAACTCGCGCGCGCCGACTTTCGCGTAATACTTCATCGCATCATCTCCGCGCGGGCGGCCGTCAGCCACTCGCTGCGCGCGGCGCGATCCGCGACCACCGCCTTGCTGGCGCCCTTTTGTTGGTGCGCGTAGAGCACGGCCGTCAGCACGGCCGGGAGTTCGGCCGGGAGATCGTTCACTTCGGGCAGCGCTTGCCAATCGACCTCTTCGACGAAGCGTTCCAAGTATCCGGTGTCGACGTCGCCGCGCCGGTAAGCGTCGTCTTTCAACACGGCGCGCAGGAGCGGGGCGCAGGTCATGATTCCGACCAAACGCATCTCAGTCAGCGCGCGTTCGAGGCGGGCGATGGCGTGCTCGCGGTCGCGTCCGTGCACGATGACCTTACCGATCATCGGGTCGTAAAACAGCGTGATCTCTTGCCCGGGGTACAGGTTCGAGTCGATCCGAACGCCGGGCCCTTCCGGCATGCGCACAGCGCGCACCGTGCCGGTCTGCGGAAGAAATCCGCCGCCCGGATCTTCCGCCGTGAGCCGCGCTTCGATCGCGTGTCCGACGGGTTGGAGGTCATCTTGCACAAACTTGAGCTCGCGCCCTTCCGCGACGCGCACCTGTTGGCGCACGAGGTCGATGCCGTAGCAAAGCTCGGTTACCGGGTGCTCCACTTGAATGCGGGTGTTCATTTCGAGGAAGTAAAACTCCCCGCTTTGGTCGAGCAAGAACTCCACGGTTCCTGCGCCGCGGTAGTTCACGGCGCGCGCGGCTTTCACGGCGGCGGCACCCATCGCAGCACGAAGCGTTGCGTCAACGGTCGGCGACGGCGCTTCCTCTAAGAGCTTCTGATGGCGGCGTTGAATGCTGCACTCACGCTCACCGAAATGAAAGTGATGGCCGTGCGTATCGCTCAGCACTTGGATTTCGATATGGCGCGGACGCACGAGGAACTTTTCGACGTACACCGCACCGTTTCCAAACGCGGTCTCCGCTTCGGACGACGCGCGCGTGAACGCCGACTTCAGCTCCGCGGCTTCGTGCACGATGCGAATGCCTTTGCCGCCGCCGCCGCCGACGGCTTTCAGCGCGACCGGGTACCCGATCGCGTCGGCGATTGTTTTGGCGGACGCGACGTCGGGCTCGGGCGAATCGCTGCCGGGGATCACCGGCACGCCCGCCGCTTTCATCACGACGCGCGCTTGGATCTTGTCGCCCGCCTGCGCAATCGTCGCGGCGGTCGGACCAATGAACGCGAGGCCCGCCTCTTCGACGGCGCCGGCGAACGCCGCGTTCTCGCTCAAGAATCCGTACCCCGGGTGGACGGCGTCGCAGCCCGCTGCCACCGCGGTCGCGATGATCACGTCACCGCGCAGATACGATTCACCGGGCGCGGCCGGTCCGATTCGATACGCTTCGTCGGCGGCGCGCACATGCAGTTCGCGCCGATCGGCGTCGGAAAAAACGGCGACGGACCGAATCCCCATCTCGCGCAGGGTCCGGATCACTCGGACCGCGATTTCGCCGCGATTCGCGACACAGACTTTTCGAATCGGCACCGCGGGAAGTTAGCAAACCACACCCGAATCGCCACGGCACAACTATCCGGCCTGCGCCCGCCGCGCGTGAATAAGCTCACGGTCGCCGCCGTAAGTCGTTGGCCTCACGCTTTTTCCGTCGGATATCGCTTGCCGGCGAGGCGTTCGGTTCCTCCCGTGGCGCCGCGCGCGGTCGCCGGGGCGTCCGGCTCTCTTTCGGAGCGGCCCGGGCTGGAGGTCGCGCCGCGCCCCGCGTACGCTTGACGCATGGTCAATCGCGACGCTGACAACCCGCACGGAGACTATCGGTGGGGCACGCTGACACTCGATGAGCTTGATCCCGATCCGATCGCTCAGTTCCGCAAGTGGTTTGACGAGTCGGCGCCGCACATGCCGATTCCTGACGCGGCTACGCTGGCCACGGTGGACGAGCACGGCGCCCCGGATGCGCGCGTTGTCTTGTGTCGCGGCGTCGACGACGACGGCTTCGTTTTTTATACGAACTACAACAGCGCCAAGGGTCAGCAGCTCGCTCACAATAACGCCGCGACGATGTTGTTTTTTTGGGATCGGTTTGAGCGCCAGGTCCGCATCCGGGGCCCCGTTCACGCCATTGACGCGGCGCGCTCCGACGCGTACTTCCAGCGCCGTCCGCGCGGCAGTCAAATCGCCGCGACCGCGTCCGCCCAAAGCGAAGTGATTGCCAGCCGCGACGAACTCGAAACCCGCGTCGCCGACCTCACGGCTCGCCTCGACGGCCAACCCATCCCTCGCCCATCGCACTGGGGCGGCTACAAACTGGTCGCCACGACGATCGAGTTCTGGCAGGGCCGAGAGAGCCGCCTACACGACAGGCTGAAATACAAAAAAACCAAAACCTGGCAAATCGAACGCCTAGCCCCCTAACCCCCGCATTGCGGCACCTCCCCAATGCGGTACCGGGTTGGATTTTTTCGGTTCTAAAGCGTTATTCCATAAGATGTTATGACGTCAACATGCGGCATTGGTGACGCAATTTAGGCGCCTGTGCCACGCCGCGAGGCCGAGAAAAGCCCCACGCTTCGGTTCTAGACGACAGCGCCCTGTCACTTCGCCTCGCGAGGCGTCCAAAGTGCGACAAAATTGCCGCACCTCGTCGCTGTAACCCCCTAATAAACAATGCTTTATGGACGAAAAAATCCAACCCGGTACCGCATTGGGGTTTTTTTATAGGGGGATGTTGCCGTGTTTTTTGGGTGGGTTTCGGTCGACTTTGGTGGCCATGATCGAAAGGGCGGAGATGAGGCGCGGACGGGTGAACCTCGGCTCGAAGATGTCGTCGATGTAGCCGAGCTCAGCAGCGATAAACGGGTTCGCGAACTTCTGTTTGTACTCTTCGGTGTAGCGCGCTTCGTCTTCGGGCGAGTGGATGTCGCGTTTGAAGATGATCTCGGCAGCGCCTTTGGCGCCCATAACGGCGATCTCCGCGCTGGGCCAAGCAAAGTTGAAGTCGCCGCGAATGTGCTTGGAGCTCATGACGTCGTAGGCGCCGCCGTACGCTTTGCGCGTGATGACGGTGAGTTTCGGCACGGTGGCTTCGCAATAAGCGTAGAGAAGTTTCGCGCCGTGTTTGATGATGCCGCCCCACTCCTGATTCGTGCCGGGCAAGAAACCGGGAACGTCCTCAAACGTGACGAGCGGAATGTTGAAGCAGTCGCAGAAGCGAACGAAACGCGCGCCCTTGAGGCTGGCGTCGATGTCGAGAACGCCAGCAAGGTACGCGGGCTGGTTTGCGACCACGCCGATCGCGCGCCCGCCGAGACGAGCAAAGCCAACCACGATGTTGCCGGCGTACTCGGGCATCACTTCAAAAAACGACTCCTTGTCCACAACACGGGAGACGACGTCTTTGATGTCGTAAGGCTTTTCGGGATCGGCCGGGACGATGGTGTCAAGTGCCTCGTCCATGCGGTTGGGATCGTCGTCGCAGGCAACCGTCGGCGGATCCTCACGGTTGTTGAGCGGCATGTAGCTAAGGAGCCGCCGGACCTGCGCGAGGCACGCGGCGTCGTCGGGAGCGGTGAGATGCGCGACGCCGGACTTGCCGGCATGCGTCGCCGCACCACCAAGGTCCTCAAACGAAACTTCCTCGTGCGTGACGGTTTTGACGACGTTGGGCCCGGTAACGAACATGTAGCTCGTGTTCTCGACCATGCAAACGAAGTCCGTAATCGCGGGCGAGTAGACGGCGCCCCCGGCGCACGGCCCCAATATCGCGGAGATCTGCGGCACGACGCCGGACGCCAGTGTGTTGCGCAAAAAGATGTCGGCGTACCCGCCAAGCGACTCGACGCCCTCCTGGATGCGCGCACCACCGGAGTCGTTCAACCCAACCACGGGCACGCCCGCCTTCATCGCCAGGTCCATGATCTTGCAGATCTTTTGGGCATACGCGCCGCTGAGCGATCCACCGAACACGGTGAAGTCTTGCGAAAACACAAAGAGGGCGCGGCCTTCCACAAGCCCGTGCCCGGTAATCACGCCGTCGCCGGGAATCTTTTTCGCAGCCATCCCGAAGTCGGTGCAGCGATGAGTGACGAACGGATCGATCTCGATGAACGTCCCGGGGTCGAGCAACAAATCGATGCGCTCACGCGCGGTCAGCTTGCCCTTGGCGTGCTGTTTCTCAATCGCTTTCATCCCGCCGCCCAGCAGCGAAGCCTCGCGCCGACGGTGCAACTCTTCTCGGTTATTCATCGCTGCCGGACTCCCCGTGCTTGTCTTGCTTGGCGGTCTCTTTGAGTTCCACCAAAACGCCGCCGGCCGCGGCAGGGTGAAGGAACGCAACGCGACTGCCTCCAACGCCGGGAACGGCCGACTTGTTGATCAGGCGCACATCGCGATTCGCCAAACGCGCGAGTTGCGCATCAATGTCATCGACTTCGATCGTGACGTGGTGGATGCCGCTCCCACGCTTGGCCAAAAACTTCGAAATCGGACTGTCGTCAGTTTCCGGCGCGATCAACTCGATCCCGCACGGATACATCGCGGCAAAAACGCGCTGCGTGGCGACATGCTCGACGTCGGGCGTCTGCCCGAGCAGCTCGTCCCAGATCGCGCGCGCGGCCTCAAGATCGGCGACCGCGACGCCCACATGGTTGATGTTTTTCACAGGCGCATTATTCACATCCCCGGGAGGGATGAAAAAACGAATGCCGCGAAGGGCCCATTCGACGCCTGGCGGCCGGATTTAAGCGCGCGGGACGGTGTTCTCGTACGCTTCAGGCGACGAATCAAAAAATACCGCCAACACTCTGACCAAGCGCGGCAAGTACCTTCTATGCATCGAGGCGACGAACCCCTGATCGGACCCGAGGAGCTGCTCAAGCACGCTTCATGGGCACGCGCGCTCGCGCGCCGACTGGTTCGGGATCGCGCCGAGGCCGATGACGTCGTACAGGAAACGTGGCTCGCCGCCCTGGAAAAGCCCCCGCGCGCCGACCGTCCGCTGCGACCGTGGCTTGCGCGTGTGCTCGGCAACAAGGCGCGCATGCGCGCGCGAACCAATCGCCGCCGGAGTCGACGCGAACACGCCGTCGCCCAACCGGATCGGCAAGCCGACACGCCGGACAGGATCCTCGCCGAACTCGAGTCGCACCAAATGCTCACCGAGCTGGTGATGAACTTGGAAGAGCCGTTCCGCACCACGTTGCTCCTTCGCTACTACCGCGATTGGACTGCTGCGGACATCGCGCGGAAACAAAGTACGCCGCCGGGAACCGTGCGTTGGCGAATCCAACGTGGACTGACGCTTCTCCGTCAAGCGCTGGACGCCCGCCACGCCGGCGATCGCAAGCGCTGGCACAACGCGCTCGCGGCCCTCACCGTACCGACCCTCGATGCCATGGGAACAACACTCTCTCTTGGAGGAGCCGTGGCCTTGTCGACAACTACAAAATTTCTCGTAGGAGGCGCGGTGGTCGCGCTTCTCGTGCTCGGATGGCACGTATCGGACCGCGCGCCGTGGAGTGACACGCCGACGCGCACGGAGACGCGTCGCACCCGCGCCGCGGACGCAAGATCGAATGACACGGACGCAAAACATGCCGTGCCTAAATCGAAGGACGGCGAGAGCATCGAGCCGTCGCGAGCGCGGCGCTCCACACCGGCCGCGCCGGGCGCGAACCCGATCGCCGCGCCGACCTCGTCCGTTTCTTTTCGCGTCGTCGACACCAACAAGAACGCGGTGAGCGGATGCGACGTCCACATCCGCCATGCGGGCGAAATCATCGAGTTGAGGGCCGGCGCTGACGGTCGGCTCGTTGCCGCACTCAAGATCAAAGACAACATGACCGTCCTCGATCTTTCGTTTCGCGCCGACGGGTATGCCACACGCACCATGCGCACGCAGGCGAAGCGCGACTCCCGAACCGCCCTGGGCGACATTGCTCTCGAACCGGGCGGCTCGCTCGTCGGTCGCGTCGTCGATCAAGAAGGTAAGCCCGTTGCGCACGCGCAGGTCGGATGGAGCCAACGCCCGTTTACCGACGCCGATATCAACCACCTGCGCCATGCCCCGCTTGCGGCTGTGGCGGCCCAACCGTTTACCGCAACGGACGCCGATGGCCGCTTCCGGATCACCGGAATCCCGATCGGTTCGCAGCGCGTCTGGGTAGAAGCCGCCGACTACTGGAACGGCACGCATGCACCGGCCGAAATTCACGCGGGCCGCGAGACCGCCGGGGTGATCGTTAGGCTCGAAGCCAAACCGGCGAACGCGACGATTCAAGGCGTTGCTCTGACCCCGGAAGGCAAACCTGCGAGCGGCGTCGAGTTGTCCTACGAATTTGTCGGCGACAACACAGAAGGCGGCGGAGGAACCACCGTCGAAGACGATGGGACGTTTCAGATCGAGGCCGAGGAAGGCGCGGTCTACATCATCGAGGTGCGCGATCCCGAGGGCCGCTGGGGTGCGGCGCGCCGGACTGATGTCCGCGCAACGGGAGCGACGATCACGCTTCGCCTTTCCAAAATTCGGTACATGACCGTTCGCGCGACCGGTACGAAGGGCGCCGCGGTGAGCACGTTCCGCGTACGTATGCGGCGCCCCGACGCCGAGTTCGATCTCCCGATCGACGATGTCGAGGCCGGCGCTGACGGCGCTGCCAAGGTCCCGTTGCCCGCGGGAGCGTTCATGGTCATCGTCGACGCGGATCACCATGCGCTGGCAACACTCGGTCCTTACGCGTCCGAAACCGCCCCTGCCGACGCGCAAGCGCAACTTCAAGAACTTCCAGGCATACGCGGTACGGTCACGGCGAACGGGAAACCGGTCGCCGACGCGCGCGTTACGCTTCACAAGGCGACGCCGACCGACCGCATAGTCACGGTGAACAGATTCCCGGTGCGATCCCAACGAAGCCCGACAGCCCAAACGCGCACCAACAAGAACGGAGCGTACCGTCTCACCCTGCGCGGCCAGGGACGGTTCGTCGTACGCGCGGAAGCCGATGGACTGGCTCCGGCGAGTTCCGACATACGCGCGTTCGACGCAACGGTCGGCGACGACGTGCCGCTGCAAATCACACGCGGCGGGTCGATCGCGGGGCGCGTGCGCACCGAAGACGGAAAAGCCGCTCCAGGGGTCATCGTCGCGATCTCGCGCGCGGACGGATTCGCGCAAACCCAGCGCAGCGACGCCAACGGTGCATTTCGCTTTGACGCGCTCACGCCCGGCCCGTGGCTTGTGACACGGACCGACAAAGAGATTCACCCGCGAGCCCAACGCGTACGCTCGCGCTTAGGCGCCGAACCGATTCCCCACACATGCACCGTACGCGCCGGATCCACGACGAAGCATGATCTGCTTGTCGCCGATGCTCGCGCACCGAGTGTCGAGGGTCTGGTGACGATTACCGGAGGCAACGCGAAAGGCTGGAACGCGCTGCTCATGCCACCGCGTTTTCAAGTACAGGGTTCGCAGCGAAGCGAAGCGTTGCTCGGCGAAAGCGGCGTGTTTCGTCTGCGCGCGCCCCATGCCGGGAAGTGGCGCGTCCTCTTGCGCGCAGAGCGCGGTCAACTTGTGGTCTGGCGCGATATCGAAGTCACGCGCCCCGAACAACCGATTCGGTTCACGCTCGCGCTGGGCCGCGCACAAGTCGAGGCCCAAGAATCGGTAGCGCTCATCCAGACCCGCGACGACGGCACCGTCATCGTCGGGTTTGGCAAACCAAAAAACGGGATCGCTGCAATCGACCCGGCGCCGCTGGGGTCCGCGCGGCTGGTCCGCATCGATACTCATGAAATCGATCCGCAGAAATGGCCGCTCATTCGCGAAATCGAAGTGAAGTGACCGCGTCTATCCGGGCTGGTACACGCCGAACACCGACTCCATCGCGGCACAGATCTCGCCGACGGTCGCGTGCGCTTCCACCGCGGCCAGAATCGGCGGCATCAGGTTGTCGGTCGAGCGACACGCGGCCGTGAGCGCGTCCAGGGCGTGCTGGGCCGCCGCGCCGTCACGTTGCGACCGCATCTCCTTGAGCTGTACGCAGATGCTCGTGTAGGCCGCGTCGTCGATCGCCAAGAGCTCCGGTTGGGCCCCGTCGCCCTCTTCAAACCGATTCACGCCGACGACCACATCCTCGGCGGATTCGATTCGCTTTTGCGCCTGATAGGCACTGCGCTCGATCTCGCCCTGCATGAAGGCGATGCACGAAACCGCCCCCCCCATGGCGTCGATGCGGTCAATCAATGCCTGAGCGCGCGCCTCCACCTCGTCGGTGAGCGCCTCGATGAACGGCGCGCCGCCGAGCGGATCGACAACATCCGCGACACCGCTTTCGTGCGCGATCACCTGCTGCGTCCGCAGCGCCAGCGTAGCGCTCGCTTCGGTCGGCAACGCCAACGCTTCGTCGCGCCCGTTGGTGTGCAGCGATTGCGTGCCCCCGAGCACGGCCGACAGCGCCTGCAGCGTGGTACGCACGACGTTGCAGTCAATCTGCCGGCTCTGCAGCGTCGAGCCCGCCGTCTGCGTGTGGAACCGAAGCCAACACGAGCGCTCGCTCTTGGCGCCGAAGCGCTCCTTCATGATCTTGGCCCACATCCGTCGGGCGGCGCGAAACTTCGCGACCTCCTCGAACAGGTTGTTGTGCGCGTTGAAGAAAAATGACAGCCGACTGGCGAATCGATCCACATCCAGACCGGCGTCGAGAGCCGCCTGGACATACGCGATCCCGTCGGCCAGCGTGAACGCGACCTCCTGCGCCGCCGTCGCGCCGGCCTCGCGAATGTGGTACCCGCTGATTGAGATCGGATTCCAACGCGGAACGTGGTCCGCGCAGTATCGAAAGGTATCCGTGATCAGGCGCATCGAGGGCCCGACGGGAAAACGATACGTCCCGCGCGCGATGTACTCCTTCAAGATGTCGTTTTGGATCGTGCCGCCGAGTGCCGACGGGTCAATCCCGCGCCGTTTCGCAACCGCGATCAGCAGCGCCAGCAAGATGCTCGCCGTCGAATTGATCGTCATCGACACGGTCACCTTGTCGAGCGGGATCTGGTCGAACAACACTTCCATGTCGTGCAGCGAGTTGATGGGCACACCGACGCGTCCGACTTCGCCAAACGCCTCGGGGCTATCGGAGTCGTAGCCGATCTGCGTGGGCAAGTCGAACGCGACCGACAGACCGCGTGCGCCCTGCGCGAGCAGAGCGCGGTACCGTTCGTTGCTCGCCTTGGCCGACGTAAATCCGGCGTACTGCCGCATCGTCCAAAAGCGCCCGCGATACATGGTCGGCTGCACGCCGCGCACGTACGGGTACTCCCCGGGGAACGGCCCGTCGCCGTACACGGGTTCCAGCGGAATTCCGCTCGACGTTTGAAACGAGTCCCGGCGTTCGGAGTGCTTAGCGCGCGCGGGCCCGTAGACATCGCGCTCCCAGGTTTGACGGTCCATGGGCCGACCGTAGCCGTGGCGCGGGCCAGCGTCAACTCGCGCGCAAAAGCGCGAGCACGGCGCTCATGTCGGCGGGGACCGGCGCCTCCACGGTGACAGGCTCGTTTGTCCGCGGGTGCGGGAACGTCAAACTGCTCGCGTGCAACATCAAACGCGGCACGGAAACCGGGTTGGCGCGACCGCGCGCGTAGGTCGCGTCGCCGAGCAGCGGATGGCCGGTACTCAGCAAATGGACGCGGATCTGGTGCGTGCGCCCCGTCCGCGGACGACATTCAATGAACGAGGCGCGTTCGAAGCGCTCATTCACCGCGACTCCCGTGAACGACGCGCGGCCTTGATCGTGGCGCACCGCCATCTTTTTCGGATCCCGCAGAGACCGTCCGAGCGGCGCGTCGATCGCGTACTCGTCGTAGTCCAGCACACCGTGCGTGATCGCCAGGTACACCTTGACGACCGCCCGCTCCTTAAAGGCCGCGGACAGGCTGGCGTGCGCGGATTCGTGTTTGGCGATCGCCATGACGCCGCTCGTGGCGAGGTCCAACCGATGCACGATGCCCGGTCGGTCGCGCGGTCCGACGATGCCGATGCGCGCCGCAACCGCGTTCGCGACCGTTCCATCCGGTCGTCCGGCCCCGGGATGCACGGCCATGCCCGGCGCCTTGTCGATCACTAAGACATCATCGTCCTCGTGCAGGACCGTGAGTTCGATGGACTGCGGAGTAACCGACGGCTCCTTGAGTGCGGGGACCGTCACCGCGACCTGGTCGCCCTCTTGCACCTTCACCGATGCGCGCGTAGCCGCCGTCCCGTTCAAAATCACGGCACCGAGTTTGATCAGACGCTGCACGCCTGCTCGACTGAAGTCGTTGAGGGCCACGGCCAAGAACTGGTCGAGGCGCACGCCCGCCTGCTCGTCATCGACTTCGAGCGTACACGTCTCCGCCGCGTCAAAATCGAACTGCAGGTCACCCATGGCAGCGAATTCTATACCCCACAGCGGCAAGACCAGCCATGTGCGCCGTTTGGTGCGTAACTTGATATGCTGAGAGGTTGGCTCGCAGGGGCCGGGGAATCGGCCCGGCTAGGTCGAAAGCGGTGCTTCCAACGGAAACTCGCTGAATCGCAAACTGAGAATTTCGAAGATGAGCAAGAAATCCACACCGGTCCTCCGGATCGTTACCGGCGTCGCATTCGTATCCGTCATCGGCTACTTCGTCGCCGACAGCTTTGACCTCGGCACACGCTGGAAGATCCATCGCGCGATCTCGCAGCTCGAGGACGGCGTCGGCACAGCAGATGCCCATAAGGCGCTGCAAAAGATCGAGAAGCGAATGATGGTGATCGAGGCGCTCAAAGGCGCGTTGGAAGACGAGGGCAAGGTCGCCGGCAAGCTCGCCATTCTCAATTCGCTTGGCTCGTTCGGGGAACGGCGTGCGGTGAATCGCTCGGCCGAGTCCAAAGTCGTTTCGACGCGGCGAGCGTCCGTGATGGTGCGCTACGACCTGGCCAAAAACGACCCGTCGACACCTGACATCTTGCTCGACTGGCTGCAAGACGAGAGTGCGGACGCGCGCGGTCGCGCCGCCCTGATGCTCGCGCGGTTCAAGATCAAAGAAGCCGAGCCGCATCTGATCAAGATCATTAGCAAGGCGCCCACGAGTCCGGCTGATATCGCGGCGGTCCGCGGCTCGCTGAACGCGCTGCGCCAATTCAAGACGAAGGGGTTGGCGCCGCACCTGATCAAGTTGTTCTCGAACAAGAGTCTCGATGTGTCCGTGCGCGCCGAAGCGCTCGAAACGCTGAGCTTTGTCGATGACAGCAAGCGCGAGCTCGTGCTCGATCACGCGCTGAAAGTGATCGCGGATAAAGACAACGAACGCATCTTGCGGATGAAGATGACGTCGATTCTGCGCCGGCCCTCTTGGGGTTCACCAAAAGTTTGGGACGTGTTGGAGAAGATCCTTCTCGACGAGAGCGAACCAGACCACACGACGCAGCGCACTTGTTTGGAAGCACTCAGCAAGAGCGCACCGCTCGAGCGCGTTAAGAACCTGTTCTTGAACAAGACGGTGTACCGCCATCCCTACTTCGGAATCCGCGTGGATGTCGCGGTCGGTCTCGCCACGCTGAATGTCCGCGAAGCCGCCTCCATCGACATTCTTGGCTTGCTCCTCGAAGACGACGATCCGAAGGACACGCAGCACTTAGTCCGATCCGAAGCGTTCCTTTCGCTTTGGGTGTTGACCGGGGTCGCCAACGGCGTCCGCGAAAAAGAGCTGTTCCGTCGCCCGCCGATGCCGATTCGCGACGAAGAACAAAAGCGTGAGTACCTCTTGCGCGCCGCGTTCCTCCGACCCGGCATCAACGATGCGCAGGTGCGCGCCGTTCGCAACGCCGTCAAAGACCGCGCGCAGGCCAAAAAAATACGCCAGCTCTACACGAACCCGCGCGCGGTTCAGATGATTGTCGAGTCATGGGCCGCACAGAAGAAGGCCGCCGACGAGCGCGCCAAGGAATTGGAGCGCAAGCGCGCGGGAAATGTGGACAAAGACTCCGGCCCGATGCCGCCGCCGACAAAAGACGGTGACGACAAAGACGGGTGTGGCGACGGCGACGCGGGTTGTGGCGAAGGCGGCGCCAAAGATCTTGAGAAGGGACCCGGCAAGGAACCCGGCAGGGAACCCGGCAAGGGCGACGAGAAGGACAAAGACGGCGCCTGAGTCAGTTGGCGCTGCGAGCGCGGACCTAACGACCACGAAAAACGGCCCGGGTGCATGCGCACGCGGGCCGTTCTTGTTTGCGTCGTGCCTTCACTATTCGTCGTCGAGCATGGACTGGTTTTTGACTGCCGCGCGACTGACCTGTCGGCGCCAAAGTTGGTAGTCACGCTCCGCCGCGTCGCGCAAGATCTGTTTGCGCATCGACTTGAAGTCGCCCGCTTTCTTGCGGTCCAGCAGTTTCACGATCACAAAACCGCGGCCCGCACTGAAGAACGGACGCGAGATCTCGAACCGCTTCAAACCGTTTGCTTGGATGTAGACGTCCTTATGGCCCGGCGTGTCGGCTGTGATCCACCCCAACATTTTGCCGCCGTTGAGACGCACGATGTCGGGATCCTCGCTGTGCTGTCGCGCGAGTTCGCCAAAGTCTTCGCCTGCTTTGAGTTTGAGCCAGTGCGCGTTGGCCACCGCTTTGCCCTGCTCCAGGTTGCGCATCTTTTGGCCGAGGCTCACGACGCGTTGCTGGCGGGCCTTGGTGAGGATGCGCGCGACTTTTAAGCGGTCGCCGAACCGCTTCCTGTTCTTGTCGTAGTGCGCTTTGAGCGTCTCGTCGGTCTGCGCGCGCTTGAAATGGCCGCGCGCTTTCGCTTGCGCGCGAAATCCCGGGTTTGTGGTAATCAGCCGCCACGTGAGACCGCGGCGTTCGAGAAGTTGTTTTACGAATTCGTCGGTGATCTGCTTGGGATTCACACCCGGCTGCCCCTTCAACCGGTTCTTTTCGTAGGTCAGGTACCAGTTCTCTTGCGCTTGCTGGTCTTCGGCGGTCGGCGGTCGGTCGTTACCCGTAAGGAGTTTTACTTCTTCCGCGAGGATTAAGTCGAGTAGCGCACGGTAAACCTCCGTCACCGGTAGCTCGAACGCGAGCGCGCGGCCGTACTCGTACTCCGTGATGTCGATATCTCCGACGCGCGCGACGACACCGCGCGGAAGCTTGGCGCGGTCCTTGCTCTTAAAGACACTGCGATACATCTCGTCGATCGTCAGCATCACCGTGTCTTCGGGAACCTTGCGCCCCTTCGGCCGCGTCGGGTCTTTCTCGTTGAGCTTTTCGCGGGCCACGCGCATTTGATACAGCCACAGCCGGCCGCGGCGGCGCAGCTCGCCTTCGCGCATGCCTTGGGACTTGCGCAAGTCGGCGAGCCCGGTGCCGCCCTGGCGTTTGATGCGCGCGTCGAGCGCGTCGAGCCAGTTTTGTAGGTCGTCGGTGGTGACCGTCAG
This sequence comes from Planctomycetota bacterium, assembly GCA_021776785.1. GTDB lineage: Bacteria > Planctomycetota > PLA2 > PLA2 > PLA2 > JAJFFF01. The sequence goes on along the minus strand of JAJFFF010000043.1, from coordinate 2,657 downwards.
TCCTAGCTTGCGCGCGCGACCTTCCACGAAGCGGCGCTTCATGTAGTCGTCGAGGACGCCGTTCGCCGCCGGTTGCCCGCTGTTGAACCGGACGAGGTAGCGATAGACCTCGGCTTTGCGGATCTTCCACTTGCCGTCGGGGTGCATCGCGGCGAGGTTGCCGGGGATCGGCTGGGCCTGACGCGCCTGACCCCACGAGGCGCCGGCGCACGCAATCAGCAAAATCGCAGTTCTCATCATGAATCCTCTATCGCCCATTCCCTTAAGGGGCTTCATCCAGGTCATCGTCACGTCATTAACTGCCATCTTTACCTTCATCGGGTTGGACTCCACAATGGCTCCACGTTATGCGCTGGATTTGCCTCATTCTCTTGTTCGTGGGTTGTCAGAGCACCGGTGGTGCGAAGGGCGGTGAAGGCGACGCCGTCCAACCGGGCACGGACGGTGCGGCGGGGAAGACAGCGGCGACCGGCGAAAAGTCAGGTGCCGACGCGCCGACCGGTAAGGTCACGCGCATCGTACAACGCGAATACCGGACGGGTTCGACGATCTTCATCATGGAGAACGAGGCGGGGCGCGATATCAAAAAGCTCCGTTCCGTCGTCCTCCGTGAGGGTCAGTCTCCGGTGTCCTATGTGCCGGACGATGTCATGGATCGTTTGCTGCTGGAGTTTCGTAAGGCTGGCTTTAAGAAGTACTCCCAGGCGCGGCCGGCGAATCCGATTCAGTTTGGCGCTATCGGCGAAGTCACGGTGATCGACGAGAATCGCAAGATGCAGACGATCCTTCGCATCCCGATGCGCGGTGCAGGCGACAAGAAGCACCTTGCGACGACGAAGTCCTACGTGGACTGCAAACAGAACTTCTTGGCCGTCTACAACTTCTTCAAGCCGCAGATGCAGGCAACGACGAAGGTTGATTTCGGCGTGCGGCGCACGGACTACCGGCGGTAACGGCGCTACGATGGACGACGTTCTTGTCGTGATCCCTGCGCGGCTCCACTCCACGCGGTTGCCGGAAAAGATGTTGTTGCGCGAAACGGGCAAGTACCTCGTGCAGCACGTGTACGAGCGCGCGTGCCTGATCGAGTGCGCGAGCCGTGTCGTGGTCGCGACCGACCATCGGCGGATCTTCGATGCGGTGCGCGAGTTCGGCGGCGACGTGGAGATGACGTCGCCGGATCACCAATCGGGCAGTGATCGCGCCGCCGAGATCGCGCGGCGGACCGACGCGAAGTGGATCGTCAATGTGCAGGGTGATGAGCCGGAGCTGGAGCCGCGTGACGTGGATGCGTTGATGGCCGCGATGACGTACGGGGTCAAGATGGGCACGTTGGTACACGACGAACTCACCGATGCCGACCAAAACGATCCCAGCGTGGTTAAGGCGGTCGTCGACGCGGGTTGGGCGGTCGATTTCACGCGCGACCCGACGCCGGGCGCAAAACGCCACCTCGGCGTCTACGCCTACGACCGAGTTTTCCTGCAGGTCTATGCCGGACTCCCGCCCACCGACGGCGAAAAGAACCGACGCCTGGAACAGATGAGAGCGATCGAAAACGGAGTAGAAATCCGCGCGGTAAACGCGACCCACAAAAGCGAAGGGATAGACACAAAAGAAGACTACAAAGCCTTCAAAAACCGAACCTAACCCAAGCCCCCAGCACCAAACAAATGCGGTACTCAAATGCGGTACCAGGTTGGATTTTTTCGTCCGTAACTTGTTGTTTTTAAACAAGTTGTGGCGTCTCGGTGCGGCATTCGCGCCGCACTTTCGCGGCCATTCGAGACTGCTTTTCAAGCTCTCTTTGCAACAATGTTTCGTAGTTCGACTGTGATGATTGACGTTCTTTTTCAAGCGACAAGAGAACGTCATCGAGGCCGTGTGATCCCTGATACTCAAGGACCCGCGCCCGCAGTTGGAGCCAGGTCAGATCAAACGGCAGTCGACTGTCATCGGCCAGGGCAACGGGCGCTTCGCGCTCCCTGTTCGCGTATGCGTCGGCCGAACTCCACAAGTAGTGCTCGGGTTCCGCCACGATGTTGGGTCGAACGGGATTTCGATGGTCGTAGGCAATCGTCGTCGTCAAATCCGTCGGGCCGCGCACGGCGCGCGCGTGATACCGACGCCCCCAAAGATGGCCCGAAACGCCAAGAATCTCCTGCAAGCGGTAGGAAACGCGCCGATGGAGCCGGCGCATGAACTGGGCGATGACCGTGGATTTCTGGTGGCCGGAAGGGAACGGGCGCCGATGGCGCGACCGGGTCCTATACGTCGTTAACTCGCGAAACCGCGGCTCCTCGGGCGATCGCACCACGAGATGGTGATGGTTGGACATCATCACGTACGCAAACAACGCCACATCGAATCTTCGGAGCGCACGCTCGAGCTCCTGAAAGTAGACGTGCGCATGGTCAGGTTCGCGCAAGTGGAACGCCTGCCAATTGACCCGGCAGGTGAGGTGATGAATGGCGTTAGGGGCATCGGTTCTACGTTTTCGCATGTGTTTCTCTGCCCTAGACCTAAAACAAGCGAGTCGTCGCGGAGCGCCGCGCGCGCTCGCTGTTTTGCGGATCGCAGTTCGCTTGCCGCATCGCATGACACAGGGCCCCCTTTCCCCCAGCTCTCGGGTCGCGCGTTTGATGTTTAGGCGTTGT
>JAJFFF010000042.1 GCA_021776785.1 Planctomycetota bacterium | reverse complement strand
TCGGAGCCGAGATCAAGGAGCGAACCGCAGCTGTAGCAAAGCTACAGCGAGGATTCGCGACGCAGAGATCGGCTTCGAGGCCCGCTCGTAGCCCATGTGCCTTCTTCAACGGGCTGCTAAAGCCCGTTGAAGAAGTGCTTGGAAGAGCGAGAGCGAGGAATCGGAGTCGAGATCAAGGAGCGAACCGCAGCTGTAGCAACGCTACAGCGAGGATTCGCGACGAAGAGATCGGCTTCGAGGCCCGCTCGCAGCCCATGTGACTTCTCAACGGGCTGCTGGAGCAAAGGGCTACGCCGAGCGTGTCGGAACTCTTCGCGCCGGTTCCGAATTGCTGTAATATCCTGCGCTTGCCAAACTAAATGCCGGAGTGGCGGAATTGGCAGACGCGCGGGATTCAAAATCCCGTTCCTTCACGGGAGTGTGGGTTCGATTCCCACCTCCGGCACACGCGCTCTGAGTGATCTTTCGGACTACTCTTTGCGGGCTTTTTTTTGCTCGTTCGATCGGATCGGGCGTAGCGCGCCGCGACTCTTGTCCACCCGCCGGTAGTCGTCGTCGCCGAAGCGGATTTGGGAGTCTGTTGCGCGGCCTTTTTGGGCGATGAACGCTTGGTTGTGGCGGGCTCGGCCATGCAGCGTGATCTCGAACTCGTCGAGGCTCCATGTCACATCGTAGTGCGTCGCGATGCCTGGGCGCGTGATTCGCGTCAGCGTGCCCGTCGCGTCGTCGTTTAGCGTGAGCCGATTGCGGCCGCGCGCGCGCTCTGGACCGATCCACTCCCCGACCAAGTCGCCGTCGTACGGCGGGTAGCGGGCGGGGGACTTGTTATGCACGAGAATCGATTGCGCGTAAAAGTCGTGATGCGGTTCTACCGTTAGGTCGTGAACCGTGATTGCGCCACGGAGTCTTGTGATCTCGGTCACGCTCAGCCATCCGTTACGGGTGCGAACAGAATCCCCGACATCAATCTCCCGGGCGCGACGCCAACCGCTCTCACACGCAATCGGATGCGTGCCGGTGACCTCCAGCGCGACGCCCCCGGAAAGCGTCAGGCGAAGACGCCGGTTCACGCGATGACGCGCGGCAGCAACGACGCGACTGACTCCACGCGAAGAAAAAATCTCGTCCCCGATGCGGATCTCCTCGATGAGCCGGTCGCCATCGGGAGTGAGGACCAGCGCGCCATCGGCCACACACCCAAACGGGATGCATCCGCCTAAAAGAGCAAGAAGGACAACAGCTAAGATCGCCAAATCAACCCTCCAATCGATGCCTGCCGATGGAACCGGGAAAGAACTGCTCCAGTCTATGGCCTTGGCGCGCCACCGGTCGATTCATCTGCCTCGATCCGGTTCGCGGCGAAGGCGAACGAATTCTTCGCATGGCCGACATCGCCCTCACGCGGGTGCAACTCAAACCGGACACGTCCGGACCAAGCGCCATTTCGATGTCGTGATCGAGCGCGAGGGCTGCTTGGGGCATCGGCGGCCACGGCACGCGCAACGTCTCGCGCATCGGCGTGCGCACCGAATCCGCCTCTCGAAAGATCGTCGCCACGCCGGCGTGGTGGACGGGCACCAACATTGAGCGGGCGATCCAAGAGACCGGAGTCGAAACGTCAAACGTGTTTTGTCTGATCGGACTTCGTCGCTCGCCACCCGCCCACCGGATTCCACAGCGACCCAAAGCCGGCAAACGGGACCCAGTCACCGCCTCGCGACGACCGCACGTTCGATTCGGTGAACGAGATCACCGTCACCCCATTTATCCCTTCCTAGAAACGGTGGCGATAACGAACATCCCGGTGTAGTGTTTTCGTATGGGAGCTGTGCTTGAAGCGTCGATACCGCATCGGCGTCCGACGCCGGGTCCCCGATCCGGAGTAGGTTCAGCGCGTACAGCGCGGACGGTCTAGGCTGATGGTGTCGGACGCACGCCAAGACGGATCGGAGCCGCACCGTACACAGGAGTATCAGGGACCTGTCGGTCTCCGCGGCTCCACCATCCGGCTCCAGGACCTCACGTCCGAATGGACCTTGGCGGAGTGCGCGCGCACCCTGTTTCAGGGCGAGGAGCGTCCCACGCTGGGTGGGATCGTACTCGTCGCCAAACTCGGCCGCGGCGGAATGGGCTACGTGTTCCGCGGCGTGCATCCCGATACCGGTGATGAGGTCGCGGTCAAGGTCCTTCCGCGCGCCGTTCACGACGGCCACGAGCAGGCGCTCGCACGGTTCCTTCGCGAGGGACGACTCGCTGCGGAGTTGAACCACCCCAACGTCGTGCGCGTGCAGTCCGTCGGCCAAGATAAGCGCACCGAGGCGTACTACCTGGTGATGGAGTGCATCCGCGGGATGACGGCGGGAGCCTGGGTGCGGACATTTGTCGATGAAGGGGCCAGCGGCGCACCGGAGATCGACAGCCTAGACATCATCATTGCGGCATGCCGGGGCGTCGCCGCGGCGCACGCCGCCGGAATCATTCATCGCGACATCAAACCCGACAACATTTTGCTGCCCGTCGATGACGACGGAACCGTCGGCCACGCAAACGCGAAAGTCACCGATCTCGGTCTCGCCCGATTTGTCGAAGACCACGATGGGCTGACCAAGAGCGCGACCGGGCTCGGGACCGCCGGCGTCATGGCGCCCGAGCAGCTCGAGAACGCCAAACACGCGACCGCCGCCGCCGACGTGTTCTCGTTGGGCGCCACGTTGTATGTGCTTCTCACCGGAGCGCCGCCGTTCGAGGGAACCTCCCTCGTGATGGTGATCATGAACACGATGAGGGGCAAGTTCGCGTCCCTGGCCGAGAAGCGTCCCGACGTGGATGCGGAACTCGTCGGCGTCGTCGAACGATGCCTCGCCCGAGCGCCCGCTGACCGCTACGCCGACGCCGATGAGCTCTTGGTTCGACTCGAAGCCATCCGCGCCCGCTTGGGTTAATCGTTTGGGTTGATCAAACGGTAGAGTGGCGCGCGCGGAACGTCGGAGCGCACGCCGACTTCGGCTCGCAGAACCCGGCTGTGGAATGGGACGGACCACGCGTGGTTTGGCGCGCCGTTCTCGATTGAGAGTTCGCGTACGCCGGCAACCCGCGCGCCGATATCGGCAACCTCTTACGCGCGCGGCCCTCGTTTCCGTGTCCCGCCGATCGCGAACCGACCGGAACTTTCGTTGCATAACGAACGTTGCAACCGATCGGGGCATGCCGTCGCTGACGGCGTCGATTCGTCGTTTTAACAGCCATCAAAATACTCGCTCGTGTCGGTCATCAGCGTTACAACTCAACTTCCCCCTAGTCTTTTTTCCCGCGCGATCCCCCGCGCAGACCTTCCCCACACACAAGACGATGCAAATACAAGTCGATCCTGGATCGGTTCGTCGCATGCTGGATCGGCCTCTGCTCGACCTTGTCCACGAGGCCGCCGGTGTGCACCGCCAACACCACGACCCGCGCCGTGTGCAACGCTGCACACTCTTGTCCATCAAGACGGGCGCTTGCCCGGAGGACTGCGCCTACTGCCCGCAGAGCGCCCGATTCACGACGGACGTCGAACGCGAAGACTTGATCGATGTCGCCACCGTGCTTGGCGAGGCCCGCGCCGCCAAGGAAGCCGGCGCCTCACGTTTTTGCATGGGCGCGGCGTGGCGCGAAGTCAAAGACGGGGCTGAGTTCGAACAGGTGCTCGAAATGGTGCGGGGCGTCGCCGCCCTCGACATGGAAGTGTGTGTCACGCTCGGCATGCTCGACGACGACCATGCGCGCCGCCTCAAGGAGGCCGGGTTGACCGCGTACAACCACAACCTGGATACGTCGGAATCGTTTTACAAAGAGATCATCACGACGCGTACCTACGACGATCGTTTGCGCACGTTGCAATCGGTGCAAGACGCCGAGCTGTCGGTGTGTTGCGGCGGAATCTTGGGGATGGGCGAGAGCCGCGACGACCGCGCCGCGATGCTGGCCACGCTGGCCGCGTTGGACCCTCAGCCGGAGAGCGTGCCGATCAACTCGCTCGTCAAAGTGCCGGGCACACCGTTGGCCGCTCAGCCCGACGTCGATCCGTTCGAGGTCGTGCGCGTCGTGGCCGTCGCGCGCCTGCTCATGCCGCACGCGCGGATCCGCCTTGCCGCGGGCCGGCGCGGGATGACCGACGAGGCCCAGGCTCTCTGTTTTCTCGCCGGCGCGAACTCGGTTTTTTTTGGGGAGCGTCTGTTGACCACGCCGAACCCGGAGCTCGACCGCGACCTCGATCTTTTTTCCAAACTGGGGTTGGAGGTCACAGCACGTGAACCGGCTCGAGCGTAGCGCGCGGGAACGCCTCGGGCGCTTGGAGGCGCGGCGCGAGCGGCGCGTCATCGAGCCGCCTCGTGGCATCGACTTTTCAAGCAACGATTACCTCGGGTTGCGGACGCACCCCCATGTCGTACGTGCAGCGCTGGCGGCGACGAAAGAGTACGGCTTGGGCTCGGGCGGCGCGCGGCTCCTTCGCGGCGACACGCCCGCGCACCGCCGCCTGGAGCGGCGGTTTGCGGATTGGCGCGAGGCCGAGGACGCGCTGTTTTTTCCGTCCGGGTTTCAGGCCAACTTCGGCGTGCTGCAAACCCTGGCGCCGACCGGCTGGACCATTCTGAGCGACTCGTGCAACCACGCCTCGATCGTCGAAGGCTGTCGCGCGGCGAACGGTCACGCCATCGTGATCCCCCACAACGACGTCGCCGCATTTGCGGGCCAGGTTCGGAACCCGCGCACGATCATCGTGACCGAGTCCGTGTTTTCGATGAGCGGCGAACACGGCCCAATCGCCGAGCTTAGCAAGATCTGCGTTGAGACCGGCGCGGCGCTGATCGTGGACGAGGCGCACGCCGTGGGCCTGTTTCCGCCGCTCGGCGAGGCGACGGTGCGCATCCATCCGTGCGGCAAAGCGCTCGGCGCCGCGGGGGCCATTGTCACCGGCTCGCACGCGGTCATCGATCTCCTGCGGTCGCGCTGCCGCAGTTTTCTGTTTACGACTTCGCCGCCGCCCGCGCTCGCCGCCGGCATTTTGGCCGCGCTTGAGATTTTGGTCGCCGAACCCGAGCGTCCGCAACGCGCGCTCGAACTCGCGCGGCGTTTTCACCCCGACGCCAAGAGCTGCATCGTCTCCTTGCCGTGCCGCAACAACGGTCACGCCATCGAGTCGCAAGACAAGCTCGCCGAACTCGGGTTCGACGTGCGCGCCGTGCGTCCGCCAACGGTGGTCCGCGCGTGCCTGCGCGTGTCGATCCACTCCGATCGCACCGAGCAAGAAGTCGACGATCTCCGCGCCGCACTCCAGTCCATGGGATTGCTCGGGTGACCGCGCGGCGCGGCGTGTTTGTCACCGGCACCGACACCGAGATCGGCAAGACCGTTTTTTGTCGGGAGCTGTGCGCGCGCCATGTGCAGGCGGTCTATTGGAAACCCATCCAAACCGGATTTCCGGCCGACGACGACACCGCCACAGTCGCGGCCCGCACGGCGCTGCCCGGCCTACGATATCGCGACCCTGTGTCGCCCCACCTGGCGGCCGCGCGCGAAGGCGCAACGATCACGCTGGAACGCGTGCTCGCGCCTCTGGCGTCGGCTCCCGATGACCTTGATGATCGCCCGCTCATCGTCGAAGGCGCGGGTGGAGCTCTCGTTCCGTTGGGCCCTGACCTCATGCAAACCGACCTCATGGTCGCGCTCGAACTTCCCGTTGTCGTGGTCGCTCGCAACCGCCTCGGAACGATCAACCACACGCTGCTTACCGTCCAAGCGTTGCGTGCGCGCGGTCTCACGGTGCGCGGCGTGGCGCTTTGGGGCGAGAGCGACCTCGACAACCGCGAGGCCATTCAAAGGTTTGGCGACGTCGCGGTCTTCGCGGAGCCACTGTGTCTCTAGGAGCGCGCGACCAAGCCGTCCTCTGGCATCCGTACACCCAGGCGGCGCTCGCGCCGCACGCGCTCGGCGTCGTCGCGGGCCAGGGCGCATCCTTACACCTCGACGACGGACGCGTGATCCTCGACGCCATTTCGTCTTGGTGGACTTGTGTGCACGGCCATGCCCATCCGCGCTTGGCCCAAGCGCTCTTGCACCAAGCGCAAACGCTGGAGCACGTCATCTTTGCCGGCTTCACGCACGAACCGGGCGTGGCGCTCGCGGAACAGCTAACCGCGCTCACGGGTTTGGACCGCGTGTTTTATTCCGACAACGGATCGACCGCCGTCGAGGTGGCGCTCAAGATGGCGTACCAATACTGGGCCCACCGCGGCGAAAAGCGGACGCGCTTTTTGACCTTGGAGCACGCGTACCACGGCGACACGGTCGGCGCGATGTCGGTCAGCGGCATCCCTCTGTTTGCACGCGTGTTTTCCGATCTTTTGTTTTCGGCCGACGTCTACGAAGGATCGATCCACGACGACGTCGCGGCTGTCATCGTCGAACCGATGGTGCAGGGCGCGGGCGGCATGCGCGTGTACCCGCCGGAATTTTTGGCGAAGCTTGCGGCGCAGTGCCGCGCCTCCGGCACGTTACTGATCGCGGACGAAGTGATGACCGGTTTCGGTCGCACGGGAACCATGTTCGCTTGCGAACACGCGGCGGTGCGACCCGACATCCTCTGCCTGTCCAAGGGCCTCACCGGCGGCACGCTGCCGTTCGCGGCGACGGTGGCGACCGATGCGATCTACCAAGCGTTTTGGTCCGACGATCGCGCGCGCACGTTTTTCCACGGACACTCGTATTGTGGCAATCCGCTCGGGTGCGCCGTCGCGCTCGCCAGCCTCGAACTCTTTGCGGAGCAACCGCTGCTCGAACGGTCCAAAACGATCGGGGCGCGGATCGAAGAGCAGTTGGCTGCCGTCGATCTTCCCGTGCGAGGACTCGGCTGTATTCGCGCGCTCGACGTTCCGTCGCGCGACGCCGGCTACTTGGCCGACATCGGCCCACGCATCGCCGCGCACGCGTTGGAACGCGGCGTGTTGTTGCGACCGCTCGGCAACGTCGTCTACGCCATGCCGCCGCTTTGCACGACCGACGACGAAGCGGATCAAATCGGCGCCGTCATGGCCGACGCCGTCCGCGCTACCGCGTGAGATAGACCGGCGACGGACCGGCTTCGGTCGGCGGCTCGATCTTGACGCCCAACACGTCGTGCGCCGTCTTGACGGCGAACGGTAACGCGATCGCTGCGCGCGGTGCGAAGGCGACGAGCGTTTCGTCGCCTTCGTTCTCGCCCGCTTCGTTGGGAGCCGTAAAGCGCAACAGATAAAGATCCGGCGCACTCGGCAGCCGCTCGTGAAACGTCGCGGACCCGAGGCGTCGAAACAGGACGCGGAGTGCGACCATCCCCGGGCGCTCCTTCCAAGCCTGCGAATCGCTGTTTGCGACGAGTCCAAAACTGTGGTTAACGAGTTTCCACCAGTACACGCGTTCGATCGCGCCGCTGCAGAGTGCGTGCAGGTAGTAGCGCACCATGTACTCCGCCGTCACGCGCAACGAGTTGGTCGTATCGAGATTGGGATCCCCGACCCAAACATAGGGCGCGAACTCGTGGCTCTGCCCGCCTTCCGCACCCAGGGGCCAGTTGACCTCCGACACGATCACCGCATCGTCGACGCGGTCGCTGAGTTCGGCGACGGCGCGCGCGTACGCGAACTTGTCGATCCCCGACACCAGCGCGCCCAAGATTTTTTGCACGCCCTCCGGTGCGCCCGCGCGGTCCATGTAGAGATGCAGGGACAGCGCCCGCAAGTGCGGACGGCGCGGCAGGCTCGCAAACAAAAAGTGAAACTCAAAGTCGTTGACGGCCGGGCCGATGAACCCGACGTTGGGGAAGCGTTTGGCCATGGCCACGACCGGACGATACAGCGCGTGGATTTCGCCGAGGCTCCAAAGCCCCCACTTCACGCGGTTGATCGCGTGGCCGACTTCGACGTACGTGGCGATGTCGCCCAACGCGCCGACGACGCGCTCGACAAACGCACTCCAGAGGGCGGGATCGGTGACCGCGCGGCGATCCTGCACCAACGCAAGCGACACGTCGTGGCCGCGCGCGTGAAACGAGCGGGCCGCGTCCATGGCGAGGCCAATCTGCTCGGGCGTTTCGTGGTGATGAAACCGAACGAGCAGCGGGATCTTGCCGATACTCTCAATCAACGCCCGTTTCCGCTCGATCGTATCGCGCTCGACAGTGATCGTCAGGCCGATGCGGTTGCGCATCGGCACCGAGCGACCATACAACCCGTCCTGCACTCGTGATTTGCGCCGCCGGACAGACCCAATGGAGGCGACGGTGCACCACGCAATGCGCAGCGCCGAGGTCCACGAGTGCATCCTGTTTTTTTCGCGACTCGTCCAGACGCCGATCGCCTGTTCGGTGTGTTCGTCCCAAATCCAGATGTCGCGCGAGCGCGGGTAGCTCTCCTCCCCGCGCTTCGCTTTGGCTTTGCGCCATTCGCGCAGCGGCCTCCGTACGCGCCTCGTCCACGAATGCACGCCAAACTTGAAGCGGTGCCATCCAAGCCAGCGTTGGTACGCCCGCGGCAGACGTTGGCCGGCGTGAAACGTGTCGGGAAACATCATGGACCCGACCATCTGGCGCATGCGCGACGGAAGCGTGAGGCGCGACACATCGAACGTGCGCTCGCGCCACGTCGCCGCGCGCGCGTGTGTGCGCCCGCGGTTGAGGTCGATGAACCGCACGTCCTCGAACGACTCGACGCCGGTCCGCCGCACAAGGATGTTTTGGTTGCCCATGTCCCCGTGCACGATGCCCGCGTCGTGCATCCGCTGCACTTGTTCGGCGACGGCGTCCAAGAGATTGAGCAGCCGACGGTAGCGCGGCTCGCGGTGATAGATCGACAGCAAGTGCGTCGACAACGTGTCGACGTCGTCCTCCCACGCCGTCACGAAGTAGCTGGCCGTGAGCCTGCCCCCCTCCCATCGATCCAAGAACGCGACGGGGCGCGGCGTCCCAATCTCGTTTTGCTCCAGCGCGCGCGCCATGCGCCACGACCGCTCGGCTTTGGAGCCGTAGCGGCGCGCCTTGCGGCTCGCCCAAAACCCGCAGCGGGAAAACGACTTCACCGCCAACACGGCGCCGTCGATTTCGCACCGTGTGACCTCGCTACGGCCCGACGGCGCGGGCCATGACGCCAGCGCATCGACCAGCAGGGCCGAGCGTTCCTGCCAGCCCTTTGCCAGCGCGCCCGAGTAAGGTCCGAATTGAAGCAAGGTTGGAATGATACTCTTGGCGCGATGGCGCGCTACAAGCGGTACGAGGATCTGCCCGAGCACATTCGGGCCATGCTACGCGCCGTCACCAACGGAACCGACGACGCGGGCGAGCGCTACGCGTTCGTGGCAAACAAGAACCTCAAGGGTCTTTCGATCATGCAGACGATCAACACCTGGTTCGGCCAAAAAGTCGTCGAAAACTTCCTCGTCGACCTCGGAAACTACCTCGCCGTCGATGACATCGACGATTTTCGGGCTTCGTTCGGCAAAAAGCGCTGAGCGGGTCGCCCACCCAGCCTTGCGTCGGTTTGGGTAGCATATCGAGTCTATGCGTAGCCTCCTGTTCGTCCTGCTCGCACTGGCGCCTCTGGCCCAGAGTCAGGGCCTGAAATTCGCCGCGGATCGGCCGCTCGATCTGCTGCACGTCAAGGTCGAGGGCGACCTCGATCTCAAACGTAAGCGACTTGACGCAACGGCAACGCTCGACTTGACGGCGCTCCGTCCGACGGCGGTCATTGCGTTGGAAGCGCACCGCCTCACGTTCTCCAAGCTGACGGTCCTGCGCGGCACGCCGCATCAACCGGCGCCGCATCGTTCGTCGTACGACGGCGAAATGTTGGAGATCGTGTTGGAGCAACCGTTGGTGCGCGGCGAGACCGCACGCGTCGTCGCGCAGTACGCGTGTGTCGAACCCGACGAAGGTCTCTATTTTTTCGGGCCGACGAGCAAGCAGCCGGACGTTCCGTATCAGGTCTGGAGTCAGGGCGAGACACACGAGGCGCACCATTGGATTCCGATCATCGACAGTCCGGCCGAGCGCATCACGAGTGAGCTCATCATCACCGTCGATGCGGGCCTTAAGGTGTTGAGCAACGGCGCACGTGTGTCGGTCGACAAACTCGACGGAGGCAAGTCGCGTTGGCATTGGCGAACGCGCAAGACGCATGTGCCGTACCTCATCACGTTGGTCGTCGGGGACTTCGCCGTGACCACCGAGACGTGGCGCGGGAAGACCGTGGACTACTGGGTCCCGCCCGGCCGCAAAGCGGACACGAAGCGCTCGTTTCAGAACACGACGCGCATGCTCGAGACGTTCAGTGAGTGGATCGGCGTCGAGTATCCGTGGGAGAAGTACTCGCAGATCGTCGTGGAGCAATTTTCGTACGGCGGCATGGAGAACACGAGCGCCACGACGCTCACGGAGCGAACCCTCCACGACGAGCGCGCGTCCATGGACACGTCGAGCGACGGCCTCGTCGCCCACGAGCTCGCGCACCAGTGGTTCGGTGACCTGCTGACGTGCCGCGACTGGGCGCATACGTGGCTCAACGAAGGATTCGCCACGTACTTCGAGGCGCTCTGGATGGAGCACGACCTCGGCCGCGACGAATTCTTGGTCAACATGCGCAACAAGGCCCGCAGCGCGATCCGCGGCGGCAAGAAACTCCCGATCGTGCACCGCGCCTACCGCGGTCCGTGGGAGCAGTTTGACGCGCGCGCGTATCCCAAGGGCGCGTGGGTGCTGCACATGATCCGGCGAGAGCTTGGCGACGAAACGTGGTGGCGCGCCGTGAATCACTACGTCACGAAGTATCAATACACGTGCGTGGAAACCCATCAGTTCCGACGCGCGCTGGAAGAGTCGACCGGTCGCAGCTTCGAACGGTTCTTCCACGACTGGACGATGCGCCCCGGCAACCCCTCGGTTCGCGTCGCCCATCGGTGGGACGCCAAGACCAAGCTCATGGAAGTGCATGTGCGTCAGACCCAAAAGGACGAGGCATTCCATTTCCCGCTGCGGTTGGAGTATCAGGACAAATCGGGTTCGGTACGGCGCGCGTTGACGCGGGCGATCACCAGCAAAGACGTGCGGTTTTACGTTCCGCTGAACGCGCGTCCGGGTCTCATCCGAGTCGATCCCGAGACCAGCGTCTTGATGGAACTCTCGGAAGCGAAGGGGCGCGATTTTTGGTTGGCGCAACTCCAATCGGACACCAACGTCTTAGCGCGCATTCGCGCGGCCGAGCACTTTGGCGGGTCACGGCGCGCCGAAGATCGCAAAGCATTGGCGGACGCGCTGCTCAGCGAGCCGTTCTGGGGCGTGGCGGCCGAGATCGCCCGCGCGCTCGGCAAGACCGGAGGCCACGTGGCGCGCGACGCGTTGCTGCAGGGCACCGAACTATCGCACCCCAAGGCGCGCGTCGCCGTCGTGGAAGCGTTAGGGAAGTTCCGCAACGACGCCAAGGTTTTGGCACGCTTGGCTGTGATCGTCGACAAAGGCGATCCTAGCTACCGCGTCGAAGCGGCTGCCATCACCGCTTGGGCCAACCAACGACCGGCCGGCGCGCTGACCCAGCTCAAAGCCCTCCTCGGCCGTGAGAGCCACACGGACATGATCCGGCAAGCCGTGCTGCGCGGCCTCGCACGCCAGCGCGATGCCGCCGCTCTGCCGCTGCTTCTTACATGGACCGATGGCGCGCACCCGCGCCGCGTGCGCACGACCGCGCTCGATGCGTTGAGTCGCGTCATCGAAACGGGCGACCTCACCGATGCCGCGCGCAAACAACTTCTCGATGCCGTGGTCGCGTGCCTCCACCCGCACGAACATCGACGCGTTAAGACATCGGCGGCGGCCACGCTGCGCACACTCGGCGCTCACGCGGGCTCCGCGATCGATGCGCTGGAGGCGCTGGCGGATCACGATCCGCATCCGAGGGTCCGCACCAACGCCACCGAAACTATCGAGAAGATTCGTAGCGGCGCCGAGCCGCGCCTACAGCTCAAGGGCTTTCGCGACGAACTAAACAAGCTGCGCAACGAAAACCGCGCCCTGCAGCGCCGCATCGCCAAGATCGAAGGTCAAGAAGAAGCCAAAAACTACAAGCGCGACGAGTAACACTACTTCGCGGGTGTCGCATCAGCCAGGCGCCGCAAGGCCGCGGCGAACACCGGTGCCCGCTGGAAGAATGCATCGAGCGGTGAGTCCTCCAAGAGGTCGCTCCGCAGAAAGTCGATCTCTCCTTTCGGCTTCTGTCTTGGCGTCTTGGAATTCGAACGAGATCGATCGGACGTGTTTTTGAACAAGACACACCCGACTGGTTGCGGGGTCTCGTGGCGATCTCGTCGGGCGATTTTAGAAACCGATGTTTGCAGATTTTGCAGTAAGCGGAGGCGCCCGCTCGCGCCGATGAATCCAAACCAACCGAGATCACAACGAAGAGCGAGAACACATGCGCGAAACGCCAAGGCATGGCCCTACGCACTCTCGCTAGAACGTAAACCCGAAGGCGAGATGGATCGCCCAGGACTGGCTTGCGGCGAACCGGCGGCCGGGGTTGTAGGCGAAGTCGACGCGCAGCGGACCTACGGGCAGGTAGTACCGCAGCCCCAGCCCGATCGCGTGTCCGGGTGGCCCGACCGCGTCGAATGATTGTGGACTCACCATTCCCACGTCGTAAAACGGCGCGACGTGGAGGGCGCGCCACAAGCGGTATCGAAGCTCGAACGTTGCGTATGCCGACGTTAATCCGCCGAGCGCCTCTCCACTCGAGCTCGGGCCCAGTTCGCTCTCAAAAAAGGAGCGAACGCTGGCCTCGCCGCCGAGAAACAACCGCTCCTGAATCGGTAGCGTGGCGTCATCGTTGAGCACGTGCCGCGTACGCAAGCGCACGTGCGCTCCGAAGACGACTCGTTCGCCGAGCGCACGGAAAACCGACCCGCGCAGATCGATCTCCAGAAACTCGAGGTCGGCGCCGAGCGGCGCGGCGCTCCACAGAAAGGAGATGTCACTGAACGTTCCGCTCCGCGGAATCAACAAGTTGTCGCGCGTGTCGCGCGTGATGCTTAGGAACAAGCCCGCCGTTCTCGTAAACCCTTCGGTCTGCGCGTCGATCTCAAGGTCGGGCGGTGCGTTGCGCGCTTTCTCCACGCGCAGACGGTAGCCGCCGCGCACGCGGTATTTGTTCCACGGACTCGACTCAAAAGTCTGCGTGACGACGAGCTCGACTTGGAACGCTTCCCGGTCAAATGACGGCTCTTCGCGCAACAAGAAGCCCGTCGTAATCTCAAACGATCGGTTTCGCCCCAAGATGTAGGGATCTTCGAAATTGAAATCGATGCCGAAACTGCGCACGCTGGCGCGCGCCTCCGTGCCAAAGCGACGTCCCGTGCCGAAGATGTTGCGATCGCGGTACCGAACGGCTGCGCGCGCCAGCTCGTAGCTCCCGTATCCGAGTTCTAAGTCCAAACTTCGCGCCGGCAATTCATCCAGTCGGATCTCCAGATCGGACACGTCGGGCCCGCGCTCAATCAGCGTCGGACGAATCGCGCCGAAAAGTGCGGTGCGATACAGGTTGCCGATGCCGCGATCCAAGATGCGTTGGGCCAACACGTCCGCGTCTCTCAGAGGAATGCGCCGGCGCAAGAACGACTCTCGCGTTCGCTTGTGGCCGCGGAAATGAACCGAACCCAACTTCACCCGCGGCCCGGGCTTGGCGGCGATGTGAATATCGGCAACCTTTTCTTTTTCGTCAACTTTGGCTGTGCCGCTCACTTCCTGCCGCTGGTGTCCGCCATCCAAGAGTTCCCGGCGCACCGCAGCTGCGGCCTCCGCCGGAAGCCGCACGTGGAACGGCGCCCCCGTCACACCGAGATCTCTGGGTTCGATTCCGTCAAACGTGACGTTGCGTACGGTGTACTTAGGACCGCGTTTAACCGTGACGGTGATGCGCGCCTTGGTCCCCTCTTCGACAAACTCGACGGCGGGGTCCTCGATCGCAACACGCAGATGCCCCCCGAGAAGATAGAACTTCTCGACCTGCGCGAGCGCTTCCTCGACGTCGGCCAATCGATAGAGCGGGGTTCCCGTTGCCAGCGGTCCGGTGCCCGGGAACGTGAATATCTCCCGAAGTTGGCGCAACTCCTCGGGGTCGTCGATGCCGGCAAACACCACGCCGTCGTAGAGCGTTTCCGGGCCCTCTTTGACGACGAACACTAACGCGTCGGACTCCACTCGAAATTCGACGACGCCGCGCGCGTGCCCCGTTTCACGAAGCAAGACCTCCATCGAATACGCCGCGTCCGCCGCATCGGCCGGGCGGCGTCCGCGTTGGTAGGCCTCCAACTCCCGACGGGCGGCCGAGCGCAGCGACGCCTCCGAGACATTGCTTTGGCCTTCAAACCGGATCGTCGCCTCCGGCAATTCGGTTGCGTTCTCGTTTGCCGTGGGCGCGGCGTCGCCGACCTTAGGGTCGGACGCCTCCGCGCGCGCCGCGTCGGGCGCCGCGTCGGGCGCGGGCGCGGGCGCGTCGGATTCTTGCAGCGTACTCTGGCACGCGGCCAGCGCCGCGATCCACAACATCAGGACACGCCTCATCGAAAACGGATCCTCCACACGATTCCGATGTTGTACTCGTCGTAGCGATCACGCTCACCGCGCAAGTAGTAGCGCGGTGTCAGTTCGAACTCGCCCTCGATCGTCTCCTGCCCGCTCCTCGAAATATCGCGTCCGATCTCGAACGAAAATCGATCGAGCAGCGTCCGCTCGTCGGGATCGGACGGCCCGCTCACGCTCGACACCAGACGCTTCCCAAAAAACATCCCAACCTTGGTCAGGGCCGCGCGACCGATGCCTTGCCCCTCGAGTTCCGCGCGTGTCGCGCCGGTCGTGAGAAGCAAGATGGCGTCCTCTTGCGAGAGCGTCGGTTTCGAGCTGATAAACACTTGGACATCGGGAAGAGCGCCTTTGGTCTGGACGTTGAGTTCGTAGCCCTTCATCCGCGTGCGCGCCGCTACGTTGACCACCGGAGCGAACGGATCTTCGGGCCGGAAGCGAATCTCGCCTTGGTCCACTTTTAAGCTGGAGAACGGGAGCTTGACCAGCGTATCGCGCAAGAAAATCGCCCCGCGCGGTTCCGGTACCTCGCCGGTTCCTCCAAGTGTCAGGTCGAGGCTGAAGTCGCCACGCACCACGTTGTTGCGAATGCGAAAGCTGCGCTCGGCCTCCACCTTCACGTCGAGTTTCATCGAACGGAACGGTTCGGTCCGAATGCTAAACAATTGCAGTTTGAGATCCACGCCGGGCGCGCCCTTGACGAACAGATCCATCGGTTCGCTGTAGAGCGCATCGGTGATCTTGACGATGCCGGTGGCCTTCAGCTCTTTGCCGCTCGTCTTCAACTTTAAGTCTACGTTCGAGCGCAGGCGCAGGTGGCGGTTGCGCACAAGCAACGCGTTCTCCCCTTGCAACGAGAGGTCAAAGTCCGGCAAGCTGCCGCCGCCTAGTCTCCCCGCCGCTAAGTCCACCGTGCCGCGGACGGCGATCGGTGCGTGTCCGAGTTCGCCGCGCAACACGTCGATCGTCACCTTGCGATCTTTGTACGTCGCTTCCAAGCGCCCCTTCTCAAACGGCGGCAACTCCCCGGCCATCTTGAGTTCGATCCCGTCCAACGTGACGCCGCCATCAAAGTCCGGTTCCCGCAGCGCGCCGGAAACTTGCAACGAAACGTGGCCGCGCCCGGCGCAATGTCGAATCTCGCGCGTGAACCGTTTGAGAATGCCGAGGTCGGGAACATCCATCGCGCCCCGGCCATCAATCTGGGCCGACTCCAACGCGGCGCGCCAGGAGTCAGGGTCCATCCAGTCCACCCGGCGCGGCGAACGAATTTCTCCTTCGAGCGTACCCGCCGCGGACGGCGCGGTCTTGACGGTGGCCAACATACCGTCCGTACCCACCCGCAAGGCGATTTTGCTCACACCCACGCACGCGATATCAGGGTGCGGCGCGAAGTTCGTGACATCTAAGTCGGCGCGAACGCTCGCCGCATCGCCTTTCATGACGAACGAAATCGCGTCCACTGAGACCGTGCTCATCGAGGCGGGCATCAGCTTCTTGGCATCGCGCAGCGACCCCGTGATGTCGAGCCGCGGCTCACGACCGGCAACACGCTGCCATCGCTTCGCGTCCCAGTACCAGGGCAACTCCGCGACACCTTGCACGGTCAGGATGTCGCCGATTTTCGTGTTGAGCTCGCGCAGTACGATCCCCGATTCGTCGTGGCGCACGTCCACAGCCAATGTGCCGACGTAGTCTTCAAAACGCAGCTCCGGGACGTTGATCGTCGCTTTCGCCGTGGTTCCGCGGATCGAGACGCTCGCCCCCAACGCGCCGCGAAAGCGCGCGTCCAACCGCTCCAGCGCGACGTTCTCGACCCTACCGTCCGCACGCAGCGGCTTCAGGCCGGGTCCGTTTCCCAGCCACGCGCCGCTCCCCACGAACTGGCCGCCATACCCCGAGACGTCCAAGCCGCTGACGTGAACGCCCTCTTGGTCCCACTTTGCCTGCGCTTCACCGCGCAACGCAAACGTCTCGCCCTGGGTGATCGCTTGCGCGCTCGTGATCGTGGCCGTGCGACGCTCGATGTCGAAGGCAAACTTCGCTTGCGCTTGCCCCCACGGCCCTTCGGCCCGCAGCTCTCGCACGGAAAACACAGCGCCTTCGCCAACCGCCAGCGCGTTCAACGCGCCGATTTTTGTGCTATCTACAAACAGACCTGTCGCGGCGAGTTCCGCCGAGCCTTCCAGGCGGGCGCCGTCCCATGCCAGCGCGCCGTTCCCCGTCAAAGTACCGCGAAGAGACGGAGCGCCCGGAATCATCGCGGCGAGCTCGCTGAGGTCGGTCACGTTGATGTCGTACTTGCCGTCTTGCAACGTTTGCGCGTCGAGATCGGCACGTCCTTGCAGCGTGATCTTTCCGGCGTCACTCACCAGGCGCGCATGCAGGTCGCGCACCTGGGGCCAGACGAGGTCCCCGCGCAGGAACAACTCTTGGACGACGCGCCCCTCGATCCGGAGGTCTTGGCCGGACACTTCCAGTTGGGCGCGCGCCGCTTCGAGGATTCCTTCGAGCGATCCGGTGCAGCGCAGCGGACCTTCCACGAGCGGCGCGGTTTCGTGCCATTGGCGCAGTCCGACGACCGTACCGTTCAGCTCCAGCGCCACGATCGTTTTCCGCCACGCCGCGGGGTCGGCCGGGAGCGTCGCGGATCCCACGAGTTTGACGTTGGATGGGCCCGACGCGACCTCGGCTTGACGGATCGTGATGCTGCGACCGTCGGGGCTGCTCGCATGCACTTCCACGCGCACCGGGGCCGGCAGCTGCGGCGCGAACCGTTGCGCGTCACGCACGAAGATGTCGATCTCATCGACGGCGGCGACCAGATACGGACGCTCTTGCTCGACCGCGACGCCTTTGGCGATCACCCGGTCGTCTCCGGCGATCGCTTCCAAGCGAGCCAGCGTCAACTTGTCCTTGGCCCAAAGGGCTTCCAAATCGATGCGCTCGATCGTCCAGTCGCGCGCCCGAACATCGCGCGCCTTCACGGTACCCTGCACACGAAACGCCTCGTCCATCGACACCTGGGCATCGACGAGGCCGGCCAGAGGCTCGGGTAAGCCTTCCAACTTGGACAGATCGATGTTTTTGGCCACGGCCTGCACCGTCGTTCCGTTCGTTTCGACATCGATGGTGCCGCCCGCCACCGTCAACCGTGCTTGGGCGGTGAACGCGCCGTTTTTCTCGAAGCGCGCGCGCGCCCGTTCGATGCGGACTCCGGCAATCGCTTCCTGCAACGCGACCGTGAACGCGCGCTCTTGTTCCCGCACGACGCGCATCGTGAGCCCGCGCACTTGGGGAAGCTCCGGCTCCGCGATTTCGCGCGCCTCCAACGTGAGCGTCTTGTCGTTCACGTTGAGCGTCAGAGCGCCGACCCGTGTCTCCGCGCCGCCGCGGCGTACGACAACACTACCCTTGATGTAGACAGCGGGAAGCGACGCGGGTATCTGCTCCCAAACGTCTCCGATGTCGCCGCTTTCCGAGGACGACGGCGGCGCAGGCGGACGCGTGAGATCGAGGACCACGTTCGCGCCCGAGACATCGACGCGCTTGATCCCGGAGACCGGCTCGTCGCCGAGTAGCGCCAAGATCGAATAGCTCGCGTGGGCGCGTGCACATGAAAACGCCGCGAGCGGGCCCGCCGGCGGCGGTGTCACGAGCTCCATGCCGACGACCGCAAAATCGCCCGTCCAACTTCCTTCGATCGCGTGGATGCGCCACGTCCCACCCACCGAGTCCGCCAACGTTTGCGCGATCTTCTCGCGCACCCAGTCGCCGAACAATTCCACGCGGAACCAGTACGCGACCGCCAATGCGACAACGAGGACGAGTAGCGTCCGGAGAAAGATACGACCGAGGCGACGCACGAAAACGGCTCAGTTCAACGAGCGCGAAAGCGCGCGTTGGTAGAGACGAGCCGCTCCTTCGTTATCGCCTTCGCCTTCGAGACACTGCGCATAGAGTCGGAGCAGTTCCATGTCTTCGCCGGTTGTTTCGAGCGCTTTATCCAATGCAACGCGCGCCTTGCGAAATTCCTCACGCTCCAGATAGTGTTTGGCAAGAACACGCATCGTTCCCGCGTACGGGAAGTGCTTGAGCAGCAGATCTTTTTCTTTGTCGCCCGCGAGTTTGCCGTCGCGCAGCAAGCGCTCCAAACGCTCGAAGACCGGCAAGCTCGGCGCGCGACTCCACGCTTTCAGCGCCCCTTTGATGTCGCCATTTTCGAGCGCCAGCTCGCCCAACTTGAGCGCCGAACGCGTGCTCGTGGACGTCGCCTTCAGCGCCTTGCGCATGCGCCCCTGATCGCCCTCGCTCAATGCCTGATGCGCGAGGCGAAACTCCAGCAACGCCAAGTCGCGTTCGGCTTCTTCGCTGGCCGGGCCGCTCGTGACGGCCGCCAGTTTCCGACCGACGCGGCGCGCGCCCTCAAGGTCCCCCGCGTTCTCCAGGCGATCCCGGAGAGCACGTAAGACGCGTTTGTTGGACTTGTCGCGCGACTCGGACTTTTCGAGTTCCTTGATGATCGTCTCGGGCTCCAATCCATCGCTTAGGTCGTACGCGAGTGCGCGCAGCTCCGCGTGGTTGCGCCGCACGTGCTCGGACAAAAACTCCTTCTCGCGCAGCGGAAGGAGCATCTGCTTCGCTTCGGTCGCGCGGCCCTGCCGAAGGTGGCACGTGGCGATCTTGATCTGCGCGTCGGCCAGGATCTCGCGGTGCTCGGGAACGGCGTCTTCCAAGTTGACCCAGCGCGGCGTCTTCTTGAGCACGTTTTCGAAGTGCGGGATCGCGTTGTCCCAACGCGAACGCAGCATCTGATTCATGCCGTCCAAGAAGTGACGCATCGCACGCATGCCGTACGCCCGATAAATCGACGCGCGCATCTGCCGCCAGATGATCCACAGCAGCAAAAAGCCCAACACGTTGTAAAAGATCACGCGGCCGACGACGGTGCCCAAGATCGCGTCGACGACCGGCTTCATGAAGCTGAACAGCACCGCCAAAATGCTGAGCAGCGGCCGGACCACAAACAACACGATCACAAACAGCACGAGGTAGACGATGCCCTTGTTGCGTCGGACCCAACCTTTCGTGCGACGCACCGTGCCAAACAGCGGGATGCGATCGAGCACGCGGTCTTTGAGCGAGCGGTTCGTGTGCTTGGTCACGCGTCGCCTCCGGCCGCGCCCGCGCGCTCTTTCGCTCGGAGGTAGTAGCTCCGCAGGCCGGCGTCCTTTTCACGGGCTACGGCGCGGTCCAGCACGTCAACGGCCTCCGGTAAACCCGACGCCGCGAGAAGGTCGGCGCAGAGCCGACGGCGCTCGCCGGAACGGTCCTTGAGTAGGCGCCCAAACAGCGACGACTCGAGGTAGCTCTTCTCGATTTCGATGCCGGTCCCCGGCCCCCACTGCGCCAAGACGACCGCGCCGCGTTGTAGCGCGCCCGGATCGTTTTGGGCGGTCAAGGCATCGACGAGCGCGGCCAAGGCGCCGATGCCGCGCGTCTGCAAACGCGTTTGCGCGCGATCGCGGATGTCCGGCTTCAGTGCGCTGTCCGCGAGGACGGCCGCCAACGCACGGTCGCCCGCCTGCCCGAGCAGCTGCGGATCTTGATCGAACGCCAGCGCGAAGCTCGCCAGAAAGTCGTCGGCCGCGCGCCCCGGACCGAGCATGGAGCCCGATCGCTCCGCGTGACAGCGACGCAACTCCGGCAGCGCCACTTCGCCAAGCGCGGAAACGCGTTCGCCGAACAGGCGCGGGTTCGCGACCGACCCGATCACCGCGAACACTTCGTAAATCGACGACGGCCCGATCGCTTGCAGTTTTTGCATCGCGGCATCGTCGCCGTCGCTGACACGCACCGCCAACGATTGCACGTAGGCCGCATTCTCCTCGACCTCGTCGACAGCGCCCTTAAAGTCGCGAATCGGCGCGGTGTACGCCGCGCGCATCGATTCCATCGATTGGATCCGACCGAGCGTTCCGCACGCGGGACAGTGGTCGTCGTAGTCACGGAGGAGCGCGCCGCACTCCGCGCACTCGTAACGAGCCGTCTTTCTTTCCACGGCCGCGACGACGCCGCCGACATCCGCGGCGACACTCGGCAGATACGACGTTGCGTCGGCGCCGTCGGCGCCATCGTCGCCCGCCGCAAGCAGAACGGTTGCCGAGGTAGCGCGCGACTCGACGGCATCCGCGCCACCGGCCGGCACGGGCGCCGCGCCGGGCTCAAACAAGACGCTCTCGTCGGCCGCGAGGTCCCGCAACGACGCGAGGTGTTTCTCGACTAAGTCTTTCGCGCGCTCGGGATCCCCCAACTGCTGCGCCGCACGAACGATGCCCGTGCGGGCGCGCAGGTTGCGCGGATCGAACGCGAGCGCTTCGGTGAAAAACAGCACGGCGTCTTCGACTTGGTCCTTGTCCAGTTGCGTGCGCCCCGCCTCGGCGAACCGTTGCGCCGCGTCGCGCCGACCGCGCGCGTTGAGCGATTCGGCCGGGCCCTCGGGATACAGACGTCGCAGCGCTTCGGCCGCTTCGACCGGATACCCGGCGGCGACGTAGGCTTGCGCCATCCCGGCCAGCGCATCGGCGCGCTGCGCTTCCTCCTGGCTGGCCTTCTCGAACGATTCGACCGCTTGCTCGTGGTGTCCGAGCGCCAAGTCGTCGAGCCCCAACGAGAGGTAGTTGCGCGGCATCTCGCTTTGGAAAACGTGCGCCACTTCGTGGTGGTGTTTTTTTGCTTCCGCAGGGTCGCCGCTCTCGCGATAGCAGTCGCCGATCGCGATGCGCGCCTCGATGTTGGCCGGATCCTCTTCGAGCACCCGATGCAGGGTTTCGATCGCCTCGTTGTGGTCGCCGCGCAGGTACTCGTCGAGTCCGCGCACGTAGTCCTTGAGCAGCTTCCGGCGCTCGAGCTCCGCGCCCGCCCGTTGGATGCGACGAAACAACACGAGCAACACGATGAACACCGCAACGCTCAACGTGGCCTGAAGCACGAGCGGGTCGCGCATCGCCGTGGTGATGTCATTCCAGAAGGCAAAAATCAATCGTGTGTCCTCTTCCGCGGCGTCCTGCGCAATCGGGGTCGATTCGCGGCGCCGCGCCTCGCTTCGAAGTCAGTTCCCTGCCCGAACTTTGCGCGCCAGCGCACGTCTCTTGCCCAGCGAGGCCATCATACCTGCGGGCTGTTCCAATTCGGGCCAAGTCTCGGCGATTGTCGCCCGAAGTCTCGATCCGGACACGACTCCGTCATAGAGCGCATAGATCGTGACAACGCGCGCCTCGGGGTCCCCGGGAAGCAGACGCGCTGCGGCCACACGAACCGACGCGGCCGGATGGCTGAGCGAGCGCCGGATGTGACTGAGAAAAGCGCGCCGGTCGTCGCTGGGGATCTCCGCGAGAAGCCGAAGCGCGATCCCACGCGCCTCGGTCGAGGCGTACCCGATCATCGAGCGTAAGAATGCGAGGCGATCGGCCGGGCGCGCGTTGTGACGCTGCAGCAGACGCCAGGTCAACCGGATGCGAACCCATTCGTCGGAATCGCGTTTTTCTTTGACCTGGAACTGGGAACGAAGGGCACGCAAGGCCTCAGCGCCGGTCGCCGCAAAATACGCTTCGGCGAGCGGCCCCCCGAACGCAAGCAGGTGCGTACGCACGTCGGGCGCTGCCGCCGTGGGACCGCCCACGATCTCAAGCAGGAGAAGCGCACTCCGGGCGTGTTGCGGAACGCGTTTGCCGCGGAGCGCCATCGCCTTGATGCGCGCCCGGATCGGTCCATCCTCTCCGAGTGCGTGCCACGCGCGAGCCGCGGCCAACGTATCGACCATCGGCTCCTGCGTGACCATGCGACGAAGATGCGCTTTCCCGGTTTCGCCTACCAAGATCGCGCGCGCCCATTCGTGATCGGCCCGCGCGGCAATCGCCTGCGCCGCGCGCAGCGCCAACGTGGAGTTCGGCGTCGTCGATCGCTCCCATCGCGCGACGATCGCGGCACCCGCCTCACGCAACGAAACCAAACCCGCGGCGGTACGGCGCACGTAGGGATCCACATCATCAAGCGCGTGTCGCAATAGCGGCGCGGCGGCACGGCCCCCCACCAGCATTTGATACGCCGCCAAAGCGTGCGCCCGCGTCCGCGCCGGTTGGCCCGGCTGCGCAACGATGGCCTTGAGAATGTGCGCCACCCGATCGCCGCCCGCGATGAGCCCGCGGTAGGACGCCGACCACTCCAACGACGGACGATGGCGCCGGCTCCCGAGAATCGCGAGAGTCGCGCGTCGCCACGCCGCGTCCAACCGCGCGCCCGTTGGCCCGGTCGTCGCCGGAAGCTCGCGCCACGTTCGCATCGCGAGCTCAACGACGGCCGTCGCCGCCGCTTCAGCGCGTCCCGCGTCCGCATGCTGCAGCTGACCGCGCAATGCTTGCCACGCAAAATCGTCGGACCGGCGCGCGAGCAACCGGATGAGCCCGGCGGCGGACCGCGGCCCAGCGCGATCCAGGAGTGCGGCGAGCTGCTCGGACGACGCCGTCTTGGCGAGTTGGGCGAGCGCGCGCTCGCGTTCGGCGCGCGAAGGGCTCTCCAGCGCCGCCTCATCGACACCGCTCCCCTGCAAGAGGAGGGTGACGAACAACGCAATCATGACTCGCGAAGATAAACGCCCAAGGCACGAAGTGCTTGAACGACTTCTGGGCGATCCGCACCCGGTTTTAGAAACAGCGTCGTTTCGTCCACGATCGCCGCGATCCACGGCCGGATGCGATCGTCGTGTTGGGCCGCTTGGATGACACCTTCGTCGCTCGCGCGCAACAAAATCCCCGGCTCCATCGTGGCCGAGCGGACCCCGGTACCCCACGACTGCACGGAGTACACGACGTTTTGGGGCACCGGAGAGCGGGCGTGCTGATTGAGCCAGGCCAAGAGGTCGGCGGTCACATCGCCGTCGACGCACACGCGCTCGATGCGTTTTTGGTCGAGCCTATAGTGCATCACTTCGCCGGCGCGCTCCTGCACGGCGATGCGGTCGAGATCGTGCAGAAGGTCGTCTACGTCACCCTCGGGCAACACCAGCACCTCGTAATCAGGATTCACAATGAGGGGACGTGCATCCGACGCCGGCTCCTCGGCGGCCTCGCCCAAAATGCGCTCGCCCAATCGCGATAAACGGACACCCGCGACCTCGTCGCCGCGCAACGCGACATCGACGAGCCCCAAACGGAACCAGTCGTGCACAATCCGCTCGTGAATCGCGCGCCCCAACTCGGTCAGGGCGACGGGCGTGTTCGAGAGCGATGCGCCGCGCACCGTTTCGGCGTCGTCGCGTGTGATCGCCAGCAGATGACGGTTGCGGGTGAGCCACGCCAGCGTCATTCCCGGCCACCAATCGCGCGCGGAATGCGGTGCGGCGCCGGCCTCGGCGCCGTTGCGCTCGTCAGGAGTCTCTGCGGGGATCTCGGCGGGCGTCCCTTCGGGTGTTCTTTCGCGTGTTTCTGCGGAGGGCGCCTCGGCGGGCGCGTCGTCGCGCGTTTCACCGTTCAACGTCGTGCTGGATTCAGCAGCGCCTCCGATGCTCTGCTCGGCAATCGCTTGCAGACGACGGAGATGTTTGGACCGCAACGTGCGCACGCCGTCGGTTAACAGCACGCGATAGCTGGCCTCGACCTTTT
This sequence comes from Planctomycetota bacterium, assembly GCA_021776785.1. Classification (GTDB taxonomy): domain Bacteria; phylum Planctomycetota; class PLA2; order PLA2; family PLA2; genus JAJFFF01. Next base: position 10,222 of record JAJFFF010000042.1, on the reverse strand, counting down.
CGACCAGGGTTTTTTCCATCCACGCGACGCCGGCGTCCGTCGGCGCCAACACGCCGTCGCTGACGACGATGAGCCGGAGCCCGCGCAGGACGGCGAGCGCGGCGTCGGCGGTGTCGCGGCGATCCAGCAGCGGCGGGACGTGGATGCGCAACTGGTCGGCGATGCGGGCCACCGCAGCCTTGTACACCTGTCCCTCTTTGCTGACTTTGACGGTCGTGTCGCGCACGATCTCAAACGTCGTGCGAATGTCGGACTGAAACGTGCCGTGCGTGCACACGACGCGATCGTGTTCCAACTCCCTCTCGCGCAACTCGGCCACATAGCGTTCGACCGCTTCGCTGAACAAGATCAGCGCGTCGTCGTCGATGCCGAGACCTTTGTTGCGTAGGTCGAGATGCGCCACCGTGCCCAGCCCCGCTTCCGCAAGGGCGCTAGAAAACAACGCCGTGTTCCAACGCGGCGAAGCCCCAAACAGGTCGCCAAATTCGCGGCGCGTCAGGATGCCGCCGTGATTGTGAAGCACGGTTTCAACAATCGTCGAGACCGGTTCCGTCAACGCAGCCGTCGCGTCGTTCACCGACCGCGGGAGGTCCGCCAGCGTGTCGCCGCTGCGCGCGTGCACCGCGGTCAACTCAAAGTCGGCGTGCACAAACAGCTGCGGCAGCGAACGGTTGTCGGTGCCCGCCAACCCGCGCATCACCATCGCCATCTGCTTGGGGATGGCGTAGATGCTGCGTCCGAAGGCCGCGACGTCCGGCGTCCGGCTCGACCGGACAAATCCACGGCGTGCGAGTGCTGTCAGGGCCGCCTCCGCCTCGTAGTGTTCGATCTCGAGCCCTTCGATACCGCGAAACAACGCCGCGAGATCGGCTGTGTAGTGAGTCTTGCGGAGCAGCGCCATCAACACGGTGCGCACTTTCTCCGACAACAGCTCCACCTTGCCGTACACGACGTTCTCGTCCGCCATCAGACGTCGCAATGCGGAAACAAGGTGCCCACGCCCCTTGCGCGTCTTTTCGTGCGGTCCCCAGAAGCGAAGAAACTCGCGCAACTCGTCGACTGTGCACCCGTCGAGATGTTTGCGCAGCGTGAGCGGTTGCGGCAACGGCGTGCGGTTCACGAGACCTCCGCCGCGTCGAGGATGCGGTACGCGTAACCTTGCTCGGTGAGAAACAGCTGACGGTTTTGGGCGTAGTCCTGGTCGAGCGTGTCCCGCGTGACCAGGCTATAGAAGTGCGCCTCGCCGCCGTCGGATTTCGGCCGCAGCACGCGGCCTAACCGTTGCGCCTCTTCCTGTCGGCTCCCGTAAGTCCCCGACACCTGAATCAAAACCTTGGCGTCGGGAAGATCGATCGCAAAGTTGCCGACCTTGCTCACGATCAGCAACTTGATCTCGCCGGTGCGGAACTGCCGATAGAGTTCGGTGCGCTCGTCGTTCGGCGTCTTGCCCGTAATGATCGGCGCGCGCGTGAGCGTCGCGATCTGCTGGAGCTGGCGGAGGTATTGCCCGATGATCAACACGAGGTCGTTTTCGTGCTGCTTGACGAGGCGCACGAGCACGTCGAGCTTCATGCGGTTCTCCGACGCCAACCGAAACTTCGACCGCCGATCGGAACCCGCGTAGCGCATCCGTTGATCGCGGTCCATGGGCACGCGCACCTCGACGACTTCAGCGGGCGCGATGAACCCTTGTCGTTCGAGCAACTTCCACGGCGCGTCGTAGCGCTTCGGTCCGATCAGCGTGAACACCTCGTCCTCACGCCCGTCCTCGCGGATCAACGTCGCCGTCAGTCCGAGTCGGCGCGTCGCCTGAATCTCCGCGGTGAACCGAAACACCGGCGCGGGCAGCAGGTGCACTTCGTCGTACACGATTAGGCCCCAGTCGTTGCCGCTAAACAATCCGAGGTGCACAAACGAGTCCGTCTTCGTTTTCCGATACGTCAGGATCTGATAGGTCGTCACCGTGACGGGCAAGATCTCTTTGCGCTCGCCCGTGTACTCACCGATCGAATCCGGCGGCAGGTTGCATTTTTCGCGCAGCTCGGACTGCCATTGCCGCACCGCCGTCAGATTAGTCGTAAGGATCAGCGTCTTGGTTTTGACTTTCGCCATCGCCGCCATGGCGACAACCGTTTTGCCCGCCCCGCACGGCAACACGACGACGCCGGAGCCGCCGCGCTCCGAGCCGCCCGCCCAAAACGCGTCCACCGCCTCGCGCTGGTAACCGCGCAACGCGAACGTGTCCGACTCCGCCAAGGACACATCGAGCGCGCCGCCCTTGGTGTAGCCGGCGAGATCCTCGACGGGGTAGCCGAGGCGGATCATCGCCTGCTTCACATGCCCGCGCATTTCCGGGTCGACGAGCAGGCTATTCGGCCCGGCCCGATCCGTCAGGCACTTGCGCACGGCCGTGTTGGACCACGCCTCTTCCAAGAGCATCGGATCGTCGCTCGTGAGGAGCAACCCGTCGTCGTCCTTGCGCAGCCGGACGCGGCCATAGCGCGCGGCGTAGTCCTCGATGTCGCGCAACACGTTTTGCGGCACCGGGTATTTGGCCAGCGACGTCAGCGCCTCCACCATGTCAGCCGACGCCATTCCGGTCGCCGCCGCGTTCCAGATGCTCAACGGGTTGATGCGGTAGGTATGGATGTGCTCGGGCGACTTCACGAGCTCGGCGAACCGGGCAAGTTTGTCCCTCGCTTCCGCGTAGCGCGGTCCATCGACCTCGAGCAGGACCGTGTGGTCGCTCTGGACGATGAGGGGGTTGTCGGTGCGGACATCCATGGCCGACTCGGGCCCCGGAGGCTCATTTTCGGCGAGACGTCCGGGTTTTGGTCACCTTCGAGGGGTGCGACCCGCTTCCGGACCTGCCCCTCTCAAGAACCCTTTAGTCTACCGCGAAGGCCCTCCCACTCCGAGCACTGCCCGCCGGACTGACCCGATTATTGACGGCTCCATCTGGGCCACGGCGGACGTGGTCTTGGCCCAAAAAGCCCTTGGGAAAGGGATTATTCGCGCCCACCGCGCGTCGAGCCGGACGCTACTCGGTCCCCTGGAGCGTGAACGAAGTTTCCATGTTCATCGTGCGGTTTAAGAACTTACTGAAGATCAGCGCACCGCTCTGGGTGTCGTAGTGAAACTCATTCACGAACTGGGGGGCCGATTCCCGCAAAATGACAACCTGACGCCCCTGATTCGCGCCCACATGGACCACAGTGGTCTCCGACTGCGCCCATTTGTTGCGGGCCAACACCGTGCCCACCCGCAGCTTCACGAGCTCTTTGGGCGGGAGGCAGATGCCCAGGACGCCCAACCCGCTCACGGATAGGACGGGATTGGGGGGCACCGCTGCCTGGGTGGTCAACTTCGCCTCAACCTTGGTCATAAACCATGTCGTCCCACCGCCCACGCGCGTGTGCGTGAGCGAGAGGGGTTGCGCGAAAGGCGGCATCCCGGGTGAGAACATCTTGTTGGTCCCGTTGTACCGGTACGTCTTGATCTTTTGTGTCCACGCCGGCATCGTGGTTTTCATCCAGGGGTAGGTCACCTGTTCGAATCCACGGAACTCCGTGATCGAACCACCCTTGACCGGTAGCTGTTGTGTCGGAACGGTCTTCTCGTGGTGCCCCATCAACACGCCACTGGTCTCGTCGAACTGCCAAAACATGTTCTTCATCGAGATCATCACGATGTTGACTTTCTTGCCGTTCACGTCTTTTTGCGCGCGCCCGACCTGAACGCCCGGTGTCGGCTTGCGCGTCATCAGGGCCGCGAGTGCTTTCGGGTGTACCCAAAAATCCCCGCCCCCGCCGGGCACGATCGCCCCGACGGTGCCGGCAATGGACGGCGCCTCGGCCTCCGTCCCGTTTTGTGAGAAGTACGAGCGCACGGTGATGGCGACGTTTTTACCCTCCACCGCGACGACGGTTAGTTCCGAGAACCCGGCGCCGGCCGTCGACTTCGGCACCCGCCGTCCGTTTTGGTCGGTGACCATCGCTGTCGAGTTCGACGCGGCCCACCAGATGATGCGCGCGCCCGGTTTCACCCAAGTCGGACGCGGGAGCGTACGGATCTCGGGCATCAGCGATTCCATGATGCCGCCCGCGGATGCGGTTGCGGCCGTTACGCCCAATGCAAGAAGAACGGTAGCGAGTGTGCGCATGGTGCTGTTCCTGTAACTCCGGTGCAGCGGTCCTATCGAACCACCTTAAATGTCGTGAAGATCGTCTTGCGGTGCTCAAACGTCGCCTTCCACGTGTCCGGCGCGCTGAAAAACACGACGCCGCGCACGCCCGCTTTGGTCGGGACGAACACGCCTTCCCATTTCATCTGGGAGCCGTTGGCGAACATCAACCGACCGTGCACGAGCTTGCCGTTCCATGTGCCGACTTTGAAGTCCTTTTGGCCATCGGCCGTCAGCCGCGCCTTCGAGCGCGCTTCGAACTGAATCAACGCTTGCACGGCTTGGTTGACCGTTCGAACCGGCGGGCTGAAGTTGGTCACGAACAGGTCGGCTTTCGCGTTCCGATCGATGGCAAGCATCGGCAAGAATCCGATGCCGTTGGCCGCGTAGTTTTGGACGGCGCGCAGGTCGAGCTGGTACGAGCTCGGATACTGCACCGACATGCGACCTTGCGGATCTTTCCAGGTCTTGCGGTTGGCCGGCAGGCCGCCGCCCGCGTTCCCGCCTCCGCCGACCACGCCGGCGACCCGCATCTTGGCGACGACTTGGTCGCGCGCTTGCCGGAACCGGTCGCGGCCGCCCGCAAAAGACTGCATCCAAAAGCCGCGGACACCAGTCTTGGTGCGGACCAGAATCGACTCCCATGCGAAACGCCCTTGCGCGTTGCCGCCCGTGCCCCACGCGTGAAGCGCTTTACCGCCCGCGTAGTCAATCAGGACGCGCTTTTCGAGGGCGAGTTCGACGTTGTTCGCGGTCGCGAAGCGTTCGATCAAAGTTTCGCACTCTTCGTACGTCTGCACACGTTGCGCGAAGACGAACGTGGACACGTCGCAGCGCGTCTGCTGGTTCTCAGCCACCATCGCAATCCAGCCGAACCCGTTTTGCTGGATGATCTTTTCGCGGGCGGCGTTGCGGGTGTAGCCACTCGGCATCGGCACGGTCAACGTGCGATCCGAACTTGTCCAAACCGGTCCCGCATTGTCGGGCACCCGCGGGGGGTCGTTGCGCCCGGTGTTGCCGCCCGTGTTGCCTCCGGTGTTCCCGCCCGGCGGCGGGATATCGTCGTCGGGCACTTTCGGGCCCCCGCCGGTGTTGCCACCCGTGTTTCCACCGGGCGGCGGCGGAACATCACCACCCGGAGGCGGCGGTGTGTCGCCTCCCGTTCCGCGGTTTCCGCCGCCGGCGTTGCCCTTCGCTACGGTGAAACTATTGATGATCTTGTTGCGAATCGGCAGATAGCTATCGAGATCCGCGGTGCCGCAACGCTGAAACACTGCGCGCAAACCCTGCGGTGTCGGCGCGAAGACGGCGACCCACGTAAATTCTGTTCCGTTTGACGTGTACACGCCGTGGAGCAATTTCTGATTGCCCTTGATCGTCGCGTTGCCCTTGAGCACGACCTTGACCTTGCGGTCCCCCATGAACCGCACGTAACTATCGAATGCAGCTTTGAGGTTTTGCTGGGGCGAAAAAGCGAACGCCATCACGGCCAGACCCTTGTCGCTGGCGAACATCTTGACGAACTGATCCTTGGGCGGAAGCTTCTTTACAAACTCGTCGAACTTGAGGCCCTTGGGGAGCGACACCTGCATCGTCCCGTCCGCCATCCGCCATACTTCGTATTCGGGTTCCTTGCCGCCGCCCTGTTTCGGAGGTGCGCCCCCCGCCTCCGCGGCGACCACGCCGCTGATACGGAAACTCGTGAGGACGGCTTTGCGCACATCGGCGAGGCGCGCGATGCCGTCCTTGAGCGACAACACCCAACCGCCGCGCATCCCGTTGGAACTAGCGACGAGCAGGAGTTCGAGCTCGAACTTCACTTTCTGGGTCTTTAAGGAGCCGGTGAAGTACTGCCCCGCCGCGATGTTTTGTTGGCCGAACGCGACCTTGCGCCCCGGCTGAACTAAAAGTTCCATCCCGATTGCTTTCGCGTAGTTATGGAGGAGCCCGACCGCGGCTTGGAAACTGCGCACGTTTTTGGGAAACGTCCACAGCATCACTTCCGCGAACTTCTCTTTGCTGTTGCCGACGAACGGAATCCACCCGTAACCCGACTTCGCGAACGTCTTGACCCGCGCCGCGTCGAACTGGAGGCCATTCGGGATGGCCACCGTGAACGTTTCGTCCGGCGACGTCCAGTCGGCCGTCTTGATGGCGCCGCCGCCGCCGTTGTTATTCCCGTTGTTATTCCCGTTGTTATTGTTGTTGGTGCCGTTGTTTCCGCCGGCACCGCCGGCTCCTTCGCGCACGACTTTTGCGACGCGGAAGCTGCCAAACAGAGCGTCCGTCAGTTTTTTGAGGCGAGTGATCGGCCCCTCGTAGGACGCCACCCAGCCGCCGCGAACGCCGTTCGCGGTTGCCACTAAGAGCATCTTCGCCTCGACGGTCCCTTGTTGGTTGCTCAGTTTCGCGGTGAAAAACTGAGCCCCGGGAATGCTGTCTTTGCCCCAGCTGACGCGCTCGCCCGGCGTGATCTGCAGCTGCAATCCGAGTTTTTTGACGTACGCGTGGAGCTGTTGGTGTGCTGCAGCAAACGTGTTTGTGGCGGGCGCAAACGTCCACAACAAAATCTCGGCTTTGTCGGCCTGACTCGCGGCCGCGAACTGGAGCCAAGGCAACCCCGCTTTTTTCGCGCCGTCAACGCGGTGCGGCTGCGCCGCGAACCCGGCGGGCACATCGACGATCAACGTTTCCGCTTGGTCCTTCCAGACAAACGCCTTGCCGCCTCCGCCGCCCCCATTGTTGTTGTTCGGCGGTCCGGTCTTGGGATTTGTCGGCGGCTGTCCCTTGAGATCTCCGTTTTGCTGGCGCTCAAACACAATCTCCATCACGCGCATGCTGAACGGCGAAAGCTTGTCCTGGATGCTCTGAAGAAACTCCGGCGTGACTTGGAACGAAACTGGCGCCGCGGTCATCATGATGAGGCCCGCTATGCCGTAGTTCAGTTTCTCCATCAAGAAGATGTCGGACGGCTGGACCGGAGCCGGTTTGACCTCAGCAACTTTCTTACGCAGATCGTCGGAACCCTTCGAGAGCTTGTATGCGCAGATCGCGTGACCCCACGCGAGTCCGGGCGATTTTCCGGCCAAATTGTGCAACAGTGCCAGCCGCACGTGCGCACCGATCGACATCGGGTACGCGTTCGCGCGCGCGACCGCCGACTGGAACATGTCCGGCTTCTCGTCCAGCGCTTCGTGGATCTTCCCCAGCTGAATGAACAGATCCTCCGGCGGACTCTGCGCGTGCTTGTTGTAGATCTTGAACGCCTTGAAGTATGCGTCGCGCGCTTTCGGCAGTTGCTTGAGTTCAAGGTAGCATCGTCCGAGTGCTTCTTGGGGCTCGGGTGCAAGCGTGATCTGCGCGGCGACTTTGCCGTACTCCAGCAGGGCTGCCTCGTACATCTTCTTGTGCTCGAAGTATTGCGCCGCCCCCATGAGTGCTTCAAATCGCCCGGGCGTAATCTCGAGAGCTTTCCGGTAGCGCGCACGGCCCTCGTCGAGCTTGCCCAACTTGTACAACGCGACGCCGGCCAGCAATTCCGAATCCGAGCTCACGTTGTGGCCGAGCTTCGCCGCTTTGTCGGCATCGGCCAACGCATCGTCGTACCGCTTCACCATCATGTAGAGTTCGCCGCGTGCGAGGTACGGGAATGCGCTATCGGGCCGAGATTTGATCGCTCGATCCGCGTGCACGGATGCTTCGGCGAACTCCTGGTTCTGCGCGTGCATCTGCGCTTTGAGAATGAGTGCCTGGTAGTGCGTCGGCTTGGCCGCGAGTGCCGCGTCCAGCTGCTGCGAGAATTCCTTCACGTTGCCGTTGCGGAGCGCGGCGAGTGCGAGAAGCACGCGCGCGTCGGATGAGTCGGGAAGCGCCTTGACGACTTCTCGCGCCTGGCGCTCCGCCGCACCGAACAACCCCTGACCGAGATAATCGACGGCCAAGATCATGCGGTCCTCGGTAGTCAGTCGCCGGGAACGCTCGACGCTAAGCTTGAGGAAGTCCGGCCACGTATCCAACGTCGCATCGATCGGGACAACGCCGTTGTACCCCACCAAGTTGTTGATGACCTTCTCGCTGATCGCGCCGCGGCCGATGTTGAAGCCCCACGTGTTGAGGCCGATCACGCCGCCCGTAGCCAAGTCGATGCACGGGCCACCGCTGTTGCCGTGCGTGATCTTCGCGTCGATGAACAGCCCTTCGGTGCGCCCCCAAATGTCCTTGTTGAAACGCACGACAACGCCGCGGGTCACAAACATCGACAGTTGCTCCGAGCCGCCAAAGACGTCGGAGTACGGAAATCCCATCGTCACGATCGGATCGGACAGTTTCACGTCGTTCAGTGACGTGATTGGGAGCGGATCAAATGTGCCCGGGTCCGTGATCTTCAAGAGCGCGATATCGATTTCGCGCGACGACAGGTTTTGAAGAGACATCGAGCCGCCTTCGCGTCGCGCTCCCACCAAGACAGCGCGGAGCGGCCGTTTGTTCAACGCAACATCGAAATGCAGCGTGAACTCACGAATGAGCTCTTGTTTATCCTTGTCATAGACCACGTGGTGATTGGTCAGCACATAGCCGTCTTTGCGCACGATGAACCCGGTCCCAAATCCGATCTTGCTCCGCACCTGCACGACCGACTTGCGATAGCGCTCGACGAATTCCTGTGACGTCGTAGCCCTGCGGTTCGAAAACGGAGGCGGCTTTCCAAACGTCAACGAAGCCGCGCACTTGCCGAACATGTCGGAATACTTCTCGTACACGTCCTCCGGCGCCCACGCCGAGATAAAGCACAGCACGCCGTCCTTGCGCATGATCGCGCCCGTCATGCGCAACGATTTGTCGCCGCGCTCCTTCATCTTGCCGCGCAACTCGATCAGGCGCGCCTCGGTCCCGGCGAGTCTCGCTGTCTTAGATTTGCCAAAGACCTTGAGTCCCGGCTCCTCCGCCAACACGGAAGGAATAAGGACCTTCTCGACGTCTTCCAGCGAGATGACAGCCATCGAACTTCCCGGCGGGACGTGCAGCGGAAAGACGCTGAACCCACGGTCCAACTTATCCCCGTCGGTTTCAGATTGGTCCGGTGTGAAGACGAACTCCAACATGACGTCTTCTTCCTGGACATTCAGGATGTGACGCCACGCGGCGGGGTAGTTGATCGCAAAGCGGCCGGCCGGGTGCTCGTATCGCGCAAGCCCGTCCGCGAGCTTCGTGATGGATCCGCTCTTGCCGGTGCGCAGCCGTTTGACCAACGACTCCGAGACGCCCGCGCGGATGAGCGCCAGCCCTTGCTTGGCCGACGGCTTGCCCTTTGTGCCCACGACATCGAAAAGGGCTTCGATCTCGCTATTCGACGCGCCGCTTTTTTTGAGTCGCAGCGCTTCGTCGGCATCGACGCCACCGCCGCGTAGCGAGCGAATCACGATCGCCGGAACGCCGCCACGCGTCAGCTCCAACGCTTGCGCAGCGGTCAACGTCGGTCGCCCCGACGTCGCGGCGATCGCCCGCAATATCTCGGCGGCGCCCTTGCCCTCGCTGTGCATGGCACGAATCGACTTGAGCGTCAATCCGCCGCCGCCACTCCTCAGCTTGGCGATAAACGCTTCGCTAAAGCCGGCGGCCTCGAGCCGCGCCGCGCCGGCGTCATCCAGCGTCGTTCTCGATTTCGCGCCGTCGATCTCCTTTTGGATCTCGGCCTCGGAGAATCCGGCCTTCTTCAGGTTGACCAGGTCGTCGACGCTCATGCCTTGGCCGTAGGCCAGGGCCAGACAAACACAGAGGACGCTCAGGATGCGGTAGCCGTTTGATCGCACGATGGATCTCCTTTCGGTGGAGTTCACGCAGAGATCACGCGCGCCCCCTCAAACCACGCAGATCTTAGCGAATGAACGCCACTCGCGGGACTAGCGGCAGCAGGCCGTTGAAGAAGTGCTTGGAATAGCGAGAGCGAGGAATCGGAGTCGAGATCAAGGAGCGAACCGCAGCGGTAGCAACGCTACAGCGAGGATTCGCGACGCAGAGATCGGCTTCGAGGCCCGCTCG
>JAJFFF010000041.1 GCA_021776785.1 Planctomycetota bacterium | reverse complement strand
CTCGAAGTCAAACTTGTACATAAAGTCCTGCATGGCACCTCTCATTTGGCCCCCTTGAGCTCCGGCGGAGTCGCTGTCCCGGTGGGCCCCAGGTCATTGCTGGATGATCGAATCCTCACTAAGTCGCCCCACGTTCGGGGTAGCGGCATCCCCTGTTCAGTTGCCACCTCGCAAAACACCGGGACCAGGTCCCAACTCCAGACGACATAAATCCTTTTGTATCAACTCTCTATGGCACTCGCGTGCGGGATTTGTTGCGCAGATTCGTCGACGCTAGGCAACCGGCCTCTGGCCTAAACTAGCTTGTTTGGCCCGATGCGTACATTCTGACCATTTTCGACAGGCTACTGTCATACTGAATGCACCCCTAATTTGCGCCCAAAATCCCGCAGTCGATCGCTCTAACACGCTCCCTACAAGCACCTTACGATCTTCAGACGTGGGACCTGGTCCCATGTCGTGGCCCCATGTCGGCTACGCGGGCGCTACTGCGTATGCGATGCCGGCTCCTAGTGCTGTTGCCAGTGCGTTTACCCAGTCGTTTCCGCGTCGTCCTAACTTCGGTTGCGCCCACAAACCCAGCGCGCTGTCGATCCATTGGCCCATGAATCCGGCGCTTGCCCAGATCCATGTTGTGCGTGTGATCCACACCGTTCCTCTTGTGTCGATTGTGGTTCCGAGTAACGCGAGCGCCAACGCTGCGATGGCGGCCGCTGCTGTTCCGGCTACTGTCATCGCGCCGTCGGTTCCGCGTTCGAGTTCTTTTCCGAAGAGCAGTGCGCGCGGTTTTTGTTTTGATCGTTGGCCGATCTCTCCTGCGATCGTGTCTGCGAACGCTGTCGTTAGCGCTGCACCGAACGCCGCCGCGCTTCCAGCGATTCCCATTCCGATTCCTAATCCGGCTCCGGCGGCTACGCCTCCGTTGCACAACACTTGGATCGCGTCTCTTTTTGTTTCTCCTTTGCGGGAGAGTGCGGTTCCTCCGACGACGAACGCGGTCAGCATCACCAAACCGGGCCACCCCGCGCCTGCCGCGATCACCGCCGCGACCGCAACACCCGCACAAGTTCCGCCCGTCGTCGTCGCCTGAGTCCGCCACGCCGCGTACGCAAACAGCGGCACGATCGCCAGGGGCATCCAGCCGTCAACCGGCAACGCTTACCCCCAACGCCCACGCGTACACCCAACCGCTCGCCAACCCCACCGGTAGATTGTCATCGCTCCACGGCATCGACTCCACCAGCGCGCCTGCTCCCGCCGCCGCCAGCGCCGGCCACAACGGCGCTCCGTGCAGCGCCAGCAGCGCCACACCCATCGCTGCGGCTGCTCCAGCACCCGCCAGCGTCCCCACGAGCGACTTGCGCGGGCACCACGGCACCTTCGGCGCATTCCAGCGCTGCCCCGCCCACGCGGCGGCAGGATCGCACGCGGCCATCACGATCCAACCCCCGGCCGCCGCCAGCAGTGGATCGAGAAAGACGATCAAAACCAAGACGGCGAGCGCATATGTAAATAGTCCGCCCCACCAGGGCTCGCCTTCGCGGCGATATCCCTTGTCCAGGCCAAGTCTTGGGGCGATCAGGCCGTTGTAACAAGCGGCCAGCGCGGCCAGCGCGATCCCGGCCGGGCGCCCGATCCAAGGCAGCGCCAACGCGATCAGGCCAAAGCCGAAATGCACCAAGCGGCGCCGATGGTCGGAATGCTTCAGAATTGACAAATCACCCGGCCCGCTCAACAATCCGATCCCGTTTGACCATGAGTGAACAACAGGCGCCGGCCGACCCCCTCCGCGACGTGCTAGAGCCTCCCGAGCGAGGTTTTCGCGCGCCGCGTGTCCCGTTCGATCTGCGCTGCGTCACGCTGGCGGCGCTGGGATATCTGCTAACTCTCGGCATCGACAAGCTTCTGGGCTCGTTGTTTGACGTGGCAGATCCGATTCCGAATCTCGTCGGCATCATTTCACTACACCTGAGCCCCGTTGGCACTGGTTTTCGGGATGCGCTCCAGCCGGTCTTCGGCGCGGCCAGCAGCGCGATGAACTGGTGGCAGGCGCTGATCACCGCCGTCGCGTTTTTCGGGGTGTGGGCTTGGGTCGGCGCCGCGATCTTGCGCACGGCCGCACTGCGCCTCACGCGCGACGAACCGATCAGCCTCAAGGAAGCGCTGAAGTTCGGCCGCGCGAACTGGATCACGTTCTTGCTCGCGCCGATTTTAGTCGCCGCGTTCGCCGGGTTCTTTGTACTGGCTAACATGCTCGCGGGCTTGCTCATGAGCATCCCGTTTTTGATCGGCTCGATCTTTACGCTTGTTGTGTATCCGCTGAGCTTGATCGCGTCGCTCTTGATCGTGATCTCGATCTTAGGCGGCGTCATCGGCTTACCGCTCATGTGGTCGGGCATCGCGGTGGAGCAAAACGGCGCGCTCGAAGCGTTGTCGCGCGCGTACTCATACATCTTCGCGCGCCCCTTCCGGTTCATCTTCGGATACTTCTTGATCTTCGCGCTCATGGGCGTCGTCTTGTTTTTGTCCGCGCACTTCGAACGCACGGTCAAGCTCTCACTGCGCGCCGGCAGTCCGGTCGCGTCGTGGGACAAGATGGTCAGCCAGCCGCCCGCGCCGCTGCATCAACTCCAAGGTCCGTATCAGTCGTCGCCGCGCGTCGTCCGCGAAAAAGAAGGCATCACGGATATCCGCAACATCTCCGACGTGAGTTGGGACAAGTGGATCGGCTTTGTGTGGATGTGGTTGTTCACCCACATCTTCCTGCTTGGGTTTAAAGGCTTTGCGCTCTATCTGTTCTTGGGCGGGACGATGTCGCTTTACCTGCAGCTGCGTTACGAAGTCGACGGCACCGACGAAGCGGAGATCGACCCGCATCTCGATGACGACGATGCGCTCGACGGGGCGGCGCCGCCTGCCGATGGATCCGGCGCATCGGGCGGAGCAGACGGCTCCAACCCCAAGTGGGTCGGCGACGGCGACAAGCCGGCCGGCGACGGCGCGCCTAAGCCCGCCGGGGATGGCCCCGACGGCCAAACAACCGATGATTCTGCGGAGACCACGGACTAATCAGCCATGGACTCCGATCGGCTGAGCCGGGCGCGGATCCGACCGGCGCGGACCGATGAAGACATCGACCGGGCGGCGGAATTCTTAAAGTCGCAGCGCGTTCGTGAGATCGCGGAGGGTCATCCCGAAGAACGGGGCGCGGTCCGTCTTTGCGAAGTCGACGATGAGATCATCGCGGCGATTTTGATCGATCCGACGCCGCTGCGTGTGCGCGAGACCAACATTCGATGCGCGCGGCTCGTCGAAACCGGCGGCCTCGATGGTCGCGCGGAGTTTCGAGCCACCGGCTCACGCGAGTTGTTCGTCCTCACGATCGAAGAAGCGCTCGGCTACATCTGGATCAAGCGCTATCCGATCGCGTACGCACACGGCGAACTCGCCATGTTTCCCGCGCACGGGTTTGTGCCGTGCTTTTATCACCCGCGCGTGTACGTCGACGTCGCGGCCGCGCTGGCGCTGCCGATGCCGTACCGCGTACGGCACCTCAAGAGCGAAGACATCGCCGCGGTGCAACGGTTGCGCTCCAGTAATCGCGACCTCAAACCGACCGTGTTTGCGGCGGGCGTGCCTCCGTTCCACCACTTCTGCGTCGAAGACCCCAAGCGCAAGATCCAGGGATACCTGAGCTTGCGGATCAAGCCGGAATCGACGTGGCGGCCCATGCTGTTCGCGCCCGAAGTCGAAGTGTGTGACCGCGATGCCGCCTACACCGTCTTGCGTCACTGCGCGGAGAAAGCGCAGGAGGCGGGGCTCACTGAAATGCACTTCCCGTTGGCGGCGCAACATCCGGTCGCGCGCATCTGTTTGGAACTCGGCGGACGCGCGGTTATCAAGGGCGCCTCGTCGCGCTCCGAAGTGGATGAAGAGATGATCCACGTCGTCGATCCCGTCCGCTTGTTTGAAGCGTTCGAACCGTACTTCCAACGCCGGCTCGCCAAAGCAGGCGCGCTGGAGTCGGTCGCGCGCATACCGCTCTCGTCGGCGGGCAGCGCGTGGATGCTCCGCATCGACGGCGGGCGCGTCTATCTCGACGAGCTCACCCAGCGCCCCACCGACTGCATCGACCTCCCGCGCTGGGCGTTTGCGCAACTCGTCACCGGCTACCGCTCGATGGACGAAATCGACGTCGAGGTCGACCCGGAGCACCGTGCGATGCTCGACATGCTCCTCCCCAAGACGCACCCCTACTCGTTGCCGAATCCGGACGTGTGGAACGACGCCGCGACGCCGCCCGACCCGTATAGCGCCGAGGCGCTCAAGGTCGTCTCCCAGACAAAGCTGCCCTGGGCGCGCCCGTAACCACTGCGGCGCCCACCGGGTGGCGCGCCATCGCGACACCCGAATCGCACGGCTCGTGATCGCGTTGCGCCTCTCCCTTAAAATGCACGCATGCGCATCTTGCTAACCGTCCTCGTCTTCGGGTCTTTGGGTTGGGCTCAGATGGGGCCCGCGAAACGGGTCGACACATGGACGAGCAAGCACAACCAAAAAAAACTGCGCGTCGAGTGGGAGGTGCTGCCGAAGTATGCGCCCACCAAGTTGCCGGACGGAAGCGAAGAACCGCCGCGCGCGGCGTGGCCGTTTTTGGTGATCGTGCAGGAAGCCGACACGAAGGCGAGCAACAAGATCACCGAAGACATCTTGCTCGACACGCGGTTCGTGATCGCAGCGCACGCGGTGCGTCCCATGCGCGTGAAGCCGTCCAAAGCGATCGAGATTCCCTACCTCTCGCGCGTCAAGGGGATCCGGGATCCGACGATCATCGTTTTGAACCGCAACTTCGAAGTGGTCGGCGTGCTCAACAAAGCCAAAGACTTTCACGCCAAGCGATTGCTGCCGCTCATGGTCAAGGCCGCCGACGCCGAATACACGACCTCGCTGAAAAAATACGTCGGCCGTTTTCTCAAGCTGCTCAACGAGGGCGAAAAGCTCTGGAAACAGGAAATGAAGATGGACAAGCTGCGTGAAAAAGCCGCGGCGGGCGGTCCGAACAAGCGCGCGAAGTACGACAAAGAGGCCGACGAGATCGAAACCGATCTCGAGCCGGCGAAGGCGGACTTAGAAGACAACTACCTAAACATCAAAGACTCGCTGATGGTGAAGCAAGACGAGGAAGAAGAGCTTCCCACGTCGTTTGGGTCCGGCAAGGGCAAACGCAAGCTCACGCCGGAAGAATTGGAGGCGATCAAGGCGTACCGCGAGTTTGCGCGCAACGACAACCCGATCGTGCGCGCCGCCGCAGTGGAGGACTTGGGCGCCATCGATAGCGCCGTGATGGTTGCCACGATCTTGAAAGCGGCCAACGATGTCGACCCGCGCGTCGTTTGGGCTGCCGGACGCGCGCTCGCGCAAATGAAGTCCGACGAGTCGATGGAAGCGATGACGGCCGCGCTCGCGTCGGGTGGCTCGAAGCAAAAGACCGCCGCCTTGCTCGGGTTCGCCGACGGTTTTCGCGCCTATGAACCGGCGGCCCCGTTGATTTCAGGGCTCTATAGCGGCAGCAACGACGACGTGCGGCGCGCCGTGTTACGCGCACTCGAAAAGCTCGGCAAGAGCGGAAACCGCAAAGTCGAAACGGTCCTGCTCAAAGCGATGGAGGATCGGCAACCCGCGTTGCGCGTCATGGCGATCAACGCACTCGGCAACATCCGGTCTCATGCAGCCACGCCGAAGCTCTTGGAAGCGCTCTCGTCCAAAGACTGGTCGCAGCGCAAAGCTTCGGCGCAAGCGCTGGCGAAGATACGCCCGCTCGAAGCCGTCACTCCGCTGATCACGCTCTTTCAAACGGCGAAAGGTCTCGACATCGAAGAGATCTACAAAGCGCTCGTTTCCATCACGGGCGAGGATTTTCTGCACAGCGCACCGAACTGGAAGAAGTGGTGGGATCAGTACGGCAAGGGCTTCAAGCTTCCCACCGATGAAGAGATCAAGATCCGCGCAAAAAAGCGCAAGGAAGCGTTGAAGGGCTACTTCGATCCGCGCAAGAAGAAGTACCACACGATCGAAACGTTCTCGCGCAAGATGGTGTTCGTGATCGACATCTCCGCGAGCATGCGCGAGAAGATCGTCATCCCGCCCTACGCGCCGGACAAAGTGCGGGACGCGTACCCCAATCGCGAGAAGTGGGCGATCGCCGAAAAGGAGATGACGGAGATCTTGGCGACGCTCGATCGTCACGTGTTCTTCAACATCATCACGTTCGCCGGCAAAGTGGATTCGTGGCGCCCCGGCATGACGAGCGGCTCGCAGCGCACGTCCGCGATCAAATACGTCGCCAAGCTCAAGCCCAAGGAGATGAGTCGCGGCGGCGGTCGGCGCGGCGCGGCCAGTGGCGGAGGCGACGAACAAAAGACCAACACGTATGCGGCGCTCATGACCGCGTTCGGGCAAGCCGAGGCGGCCGTTCCCAATTGGAAAGCGCGGACGAAAGTCGACACGATTTTCTTGGTCACGGACGGCATGCCGACGGTCGGCGAGATCACTGACATCCGCAAACTCGTCGAGTTTTTCACGGAAATGAACCGTAGCCGCGGCGTCGTGATTCACGTGATCACGTTCGACCAAGCCGCCGCAAAAAAACTGCGCCCGCTCGCCGAACAAAACGGCGGGCAGTGCGTGCTGCGCGGCTGGAACGGCGAACTCGAAAAGCCGAAGAAGTAGCGCGAAGGAGTGATCGCTACTTGTACGTGTCGAGCACGTATTTGCGCCAGCGCTCGTGGAGCACGCTTGGCGTGACGCCGAATGCTTTTTGAATGCACTGCGACGCATTCTGCTTCGCCTTGTAGTCGTTGAGCTCGTTGAGCAACTTTGTGAAGCGGACCGGCTCGGTTTCGACGAGCCACTCGACGATGCTCCACGTCATCCCGTTCTCGGTTCCCGACAGCTCGCCCGGCTGGAGCTTCTCGCACCAACGCGCCAACCCCGGGTCCTTCCCGCGCCGCACCAACCCGTAAATGATCGGACGCCAGTCCGGCTTCAGAAACGATTTCGGCGGCGCGCCCTCCGCAAAACAAAACGTGTTGTGCCGCGGGTTCTCCATCTTCTCGTAGTAGTGCGCGAGCCCCTCTTCCAGCCACGCCCACGTTTCGCGGTAGTAGTTGTTGTAGCCGTCGATGAACAGATGCGTGAGGTTATGCACGAACCAGTTCTGCATCGTGGAGTCGCCCTTGCCTTTGGTGCGCGACACCTGCTGTTCGCTCGTGGCGAACATATTGAAGTTGGGCTTCTCCTTGACGTGTTGCTGCACACCCGCAAGCTTTTGCGCGCGCCCCACGAAGTCGTCCGCGAACGTGTGGTACTCGTTGAAATCGTCGAGCAAAAAGAGCTGGTAGTGCCCCTGCATACCGAGCCACGGCTTTTTGTTGTCGGTGAGCGCCGCGAAGTGGCCGTACACCCGCTCGGCACGGATGTGATACAGGTGCGCGCGTTGGTGCGCGTTGAGCAAGATGCCGTCGCGCCCGGGCTTGAGCTTGGGGAAAATCGTCTTCAGCCGCTCGATGTCGCCGCGCGCGTAGCGGTTGTGCTTGAACTTGATCTTGGACTTGCCGAGCGTGCTCACGATCTTGAAGTTTTTGGTCTCGATGTAGAGCCACTTCTTGTCGAGATCGCAATGCTTCGCGAAGTCCATGAGGTCCATGTGCATGACCGAGAAGGGCCCGTCCCTGGCCTCGCACCGCTCCTCTTTCACGCATTGCGTGCAATACCACGGCGTAAACACGACGGTGAGCGGTGACTCCGGCGAGCGCGGATGTTTCACATCTTCGGGCGCGTCGGGTCCGGCGGTCGCCACGAAGGCGACGAGACACAAGAAAAGCAGCGGGCGCATAGCCCGCCGATTGTCTCACGCACGACGCACGTTGTTTCGACGAAAAAAAGGGCCGCCCGAAGGCGACCCTTTCACACATGGGATGGACCGAAAACTACGACACAAAGAGGTCGCAGCGAATGTCTTCGAATGACTTGCGCAGCTTCTGAATGACTTTGCCGTGGATCTGGCAGACCCGCGACTCGGTGAGGCTGAGCACCTTCGCAATTTCTTTCATCGAAAGCTGCTCGAAATAGTAGAGCGTGACGACAATCTGCTCTTTCTTGTTGAGCGATTTCGTCGCGAGCTTGCGGAGATCGCGCAGGTGCACGTTCTTTAAGGGGTCTTCGCCCTTGTCGTCCTTGACGAGATCAACCATGCGGTTGCCGCCGCTCGACTCACCCTGCTCGGGCGAATCATCGGAAAGGCTCAACATCGCCGTCGGCTTCGAGTCACGCTCGATGCGCTGGTACTCGTGAACGTCGATTTCGAGCTCGTCCGCCATTTCCCACGGCGTGGGCTCGCGGCCCAGCTTGCTTTGGAGACGCCCGCCGACCTTGTCGACGGTGGACGATTTGTAGCGAACAAGACGCGGCACCCAGTCGAGAGCGCGCAGCTCGTCGAGGATCGCACCGCGGATGCGATTGACACAGTACGTCTTAAAGAGAACGCCGCGTTCGAGGTCGAAGCGGTCGATCGCTTCAATCAAACCAAACGTTCCCATGCTGACGAGATCGTCCAATTCGACCGAGGCCGGAAGGCCCATCAACATGCGCTCCGAGACGCCCTTGACGAGAGGGAAGTAGGTCTCAATCAACTTGTTCTTGTAGACCTTGCGTTTTGTCCGCTTGTATTTGATCCAGACATCGCGGACGGCGTCGTCCCGAATTCGCATGTTTGTCGCCATTGTGTGCTCTCCACCACTCGCCTAAAAACCAAGACTCGTAAAGATCCGGTTGGGGGCTGAGAGCGCACAAAAAAGCGCGCCCGGATGCCGTATGCACGACGTCCGGGCGCGCTAGCAAACACCGTCTCAACATCGTCAGATGTTGAACCATGAACTAATGCGTATCCGGACTCGTTTGGCGGCTGGCTACCGTGTCGCACACGTAGTGCGAGTTAGGCCCTATAGCTTTGCGCCACCAGCTTTCGCGGGCTTTGCCTTTTCAGCCGAGTTCCGACCATTTCTCTTTAAATCAAAAGATCAATCAGTCTCTTTTCGAGACGCGAGAAGACTAGCCCGAAAACGAGACAAGGCAAGTCGATGTCCGATTTTTTTAGCGTTAGGTGCAAACCGTCGCTGCAAAACGACTTGTGTTCAAAAACACACCCCTAGCGTTGAAAAATTTCTCATCGGACAGGGTCATGTCAACACGATCTGGCGCCCGACACGCGACACAGGTGGACGAGAAGACGGCGGCCGCGAGCTGACCTGCGCAAGAACTACCGGGTTCGGCAGCACACCCGGGGGCGCGTCGTTATCGGACGTTCCAGCGCATCGCCACGCGAAACCCAACGTCGGGATGGGCTTGCACGGGTTCGAGATGGTCGCGCTGTTGCAGCACCATCCCACTCTCGCTACTCAGGAACGACCCCCCGCGCACAACACGGTGGTTGGCGTTGGCCGGCCCCAAGGGATCGATTCGGGTCGCGAACATGTAGTAACGCGGGTCGAATCGATCCCGGCACCACTCGCGCGCATTGCCGGTGGTGTTCAAAAGATCAAACCAACTGCGCCCGCGATCCATCGTGTGCGACGCAACCGGCGACGGCGAACGGAAGCGTGCGTTCTCCGGCGCCCAGCGGTCGCCCCATGCATACTTGCGTGCGATCGGGCCGGCCGCCGCCCGCTCCCACTGGGCTTCGGTCGGCAGATCGCCACCCGCCCACTTCGCGTACGCGTAGGCGGCGAACCAGCAGACTCCGGTAACCGGATCCTTCTCCTTGCCCACCGGAGCGGCGTCCGATTTCCAGTGGAGCGGTCGGAGCGGCGCACCGCGGTCGTCAACATGGCGCAGCGAAACGTCGCCCGCTCCGTTGTTGAGACGAAGGAAGCGGGAGTACTGTGCGCACGTCACTTCCGTGCGATCGATCAGAAACGGCGACAGCTCGACCAGATGGGCCGGCCCGTTCGGCGGTTTTTGGCCCGCGCCGCGGCGCCCCAGGCCACCGGGGACTAAAATGACCTCCTGCCCGTCGCGATCGCGCAGGAAACAGAAGTAACCTTGGCGGGTCCGGCGTAGGAACGCCAAACCAAGCGGAGCCCGATAGAGCGTGAATTCGGCATCGTTGAGGCGAATCTCGTTCGCCACGCGGGGCAGCTCGACTTCGACCGCTTTCGCGTCTTTGGCGTTGGTACCGGCGCGAACACGCACTTTGCCGAGATGAACGGTGACACCGTCGGCGTGGCTCCAGAGGCGCCCGCGCGGGGCCAGCTCGTCGCCCACGACGTTCTCCAAGGGAATCGTTTTTTTCACGCGTTTCGACTCGAGGTTGATCGCGTCCAGTTCGAGCGTCGTCGGCATCGTTTCCAGGTGAACAAAAAATCCGTCGCCCTCCGGGAACAGCGATGCCACTTTGCCGTTTACGTGAATGCGGACGGCGCCGTGCGGCGAGCAGGTACCGGTCACCGTGAGGCCGCCCCGAAAACGGCGCAGCTCCGTCACCGCCAGCATGTGATCGGCGGGTTTCGCGTCGATGCGCGATTCCGTCACGCGCCGCGGCGGTCGTTTGAGGCGGGCCGTTTCGGTGGGCGTCGTCGGTACCGCCGCGGGATCGTCGCCGGACGGCCAAAGGACGAACCCGACCACGCTCAGGAGAGCCGCCACCGCGAGCCCGACGATCGCCATCCGCTTCCGG
The DNA here is from genome assembly GCA_021776785.1 of Planctomycetota bacterium. Lineage (GTDB taxonomy): Bacteria > Planctomycetota > PLA2 > PLA2 > PLA2 > JAJFFF01. Next base: position 167,976 of record JAJFFF010000041.1, on the reverse strand, counting down.
CGCAGTCGCAGCTCTTCGGGCCAAAGCTTGGGCGTGGGGGCCTTACCTCCGCCGATCGGAGACTCGTCCGGGCTGGCGCCGCAGTACGGACAGCGGCGCAGCTGATCAGAATAGTTCTCGTGACACTCGATACAACGGGGCATACGGGTTCCGCGTTCCTATCGGCAATACCGCCCGCCGAACCGAAATCGAGGATTATTTTCGGCGCCGGCGCTTGTCAGTCCGATCGCCCCGGGCTCCGGCGTCTCCAGCGCCTGTGGCGCCCCCGCTCCGCGTTTTACCGTCGGGGCCATCCAGCGGAGACCCGTCGCCCCGCAACGCCCGGAGCGCGCGCACAAAGTCGTGCGGCCCCCCCGTGTTGGCGAGGTGGAGGATCATCTCGCGCGGCAAACCGGCCTCCGCCAGGAGCTCCAGCCGCGCCAGGATGTGAAAGTCGCGATCCCAAGCCCGCCGGTCACGGCGATCCTTGGGCCGCTCGCCGAGGAACGAAAGATCGAGCAGTGGGCAGTCGTGCGGTCGATACGCGTAGCGCACCAGTTCGCTTTGACGCGGCGTCAACGACGCCATCTTGTCGCTGTAGAAATCGGTGGTGAGTTCTTGGAGCGCGCGTTCCGGCGGCATGCGCAAAAACCGGCCGAGCTCGCGCGCGACGCGCGTCGCGACGGCCGTCTCTTCTTTCTCGATAAGCTCGCGAAGAATGCGGCGCGCCGCCTCGTCGCTCAGCTTCGCATTCTCTTTCTTGGCGCGCACTTTGGCCGCCATGTCGCGCACAACGGCGAGCTTGAGCTCCTTGTGCGCGGTGTGCGCCGCGTGCTTAGAAAACGGCTCCGGGTAGAGCCGCCGGAACAGGTCCCAGCGCTGCTCAAGCGGAACGAGGCGCAGCCCGCGGTCGCGGCGATGGTGTCGCAGACGCAAGAGCGCAAACCGCGTCGCGACCTTTTTGACGCTGCCGTCGAACTTAGCCAACTGGTCCTGAAGTAACTTCGGCAAGAACTTGCGGCGGTCGAAGCGGCGGTGCGGCTTGTAGAGGTAGTCGCGAAGATTGCGCCCTTTGAGGCGCTGCTTGCGATCGGCGGCAGGAAGCGCCATCAACTCGCGGTAGCGCTCGACGAGCATGGATTGGCGCCACGGGGGCAGCGCGTCCCACTCGCGCGATTGGAACTGCTCGCGCACGACACGCGTCGCGTCGTCGTCGTCGGCATGCACAACGCCGGCCGCTAAGGCGAGGAGCAGAAACCAGCCGGGCAAACGCATGGGGCTACGTCGTCTCCAGCTCCGCGAGGATTTGCGATTCGAGATCGTCTAAGGCCAGGCTGCCGTACGTTTCGGCATCCGCTTCCCACACGTATTGCATGTAGTCGTCGGTATCGAGCACGCTCGCGCCGTTCTCGTTCGACGTGCCGCGCAACGAAATCGAAACGGCGATCAACGCCGCCGCCGCGAGCGCCAAAGGCACAGCCCAAGCCAACAATCGACCGCGGGCGGGCTTGACGGCCGCGCACACGCGATCGGCAAACGCAGCACCGTCGCCGGTCTCGCTCACGGTCCAACCATCGAGCGCTTCGTCAACGGTCCGCAGCTGTGCCAACTCGCGCGCCGCGTGGCGGTCCGAAGCGAGCCAGGCTTCCACCTGCGCCATGTCCTCGCGGCTCAGTTCGCCGTCGAGATAGGAGTGCAGCATCTCACGGTTCATGCGGTCCCTCTTTTTTTCGAAACGTCATCCGATCCCAGTTGCAGGTACGGCTCCAAGCGCTGACGCACGTTCTCGCGCGCACGCACGAGCAAGCTCTTGATGCCGGGAATCGTCATCTCCATGGCGGCCGCGAGCTCTTCGTAGCTGAGGCCGTGAAACTTGTTGAGCACGATCGCCATTTTCTGGCGCTCCGGAAGTTGATCGACGGCATCGCGCACGCGCGCGCGCAGCTCGTCGCGCTCAACGGCATCGGCGGGTGACTCGGCCGCGTGGTCCTCGACCGTCCGCGCCGTGCCGCGCTCCCAATCGCCCGGGCCCTCCGCCGACGCGCCCAAAGACGTCGCCTGAAACGTCGGCCGGTTCTTCCGGTTCCGCACTTCGTTCAGGCTGGCGTTGACGGCGATCCGGTACAGCCACGTTGTGAACTTCGCCTCGGGTTGGTAACGCTCGCGCGCCTTGTACACCTTCACGAAAACGGTCTGCGCCAGATCTTCGGCGTCGGCGCGGTTGCGACAGTAACGATAGGTAAGGTTCACGATAGCGGCCCGATGGCGCTCCACGATGACTCGGAATGCCTCGTCGTCGCCGGCCTTAACCGCGGCCATAAGCTCGACGTCGGAGCGCGTGGTCATCGCAAAATCACCATGGTTTGAACCCAGCGGGTTGCTGGGGGTTTCGACAAAAAGCCAGGTTCTGGGCTCCGGTTCCGGGTTCTGGTTCCGGGAGCGGGGCCGACTCTGTCGCGGTTTGAGACCGTATCACGCGCCGCCCGCGGCCACGGACCACGCTTCCGGTCTTGCGTGGGCCTCCCTTACGATCACCCCATGCGAGACATCTTGGACCGATGGACCAAAACCGCAAGCCGCGTGGCGTACGACGCTTACATCTTTCAGGTCCGGCGCGATTCGTACGAACTCGACGGCCGCAAAACCCACGATTTTCACGTTCTGGAGGCCGGGACGTGGGCCAACGTGGTGGCGGTGACTCCAGACGACGAAGTCGTTTTGGTCCGACAGTTTCGCCACGGCATCGAGGAGATGACGCTGGAGGTGCCCGGCGGGCTGGTCGAACCGGGCGAGGATCCGGCCCTGGGCGCGGCCCGCGAGCTGGTCGAGGAGACGGGTTATGTGGGCGAGCCCCCTATTTTGCTGACCGCGGTGAGCAGCAACCCGGCGATCCTGACCAACCGGACTCACTGCTATCTGGTCGAGAACGCGGAACAGACCGAGCACCAAAACCCCGACCCAAACGAGGTCTTAGACATCGTGCGGATGCCGGCCGCCGAGATCCGCGCGGCCATGCACCGCGGCGAGATCCACCACGCGCTGGCGTACTGCGCGCTGGCCGCGTGGCTGTTGCGGGAAGCCGCGCGAGAAAGTTTTGCAGGGCGCCGCGCAGCCGTTTCGCCGTTTCGTCGCACAGCCCGTTCTCCGGCGTGGCCGGCAAACCCCCTTAGACAGCGGGTTTTGGCATACCTAGCGATCTACAGTACTGCGGATTGCGGCATATCGGATCTTACACAAGTCTTTTTCACAAAACGACTTATGTCGGAAATTCTCCTTGCCCGGCCCTTGCATAGGGATAGTTTCGAAATGCGAGGAAAATTGGGAATGACAACTGGGTTGGTCACGGAATGGTGACCGCCTCGCCCCCCTGGAAACTGGGACCTCCGGGGGGGCAGCCTTTCCCACTTTTTCGCAGACCGGGAAAACACACTCCAACACTCCAACACTCCAAAGCAAGCTAGACAGACAGTCGTTATCGCAAGCGAGGCGGATCACTCTCTACCTCCGATCCACTCACGATTCGCCTCCTGTCCAGGTCGTTGAGCCACGACTAGGACAAAAAACAAAAGGGTCGGCCCTCGGGCCGGCCCTCGCTTTGTTTTAGCGCAAGCGACGCCAACGACTCATCGGCCAGAGGACGGCATAGCCGCGGCCGACGATCGCTTCGAGCGGGATAGATCCAAACTGACGCGAGTCGCGGCTGTTTTGGCTGTTGTCGCCTAAGAAGTAGTACGCGCCGCTCGGCACCTTGACCGCCGTCACGTCGTTGCCGCGCACAAAGTGCAGGTCGCGCGCGACCGACAACGCGGTCACCGTCGCGCCGCCGGTGGCAAGAATCGACGCGTGCGGATTCTTGGACGTGTAGCTGACATCTTGCGCCGCCACTTCGGCGCCGTCGATCTCGACGCGCAAACGACCGTCGGCGTTGGTGATCCACACTTCGCGTGTCGTGTCGCCGCTCGGCAGAGCGAGACGCCCGTCGCGTGCCCCCTGCGCGATGCCGCCGAACGCCACGCTGCCTTTGTAGCCATCGGCGTGCAATAAGACGATGTGCCGTTTGACGCCGTCATCCAACGTCAGCGTGACGGTCGCATCCTTAGCCGTCCCGCCGCGCACGCGCGCCGCCACAACGACATCGCGACACACTCCCGGCCAGCGCGTGAACGTCCCGTCCACGTTGCGGTACCCAAGGTGCGCGGGCGGCAACTGCGTTCCGCTGTCGCCCGCATCCTCCCCATCCGCAAGCGTAAACAGCGGCACCTTCACGCGATCCAGCAGCGCGCGCGACTTCATCAGACGCTTCCCGTCGATGTAGAGGTCGCCGTCGCGAAAACTTAGGTTCTCGTTCGGCAACCCCCACACGCGTTTCACGAATACATCGCTGTCCCCCGGCGGTCGAAACAACCAGATTTCGCCGCGCGCCGGAGTCCGCCAATAGCCCGACAAGAACTCCGCGAGCACCCAACGATCTCCGCCCTCCACAGCCGGAATGAGCGCGGGCGCCATCGACACGGAACGCGCGGGGATCGTGTAAAACCCGATCACAAACAGGCGCACCGCGACGAAAAAGACCAGCAATACGAGCGGCGTCACCAACCAACGCACGCGCCCGCCTCGCGTCAATCGCGACGGCAGGCTCCGGCCCGCTTCGACGCGGCCTAAGTAGCGGCGCACCGCTTTGACCGGGCCCAATGCAGCGATGGCCTCACGCGCCGCACCCGGTAGTTTCGCCCCGCGAAAGATGCGGCGATCAGCGTCCGCGACGACCGCGCGCCGCAACTCTTCGAAGTAAAACGACGGAAGCCCGCGCGTGCGATCCCACACCTGCTTTTCCAGCATCGCGAGATCGCCGGCTTCCAAGCCAAACGACGGCGGGAAACCCGGCGGCGCGGCCACGCCGCGCGCGTCTTCCCCAACGCCCCACACCTGCTCGCCATCGCTCTTTGCAAGGCGTCGGATGGTGCCGCGCTTCGCCAGCGTCGCCAACGCGCCGTACACGAGCACCGCACAGCCCTCGATATCGGGCGCCCCCGCCGCTTGAAAACGCTCGATGAGCTTGCCGCCCGAGGCGGGTTTGTCGTGTAGCGCCTCGAGGACCGCTTGCTCCAACGCGCCGCTCATGCCACCTTCAAAAAGCGCGGGAAATTTTGCACGTAGTACGCGAAATCACTGCTGAACTTGGTCGCGACGGCGATGCCGGCCGCGGTCAACAAGAGCCCGACGGCAATCGCCACAACGAGACGCGGACGCCGATCGTGAAACGCGCGCCAGCACGATGGAAACGTGATCCATATCGTGCCGCCCAAATGGATCCAGCTGAACAGCTCGCTATTGGGATCTTCCGGACCCCAGTTCAAGCTGCGCAACAACACGAGGATGCAGAGCAGGCACACGGAGTAGAAAAAGATCCGCATCGAGCACGACAGCGCGCTCGTCATGCTGCGAAACTCCGTGCGAGCCGCCTGCGCGCCGACCCACCACGCGAACGTGCTGGCAAGGCATAAAAAGAACAAGAATCCGACGTAGATAAGTACGCGCGGGACGGGGCCAAAAGGCATAGCAATCATGCTACCTTGCGCCCCTACCCTCCATGAACAAGCGCCGTATCCAGTCCTGGTGTCTCTACGACTTCGGGAACTCCGCGTTCGCGGTGCTGTTCCCGCCGATGTTTGGCGCGTTCTACGCCGAGTTCGTGGTCGGCGAAGAGAACGGCGGCGAAGCGTTGTGGGGATGGGTGATCTCGGTGTCCATGCTCATGGTCGCTTTGTCCGCCCCGTTCCTCGGCGGCATCGCGGACCACGCGGGCGTGCGCAAGCGGATGCTCGCGATCTACACGCTGCTCGGCGCGGGCACCGTGTTGACGTTTACGTCGATCGGCCCCGGGATGGTCGTGGCCGGGTTCGCGGTCGGCGTTCTCGCCAACTTCGCGTTCGAGGGCGGGATCGTGTTCTACAACGCATACCTCCCCGAGATCGCACCGCCGGAGTATCACGGCCGCGTGAGCGCGCGCGGGTTCGCGACCGGTTACGTCGGATCGCTCGTGGCATTGGGCATCGCCGCACCGCTGGCGGCGTACGGTCACATGACATGGGTCTGGATCGCGCTGGGCGCACAGTGGTTGCTGGCCGCCGTCCCCGCGTTCCTCTATCTCCCGGCGGACAAACCGACCGGCATGAGCGTGCTTGCGGCCGCGCGGCGCGGGTTTACCGAAACCGCCGCGACGCTGCGCGAAGTCGCCGGCATGCGCGACCTCCGCCGCTTTCTGATCGCCTATTTTTTCTACATGGACGGCGTCAACACGGTGATCGTATTCGCCGGCGTCTACGCCAAACTCGAACTCGGCTTCGCGACGAGCGACCTCATCTTGTTGCTCGGCGTCGTGCAGATCTCGGCGCTGCTCGGCTCGCTGGCGCTGGCGCGCGCCACCGACGTGCGCGGACCGCGGTGGACTGTGCGACGCGTTTTGCTCTGGTGGATCGCGGTGGTCGTCGCGGCATTTTTTGCCAAAACCGCCGCGCTGTTTTGGATCGTCGCTACGCTCGCGGGACTCGGCCTCGGTTCGATTCAGGCCGCGTCGCGCGCGTTCATGTCGCGGCTCGTCCCCGACGGCCGCGAGGCGGAGTTCTTTGGTTTTTACGCCCTGTGCGGCAAGACCGGCGCCGTCATCGGACCGATCCTGTTTGGTTCGATCGCGTACGCGACGGGCAGCCAACGCCCCGCGATCCTCAGCGTCGCGGTGTTTTACGTGATCGGTTACGTGTTGTTGGGGCGCGTCCACGCGGGCGGCCAACTAGCGACGACGCCTGAAAGTTAACCGACCGACGCGCGCTTCTTGCGACGGGGCAAGAAGTGCTCCCACGAGTCGCAGTGCCCGCCCGCGGACAACTCGACATCCCACGACCACTCGGGGACGCGCGGCTGCCGCAGCAGTCGCATGTCGGAGTTGCTGATCAGGCGGTTGCCCTTTTTCTTGTTGCAGTCCTCGCAAGCCAGAACGCAATTTTCCCACGAGGTGCGGCCTCCGCGCGAACGCGGCAGCACATGGTCGATGGTCAACGTGTCGGTGCCGGGACGGCAGCCGCAGTAGTGACAGGTGTATTGATCGCGCCGGTACAGATTGCGACGGCTAAACGCGACGGTGCGTTTGGGCATCGCATCGTAGCCCCGCAACACGATGATTTCGGGCACAGGAATTTCGCAGCCCACGCCGCGCAGCACGGATTCGTCGTCTCGGATCGGCTTGTTGAGCCAAGCTTCGAAATCAAACGTCTCGTAGGACTGGGCGCAGATAGCGTGGGCCGCGTCGGCGTACATCAGGCAAATCGCACGACGGACCGACGCGGTCGTAATCGCACGCCACGACCGGTTCAAGACCAGCGCTCGTTCGCTGAGATGATCCATCGACACAGTACTCACCCGAAGAATTGTAGGGTGCGGAGGCGATTTGGATACGACGAGACCAACAAAGTAGTCTCAAAGACTAAACAATCTGGGTGCTCGCCCCCGCGGCGAGAGCGCGCCGGGCTTCGCGTCTAGCCGTCAAACGGCGCGAGGACGACGTTCGAGATCAGGTACGGTCCCGGCATCTTGGCACGCTGTTCGGCGATCTGCGCCGACGTCAACGACGCGGCTCGCAGAATCGAAATTCCCTTCGCGCTTGCGGCGTTGTCCGGCGCGGCATCGACGACGTCGGCGTCGTCGCCGTTCGGCGACACGGCGATAATTTTTAGACCGGGGCGCGACGCGCGCATGCTTTTCGCAACCGCATCGGCGTTGTGGCCGTAGAGGAACAGGCCCGCAACGGAGAGGCTCTCCGCCACCGACTGCGCAACGCTCATGCCCGCGTCACTCGACACATCGACCCAGCCCCACAGGGGGAATTGGCGCAACGAGATGGCGCGAAAGTAGTCGCGCCACAACGCGTCTTTGTCGAACGACGCGCGCGTGAAGTCGATGGCGAGATAGGTGTACTCGTTGCGCGCAACCAGAGCGGCCAGGCTCGACGAGATGCGTCCGTGTCCCACAAGCATGCCGCACTCGACGCCCGCCGGTCGCACGATCGGGGACGGCGGAATGGCGGCTGCCATCGATGCCAAGATGAGCACCGTCAATCCGCCCACAATGGGCAACGACGACGGCGGAGGGGCGCTGGAACGTCCGAACATGAGCGCTGATTCTATCAATCAAAGGGGAAGGTCCAAGCGGACGCGCGTCCCCTCGCCGACCCGGGACGCCAAAGTCACGCGTCCCCCCAACAAATCGGCCAGCCGCCGGACGATCGACAGCCCCAAACCGGTTCCGGTCGGGTCGTCGTGCAAGCGAACGTACTCCGAAAACACGGCCTCGTGCTGGTCTTTGGGAATTCCCGGGCCCGTGTCCGTCACCTCGACAAACCCCCAACCGCCCTCGGCGCCGGCTTGAATCCAGACACTCCCGGTCTCGGTGTACTTCAGCGCGTTGGAGAGCAAGTTCGCAACGATCCGCGAGAGCTTCGCGCCGTCGGTGCACATCGTGAGCGCCCCGGGACAGTCGAGCTCAAGCGCCAAGCCGCGGGCGCGGGCGAACTCCGTCGCCTCGTCGCGCTCGGCCTGCAGCAAGGCCGACACATCCACGTTGTCCTTGCGCGCCGTTTCACGACCGGCGTCCATACGCGCCACCTCGAGCACATCGCGCGCGATCGAGAGGATCCGTTCGGCGCTGCGCGTCGCCGCGGCCACCGCCTCGCTTTGCTCGGAGCTCAGAGCGCCGAGCGCTTCGCTGCCCAAAAGATCGAGATGCCCCAGCAGAGTTTGCAACGGGGCACGGAGCTCGTGCGACAGCCCCGTCAGGACGGCGCGCCCCCGATCCTGTGTCCTCGGGTCCGCCTCGTGGTTCACTCCGCTCACTCACTTATCTTAGCGTTTCGCCGACCCCGACACGACGGACGAGCGCGCGTGCGCTACGACTTCGCCGCTTGCTCGGCCGCCCAGATCGCCCAGTACAGCGGCTTGCGCTCGACGCCGGCCGGGATGTTTTTCCCCGCCAGCCTTCGCAGTCGTTTGTGGGCGCGCACCCGGTGCGCCGGGTCGATCTCGATGCCGCTCTGGACACAAACGAGCGCCACCAACGCGTCCCGCCACGCTTCCGCCAACGGAGGATGTTGCGGGGCCGCGTACTCCATCGCGTCGAGAAGCTTGTCGAAATCAGCCGCTTGCATGCCGCGTCCGGGGTCCTGAACGTGGAGCACAAACACGGCGAGCGGCGCCCACAACTTCTTGCTCTTGCCGGCACGAATGCCGCGTGCATACGCCTCGGCAAATTGCGCGGGACGCGCTTGTCGCTTCCCGACCCAGAGATCTTCGTGGCTGCGCCGCGCTGTCCGCACCCACGCTTCGTCGAGCAACGCGCGTTGAGCCCATGCCCCCGTCTTGCCCCACACAACACCGTCTTGTTTGCGCAAACCTTGGCCCACGAGTTCCGCGATGCGTTTTAGGTTCCCGCCTTCCTGCGCTGTGATGCGCACGCCCCCCGCGAGTTTGGTGAGGCGCAGCGCCAGCGAGGCACCGCACAACCGCACGTACACGTTCTCGTGCTGGAGCAAAACTTCGAGTCCGCGCGCGTCGGCGACCGAGAGCAGCGCTTCGCCCGCGAGCACGGCCACGCCGACGTCTTTGTGTGCACACAGTTCGAGGACGCGGCGTCGGTGCGCGCGGCCCCGCAACAGCACGGCCGCGAGCAACCGCTCGCGCGCCGACGCATCGAGTCGATCGATGTGCTTGAGCGCGGCTGCGCCCGCCGCCTCGTTACCGCGCTCGACAATCGGCAGCATCGCCGCCAAGGACGCGGCGGTGGTCGCGGCGGCGGCGGCGAGCGCAATCGCCTCGTCGGTGCCGATGCGAGCCAGCAGACGGACGAGCTCGACGCGCTCGCCGTCATCCGCGGTGCGCCGCGCGCGCGCTTTGATCACGCGCAACACGTCGCTGATCTCGGCGTGCGGCGCCGGCACAGGTTCGCTGTCGTCGTCGGGCAGCGTGAGGCACACCTCGGTCCACTCGCCGGTCCCGCCGAACGTGCGGATCGACACGCGCTCTAAGTCCAAGCGGCGGCGCAGCAAGCGCCGATCCCGCTCGGACTGCGGCGGCGGCCCGATGAAGTCGGCGTGGCTTCCGTCGGCGCCGGGCAACAACACGCCGACAAAACGTCGTTCGCGGCGGTTCACCTGTTGATAGAGCGGCTCGTGGTGCGACGCGTCGCGCCGGATCACGCCGACCACCGAGAGCGTTTTCCCCTCCGTCCCGCGCAACAAAATGCGCAGGAACCGGAACTTGCGTCCGAGTGGCGGACGGGCCACGCCGACTTCGGCCGCGTTGGCGATGGCCTCGGCGTCCAGAGTTCGCGGCGGCGGTCCGCCCAGCGCCGCGCTCACCAGATCGCGACACGTCTTGTCGAAAAACGGAAGCTTCGCAAGATGATCGCGCACCACGCTCACGAGGTCGCCGCGTTCGCGCGCGTCCACGTGGGGGTCGGAGAGCAGCTCCAAAAACAAGGGCGCCGATGACGACAAAAACGAGGGCTCGCTGCGCGACTCGAGTGCCGCCGTGCGCGCGAGCGCGGTGCGTCCCACGGCGTTCAAGGCGCCACGGCGATAAAAGCGCAACAGCGCCGTCAACGAACCGTCGGCGCGCGTCAACGGCGCCAACCGCGCTTGCGAACGTTCGTCGAGGAGCGACGGCATGAACAGCAACCCCGCCGCCTCACGCACCGCCGGCATCGCGGCGTGCCCCTTGGGCAGCCCCCGCGCCGTCGCTTGCAAGCGCGGCAGCACGTGCTCGGCGACCAACCAACGCGTCCATGCGTCGGGCGCGGCACGGCCGTCGAGGTCGCGCACCACCGTCATCGCTTCCCGAAAAAACCGGACGCGCACGAGCAGGCTCGCTTCGTGGGCGTCGAGGGCTGTGATCCCCAGCTCCAAGAACAGATTGAGGGTGCCCGCGCGCACCGGCGCCGGCGGGGCCAGCGCGTTCGCACACGAACGGATCGCGTCGAGCGCGCGCAGGTGGGCATGGGTGATGCCGTCCGCGCGCTCGTTTTCGACAAGGGGCGGCGCCGCAAGCGCCGGCTCGATCACCTGCACAAAAATCTCGGCGAGGGTCCAGCGCTTGTTGTCAAACGTGATCAGCGCGGACCGCGCCTGCGCAAACCGCCGCGCTCGGCGGTACTCGTGCATGGCCGCGAGGAGTTGCCGCCGCTCGTGCGGGCCGGCGGTATCCCACGCGCGCAGCATGCTGTCCAGGCCCATACCTTGGGTGCGCCGCAGCGGAGCCGCTTCCGCGCTCCCGACTGCCGCCAAGACCAAACAGACCACCCACGCCGACCATCGCACAGCCGACCAGTCTATCCCGAGCCTGCGCCGCCGGCGCCGCCGATCAAGTCTGGCCTAGGATCGGCCGACGGATGAAGGGTATGGGACGTGGTGCCACAGCAATTCTCGGCCTCGCCGTACTCGCGGTCTGCGCCGTCTTTTTGGCCAAAGGGCTGGTCGAGCCCAAGCAGGAAGAGCTTGAGCGCAGCAAGGACGTGCTCAACGCCGAGGCGCAGCCGCGCCTGGTGGGCTGCACCGAACTGAGCGACGTAGAAAGGCCCAAGGAGTTGCCCGCGCCCCCCGTCGGCGCCGACTACTTTTATCTCACGGTGACCGTCTTGTTCCCGGGCTTTGCCACGGTTGAGGGCGAAAAAGAACACGTCCTTGTCGTGGACGGCGGCGGCTCGAAAAAGACGCTGCACTCAGAAGTCGAGATCGACGACGACGGCGCGTACCTAACGATGATCTTTCGCGTGGACGGCGACTTCGAAAGCGGCCGTCTCCTGCGCGGCGAGACCGAGGTCATCAAGCGCGTGCAGATGGAGTAGAGTGGCCGCGTGACGTCGAGTCGCGCCCTCGCTCCCTTTCAGACCAGCGTGTTCTCGGTGTTTAGCCGACTCGCGCGCGACGCGGGCGCGGTCAATCTCGGCCAGGGCTTTCCCGACTTCGACGGACCGGACTGGATCCTCGATGCTGCGCACCAAGCGATGCGCAGCGGCCACAACCAGTACGCGATGAGCCACGGGGCGACGCGCTTGCGGCGCGCGATTGCTGGCGACAACGAACGGCGCCTCGCGCTCGCGTACGACGTGGAGACAGAGATCACGGTAACCAGCGGCGCGACCGAAGCGGTGGCCGCGGCGATGCTGGGGTTGCTCGATCCTGGCGACGAAGTGCTGACATTCGAGCCGTACTACGATTCGTACCCGGTGTGCGTCGCGATGGCAGGCGCCACGCTCCGCGCCGTTCCGTTGCGCGCGCCGACGTTTACGTTTGATCGCGACGAGTTGGCGGCGGCGTTTGCGCGCAAGCCGAAGATGTTTGTCCTCAACACGCCGCACAACCCAACGGGTCGCGTGCTCAGGCGCGATGAGCTGGAGTTCTTGGTCGATTGCGCGCAACGCGCCGGGACGTGGATCGTGAGCGACGAGGTGTATGAGCAGCTCGTGTTCAAAGGACACGAGCACCTCTCGCCGGCACAACTCGACCAAGAGCGCACGATTCGAGTCTCGAGCGCGGCGAAGACGTTTAGCCTGACCGGCTGGAAAGTAGGGTGGGCGTGCGGTCCGAGCGACCTGATGGACGGACTCCGCCGCGCGCATCAGTCGTTGGTCTTTTCGACGGCGGCGCCGCTGCAAGACGCGATCGCGCAGGCGTTGGAGCAGGCGCCCGAGCGCGGGTACTACGACGAGTTCTTAGCGAACTACACGACGCGGCGCGACCATCTTCAGACCACGTTAGAGGGCGCGCGGCTCGACCCGATCGCGCCGGAGGGCACGTACTTCACGATGGCGCGGTACCCGGGCGACGAAACCCCGAACGCATTCGCACGACGCTTGATCGAAGAAAAAGGCGTCGCGTCGATCCCGCCGGAGTCGTTTTACGAACACAAAGCCCACGCGCAGGGGCTCATCCGCTTCGCGTTCTGCAAGACGCTCGTACAACTCAACGCGGCGCGAGAACGCCTGCGCGGATAGCTACCGCAACCGCGCGTCGATGGTCACGCCGGCACGAAAAAGACGGCACCGTGCGAGCGCACGATGCCGTCTCCATTCGGGTTCGCGTTCAGGACTTGACGCGTACGACCGGGAGCTGCAACTCCCAGAACCGTTGGGCCGCGGGCACCATCGGGCTGTTGTAGCCCAACAGACGCCATGCGCCGTCGCGTTTCCAACCTTGCTTGCGGAGGTGGGATTCGATGGCCGCTTTGGCCGACTCCACTTTGCCGTCGCCCATCGGGCCGCGGATGCCCACGCTCAACACCTCAACCGGGGCTAGGTCCAACACGCTGACGTTGCCGTCCGCGCCCTTGCTCCCCTGTTGCGGGCTCTCGTACAAAAACGCCATGTCGGCCTGCACCATCGTGCCGTCTTTTTCGTCCATCGTCATTTCGACGGGCGCCGTCATGGCGATGTCGTTTTTCTTGATGTGGCGAAACAGCGTCCAAAACGAGTTGCCGCCTTTGGAACGCGCGGCCCGGTACTGAGGGTATGACTTCACCACCACACGACCGACCGGTCCGGGCTGCGGGAAGCCCTTGGGCAGCGGCGCTTCCAGGCGCGGCTTGAATTCGGCTTTGGCCCCCTCGCGTTTTTCCGCGGCGCCGCGCGACGGTGCTGCCGCTTGCGTTTGGTCCAAGCGCTTGTAAATCGCGTCGAAGGCGCGACGAAACTCCCACGCTTGCTCGCGGTCGATCTTGGTCGAGGCCAGAGCGCTTTCGAGCATCGTACGCTCGCCCTTGGTCACCAACGTCGAACCAAGCTCCACCAGTCCTTCGGCGGCAGTCGCGTAAATGGCGACGCAGCTCGCCATATCTCCGTCGTTAAACCGCGGCGCGCCACGGTCGATCGCGTTCTCCACGAGTTTCATGACGCTGGCGCGACCGCGCGCTTCCGGGGTTGCGGGCTGCAGGACTTGGTCAATCACGTGGATCACTCCGTTCTGCGCGGCCACGTCGGCCGTGAGGATGCGCGCATTCGCGACACGCAGCGTTCCGTTTTCCAATCGAATCGCGACCGACGAGCCCGCCAAAGTCTTAGCGTTCCGCGCACGCAAGGCGGCGGCGGCGTCCACGCGCCCGACAACCACGTGAAACTTCAAGAGGTCGACAAGGCGTCCGCGATTTTCGGGCTTCAGAAGCGTCTGCACTGTGCCGCTCGGCAACTTCGCAAACGCCTCATCGGTCGGTGCGAAAATCGTGAACGGACCAGAACCGCGCAGCGCTCTGTCCAGGCCGGCGGCTTTGACCGCCGCGAGGAGCGTGCGGAACGAACCCGCGCTATGCGCCACGTCCAAAACGGTCTTGCTCTCCGGCAACAACACCGAGTCGATGACGTGGATCACGCCGTTCGAGCAGGCGATGTCGGCCGTCGTCACGCGCGCCCCGTTGATCGACAGGCCCGCGTTCTCGCGCGAAAGCGTCAGGGTCTGGCCGTTGATCGTCGCGACCGTCCGTCGCTCGATTAGGTCAGCGGCGTTCAGCCGGCCGGACACGACGTGGTACTTCAAGATCGACTGGAGCGCGCCGCGCCTGTGGCGCTTCAAGAGATTGCTCACGGTGTTGGCCGGCAGTAAACCGAACGCGGCATCCGTCGGCGCAAAAACCGTAAACGGACCTTGGCCCTGCAACACGCCGTCGAGTTGCGCGGCCTTCAGCGCGGTCACAAGAGTCTTGAAGTCATCGGCGCCGGCGGCGGTCTGCACGATCGTGCGCGACGGCGCGGCGGCAACGACAACCGTAAGGGCGCACAGGGCGAGAGAGATTCGAGATCGCATACTAAGAGTCCTTCTCCGAAGAGTCCTTGGGAACACAAGGGAGTTCGCATCCTGCCGTGAAAGAGATGCGAAAGCGGATTCAATAATCTGCTTTGTCAAGATATTTTTTTGGGCGTCACGCGACCAAGCCCGCTGTTTACGGGGTTTTTCGCTCGAACTAGTCGTCCGCGCGGAGCTTGCCCAGGGGGCGGCGCACGTCGACACAGGTCCCGCCGTTCGCGTCCGAGATAGCCTTCATGAACAGGTACATCTCGTCGGGATCTTCGTACTTCTCGGCCTTTTCGATCGACGGTTTGCCCATCGCGATCGCGACCGTGTTGAAGATCACTTTGCGGAAACGGTTGGCGTACGAGAGGTCCAACAGGATCTCCTCGGGCACTTCCTTTTTGCCGGTAGACGGAATGCCATCGGACAAAAAGTAAACGGTGTCGACCAGCGGATTGACGCGGAGGCCGTCGATCAGCGCGGCGTACGTATTGGTCGCGCCGCGCGGAAGGAGTGACGCTTCGATCCAAGCGAGCGCCTTTTGCTTGTTGGCTCCGTTCGCCGGCACTTCACCCTTTTTTTGCCACATGTTCACGTGGCCCGCGAACGTCGCGAGGTTAAACAGTGTCTTCTCGTCCAAAGACCGGATCGCTTTCACCAACTCACGCTTCGCGACGTCGATGCGATGCGGCTCGGTGTTCGGCCACTTCATCGAACCAGATACGTCAACGACGAACAACACGCGGTCCGAGTAGATCTTGAAGTTGTAGTACGTCGCGACCGAGATGCGCTTGCGGTCTTTGATGTCGCCGGAATCGTTGAGCTTGCCGAGTTTTTTGTCCGACCACCACTTCGCCCAGAGATCGGGTGCGTACCCGAAGTCCTGTTTGGAGATCGCAGCCATCGCTTCATACGCGCTCTTTTTGGAGCGCAAGTTGCCCTCACGCATGAGGACGATGAGCTCAGGAAAGAGCGGCTCTAGTGTGTATCTCCGCGCGGCGTGTGCCGCGATTTCGCGCACAATCGGCTTCTCGTCTTTGAGGAGCTTGCGCATCCAATTGAGATCGACCTCTCCGCGAAAATGCCGTCCGAGAGTCTCCGCCGCCGCCAAACGCAATCGCCAGTCCTCGGATGCGGCCGCTTCGTGCAACTTGGGCTTAACCCCGTCGCCGCCAATGTGTCCGAGTGCGCGCAGAATCTCGTATTGCTGATGAATCTCGCGGCGCTTTTCCACTTTCGCCAATAGCTCCAGCAGAGGCGCGCGACCAACCGGTGCGGCCAATGCGCCGAGCGCCTGGATGGCGGACATGCGAAACGTCATCTCCCGCGAATTGAGAATCTTGGCCTTAAACGTCGCGGGCAAAACCTTCTTGACGATCCACTCCGGCACCGCCCCATCCTTCGCGAGCGCGAGTGCGGAACCGAGGTATCCGGAGAGCACCGGCTTAGCGGTCTTGCCCTCCTTGCGAATCGCACGATAGATGCGTTCGAGCTGGCGGACATCACCGACTCTGGCAAGCGAGTGCATCGCGTCAATGCGCGCGCGCAAATCGCTGTCGTTCTCGATCAGCGTGACCAGGATCTTGACCGATTCCTCGTGCGGCAACTCGCCAAGGCGACGTGCCAGTTCGCGGCGGCGGCGCGTCTGGTTCAGGTCCTGGTTTGACTTGATGGCGTCGTACTCGACGCGGATCTCGCGCACTTGGCGCTCGATCTCCGCCGGGTCCGTGACCTTGTCCTCGGCTTTTTTGTCATCGGCTTGCACCTGCGGCGCAGCGCTCAGGACAAGGGTCATCAGGAGAAATAGGCGCAGTTTCCGCACGGAGAAATCGTAACGCACACTTCCCACCCCAGCCACGGCTATACTTCCCGGCGTGCGCGCGGCGTTGCTCGAATTTGACACGGTCTGGGAGGACGCGGCGGCGAATCGGAATCGGATTGCGGCGCTGGTCCCGAACGCCGACCTCGTCGTCTTGCCCGAAATGGCCTTCAGCGGCTTCTCCATGGCCGCGCAGCCCGATACGGACGCCGTGCCCTACATGGTGCGTTTGGCGCGTGAGCGAACGACCGCCGTGGTCGGCGGGTACGTCGGCGGCACCACAAGGGCCCGAGAAAATCGTGCGGTTGCGATCGCGGCCGACGGTGAAGTCGTCGGCGAATACACAAAAGTGCATCCGTTCAGTCCCGCTGGCGAAGACGTCGCCTTCGTGGCGGGAACGGAGATGCCGGTGTTCTCGCTCGCCGGGATCTCTACCGCGTTGACGATCTGTTACGACCTGCGCTTTCCGGAGTTGTTTCGCGATGCGGCGCTCCGCGGGGCCGAGTTGTTTTGCGTTCTCGCCAATTGGCCGGCCGTGCGCGTCGATCACTGGCGCACCTTGCTCCGCGCGCGCGCCATCGAAAACCAAGCGTTTGTGTTCGGCGTCAACCGCGTCGGGCAAGACCCCAACGTGAACTACGTCAGTTCGTCGCTCGCGGTCGGGCCGCAAGGCGAGACCATTCACGAAGGCGCGGGTCCGTTTGCGTTCGACCCCGAAGATGCGCGACGCTGGCGCGCCGAATTTCCCGCGCTGCGCGACGCACGCTGGAAGCGCGGCTAGCTTCGGCTAACGGCGCGGGTCGGTCGCGTGGCAGTCGCGGCAAGACACGGCTTTGGTCACGAGATGGCGCGCCTGTCGATTGAGCCGCGTCACCCAGTTCTCCATCAGCCGCACCATGAACTCTTTATCGTTGGCAAAGTCCTCGGGACGGTCCTTTGGCATCGCGCCGAAGTTTTGCTCCATGCGTTCGCCGGTGGCGCCGTGGCACGTCGCGCACATCATCGACTTGTCGCTTGGATCTTTGAGCAATGGCTTCCAATCCGGCGCGGGATTCTTGTTCACGGGGCGCTCTCGGAGCGCGTTCACGAACCGCGCCATGAGCGGCGGGAACACGCGCAGCTGCTCTTCGAAATCGCGGGGGTCGATCGCGTGACAGCTTGTGCACGTCACCGGCGCGACCAAGAGATCGGCGTGCTGCGCATTCAACCGCGCGACCCACTTCTCCATCAGCTTGCCCATAAACGCGCGGTCTTGCCGGAACGGCGTCACCGCGTCGTCGCCCGGATCCATCTTCAACATGCCTTCTAAATCGAGCACGTCGGGATCGTGGCACTGCGCACAGCCAAACGGCTTTTTGGGATCCTTGAGCAGCGGCTGGTAACCGGAACGGGGTAACTTGTTTTCCGGCGTTTCCGTCAACGCGCGCACAAACTTCTTCATGAAGTGAACTTTGGCCGCCTGACTCTTCGCGCGATCTTCCGGCGACATGTTGGCGCCGTGCGGGTCTTCTCCCGAGCCGTCGCCACCGCCGTGGGGATTGGCGCCCCCGTGAGCGCCGTCGCCGTGACCACTCCCGCCGGGCGCGCCCGCACGGGACGCGGCGCGTGCACGCGATTCGTTCAGCGTCCGGCTTCGATAATCCTCAAACGATTCGGTCTTGCCCGGAGCGGTCCACAAAAGCGTGACGGACACGCCGGCAAGGACGCCGACGAACACTCCGATGATGAGTTTGGAAATCTGCATGCGATCCGCGGCCATGGCGCGCCACTATAACGGCGCGCGCCGCGCCACTCCCGGTTTGACGTCCCGCGACGCGTCTTGAGTAGTCTGGGACTAGCGCCAGTGCACGCGCAGGTTTTCGCTGCGGTTGGGTTCGCGACGCACGGCGTCCACAATCAAGTCGTTGCGTTTCCCGCCGTCGATCCGAATGTAGCCTTCAAAACTCGGGATCCCGAGTCCGCGCAGTTCGGCGATCAGCGAGACTTTGACGCGGCGGTCGCGGCGCATCGAGATCGTCCGACTGTGCAACACTCGACCGCGGTCCGAAATCAGCCGAACGACGACGCGGTCATTGCTGTTGATCTGAACCAAGACGATTTCTGTGTCCTCGCCGCGGCGCACGTCCGCGCTGACCGTCGGCAAGATCGCGGTGTTGCCTTTCGTGCGCGCGCCGTTGCTGCCCGATCCGTGATCGTGGTCGTGGTCGTGCGGGTCGGCTCCGGTTCCAGGGTTGGTTCCGCCCGCTCCAGGGCCGGTTCCACCCGTTCCACCGGAACCAGGGGCCGGATGCGGGACGGGATCGGGATCTTTTTGTCGGAACGGATTCCAGTCGCGCGGCAGCGCCGGATCGCTGTGAAGCCGCGACATGTACGCGTACTTCTCCTTGGTGAACGTGTAAAGCGACCACCCGCGGCGCTTGGTGTTCACACCGAGCTGTGTGCACTCGGCGCCCTTGTAGTAAGCCTCGCCGCTGACGCGCGCCTGAGCGGTGCTGCAATCGATGACGCCGGCCCACGCACGGCCGCTCTTGGATCCCGCGGCCGCCAGCAGGTTTTTGTCGCACCAAGCGAGGCAGTTCACGACGCCCGTGCCCATGTTGTAAGACGACGCGGCCCGGAACCCGCGCCACTTCTCTTCGACCACGATCGGACCGATGCGCCGCGGCCGGCGCGTCCGCCCGGTGAAGCGGTGCACCTGCCCGGTGTTGCCCGTGTGCCCCCCGATCCAAAACTCGCCCGTGCGCCCGACGACGGCGTGCGGCGCGAAACCTGCGATGTTGCAGGAGCCCTCGCGAACGACACTCCACGTGTTGCCGTTTTCTTGCAGCTGCAAGATGATGCCGCTTTGGTCCACCGCGATCATGTCCGCGTTGCCGTCGCGGTTGAGTCGGAACGGCGGTGTGATCGCGACGAAGTGACGACCCGGGCGCGCGATCTGCGACAAGCGCGGCCTGCCGCGCGGGCTCAGTGTCACCATCACAATCCCACCGCGATACGCCATCACCAGCAACGGGCCGGCGGTTGTCGATACGCACGCGAGACCGCGCACGTTGCGCAACGCCCCGACGTCGACGTCCGCCCACTCCTGATGCACGACGCGATCGCCGCGCGCCGTGAACGCGATCGTTTTGATCTTGCCACTTAAGTAGGTGCTTGTCAGTACGGACGAGCCGTGCGTGACGATACCCACCGGGCGGCCGCGCAGTCCGGTGTGATAAAACATTTCGAGCGACGTACGATGCACGCGCAAGTGCGCTTGGGTTGCCGACCGTTCCGTAATGACGGCGAGGATGTTTTCTCCGCCGTACGGCAAGTACGCGGTTCCCTTCACCTCGCCGACGTAGTGCGAGTTGCCGATGAGGTGAATCGGTGCGGACAGCGCGAACGAAGCGAGTAGCGCGAGAGCAATGAGGCGACGCATGCGCCCAGCCTACACGCATCGCCTGGGTTAATCACGGCCCGCGAGCTTGTGTGCGGCGATCGGCGGGAATCGTGACCTCGGGAGGCGACACGGTGGCCGCCGGTCGAGGCGTGTGGGACAATTCCGCGCCATGCGTGTCCTGTTTCTCTACCCCAACATCGATTGCCCGCCCGGGATCAACCACGGGCTCGCGGCCATGTCCGGGGTTTTGAAGGCGCGCGGGCACGACGTGTCCTTGATTCACGTGTGCGACAACCTCTGGGACCTGCCGACCACGGAGCAGGTGCTGGATCAGATTGACGAGTACAAGCCGGACATCGTCGGGTTTTCGGCGATGAGTCAGCAGTACGAATGGTGCCGCGTTGTCAGTCGCGCGCTGCGCGAGCGTCATCCGGATCTGCCGCAGGCGATCGGCGGCGTGCACTGCACGATGGTGCCGGACGAAGTCACGAACGACGCTTTGTTTGAGTGGGTTTTTGTCGGCGAGTGCGACGAGAGTTTCGCGCTCCTTGTGGATCGACTCCGCGATGGCGGCGACCTCTCGGATGTTCCGGGCACGCGCATTCACGCGAAGTTCTCGCCGACGGGCGAGGCGATCGTGAATCACGTCGGCGCGTTCCCCGATCTCACGGCGCTGCCGCCGACGGACTACGAGCTGTTTGACATCGATCACATCGTTTCGACGAAGAACGGATGGATGGGGCTCATCACCAGCCGCGGCTGCCCCTACAAATGCACGTACTGCTTCAACAAAGAGATCGTCGACCTCTACAAGGATGAGGGCGGCGCGCGGTCGATGCGCGACTACCTCCGTACGTATCCGGTCGAGCGTATGGTCGAGGAGATCGCGACGCTCAAGCGGGACCACCCGAAGATTTCGACGCTGATCATCGACGACGACCTGTTCACTCTGAACAAGCCGTACGTGCACGCGTTCACCGCGGCGTATCGCGAGCGCGGGATTGGCCTCCCGTACGTCGTCAATGCGCACGTTCAGTGTTTTGATGACGCGATGGCCGCAGCGCTTAAAGAGTCGGGCTGCATCATCACGAAGTTTGGTTTGGAGTCCGGCAGCCAGCGCGTTCGCAAGGAAGTGCTTTGGCGCTTCATGACGAACCGCCAGATCGAGGACATGACGCGCACGGCCCATCGCCAGGGCTTGCACACCAGCGCATTCATCATGTTTGGGCTCCCCCACGAATCGCGCGAAGAGATTTACGAAACGCTGCGCCTTTGCGCCGACGTGAAAATGGGACGCTTCCGCTGGGCGATCTTTTATCCGTTCCCGGGCACGGCCGGCTACACGATCTCCAAGGACGCGGACCTGATCGATTGGGACAAGTGGGAGAACATGGGCAACTACTTCGATGCCAGTTGCCTAAAGTTCGGCGCGGAGCACGACCTGTTCTTGGAGAAGCTCGGCGTGCTCTGCCCTTGGTACGTAAACGCGCTCACCGATTGGCCGTCCGCGCGCACGTACACCGAACTTGTCCAAGAGGTTGAAGCGATGGACCGCGCCACGTTCCGCAAGCAGCGCGCGTCTTTGATCCAGCGCGACCGCGAACTCTCCGAGCAACTCATGAAGCTCGATATCCCGCACTACTCCATCCGCTACGCCCACGTCATGGGCGTCCGCTCGGACTACGTGAAGTGGGAGCGAAGGCTCGAACGCTCCACCCGAGAAGAACAAGCAGTCGCGTACACGCTAGACTAAAAAAAAGCGAACTACCACAAGCCCCCGCCCGCACAACCCAAGGCGGTACCGGGTTGGGTTGTTGGCCGCGATAACCAATTGACATGTAATACGTTATGGCGGTTCGGTGCGGCAATTTTGACGCACTTTCGGCTCCTGCAGCCGGCCTCGAATTCCGGATTCGGGCCTAAAACGCCCGCTATGGCAGGTGCGGGCGCGAGGCGCCTCCTCAAAATGCGTCACCCAATGCCGCACTTCGACGTCATTAGTTACTGCCCACTAAGGGTTTACACGCGGTGAATGGCGAACCCGGTACCGCATTTCCGGTACCGCATTTGGGTACCGGGTTTGCCGGTACCGGTTTGGGTTTTTTTTAGCGGACTAGGCCGTAGATGCCTTTGGCGATCCAGAAGGCGCCTAGGCCGTCGAAGAGCCAGTCGATGATCGTCGGGTCGCCGGTGAATACCGAGCCCCCAAACATCATGCCGATGCCGATCAGGACGAGTCCGCTGATCAGGTCTTTGGTGCCCTCCTGGCGATCGGGCGAGCGGTCGACCTGTTGAATCGGAGCGGGTTGCGGATGACCCAAACGCCGCGACGGGGCCATCGGGCCGTGATCGTCGCCCGGAATAGGGGCCGGACGCTCATCCTCTTGAAGGGCGACGCCCCGGCGCGAGTTGTAGTTCGGTTCCTGGCGATCGCGTTGCGGTTGAGTCATCCGTCCACCTCAGGCCTAGCGCCGCCCCGATGGGCGCAGCGGTAAAGGGGTTATCGGTTGGACGGCGCGTGGCCTGAGCAGCTATTTGAATTCCGTTACAAACACCCAAATCCGCCCGGTGCCGACGGCGGCAAGGCGCAGCACGCCGCCGCTCTTGACAGCCCCCTTCCATTCGGCCGCCGCATCCAGCTCGGCGAGGCGCGTGTAGTCAAACTCCGCGTTGGCGGCGACGAATCGCGCCCGCGCACCCTTCGCCACGGCCGCGGGCCGAACCGCCGAACGCCAATCCACAAACAGTTTGGTCGCACCGGCGGGGCGAATCACGCTCCAAGCGCCGCCCCGCGATCCGGAGTCGGCGGCAATCGTCACGGTGACGCCCAACGCGTCGGGAAGCGGCAGCCGCGTCGCCGGATCGCCGAGAAGCGCGTACATCTTTTGCTGATCGCGCCGTAGTTTGGCGACATCGATGGCATCGTCCAGCTTGCCCTCGACGTCGCGCAACACGTTCTCCATGAGTGCGTTGCGCTCAGCGGCGGAGCGACGTTGCGCTTCATTCCAAAACGGGCCCAGCCGATCGTAGCGCCCGAACTTTCCGGCCGCGGTTTTCATCAAACAAACGCCGGTAAAGAAGTTCGTTAACGGATGCGACTCCGTCGTGGCACCGATCGTCGCAACGGGACCGCCGGGCAAAAACAAAAGATGCTCCGCGATCGACGGCTGCGGCCGGTCGAACTCGCCGCAATTACAGGCAAGAAAAATCAACGGCGCTTTCGGCGTCGCGTCGCGCCAGAACGCGCGCGCGTGCCGGGAGTGAAACCAGACGCCTTTTTTCCCCACGCGCATCGAAAAAACAGCGTCCGCATTGGCGTGGGCCGCAAACGCCCCGAGAAACGCGCCCCGCGCCATCGACTCGCAAAACAACTGGGGTTGTTGAAGCGGCGGGCCACAGAGGTCCTGGTTGATGTCAGCGCTAATGAACCACGGCGTAGACCACTTCGGCGTATGGCTCTGAACGGTTGTCACGAGGATGCGCGTCGCCATGGTGTCGATCATGCCGCCGTATCCAGGCGCGCCGGCCCACACCGCCATGCGCAGATCGTTTGGAGTCAACTCGCGGTTCTCAAACGCCAAGACCTTGCGAACGAAGGCTTCCACCTGCTGCGGCGCCGTTGCGGGGACGCGCCCGACGGCTCCTTCGATCCACGACACGTCCGACGCGAACGTCTTGGGCTGCACGTCGCGCCAACGGTAGAGCTCCGGATTCTGAGGTGCGATCTCCGGCGCGTCGCCGACGATCAGGAGGAACGCGGGCTCGTGCTTCTTGAGCGCGGCCGCGAGCGGGGGCTCAACCAGTTGCACCGCTAGCCCCTGTTGCCGGCGGTGCTCCGCGAGCGGTTTCAATTTCTCGAGCAGCTCCTCTTTCCCGACGGCCAACCAGAGCGGCTCGTCGGCGCGAACCGAGTGCCATGACGCAAACGTGAGAACGAACGCAAGAGCGAGACAGGTACGCATAGCGAAGCAGATGATAAGGGAACAGGGCGGAGCACGACGCGCCGGAGCGTTCCGTGCGGCCTCCGCCCCGTCGCGATCGGGCGGCGTTCGTCCGAATCGTTGGACAACCCGCGAAATCGAGCCCCGTTCAAACTTGTCGCGGGCCTCCGCCTCGCGCACCATACGCAGATGCCTGCGCGTTTCGACAGCACCGATTCATACATCGCCACCGAAGACTTAACCGTCGCCGTCAACGCATCCGTTGCGTTGCAACGTCCGCTCCTCGTGAAAGGGGAACCCGGAACCGGCAAGACCGTCCTCGCCCACGAAGTGGCGGCGTCGTTGGGCATGCCTCTTTTGACGTGGCACGTCAAGTCCACAACGAAAGCGCAACAAGGCCTCTACGAGTATGACGCCGTAGCGCGACTCCGCGATTCGCAACTCGGATCCGACAAGGTGAACGACATTGCGAACTACATCGTGCGCGGCAAGCTGTGGGACGCGTTCGCCGCGGAGTCCGGCTGCGTCCTACTCATCGACGAGATCGACAAGGCCGACATCGAGTTTCCCAACGACTTGTTACTCGAGCTCGATCGGATGCAGTTCTTCGTCTACGAAACGCAAAAAACCGTCGAAGCCAAACACCGGCCGGTCGTCATCATCACGTCCAACAACGAGAAGGAACTGCCGGACGCCTTCCTGCGCCGCTGCTTCTTTCACTACATTCGGTTCCCGGACGAGGCGACGATGGCGGCGATCGTGCAGACGCACTATCCCGATTTGCATAAGGATCTTCTCAACGAAGCGCTCGGCATGTTTTTCGGACTGCGCGAGGTCACGGGACTGAAGAAGAAGCCGTCCACGTCGGAGTTGCTCGACTGGATTCGCTTGCTGGTTATTGAGCGCGTGACCGCAGACCAACTCAAGGACACGGAGCGCAAGAAAGACGTCCCCCCGTTCGTGGGGTCGATGGTCAAGAACGAGCAAGACATGCAGCGCCTCGCCGAGTGGCTGGGAGGACGGCGGCGCCGCCGCTAAGCACCGTGTACTTTCAGTTGTTCTTCGGACTGCGCGAAGGCGGCGTTCCCGTCAGCCTCAAGGAGTACCTCGCGTTCGTCGGCGCACTTAAGCAAGGCGTCGCCGAATACGACATCGACAAGTTTTACTACTTGGCGCGCGCGAGCCTCGTCAAAGACGAGCGCTACCTCGACCGCTTCGACCGCGTGTTCGCCGGTTGGTTCAAGCGCATGGAGAAACTCGAGGATCCGTTCCGCGAGATTCCCGAGGAGTGGCTCAAGAAGATGGGCGAGCGCTTCTTAAGCGAAGAGGACAAAGCGAAGATCAAAAAACTCGGCGGGTTTCGCAAGCTCCTTGAAGAGCTGCAGAAGCGTCTCAAGGAGCAGCAAGGGCGACACCAGGGCGGCGGCAAGTGGATCGGAACCGGCGGCACGTCGCCGTTCGGCGCGTACGGCTACAACCCTGCCGGCATTCGCATCGGACAAAACGAGTCGCGCCATCGACGCGCCGTCAAAGTCTGGGACAAGCGCGACTTTAAAGACTTCGACGATCGTCTGGAGCTGGGAACGCGGCAGATGAAGCTTGCGCTGCGGCGCCTTCGCAAGCTCACGCGCGAAGGGCTCAGCGAAGAGTTGGACCTAGGCGACACGATCCGTCGCACCGCGCGCAACGCGGGCTATTTAGACATCGCCATGCAGCCGGAGCGCAAGAACCGCGTGAAGGTTTTGCTGTTCTTGGATGTCGGCGGCTCGATGGACGACTACGTCCTGATGGTCGAGCGGATGTTCTCCGCGGCGCGCTCGGAGTTCAAACACCTCGAGCACTTCTATTTTCACAACTGCCTCTATGAGCGCGTGTGGAAGGACAACCGACGTCGCTACGAAGAGACGATCCCCACCCACGAAGTGTTGCGCACGTATGGACCGGACTATCGGGTGATCTTTGTCGGCGACGCCAGCATGAGTCCGTTTGAGATCATCGAACCCGGCGGCAGCGTTGAGCACTGGAACGAAGAAGCGGGCGCCGTTTGGTTGACGCGCGTACTCAAGACGTGGGAGCGCGTCGTCTGGATCAACCCCGTCATCGAACGGTTTTGGCCGTACACGGAGTCGGTGCAAATGATCCGCCAAATGTTGCGCGGTCGCATGGTGCCGCTGACGCTCGAAGGTTTGGAAGCAGCTGTCAGCCAACTGCAGGCGTAGTGATGAAGATTGCGCTGGTGACTTGCGCCCAACTTCCGGAGCACGATCCAGACGAGTCGCTCCTGCTGGACGCGCTGCGCGCACGCGGCGTGGAGGCCGCGATGCTGGCGTGGGATGACGCGGCAGCGCGGCCGAGCGCGTTCGATCTTTGCGTTTTGCGATCGACGTGGAACTACGCGCGCCAACCGGCGGCGTTTCGGACGTGGCTCGAAACCGCGGCCGGAGCGACGCAGCTCATGAACCCGCTGCCCGCTCTGCGTTGGGGGTTTCACAAGGGGTATCTGCTCGAACTCGCCGAGCGCGGACTTCCGATCGTGCCGACGCGCGTGTTTGAGCAGGGATCTTCGGTATCCCTCTCCGCGGTCGCGCGCGCGGAGGGCTGGGACGACGTGGTCGTGAAGCCGGCCGTTTCGGCGGCGTCGTACATGACCTCGCGCTTCACGGCCGACGAGCTGTCCGGGGCGGGTCAGGAGTGGCTCGGCAACGTGCTGCGCGATCGTGATGCGATGATGCAACCGTACATGGCGTCGGTGGAGCACGGCGGCGAGCGCGCGTTGATATGGATTGACGGCATGGCCACGCACGCGATAGCCAAGCAGCCGCGGTTTGCGGACGGACGGGAGTCCGTTTCTCCCATGCTGCCGGTGGACGCCATGGAGCGCGTGCTCGTCGATCACGCGCTCGGCGAGTTTGCGGATCAACTTTTGTACGCGCGCGTGGACGTGATGGCCGACGCGAACGGAGCGCCGCTGATTTCGGAGGTCGAGGTCTTGGAGCCCTCGCTGTTCCTGCTTCAGAGCCCGATGGCCCTCGCGCGGTTCGCCGACGCGATCGTGGCGCGCGGTCACTTAGTCGCCGGGACGAACGCGTAGAGCGCGCTCTGGTCGCCGTGCGTCGCGACATAGACGGCGTCGGGCGTGACGATCACGTCACCCGGCAGCCCCGCTTGGCTGAGCCAGCGACCGTCCACTTTCTGCTCGTAAACCGGAAGGTCTTGAAACGTGTAGGACCACACCCTGCGCCCGGTGCGCGCGTCGTGCACCTGAAACGTCGTATCGGTCGTGAGGTACACGTAGCGCCCGTCGGTCGCGACTGTGTTTTCTGTGCCGCGACACGCGTACACGGTGTTGTCGTTCGGCTGGTAGCGCGACATCGCAAACGGCGAATGAGCGTTCAGCGTGCGCTTGGGGAGTTTGCGGCGGTAGAGGCGCGTTGCGAAATCAAGGGTGTACGCCTCGAGCGTGCCCGCGTGATGCACATAGACGCGCAACGCGTCGACGGCCATGCCAATGCCGAGTTCGACGTTGACCTGTCCCGCGAAGCCGCGCTCTGAAACACGCGGGAACTTGTCAGGACCAAGCCCCGCGTCGGGCAAGAAGTTGGAGCGTTCGCGGCGCACGATGCGCTGGCCGTTGCCGACGCGTTCATGGCAGTACACGAAGTCACCCACGACCCCTAGCGCGATCGCGTGCACGGTGTTCCGCCCCCGGTTCAACATGCGTGTTTGGTTGTCCGGCTCGCGAAACAGGTTCTTGACGACGCGGCGCGCGGCCACGCTGCCGTCGGGCGCCATCGCGACATACTCATGTCGGCGGAGGCGACCCCGCGGCGTCGCTTCGCTCAGATCGCCTCTTGTGAACAAGACCATGCCGCGCGCGTCCCACGCCGCGCACGGCACCGAAACGTCTTTGAGAATCACTCGCGGCTTCGCGTCGGGACGCCACTGGCATACGTCGTGGCCCCAAAAGTACTGCGGACCATCTTCGATCCGCGCTCCGCCGCCTTCGAGAAATGTGCGCCCCATCAACCAGCGCGTTCCTTCCGTCGCGTGCCCTGCCGTCTCGATACGAAGTTTCCGAATGTCTTGCGCGATCAACTTGTCTTTCGCGATTCCAAACAGGGGTGTGCCTGCATAGAACCCACCAAACCACGCGAACCGACCGAATCCGCAGTCGTCGTGGAGGGAGTACGCTCGCTTGTTCGCGCACGGCTGCGCGCCTTTCGACGTGGCGCGTCCGAGACACTTGCCCGTCTTTCGATCGAACCACGCGACTTTGCGTCCCTGCTCATAGAACCCGCACTCAAACGCGTAGAGTTTTTTGTCGTCGACGCGCCAGGCGATGCCGAGCGCTGCCGGCGACCCCACCGTCGCCCGCGCTTCCGGTTCAAACAGCACGCTGTCCGACGCGAACCGATGCCACAAAGCGATGCGATACGCGAGACGGAGCGGCGGCTTCGGCGCTTGCGCGACGTGGGCGCGACCGTGCGCGGGCCCGCGCGAACGAGGCCAGAGCGGCTCGGCAAAAACCAACGCCCCCGACAACAACAAGACAGCAAGGACCCGCAGAGCCCGGCTACCCAAAAAACAAAACTCCACAACCCAAAACCGGGCCATGCGGTACCGGGTTCGCCTGTTAGCGCGTGTAAGTTGTTTTTGGTTCATCATTAAGGGCGTCGAAGTGCGGCCATTTTGTCGCAGAAAGGGCGCCTTGGGGCGGCGATTGAGCGATGAAACGCCCAAACCCGCCCCCGGAGCGGTTCGGAGGTCCCAAAAGTGCGGCAAAATTGCCGCAGTCGACCGACATAACTCACTGACGCTAAACCACTTCGAGTCGCCAAGTATCGAACCCGGTACCGCCTTGGCGATTTTTTTTTAGGGGTAGTCGATGTTTCGTTTTCGGTTGCGGATGATTCGGTTTTCTTCGCGCGTCGGTTTGCAGTTTTCTTTGGTGTAGATGGCGATTCCGTAGCGCTTGTTTTTGGTGATCAGGTTGGACTTGAGGAGGCCACCGGCGCCGCGGCGGTAGATCATGCCGGTGTTGTTGTTGGTGCACCGATTTTTCAAGATCTTAGGCTCCGTGCCGATGCCGGTGATGAAGATGCCGTTGTGGTTGCCGTCGCACCGCGAGTCGCGGAGCGTCGCTTTGGATCCGCCGTCAATGTGGACGCCGGCGCCACCGCCGTTCCAAAGTTTGTTGCCGACAAGCTCCCCGTTCTTGAAGAAGTCGCAGCGCTCCACGAGCAAGTCCCCGGAAATCCAAAGTCCGTTCTGGCGACAGCGCTCGACACGGCAGTCGGTGATGCGAGTCTTAGCAGAGTCCGCGATCCGGATGCCGGTGCCGTTGACGTCGCGGACGGTGCATTCACGGATCGTGATCTCGCTGTTGCGAATGTCGAGCAGCGCGGATGCCGCATTCGACGGCTTGCCGGTGTGCGCGAAAGACAAGCTCTCAAGGACGCTTCCGCGAACACCATCCGCGACGAGCAAACTGCCAACGCCGACCTGGACCTGAAGCACCGACTTGTCGCGGTTGACGCCGAACACGCGAACACCACTCGGCAGCCGAACGGTGCCCCGCAGCGTGTGCGTACCTTCAAGAATATTGATGCTGTCGCCCTTGCGCGCGGCGGCAAACGCTTCGTCCGGCGAGAAATCACGCGGGACGATCAATACCTGTGGTCCTGACATCGCCGCGACTGAGCGCCGCAACGTAACCGCCGGTGCGAACGCGCCGTCGACTGCCAACAGCGCATCCAACTGCGCCAACGCGGTCTGCGCGGTCGCGGCGTCGGCGTAGCTTTTGACCGCAGCAACGGCGCCACGCTTAGCGGGCGTGTGGCTGGGCCAATCGCGCAGGACAGCAAGGTACGCGGCGGCCGCGGCGCGCCCCTTCAACAACCCGGCGCGCGCCATCGCCTTGGTCAAGCGCTGCGTGCGATCGAACTGAGCCTGAACGCGCGCACGCATCGCATCGACACGCGGCAAACCCTTCAACGCCGCAAGGGCATCGCCCCAACGCTCTTCCTTTTCGGCCTTCTTCGCCTGCGCGACACGGGAAGCGAATTCCTCCTGCGCGGAAGTCAACGCGCCGCGATAGTCTTTCGCGGCCAAGCCGTACAGCCGCGCGGCATCGGCCCATCGGCTCTCCGCCGTTGCTTGCGCCGCCGCGCGGTCGTTGGTCGCCGCGCCCGCAACGGACTCCGGATACTCGGCAGCCAACGCCGCACGCGCCGCCATCGCCGGCAACATCGCGTCCACAGTCGCAAGACGCAATCTCACGTCGTCGCGCGCTGTACGCAACTCGTCCGATGTCGTCTGTTGCGCCGCCCGCGTCAACCCGGACGCAACCAAGTCGTAGTAGCGCACGAGCCCATGCTCAACGGCCGCACGCCGCGCCGCCAAGACCGACCGCAGCTGATCGAGTTCACCGCGCAACGTCGCGACGGCTGCACGCTCCTCGCGCGCCGCCTTCTCCGCCGCGGCCTGTCGCGCCAACTCTTCCGGCGTCGGGCCCGGCTCCGGGTCGTCGCCACCGTCTTCGTCGCCGCACCCGCACCCGTCCGCGCACCCATCCTCGTCGTGGGGCGGACGCGGATCGTCGCCGTCCGGAGGATTGATTCCGGGGTTTCGATCCGGCGGCGGCGTGAGCGCGTCCAAGCGCGCCTGCTCCGCGTCCACCGCGGACTGATACGCGGTCTCCGCTTGCCGAAAGAGCTCCTGCGCACGTTGATCGTCGATGTCTTCGACGGCCGCGTTGGCCTGCGCAAACAATCCCCGGGCCTTGGCAACGCGCGCGTCATCGCCATCCGCAAGCGCAACCCAACGCCCGCGCGCCGCCGACGCCTTCGCGCGCGCTTCCAACGCCGCCGACAATTCCGTGGCGTCCCGCGACGCCCGCCGCCACCAGTGGTCGACGGACTCACGTCCAAACCAAAGTCCGACCGCACCGATCGCAACAATCACAAGCAGCAAGACGCCGATGCGGCGAAACGACAAACCGCGCGGGGCCACGGTCGAGGAGCCACTCCCGTCGCTCGGCAACGGCATCGTGTGCCCGCCAACACCGCGACTCGGCGTCAGGTTCCGCGCGCGCATGGCCTCGCCGATACGCTCCAAGGTTTGCGCATCCGGCGGCGTGTGGTTGGAATCGACCGTCGTGTCAGTCTCGTCGCTCAGATCCGCGATGCGCGCAGGCTCCGCCATCACGCCACAAATCTCGCCCAA
This sequence comes from Planctomycetota bacterium, assembly GCA_021776785.1. Lineage (GTDB taxonomy): Bacteria > Planctomycetota > PLA2 > PLA2 > PLA2 > JAJFFF01. The sequence continues at coordinate 136,810 of JAJFFF010000041.1, read as the reverse complement.
CACCTGCGCCAGTTCCGTCGCATCGGCGTAGCGATCCTCAGGCGCGGTCGCCGTCGCGCGTTGAATCACATCCGCAATGTCGCCGTGCATGTCGGGCAACGCGGGGAAAGGCTCCAACACGACTTGGCGCGCGATCTGGGCAACAGTCTCGCCTTGAATCGCGTGCTCCCCGGTCAGGAGAAAGTACAGCGTGGCGCCCAAGCCCCACACATCGCTACACGGCCGCACGTTCGCGGCGTCCTTCCACTGTTCCGGCGGCATGTACCGCGGCGTCCCGATGTACACGTTGCTCTTCGTCATCCCGCCGCCCGCGCTTTGATTCTTGGCGAGACCGAGATCCGCAACCTTCACGGTGCCGCTGCAGTCGATCAGAATGTTCTCGGGTTTAACGTCGCGGTGCACGATGCCCGCACTATGCGCCGCACCAACGCCGCGCGCGGCACGAAACAAGATCTCGACGGCTTCGGGCAACGGCAACGCACCCTTGCGCACTACGCGATCGAGCGCCGACTCGCCCTCGATCAACTCCATCACGAGATAGTGAATGTCGCCTTGCGAGTGGCAGTCGTACACACGCACGAGGTTCTCGTGCTGGATCGTCGCGCTCAACTTGGCTTCGCGGCGAAAGCGCTCGACGAACTCCGGCTCACGCACGGCCAACGCCGGATCGAGCACCTTGACTGCGACCTCGATGTCGAGGTTGAGATGGCGAGCGCGGTAAACGTTCCCCGACCCACCCTTGCCGATCAGCCCATAGAGAATGCACGGCTCCAGAATTTTGTAGCCGTCGACGTCGGGCACGCTGGCGAGCACGACGTCAACCGAGGCAGGTTGATCAGACACGGTTTTGTACTTTCGGCGGTAATTGGGGCGCGGCATGACCCCCACACACCTTAGCGACCCATGCCCCCGCGCGGAAGTGCGGGAATCCGTCTCAGATGGGGACCGAAGGCGGCTTCGAAGGGCCCGGATCGTAAGAAACGTCAGTCACGCCGGTCGCGAAACTCCCGGCCGTCAGACGCAAGATGACGTCGGCCAAGCGCGTACGAAACCCAATGTAGGTGAGCCAAGTGAGGATGCGCGGTCCAAAAATCATGCGCGGCGCGCGCTGCTGAATCTTTTGAATCTTACGAATCTCGGGGCGCCGTTCCTCGTGGGCGGCACGCGCGGCGGCATCCAGTTTCTCCGGAGGCGCGCCCGCCGCCAACGCGCGAAACAAGTGATTGGCGACCACGACCGCGTCGCGGAGGGCCACATTGATGCCTTGCGCGCCGATCGGTGACATCGCGTGCGACGCGTCCCCGATCAACAACAAACCCGGGCGCACCGGGTCATCGACCGCGTCGCAAACGACGCTCAAAACGGCGCGGCTTTCCATCGCCTCGGTGTGCGCGAGCAGGTGCGCACGAAACGGCGGATCGATCTGCGCCGCGAGTTCGTGCACCCACGCTTCAAAACCCTGTTTCTTGAGGTCGCCGTAAGCGCCCTTCTTGATGACCCACCCCACCTGGAGCATGTTTCCGTGCGCCGGAATGGCGAGCGTCATGTGCCCTCCGCCGAGATACGCGCGTGCGCTGTTGGTACCGTCGCTGGGCACACGACACCACACGACGTCGAACGCCTGTTGCGGGCTCGTCACGGTCATGCCCGCCTTGCGCCGCACGGTCGAGAAGCGTCCGTCCGCCCCGATCACAAAGCTCGCCCGGTGCTCCCTCTCTTCGGTCACGACGCCGGCGACGCGATCATTCTCGACGATCACATCGCGGACGCCTTCGCCGCGGACCAACGTGAAACCCGGATACTGCGCCGCTTCCTCGACCAGCATCTCAAGCAGTGCCGGTTGCGAGATCGAAGACGGTCCGCGGAAACGAAACTTCCGAATGCCCTTGGTCCGCCAAAACAACTCCACCGCGTCGATGGCCTGTTGCGGCACGCGCGCCCATGCGTCGGTCAGTCCGACGTCGTCGAACACGCGCAACGCACTGGGCATCAACACCTCGCCACGAAACTCGCGGTCGAACGTTTCGTGGCGCTCGATCAGCGTGACGGATACGCCGACTTTGGCGGCAAGATAAGCGGCGAGTGCGCCCGCGGGTCCGGCGCCGACAATCAGGAGCTGCGACATCGCGCCACATTATGCCGGGAGTACGGCGTTGCAACGCGGACGCGTTCGCTCCGGACAAAAAAAGTGAGCGGTAAGAAGTCCGGTGCCTCTCGTTGTTCAGAAAGGTGTTGAAGGTTACGGGGCTCGGACTTGTTCTTACCGCCCGTCTAGGATGAAAGGATCGGCATATTAGCGATCTCACTTCAGCCCAGAGGACCGAAGCGTCTCGTGGAGAGACACGTATGAGCACGTATACCGTCTTCGGCGCGGGCTCGGTCGGCGTCGTGCTTGCTTGCCGTCTCGCGCACGCAGGGGTTGAAGTCGCGCTGGCGGGCCGCGGGGCCACGCGCGATCTGTTCGTCGAAGGCGACACCGATTCGTTTCGCGCGCAAGTGCGCGTCGTGGACGAGCCGGACGGCGTCATCCTCGCGTGCGTCCACGAGTCCGACTTGGTCGATCTGGCGCGGCGCTGGAAAGGGCGCACCGTCGTCACGTTCTGCAACGGGGTCGTGGGCAAGAAGATTGCCGGCGCCACGTGCCGCGCCGTCGATGCAGTCTGGCGCATCACGTGCGAACTCCAAGCACCAGGTCACGCGCTGTTCACAAGAACCGCGGGCCGTGTCGTTGTCGAGCGGACCGAGCTGCCCTTGGCGAACGACTTGCGCCGCGCCGGCTTCGACGTGGGCGAGTCCGACGACATCGCGGCGGACAAGTGGCTTAAGCTTTGCGCCAACCTCGCGAGCACCGTCAACGCCCTCGTCGCGCCCGACGATCACACGCGTCCGGAGTTCGGCGCGATCAAAGCAACGCTGCTGCGCGAGGCACAGAGTGCGTTCGCGCACGCCGGAATCCGCGCCGCCTCGTGCGACGGAAGGGACGCGTCGCTGGAGGACGAAATCAAACGCCAGCGCGCGGCCGGACCACGAACCCGCCCCGTTCACAACGACACGTGGCGGCGGCTCAGCCGCGGCCTTGCTCCCAAGACGCGCTACCACGACACGATCGTGGAGCTTGCGGCACCGAACGCGGCGCCGTGCAACGCCGCGATGTTAGCGCTCCTGGATCAAGCCAAGGGACCCGCGTGCCTCCGGGTGGACGCCGTCGTCGCGGCGATGCGCCACGCGGGCGGCGATCCAACCTAGACGGGGTTTGCCGACGGCGATCGCGCAGAGCCGCGCAGCGCCGCGATGCCGGTGCGAGTTCGATGCGAATTCGGTGCGAATAACGACTCTTTGACGGACCCTAGCGCTGGCGGTAGGTCACGTGACAATCGACGCAGCTCTCCAGCAGGATGCGCCCCGTCTCCTCCGACATTTCATCGACGTGGCGGCCCGCCGCCTCACGCGTGCGGGCGAGGTAGCTCAAAAACTCGTCAGGACGGTTCGCGGCATTCGCCCGCACCAGCAGATTCTGCAGCCGCAGCGCGTCGTCGAGCCCGAGTTTGCCGGCGGCGAGCCGGCGCTCGAATCCCGCCTCGTCGATTTCGTCCATGGCTTGCACGAAACTCAGGCGTGGCGTGTCCTGCAACCCAAGCGCCGCGCGGCGCGCGTTCCGGTCAATCGGGCCGGTCGCCGCGTCGCGGCTGCAAGCCGCAGTAAGCAGAAGAAGTCCGAGCATTCGCACCATGGCCCCGCAGTATACGGTCGTTGTATTCGACTTAGATGACACGCTCATCGACACCACCGCCGTTCTCGTTCCGGACGCGCTCGCTCGCGTCGCGGCCGCCGCGCAGGTGACGGTCCCCGACCTTGATGCGCGCGGAAAGAGCATCGACGAAGTGCTCGCGCCGGCCGGCCCGCTGAGCGCAAGGGCACGCGCCGCCGCCGCCGCCGCGTGGTACGCCCCCGATCTGCCGCCGCTCGATCCCAAGCCCGGCGCCGTCGCGATGCTGCGCGCGCTCGCGCCGCACGCCCGGCTGTTCCTGCTGACCCGCGGCGCGCACGCACGCCAACAGGCCAAGGTGGACGCGGCCGGGCTGCGTGCACACTTCGAAGCCGTGATCGTTCGTCCCATCGAAGCGGCAGGGTCCAAGCGCGACGATCTCACGGCCATCCTGGAACGCTGCGGCATCGCGCCCGCCCAGTGTCTTGTGGTCGGGGACGATGTCACCGACGAGTTGGCGCACGCCACAGCACTCGGATGCGGACGCTGCGACATCGCAAACGTGACGTTTGACGAGATCGTCGCCCGGGTCAGCGCAGGATCAGCTTGAACTTGTGACTCTTCGTGTCGCGCTGGAGAGAATCCACGTGCCGGACTTGGTACGTCACGTTGCGCATCCGTTTTTGCGTCAGGATCAAGTTGAGCTGTTTGGCGCACTCGCGTTCAAACGTCGCCGTCTCGTCGTCGGTGAGGCCCGGTGCAACGATCACGTCGAACCGGAACTCCGTCGGGCCGAGACAATGCATCTGAAAGCTCTGTAGATTTTTGACGAAAAACTCAGCGATCACGATCGGATGAATGTAGTCCTCGGCGCCGCTCTCGTTCGTGAACACCGGTGACTCCTCCTGGCGCCCAAGAACGGTTTGCACCATCTTGTAAGGCCCATTCGGCGGCACATCCGGGCCCGCTTCCAACAGCGAGTCGTTCATGCGATGCCGAATGAGCGGGACCGTCCGGTTGAACAGATTCGTCACGTGGATGTGGTCTTCCTTCAGGTCAAATATCAAGTCGTCTTCGAGCAAGAACATGCCCGGATGGTCGGCTTGGTTAAATCCCATAAAGAGGTGCTCCGACGTCGCATACGCGTTGCGAACCCGGCAGCCAAACACATCCTGCATGCGCTGCATCTCCTGGACGGAAACGCTCTCCCCGCCGCAGATGATGGCGCGCGGCGCGATGTCCAAACGACCCGCCGCTTTTTCCTCCCCGAGCCGGACCAGCGCTTTGGCGTACCCGATGATGGCGCGCGGTTGAAACGCGACCAACGCGGCGCGCAGGTCTTCCGTCGGCATGTTGAGGTCGAACGCCTTGGTGACGTAGGCAAGCTTGGACAGCATCGTGCTCGACGCCGTGGCCAGCGAGACGCCCGCGAAGTGGCCACCGATCGCGCCAACAAACGCGACGCGGCGCCTCCAGCCGATGCGCACGAGGCGTTCGAACTGCGAAACGCTCGTCATCCATTCGGACGGCGTGTACGCGACGTAGCAAACCTGGCCGGACGTGCCGGACGTGTGCACGATGTGATAGCGGCCGTCCATCAAGTCCGTCGGCTCCCGCGACGCGCTCAAGAATTCCTCGATCCGCGCGCGCGAAAGCCCCTTGCGCGTGACGATGCGGTCGAAATGCTCGATCAGATCGGTCTTGGTGAGCTCCGGAAAATCGCTCGGGGTCGCCCTCGCCAGATCGATCCCATGCTCGCGGACGATGTCTCGGTAGTACGGGGAACGTTTCGCCGCAAATCGGGCGAATTCCCGGAACCGGCGCAGATTTATGGCGAGCAGTTCGTCCCGGGTCCGGCGCAGGTTTCGACGACGGCGCCGGATGTGACGCCAAGCCGAAGCGAGCATGATGGCGAAAACTATCAAGCCGGGCGCAATTTCGCAAAGATCTCACTGAAGAAGTTCTCCGTTTAAGCCGTTGTCTCTTAATGGGTTACGCCTCTCTGGCAGAACGCTCCGAATTCGGGTTCAAATTGAGACGACTCAAATCCGACAAGGGGAGTCTGAGGGTGTATCCCTGAACGGTTGAGGTAAACGCAAGATGCTCAAGGACAAGATCAACAATCGCACCGCCACTTTTGGCGTCATCGGACTCGGCTACGTGGGCCTTCCCCTCGCCGTCGAGTTCGCGAAAGTCGGCATTACGGTGACCGGCTTTGAAGTGGACCAGCGCAAGGTCGATGCGATCGGCAAGCGCGAGTCGTACATCGAAGACGTGGCCACAGAAGAGTTGGCGCCGCTCGTAGAAAGCGGGAAGTTCAACGCCACGACCGACTTCGATCGGCTCGCGGACATGGACATCATCTCCATCTGCGTGCCGACGCCGCTTTCGAAGACGCGCGATCCCGACATGACCTATGTGGTCAAGGCCACGGAGTCGGTGGCGAAGCGTCTCCGCAAGGGACAGCTCATCATCTTGGAGTCCACCACGTATCCGGGAACGACGGATGAATTGGTAAAGCCGCTCCTCGAAGAGCAGGGCCTCAAAGCGGGCGAAGATTTCTTCCTCGCGTTCAGCCCCGAGCGCGTCGACCCCTCCAACCCGACCTACGGCATCAAGAACACGCCGAAGGTTGTCGGCGGTGTTGGTCCGATTTCGGGCGAACTCTCCCACCAGTTCTATAGCCTCGCGATCGACACCGTGCAGAAGGTTTCGAGCGCGGCGGCGGCGGAGATGAGCAAACTGCTCGAGAACACGTTCCGCAGCGTGAACATCGGCCTCGTGAACGAGGTCGCGATCATGTCGCACCGTCTCGGCCTAGATGTCTGGGAAGTCATCGACGCCGCCGCGAGCAAGCCGTTTGGATTCATGAAGTTCGTCCCGGGCCCCGGCCTCGGCGGCCACTGCATTCCGATCGACCCCTTCTATCTCTCGTGGAAGCTGCGCACGCTCAACTACCGCGCGCGCTTCATCGAGCTGGCGGGCGAAGTCAACTCGGAGATGCCGGAGTACTGCGTCGATCTCGTGGCCCAGACTTTGAACGACGACAACAAGAGCGTTCGCGGTAGCCGCATCCTGATGCTCGGCATGGCCTATAAGAACAACGTCGCGGATACGCGTGAATCGCCCGCGATCGACATCTTGAAGCTCCTCGAAGCGCGTGGCGCGGATGTCGCGTATAGCGATCCGTTCGTTCCGGTGCTGCGCGAAGGCGACAGGAGCTACGAAGGCGTGGAACTCTCGCCGGATCAGCTCTCCAAGGCCGACTGCGTGGTGGTCACGTGCCGCCACGACGGTGTGGACTTCGACTACGTCGCAAAACACGCGAAGACGATCGTCGATACGCGCAACGCCTATCCGTACAGCGAAGAACCGCGGACGACGGGCGCACGCATCGTCAAGCTGTAGCGTTCTCCTCAACCAATCAAAAAAAGGGCCCGCGTTCGCACGCGGGCCCTTTTTCGTTTTGCGGGTCGAGGGTTACTCCTCTTTCCCTTCCTTCTCGTTGTCGTCCTTGTCCTCGGGGTCCTCGTCATCGGGAAGGTCCGGCAGGATCTCTCCGCCGTCTTCCGTGATCACTTGCTCCGAAACATGGATCTCGGACAGCATGTCGCGGGCCTGCGCGATGTGGGCGTCGGTGCTGAATTCCTTGACGAGCGTTTCGAGCAGGCGCTTCGCGTTGTCTTTCTCCTTGAAGCGGAGAAAAATCTTGGCCTTGTGCGTCGCATAGCGGACGTACTTCTCTTTGCTGACCTCGCCGAGTGCGTCATTGATGTGGCGCAGCGCCTCTTCTTTCTTGCCCAACACGGCGTAGACCTCAGCGGCCGTATCGTGAAGGGATGCCGTGTCGGCCGCGACGAGGTCGGGCTTCTTGCGTGCGATTTCGAGTGCAGCCTCGATGTGCGCACGGGCCTCAGGCAAACGACCGCGCACCGGGATGGTCGCGATGTGCCACGCGGCGTTGTTGCGCGCCTGCCACTGCGCCGGATCCTCTTTGGCGGCCGCTTCGTACTCCGAAAGCGCGTCCTTCATTTCGCCGAGCGTCTCGAGTGCTGTGCCCCGCGCCATGTGGACATGAGCGCGCACATTCGGGGTGAGGTGCAACCGCTGGTCAGCCAGCACGTGACCGCTGAAGTCGGCGAACTCCTGCAGGCGGTTCGGCATCTTGGAAATCATCAACCCGTTCCAGGCGCGGAAGTCCGCGAACCGGCTGGTGTTGAGGATCGCTTCGTAGATGTGGGACGCGCGCGATTTCTCGTCCAAGCGGAGCAAGATCTCAGCCCGCACGTGCTTCACGTCCGGACGTGACCCGACGCGGCTCAGCACCGCTAAGGCCTTACGCAGATTGGAATCGCCCCCCATCTCGGCGTACGTCTGCGCGAGAATTTGGGCCGCGATCGGCGAGTGCGGCTCGCTGTTGCGCGTGGTGCGGGCGAGTGCGAGCGCTTCTTCCTTACGATCCAAGCGAAGCAACGCCATGACCTGCTGGCCGGCGCCCGTGATCGTCTCGGGCGCGCCCTTGTAGAGCTCCAGCACCTCCGCATACTCGTTGCGGAGCGTGAGTACGGTGCCGATGATCTGTAGCGCGTGCATGTTTCCGGGGCGAATCGAAAGCAACCGGCGACCGAACTCCTCGGCCTTTGCCAGTTCCTGCAAACTGATCGCAACGCGACCGGCAAGCCGCAATGCGAACGGCGCGGAACCTTCGTCGGCTGCCGCCGCTTCCAACGCACTCAGCAACTCGGCGGGATCCTGGACACGGTTCTCGACCGCATCGGCGAACACGTTGACGAATCGATCGGCCGGCGAGGTCTTCGCCACCGAACGAATGCCCTCGACAAACGTCGTCGGTACCCTGCCATCCGGAAGACGCCGCGCGTTGCGCAAAACGTCGACGTCGATGGCCGCAGGCTCGCCTTCCATGGCGATCGCGCGTCCAATCAAGCGCCCCGCGAGAGCGGTGTCCCGCACCGCCGTAGCGATGAGGAATGCCTGACACAGGACGGGCTTGCTCGATTGTTTATCTTCGACCAAGGCGCCGAGGTCTTCGCGAACATCGGCCAAGAGCTTTTTGGTCTTCTCATCGGTCGGGTCACCGTTCGCCTGCGCGCGGCCGAGCTGAACCATGGCGCGCTCCAAGTGAAGCTCCGCCGTGTTGTCGGACGCGGACTCGAGACGGCGCGCCAAGAACGACGCACGCGCCGCGCCGGAGAGCGGCATGCCGCCGATGTTGCCGCCCGCCACCAACTGACGAACAAACTCCAGGCCGCGTTCGTCGGATCCTTCGCCCGACAACATGAGCGATGCGAGCAACGCCTTTAGGTTGGTGTCGTCGCGATCCGCGAGCTTGGCGGAATCCGCTGCGGCGACGGCCGCTTTCACACCAAATCCCTGCTGGAGACGAACCAGCGCACGAATGATCTGACTCGGAGTCGCCTCCGTGTTGGTGATGATTTCTTCCAAACGAGTCTTGGCTTCGTCTTTCTTGCCGCCGCGCAAAAGCGCATCCGCGCGCAAGACATCGCGGTCCAGATCACTGAGGATCGGGGCGGTGTCGATCATGCGCATCGTCGCGTCAAGATTGCCGCCCGCACGCGCATGCCAGTACGTGCGCAACCACCAGTAACTCTTCTGCAACGAGCCGGCGAGGCGCACGGCCTCATCCCAGTCCTGCCGGTCCATGGCGTACTTCGCAAGCATGGCGATGGCGCTCTCGTCGCGCAACACGCCGTCGGTGTACGCCGACAGCATCTTCGCGCCGAGTTCGGCATCGTTGAGGTCGCCCGACAGAACGTGGATCGACCCCATCACCACGTCGTAGTTAAACGAGTTGTCATGCGTGCGTGCCTGGTTGGCCGCCGTCACGGCTTCGCGCAGCGTCTCCCGCGCACGCGCCACGACCGCGTCTCGCGCCGGAACGTAAGGTGCGATCTCCATCAGCACGGACGCGCTGAACAGGAGGGCGACCGCTCTGTGCGTGTGATCATCGACGATCGAAGCGGAGTCGCGCATCGTTTCCGCAGCGCTCAAGCGGCTGCGCACGTCGTCCATCTCCAGTCCCCGCATGTCGGGAATGAATGCGAGGAGCTGGTACGCGATGGCCGGCTCCTTGTCCGTGAGAATCAAGGCGATCCGTTCCGCCGCGCGGTAGCGGCGATCGTTCATCGCCACCTGGCAGAGATGGCGGCCCGCGAACACATCGCCGGCGCCATTCGCCCAATACTCTTCAGCCTTGTCGCGCGCTTCGTCAAGCTGCTTCGTTTCCACGAGTGCGTGCAACAGAAGAACGCGCGCGTTCGGGTGCTCCGGGTTGGAGACGAGCGTTTCTTTCGCGAACTTAATCACGTCGTCGAAGCGCTTCTCCTTCATCGCACGCTCGGCCTGCTCGAAGATACCTTCGCGCTTGAGCCCGGCTTTGTAGACGAAGAAGAACCCCGCGCCGCCCACGGCGAGGAGAACCACGACGAGCGCGAGAAGGATTTTCTTGTTGGATCGGTCTTCAGACATCGGTTGTCTCCGTAGCGTTCGCAACGAGGCGAATGTGCGGCGTAATCTCGGCCAAGAACTTCTCGGCGGCCGCCTCTGTGGCCTCGATCGACCCGCGTACAGGTACGTACACGGAGGCGATCACAGTCGGTGCAAGCGGTTTGTCTCGCACCAAGTCAATGAGTCGGCTCCAGCGGACGTCGAACTCGTCGGTCGCGACGCGATCACCCGCTTGGAACCAAAAATACACCAACATCTGTTCCTGACCGCGCTGGAGAAGGAGGCGCCGCACACCACGGTCGCCGTTTCCGGCGAGCGCTTGGGTGCGGTCCTCCAACGACTCCCAGCCTTGCGAAGGCATACAGACGTTGGGGGAATGAAAGTTGTCGTTGGACCGCATCGATCCGCCGAGATACACGCGGAACGACTGGGTCTTGTTGGAATAGACCCGCGACGCGTAAACATCCGCGCCGCTGGACTTGATCGTCTTGGCGTCCCATTCGTGACGCTCGCTGGTGAGCTCCAAGTTCGGCAACGCGACCGGCAGTCGGTCAAACGACTTCTGCAGCTTGGCGACGACCTCGGGGTTCACCGCTTCCCCGCCGAGGCGGGAGCGGAAGCGGTACACATAAAACGATGCAACCACGAGTAACGCGATGCTCGCCATGGTGGCAACGTAGCGGCCCGTGGACCAGCCCGGCGTAGCCGCCGCATCGCGATCCGCGGCCGCTTTCTCGACCGCTTCCTTGCGCGGCAAGAGAACGTGAAGGACGTACGCCCATCCCCAAAGGAGCAGCGCCGCCACACCGAACAGGACAAAGCCTTCGGCGGTGTGGAAAAAGCCCTCGGCAGCCTTGGGGCTGATGTACACCGACAGCATCGCCGTCAACCAGATGCGCATCCCGTTCACCATGACGGCGATCGGAATGCACGACGCGAGAACCACGGCCTTGATCGACCAGTGGCGCCGCCAAAAAAGGCAGCCGAGGAGCGCGACGCTCATCAAGGACACGAGCGAACGCACGCCGCTGCAGGCGTCGGCGACCCAGAGGGAGTCGATGCCCGACACGTTGATCAGGTTGCCCTGGAGCGTAACGGGAAGTCCGCAGACCTCGATCAAGCCGGTGGCGATGACCGTGGCGTGCCGCTTGAGCGGAAGCGTAACGTCTAAAATCATGCGCCACGGAATCGGGCACATCAGATAGAGGACGACGATCGGCGCGACGAGGGCGCGCAGTCCGCGCCAACCGTAAAACACGGTCACGAGTGCGACCAACGTGGTGACAAACGCGTACGGCTTGAGGTTCCACGAGAATTTCATCTCGCCGATGAGGAGCAGCGCGGAGCAAATCGCAATGACGAGGGCGCTGCCGAGGAGCAGAAGGCCGCTGCCAGCTTCACGCTGACGGCGAATCTTGCTGAGTTCGGCGCGTTTCTCCCAGATCAACCACGCGGCGACCGGCGGCATCAACAGGCCGTGGCTGTACTCGGGAACGTCCCACCATTCGCGGAACAGCTCAACGAGGGTGGGCGCGTAGGCGACGAGTAAGGCCACCACCGTCGCGCCGATCGCGATGAGCTCGCGACGCGAATGTTTGAAGAGTTTTGTTTCCATGACCACCGCTATGTCCAACCAAATCGACAGAACCTGCCGACTAGCAAACTACACGCAATGGCCGGGCCGAAGCGTTCGGATTCGATGAATTTTTGCGCTAAGACAGGCCGGTTTTGTGCAAACGCCGCCGCCTGCGGGCCTTACGATTCTTTGGCAACGATTCGATCAAACACCGAAGCGTAGCGGCCGACGGACGCGGCCCAGTTGCGCTCGGTTTCGACAAACGCACGGCCCGCCGCGCGCATCGCCGGCCACACACCGTCGTTGCCGAGCAACGAGACCACGGCGTGGGCCAACGCATCCGCGTCCCCCGCAGGGAACAGCACGCCGGTTTTGTCCGGTGCGATCAGCTCCCGATGACCGCCAACATCGGACGCAATCACCAGTCGGCCTTGCGCCATCGCCTCCAGGGGCTTCAGCGGTGTGACGAGTTCGGTAAGCCGCATCGAGAGGCGCGGATACACCATGGCGTCGCACAGGCTGTAGTACCGATCGACCTGGGGGTTGGGAACGCGCCCCGTAAATCGAACCCGCGCCGTGAGTCCTAAACTCTCCACTTGGTTCTTGAGCGCGTCCGCTTCGTTGCCGCCGCCCACGAGCAAGATCACAACGTCGTCGCGCTCGCTCAGGATCTTCGGCAGCGCGCGAATCAGAAGCGAAAGTCCCTCGTACGCATAAAAGGACCCGATGAACCCGAGGACTTTCTTGCCCGCCAACCCGAGGCTGGCTTCGAGTTCGGGGTCGCGCCGCTCCGGGATCGAAAACCGTGAAATGTCCACGGCGTTCGGAATCACCGTGACTTTGTCGGCGGGGATGCCGCGCGCGACAATGTCTTTGCGCAGGCCTTCGCAGATCGTGGTTACCGCATCGGCCGCGCGCAACACATCCGTCTCGAGCCGGCGCGTGAGCTTGTAGCGAAGCCCCCCCTCCTTGCTCGTCCCGTGGTCCACGGCCGCGTCCTCCCAAAACGCCCGCACCTCGTAGAGCAAGGGCACGCCGAAGCGCGCCTTCGCCGCCAGCGCGGCCTTGCCGTTGAGGGCCGGTGAATGCGCGTGCATCACATCGGGCTTCAGATCGGGGATCAGCTCGAACAGACGGTCGCGCAGCGTTCCGATCACCCCGAACTGTTTGACGATCGGGATCTTGCTCAACAGACCCGGGCGGGCCGGCGCGCGATAGAAGCGAAGGCCGTCCACATCTTCGACCGGCGGCGAGACCGCCGTGTGCTTGGGGCCGGTGACGTGCGCGGTCTCCCATCCCAAGGCGCGCTGATGGTCGAGAATGGCGCGGGTGCGAAAGGTATAGCCGCTATGCAGCGGGATCGAGTGGTCGAGGACATGGAGGATCTTCACAGGGTGTTACCCCCGCGCTTCTCCACGCGGGTCTAAGGCAGATAGATCGGCTTCCACCCGAAGGGCCCTTACCCGTTCTTCGTTAGGGTCGGTCTGAGGATCCGGCGCCCCTCGCCGCTCCCGTACAATGGGCGGCGATGTCGGAAGAGCAGATTCGGCTCGTGCGCCAACGCATCGACGAGAGCATCCGGGCCAAACAGGGGCTCCACGAGATGGCGGGCGCGATCGCGGCCGCCGGCGCCGCCATGGCCCAGTCCCTGCGTGACGGCGGCAAGATCTTGCTCTGCGGCAACGGCGGGAGCGCCTCGGACGCCATCCACCTCGCCGGGGAGATCGTGGGCCGTTTTCTGTTCGACCGCCCCTCGGCCCCAGCCATCGCGCTGCCGGCCAATGCCGCCACGATGACGGCGATCGCCAACGACTACGGCTACGACGAGGTGTTTGCCCGCCAGGTCCGCGGTCTCGGCCGACCCGGCGACGTGCTCATCGGGCTCTCGACCAGCGGTCGCTCCCCCAACGTGCTCGCGGCTCTGGACGCCGCCGGGGCCGCGGGATTGACCCGCATCGCGATGACCGGAGCGGGCGGCGGCCCGATGGCGGCGCGTTGCGAGCACCTCCTCGCCGTCTCGTCCGATCAAACCCCGCGGATCCAGGAGGCGCACATCCTTGTGGGCCACATTTTGTGCGAAATCGCGGAAGCTGCGCTCTTTGGCAACGATTGATTGTTGCCACGACTATCGTCGTGAAGCCAAAAGTGAGGGCGTAATCGACACGCGTATGAGGCCACTCCCTAGCTTCGTCGTAGCTTTTCCCAACAACATTGGCTCTTACTACATGCTCGCTTGACGCCTGCTTGGCGCTTCCGTACGATCCTCGATTGAGATTATGGGTGTGGGGCCCTTCCGCTGTGGCCACGGTCCGAGAGGACTATGTTTAAGCGGATTAGGAGGGGGTCCCGTTCGAGGAGTGAATTGAGGGCGCGATGATAGGGACCATGCTATGTAGCCTGCCGGTCGCTTTGCTGGTAGAGGGCGGGATTTTCCTGACTCTGGCGGTGGGGATTCAATACGGACGGCGCCGGAGACGTACCGAAGGGCAGTCAGACACGACGACCCAGGAAAAAGCGGCGGCTTAGTCGCCGACGACGTACGCTTGGCAGCGTTCGTGTTCCCAAGGGAACGCGACTGGTGTTTCGTTGATGAGAATCGACATCTAGCGCTTGACGGTGAGGCGCAACCTCGCAAAATGGCGCTTGTAGGAACTTGAAGACACGGTATCTGTGCTCATTTTGAGCGCATAAGTACTTTGTTACATGAGGGTTAGGTGGCGCGAGGGGTGTAGGGCACCTTCCGCATTGGCACGACTCGTGCTCCATGTCACCTGACGACAGTGAAGAGAAGACAAAACTAGACACCTGGACGATCCCTGTCGTGCGTCCTCAGTGTCCCTGCGGCTTAAGTTCGCAGTGAACGCGATTTTTGGAGTAACCATGTCAGGTTTTGGAGTAGTCCTCGGACAGTATGTTCGTCGCGCCCTCGCCTATCGCTGGCTAGTAACGGTGCCTACCGTGCTGGTGTTCGCACTCGTGACGCTCTACGTCATGATGCAGCCGGATACCTTTGAATCCCATGCGGTGCTAATGGCGCCCATGACTCAGCCGGCCGACGCGAGTGCACGACGCGAGACGGAAGATATGCAGCGAGTCACGCTGCAAAGCGCCACCGAGCGCATGCTCAGCAGCACGATGCTGCTGAAAGTCATCGATGATGTGAACCCCTACCCGGTGTTCCGTCAAAAGGAAGGCACCGACGCGGCTGTTGAAAAGCTGCGCAACCGCCTTCGCGTTGACATCAACCCCCGTAGCGGCGTGATCACCGTCTACTGCACCCACTCCGAGGGCAAAAACCCCGCGGAGAAGGCAGCAGCGATCGTCAACTCGCTCACCAACACGTTGCTTGAGCACATCCGCACCGAGCTGCAAGACAGCAAGAACTTCGGTAAGAGCTTCAACCGTACGGAGAAGAAGCGTTTGGCCGAGGAGCGCGACCGTGCGCAGCAGGCGATGGACGAGTTCCAGATCAAATGGCGGGGCAGCCTGCCGGACGACGTCGCGCTCAACCGTGACGAGATTCAGACGCTCAACCAGAACTTGCTCGTGCGTCGGACCGAGAAGCGCCAGTTTGCCTTCAACATCCAAGAGCTCGAGCGGAGCAACATGCACCTCGAGACCGAGTTGGCTCTGTTGTCACGTGGCGCGAACGCAAGCAACGACACCTTGCTCAGCGGCATCATCTCGCAGATCAACTCGCTTAAGCTTGAGAAAGCCCGCTTGGCGGAGAAGTTCGATGACGACCATCGCTTCATCGCTGAGAAGCGTGTTCAGATCGCCGAGGTCGAGCGTCAGTTGAAGATTGCCCGCGAAAACTCGGTTGACGAAGAGTCGATTGAAAAGCAGTCCACGCTGATTCGCTTCATCATCGACGGCAACAAAGCCCGCATCACCGAGTCGCGCAAAGAGCTCGTCCTCATGGACGAGGAGATTGCGAAGGACCAGGCAAAGATCGGTGAGGTTCGCAACCGCATCGTCGCGGCCGCGAAGCTCGGCACCGAGTACCTAAGCCTCCAAAACAACGTCGACGAGGCAACCACCAAGTACGACGAGATCATCTTGGCCTACGAAAAGGCTGTGAAGGATGACCGCTTCTGGCAGTACGCCGGCAAGCTTCCCATCGAGATCGAGCAGACCGCATTCGTGCCCGCCAAGCCGGCCGGCCCGCATCGCCTCATGACTTCGCTCATCGGCTTGGCCTTGGGTCTCGGTATCGGTGTCGGCTTAGCCGTCGCCATGTCGCGCCTCGACAAGAGCTACCAACGTCCGGAAGACCTCCGCGCGCTCCTTCCCGGCGCCGTGTTGGTCACCATCCCCGAGGTGCAGAGCACCGGCGCTCGCGTCAGCTCGACCATCTTCGGCATCATCGGCGGCCTGATCCTGATGGCTGTCTTCGTCGCGACGGTTACAGCACTCGGCGTTCAGGTCGGGTGGTGGGCTGATCCGACTCCTACTGGCCTCTTCGATCAACTCACTAAGCTTCGGTAATTAGAGCCATGAAACCGCTTCCCTTCGACATGACACCTTTGGCTGAGGCTCTTAAAATGCCCAAGCAACAAAAGAAGCAAACCCCCGCGCCCCACAAGCGCGAGGCGACCAACAGCGAGATCGCGAAAAACGAAATCGCCCACAACACGACAAAAGCCGAACTCGACACGGCACCCAAGAATGGGGCGGTAAAGAACGGTAGGACGGACAGCCCGGCGCCTGCGGCGAAAGCCCAGGTGCCGGCGAAGCCCGCGAAGGCTGCCAAGCCGGAGAAGGCTATGCCGCAAAAGCCCGCGAAACCCGCCAAGGCCAAGAAGGCTGCCAAGCCTTCGAAAGCTGCGCAAAAGACGCTGGCCGGACCGACACTCGCCGTGTATCCAAAGCACCTCTCCGGTGCGGCGGGCTGGCTAAACAACCTGGCAAAAGAACAGATTCACGCTCTGGCGACTCACACGCTTGCTCGCCACACGGAACAGGGTCTCCGCACACTCGCGGTCACCAGCTCTGTTGCCGGTGAAGGCAAGACGACGGTCTCCTTGGCACTCGCCGAGAAGCTGGCGGCAGCAGGCAAGCGCGTCCTGATCATCGATCTCGACACGCACCGCGGCACGCTGAGCGCCGAAGCGAAACTCGGTGCTCTTTCCGGCGCGATGGAGTCGTCGGCGAAGCGCAACGGCTCGCCGGTCGAGTTCCACGCGTACAAGACCGACCGTGACGGCGTTTCGATCATGCCCACGGGCCGGGTCGACATGACGCACGGCGCCCCGGTCTTGGACCCGGAGCGCATCCAGGCTCTGGTGCAGCGCGCACTCGAGGCGCACGACATTGTGCTTCTCGATTGTCCCCCGTTGTTGCCGGTCGCCGACACCTACGTCATCGGCGAAGTCGCCGATAGCGCCATCCTCGTTGTTCGCGCGGGCTCGACGCCCCGCGAAGTGTTGGAGCACGCATTGGAAGAGTTCGGCAAGGAGAAGTTCTTCGCCGCCATCCTCAACCGCGCGAAGCCCTATCACATTCCGTATTTCCGCGAGGTGTATGGCTACTACCGACGTTAGTAAACGCCATTCCCATTCGGGCACCAAGGGGGGCCCCACATCGGTACGCCTCGGCGTCCTGTGGGGCTACCCCTTTTCGCTCGTTCGTAGGCTGATTGTCGCGTTCGCGTTCCTCCTCGGGCTCTGCCTCGCAGGCGCGTACATTCTGAACCAGCCGATCGACCCGGTGACCATTCTGGTCCACCTGGTCCCGGTCGCCCTCGCGGTGCTGATGGCGATGTACGTCGCCGAAGTGGTTGGCGTCACCGAACGCCCCCTCCCTCCCCTCGACATCGAAAAGCTGTTTTGGTCCATGGCTGCCGCGTGCCTCGTCATGGCGGTTGGCTACGCCGTGTTGCCCACGTATGAACCAAGCGCGATTGTTGCTTGTGCCGCACCCGTCGTCGCCGGCATCTGCGTTTGGGGTCAACGAAAGTGGTCCGAAGCACGCGGCGACACCGGCGAGGAATACACAGCGGCGCTTTTCGCGGGCAGCCGCAGCGCCGCCTCCAGTTCCATGGCGGAGCTCGCCGACACCCAAGGCATCGTCATTCGCTCCGTGATCTTGCCCGCCCACGTCGATAACCGCAACACGATGGCCGGCCTCCCCGTCCTAACGCCGGACGAAGCGCTCAAGCGGTTGCGCCGCGATGAGATGCGTTTTGTCGTGGTCGGCGAAGCGGCCCCCGCCGACCTCCGTTCCATTCTCGCCCCATGCACCGGCGCCGGTTGCATCGTCGAAAACGTCGACGAGCTGGTCGCCAAAGCGCAAGGCCGCGTCAGCTTGTCGAAGAGCGATGACATCGCGTTGCTCAACCGACTGTCGACGCAAGCCAATCGGTTTTGCCTGCAGCGCGGCATGGACGTTCTCCTCGTCCTGGTGCTGTCGCCGCTCGCCATCGTCTTGGGACTCATCGCCGCCCTGCTCGTAAAGATCAGCTCGCGCGGGCCGGCGCTCTACAGCCAAGTCCGTGTCGGCCGATGGGCCGAACCGTTCACGATCTATAAGTTCCGCACGATGCGCCACGACGCGGAAGCGGTCTCCGGCCCGGTCTGGGCGCAAGCGGACGACCCGCGCATCACGAAAATTGGCGCGTTCCTGCGCAAGTCGCGGCTCGATGAGATTCCGCAACTTTGGAATGTGCTGCGAGGCGACATGTCGCTTTGCGGCCCGCGCCCCGAACGCCCCCACTTCGTCTCCCAACTCCGCGAGCAGATCCCGCTCTACGACGCGCGCCACTCCGTCCGTCCCGGCCTCACCGGGTGGGCGCAGATCCGATACCCCTACGGATCCGACATCGAGGACGCGCGCAAAAAGCTCGGCTACGAGCTGTTCTATGTGCTCAACCGGTCGCTCACGTTCTATTTCGCGGTGGTTTTGGAGACCGTTAAGGTCCTCGTCTTCCGCCGCGGCTCGCGCTAGCCGTCCGTTAAAAGAGCAATCGTCCGGCGAGAGCGAGAGATCGGAGTCGAGATCAAGGAGCGAACCGGAGCCCTGGCCGCAAGCGAGGTCGAGGAGGGGCAACGCGAGATCGCCTTCGCCGGATAAGCGACTCGGCGCTCGCCGCCCACGGGGAGTTTCAACGGGCTGCTGGGTCTCTTTCCGGCGCGCTACTCCGCGCGCTTTTCGGCTAAGGCGAGCACGTCCTCGTAGATCGGATACGGCTTGAGGTCGATCCGTGCGTGCGCGAGAGCCTTGGTAAACGCCGCGGCGTCGTGTTCTCGCAAGACGGTGAGTTCAAGCAACGCCGCGCCACCGAACTGCGTGGACGTGCGCGGGTGCGCGAGAACGCCGGCGCGCAGCACCGCGAGGGCCCGCCCATATTCGCCGGCGCGAGCAAGCATGCGCGCCAAGTCCAGCGACACGTTGGCGCGATCGAGCTTTTTCTGCACGATGCCAGTCATGCGCTTGCGCCGCTCCGAAGCCGAATCCGCGGCGCGAATGTTGTCCCATTGTTTTTTGGGAGCGCGGACCACGTCGGCGGTGAGAGCCTTGAGCTCCGCGGCATGGACTGTTGGATCAAACAACACTCCCGCGAGCATGGCGACAATCGCGTCGCGCGCACGCGGTTTCGACGTCGCTCGTTCGAGTGCGAGAAACTCCGCGCCGTATCGGAAGTACTGCACGAACGCAGGCGCATTCGGGTTGAGCAGCCAACCGGCGGGGTCTTCGCGGCCCGTTCGCACCGCGTGCACGGCCAGTACCGCAAGGCGCGCGGGAGCCTGACCCGCCACGTACATCGCCGCGCCCTCGCGTGCCCACCGCGGCGTCTTCGCAAACTTGTGGGCTCCGAGCGCGCGACGATGTACGACGTGAAACACCTCGTGTCGGAGCAGCGCGTCCACGTCGTACCGGCCGAGGACCAAGTGCTCGCTGTAGAGCGTGATGGTTTCGCCGTCGCTGTACGCAAATGCGCCGGAACGGTCCGCGCCCGCGTCGACCACGCGCAAGGTGATCGCTTCGATCGAACGACGGAGATAGCGACCGACGCTCTCGCGCGCACGGTCGAGTCGCTCCGGCAGACGCTTTTGGATGTCGAGCCAGCGCGCGTCTTTTGTGTACGCGCCGTCATACGCGTGCGCCGTCACCGCTAGCGCGACGAGAGCGGCAACAAGTCGAACGACAACACCGCATGGCCGTCGATCTCGAAGTGCTCGATCACGATCGAGTGCGCGCCCGCGGCGAGCTCGACTTCGGTCTTGTTCTCTTTGGGGGCGTGCCACGTCCAGTCCTCTTGCAAAAGCTTACCGTCGATCCACACGCGCACGCCGTCGTCGCTCAGCGTTCGCAACTCGTAGCGGCCGGCGGGCAGCGTCAACTTGGTTTCGGCGCGTGTGGCGAACCGATCCCGCGGGCCGTCCTTGGTCGGTCCGTCGCCCGCCCATGGAAAGGAAAGCGAGCCGGTCGTCTTATCGACAAACGGCTTCGACTCAAGCATCGCTTTCCACGCCGCGGCGTGTTTGCGCGGGTCCTTGGTCCAGTTCCAATGGCGCACGCGCCAGCTCGCGCGCAACGCCGTCCCCGCAATCGCGAAACGTTGTTTACCGATCACGACGTCGCCGCGAAACGGACTCACGCCCTCGCGCTTGGCTCGGATGCGCAGCCGGTCGTCGGTGCGTTCCAAGACCACCGTGTCGGGCAGCCCCTCGACGGTGAACGCTTTGCCGCCGAGGATGAAGAATTCGCAGGCGCCCCATGCGACCACACGGTTCGGAAAGACCGCGACTTCGTTCGGCGGCAACGGTCCCCACGGCCCAATGCGAATGTGGTTTCGCCCTTCGTACTCTTCTGTCGGCTTCGTGGCCCCGGGCCACGGCGCTTCCTCGGATGAAGCCTCGTGGACGACGCCGCACTTGCCGTCGGTTACGACAGCGCGACCGACTTTGGTCATCACATTGCCTCTTAGCAGTACGTCGGTCGTATCCACCAAATGAACACCGATGCGATCGTTGGTGAACCAATTCTGGTCGATGCGATAGCCGTGCGACCGGCATGAGCGAACCTTTCCAAACGCACTCGCAAGGAGTTCCTTGTCGTTGTCCCACCAGAGCCAGATCCCTTTGGGGTTGTTCTTGAAGTAGTTGCCGCGCAGAACGTGTCCTTCGCCGTGCTCGATCGCGATGCCCGCGTAGCGGTTGTCGTGACAGATGTTGTCCACGAACTCGGAGTCGAAGCTGTACCCCGCCCAGATGCCGTAGTTAGAGCCGCTGCACTGGTTGCTTCTGAACTTGTTCCCATGCGAGAACGTGGCTTCGAGGGCGTTGGCCACTGCGAATCGGAAGTCGTTAACCTCGACGACGTTGTTGTTGCAGCCGCCGCGGCCCGTCTTTTTGAGCGTCTCGTTCCCGGCGAAGAGAAAAAATCCGTCGCCGCCATGCGTCGCCGAGTTCGCGAGGAAGTGGTTTTCGTGGCACTGCTCGAACACCAAGATGCCCGCGCTGTCTTGACCGCGATCGTAGACGCCGTGGCTGTAGCCGCGCACGCACCGATCGAGCTCGTTGCCGACGATGCGGTTCTTGCTCGAGCGCCAGAGCGCGACGCCCCAGCCGGAGTTGAACGAAAAGTCGCAGCGCATCACCGTGCACTCCGTGCTGCGATCGAGAATGAGGCCGTTCTGCATGCGGCGCCCGACGCACCCTTTCACGTAAACCCGCTTGCTCGCTTCGATGCAGATTCCCGCTCCGTAGTTCTTGCGCCACTCCTGCGCGTCGTTGTTGTGGGGCCACAGCCAATCGCCGGAAAACTCGCGCGACGGCGTGGATCGAAGCCGCTGCGCGAAGTTGCGCGAGACGTTCACGCTGCCGATCGTTATGTCCTCGCAGTTTTCGATCAGGATCGCGCAGCGAAAACCGCGCAGTTTGCCGCCGGTAATCGTCACTTTCTTGCGGCCGACGACATGAATCCCGATCCCTGTGAACCCATCCGGATCGCCCGCCCCGTTCTTGCCGACCAACTCCGCGTCACCCAGGTCGATGTGTACATTGTCGGCGACGATCCGGAGCGGCTTGTCGAGGCGGTGCACGCCGTCCGGAAGCTTCAAAGAGCGATCAAGTTCCTGTTCCAGTGCGTTGGCGCGGCGGCTCAGCAGCCCGCACACAAGAAGAAGACAGAGTGCCACGCGCATTCGGCCATTCTACCGAAACCGAGCCTTGCCCCCGGGCCGCTCAAGGGTTATCAACGCATCCGCATGGAAGTGGAGCGGATTGTGAAAGCGGGCGTCGAAAAGCGGATGGCGACGCTCGCGACGATGGATGCGGATTTCGCGCGCATGCAACGCGACAAGCTCGCGTCAATCGTGCGGAACTGCGCCGACACCGAATTCGGACGCGCGCACAAGCTGAATCAGGTCGATTCGTTTGAATCGTACCGCGCGGCCGTGCCGCCGACCACCGCGACCGACTACGACGCGTATTGGAAACGCATTGCAGCGGGCGAGCGCAACGTGTTGTTTCCCGAGCCCGTGTATTCGTTCGGCCTGAGCTCCGGCACGACCGGCGAGCCGAAGATGGTCCCGCTCACCAAAGCGCTGGTGCGCGGACTGAAACGGGCGATCGGCTACACGACCGCGTCGTACATGGCGCGCACCGGCAACTACGCGCTGCTGCGCGGCTACGCATTGCAAATGGCGGCGCCGCCCCGCATGCGCGACCAACTCGACAAACCAGTCGGATACATCACCGGGATCATGGGCGCGTCGCGCACGTATCCGTTCCACAACATCGGCATTCCTTCGCTCGACGTTTTGAACGAAATGGACTGGGGCAAGAAGTACGACGCCATCGAGCGTCGCTATGCGGACCACGACGTACGCATGATCTTCGGCATCCCCGGCTACATCCTCGGCTTGTTGGAATACATCGCACAGTCGCGCGGCGTTGCGTCAATGGCGGCGCTGTGGCCCGAGTTGGCGCTGGTTGTGACGAGTGGTGTTGCGCTCTCGTCGCATCGCGCGCGGCTCGCCGAGTACTGTCCGAACGCCACGTTTTTGGAGATGTATCTCTGCACCGAAGCGGCGGTTGCCTGTCAGCCCGGCGAAGAGCCCGGCCTGCTTCCGATGCTCGAAGACATCGTGTTGGAGTTCGTTCCCGAAGAAGACTACGGGCAAGAGCGGCCGCCGCGGTTTGCTCTCGACGAGGTCGAAACCGGAGTGCGTTACGTGGTGTTGTTGACTACGCCTTCGGGGCTGTTTGCGTACGCACCCGGAGACGTGGTTTCGTTTACGAGCGTGCGGCCGCCGCGCATGCTGGTCGAGGGGCGCGCCGGCAACGTGTTGAGCTTGGCATCGGAGAAACTCGACGCGCAGCAGGCCGCCCGCATTCTCGAGCGTGCGGACATCGCCTGTTCGTTCTTTAGCGTCTGTCCGGCAGCAGAGCCGAGCCCGCCGGGGCACGAGTGGATCGTCGAGTTGGACGCGCGTCGCCCCGCGGAATCCGCGCAAACGTTGGCGGACCGCATCGATCGCGCCATGCGGGAGGCCAATCCGCTGATTCAGCACCTGCGGGAGGGCAATTTGTTGTTTGCGCGCCCCGTCGTTTCACCGGTCGCCCCCGGCACATTTCAAGAAGCGTTGCGGAGACGCCCCGGGCAGGGGAAAATCCTGCGCATCTACCAGCACCGCGACGTTGCGACCGAATTGCTCGCGATCGATTCCGCGCGGTGACCACCCCGTGAATACACGTTCTCGTCAACACCACCCCGTCGTCACCGACTTCAAGATTCGCGCGATTACGTATCCGGACGGGCATTGGATGAATCGGTTTTGGGGACCGCTTGCGCAGGGCGCTCTCAACTGCGCGAGTCGCATCCCGATCTATCGATATGTCCGTCGCGCGCATCCCGCTGCGTTGGACTTGCTCGCCACGAAACAGCCGGTCATTTTCGGGTGCATTCACCAAGACATTCTCGATTGCTACAACGGCATGCCGCGACTGCTTCAAGACCGCAAGTTTGCCGCCATTGTCTCGTACTCGCGAGACGGCGGGTTGGCGGCCATGGGTTTGCGCATGCTCGGATACGAAGTGGTGCGCGGTTCGTCGTCCCGCGGTGGCGGCGAGGGGTTGATGATGCTGCGCGCGAGCCTGGGTGCGGGGTACTCGCTGGTCATGGCGTGTGACGGACCGAAGGCGCCGCTGGCGGATGTCAAACCGGGCATCGTTCGATTGGCGGCGACGGGGCGGGTTCCCATTCTTCCGATCCGCGCGTGGGGCGTAAACCGGATCACGTTTTCGCGGTCGTGGAGCAAGTCCGTGCTCACGATTCCGTTTTTGCCCGTGGTGGTTTGCATCGGCGCGCCGATTTACGTGCCCGAAGACACGCAGGACACGCGGCCATACCAACTCTCGATTGTGCGGTCGATCGCGCGGCTCGCGCGCTGGTCGTCACTTTGGGCGAACGGGCCGGGGACCGCGCCGTTTACGGCGGCCCCTGACGAGAGCCACCGCTAGCCCTCCAGCGGCGTGCGCAGGTCCACGCAATCGCCGTCCGAAAGCGCCACGACGTTGCTGTGAATCGCGCCGGCTTCCTCGACAAACGGCGCGACCGATTCGTACCGCTGCGAAAAATGCGTGAGGATCAAACGCCCAGCGCCGGCTTCGTGCGCGATCCGCGCTGCGTCTCCCGCCGTTAGATGACCGCGCTCCTGGGCTTCTGTGGCTTCGGTTGCCAGGTACGTCGATTCGCAGATCAACACGTCGGCGTCGCGCGCCAGTTCGAACGCGTTGTCGCACACGCGCGTATCCATCACGAACGCGATCTTTTTCCCGCGGCGCGGCACGCTCACATCGCCCAACGGCACTTGGCCCGCGCTGCCGTCCACCACGCCGTCTTGCATGAGCTTCCGGATGGCCGGTCCGCGCACGCCCGCCGCTTCGAGTTTGTCGGGCAACATGGTCACGCCGTCGGGTTCGACCAATCGGTATCCAAACGTGTCGACGCCGTGACTCAACGCCAACGCGGTCACGACGAACCGCTCGTCGCGGTCGATCTCGCCCTCTTCGGTAATCGGTCGCTGTTCGATCTTGGCGAAGTCGCGGTAAATCGAAGCGTGCCGCAGGCGGTCAAAGTACTTTTGCCCCGACGCGGGGTAGTACGCCGGAATCGTATGCGGTACGCGATCCAGACTGATCCGCTGAACGATCCCCGCAAACCCGAGGCAGTGGTCGCCGTGAAAGTGCGTCAAGAACACGCGCGTGATCTGCGATGCTGCGACCCCGCAGTGAATCATTTGCCGCTGATTGCCCTCACCGGGATCAAACAAAAAGCCCTCGGTGTCCCAACGCAAGAAGCACCCGTTGTGATTGCGATGGCGAGTGGGAACCTGACTAGAGGTCCCGAGGGCAACAAGTTCACGAGCAGACAAGCCAAAGACAATACCAGGACCCGACGGGATACTAGGACGGGACCACTTCTCGCTCTTGGCGCGCATAACTCTATATTAGGCAATGCCTTACGGGATTTGGCTGCGGGATTTTTCGCGCAAATGCATCCGGCTGCTGCGCGAAAAATCCCGCAGCCGATCAACATAAAGCCAGCATCAAAAAGCAGTTACACCGGCCGAAACCGAGAAGTGGTCCCGTCCTGGGTCCCGATTTTTGGGTTATGGGGCGTTCTTTTTTTTGGGGGCGCCTATTGGCTCTTGGCCTTTAGGTTTTTTAGGCCTTCTTTGCAGTGGCCTAGTTCTAGCCAAGGGCACTTGCCGCAGATTTCGTCAAGGTCGTCCGGCTCGATTCGCTCCGCGATCTTCTCGAGCAAGTCGTCCCAATGAATCGTCTCGCCAGGGTGGTAGCCAAGTCGGCGCAACACGTCGCGATCTTGCGAAACGATCCCACGTTCGGTGCCCGGTCCGTGCAGTTGGCAGCCCGTGTCGCGATCCAGATTCGGGCAAGCGGCGCAAAGCAGATCCGGCACGTCGACAAGCGTGACAGGCGTGTCCGCGTCGAGCACGTTGACGATGCGCGTCATGTTCTCGACGAACTCGGCGCTGTAGCCTTTGCCGACATAACCCTGAATGCACAGCAGGTTGTGGCCGCGAATAATCACGTGACGAACCGCGCGACGTCGACCGCCATTTCGGGAATCAGCTTGTGCGGCGCTTCGTAGCTGCGGACGGTCACATCGAGTCCAGCGGCCAAAAGGGGCGCTACGCCCTTTTCAATCAACTCCGGTTTGACGGCCGTATCCTGCGCACCGGTCTGCACAAGTACGCGCAGGTCGCGGGCGGGCGTGAGGTCGTCAAGAAACTCGCTCTTGGGACGGCCGCAACACGCGACCAAACCGTCGAACAGCTCCGGATGCGAGAGCGCGATGTACGAACCGAGATACGCGCCTTGGCTAAACCCAAGCAGGGTGATGGAGGAGGGCCGGAGTTCGCGTTGCGCTTGGCGGGCAAGGCCAACGAGGTACGCGCGCGATTCATCCATGCTCGCGCGCAACGCATCCTGATCGCCGTCGAACACGTACCACGCGTAACCGATCTTGCGTGGATCGCGCCGCACCTCGCAGGGCATGGGCCCGCGCGCAAACCACCAGGAAACATGCTCGGCGCCCTCGGCCTCGATGCCGGATCGACACCAACGCGCAAATGAACGCTCGCTCATTCCCCAGCCGTGAAGCGCCAAGACAAGCGGCCCACCGGGCGAACTTCGCTCGACACGCACCTTGGAACGCAGCGTGACCGTCGTTTCGAATTCACTCCCCGGCACGCGACAGATTGTAAACCCGGTTGCGCTGACATAGGATTCCTCGACTCATGGGTAACTCCGCGATCGACCTCACCGGCAAGTGCGCGCTCGTAACAGGCGGCTCACGCGGCATTGGCCGGGCCATTTCGATGTGCCTCGCCAGCCAAGGCGCGCGCGTCGCTTTCAACTATCTGCGCAACCGCGAAGCGGCGGCCGAAGCGGTCAAGATGATCTCGGCGGTAGGCCCCGAGCCCCTCGAACTCCGCGGCAACGTCGCGGATGACGATCACGTCGAGCGGATGTTCACCACACTCGAGAAAGAGTTCGGCAAACTCGACATCTTGGTGTCCAACGCGGCGCTCGGTGTCTTGAAGCCGGTCACGCAACTGCGCGAAAAAGACTGGCGCTGGACGATGGACATCAACGCACGCGCGCTGGTGACGTTGTCGAAGTTCGCGATCCCGCTGATGGGCGACCGCGGCGGCTCGATCGTGGCGGTCAGCAGCCTCGGCGCGACGCACGCCATTCCGTTTTACGGGGCGGTCGGCGCGAGCAAGGCCGCGCTCGAGTCGCTCGTGCGCCACTTAGCGATCGAGAACGCCATCAACAACATCCGCGTCAACGTCGTCTCAGGCGGCGCGGTGGACACCGACGCGTTGAAGTTTTTCCCCAACCGCGAAGAGATCTTGGAAGAATCGCTCAAGCGTTCGCCCGCGGGCCGCTTGGTCACGCCGCAGGACATGGCGGATGCCGTGCTCTTCCTCGTGTCGGATCTAGCGAAGATGGTCCACGGCCAAACGCTGATCGTGGACGGCGGAACCAGCGTCGTCGCATAGACCCAACACCCCGAAAAAAAAACGGCCGCACCCTTCGTGGGAGCGGCCGTTTTTCGTAGGTAGATCGGTCAGCGTTCGGTCGTCGTGACGACGGGCGGCGTCGCGCGCTTTAAGAAGAGCAGCGCGTAACAACTTCCCAAAACGTCGCGCGGGGGATACGCACCTTGATCGGTCCACGAACCATCCCCGGCTTGCGCCGGAATCAGAAGACGCGCGCCACGTACATACCAGTCCATACTGTTGAACTCCTTGCGTGCCGTTAGATCACCAACGCGCTCAACGCCGTAGAGGTAGTAGTAGTGGTGACTGCCGCCCGGGTTCTGTTTGACCGTGAAGTTGAGATCGAGCCACTTCTTGCCGCGCTCGATGGACTCGGCAATGCCCGACGGCATCTCGATTTGCGGCTCTTTCTTGCCACGTTCGGCGTTGACGAGCTCGATTTGCTCTTTGCAAATCACGAGCGACGCGATGCCGCACGCCGTCATCGAACCGGTCGTTTTGCCCGGCTGCGTTTGATAGCGAAAGCCGCCATCTTGGTTCTGGCAGTTCATGACGTACTTGGCCGTGCGCTCCCAGACGGTTTGACCGTTGCGCATCAAACGCTCCATCGGATAACCCGCCTGTGACGCGGCGCGAAACGCAAGCAGTACGAATTGCGTTGCCGAAAGATCGGCGTCGCCGTTGGCCTGGCCGTAGCGCCACCCACCATTGTTTGGACCCTTCACGTTGAGCGTTCCGTTAATGGTAGTCGTGCCGCCGCCAGCCTTCGGCCTGATCTTCCGTCCATACGTGAGCCACATGATGCGGTCGTGCATCGCGCCCCACGCCTTCTTCGGGATCTTGGACTTCTTCGGCGGCGAAAGCAGCATCTTCGTCTTCCACTTGCGCACCTTGTGTTTCTTGGTGAGTTTTTCGCTGCGTTGGTACGCGGCTTCGATCATGAGGATGATCGCGGCCGATTCGTAGGTCGTTAGCGCGCGAGGCGAACTCTGGGCGACACGCTGCTGCCCCAGCCCGTCCTTCCCAAGATCGTCGCGCTTCGCGGCCTTCCCACCCATCTCGTCAAACACGTATCTCGTTTGGTCGGAGATGAACTTGAGGCCCTTTCTTACGACCGGATCTTTCGCCGGCACACCGCACTTCGATAGCGTGTAGACCGACCAAGCAGTCGGGCCGAGCTCATCGCGGATGTAGTTGCCGCTGGCTTTGGATTCGCCATACCGTCGGTTCGCGCGCACAGGCCCCCACGAACCATCCTTGCCCTGACGCTTCTTCAGCCACTCGACGCCGTCCTTGATCGCCTTGTTGATCTGTTGCTGCAGCGACAGCTTGACCTTCGGCGCGTGCGCGTCGCCGTCGTCTTGGGGACCGCCGCCCGCGAGCCCGGAGTTTTTCCGGCGCGTCTCTTCGGCGTCGTACTTCCCCTTCCCCGACGGATCGCCGCCCTTCCCATCGTTCTCCTCGATCTCAATGCCGTCGTCTTCCTCTTGCGCCCAAACAGGCGAGGAAATCGGCTGGAGGAAGACCCCCAGAGCAAGGAGCAGAATCAAGGTGCGCCGGATATCACGGTTTTGCATAGAAGGCCTCAGAAGTGACAAGCTTTTACATTACTACGTTGGCCTTACGCAGACTCTGGGCCACTTCGGAATTTGAGCAGGAACCGCGGAAATAGCAGCACGCCCGAGATGGGACCAGGTCCCCCGTTACAATTCTATAACTTGCTATTGGAACTTAGTTTACGGCGTCGGCGTGCGGGATTTTTCGCGCATTTTCCGTCTTTTTCGATGGACGGTCCGGGAAATCCGCTGCTCTCTAGAGAGGACGCAAAATCGCTCGCACCGGGCTGGCGTCGCGGCCCGCCAGTTTGAGCGGGAGCGCGATCAACTCGTACGCGCCGGCCGGCACGCCGGCTAACGCCAAGCACTCCAAGTTCGACACGCCGCGCGCGGCGAGCGCGTGGTGGCTCGGCAGATCCTTGCTGTTGAAGTCGTCCACGCTCGGCGAGTCGATCCCAATCAACACAACGCCGCGGTCGGCAAGTGCGTGCACAAGCTCCGGCGTTAGATGCGTCACCGGATCCGGGAACGTCGTGCGATCCGTCATGCAGCCCGTCCGCAACAACACGCGCGGGTGCGCACGCAACGTCGCGTCGTCAACATGGGCAACCAGGTCGGGCGTGACGCCGAGGTGGCCATCGGGCAACGCAACGTCGATCAACAAACACGGCCCAAGGTAACGCTCCAGGGGCGCAACGTCGATCGCATCCCCGCCCTGCACGTAATGACACGGCGCGTCCGCGTGCGCGCCGGTGTGACACGACAGCGCAATCGTGGAGAGGTGCACGCTCGATCCATCTTCCAGCCGCAACAGATCGCGCGCTTCGAACTTCGAGTCGCCCGGCCACACCGCAACATCGGCGTCCAAGAGCGGAGAGATGTCGAAGATCAAGTGGGCGTCGCTCCGGCCACCGAAGTGTGCTTTTCGTACGCCTTGGTCTGCAAGATCTCGTCGATCTGCGTGATCGCGAACTGACACTCGTCCACCGAGTTGTAAAAGTGCGGCGCGATGCGAATGCCCGCGCCCGGACGAAAATCAACGACCACATCGCGGTCGTTGAGTTCTTTCGCGACAAGCTCGCCGTGCGGCGCATTGACGGCCACGGTGCCGCCGCGCACGGTTCGGTCGAGCGGCGCGGTCACGTCCCAACCGCGCGCTTGCGCAGCGTCGAGCAACGCATCGGTCATCAGGAGCGACTTGGCGCGAATCGCCGGAATGCCGATCTCAGCGTGCATCTTGAGCCCCGGAGACGCGGCGTATAAACAAGCGATCTGGGGCGTCCCGGCCAAAAAACGGTACGCATCGTCGCGCCAACGCATCGGGGCGTTCTCGAACGCAAACGGCGCGGGGTGCGCCATCCAGCCGGTCAAGCGCGGCTGCAAACGGGGCGCCACCTCGGGGTCGACGTAGAGATACACGTTGCCCGGCCCACCGCACAACCATTTCAAACAACCGCCGACGCAAACATCGACGCCCCACTGCTCGACCTCGATGGGCACAACACCCGCCGACTGAAACGCGTCGAGAATGAGCAGCGCGTCGTGCGCACGACAACAGCGGGCGATCGCGGGCGCATCGTTGAGATACGCACTCTTGAACTCGGCGTGCGAAACCGAAACGGCCAACGTGGAATCGTCAATCGCTTCGAGCAAGCGCTGCTGATCGACGCCCAATCCCGACGCGTCCGCCGGCACGACTTCCAACGTAACGTCGCGCTCCAAACACCACTGCTCCAAGACATACTGAATCGACGGAAACTGCAGCGCGGTCGTGACCACCTTGTTCTTGGCTTGGGTCGGCGTCAGCGCGGACAACACCACCGCCGTCGCGGTCGACACATTGGTGTGCATCGAGATTGTGCCGGGACGCGCCCCGAGAATGGGCGCGACCAGATCGCCGACGTCCACCGGCAAGGTCCACCACGCCTCGCCCCAAGCGCGCACACCGCGTTGCGCCCAGATCCCAGCGTAGCTACGCATCTCCTGATACACGTCTCCCGGCATCGCGCCGAGCGAATTGTTGATCAAGTACGTCGTGGTTTGCAGGATCGGGAAGCGTTCCCGATACGAGAGCAACGGATCCATCCCGCCATCCTACAAGTCTCTACAATGAGCGCGATGGCCGAGTCCGCCCCGCCCCCGAGCAATCGCGTCCGCCGCGGAGTCGCCTGGTTCGTCGGCGGCATCCTGGCCGGGGCGCTGATTTTTTTGTGGTGGGGTAAGCGCGAGGCAGACGCGCCTCCACCGCCCGCCGGCGTCGATCCGCTGACGGAGCTGATGTTGCAGGAGCGGCTACGCCAAGCCGAGACCGACGCCGAGCTGGAACGCCTCCGCAAGCAACTCGAAGCAGCCGAAAAAATGGCGCCGCCAAAGGACGCGGAGAACCAGCCGCCCCGTCCCAAATAGGCAAACAGGCCGGGGGCGAAGCCCGCCCAAATAGAATTGACGCGGCCGTGTCGGAGGAGTCTCGCCACGACCGCGTCGGACAGTGAGGGCTGTGTATATAAAGATCGGTGGGGTGTTGAGGCGTTCGTCCCTCCAAAGTCTCGCGGGGGGACAAGGGTGGGGCTTGCTTGTCGCCAAGTAAGCGCCGCACTTCTCTGACGTTGACCGACAGCTCCGCGACTCGCCCGGTCCGTAGCGCCGTATGGGTTGGACGCTCCCTCTTCGCGATTGCTATCGCCTTGAGGTCTTTCGGACCGCGCCTCACCCCAACGCTACCGCGAAGGGGCGCACCACGCGCCTGCTTAGTTCGTCTCTGAAGTGTCTAACCTCGTGGTCCCGTCGCTTGCCCGAAGACAAGTGATCGACTCTCCTGGGATTTTTTGTCCTTACAACACATTCCGGCGAGAAAGATCCGGTTTCCCCGCAGGCTCCCGCCTACGGCACCTTCCGCCCTCAGGGTTTTTCTACCCTCTCGACGGCTTACTCCCTTTCATGCCTGGCAGCAGCCCGTCAGCCACTGCAGCGTTCCTAGGATTCCCCCTTCAGGGCCTTGCTCCTCCCGACCGGCGGTACCCCTTGCGGGGCCTCGCCTCTCCTGTCGTTTTTTTCGCACAGCCAAAGCTGCACGACCGCGACTCCAGAGGTTTCTCTCAGTCGGAAAGGGGCCAATTTGTCTTCCATCAGTAAACCAACCAAAGACGCCTCAACCATGCCCTCCTGGGGTTGTGCCCTCCAAGGCTTTCTCCTCCATCGCCTCCAGACCGGCTTCCCGATCTCTCCCCTCATGCCCTTTCGGCCGAAAGTGCTCCCTACGTTTCCACTTCCGGGCGGGGCTCCAGGGGTTTAGCGTGCGACAAAAGCGGCTTGCCTCTCTCGAGGCTGCCTGCCTTCCTGGGTTTTTGCACTTCCGTTCGCGCCATGGGCTCTTTACAAGCAAGCGCCTCTTAAGATGTCCGTTCCCTGGGCTTATGAATTCGCCTCGGTTGCAGGCTCTTGCGCAACCTCTTTAGGGACACGACGCATCCGACCGGAGTTCGGCGCGACGAACGGTTCTGTGCTGGTCTCAACACCCGACACCGATACATTTTCAAAGAAAGCGCAGCCGAATCGGCCGCGTGTACTTGCGTACAAAAGGAGCAAGCGCAAGGAGCGGGCCAGTTTGCGCGCCAAAACTTTTCCCCACCGGTTATCCACATGCTTTGCACCCGACGAGAGGTCGGCACCAAGCCAAACAACGCGGCCCGTTCCGACTTCTCCACAACTTGATTTTTGCTCGCGCGTGGAAAACCGCGCCCGCCACGTTTGCGCCGCTTTCGCACAAGCGAGCGAACACGCACGCCAATCTGGAATGCGGAACTGGGGTTGACCAGACGACCAACTGCGTTGAGGCTGGGGAAGTGCAAGCCAAGGGATTTCTTGTCGGGATGCTCGTCGGTGCGGCGGTCGGATGGACGCTGGGAGCGCTCGTCGAACCGAGTGCGCCGAGGCGTGATCCGCAGCGGGAACGGCATCCAAGCGATGTCGAGCCGCGGACAGGCGGCGCCCCACCGCGAGCCGATGGAACGCGAGCGGACGGCAAAAATCGCGAGAAATCGCGCGGCGAAACGGCTCGCCCGCCGAGCTCCGCGTTCGAACGGACTCGCCGTAACGAGTTACGCCGCATGCTGATCGACGCCTATCGGAAGAACACCGGAACGGAAGACTCGCCGCCGGAGGATCTGCTCGAAGCCGCGCGGCGCGAAGTCGAAGCGCTCACGGTCAAACATCGGGAGCACTTGGCCGTTCGCATCGGCTCCCTGATCAGCCACCGCCAAGCTGTCCGCGAGCAAATCGGCGAGATCACCGGCTCGCCGCTGCTTTTGCAAATGCGGACGACGCGAAACGCGCGGGTACGGCTCGACATCGCGGGCAATTCCGGCCCGATGAACATCGACACGCCGCTCGAGCCCAACGAAAACCTGACGCACAACAGCGGAGGGTTGATCCCGCCCGGACACGTGTTCGTGATTGAGCGCGCGCGGCTCACCGCGCAGCTCGGCCGAGGTGGACAACTGCAACTAACTCTTCCGGGCGTGGGCAAGAGTCGGAGTGCCAAACGTGCCCTGGACTTCGAGTTCACAGGTCGTCACATGCTGCGCCACGGACAAGGGGGCCATGTCGAGATCACCGGATGGCGGGCAGCGGCGAGTCTTGAGATCTCCGGCCGCATAGTCACCGAAGCGGCCGCTGACAAGCTGGTAGAGATTCCGCTGCGGCTTGGACCCTCCAGTTTGCTGAGCGACAAGCCCGTGACGATGCAGATCTATGCCGACCATGGCGGCGGAAATCAGCGTCGAGTTCGACTCGACGGTTCACTCCGGCGCATCGATGAACTAAGCACCACAGGCATTTGGAACGACGCGTTCAGTCTCAAAGGAGGCGAACGATCGCGCGCGTTCTATCAGGGCTGCGGACACATTCCGCCGGGCAAGATCTATCGCATCACACAGATCGAGTACCGGGCGCGCTTGGACGCGCAGTCCGGCAGCCACAGCAGTTTCTCTCTCGTGGTTGCCGGCGAACGCGTGATCGAAGAGGACGGGACGAAAGGCAAGTTCTTCCGCGGCATCTGGACCGGCGACGTCACGTTACGACCAGGACAGGAAAACACCGTCTATGTCGCATGCGCCTTTTATGCGATGGGCGAGATCGTGGTGCATGGTCGAGTCCTAGACGACCCGAAGCTCAAGACCGCGGCGAAGTCACGCTAGGAAGGCTTCGCGGCCTTGTCCATCTTCTTGCGCTTGCTCGTGTTGAGCTCGCGCTTGCGCAGGCGCAACGACGTGGGCGTGACTTCCATCAGCTCGTCGTCGGCTAGGTACTCAAGCGCTTCTTCGATGCCGAACACGCGCGGCGGCGTCAAGATGATTGAATCGTCGCTGCCGGACGCGCGAATGTTGGTGTGTTTTTTGGCCTTGCACGGGTTGACCGCGATGTCGCCGGGGCGGCAATGTTCGCCCACGACCATACCTTCGTACGCGGGATCGCCGGGCTTCACAAAGTGCCCGCCGCGGTCTTTTAAGTTAAACAACGCAAAACCCACGACCTTGCCGGCCGCCATCGACACCTGCACGCCGTTGTTGCGCCCGGGAATGTGACCGCGCATCGGTCCATATCCTTCAAAGATCGTCTGGCAGATCGCTTCGCCGCGCGTCGCCGTGAGCAAGCGCGTGCGCAAGCCGATCAGACCGCGCGACGGAACCGAAAACTCCTGGCGTACTTGACCGGCGCGCGCTTGTACCGATTCCAATGTGCCTCGTCGCTTGGCCAAAAGCGAAACCACCGTGCCCGAGTGCTCATCGGGAACATCCACGATAAGCCGCTCGATCGGCTCTTGATCGTCGCGCATGATGACCTGCGGCCTGCCGACGGCAAACTCGTAGTCCTCCCGGCGCAGCTTCTCGATGAGGATGCCGAGATGCAGCGTACCGCGCCCCGACACCTTGAGGCTGTCGGCCGAGTCGGTGGCCTCGACGCGCAACGCGACATCCGCTTCGGTTTCCCGAAACAAACGCTCCTTGAGCTTGCGGCTCTGGACGTGTTTGCCTTCGGTTCCCGCCAGCGGCGAAGTGTTGATCGTGAAGATGACCGAAATCGTCGGCTCTTCGACCGGCGGCACGTCGACAAACGTCGGATGGTCGAGCTCCGCGACGGTCTCGCCGATCTCGACGTTGTTCATCCCGACGAGCGCGCAGATTTCGCCCGCGGCGACCTCTTTCACTTCACGTTTGCCCAAGTGCTCAAAGAGCATGATCTTCTCGATCACCTCCGTGCGCGTGCTTCCGTCGCGGTTCGTCACCGAGACTTTCTCGCCCGCGCGAATCGTGCCGTCGCGCACACGACCCAATGCGATACGACCGACATACGAGTCGTAGTCAATCGCCGCGATCGACAGACACGCGGGCGCCGTCGCATCGCCGCCCGGTGCCGGAAGATCCGAAAGGATCGTCTCGAACAACGGGCGCAAGTCATTACGCTCCTCGGTGAGTGTGCGCGTCGCCCATCCGTCGCGCCCGGACGCATACACGACCGAAAACTCGAGTAGGTGGTCGGGCACGTCGAGGTCGCAAAACAAGCTGACGACTTCGTCGATCACTTCGGCGGGACGCGCGCCCTTGCGGTCGACTTTGTTCACAACGACGATCGGCTTGAGGTGGCGTTCGAACGCTTTGCGCAAAACGAATCGCGTCTGCGCCATCGGCCCCTCGAACGCGTCCACCAAGACGAGGACGCCATCCACCATCTGCAACACGCGCTCGACCTCGCCGCCGAAGTCCGCGTGACCCGGCGTATCGACGATGTTGAGCTTGGTGCCTTGAAACACGATCGACGTGTTCTTCGAGAGAATCGTGATGCCGCGCTCGCGCTCCAAATCTCCGGAGTCCATGACGAGGTCAACGACCTCTTGGTTGTCGCGATAGACGCCGGATTGGCGCAGCATCTGATCGACCAACGTCGTCTTCCCGTGGTCGACGTGGGCGATGATCGCAATGTTTCTGAGCGCGGTCATGACCGGGCAGTCTAAGGGCGTAAGCAATCCCGCCAAGGTCTATGCGACGCCCCCGCGGCGCCACGGCATCGGAGTTTTTTCCATCGCCGCGCTTGACGACTGCAAACTAGTCTGTATTATAGACCACAGGCGAGCGACCAAGGGGTCTCTCCCGAGAGAGGAACCAACAGATGAAGTGGTTTGTGCAGATTGTCCTGATGGTCGGCGCGGGCGCCGTGGGGTCCGCCGCGTACGCCTGGATGCGGCCGGCGGCTCCCGAGCGGAGCGACCGGGCCCGAAACACGGCGGAGCGGCCGCAGGAGTCGGGCGACTCGGAAGCGTGGGTGCGGCGGATCGAGCGCTTGGAGCGTAGTCTTGCGAACGCCCGTACGGCGGGTGGGGCGTCCAAGACGACCGCGACACCGAAACCGCCGCCCCAACGCCCGCCCACCGACGACACCGCGTCCGCGCCCCAAGAGCTCGGAACGCTCCCCGCGTTCGTCAAGCGCCTGCGCGTGGACTTGGGCGAGGGCTTTGGCCACGCCGCCGCATCGCGCCTGATGGGCCATCTGGGCACCCACCACGATGAAATCGCCGATGCGGTGGCGTTGCTCAAAACGTGGATCGCCAAAGATCCGACGAATGCGGATCTGCATTGCGCGCTCGCCACGGCGTACGAGGCGCAAACGGCGTACGCAACGCCGCGCGGTCCGCAACAGGGCGTGGTCTGGGAGAAGGCGGCCGCTGCGTACCGGCGCGCGATCGAACTCGACACCAACCACTGGCAGGCGCGGTACGGCAAGGCGTTTGGTGAAAGCATGGCGCCCGAGTTTGTCGGGATGCGCCCCGCCGCCATCGAGCAGTTCGAAAAACTGATGGAGATTCAGGAAGCCGGACGCGCCGAGGAATCGCACGCGCTCGTGTATCAGCGCCTCGGCACGCTCTATAAGGATGCGGGCAACCTCAAACGCGGCCGGGCCGTGTGGGCGCGGGGGCTGGAGCGCTTCCCCAAAAACAAGGCGCTGCTCGAAATCAAAGCCATCTCGGGAGAGGACGACTGATGGAACAACACGATCCCGTCGCGGACTTGGCCTACATCCGCCGCGTCCTCGCGCAAACGGAACGGCGCGTCGATCCGCACGCCGCCCATTTCTTGATCTGGGGCCTCTTGGTGCTCGTGAGCTACCCGGCGATGAACGCGCTGTGCTTGGCCGGCAGTTTCAAAACGACCGCGATCGTCGGCGCCTGCGCGCTCGCCATCGGTATCGTCGGAAGCATGGTGTTGGGCGCGCGGCTCAAAGCGAACCCTCGACTCGAAGGCCAGAACACGCACGTCGCCGCACAAGTGCAGTGGATTGTGTTTGCAAACCTCGTCGTCGCGCTGATCGTCGGCTCGGCGGGACCCGGCATCGGTTGGATTCATCCGCAGTCGACGCCGGTCGTTTGGGGGTTTGCGTACGCCAACATGGCGTTCATGCTCGGGGTCGTCTACCGTCCCGAGTACCGTTTGGCCGGTGGCGCCATCTTGTGCGCGACGTTGGCCGCGATGACTTGGATGCGTTACTCCGGGTTCATCTTGGGGCCGGCGATGGGCCTAGGCATGATCGTCCCGAGCTGGATGGCGGAGCGACGCGTCGCTTTGATCGCGCGTGAATCCTGAATTCGACAATCTCCTTCTTTCGCAGGCGCGACTCGGCATCGTGACCGTGCTGCTGACCCGTCGTCACGCCACGTTCAGCGACTTAAAAGCACTCCTGGGCCTGACGCAGGGCAACCTCGGCGTCCACCTGCGTAAGCTCGAAGACGGTGGCTACGTCGCCACGAAAAAGGAGTTTGTCGCCCGCAAGCCGCGGACGACGGTACGCATCACGGCGCAGGGACGCCGCGCGTTTCTTCAACACGTGCAGCGCCTCGAGCAAGTGGCCAGGGAAATGGACAACAAGGACTCGTAGCGCCGGTCCTTGCCCGCGCCGCCGCGCCCGCCGCCTATGATGGTGCGATGCGAAATCGGTTTGTTCTTTTCGTCCGTGTCGTACTCGTCGGCGCGCTCCTCTCCTGCGGACCGGCGCGCGCGGACGAGGTCGCTCCCCGTACC
Organism: Planctomycetota bacterium; assembly: GCA_021776785.1. Taxonomy (GTDB): domain Bacteria; phylum Planctomycetota; class PLA2; order PLA2; family PLA2; genus JAJFFF01. The sequence continues at coordinate 98,880 of JAJFFF010000041.1, read as the reverse complement.
GTTGGAATTCACGCGCACGGGCGCCTGATCCAGTATGGCGAGCAGCGCGTCCTCATCGTAAAGGGGACGCCGCGGCAAATGGGACTCGCGCATGGGCGCCTGCTGCGCGATGAAGTCGGGGACACCGTGCGCGCGTTTCTCGAGGAATGGGCCATCGCGCGCAAGGGGCGCACGCTCGACGAGCTGCGCGCGATCTGGAAACAGCTCGCACCGCACATCCCGAAGCGCTACCTCGAGGAATTGGCGGGCATCGCGGAGGGATCCGGCGTCTCGTTGGAGCGCCTGCAACTCGTGCACGCGATTCCCAGTCGCTATCACTGCACCGGAACCGCCGCGTTGCCCGCCGTCACCGCCGACGGCAAGGTTTACCACACGCGCAGTCTCGACTACTCGCTCGACATCGGCGACTCGGTGCGACCGCAGACGAACGCGATTTTGTACGTCGTGGTGCCGGACGAGGGCCTTCCGCACGCGATCGTCAGTTGGGCCGGGTTTGCGGGTTGCGTCACCGGCATGAACCAGGCGGGCGTGAGTGTCGGCGAGATGGGTTCGCGCTCCAAAGACGAGTCGTACGACGGCGTGCCCATGATCTTTTTGTTGCGCGAGGTCTTGGTCCGCGCGCGTTCCCTCGATGACGCGAAAGCGATCTGGAAAAAGGGGCCGCGCACGTGTGGGTTCAACTTCATCTTTTGCGATCGCGATGAGATTTGCGCGGTCGAGTGCACGAAGCAGTCCATTCGTTTCTTTGCGCCGGGCGAGGCGCGCGAGGACGAGGCCCCCCACTACGCGATCGACGGGATCGTCCGCCGCTGCAACCACTTCGTCGACAAGGCGATGGCGGCGACGCAGCGCGCTGTCTACGATCCGCGGAAGTCGAACGCGGGATCGTGGGAAGCGTATCGCATGCAGGGCGAGCATTTAAGACGCGCGCGCGGTTCCATCCAAGCGAGCACGATGATCGAGGTGTTGCGCGGTTATCCCGCCACGCACCCGTGTCTTCATCAGGCGGTGATGTGTCCGACGGACGGGCGCATCTGGGTGTCGCACGCCACCGACCCGGCTCGCGACCCGCTGGCCGGTGCGCAAAACCAAGCGTTTTATCAGTACGACCTCAATGCGCTTTGGAAGTCCGAGCCCAAAGTGGCCACGCGGTTCGGCGCAAACCGGCGGGTCGATCCGACCGTCGAAACCGGTGAGGTGGCGGAGACGCGGAAGATCACCGGCGTGTTCGCGCACGAGCCCAAGAAATTTCTGTTTCAGTTGCGACCGCTGCGTACGCTCGGCAAGGTCACGATCTCCGCGCTGACGTATCCGTCGCCCGGACCGAGTCGCATTCCGGAAAATCTGACCGTGCACGCGGAGTATTTCCGGCCGCCGGGCGAGGGGCCGTTTCCGTGCGTCGTTGTGTTGCACATCTTGGACGGGCGCTTCTATGTCGCGCGCTTGGTCGCCAACACCCTCGCGCAAAAGGGTATCGCGTCGTTGTTTGTCAAGCTGCCGTACTACGGCGAGCGACGGCCGGCGCAACGCATCAAGCCTGAGAACGTCAAGATGCAAGACATCATGGACGGCATGAAACAATCGGTGCGAGACATTCGCCGGGGCGCGGCGTGGTTGCGCGCGCGGCCCGAGATCGATGCCAAGCGCGTCGGGATCGTGGGTGTAAGCCTTGGGTCGTTTGTCGCGCAAATGGCGGCGGGCGCGGACGGTGGGTTTGATCGCTGCTTTTTCCTGCTGGGCGGTGGTTCGATCACCGAGGCGGTCTATTCGGGCGGGCGCGACACGCGTAAGATCGCGGCCGAACTCAACCGGCGCGGCTGGACCAAGAAAAAACTCGCGGCGACGCTGGCCCCGTACGAACCCATCCACCACGCCAAAGGCATCGCACGCGAAGGCGTGCTCATGGTGAATTGCCGTGAGGATACGGTGGTGCCGCCGGCCGATTCACGCGCGTATTGGGAAGCGCTCGGGAAGCCGCGCATCGTTTGGTACGAGGGCGGCCACTACGGCATCAAGAACCACGTATTCGACGTGTTGAATCTCATCACGAAGCACTTCGACCGGTAACAAAGGCGCGCGCGGCGGCCCCAAGCGGGCGCCCGTCGTGTGCGTGCGACGGTGTCGGCCGCGGCGGCGCGAACTTAACGCGCGACGCGGGCGTGCGCGGGATATGGGCGCGGCGGCGCGGGCGCGGTGGGTGCGAGCGCGCGACCCGCGTGCTGGTCGAATACGGACGCGCGGCGTGCGTGCGCGCGGCGGGCCTCCGACGTCGATGCGCGTCGGATGTTCCCGCGCGACGGATGCGCGCGCGACGGCCCCAAGCGAGCGCAATAAGTGGAGCGCTTAGGACGCGCGCGCGGCGGCGCGGGCGCGGTGGGTGCGAGCGCGCGACCTGCGTGCTGGTCGAGTACGGACGCGGCGTGCGTGCGCGGGGCGGGTCTGCGACGTCGATGCGCGTCGGATGTTGACGCGCGACGTGCATGCGCGATGGATGCGCGCGCGACGTGGGAGCCGTTCGGTGTGTTCAGGCCGTGCTTTGTTCACGCCGCGCGCATAGAGCGCGTGTCGGCGCGACGAGTCGTTAGCGACTACGTAAGAACACGACCGCGATGGCGATCTTGGCGAGTTCGCCGGGCAGGAACGGCCAGAAGCCGGTCGCGAACAACGTTTCTTTCGGAACGTAGGCGGCGAGCCATGCGATGCCGAATGCGAAGATGGCCGCGTTCGCCGCAAGGAGCGTCACAAACGTCGTTGCGTAGCCGCGCAGGAAGCCGTGCTCGGCGAGCAAACCGATCATGCCCGCGGCGACGAGGAACCCGATCAAGTACCCCGCGGTCGGGCCGATCAGGACATGCGGCCCACCCATTCCGTGGGCGAACACCGGGAGGCCGCACGCGCCGAGCGCGATGTAGAGCGCCACCGACGAGACGCCGCGACCAAAACCCGCCCATCCCGCGACGAGCATCACGCCTAACGTTTGGCCCGTGATCGGCACGAACGGTAGGCGGATCGATGCTTGCGCAAAAACGGCGATCATCAACGTGCCGGCCGCGATGACGACGGACTCGCGCGTCCATGTGCGCGCGGGAAACCAACGTTGCGTTCGGGCCGGGGAAAACGTCATCTGCCGCGGATTCTAGGCCGCGCGCACAACGTCCCAAGTTTTGGCCGTCGCACGCGTTTTCTTGCGCAGGATGTATCCAAACGATAGGGCGCGCAGTCCACGCGAGTCCGTCGGCCCCGCATAAGGCGTGATTTCGGAACGATTTGCGCGAGCGCGGCGGGCTATGTGGGCGGGACGCCGCTGCTCAGGAGAACCGGTTCGTCCGGCGCGAGTCCGAGCCGACGGCGGGCCTCCGCGACCGGGCCGTCCTCGACGGTTGCGGGCGGCTCGATACCGGCGATCGCGTGCACGGCGTAGTCGGCCAGCGCCATGATCGGAACCTGCGGATTGACGGCGAGGCTTGTCGGGAACACGCTCGCGTCGCAGACGTGGAGATTGTCAAAACCCCACACGCGAAACTCGGGATCGACGACGCTCGTTTTCGCGTCGACACCCATGCGGCAGCCGCCGTGCGGATGCGACGAACCGAATCCCGTTAGCTGTTTTTGCATCCGGAAGCGCGACGGCAGATGTTTTAGATCGTCCTCGCTGCGGATGAGGAGCGTTTCGGCGCACGGCGGAAACACCTTTGTCGCTCCCGCTGCCAAAAAAATGCGCGCGCTCTCCTCGATGCCACGCCGCATGCGGTCGAGTTCGCCTGCACTTGCTTTGAACGTGATCTCTTCATGCCAACCGGGAATCGGCGGGTGGTGGATTTGGCCGCGCGGATCGGTGGCGACGAGCGCGCCGATGCTGGTCATGTAACGGTAGCGATCGAGTTGGTCGTAGTGCTCGCGGTGCCACAGCGGCATGGTTAGCGCGAACGACGCCGGCGGATTGTGCAGTTGTTCGAGAACGTAGTCGGGCAACGCGTTTACCCACACGCACATCTGATCCCCGTCAAACGCGTCGATGGGTTCGGGAAACTCCGCGAAGCAAATCGAACCGACGTTGAACGACACCCACTTGCCGACCGTGTCCTCGCCTTTGATGCCGCTCCGCAACAAGACGCCCGGCGTGTTAATCGCGCCGCACGACAGGATGTAGCGGTCCGCTTCGACGCGAAATTTTTCGCCGCTGTCGAGGTCGCGGCACTTCAGGCCGCGCACGGTCGCTCCGCCGGCGTCGATCTTGTTCACCTCGGTCATCGCCATTAAGCGCGCGCCGTGCTGCATCGCCATAGGCACCCACGTCATGCCCGAGTGCATCTTGCGGCCGTACTTGCAACCGACCGTGCAGTAGCCGCACCCCACGCAGTCGAGGAAGTTCTTGCGGAAGTGCAGCGGCTCCCGGCCGATCGCGCGAATTCCGTTTTCGAGGAGCGGCGTCGCCGGGTTGAACACGTCACGCTCGAGCTCGTGGACGTTGAGCACGCTGTCCACACGCCGTTGCGCCGCGGCGATGCGGTCGCGATCCAAATCGACTTTGAACTCCGTCGCCCAACGGTCCAACACCGCGTCCGGAAAGTGAAAACACACGCCATTGGTTAGCGCCGTCGAGCCGCCCACGCCGTTGCCTTGCAGCAAGAACATATCGCACGCCGTGTTCATCTGCGCGCCGCCGTCCTTGAACAAACGGCCAACCATTTCGGTTTCGCGCTGCGACAACTTCTCCGGTGTCAGGTGCGGACCACGCTCCAGCATGAGCACGTCCTTGCCCGCGCGCGCCAAGTGGTACGCGAGGACCGGGCCTGCAGCACCCGTCCCGACGATGACGTATTCCGCGCGAATCGTCTTCACGCTTTGCGCACTCCCGCTTGCGGCGCCAGCGCGAGGAGGCGTTTGGCTCGCTCGCGTTTGGCCACCGGCACAAACCCCATGCGTTCATCGGAACGGCGGAGGCCGTAGAACGCGAGGAGGACGAGCTGTTTCCCCATGGCGACTTTGCCCCACAGCCCGTGGCACGTCCGGAGTTTTTCCGTCACGAATTTACGCCGTTCTTTTTTTGACATCAGGCTCAGCGGCTTGCGGCGCGCCGCCAGCGGAATGAACTCCAGCCCGAGCAACACGTACTTGATTCGCCACTTTCGCCGCGAATGGTACAGCGAGAGAAACCGATCGAGCTCCATCGCCACTTCCTCGGGCGAAGCCTCCGGATCATCGACGGGGATGACCGCCTCGGCAAAGCGAGCAAGAGTCCCACACTGAATCCGACTCAGATAGGTAGGCCGAGAGGGCAAAGCAAAAGCAGGAAACGGCCACATAAGCAAAGCAGATGCTACCCAACCGGGCCCAAGTCCCAACGAGAACAAACCCCCAATTCCAAGCTCCGCGAGCGGGACCACTTCTCGCATGAGTTTAGCGCAACTTGTTTTGGGGTCGTTGGTTACGTCGGCCTAGTGCGGGAATTTTCGCGCAAAATGTAACCGGTTTCGACTATCTATGTATGTCGAAATTCAAGCGCAACGACGCACCCGACGCCGTGTTCCACCTCACAGGGCGCGTCAACTGGCAGAAGTGGCACCTCATGCACGCACACGGATGCGAGCTCTTCTGGCAACTCGTCGTGACTCAGGCCAAAAGGATGGGTGTCCAGGTCTTTGGGGGCGTCATTATGTCCAACCATTTTCACCTTGTGGCGCAGAGCCCGCCCGAGGCCAAGTACCGACGCCTCACGTCGTACCGCGACAAGTCGCGCCACTTGCTCCCGTTCCCGCCTGGGCACTGTAAGTCAACCGCGATGGGCCAGTTCATGCGCGAAGTGCGCAGGACCGTTTCGCGGAGAATTCAGTCGCGTATGGGCGTTACGGGCAGACTCTGGGAGCGCCGCTACCACGCGCGTCGCCTCGAGGACGTATGGGACATGATCGTTGCGATCGCGTATGACCACCGCAATCCGGTCCGCGCAGGCGTCGTGACGAGCCCGGAAAAATTCGAGTGGAGTACCGCGTCTTGGTGGACTGATGCGAATTCATGGCGCCGCTGTCGGCCTCCATTCGAAAGACTTCCCTTCAGCGCCAAAGTAGATCCGTTCCGAGAGCAGCTCGCGCGGTATGAGCAGTCAAAACTGTTCGACTTGGCGGTGCTCGAGCTCGCCCGCGATGGCATCCTCTGGCACACGGCGGAGGGACGCGCTGCGCTCGCGGCAATCGGCTTCGGCCCCGACCAAGTTGCGCGAGAAATCCCGCACACAGCGTCCATAACACCTTCCACAAACTAATCTTACGCCAGAACCATGCGAGAAGTGGTCCCGATTGGGGGTCCCGATTGGGGCCGATTGGGATGATGCTTTGGCTGGTCCTCTTGTTTTGGATAATTGGTTTTTGTGTACTCGCTTCTTCTTGTTTTCTTTTTCGTTTCGCTCGTCTTCTCCTTTCTCTGTTCGCTTTGGGAGGCCGTTCTTCTCTCGGTGACGCCTACCTACGCTCGCTTAAAAGTTCAGCAGGGCGCTGCGATCGGTGACAGCCTCCTGTCATTTAAAAAAGACATCGATCGACCACTCGCAGGCATCCTCACGCTCAACACGGTCGCGCACACGGTCGGCGCGATCGGCGTCGGCGTGCAAGCGTCCGCCATCTGGGCAGACGCGCACCCGCTCATCCCGGGCCTCGCCGTGCCTGCCGCCATGACGCTCGCCATCCTGATCCTGAGCGAGATCATCCCCAAAACGCTCGGCGCCAACTACTGGGAGAGCCTCGCACCGTTCACCGTGCGCTCCCTAAAATTCGTGATGACCGCGCTCTACCCGCTGGTCTGGATGAGCCAACTGATCACGCGCACACTCAAGCGAAAACGAACCAAGAGCGTGTTCTCGCGCTCCGAATTTCTAGCGATGGCGGAAATTGGCGCCGAAGAGGGCGTGTTCGCCGAACGCGAAAAAGAAATGATCGGCAATCTGTTGCGGTTCAGCTCGGTCAAAACGCGCGACATCATGACGCCGCGCACCGTGATGAAAACCGCACTCGCCAACACGACGATTCAGGAATTCTTCGACAAGAACCCGGAGGCGCGCTTCTCGCGCATCCCGCTGTTCAACCCAGGCGCGCCGGAACACGCGGTCGGCTACGTCCACAAACGCGACGTCTTACACGAGTTGGTCGCGAAACGCGGCGGCCGCGCGCTCAAAGAAATTCAACGCGACATCTTCGTCGTGCTCGACACGTTCGCCTTACCGCGGCTCTTCCGAGAGCTCATGGAACGCCGCGAACACATCGCGATCGTCGTGAACGAATTCGGCGGGATCGTAGGACTCGTGACGATGGAAGACACGATCGAAACGCTCCTCGGCCTGGAAATCGTCGATGAATTCGACAAGACGGCCGACCTGCAAGCCATGGCACGCAAGGCATGGGAAAAGCGCGCACGCGCGCTCGGGCTTGTGCCCGCCGAGAAAGAAAAATAGAACTCGAGAACGAGTGGAGATGCGTTGCTTCAGGCGAAGCCGCGCATCTCCACTCAGACCGCTAGCGAAACGTACCCATAGCTTCCTGCATGGCCTTTTGAACCTTCTGGTTCGTCATGAGGAAGCGGCCACCCTTCATGCCAGCGCTCTGCAAACGCTCCATGATCTCTTTGCGGCGCGATTCGTACTTTTTCTCCAACGCCTTCTCTTCATCCTTAGAAAGCTCGAGCTTCTTCATGGCTTCGCCGATGGTCTTCAGTTCCTTGGCGATATCAACAAGTTCATCGGCTGCAGCATCCGCCGACTCTTTGCTATCCACCTTTTCCATCACGTCGGCCATCTTCTCCATTTGAGTAAGCATGGCGTCCGCGACGCCGTCCGGCGACGAGAGATCCTGGCCGCAAGCGACCACAACAAAAATCAAAGCTAAGAGGGCAAAGTTCTTCATAGCCAAGACGATAGGAGAGCGGCGCGCCCGGCGGGACTGAATTATCGAAATTTCGACCGTCGCCACGGCCATGTCGCCTTCCGGCACACCGGTGCGCCAACCCGGTCGGCGCCCGTCCAGCATCCGGGTTTCGGTCACGCTGACCTACCGGCCCAGGCGCCGATCGCGTACTTCGCGCCCGTGCCGCACGAGCTCACGTTCGGTGGCGGTCTGTTCGCGCGCCTGCGGACGCGGCTTGTCGCGCAGCGCCTTGCCGACGAGCCTCACGACGCCTTCGACGACGCCTTCGACGACGCCTTCGACGACGCCTTCGAGGACGCCTTCGACGACGCCTTCGACGGCCCCTCCGACGGCGAGCCCCGGCGCCACCGCAGCGACGGCTCCCACGACGACCACGTCCCTCGCCGCATGAATGTGGCGAGGGTGATGGTGCGTCAGGTGGCAGCCCGTGAGCGCAACCAAAACGAGGACCGAACCGACGCGCTCCCTCGCCTTCATGGTAGGCGGAGTTTTAAGACGGGTGCCGTACCGACGCACGGTACTCGATCACCAACCGGCAGGCCGCGGCGGCATCTCGGTTTCTAAGTCCGTCCCCAACGCGTCCGCGATGCGGTTGATGTAGTTGAAGTACGCGATCACCTGCACCGCGTCATGAATTTCGGCCGGCGCTAGCCCCGCGCCTTCGAGCGCGCGCAGATCATCGCGCCCGATCGCACCCGGGTCGTTGGTCAGCTTCACCGCGTAGTCCGCGAGCACACGCTCGCGCGCATTTAAGTCGGCCTTGGTGTAATCGGTCTCCAGATGCCGCCGCGTGTCGTCGCTACCACCCTCCAGGTGATAGTCATGCGCATGCGAAAGCGTTCAGTAGTAGCAGTTGTTTTCGCGACTGGTCACCGTCGCCAACAGCTCGCGCTCGCTCCGCGCCAAGCCCGACGGCCCCTTCATGAGTCGCACATAAAACCCCATCGACGCTTCAAGCACGGCGGGATTGGGGCTCATCGTTTGCACGATCTGCGCCACGCGTCCGGCGCGCGCGATCGCGGCGTCGTAGATCTCCTTGAGGCGCCCGGTGGCGCGGGCGGGGTCGACGAGAGGAATGTATGCCATGCCGACATTATTCACTGTCACGCGAGGCGGCGCATCCGCTGATTCGAGGCGGTCGCCCCGGGAGCGGCGGAACGGTTGTGCGCACGCGCGCGCCGACAAAGCACACGACCGCGCCCCGTACAAACCAACGCCTCGGAACGCACGACAGCACTCCATGCGATACTGACGCGATGTCCGAGCGCGTCTCACGCCGCCGGTTCCTGGCCCACTCGGCGGCGGCCGGCGTAACGCTGGCCGGCCATCGCGCGTTCGCCGACGAGCGCCCGATGCCGATGCGGACGCTCGGCCAAACCAAACTGAGCGTGTCGCTGGTCGGCCTCGGCGGCTATCAACTCGGCCGCGGCAACAACACGGACGCGCAAGCGGCAAAGATCGCCGACCGCGCGCTCGACCTCGGCATCAACTACTTCGACACGGCTCCGTCGTACGGCGAAAGTGAGCGCCGCCTCGGCCTGGCGCTGAAGCGCGGCAAAAAACGCGACCGCGTGATTCTGGCGACGAAGACACAACGGTTTGACCGGGACGGGGCGCGACGAGAACTCGCAACGAGCCTCAAGCGTCTACAAACCGACCGCATCGACATCTGGCAATTTCACGCGCTACGAGCCCGCGAGCAGACCGAACAGATCCTCGGCAAAAACGGCGCACTCGCCGCGGCGCGGGATGCACTCAAGGCCGGCCACGTTCGTTTCGTCGGCATCACCGGCCACTTCGATCCGGCCGTCTTCGTCCACGCGCTCAAAAAATTCTCGTTCGATACGCTCCTCATCCCGCTCAACCCGATCGACCCGCATCACAAGTCGTTTGAAGCTTCCGCGCTTCCGTTCGCCAACAAGAAAAACACGGGCGTGATCGCGATGAAGGTGTTTTGTTCCGGGCGGCTCCCCGGCGACAAGATCCTCAGCGCGGAACACTGTCTCCGCTACACGCTTGGTCTCGCCATCGACACATGCATCGTCGGGTGCCAGAGCACAAAAGAAGTCGAGTTCGCCGCACACGTCGCGCGCAACCTCAAGCCGCTGACCGATAAGGAGCGCGCGGACTTGCGCGCCAAGACCAAAGCGCACAGCCCAGCACTCGAGTGGTACAAGCGCTAACGAAGCGACGCGGCACGAACGCGCTCCAAAGCTAGCAGCCGTGGAACGAGGATCCGGCGGGCGAAGGGCGAGAGATCGAAACCAAGTTCATAGGAGCGAACGGCGGGTCTCGCCTCACGCCACGACGAGGCTTCGCGGCGCAGAGATCGGCTTCGCCCGGCGAACGACACGGCGCTTCGTGCGCTCCTGGCCGGTTCTGAACGGGCGGCTAGCCGTTGCGCAAGAACGCGAACAACAACACGCCGAACTGCACCGCGACGACGACCCAAAACCACACGCGGAAACTGCGCTTTTGGGTCTTGTGGCGCAAGTTGCGCATGGCGAGAAACGCGCCGAAGGAACCGCCCGCAGCCGCCCAGCCGAGAAGCTCCCGCTCCGAAATGCGCCGCTTGTTTTGCTGGGCGCGCCGCTTGTCCCACCAATACACGGCGTACGTCAACACGTTGACGATGGGGAGATACCAGGCGAGAAGGCGAAAGATCATGGGCTGTATAGAGCTCGCGCAACCGGCGCCGCGCCAGCTTACTTTCTGAACTTAAGCTTGGAGCATATCTGCTTGAAATAGTTGCGGTAGAGCCGCACTTCGCGCGCGTCCGCGATCACGATCAACACCATGCTCTTTTGGCCGTCTTTCCCGGCAAAGACGAACACCTCTTTGGCGAACCCGTCTTTTGTTTTTCCTGACGTTGTCAGGAGCGCGCCCTTGTGGGTACCGACGCGCGACACCTTAACGCGCGGCCTCTCAAACTCGCTGAGCTCAAACTTCTGCTTGTCCCAGATTACCGGTACGAGGTCTTTTGGAGAGCCGGCCTCGCCGCCCTCTTGAAATCGAACGGGATAAGAACCGCTGTTCCATATTCCGATTTTGCTGGAGATGCGCCGTGGCGAGAATCCGGGCGCCGCTTTCTCGTAAAACTTCGCGCCGTACGCGGACATGCCCTGCCTCACGAACGGAGCCTTCTCAAACCCCTTCGGCAAAAAGATATCGACGTGTTTCGCGCCGTCCGACGCCGTTCCTTGAAACTCCATCTTGGCGGAACCGTCGACCGTGCATCGAAACGAGCGCGCCACACCTTTGAGCAAGAGCTTCGCCGTCGGGTCGTTTTTCGGCAGGCTAAATGAGATGTTGTAGACCATCTCGACGCTCGGTACGTGGACGCGCCACACTTCGATGTCGCGACCGCCGCCTGTCTTGCTGGTCCACGTGGCCTTCCAGCCTTTGTACTTGCCGGCGCGCACGCTGGAGACTTTGACGATCTTGCCCGCAGCCGTGAGTTGCGTCTTCCACTCTTCGGCGAAGTCTTCAGGAAACGCAAGCAGCGGTTGGCGCGTGATACGAAAGCCGGCGCCGCCCGGATTGCGCGCCACCTGCGCGACCATGCCCGTGCGATCCTGCGTGGCTTGCCAACGATTGGGAATCAGCACGGCGCACTCAATCGCCTTCACGACATATGCCTTTTTCCCAAACTCCAGCAACGGCGGATCGGCGGCAAGCGCCGACGTTGTTAACGTCGCCAACGTCGCGGAGATCGTAAAAAGCGCGGCCACGCGGAAACAACTCGCCACTCGCATAGCGGACATCCTACGCGACGGCCGCACTCTCGTTCTCGCGCGTGACATAGTTTTGACGGCGCCCGCCAAGATTTGGTTACAGAGCCTGACGTCCAAAAAACAACCGGTCGAGCGACATGGTTCCCGGACCGATGATAGCGATCACCGCGAGCGCGCCCATGTAGGCAATGCCGAGTTCGCGCACGTTGAGATACGGATCGCCGCGGTGAATGACGAAAACCGCATACGCCATCACGCCCAAAAGTCCCACCGCCGACCAACGCGTCAACACGCCCAAAATGAGTGCGAAGCCGCCGAGGAACTCCGTCCACGCCGCGATGTACATCAACAGCGCCGGCGCGTGTCCTTTGGCCGCGAACGCTTGACCAAAGTCCCATTCCCCGCCGGGATAGACCTTGTCGAGTCCGTGGACCAAAAAAAACGAGGCGCCGACAACGCCGCGCAAAATTAACGGCGGCATCCAATCGAGCTTGTTCAGGAATGTGAGCAACCACATGCCTTCAGGGTAGCGCGCGCAACCCGCGCTTTTGGGTCACGCCAAGCGCGCCCCGGATCGTTACGCCGACTTTCGGCGCAAAAGAAGCGCGAGAAAGAACGGTCCGCCCAGCAGCGGCGTCAGCACGCCGACCGGAAACAGTCGATCCCAAAAAATCGTGGCGGCGTCGCACGTCACCAAAAACGCGCCGCCGACCAACGCGGCCGTGGGAAGAAGCAGGCGGTTGTCAACGACGCCCAGCAACCGCAACGCATGCGGCACAACGAGGCCGACAAATCCGATCGGCCCCACGAAGGCGACTACGACGCCGACCATCAAGGACGAAATCAGGTAGCCGCGGCGCATGACGCCCTCGACGTTCACCCCCACGCCCATCGCGGCCTCTTCGCCGGTACTCATCGCATTGAACGCCGCCCCGAGCGGCCACAGGAGCAACAACCCGACAACGGTTGCGCTTCCGACGACGAGCGGCGGGCCGTACCCGAGACCGGACTCAAGACTTCCGACGAGCCAACGCAAGATCCGCACGGCGTGGTCCGGTGTGGCGGTGTATTGAACAGCCATGATCAGTGACGAAAACAGGAACGTGAGGGCAACGCCCGCCAAGAGAAGCGTGTGGGCGGGCAATCGCCCTTGCACGCGGGCGGCGCGGTACGCCACGCCGATGACGCAGACGGCGCCCGCCATTCCAACGAGCGGGCGCCCAAACAACGGTGACAGGACTGTGTCAATTCCTAATACGATCGCCAACACGACGCCGAAGGCGGCACCGCTGGCGACGCCGAGCGTGAACGGCGTCGCCAGTGGATTTTTTAAGATCCCCTGCAAGACGACGCCCGCCATGGCGAGCGCGGCCCCACACGCAAAACCTAGAAAGACGCGCGGGAGCCTAAGCTCGAACAAGATGTAGCGGCCTTGCTCGCCGGTGAGCTCTTCGCCAACGAACGGCGCCGCCGCCAGCGCGGCCACGGCGACCAGCAAGGACAACCACAGTGCGCGACTACGCATCGGGAATCACATGGATGCGGCCGTCGGTATCCGTGATGCGGACGTGGACGCCGAACACGTCGAGTAAGCGGGGAGCGGTCAACATCTCGCGCGGCGTGCCGTCCCCGACGATGCGCCCGCCGCGCAGGACGACCACCCGGTCGCAGTGCGTGGCCGCCGCGTCAAGGTCGTGGGTCGCCATGACGAAACCGCCGTCGCGCTCCCGCAGCACACGCAAAATGGCCTGGCGCTGTTCTAAGTCAAGCGCCGTCGTCGGCTCGTCCAAGAGAAGCATCGGCGCCCGTTGGGCGAGCACACGCGCAAGCGCCGCGCGGCGTCGTTCTCCACCGCTGAGTTGCGTGACGGGACGGCGCCGCATCTCCAACAGGCCGACCGCTTCGAGCGCACGATCGACAGCGTCGGCATCCTCGGCGGATCCGGCGCCGAGCAGAGAAACAGAATGCGCGAAACGCCCGAACTGAACGAGTTCCTCAATCCGGAACGGAAACTCCCACGACTCATCCTGCGGCAAGAACGCAAGCTGGCGCGCCAGCGCATGCCGCGGCAAGCGATCCGCAGGATCCGCTGTCCCGGATCCCAGGCGCACGATGCCGGCCAACGCGCGCAGCAGCGTCGTCTTGCCGCTCCCGTTCGGGCCGATGATCGCCACGCGTGCACTGGACTCGACCGAAAAGTCGACGCCGTCCAACACATCGCGCGCACCGTAGCGAACGGTGGCCTGGCGGAGCTCAACGCTTGCCATGCACCATCTCCGCCAAGCGTCGCACGGCGTCGCCGATGCGCGGGCCGGGCACGAGCAACGACGCATCGTTCACAAAATGTACGTCGCCGTTCGCGATCGCCGGGACGTGCCGGATGCGCCGCCATGCCGACATCGGATCCTTCTCGGGCGGAAGGTTGTCGATGATGACATCGGGCGCAAACCGGACGAGCTGTTCCAACTCGACTCGCGGGTACGCTTCGCGACGATGCGCGACGACGTTTTGTGCACGCACGTGGTTCAAGAGCTCGTCGATGAACGTCCCGCGTCCCGCGGATTGAATGTTGGCGGCTTGACCGGAGTCGCGACCGATGACAAACAAGACCTTGCGCAGCGGTCGATCCGCGATGTCGTCGCGCGTTTGCTGAAGGCTCGCCCGCAGCGATTTCGCAAGGGAGCTGGCGCGCGCGGACGCGTCCAGCTCGCGACCGATGGTGTCGATGGCCGTGAACACATCGGCGATGGTCTCGCTCGGCACGGCCACGACGCGAATGCCGGCGCGTTCGAGCGCGCGGTGCAGCGGATCCGCCCCGTCCCGCGGCGTCTGTCGCAACACCAGCGTCGGCCGCAGCTTCAAGATCGGCTCCAGCGCGGCGGTGCCTTGCCACGGTACGCGCGTGATGTGCTCCTCGTATTTTTTTCCCGGCCGCCCGTACGTGGTGCAACCGACCAGCCGGTCAGCGCACCCCAGCGCCACGACAATCTCTGTAAACGACGGCAGCAAACTGACAACCTTGGCTTGCAGGTGGTTCCCTCCCGAGGCATCGGGACCGCCCGACCCGGGACGCGCGCCCGCGCGGTCGTCAGACTCCGCTCCGCCGCACGAGCCAAGCAACGAGGCAGAGGCCAAGGCCAAGGCGGATAAAACGAGAGCACGGCGCACGGGCGAGCCAGTGTAATACTGGGGCCATGGGAGTCGGGAGCAAGAGCGCCTCATCCGTCGAAGACCCGCTCACGGTCGGCGGGGTCCTCCTCGGCGGCGGAAAATCGAGCCGATTCGGAACCGACAAGCTCGCCGCGGAGTGGCAGGGCGAACGCCTCCTCGACCGCGCGTGTCGTCATTTCCTTGAAGCCGGCCTCGCCCCGGTTGTCTTTGTCGGCCGGCTCCAGCCGACCGACCCACGGGTACGGGTCGCTGCGCCGGGGATCGAGATGATCGAAACTCTCCGGTCGGGTCTCCGCATGCTCCCGCCGGGACCGTTCGCCTTTGCCCCGGCCGACATGCCGTTTTTGACGCCAAGCCTGATCCGCGGGCTGAAATCGGCCTTTGAGGCGTCTGGGGCGGAGTTTTTGGTGCCGTCCCACGGTGGACGCCGCGGCCATCCGGCGTTTGCCCGCTCGCAAACCGCCTTTACAACCTGCAAAACCGCGCGAGAGGTCTGGGGCCTGGCCGGGGATGCTCTCCACCACAAACTCGTTGCCACGGCGGATGTTTTGTACGACATCGACCGGCCGGTCGACCTCGCCGAGGCCGGATCGGAGGAGTCGCGGCGGCGGCGGCTCTTGGACCGTGGGGACCTGGGGGGTTAGGTTGACTCCATGGACGCCGCGTTTGCGCACCTCGAAAAGCACAAGGATCAGTTTCTCGAACTCCTGATGGAGTACCTGCGCATCCCGTCGGTCTCGGCGCAGCGTGTGCACCATGAGGACGCGCGACGGGCGGCAGCGTTTGCGAAAACGCAGCTTGAGGCCGCCGGTTTCGAGACGACGCTGTTTGAAGGCGCCGGTCTTCCTACGGTCTACGGTTCACGCCTTGAGAACGAATCGCTTCCGACGCTTCTTGTCTACGGACACTACGACGTCCAGCCGCCCGAGCCGTTTGAGCTGTGGGAGACCCAGCCGTTTGAGCCGGCGATCGTCGACGGCGAGGTTCGCGCGCGCGGTTGCGCCGACGACAAGGGCCCGTCTCTGGCGCTGGTTCTGGCGGCGCGATGTTGGGTCGAAGCGACCGGCAGCCTGCCCGTCAACTTGAAGTTCATCCTGGAGGGCGAAGAAGAGGTCGGCGGCCAAGTCGTCGAGCAGTTCCTCGAAGCGCGCAAGGACGATCTCGCCGCCGATGCTCTCGTGATCGCGGACACGTCGGGTTTTGCACGCGGCGTGCCGGCGCTTTGCTACGGATTGCGCGGCCTCGTTGCCGTGGAAATCAAGGTCAACGGCCCGTCGCACGACCTTCACTCGGGTACGTACGGAGGCACCGTCGCCAATCCGGCCACGGCGCTCGCGCGCTTGGTGGCGAGCTTGCACGACGACGACGGACGCATTGCCGTGGACGGCTTCTACGACGGTGTCGACGAGGTCGAGGAAGAGGAGCGTGATCGACTCGATCGACTTCCCTTCGACAAGGAGGCGTACCTCGCCGAGACCGGGTCGCCGAAGCTGTTTGGCGAGAAGGGCTTCACGACGCTGGAGCGCAAGGGCGCGCGCCCGACATGCGAAGTCAACGGCATCTTCGGCGGTTACCAAGGCGAAGGGTCCAAGACGATCGTTCCTTCATCCGCCGGGTGCAAACTCACATGCCGCTTGGTTCCGAGCCAAGAACCGCAGCATGTGCAGGACGCACTCGTTCGGCACCTCGAACGAGCGTGTCCGCCGGGCGTGACACTGGAAGTGACGCGCGGCCCCATGGCGCCCGCTGTGTACTCCGACCCCGAAACGGATTGGGCTAAGCGCGCACGCTCCGCCCTCGAAACCGCGTTCGGGCAGGCGCCCGCGCTGACTCGCGAAGGCGGATCGATTCCGATCGTGAACTTGTTTGCGCAAAAACTCGGCGTGCAGCCGCTCCTCCTCGGAACGTATACGCCGGGGGAGCGCGCGCACAGCCCGAACGAACGCTACCCGGTCGAGGACTTTTACGCCGGCATCCGCACGGGCATCGCGTTGTTCTCCGGGCAGTAGACGCGATCGCCGCGCAGCCGCGCATGCCGCCCGTGCAACCCGTGCCACCCGTCCGACCAGAGCGGGCGCGCGGCCTCCATCGCCTCATGCCGTGGATTGCGTGATCCCGGTGATGCAGACAGCTCGGGGCGGTTTCGGGGTGACTCCGGAGCGACCCCGCGGTGACTCAGAGCGCACGGGACCGAACCGGGGCGCTCGCGGGACGCCGTCGCGCGCCGCGCGCGGTTGCGACGTGCGGACGTGGCGACGCGGCGCTCGATGAGCGCGCTACGTTTTGCTGGGCCGCGTGCTTACTCCGTTTTGTCGGTGACGCGAATGCGAGAGAGCTTGTACGTCACGACGCCATACACCGTGGTGCGCCAGCCCGCGCTCGCAACCACGTCGAACGACTTGGGCACCCAGACCTTTTTGGTTTGGCCGTACTTGTAGCGCAACTTGAGCTTGAAGCTGTCGAGGCGGCGCTCGGCGCGGTCGATCGCGAACTTGCCATCGCGCGTCTTCTTGAGCTTATAGGTCCACCACGAATCGCCGGCGTTTAGGTCCAGTCGCCCGACGACGCCTTCTTTGTTCAGTCGAAACGCCTCCGCGCCGCGGTATCCGAAAACGCGCACGATCGTTCCCTTCGCGTGCGCCTCCGTCGTGAACCCGCAACCCTTGAACTCCTCCTCGAACGGGACGTCGGCAATCGAAGCGTAGTACGACTTAATGTGCTCGCGGCACGTTTCCGTCACCTGACCACCGCCGCGCCGACTCCGCTTCTCGTCCACCGCCACTTCAATCTGTTCCATTCCCCAGATCTGAATCTTGCCTTCGACGTTGGCGACCCAACGTTGTTTTTTTAGTTCGCCATCGACGTCGCGCTTGAAGTTGGCTTGCATCCGCAGATCCACAGGGAGCGTGAACCGACTGGCCCACGCTTCTTTCAAGAGGACCTTGGCGGCGGGGTCTAAGTCCACCGCGTTTTTTTCGTTGTATTTCGGCTTTAAGAAGTCGAGACGAAACTCTGTCTTCCCCGTGGACGGCGACTCGATGGTGTAGTCGTAACGATCCGGACTAGGGATCTGCATGTCGATGCGCAAAATCAACTTGCGCGTCTCGCGAACCGGATTTTGATTGCGCGTGTAGGACGTACGCGATGCGAGTAGCCCGTACCCGCCGCCCATGTCGGCGGTCTCGTAATCCACGCGGACAATAAACGGAGCGTTCTCCGATCCGTAGTCGACCTCTTGCGCGATGATGCGATCGCTCTTCACTAGATAGGCCGTCTTCTCGATCGGAATGCGGATGGCGCCGCCCGCCGAGTCCGTGGGCTTGCCGACGACGGCTTCTTTGAACTGCTCGTCGAACGGCTTGCGAACGAATCGCCCGAGCATCCACTCCAGATGATCGCGAATGGTCTCGAGCTCGCCGTCGCTTGCGCTCGGCGCATGGATGCGCACGATCTCGCCATCCACTACGACCGCGTGCGCATGGCCTTCCCAAGACGTCTTGTTCTCTTTGCGCTCCCACTTGTGCTCGTACTTAAACGAGAGCGTGGTCGACTTAACGTCGTCCTCTTTCCATTCGTACTGGGATGCGTACGCTACTTTGAGCGTCTTAGTCGCATCCACGTCCGGTGCGGCAATCAGGAGCAACGAGAGAGCGAATCCGGCAACCATGCGACCAGTGTAACGCGCGAAGACCGGCCCTTTGTGGCGAGGAAACCAAATTCAGGCCAAATTCGCCCGGCCAACGTCATCCCCATACCGCGCAGACAGCGAAGCGGGGTACGCAACGCAGCCAGAAGCAAAACCAGAGCAATCGCCCAAACCCCGCCGCACACCCAAGACCAGAGGCAACGCCGAGCAAAAGAATCGGTGCCAAACCGATCAAACGTCAAGCTCCAACATCGTCAGACGTTGGACCAAGAAGCACCGCCGCACACCCAAGGCCAGAGGCAACGGCAAGCAAAAGAATCGGCGCCAAACCGACCAAACGTCAAGCGCCAACATCGTCAGATGTTGGGCCAGCAACTCCGCGCGCCAGCTAGAACCGAACGGCGTCGAGAGCGGCGTCGCGGATATCGTCGATCTGCGGCAGGATCACGTCTTCGAGATCGGGGTTGTAGGCCACAAACGTGTCCAGCGCCCCCACGCGTTTGACGGGTGCGTCGAGATCGGAGAAGCATTCATCCGCGAGACGGGCCGCGACTTCGGCGCCCCAACCCCACGATCGGTTGTCCTCGTACGCAACGACCACGCGACTCGTCTTTTTCACCGAGGTCGCAATCGCTTCCCAGTCGTACGGCTGGATCGTGCGCAGATCGATGACCTCGGCTTCGATGCCGTCGTCCGACAGTCTTTTAGCGGCGCGCAAGCTGCGTTCGACAAGGGCGCCATACGTGATGATCGAAACGTCCGACCCTTCGCGCGCGATCCGCGCTTTGCCGAACGGGATCATGTACTCCTTGCCCGGGTACGGCGAACGGTTGTACGTCTGACGATAAAGGTGCTTGTGCTCCAAGAACAACACCGGGTCGTCGCAACGAATCGACGTGCGCAACAACCCGGCAGCGTCAAGCGCGTTGCTCGGGTACACAACGCGAATGCCCGGGATGTGCGTGAACAACACCTCGGCACTCTGGCTGTGACAAAGCGCGCCGCGGATGTAGCCACCAATGGTCGTCCGCACAACGCTGCCGCACGAGAACGTGTTTCCGCTACGCCAGCGCAACACGGCCCACTCGTTGCGCATCTGCTCGAAGGCAGGCCAGATGTAGTCGATGAACTGCACTTCGCTCAAAGGCTTGAGTCCGCGCGTCGCCAATCCAACCGTGCGCCCCATGATGTTGGCTTCGGCGAGCGGCGAGTTGTAGCAGCGGTGGCCGCCAAACGTGCGCTGCAATCCGGCGGTCGCTTTGAACACGCCGCCCTTGCCTTTGACCTCAGGCAACACGTCCTCGCGCGTGGCGTCGGCCACGTCCTGGCCGAACACGATAACGCGCGCATCGCGCTCCATCTCGTCGTGCATGACCTGGTTGAGGCAATCGATCATCGTCCGCGGCGCACCATCAAAGTCCGGCTCCGTCTCGAAGTCGGCCGACGTGGGATCCACGTCCTCGCTGAACACGTAGCGCTCCGCCGCCTCCGCTGTCTTCTCCGGCCAAGCGCCCTGCAAGGCGCGTTCGGCTGCATCCTCGATGTCGGCATCGATGGTCTTGCGCAGCGCGTCAAGCTCTTCGTCTTTGGCGATGCCGTTATCGACGAGCCACTTCGGGTAGGTGTTGATCGGATCCTTCGCCGCTTCCGCCGCAATGTCTTCCTTGGTCCGATACAGCGCTTGATCGTCCGACATGGAGTGGCTGTAAGGCCGGATGCACGACGCGTGCACCAGCGCGGGACCGTTACCGGCACGCGCGTTGTCGACTGCTTTCTTGACGGTCGCGTACGAGTCCACCGGATCGAGCCCGTCGCATTGCAAGATCAGAAGCGGCGCGAAACCCGACACCGTCTTGCTGATCGAACTCCGCGGCGTCTGGACTTCGCGCGGAACCGAGATCGCGTATTCGTTGTCTTCGATCACAAACACAACGGGCAGCTTCAGCACGCAAGCAGAGCTGAGCGCTTCGTAGAACTCACCCTCGCTCGTCGAACCATCGCCGCCGGTGCACAACACCACTTCGTCGGGACTCACTTCGCCAGGCATCGCGGCACGGACCTCGGCGTGATCGCGCGCCTTGGCAATGGCCTCCGCACAGCCCACCGCGTTGAGGTACTGCGTGGCAATCGGCGAAGACGCCGAAACAAGGTTGACCTCTTTTTTGCCCCAATGCGCCGGCATCTGCCGACCCGCGGAAGCCGGATCTTCAATCGACCCCACCGCCTGCAGGAGCATCTCGTAAGGCGTCATGCCAACCGCCAACGCCAACGCGCGATCGCGGTAGTACGTGTAGACCCAGTCCTTGCCGGACTCGAGAGCAAAACCGGCCGCGGCGCAGATCGCTTCGTGCCCCGCCCCGTTGATCTGGAAAAACGCCTTGTTCTGGCGCTTCAGCACGATCTCTTTGTCGTCGGTCCGCCGTGAGGCGTACATGATTTTGTAGAGCTCGAGGAGTTGGTCGCGGTTGAGACCGGCGGTATCGACTCCTTGGCGGGACTTGGCGCGCGTCTTTCCCATCTTATTCCGCAGTTTAGCTAGGTTTAAAAGGTATAGCGTCTATCGGCGATCGAGCCGCCGAAGTCGAGCACGATGTCGGAAGCGGTTCCCCGTATCTCTTTTAGTTCGAAGCATTTGCGGAAAACCGCCACCTGAGCGCAGGCCCGCAGCGTGAAATCAGCGATCGAAAAGGTCATGGCAAACATGGCGTCATCCACGCGCCACGTCCCGCGCATCAGCGACGGGATCTCCAACTCGACGCGCCCCGCCGGGATCGACATCTCCGGCCCGCTGTTGAAAAACACGTCGCCGTCGAGGGTAATATCGCCGCGCGTCGCGACCCGTTCGACCAGCTCCGGCCCGCCGCCGAACAGCGCGGCGAGGTCGCTCAGCGGAAAGCGTTCGGGCTTGCCTAAGAGCGTGGCGTGAAGGGCCGCAACGGGTTGGCCCAATTCGGGCCGAGACGAGGTGTGCACGCAGCCATCCTACCGGTACGCTATCCCCGTGAATTTCATCTTCGAGCAGATCCGCATTGGTGGCGACCGTAACTTTGGCTACCTCGTGGGTGACCGCGCGGCGGAGGAAGCGGCGGCGATTGATCCGGCGTTTTTGCCGAGCGAGTTTGCGGAACGCGCCCGCGTGCAAAACGTAGCGATTTTGCGCATCCTCAACACGCACGGCCACGACGATCACACGAACGGCAACGAGGAGTTGGCGCGGCTGACCGGCGCTCCGATCGAAACCGATTTCAAGGACGGCGATACGTTCATGATCGGTTCGTTCGAAGTGCGCGTGCTCGCGGTTCCCGGCCACGCCGATGACCACGTTTTGTTTTGGATTCCGAGCATGGCCGTCGCGATCACGGGCGACCTCTTGTTCGTCGGCAAAATCGGCGGAACCGGCACGCGCGAACAGGCGCAACAAGAGTGGGACAGCCTGCAACACGTTCTCGCGACGCTGCCCGACGAAACGACGATCTGGCCCGGCCACGATTTCGGCGCGCGGCCGTCGTCCACCATCGGCCTGGAGAAGGCCACGAATCCGTTTTTACAGGTTGATTCGTTCGACGCGTTCTTGCGCCGGAAGTCGGAATGGCCGCGCTTCAAGCTCGAACACGGCCTGAAATAGCCAAAAACGTCGCGCGATTTGGACATCCATCGTTACGCCCAAAGTTGGGACGAAGCGCGATCGACGGAAACGACCTAACGGTTGCCAAATCCGGTACCATTTCGTGCTCAGAGGGTATGTGATATGAAAAAGTTCGCTGCGGTTGCCGTTTTGCTGGCAGCCTTTGTCTCCACCGCCAACGCCGAGTCGATTGTCTTTGACTTCGAATCGCAAGTGGCTGGCGCTCCGACCGACTCGATCGTGTTGACGCAAGGCGCGTACTCGATCCAGATCACGCGCGCGAGCGGGTTGTTCGAGTTCGTTGATCTCTCGCCGTTCGCCGGTCCCGGCGGCGTCCCCACAAGCTGGGGCGCGCGTACGCTGAGTCCGTTTACCGACTTCTCCGATCCGTCGGAGTTCGTCATTACGGTGCTTTCGCAGCCGGCAGGGATGGCGATTCTCGATATCAACGCGAGCTTCGGCGATTTCTCGCCGAGCGATATCGACTACATCACCTACGACGGCACAAACATCACGCTGGACAATTCGCTGAGCGCCGGTTTCTTTGCGACCGGATTCGCGTCGACAATTGACGCCGCCCAGGGCGGCGGCCCGCTGGGTCATACGGGGACGTCGTTTGACGGCGGTTCCGACGGGCAGCGCCAATCGCTGTTTTGGGACAACATCACGTTGGTCGCGGTCGCGTCCGGCGATCTTCCAATGGGCGTTGTCGCGCCGGCGTTCACCGACTCGAGCGACCCGACCGGTGGAGCTGGCGGCATCCCGTCATCCGCACCGATTCCGGAACCCGGAACGATCGGACTCTGCGCGGCCGCCTTGGTTGCGATCGCGTATCGGCGCCGTCGCCGCCGTTCGTAACGCACACGATTTTTGAAAAGAGAGCGCGCACGGAAACGTGTCGCGCTCTTTTTTTAGGTGTCGGCCCCGAGCTGACGGAGCGCGTCGCCCACGCCTGAATCCGGGTGGTCCGCACGCAGGTCCGTTTCTTTCGCGACCATGAGCGCGTGGTCGCGATAGTGCGCGGCGGAGGCCGGATCGTCGCGCTGCCCGGCGAGTGTCGCCGCGCGCGCCGCGAACTTGAAGTACCAGACGCTTCGATTCGAACCCATCTCGTCGAATAGTTTCAGCCCGCTCTCCATCAGCTCCCAAGCGTCGTCGAGCTCGCCACGCTCCTGCATGACGCCCCCGCGGTAGCAGCGATTGAGCGCAAGAATGATCTTGTCACCGATCTCGTCGGCGATTTGTTCCGCCTCCAGATGACAAGCCAATGCCCCGTCGACGTCGCCGTTGCCGTTCAGAATCAAAGCGCGGGCGCCCAAGATGACCGCCACTTGGCGCCGATCGCCCAGCTCACGCCAAAGAGACTCGGCCTCGCTGTAGCACGCGTTTGCCTGTTCGTTCTCGTTGCTGAGCGAATGAATCGACCCGCGACAGTAGATCAACTGCGCGATGTGTCCTTTGGCGCCGAGCTCGCGCGCGATCGCCTCGCCCTCCCGGTAACAACGAAGGCTGCCCGGAAAATCGCCCGCTTGAGCCAACGCCGTTCCGCGATTGCGTAGGCTCATGCAGACCCAGGTCCGGTCGCCTTTACGCCGCGCGAGCTCTTCGACTTCCTTGTGATACGCAATCGCTTTTTGGCGGTCGCCGCGCGACTCGCAAACGACGCCAAGGTTGCCGAGCTGGCGGGCAACGATGCGATGGTCGCCGATCTCGCGCCCCAACGCTGCCGCCTGCTCGAAACAATTCCACGCGTGGTCCATGTCGCCGGTCTGCCACGCCACCGCGCCGAGACCTCCGGTTGCGAAAGCGGCCGCCCACTTGTCGCCCGTTTTCTTGGCGAGCTCCGCGCACTCGGTAAACGACTTTTTTGCTTCGTCGATGCGCCCACGGTTGCGGGCCAGATCTCCGCAACGCAACAGCGCACGCGCTAAGACGTCGTGCAGTTCCAGCGCGCGCGCTTGCGGCTCGGCGTTTTCGGCGTGCTCTTCGGCGCGATCCCAATCGCCCGCGGCCATTTCGGCGGCGGCCAACTCGACCCGTAGACGCACGGCATCGGGCGCGTCTTTGTCCTGCACTTCTAAGGCCGGCTCGAGCACGCTGATGAGCTGTGCCGGCGGAAACCGCACCGACATCGTCTTCGTCATCGCGAGCGCGGCCTGCGCGGTTGCTTCGCGCTGCGCGCTTTCGATGGACCGATCCAAAACAGCCCGCAGGTTGCCGAGGTCGGTCTCGATGCGGTCGAGCGCCTCCACGTCGCGGGGGCCCGGGATGCGACGGTTCCACGTGTTCGCAAGGTCGAGGAAAAACTTTGCGTGACGGTCGGACAAGGCGGCGCGCGCCTCGGCGGTCGCATCGTCCATGAACCGCTGCTCGCCGAACTCGCGGATCGCTTTGTACATGCCCAGCCGCGTTTCCTGCCGCACCTCGCCTGCGGTCAGCAGGCTGTTGTCCCGCAGGCTCTGCACGACCTCCAAGGTCGGCGGCGCGTCCGGGAAGGCCGACAGGTCGAGAACGGCGGCGGCGGCCTCGGGCGAAAACCCGTCGCGGAACACGCTCGCTTGAACAAACGCTTCTTTCTCCCAATCCGCGAGCAAACCGTAGCTCCACTCGATCGCGCCGGTGAGCGTGCGCTGGCGCGGGACGAGATCGACCTTGGTGGACTGCAAGATGTCGAACTTCGCGCCGAAGTTCGCCGCGATCTCGGCCGGCGACACGTTTTTTACGCGCGCGGCCGCCAACTCGATCGCGAGAGGCATCCCGTCGAGTTCGATGCAGATCGCAACGACGTCTTGGATCGCGTCGTCGGCCAAAACGTAGTCCGGCGCCGATTCGCGGGCGCGGTCGGCAAACAGCGCGACGCCGGAATACTGACGCAGGTCCGCGGGTGACTTGCGCATCATCTCGACGAGCGTCGGCAGTTCGAGCGGGCCGACTTCGTAGGTGCGCTCGCCTTTCAGGCCCAACCGCGCCCGACTCGTCACCAGGAATCGAACGTCCGGCGCACGCTCGCGCCACACTTCCAACGCGGCGGCAACTTCGCCGAGGATCTGTTCGCAGTTGTCGAGCACAAGCAGCATCGGCTTGCGAAAACGCAACGCTTCCGCGACCACGTCGAGCGGGTCCTTGTCTTGCGTGAACGGAATGCCGAGCGCGCGCGCGACCGCATGCGCGACATCGCTGCGCGTCTGCGCGCCGCCGAGGTTAGCGAACCAACTGCCGCCCTCGAACAGATCGACGATTTGACGGCACGCTTCGCGCGCCAGGCGCGTCTTGCCGATGCCGCCCGCGCCCACCAACGTCGCCACGCGCACGCCATCCTCGGCGAGCAACGCACGCAGCAGTCTCAGGTCGGACTCGCGGCCGACGAACGTCGTCGTCGGCGGCGAGAGGTTCGTCGGGCGTTCGCTCGCGAGACTCGACGGGGCGAGCTCTTCGTAGCGCGCGGTCAACGCATCCAAGTATTCGAGAACGGCAGCGGCGGACTCGGGACGGTCGTCGGGGTCTTTGGCCAAACACGCTTCGACTAAGTGCGAGAGGCCTTGCGGCAATTCGTCCGGGAGCGGCTCGGGATCTTGCATCATGATCCCGTCCCAAAGCTCCGCGAATGTCTTCGCGGGGAACGGCAGGGTGCCCGTGAGCAGTTGATAAAACAGCACGCCCGCGGCCCAGATGTCGGACGAGATGCCCGCCTCTTGGCCACTCAAGATTTCCGGCGCCATGTACGCCGGCGTGCCGAACGCTTCGCCGTGGAGCGGCACGGCCGCATCGGTGCCTTCCAGCACGCGCGCCAAACCGAAGTCGGTCAGCTTGACGAGGCCGTCGGGGCCGAACAACACGTTGCCGAGTTTGATGTCGCCGTGGATGACGCGCGCTTCGTGCGCGCTGTTGAGCGCCAAACAAAGCGAACGAAAAATGCGAACGGCTTCGCTCGTGTCGAGCGCCTGCCCCTCGTCGAACACATCTTCGAGACAACCGCCGGTCACGAACTCGAGTTCGAGCATCCAGCCGCCGTCGTCGGTGGGATGCGTACGAAACAACCGAACGATGTAGGGACTCTGGAGGCTACCGATCAAGCGCGCTTCGGTGAGCACTTGATCCTTGGCGTCCTCATCGACCTCGGCGCCGCCGCCTTGCAGGACTTTGAGCGCCACCAAACGCCCGAGCAGTTTGTCCTGGGCGAGGTAGACCACACCATACGCACCGCGCCCCAGTTCTTTTTCAACCTGGAGTCCACCAACCTGCTGTCCCGGGGCCAAGATCATGTCGTCTGCGCATACGGTACCAAGGAGTGCTGGACCATCGAGTCGCCGACGGATCAATCCGGGCAGTTAGCCGCCGCGAATGAAGGTGATCGCTCTCTCGGCGACGCGCCGCAAACCTGCGGACGTCGTAGGACTAGCGACCAGCGCATCGAGTTCCGGGAGGAGCGGCAGGGCGACCGCGCCCATCGCGCCAGCCGCGCCGAGAGCCAATCGGCGAACATCGTCCTCACCGTCGTGCAGAAGCGTACGAATCTGCGGGAGGGCCGTTGCGCCCAAACGGGCCAATCGCTCCGCCCCTCGAAGCCGGGCGGCCTCATCTTCACCGCGCAACGATGCGATCACAGCGGCGGCATCCACGTCGTCATCGTCTTTCCTTATGTCGCTCTCCTCCACCATGGCGACCAAACCCGGAAACACTGAACGCTCAATCCGCCAGAGCGCGGTGGCGACCAAGCCGACATCGTAGTGATCGCCTTGCAGCGACGACCTGAGCACCGGCAGCGCCGATCGCGCGTCGGGCCCGATCGCCCCCAGCACAAGCACGGCATCATTGCGGATGACGTTGGGCTGACGTTTTTGATGCTCGGAGAAATAGTCCGGCCCTTCCAAGAGAACGCGAAGCTCGTGAAGCGCAGGCAAAGCGAGCGGCCCCATCTTCGCGAGCTCACTCAATGCGAAGCGACGGGCAGAGGGGTTGGCGTCGCGTGCAAGAGTGCGCAAATGCGGCACGACGCGCGGATCGCGAAAACCGACGAGCGCCATCACCGCTGCGTGTCGAACATGCGGCTGAGCGTGCATCATGAACGAGACGACTTCGTCCGCCACTGAACCCGCAGCGGGTCCCATCGCGGCAAGCGCGTCCAAACACAATCTCTGCGTGTGCGCATCCGACTGCTTGAGAATCGCGGCCACGTCCCCGTGCGCCGGCGCGCCGCTTGTGCCGAGCCATTCGATGGCTTGGAGGGCAAACGAGCGAGTGCGCGTGTCACGCAGCGCCTCGGTGTACGTCGTCAGCATCGCTTTCGCCTCGCGCCCGATCGCGTGGAGGCCCCGCCGAGCTTGCTCGCGAACGCGAGGCGATACGGCATGGGCCGGAGATGCGAATTGAGCCCAGAGCGTCGGCGCAATGGCGGGCGCCAGAGAATCGAGACGCTCCCAGAACCCATACAACTTCGCGTCGGGGTCGACGGCGAGCTTGCGGACGAGATCTAAAGTTCGCTCCGGAAAGGGCGGCCCCGCTTCCAACAGCTGCATGACCACGCTCAGTATGTCGTCGTCGCCGATCAACTGGATCATCGTGGCGGCCGCTTCGATCCGCGGCGGGTCGGAGAGCATATGCAGGCATCGCGCGGCCACGAGTCGCACTTCCCGACTCCTGGAAGAGCGAAGCGTGGCGCGCATCGCGAACGCAAGCGCCGTCGGATCCCCGGCCGGAACGATGAATTGCTCGGAGACACGATCTTCCAAAAAACTAAGGGCAGCGCGCCGAAGCTCATCGTCTGGGTGCGAGGCAATGCGAAAAAGCAGAGGACCGGCAGGCGCACCGATACCGACGAGCGCCCGCGCAAGCGCGCCCCACTCCGGTCCCTTCGCCGTTTCGAAGATTTTTTCGCACTCGGGAAGCCAGCGTTTTGAAACCGGACCCCATCGCGCGAGTCCCTCGAGGACGTGTTCGCGCAGCGTCACGTCGCGCAGGGCGCGCACGACGACATCGTGCATTGCAACTGCGGTCTCAGCGGATACAGAACCGAGCACGTTCGCAGCTAGAGTTCGGACTTCTACGTCCTCATCCGCGAGGCCGAGTTTTAGGAGAGCGACGACCCACGGCGGAACCGCTTCACGTGTGGACGCGATTTCGGCGAGAATTCGCCACGCGCGCCTCCGTGCTGCGACGTCGCCGTGTACGCGCGACTTCATCGACTTTTCCCACGCCGGTGCCGGCTTGTGGATCTGCGCGAATGTTTCGATCGCTGCCCAGGCTCGGGCTCCATCGTGCGAACGGGCCATCTTTAGAACGGCGGGTGCCGCTTCGTGGGCCGTCTCGCCAAGGGACTGAAGAATGCTGAGGATCGTAGTGTGCAAGTCCTTGTCTACCGAGTCGAGCGCCGCGATCAACGGGAGAACCGCCGCCCTACTTGGGCGCACTCGGTGGTACAGAGCGTCGACCGCCGCCTTCCGGACTCTAAACTCGGGGTCGATTAGCGCCCGTAGCAACGGTGGCTCGGATGAGACCCGCTGCACCGCAACCCAACGCACCTCAAAAACCTCGTGGCGAGTCGCGCGCATGATGGCCGGTTGCCCGGCGTTCCCCCAACGGTGCAGCGCCACGACGGCGCGAATGCACGACGAGATATCTGCGCCCATTGCGAACTTCTCGAGTACAGGAACAGCGCCCGCGCCGCGTGGGCCCATGCGCGAGAGCACAATGGCTGCTTCGAGACGTACTGTCCAATGACCGTCCCGCAGGGCTTCGGTTAGCGCGGGCATCACCACGTCCAAATCGAAGGGGAATTGGTGCATCACGCGTGCGGCCGCGACGCGTATCGCGGGATCGCTGTGGCGGCGCAGCGCGGTAAGCAGGGTAGGAAGCCCCTGACGCTTTGGGGTCCGAAGCAGCTTCGACAGAGGAAGGATTTCGAGATCCTCAAGCGTACGACCGGCCGCGAATGCGACCTTAGAGTCCGGATCCGTACTCGCCCTCTGGAGCGCGCCCACCCAGGCCTTGGTGAACGGCGGCCCGATGCGCTCCAACAAAAGGACGGCCGCCAGGCGAATCTCCGGTCGCCCGTCAAGGAGCCCACGGACAAACGTCTTACCGTAGCTCGGATGCAAGCGCGTCAAGCGAAAGCACGCGCGACTCGCCACAAGCGAGCACTCCGGGTCGGGATCGAGAAAGTGCTCGACGAGAAGGGGCGCGTGAACGTTCGCTGCGTGTTTATGAAGGGCCCTCAACGTGGACCGGCGCACCGCGACCGAGCCGTTTTTCATCCCGTTGCGGAGCGCGGGCACACCGGGTTCGCCAACGGAAACAACGGCGTCGGCGAGGCCCCAATCGTTGCTCCACTTCCGGCGCATCCAAGCGGCGACGAGCGCGGGCGTGGCTTCTTTCGCGCAAATGCCAAACCTCGTCAGCGCTCGACTGGCGCTTGAGACGACAACCGATTCGTTGCTGCCCACCAACTGCGCCAGTCGCGGGATGGCGGACTCGGCGTTGGCGGTCGCCACTACGTCCGCCGCCAACGCGAGCATGGCAGGACTGGAGTCCGTGTTCAGGATGCGCATCAGGTCGTTGTGCAACGCACGCACAAGAGGCCGCGGGTCCGACGCATCGCGCAATGCAACGTGGTCCCCGACAATCTGAACGCACACGTGGAGCGCGCAACAGCGGCGCCCTGCTGTCCCTTCGCGCAAGTACGGCAAAAGCGGCTCGATCATGGCAATGGGGTAGTGCGCCGTCGCGCGTCCGATCCACGGGCCGAGCTCTGGGTCGTCGGTCCCCTTCAGCACGGCGTAGAGATTCGCCTCGGAGTTCCCGGCGAGCCGCGCTGCTGCGCGATAAGCGGTCCTCCGCACGTCCGCCGACGCATCGCCAAACATCTTGGAAAGCACGGCCACCAACCGCTCGCCGTTTGCAACCGGCAAGGGCGCACGTCCATGCCGACGCTGCACCAGGCGTCCCAACAAATCGAGTCCTGTGGCCCGAACCACGGCGTTCTCGTCCGTAAGCAGCGGCAACGTACGCTCGATCCACTCCGGACCGAGCCGCCCCAACTCATCCAACGCGTCGTTGCGATGCTTGTCGTAAGGAGACTTCAGATGGGCGAAGTGGCGTTCGGCGGAGTCGTCGGCCGTCGCCGCGCTCCCTACGCCTAGAGCCGCGACGCAAGCGAGTATGCCGACGACGCTCCGCAATCCCATGCGCTCCATTCTAGCGGAGCGGTTCATTCGGAAGTTGCGTGTTGTGGGCCGCTATGCACCGAATGAGAAGAGGACGTTAGCCCTTCTTCGCTTTGGCTTCGCGCTCTTTTTTGAGCTGCTCTTCGAGAGCCTTGCGCTTCTTTTCGATCTTCTCTTTGAGAAGCGGGAGCTCGCCGCGCGCTTTGGTGGCGGCCTTCTCAACGTTTTTCCCGTTGAGCTCCGCGATCTTTTTCCAAACCGCGATGTAGTTTTCCAGATACCAATCTTCGAGGTCGATGCTGTTCTCGAAGTCTTCGCCGGTCATCTTCTTTACGCAGCGGCGCAGCTGCGTCGCGAAGTTGCGCTCATCGAACGCGGCGGCCGCGGCCTTAGCTTTGCGCTTGGCTTTCGAACCACCCTTACCGTACTTCGATTCCCACTTCGCCTTCGCCGCATCAGCATCGGCGGTGCCGGCCGCACCCGTATCGACGGTCACCTCGCCGGTCTTCCACGTTGCACGCTTCGGCATCGCGACGTGATACATGTCAATCAGTTTCGGCAACGCGCGCAGGTCCTTATTCGCGCCCAAGAGATTGAGAAGCCGAATGACGATCGCGCTGCGCGGATCCTTCATCGCCTTTTCAATCTTCGGCCAGTACTTCATGTACCCGAGCTCCTGCAAGCCCTCGATCACCGATGACAATACGAGCTCGTTTTTGAACTCCTTGTCATAGGCGCGCATCAGGATGCCACCGGCCATCACCGGGTTGTGCTTTTGTCCACCCAGCGCGAGTGCTGCGACGGTGCGCACTTCGGGGTCTCGCTTGCGCAAGACTTTCGTGAGCTCCTTGATGACCAAGTCGTGCGGCACTTCGGCGAGGTTAAAAACCGCGTCCTGTTTTTCCGCGAGCACCTTGGTGCGCATCAGATCCTTGAAGTTCGCCAACATCTCTTTGGCGACGGCGTCATCGACAGCGACGACCGCTTTCTTCACAGGCTCTTTCGCCGGCTCTTCGGCGTGCAGGCCAACCGCGAGGACGGCCGTGGCGAGAAGAATCTTGGCGTTTAGGAATTGTGCGTAAAACTTCATCCGGGATCTCCGCCTGAATTCTACCCCGTCTCGCAGGCCTATCGACCCTTCTTCTTCTTCCGGGCTGCCTCAAAAGCCTTCTTCTTGGCCGGCCAAAAGTCCAAATCTTGCGGCTCGGCGGTGTCCCCGGCCTGCTGAAAGTGAACATAGAGGCCGCCCCCGTCCTCCGCGAGCGACTTACAGAGGTCAAACGCGTGGTTGTGGAGCCCGACAACGTGCACATTGATGCCGCGCGTACGTGCTACGCGCCAGGACTCGTCGCGCAGCCGTTCCTCGCGGTTTTTCAGCGCCCCATCGCGCAGCTGGCCGTCGGTTAAGAACACGATCGTATCCGCGCCTTTCGTGAAGTTTTTGGTCGCGCCACCCTTGACGAAGTTCCAGGCGGCATCGAACCCTTCAAACATGGCCGTGCTGCCCGAGACCTTGGCCTCGTCGAGGAATGTCATGATCTGGGTCCCCGCTCGTTTCGAGTTTTTGAGCATCTTGCCGCTCGCGGGAAACCGATCCACCGAAGTTTGATACGTGACGAGGCCGACCGTGACGTGTGCCGGCAGCTCGCCGAGCGTGGTTTTTAAGTACGCCTTGAGCAGGTCCCAGCGCGTCTTCACGCTGAACATGTTCGGGATGCGTTCCGCCTTCGGTTTGGCGCGCTCGACTTTGTGGTCGATCGTCCACGGCTCAAGCATCGAGCCCGACACATCAATGACGAAGATGATGCGATCCCCGAGCAACGGAATCCCAAAGAAGTTCGCCGGTCTTCCCAGCGTCGGGGCCAGGCGCGGAAACTTCCCCCACTTCGCGGCGTCCGCGGTCGCCATCTGGGTGTGAAATTCGCGCCACTGCGCGGGGTCGCACGGGCGCTCTTCAAGGCTCATCTTTTTGAGCGCGCGCCACGCGTCGAAACGGACGCGTTTGCTTTTGTCGGTGCAAAACATCTTGAAGATTTCCGGCAGCCCCTCGTCGCCCCCGATTTCTGAAAGAGCGATCGCGGCGACGGCGCGGACTTGCGGCACCTTGTGACGCAATGCCGTTATGAGGTTTTTTCGCAAGCCGACATGCAACCCGGCGCCCGCGACCCGGCACGCCGCCAGTGCAACGAAGGGCTCACGATCCGCCATGGCTTTCGCAAGGAGCGCCTCGACTTTCGGCTGCTTGCGTCCCTCCAACGCTTCCAGTGCAAGCGCGCGCGGTTCAACCGGTTTCTTCATGCGCCGCCAACCGCTGAGAATGGCTTCCACCGACTCCGAGCGCTTGTACTTCCGCAGGATTCGAATCGCTTCCCGCAACACATCGGCGGCGGGTTCGCGCGACAAAAGCCCCATGAGGAACTCGGTCGACGGTTTGCAGTCGTGTTTTTGAAATGACCGAATCATGACGACGCGGTTTTCGGAAATCTTCTCTGCGACGAGCTTGCCGGCGATCTCGGTCCGGAAAAACTTCTCGTAGCGCTCGACGAAGACATCGTCCGCGTGGGCTTGCTTGGCGCCGCTCAGAAGAGCGATGAGGCCAATGAACAACGCGTGCAACCAAGCCCGCAACATGCCGGGGAAGCGAATAGGAGTGGCGGCCATCTCTGGATTATAGTGGGCGCGCACCATGCGTACCCTAGCTGTCCTTTTACTACTCATTCCCATCGCTTTTGGGGAGGAGTCGGTCGAGGTGGAACTCAAGGAAGTGGTTGGCGGCGGCGCCGCGCGTCCGGCGGTTCGATTTCCGCGCGTTCAACTGTCCATGCAGACGGCTCGGCCCGCCGTCCTAAGCCACGTCAAGGGGCTGACGGCGGAGGCGCGGTTCGCGACCTTCTCGTTTTCGCCGCGCGGCAAGTCGATCGCCATCGCATTCGACAAGCCCCCCGGCGCACTCGCGCTGGGCGTGGCTTATGGCGAAAAAGATCGCCGCCGGGGGCGCGCGCGCGTGGATCCGCAGACCAAAGGGTTGTTTATCGACTTCGTTTCCATTCCGGCGGCGGGTCTCAAGATTGATGTGCGTTTGCGCTACCAGGGACCCGAACTCGTTTCCGCGATCGCAAGTTTGGGGACACACCGCCGCGGACGCGCCTCGATGGAGGGCCATGTGCGTGAGATTTTTCTCATCGACGGCGACGGCGACGGTCGATTCAACGGCGCGGCGGATCGGTGGATTTCGCTGACTCCGGAACGCCTCGCGCGCACACGCGTGCTGCGCAAGGCGGAGGCCGGGCTCCTCGGCGAGCCGCAGATTCCGTTCCTCGCCGACGGCTCCGCCATGTCGATCCGCAACGTCAAGGAAGACGGCTCGCGATTGACGCTGGTGCACGGCCCGGCGACGATGAAGCAATCGAAAGTCTTAGCGCGACGGCTCCGCGAGGTGCGCGCCTCGCACTTTGCGAACTTCGAACACGAACGCGTCGAGTTTTTAGAAAAACACGAGTTCGGCGAGCGCGCGCGAACGGATAAGCCCGCGACGTGGACGATGCAAAAGATCCGCGACACGTTGGGCGGCGACAAACCGGTTCTTGTCCTGTTCTACTCCGAGTCCAATCCGTGGTGTTTTCGCTACGAGTACTACACGTTTCGCGACGCCGAGGTGGACCGCCTGTTGCGCGCGTTCACTCTCATTCGGATCGACATCGAGAAAGATCGGACGCGTACGTGGCAGCGTTATCGCGGGCGCGGTGTGCCGGCGCTCATGCCGTTGCATGTGGACGGCAGCAACGTCGAATTTTTGTACCGCACGCGCGACAGCAACGGCAAGCTCTCCGAACTCACGGAAAAAGAGAAGATGGTGGTCGGCTGGCAACGCCCGCAAGAGCTTGCGCTTAACCTAAAGCGCATCCTCAAGGCCATCCGCGCGACCGAGTGAGATAGAGACCGTGCACCAGCGTCGAACGGCGGTGCCGCAGCCGACCGAATGCAGCCCTTTCTCCCAAAGGGTCTAGAATAGACCCATGCTCTGAGCCCTTAGTCACCCCAAACGGATCGCGGTCGTGGTCTTGTTCAGCGCGCTGGGATACGGCGTCTCGTATTGGTTTGGCATCCGCTCGGCGTTTCCGATCGGCATGTTGGCGGGCATCGTCCTCGCCAACATGGTCCCCGTGACGAAGGCTTGCGGACTTTCCAAGGCGCCTACGCCAGACCCTAGTGTGGAAGAGCCACAACCGCAAAGCCCGCGAACTTCTTCTGATATTCGCTAAACGGCATGCGTTTGGGTCCCGGGAGTGCGGGGTCGAGTAACACCGCGTCGTCCCCTTCGAAGTAGACGGTGATTACGTGGACGCCCCACACCGACACGACCGCGGGAACGCCAAGGCGACGCAGGGCGGCCGGTTCTCCGCGCACAATCTTGACCGCGTACGCGCCGCCGAGTTTGCGCCGTAACCCAGCCGCGATGCGGAACAGACTCGTGCCGCCGCCGACCGGCGTGCGACACAACATCATCATCTCGCCCTCGTTGGCGTCGCGTCCGAGCAGCGAGAGCAAGCTTACGGTCGCCGCGGGGCCGCACGAGTAGGGGGTGCTCTGGGCGCAGTGATGATCGGCGGTCGCGCGCGCCGTCGAGGAGCCATCCGGTTCTGCAAACAACCAACGTTCGGTGTAGAGACCGACACCCCACACGAAAAGCGAAAGCACAAAAATCGCGCGGCGATTGCGCCCGACTAGAAATCCCGTCGCCAACCCCAAACACAAAAGAGCGAGCGGATAAAACAACGCGACCTGGAACTCGACGTACCAGGGCCATGGGAACAGGTTGTGCTCCCAATCAGGGCGGTGATGAAGCACGGCCTTGCCCACCATCGCGACGAGCAGCACTGTGTACGCACCGAGCGCCGGCACACGTCCGCGTTGCGCCACCATGCGCCCGAGAACGAAAAACAGCGGGCCCAAGATCGCGACGACGGCGTACTCCAACACGAAGTCATGCTACCCCACGAAAAACGCCGGCCGCCCGTAGGCGACCGGCGTTGTACGTATCGTGGACGTTAGCCGTTCTGCGTTCACATGTGCGAAATGACGTCGGAGGCGAACTCCGAACACTTGCGCAGCGTCGCGCCTTCCATCAAGCGCTCGAAATCGTACGTGACGGTCTTGGCGCCGATCGCGCCGTCCATGCCCTTGAGGATGAGGTTGGCGGCCGCGCCCCAACCCATATAGCGCAGCATCATCTCGCCGCTCAAGATCACCGAACCCGGGTTGACCTTGTCCTGGTCCGCGTACTTCGGCGCCGTGCCATGCGTCGCCTCAAAGATCGCGTGGCCGGTCACGTAGTTGATGTTCCCGCCGGGTGCGATGCCGATGCCGCCGACCTGCGCCGCGAGCGCGTCGCTTAAGTAGTCGCCGTTTAGGTTCATCGTCGCGATCACGTCGAAACTCTTCGGACGCGTCAAGACCTGCTGCAGCGCGATGTCGGCGATCGCATCCTTGATGAGGAGTTTCTTTTTCCACTTGCGGTCGCCGTGTGTGTCCCAGAGCGCGAGCGCGGCGTTGATCTCACCGCGAATCTCGTCCTGTTTCTCCGGCGCCATCCAGCCGAAACCGGGCTCGATCATGCGCGCGTTCTCGTCAACGGTCACGCCTGCGTTGCGCTCCCGGTTCCCGAGGATCCACGACTCGCGTTCGGTGACGACGTCGTTTCTAAACTCGCGGGTCGCAAACGCGTAACCCCAGTCGCGGAACGCACCTTCCGTGAACTTCATGATGTTGCCCTTGTGGACAAACGTGAGGCTCTTGCGCTTGTACTTCAGCGAGTATTCGATCGCGGCTCGCACCAACCGCTCGGTCCCTTCGGACGAAATCGGTTTGATCCCGAGTCCCGATGTGTTCGGGAAGCGGATCTTGTTCACGCCCATTTCTTCCTGCAGGAACTTGATCAGCTTTTTCACGCCGTCGCTGCCCGCTTCCCACTCGACGCCCGCGTAAATGTCTTCGGTGTTCTCGCGAAAGATCACCATATCGACTTGGTCGGGGCTTCGCACCGGGCTGGGCGCGCCTTGGAACCAGCGCACCGGACGCAGACACGTGTACAGGTCGAGGATCTGACGCAGCGCTACGTTGAGCGAGCGAATGCCGCCGCCGACCGGAGTCGTCAACGGGCCCTTGATCCCGACCAAGTGCGCGCGAAACGCGGCGAGCGTTTCGTCGGGCAACCAGTTGCCGGTTTCCTTAAACGCCTTCTCGCCGGCGAGAACTTCTTGCCAGACGATTTTTTTTTCGCCGTTGTAGGCCTTCTCAACGGCGGCGTCGAACACGCGTTGGCTGGCGCGCCAAATGTCGCGCCCCGTTCCGTCGCCTTCGATGAACGGCAGGATGGGGTCGTTGGGGACTTGGAGAGTCCCGTTTTCCATGCGAATGCTGGTTCCCTGGGTCATGCGGCAGATGGTACGAGGGCGCCGCCCGCCGCCCAAGGATTGGCCAACTACGGCTGTGTTTTGGCCGGTTCGGACGCACCCGGCTCCGCGCCCGTGCCGCGCGCACGGCGCCCGGCCCACCAGGCACCGACGCGGCCGCGCGCGTCATCCACGATGATGTAGCCGCACGGCACGATGAGCAGCGTCAGCAGGGTCGAAAACAAAATGCCGAAACAGATCGTGGCCGCAAACGGCGACCACAATTTGCTGAATCCCGTGAGCCCCAACGCCATGGGCAGGAGCCCGGCGATCGTCGTCACGGTCGTGAGCAGAATCGGGCGCGCGCGTAGCTTGCAGCCCTCCATCACGGCGTTCACCGCGGTGAGTCCGGCCATGCGTCTTTGGTTCACGAAATCAATCAGCACGATCGCGTCGTTCACCGAGATGCCCGCCAAACCGATCATCGCGATGCCCGCCGTCATTGTGAACGGGTTGCCCGTCACGAGCAAACCGAAGACGACGCCGATGAACGCGAACGGAATCGTCAGGAGAATCACGAGCGGGATCGCGTACGAGCGAAACTGCGCCGCAAGCACCATGTAGATCGCGAGGAGCGCCACGTTGAACGCTTTGCCGAGTGACGCGAACGATTTCTGCGTCTCCTCGAACTCGCCGCCGAACCGTAAGGACACGCCCGGGTAGCGCGCGAGATACCGGGGCTGGTCGAAGCGCTCCTGC
Organism: Planctomycetota bacterium; assembly: GCA_021776785.1. GTDB lineage: Bacteria > Planctomycetota > PLA2 > PLA2 > PLA2 > JAJFFF01. Next base: position 61,481 of record JAJFFF010000041.1, on the reverse strand, counting down.
AACGCCTCGTTTACAAACGTGGCCGTCGTCACGCCCTGTTCGACGTCGGCGGTGATCAACGTCGTGCGGCGACCGTCATAGCGATAGATGCCGGCGTACGAGCGCTCGGCATCGATGCGCGCGATCGACGAGAGTGGCACGGCGTCGCCCGCGCGGTTGCGAATGCGCACCTTGCTCAGGTCCGCGACCGACGCGACGGCGCGCGGATCGATCCGCACGCGCACATCCGCGTCGTCTAAGCCGCCCGGGTCTTTGAACACGGACACGACGAGACCGTCGTTGGCCGCTGCGAGCGTGCGCGCCGCCCGCGCGAACGTGATGCCCTGTGCCGCGGCCAGTGCGGTGCGGAGCTTCAAGCTGTATTCGATCCGCCCCTCGTCGAGATTGTCCTTCACGTCTTTGACGCCGGCCAGCGTGCGCAGATACGCCTGAATCTGATTCGAAACCTGTTTCGCCTGATCCAAGTCGTCTGTACGGATTCGAACGGCGACGGGCTTGCCGGTCGGCGGACCGTCCTGTTGCGGTTCGGCGGCAACTTTTTTGAACTTGCGAAGGCCTTTCGCAATCAACTCATCGCGCTCGTTCTTGGGTGCGAGCGCGATCTGCCGCATCCGGTTCGTCGCGTAGTCTTTCACCGCGACTGGATCGACGCCGGATCCCTGTCGCAGCGAAACGAAAGCCTGCGCAACGTGCGGCGCCAACACGAGATAGTTGTCGCTCGAAAACGCCGCCCCCATCGTCGTCGTCCACGCGTCCAATTCGCCCGCGTAAGGTCCGTCCTCGTTGAGGAGATGCAAAAACTCATCGACCGCCTGCGTCGCTTCGGCGTTTTGCTCCAAGCTCGCGCCCGGAGGCAACTCCATGTTCACCATCATGACTTGGAAGTCTGAAGGAAACAGCAGCGTGTCGAGGCGGCCGGCAACGGCAACCGCCACGATCGAAAGCGCAACGAGCCACACGACGGCGGCATAGCGATGACGCACACAGACGCCGAGCAGTCGCTCGTACTTTCCGCGCAAGCCGCCCATCCAACGAATCAGGAAGCCGCGCCGGTCGCGCGGCTTGTCGGCCGTCCCTCTCTTCAACCGTTGCCCAAACTCAAGGTAGTGCACGGGCAGGATGATGAAGCACTCAAACAGCGACGCGAGCAGCGTGACAACGACGACTTTGGGAATGATCGAGAAGAACTCGCCCGTGACGCCAACCATGATCAGCATCGGGAGAAACGCAGAGATCGTCGTGAGCGTTGATGAAAACACCGGCCAAAACACTTCGGCCGTGCCCTTCACGATTGCTTCGCGAAGGGGGAAGTTGTTTTCGAGATGTCGGTAGATGTTCTCGAGGACAATGAGCGCGTCGTCCACGATCACGCCGCTGACAAGCACCATCGCGAACAACGAGATCCCGTTCACGGAAACGCCGATCGCCTCCATGAACACGACGGCGAGCAGGTAACAAAACGGAACGCCGATGATGGCAAGCAAGGCGTTGCGTATGCCGATCCCCATCCAGAGCGCGAAAAACACCAGCACGATGCCCGTACCGAGGTTGGAGAACAAAACCGAGAGTCGGTCGCGGATGATTTGACTCGAGTCAAGTGCGACGCCCGCCTGGATGCCCTCTGGGAGCCCGCGCGCTTTGAACGCTTTGAGCTTGGCCCGCACCGCGTCGACCAAGTCGAGCGAGTTGCTCCCCTCCTCCTTGCTGACAGGCAAGATGATGGCGTCGCGGCCGTTGTACCGGCTTCGGACGTCGCGCTTCTCGTACCCCGTTTCGACGCGCGCGATGTCGCGGACGAGGACGTGCGCGCCGCCGGGATCCTGCCGCACGACCGTCTCCGCGAGGTCGCTGACCGTCTTGTAGTTGCCCGCCGCCTTGACACCGACCTCGGCGGACGTCGCGCCGCCGATCTCGCCCGCCGGGATGTTGCGGTTGGTCAATTCGAGAAGGCCCAAGACCTCCTCCAGCGTCACGTTGTAGCGCTCTAACAGGGCCGGATCGATGGAAACGGTAAGTTCGGGATCGCGAAAGTTGCGGTCGTCGATCTTCGCGACGCCGTCGATGTCGAGCAGTACTTCGCGCAGCTCGCGTGCCACTTGGCGCGCGACCGCTTCGAGTTCCGGACGTTCGAAGCTGATCGCGACGCTCGCCAGCGGAAAGATCTCAAACACGGTTTGACGCGCGAGAGTCGGGCGTTCGGCCTCGGCCGGCAAGTCGTCGATGCGTTCCAGCGCCGCACGAATGTCTTGAAACGCTCGATCGACATCAGCGTCGCTCAGATCCTCTTTGAACTTGACGAGAATGCTGGAGCGATTCGGGCGCGAGTCGCTGACGACGCGGTCGATTCCGCGAATACTCTCGATCTCATCTTCGATGCGGGCCGTGACGAGGTTGTCGATCTCGGCCGGCGACGCGCCGATCCACACAGTGTAGATCGCGGCGGAGTCCAGATCGACGTTCGGGTAGGCATCCACGGCCACGCTTTGACTCGCGTAGAGGCCTGCAACGACGCACACGACGAACAAGACGTTGATGAGCACACCCTGCCGCACGGAAAAGCGCGCGATGGAACCGCCCGCGCCGGTGCTCTTGTCGATGGACGGCTCGCTCACCGCGTTACCTCGACGGTCTGTCCTTCACGCAATCCCGCAAAGCCCTCGACGACGACGGACATGCCTTCTTGCAACCCTTCCGCACGCCACAGGTCGGGGCGGTGATGCACCTCAAAGACGCGCACGGGCTGCCACGCGACGACGGCCGGTGTGCCGCTCACGACGAAAACGCCGCGTTGCGCACGCACTTCGCGGATGGCTTCTTTCGGAAGATAGATCGCGGGTGCGCCGGCCGGGAGTTGCAGTTGCGCTCGCGCGTACATCCCGGGACGAAGTGAGCGCGCGGCGCCCTTCGCGTCGATGACGATCTCCACGCGGAACCGGCGCGTCGTTCGTCCGGCGCGCCGGGCGACGCGGCTGACCTCGCCTGCGAATTCCGTGCTCTCGAGAGCGCGCACGGAAATTTTTACCTGGTCCCCCACAGATAAGGACACCGCCGACTCGGGATCGACATCGACGTCCAAGATCAGGGCCGACAGATCGACGACATCGACAAGCGGTGTGCCCGGGCGGACGTATTCGCCGACATCGACGTGGTGCAGATCGACGACGCCGACCCACGGCGCGCGGGGATGGCGGGCGCTCCATTCGTCCTCGGCCAGCGTCACCGCCTCGGTCGCACGAGCAAGCTCCGTCGCCGGTGTGGTCGCGGTCAGCTGTAACTCCTGGAGCACCGTGCGCGCGCGCGCAAGGTTCGCCGCGGCAGCGGTCGCGTCGATCTCGGCGAGAATAGCGTTTCGTTGCGCGGTTGCTCCTTCCGCCACCGGCAACGCGACGATGCGTCCGGCGCGTTCGGCCGAGATCGTGATGTCCAATCGCGCACGCAAGAACCCTCCGGCCAGCGCAGCGCCGGGGAGGGCGTTCGCTTGCGCGCTCTTGATCTTTACGGTGACCGACGTCGTGTCCTGGATGGGCGCGGGCTCGGCCTTCGTCGCTTCAAGAATGACCGCCACGGCGATGGCGCCGATGACGACGAGCGTAGTGATCCAAGTGCTGCGGTTCATGGTGTCGGCCTCAGCGAAGGGGCGGATCGAAATGCAACCAGGCGGCCATGCCCGGTCGTAGCTTCTCGGACTTGTCGCGCAACCGCAACTCGATCCGGAACGTGCGCGACGTGCCGGTGGATGCGGCGGCGATTGAAACCAACTTGGCCGGGCGTTGCGCCGCGTCTTGCTCGAATGTTGCCGTGACGCCGATCTGACGCCCCGTCTTGAGCGAAGACACGACGTGGGCGGGAACGTAGGCAACGATCTTGAGTGCGGTGCGATCGACGATTCGATAGGCGGGCTCGGAGACCCGCAGATACGAACCCAAAGCGGCGTACACACGCACCAGCTCTCCTGCGAACGGAGCGCGAATGCGGGTGCGTTCGCGTTGCACCAATACTTCTTCGTGGGCCGCCTTCGCTGCGTCCGCGTTCGCTTCCGCCTCCAGCAAAGCAACTTCCGCGCGGTCGAGGTCCGACTTGCCGATCGAGCCCTTCTCCATCAGCGCGGTCACGCGACCCAACTCGCGGCGCGCCCATTCACGGCGGGCGTGCGCACTACGCGCCGCCGCACGCGCGCGACGTTCGGCCGCGACAATCGCACGGTCATCGAGCACGACGATCGCGTCACCCTCTTTGACAAAACCGCCATCGGTATCCGGTCGCGCCACGACGCGACCGCTCACTTCAGCGGCCACATGTGCATCGCGAATCGCCAACACTTCGCCGGCGAGACGGACGAGCGGCGCGGGCGGCGCCACAGCCGGGCGCGCTTTCGCCGCACGCTTCGCGGCCTCGTTATCCTGCGCCGAGACGGGCCCGAGAAGGACCGATGCAGCGACGATGAGAGCGACGCCGGCCAGCGCACGGTTCGCCTCGGGATTGATGTGGAGTCTCAACGAGTGTCTCCCGTGTCGGTGTTGCTGCTGACCAGTCCCTGCATGGGGTTGGCCCGCGGGTCAGCGCCGCGCGCACGATGGAGATCGCGCAATGCCACGTTGTAGGTGTAGAGCGCACGCACGTACGCGAAGTTGGAGTCCGTTAGGAGTGCGGTCGATTCGAGAACCTCACGCGACGTCGCGCGGCCATTGCGAAACTTCTCCCGCTGAATGCGCAAGCTCTCTTCGGCGCGCTCAATGTTGAGCCGCGCCACGGCGATATCGCGATAACTTTCGGTAACATTACGAAAGACAATCGCGACTTCGGTTCGAACGTTGGCCTCGAGGTCGCGCAGCGCAAGCTTCGCAAGGTCGGTTTGCCGCCGCGCGCGCCGAATCCGCGCGTACCGCGCACCGCCGGTGAACAAGGGGACGTCAAGCGTCAAGCGCAACGTCGTTTGATCGCTCGGCGATCCAAACGGACTGTTGTCGGTCGCAAAGTTGACGTTTCCGCGAAGCTCGGGAAGCTCCCGACCCACCGCCGCCTGCGCCGACCGTTTCGCCGCCTCGACATCGAGGCGCGCGGCGCGCAACTCCGGGCGCAAGTCCATGGCTTCGGTTTCGAGCGCCTCCAACTGCCACGGCGGCGCGGCGGTCACCGGCGCATCCACCACTTGCGTGGCGGTATCGACGGGGCGGCCCATCAGCGTATTCAGACGCTTGCGGAGAATCGGAATCGCGCTCTCGAGTTTTTCGCGCTCGCGCCGGGCCTGATCGCGCAACACTTCCGCCTCGAGTTTGGCGGAACGCGTCACGCGGCCCACGGCGAGCAGCGCTTCGGCGTCTTTCACTTGCTGGTCGAGCGACGCCTCGTTTGCGCGGGCCACACCGATCGCGCGCTTCCCCTCCAAAAGATCGAACGCGGCCGCCGTCACGGCAGCCCCCATGTCCGACTCCGCAGCAAGTGCTGTGACCTCCGCGCTCCGCCGCGTGAGCCGGGCGGCGCGATAGCCATTTAAGTAGCGACCAAACCCATAGATCGGGAATCCGAGATCGAGGGACATGCCAAACACTTCGCGCGGACCGGCGGTGAAGCTGCCGCCCAAGTCGGGCGAGTTCACCGAAGGCGGTTCGTCCACGCGGTTGTAGGACGCGCCGAGTCGAAGGCTCGGCAACAACGCAGCGCGTGCCTCCTTCTCGTTCTCCACGCCGATGGCGGCGGCGAGTCGCGCGCTCTGCACGGATCGGTTGTAGGTCAGCGCTTCGGCGACCGCTTGCTCGACGGTCAACTGCAGCGCGCCCATCTTGGACTCCACGATCCGCGCGGATTGACCTGGCTCCGTATCTTCGTCCGCGCCGGGCGCCCGCTCCCATCCCTCGACGATGGATTCCCCATACGCGCCCGGTCCGCCGAGGCCCACCGGATCGGAATCCGGTCGAAACGCGGTACAGCCCGAGAGGCCAAGCGTCGCGACGCAGGCCCCAAACACACCCAGGAACGCCCGGGTTCGGTGCGCGTCGAACACACTTTTCAGTACTGACCAGTCAGTTTTCATTCAATCCTCTTTGATGATCGAAGCGCCGTCCAAGCGCCCCGCAGCGAGTGCGCCATCTACAAAAACCGAATGCAGGAGGCGTGTGTACGCCGTCAAGTCCACGGCCTGGCCCAAGATGATGAGTTTGATGCTGATTCCATCCACCGCGGCCATCAGGCCCGTTACCCAAAGATCGGGATCGAGCTCCGCGCGAAGGTGGCCGGACTCCTGGCCGCGCCGCACGAGGTCGACCAAGAACTCGCGAAACGCCTCTTCACACTCACGAAGCTTGCGTTGCGCCTGAAGGCGGTGGCGCTGCGAAACGCCCCAAAAGTCGTAAAAAAGGCGGTAAAGATCGAGGTTTTCATCGAGGGCGACCCGCACGATGTACGAAATCGCCCCACGAAGTGCTTGGGGAGGCGGCGCATCGGGCTGATCGTGAGACGAGAGCGTCTCCAGCGACTCGCGCAAGACAGCCACCACCAAGTTCGAAAAGAGGTCTTCCTTGCTTTGGAAGTACTCGTAAAGCGTGCCTTTGCCGACTCCCGCCCGCTCAGCCACCAGGCTCATGGGTGTTTGGGCAAACCCATTGCGCACAAAAGCCGCGCGAGCCGCTTCGAGGATGCGACGGCGCTTTTCGGTTCGGGTCGGACGGGCTGCCACGAAGAAACAGTACCGACCGGTCAGTTCTCAGCAAGTTTCTCGGCGGTTGAAACTGTCACGCCGCGCTGGGTGCGCGCCCGCCGGGCGCCCCCCCGCGCACCCCGCGCACCCCGCGCACCTCAGGGCCGCGCCTCAGGGCCGGGCCGGGCCGGGGCCGGGGCCGGTCGGCCGGGCGGGGCCGGGAGCCTCCAGCCCATGCGATGCGGCGGCGCCAGACGGCGACCGGTCGCGCTAACGCAACGGAGAACGCAGCGCCCGCTCGAGGCCCTCGAGATCCAGCGTGCCCCGCAGGTCGGGTCCGTCCGCTGTGTGGAGGCGCGCGGCGTCGGGCCAGGTCGAGGCGCGGTGCGGATCGGACCGCACGATCAGGTGGAGCGCCGGTCCCGCCACGGACAATGCCGGCGCCGGAGAGCCGTCGCCCGTGCCGGCTGCGGGAGCGCCGGGAGAAGACGGAGCATCGGAAACGGCGGGGATATCGGAGACATCGGGGATATCGGAGACATCAAGGATATCGGAGACAGCGGGGATCTCGGGGACAGCGGGGATCTCGGGGACAGCGGGGGCAGCGGACCCATCACGCCCTTGGCGTGCGGGGCCGCGGAGCATCGGTTCGTAAAACCAGCCGGGCCATACCGCCACGTCGGCGCGCTCGCCGCGCCACTCCCGCAACACGCTCATTTCGGTGGCGCGGTCGCGCCAAGCTTCCCATGCGTTCGCGACGGCCTCGCTTCCCAACGGGCCGAGCTGGGTTCCGCTATCGACGCCGTATCCCATCACCAGGTCGTCGATGGCATCGGCAACGTGCGGTGTTAGCCACTCCAGTTGCGCCGCGGAGCCGAGCACAGCGACCAAGGCGCGCGGAGCCTGCCCCGCGAAACGGAAGGCGTGCCGCACCAATGTTTGCGCCGATGTTTGCGCCAATGTTTGCGCCAATGCGGCCGGTGCGGATCCGGTCCGCGGGACTGCGCTCGGGACAGGCCCAGACTCAGCCTCAAACCCCGGTGCGGTCGTCGGCGGACTCAGCACATCATCGAGATCGATCCACGTGCGCCGCCATGGAAACGGAGTCCAAAGCCGCGAACCCGCGCCACGCCGCACGTCGCTCGATGCGGCGACGGATGTGAGCACGCACGCCGCGCGCGGGTCCTGCGCCATGTCGACGGCCAAGGCGCCCGTTTGAAAGAGCGCCTGCACGGCGTGGTCGGGCAAGCCGCTCTCGTGCATGATGTCGGCTAACTTCCAGCCGAGGATGGAGGCTTGTGCGTCCGGCAAAAACACGACCGGTCGCCCCGCGGCCAACGCTCCCGCGATCATCGCAGCGGGCAGCGCTAGCGGTGAATCCGGCGCACCGACCACAAGTGCCGGGCCCTGACCCGGCGCCGGATCTTGCGATGGTTTTGTGGTGGCGCGCGGCGTGTCCGCGGCATGGTCAAAATGGCGCAATCTTGACGCGAAGTGCGCGCACGCTTCGATGGCGGTGGCGACTTCGTCATCGGCCCCACGCCACTCCATCCCGGTCTCAAACGTAACCCATCCGGTGAGTTCGGCGCGGCGCGAGCGGAGGTTTTCGGCCATGGCATCCAGGACGCGGGCGCGGTGCATCGCGGGACGATGGGTCCAATCACGGGCGACGGCATGGGCGGCATCCCACACGGCCTCGGCCTCGGCCGGACCGGCGCAGGGGAAGGTTCCCATCTCTTCGGTCGGCTCGCACGGATGCCACGACGCATACCGCACCGCGTCCAATCCGCCGCCGGCGGCCAAGTGTCCATACGCGAGACCGAGGTTCTCCGCGACGGCGCCGATCGCGTGGCCAATAGCGCGCACTTGCGCGGCGTCCGTAAGGTCCAAGCGCGGCTCCCGCTCCGGCATCGACATGCGCGCGAACCCTACCATGCACGTCCGCAAGACGGGCCCGGCGACCGAGGCGCGCCCGCAGCGCGGCGGGCCACCTAGCGGGCCACCTAGCGTGGCGGGCCACCTAGCGAGCCACTTGGCGGGCGCGGGCAGCCGAACGGCCAACTTGGCGGCAACCCGATTCGGCGCCGTCTCCCCGCGGCGGCCCGCAAGGCACGCCGTCCTTGCGCCGCTTCTCGACGCGGGGCGAACGACGGACCAGCGGGCGAGCGAGCGGCGGGCAACTCGTTAAGCCGCGCGGCGGACGAACGACAGACCGCGCGACGAGCGAGCGGCGGCAACTCGTCAGGCAGCACGGCGGACGGACGACGGACCGCGCGACGGACCGCGCGACGGGCCGCGCGACGCGCGAGCGGCGGGCAACTCGTCAGGCAACTCGTCAGGCAACTCGTCAGGCAGCACGTCAGGCAACTCGTCAGGCAGCACGGCAGGGCGAACGACGGGGGGCGACGGGCCCGTGAACAACCATGCGCGGAACCGCGCGGCGAGTGAGCGAAAGGGCGTGCGACCGATGCGTCGAGCAAGAGCAATGCGGCGAGAGATGCGTAGCCACGCCGCGATTCGCGCGCGATGGATGGACTCGCATGCGACAGCCCGATTGACACTCCTATTGGCATACCGATTGGCATACCGATTGGCATCGCCGTCGGCAACGTGATGGGCGGCAAGACGGTTAACGTTGCGAGCGCCGGGTTCGTGCGCGGAACGCGCTGGTCAGCTTCACTCCGTTTTTGCGCAGCGTCTCTTCGTTGTTGAGCAGCCACTTGTCGATCAGTGACGACGACCTCAGGTCCTGACCGGTGATCGCGCGGAACGCATCAAAAATCGGATGGCGTGTGCGCAACACGTACTCGGGGCGCGACCACCACAACCGGTCCTTGTGGACATCCCACTTCAATCGCATCGTGTCATAGCTCCGCGCGCCCATCGTCGGCGCGCCCTGCATCTCGCGCCCGTATTCCAACGGACGCAGGAGATCGGCCATGTCCGGAAGCGCGCCCCACACTTTCAGCCGGCCCATCGTGGCGAGGCACGCCACCAACACGTCCGGATCGTGGTGCTGGTGAAAGATGTCGAGAATCGTCCGGCGCAAGCTCGGCATCGCCGCCTTTTCGATCGCAAACAGCGCACGCTTCATGAACAGCCGCTCGTTTTTGATGTCGTCGGGCAGCGTGCGCTTTTTCTCGTCGTATGGATCCGTCCAGTCGGAACCTGCCGCCATTTTCCCCTCGGCGTAGCGCCGTCCATGCTTGCGGCACACCTGCGCGAACTCTTTGTCCTCGCGCTTTTGTCGCGCCTTTAAGTGCGCGGCCAAAAACTTCGTCATGATCTGCTCGACGCGCGGCCGGAGTTTTACGTCCAACGCGTGGCCCACAATGGCATCCAGAAGTTCCGCTTGGAGCAATGCGTTCGGCTCGCGCAGCCAGCGCGCGAACTGCTCCAGCCGGGCACTCCCCAACTGGGCACCGAGCGACTTCACCAGCACCACACGCCGGCTCGGGGTCGCTTGCGTCCACTCCTTTTTGGCGGCGGTGAGTGCTACATCCTTCGGCTTGGCGTGGACGAGCGGCGCGGCCGCCAAAACGCAAAGCAACATCCACACGATGGCGGGCGCGTCAAACCAACGGCGGCGCGTCCGCTTCAAAGGGCGCCGGGACGGCATCGCCATCAGCGCGGCGTGGATACCTTCGACGGGATTTCCGGAGAGGCTTTCGACGCCCCGCTCAGCGCGGCGGCCTTCTTCTTGCCAAACAACGACTCCGCCGACAGCTTCGCGTAGGGCCCCTTCGACACCGGCAACGCGCGGCGCGTCGCGAGCCACAGCTCCCGCTTGCGCGGCACAAACACCATCGACTGCACGTTCGTCCACCAGGGGTTGGCAACGTCGCCCAACACCGATTGGATACTCTCGCGATCGATTTTTCCTTTTCGCTCTTGGAGGAATTTCTCAAGCGTGTTGTAGCGCCCTAACCCAAACGGCGCGCCGGTCCCCTTGAGCGGCGCCGACCGAAAGAAGTTCGTTGAGCACAAACCATCACCGGTGCCTGGCCGCGTCCCGACTTTTTGTTGATCCCACTCGACGACGACCGCCGCGCCCGTCGTATCCACAACCATGAAGTTGTTGGGGCACGTCCGCTTCGTGGTCCGAATGGTTTTGACGACATCCGCGCTGCTGGTCGCCCCGGCTAATGCAGCGCGATACATCAACATGTAAGGCATCCCGGGCGCCAGCGGCTTGCCCCAATGGATCATCATCGTCGCGCCCGCGACACCGCGGTCGCTCATGCCACTAAGAACGCCGATCAGGCCGGGCCACGTCACCGCGGCGACGGCGGGCCCATCCTTGGGCGCGTACACAATCACGATCGTGCACTTGTGCAGAATGCCACGGCCCGCGAAGTCTAGGTTGCGACCGAAGTAGATCTCGCCGTCGGCGGTGAGATCAGGTCCGGCAACAACCGTCGAACACATCATGGACTGAAAGCGATCGAGCATCGTGTTCAGAACGAGGATGCGCGCGTAGGGGATCCTAGACCCTTCGGCCAACCCGCGCAGCTCTTCGCGGAAAGGCTTCGGAATAAACGACTCCACTTCGCCCGCCCACTTCTCAAGCTCCTTGCGACCGACCATGCGCTCGATCAGCGGCGTCACGTACTCGCGATCGAGAAACAGAATTTGATCGCGCAAGATCGCGCCGTGTTGGCGCCCCATCTCGTGATGAGTGCCCGACAACCGCAAAACCGTGACGCCATGGACGGCGCTTACACGGGCGCGGTCACTCGCGCTGAGCTTGTCGGTCCTAACGGCCGGCGGCTCGACGGCCGCGCCATAGGTCGCCGTAACAAACTGCGATCCGACTGCGAAAGCAAAGAGGGTGAAGGCGAGGAGCGCGCTCGACCAAAGGATCCGGCGTAGGGTCATGCTGACTCTTTCTGGATGACCCGGGACGTGGCCTCCACTCCCCCTAGGGTAAAACGACAAACGGGCTGGTCAACCCGAGGGTTCACCAGCCCGCTTGCAAAAAGAGCCCCTATTACTTGGATCCGGAGACGCGTCGCACCTTCGGCGGGTTCTTTTTCAGGATCTCGATCCGGCGTTGGTACTCAGCGACGAGCTCCTCTTTGCCGGCATCCTCCTCGTACGCTTGGATCAAAGCGCCGAGCGTCATCTGGTGCCACGGGTCCTTCTCGAGCACTTTGTTCCACTCCGCGAGCGCCTCGCGCGAGCGCTTAAGTTCATTTAAGCAGTAGCCGCGCAGATAGCGAGCCGTCGAATCGACGGGGATCTTCTCGAGAATCTCGGTGTAGCACTTCAGAGCCTCGGGGAACCGCTTCGTCTCCATGTAGAGGCGCGCCTTGAGCTCGGTGAGGTCGAGGTTGCCCTTGGAAAACTTCGCCGCCTCCGCAATGCTGGCTTCCGCTTCCTTGTACCGCTCCTGCGGCATTTGAACGGCGGCGACCTGCATCCAGGAGTTGGTCGTGGGCTGCGCCTTCGCGAGCACCGTGAAGCGCTCTTCCGCGGCCTTGAAGTCACCCTTCTTCAGTGCGATGTGACCGAGGCGACCGCAAGCGAGCGCGAATGTCGGCGCGTCTTTCGGCACCTTGGCGTAAGCCTTCTCCGCTGTCTTGTGATCGCCGCGCTTTTGATAAATCGCGCCGAGGTAATACAGCGCGTCATAGCATTTGGCGTTCATGCGGCGCGCCGCCGTCAAGTACTGCTCCGCGCGGTCGTACTTCTTTTTCTGAAACGATTTGATGCCCTTCTCTAAGAGCGTCCATGCGCTTTCGGCCTGCGCCGTACTGCTGAACGCTACTGCGACCAGCACTGTCATCGCTACGATTCTCATCATTCGCCTCCCGTTTCCCTCGTCCGTCTCTTCGTCGCCTTAGGGCTAGTTCTTCTTCTTATTCGGAGACTCGACGTTGTCACCCTCGTCGGGCTCCGCCGGCGCGACATACACACCGAGCCCGTGGATCTCGCTGACAACTTTCTCCAGACTCTTCGCGGTGCGCGTCGAACCATCGGTCTCGAACTCGACCTTGTCGAGCAACGAGACGGACTCGCTCTCTTCCTTTTCGGTCTCGGCTTGCGCGGCCGCTTCCGAGCGGCCTTGGCCGCGATGCCACGAGGCGCTCGCAAGCGAGTTCTCGTTCATGAGCGGCACGACCTCGATCTCGCCGTCATCGACGACGACGTCGGCCTTCGGTGCCTCCGGCTTTTCCTGGCCACCGAGCCAGATCATGCCGCCCGCCACCGCGGCGACGACGAGCACGCCAAGCAACATGCCGCGCTTACCGTCCATTCCCTGCTGTTCCTGGGCCATATCGGTCTCCTTGCTGGACGCAGTGCGCCTGGATAAGCACTATCACTCGCTTGCCGCAACGCAACCGGAGCGAACTTTGGTGTCCCAAAACGAAACACGGCGACCCGAAGGTCGCCGTGTTGTTCGAAAGGGGTAGTTTGCTTTGGCCTAGGCGTCGCGCTCGCGCACCATCGTGATCGGGAGGAAACTCGTGACCACAGGACGCGAGACCTCGACGAAGTTGGGCGGCGGATTAAACAACAAGTTAATGTCGAACTTCATGTTGCCGCGCTTGAAGCCGGCGTCGACGTAGGCGTAACCGTTGCCGTCCGTCTTAATGAAGGTCTCCATGATGCGGTCGTTCGAGATCGCGCCACCAATACGACGCAGGGAGTTCTTCTTGAACTTCCGCGTGCGGTAGTTGCCGATCTTGTCGTACGCCTTCTCCTTGAGAATCTGCTCGGGAGTCAGGTACTTGTTCCGCGCGCTCGTGCTGTCCTTGTGGACTTCACCGGTCTCGTCCGCCCAGAAGGCGTCGATCCCGACACGTCCTTCCACCGACATCAACGTGGCGTTGATTTCCGCGTTGCTCGGCATGGTGTGCGTGTAGACGATGTCGTTGCGAGCGATGAGTCCAAGAACGCTGCTGCCGGTGTAGTCCGGGTTGCGCTCGAAGGCCTCGGTGTAGCTCTCGCCGTTCTCCATCGCCTTGTTGCCCTTGCTGTCGACATACTGAAGGTTACCGGTGATCCGGATCTTCTCGTTGCCGACGATCGTCAGGCGACCGTTTAGCTTGCCAGCGAGCTTGGTGACACGGCCGTCGACATAAGCGGTCCCGCTTACACCCTGGCCGAGCTTGTTCCAGACATAGCTCATGTACTGGGGCTTGGTGTAGACCTCTTCGGTCCACGTCTCGGTCACTTCTTCGTACTGACGCTCCCACTTCTTGACGGTGACTTCTTGCAACTCGTAGATGTCGACCCAGCGGAACTTCTCCACTTCCTTGTAGACGGGAACTTTACGGGTCTTCTCCACGTCCTGCCATTCCATGACAGGCTCCTCGCGCTCGAGGGTCACGTTCTTGTAGACGGCCACTTGACGCGTCTTCGGCACGTCCTGCCACTCGTACACGTTCTCGGTGACGGTGTAGGGCTCCTGCGTGGTTGTGTAGACCGGCTCTTCCTCGGTCCAAGTGCGGGTGTCGTAACCCGAAATGTATTGCTCGTCGGCTTCGTAGGGCTGGCTCTCCCAGACCCACTCGCCCGGACCCGCGCCCGCGCCACCAACACCGCCGCCGACGGTCGTACCGCCGCCAGCACCTTCTGTGTTGAAAGGCTTCCAGACTTTGACGTTCTTGTACTTGGTCACGGTGCGCGTCGAGTAGATCGGAGTCTGCTCAGACTTCGTGACGGTCTTCGTGCCGGTCTGCTTGGTCACGCTCTTGTACTTTGTGACCTGCTTCGTACCGACCTTGACCTTTTGGCGTTTGGTGTAGTGCTCGGTCTCGTAGTGATCGACAACGCGATCGGTGTACTGCACTGTGCGCGTGCCGGTCTGCACCTGCTCGCGAACCGTGTAGTTCTCATCCTTGTAGTAGTCCAAGACTTGCTTCATGTAAGGCTGCTTTTCGCGGCCGACTTTGACGTTTTTTTCGACGACAACGTCAACACGATCCCAGCCCATGAACTTGTTGTAGGTGCGGCTCTTCTCGACAAGATCGATGCGCGGCGGCGTGTGCGGCCGGATGCGAACCTTACCGTTGGAGTAGAGCTTGATTTCGGCGTCGAGGCCGTCCTCGCCAGCGTAAATGTCGGACTTGTTTTTCAACTCCGAGAAGTCAACCGACTCCATGTCCAGGCGAGCGGCTTCGGGGTTGGCGTCGGTGAGCTTCGTGTTCGAAGTGTTCGCACCCGCCAAGAACTCGAATCCCTCAACGGCCGAGACGCTGTCCGCGTAGTTCCCGTTCGGGAAGTAGAACGCCAACGTTTCGTTGGTGTGAATCAAGCCGCGCGGAGCGCCGGAGACACCCAGCGTCGCGCGGTTTTGGAAGAAGACGAACGAGGAGAAAGGCTCGTTCTCACGCACGAGTGCGGAAACCAAGCGAATCGTGTCGCCGGAGCGGCCGGCCGCTTCGATGATGAAGTACGCGTCCGAGTTGCCGAACGGGTCAACCACGTTCCCGAGCACATCGCCCTTCAAGCGCGCGAGGCGCTTGATGTACTCGCGGCCGCGGTAAACGCGGACGTTGGTGCCCCGCACGAATCCGTAGACGGGATCCGTCTCGTCGTCCAACCATGCAAGGTTGACCGAATCTTTGAGCTTGTCGTTGACGAGGTACCCGCTGCGGTCGCCGGTACCTTCGGTCACGGCATTCGTCGCGCCCTCGGCCACCTTCTTCGCGGCGCCCTTGACGGTTTCGCGGACTGCCGCGACCGATTCCTCGACAGTCTCCACAGCCTCAGCCACCGTGCCGCCGTTGGCGCCAGCGATGGCGTCGCGCAACACGAGGTTGTGGTTGGAGTTGTCGTAGCCCGAGGTGTTGACGACGTTTAATGCCATATGGATCTGCGAGTACGCACTCTTAATGGCTATCGTCTCCGCCTCGAGAGTTTCTTGCATCCTCATCTCACTCACGACGCGGCCGGAGCTTATCGCTGCCAACCCCGCAATCGCTGTGGCGATGAAGACGACGACGAGCAGCATCATGCCGCGTTCGTCGAATCCTCGATGCCTGTTTCTTTTCATAATGTCCCCAATCTTTGTACTCGCCTCCTTCCCGGGAGGTGAGCACAACAAGCACTATCACTGCGGCTTCGGCCGGCAACCGCAGACAAGTTTTTCTTTAGTCCCAATTGGTCGTTTGGCCCACATCGTTTCATTGCGAAACAACGCGCCGAGTGAATGGCGCAAACAACGCGAGTACAAATGCAAGCGGGACGACCTTGCGGTCGTCCCGTATGTGTTGGAGGGCGGGTCTTGAGGACCCGCGCTACTAATTCTTGGGATGAATCGTGACGGCGTTCGCGTAGCGACGCACGCGCCCGTTCGACGGATCACGGCGGGCCGTGACGATCGTCACAAGCAACGTGTTGTCCGACCGCCATTGGATGTCGAACGCATCCACGCGGTTCGCGATGACGCGCGTGGCGCCGCCCTCGACCTGACGCACAAGCTGGCGTCGCTCGTTCAGGCGCACGGTTACCCAGCGCGACCACTCCGGACCAATCGTGCCGGACGTCTCTTTGAACTGATACCCGACGACCTTGCGGAAGCGGAGCATCTTGCTCGTTGTGAGTACGCGCTCACGGGCCTGCTGGCGACCCTGGCCGAGTTTGTACGTGCCATCGGCCTCCTGGTCCCAGCCGGCCGCGCGCGTCACGATCTTCGCCTTGGTCCAAGGCTTCGGGGCTGCGGCGTCATCGGTGATTACACAAACCGGTTCCGGGTCGGTGCTGTCCAATCCGTCCGTGTCCTGTGTGTCCATCGAGCTGGCCTGGAGCTCCGCGAACAACCGCGTCATCGCGCGCTTGTTCTGCGATCCAAGGTTGATATCGACCGTGGCGTTCCGGGAGCTGGCCGTGACGCTGCTAAATGTCCCGTAGACATAAACCGCGCCGGTCACGAACAGTGCCGTGGACACCATCATCTCGAGAAGAGTGAATCCTCGTTGCATTCGCATTAGCCTTCTCCTCCGCCGAGCGGTGCGCTGGTGTCGTCTTGCTCCTGCGGAGTACGGGCGCGAAGCGTCTTCAAAACGGTCTTGCCGTCGCGCCGCACTTCGACCCGCAAGATGTCCGCGCGTCCCTCACGCGTTTCGATCGAAAGACCGTCTTGTGTGATCGTGGGCTCGATCTTTCCGTTTCCGTCGAGATCGCTATCCACGTGCACGGTCCAGACACCCTTCTCTTCCACGCCTTGCAGCTTGAAGCTCCAGGGCTGCTGGTCGACCGTGCCATCGTCGTTCACGTCGTGCTGCTGCAGCATCGTCAGCGTAACGGCGCGCGCGTCGTCATCGCTTCCGAACAGCAGATCGAGCTGCGCCGGCGTCGGTGCGGTCGCGCCGGGCGTACCGAACGGAATGCGCAAAACGCGCTCCAGTACAGCCTGCCCGCGTGCGAACGCGATGTCTTTTTGTTTGAGGTACTGCGTCCGTCGAGCATTCGAGAGCTCGACGAGACCCAGCGCCGTCGTGGCCACCGCCAAGATCGAAAAGGTGATAATCACCTCGATCAGCGAAAAGCCTGCTTGTGATGTGCGCTTCATGAGTCGTTCCTTGTCCACGATCACGCGTCCGGGCATCCGGACACGATTTACCGCTAAACGACTATCACTGACTAGGGTGTGCGCAACCGCGAGCGCGAAGTTTATGAGCGCGTTCGTCGCGCTTTCTTCGCAACCGACTTCTTTCGAGACGGTGTCTTAGAACGAGACGCCGAAGCTTTCTTCGCCGCTTTTTTGGGCGTCGCTTTTTTCTTGGCGGGGGCCTTTTTCGCTGTCTTCTTGGCGACCGCCTTCTTCTTCGCCGGCGCGTTCTTCGGTATCGCCTTCTTGGCGGCCTTCTTGGCGACCGCTTTCTTCGCGCTCACCTTAGTTGTCGGCTTCGCCGCCGGTTCCTTCACCGGTTTGTTCGGCAGTTTCTTTTTCCGGGCGCGACGCTTCGCTTTGGGCTTCGGCTGCGGAGGCGGCGGGAACCCCTCCATCAAGAGCTTGTGCTCGGCCGCGCGCGCGGCTGCCGAGCCCGGAAACGTCTTTACGATCCAGCGCAGCAAGTCGCCGCCAAACACCTTGTCGCCGTAGGTCCGCTCCGCGAAGTGGAATCCAACGAGATAGAACTCGTCGGGCTCCAAGATTTTTTTCTCCCGACGCAATTGCGCGGCAAGATCAAACGACGGGTCGGCGTACAGCGCCTCTAAGTCTTGTAGGCCCACGTGTTTGAGCCGGATGTCGCGGACGACGTCGTTGCCGCCGCGCATCAGTTCGGCGAGCGCCAACTCGTAGCGACCGCGCACCGAGCGGCACGGCCCCTCACGGATCACCGGCGTGAGCAGATTGATAATCTCGCCAGGGAGTCGCTTCTTGCGGATCTTGGCGACCTTTTTGAGGGCGGCGTCCTCCAAAGCGGCAGGGAACTTTTCCCGCAAAATCGTCAGGGCCGGTTCACTGCGCGGATCTCCCGGCGCGAGCCAATCCGCGGCGGCACTGGCGAGGCGGGACGCCTGGTCCCGCGTCACCTTGTGCAGGCGGGGGGCCAGGGCGCGGGCCAAAACCCACGCCACGCGTGCGTCGGGCGCTCCGACAAGCGCTTCCACAATCGGAGCGACCGGGCCCTGCTGGCGACTCAACGAATCGGCCGCCCGCCGCTGCAGATCCGGGTTGTCGCTCAACAAGACATCGATGAGCGCCTGCACGGCGGCCGGCGACGCAATCTGGCCGAGCGCGGCCACGCCGAAACGTCGCAGGGCCGGATCGGGATCGTTCAGACACGCGAGAATACGGGGCGCGTGCGCGGCGTCGATCCGTGCGCTCTCCAAAGCGCTCATGGCGGGCGCAACCACGTTTGTAAAGTCGCCATCCCGCATGAGACCAAGCAGTTGGTCGACCACTTCGGGTTTTACTTTCGCGCCGGGCATGATCCGCGCCAATGACTCCAGCGCACGCCGGCGAATGCGGGGTGGATTCCCCGCTTTGCTGTATTCGAGAAGACGACCTTGGGCTTTGGGGCCCGCTAAACGGCTGAGGAGATCGAGCACCGCTGTGACCGCGCCGGGGTCCGACCCCTGGCCCTTTTTCGCCAAGAACGCGTCGAGTTTACGAACGACAGTGCCGCGTTCGCGGGCCGTTGCATTGACCAACTCTTCGCCGAGCCGACCACCCAGGCCGGCAACTTCGTCGGCGTGACCGGTTTCGAGCGCACGCACGATAATCCCAATGCCATGGGCGCCGCGCAAACGGGCGGCGAGCGTGAGAATGCGACGGCGGCCAGTCTCGCCCGCGGTGTCGAACCGGGGCTTGAGCTTGGTCAGGATCGACGGGCCCATGCCGGCGAGCACTTCCATCGCGGCGTGCCCGACGTCGCCTGGCGCCGCGAGCAGCGGGGCGACTTCGGCGAATGCATCTCCTTTTCCGATGGACGCAATCGAGCGCAATGCGGCTAGCCGGAGACGCGAATCATCGACCTGAAGGCACCGTGATAGTGCCCTCACCGTCGCTTCATCGCCTCCAATCGCCCCCAAAACCTTCGCGGCAGCCCACCGGAGCTCCCGGTCTTCTGCGTCCAGCAGCGAGACGATCCCATCGGATCGTTTCCGTGTCACGGCGCGCCCTCCTCTACAAAGCGCCAGTCATGAGCGCGCGCCTCCCCTCCTGGGATCCGACCCCACGGCCGAAGTCCCCCATTTTGTCCCTCGTGTTGTTAAAGGCGCGACGTAGACAGAGTAGCAAATCGGCAGGCGGGACGCGAAGACGGCACAAATCGCGCTAACTGACGACGAAAGCGCAGGTTACGACGAAAGATCGGCTTCGGAGAACCCGTAGCCGATCGTCGGGAAGGCGTCCCGCAGGGCTTTGGCGTCCGCCGTGACGTTTTGGCCGTCTTTGACGCACGCGCCGAAAATCTCGGCGATCCGCCCCATCTCGTCGGGTCCCATCCCGAACCGCGTCATTTCCTGTACGCCGATGCGAAGTCCTTGCGGATTTCGCGCATTCTTACGCGGATCCTCGCCGGGCAGCAGGTTCATGTTGCAGATGATGCCGTTGTCCGACAACTTGCGGGAAACGTCGCGTCCACCACCGAAGTCCTTCACGTCGATGGCGATCTGGTGGCTCTCGGTAAAGCCAAGATCGGGCGCCGCGACCGCGAAGCCACGGTCGTGAAGGGCTTGGCCCAGCGCCTTGGCGTTGGCGATGGTGGCCTGAGCGTACGCTGCACCGAACTCGACCACTTCGAGCGAGGCGGCCCAAAGCGAGGGGAGTGTGAACAGGTGGTGGTTGCTGGTCACGCCCGGGAACACGGCCCGGTCGATCGGCTTCCACCAGTCGTCACCCTTTTCACGGCTGACGATGATCCCGCGCTGGGGACCAAAAAACGTCTTGTGGGTGGACGCCGTCATGAGGTCGGCGCCTTCGGCGAGCGGGCTTTGGAACATGCCGCCGGCGATCAGTCCCAAGACGTGCGAACCATCAAACAGGATCGTGGCGCCGACTTCGTCACACGCCTCCCGGATTTCCGCGACGGGCTCGGGGAACAAAAACAGCGACCGGCCAAGAACGACGAGGCGCGGTTTGTGTTCTGCGATCTTGGCGCGGGTGGCCGCCGCGTCCATCCGGAATCCGTCGGCCAACCGGGGCAACTCCAGGATCTTGTCGGCGCGCTTGCCCAGGGCGCCGATGCGCGCGTGACTGATGTGGCCGCCGCCGGCGATCCCGTGGGCCAAGGCGACTCCGCCGCCCTTCATCAGCGCTGAGAAAACGGCTTCGTTGGCCATGGTTCCGCTGGGCAACCGCACGTCGGCGCGTGCGGCGCCGAAGATTTTCAAGATGAGCTTGTGCGTCTCCGTCTCGATCTCATCGATGAACTTCGTGCCTTCGTAGTACCGGGCTCCGGGATGGCCTTCGGCATACCGATGGTGGAAATCCGTATCGAGAAGCCGGCGCGCCGCAGGCGACAACACGTTCTCGCTCGCGATGAGGTTGATCGTCTCCTGGCGCCACGTTTCGTGGCGGCGGCAAATCCCGGCAATCTGGTGTAACGACTCTTTGGCGGTCACAGACGCTGCTCCACAGCAGCCACCCCGTGCTCAGAAAGTCGGTAGGCACGGCCGTGGCGCACGGTTTCCAAAAGCCCGCGCCGGGTCAAGGTCCCCAGCGTTCGGTTGAAGTTACGAGTATCCACGCCGGTGCGGATGCAACAACGAATCAGATCGCCCAATTCCAGCGACGACGCGCCCTGCTGCGTCTGCAGGTAGTACGCGAACAGGAGGGCGGCGTCGGCCTGGCGGTCCGCGCCCTGGGGCTCGTGACGCCGAAAAAACCCGTCCAACCCCTCCGAGCGCGCCTCTTCGGTCGCCGCAAAACCGCTCTCCGGGCCGCCTTCTGGAGTCTCGACCGGTTTTGGGGAATCCGGAACCGGTTGACTCGCTGGCACCGCAGCCGTTTCGGCAACGCGTGACGGTAACGCCACGAGCGGCGCGGGTCGCACCGGTTGGGGCGGCTGGGCCTCGTCCTCTGCAGACGGTTCCAGCACGTCGCGGGCGACGTTGCCGAGATACGGAGAAAGCAGCAATAGTTGCTGCGAGACAAACGATTCGGAACCCGAGAGCTCTAAGTCCAAATCGCGAGTGAGGAATCGGATCGAAGGCATGGAACGGTCGCCAAATGGACGCAGTCGGACCTGGCACAGGACCCGCGTTAGATACGGATCGTCCGAAACAATTGCCTACACCCCTGTTGGCGCGGCTCAAACTAACCGCGAGCGCACCGGCTAGACAAGCATTCTCTGTCTAAGCCGCAACGAATAATGCGCGCTGCGGACCATGCCCCATCTTCTCCATCGGCTCAAGCTTGCCATCCTCCTGATCGCGGTCATCACCCTGCTGGGGACCCTGGGCTATCGGATCGCGGGTCTGAGCTGGATGGACGCGCTCTATCAGACCGTCGTGACGATCAGCACCGTGGGATACAACGACCTGTCCGAAGGGCTCGGCGTCCGCTTTTTCACCATCATCATGATCGGCGTCGGCACCGTGTCCATCGCGGTGCTGATTTCATTGATCACGGGCTCGGTTGTTGAGAACCAGCTCCGCGATATTTTCGGGAGACGTAGGTTGGAAAAAACACTCCGCACCATCGAGGACCACGTCATCATCTGCGGCTACGGTCGGCTCGGCCGCACCATTGCAGGTGAACTTGCGCGCAAGGGCATTCCGTTTGTCGTGATCGAGGAAGATCCGACTCGCGCCGATTACGCGCGGGAGCATGACGTCATCGCCGTCCAAGCCGACGCGACCGAGGAAGAGACGCTCACCGACGCCGGCATCGCGCGAGCGCGCGGGCTACTCACCACACTCGGCAGCGACGCCGCCAACGTGTATGTCACGCTGACCGCTAAGCAAATGCACCGCGAGCTTAAAGTCGTCGCGATCGCGCTGGACGACGGCGCGCGCAACAAACTTCGTGCGGCGGGCGCGGACGACGTGGTGTCGCCCTACGTGATCGGCGGTACCTGGATGGCGCAATCGATCGCATCGCCAACCGCCGCGGACTTTTTGAAGATGGCGACGGGCATGAACCCGATGAATTTCTACATGGACGAGCAGCGCGTCGGTGCGCGTTCCACGTTGCGCGACAAGCGCCTCATGGACACCCCGATTCGGCGCGACTTCGGCGTCATCGTCGTCGCCGTCCGCAAGAGCGATGGGTCCATCAAGACCAACCCGTCACCCGAGATGGAGTTGCACGAAGGCGATGTGCTCGTGAGTCTGGGCGAACGCGAAAAGTTGGACGCGCTCAAGGGCCTCGCCGAGGTCGGTGCGTAGCGACTCGCAGATGTTTTTGAGACAGCGCCACGTTGAGCGGAGACTTGTTCGATCGGTTACGGCGCGCGGTGCTCTGTTTCGAAATAGCCAACACGTTCCACTTCGAGATTCCGCCCGATCTTGACTTCGATTCGCTGTAGACTCCCCCAGGATGGTCAAGAGTTTGGCAGCCCTCGCGGTACTGTGCGTCGTCGCCAGCGCCCAAGATGGACTCGCGGAGCGCGTGGAACGTTTGGAACGCGCGCTCGCGGAAGAACGCTCGCAGCGCGATGCTGAGCAGGAAGCGCAACAAAAGCGCATCCAAGAGCTCGAGCGCGCGCTGCAAAAAACAACCGACACACTCGGTCGCGCCGCCGACCAACGAAACATCGAAGCGGCCATCGAGGAGTACTTGGCCGTCCGCCGCGGCGAGAGCGCGGACGAATCCGTCCTGGGCGGAGGCGGCGCGGGCTGGTCCTCCCGCCTCAACATCGGTGGCGTCGTGGTCACTTCGTTTCGGGGCACCGACATCGACGGCTCAACGCGCACGAACACATTTCAGGTCGAGGAGCGGTACGCGCGCTTTGTGTATCGCTTCACCGACGAGGTCACGGCGCGCTACTACACGGACGGATCGCTCGCCGAAGTCGAGTTCGTGTTTCACGAGTGGCTGCAAGTCAATGTCGGCCTCGTGATCGTGCCGTTCGGGCAATTCAACCCGCGCAGCTTTCCCGACACGTTCGACACGCTGAGTCGCCCGCTCCTGTTCTTGGGCGACGAGGACACGTTTGCCCAGCCCGAAAACAATCCGCGCGCGCTGTTTCGGTCCATCTATACCGACAGCGGAATCTCGGCGAGCGGCAGCGTTTGGCAGGGCCAAAACCAGTTCTACTACGCGGTGTTCGTCACGAACGGACTCGTCGGCACAACCGACCTCGCGCAGGGCACAGGCTTCTCGGATAACAACGAGAACAAGCAGATCGGCGCGCGCCTCGCGTACACCAACGCGACGATGATGTCGCAGGGCCGGTTTGGCTTCGGCCTGTCGTGGCTGACCGGCAAGTACGACACGCGCAACAGCTTGTCGTACCGGTTTTACGGCGCCGACGTCCTGATCGTCATGGACGGCATGTTTCGCGGCGGCGAAGGTAGCCTGACGATTCGCGCCGAATACGTTTACGCGCCGCGCGAAGTGCGCCTTCCGACCGTCGGCGATCCGACCGCTACTCTCAACGAGGCCAACCGTACACAGGGCGCGTATGTCCTCGTCGAAGCCCGCGTCACGCGGAAGTGGATGGCTTACGTCCAAGCCGATTGGATGCGGCGGAGTGCGCCGCGCTTGACCAACGGCTTGGTCGATCCACTCAACAGCGCCGACATCGAAACCAATCTGTATCGCTACTCCGCCGGCCTCGTGCACAAGTTCGAGTTCGGCATCACGTGGAAGCTTGAATACGCGTACTGGGACTTTGACGACGGCGCGCCGGACGCGCACCGCTTCTCCTCTCAGCTCGTGATCCCGTTTTGACCATGCGCATCTCGGCTTATCTCTTTACGTGTCTTCTTACCGGCGCCTTGCTGTCCGGCTGTGACCTAGACGTCTCGCCGACCGGCGAAGTCGAGGAGGGCAGCGGCGGAGGAGGAGGCGGCGGCGGCGGGACGACGACGGTTTCGTTCGCGCTCGACATCCTTCCCATTTTTGAATCGGACTGCATCCGGTGTCACGGCGGCGCAGGCGGTCTCAACGTCGACTCGTACGAAGGCCTCATCGCCGGCGGCAACTCCGGACAGGTGGTCATCCCCGGCAACGGCGCCGGCAGCTTGCTTCCGCGGCGCTTGGACGGAACGCTACCGCCGACGATGCCGCTCGACGGTCCCGCACTCACAGCGGCCGAAGTGGATCGCATCCGCACTTGGATCGACGAAGGAGCGCAAGACAACTAGCGATGGCGCGCATCGTCGTGGGCATGATGCTCTTGCTCGCGGGTGCGCTCGCGGTGGATGCGTTCGCGCTTGACGAGCCGCAAGCACCGGTACCGAACCGGCAAGAAGAGCAGTTTTTTTTGCGCAAGTGCAGCGCTTGCCACGCATCGCAACGCGTCACGCACCGGCGCGCATCACGAAGCGAGTGGCGCGAAATCGTCGATCGCATGCGTCGGATGCCGCAGTCCGGGATCAGCCCAGAAGACGCGAAACGAGTCCTGCGCTATCTGACGGCGCGCCAAGAAACGAACGTCGAACCGAGAGACGGCCTCTTGCTGGGCGGGCACAAAGCGTTTGGCCGCAAGCGTTGGCTGACCATTCTTGAGATCGCGACCGTACGGAAGGGTCGGGTCACGCTCGGCAAGAAAACGTACGCGGTTTACCCGTCCGGGCGCACCGCGATCTTGGAGCGAAAGACCAAGAAGTTCGATCTTTCGTTTCGTGCCGACGGAAAACCGGGCCAAAGCGTGATCATCGACCGCTGGAAGGTGGGCTCGGTGTCCTACGAGGTACACATCGTGCTTTATGAGGTGCGCGGCAAGACGACGCGCCTCGCCCGCGCAATCCGACGACGCCCGTGATAGTCTGCAAGACGTCATGATTCGACGTCTAATCAAGTGGTTTCTCATCTTAACGATTGTCATTGTCGGCATCGTTGGATTCGTTCTTCCTCTCGCCGCCAACACCGACGAAGGCCGCTCCAAAGTGGCTGAAATCGTCGGCGACTCCGTGCATCGCAAGGTGAAGATCGGCGGTCTAAAGATCGGTTGGTTCTTCACGTCCGTCAGCATTCAAGATCTCGACATCGCGAACCCAGAGGGCTTTCCCGAAGGTTCGCTGGTGCGCGCGAAGTCGATCGACATCGACTCGTCGTTCAAAGAGATCTTGAATAAGAAGGTGATCGGATCCGTCGACGGCAGTGAGCTTGTCGTGCACATCATCAAGAAGGGCGGCAAGACCAACCTCGACGGCATGGCCGACGCGAATGAGGAGCCGGACCAAGATGGATCCGGCGGTCCCGACATGGACCTGAGCTTGGACCTCGCAAACTCGAAGCTGATCATCGAGGACTTGGACAAGAACGAAAAAATTGAACTTGAAGGCGTGGGCCTGACGATGCAGTTCACCAACCGCAAGGGCCAAGCGGCCACCGGTTTAAAACTCACGGTTCGTTCGATCGAACGCGACACGATTACCGTGCGCGACCTCAACATCGACGCGGCGCAGGTGGGCGATTACTTGGACCTCAAGAGCATCTCCGCGCTGCTGCCGGGCGACGGCAAACTCAACGGCTCGGGCAAGATGCGAATCCGCGGCGGCAACGACTGGAACGTCAAACTCAAAGCCAAAGACGTCGCGATCGAAAAGAACATGGTGCCGCTCGTCGCGGGCATGTTCCCGATGGTGGCGTCGGCCTCGGATGCGATCAACGGCAACATCAATGCGGACTTTACCGTCAAAGGGAACGGTCTCACGTGGGTGGCGATGCGCCCCACGTTGGACGGCACCGGCGCTGTGTCCTTGAATCAGTTGCAGCTTCCGGCGGGCTCGCTGCTCGCTCAGGTGGCTTCGCTGGCCGGGCGCGGCGACGGCGCGATCGACCTCAACAGCGCGGGCGCCAACTTCAACGTGCAAAACGGCTGGGTGAATTTCAAGCGGCTGTCGGCGTCGGGTGACAAAGCGCGCTACGACTTCGCGGGACGTGTCTCGCTGGAAGGTGGTCTCGACCTTTCGATGGATCTCATGCCGCTCGTGAAGACTTTCGGCGGCGGCAAGCTCTACAGCAAGATCGGAAACACGATCAAGGAGCTGCCTGTTCGCATTCGCGGGACGACTGCGAGTCCGCAGATCAAGGCGCCCAAGGCGGAAGATCTGCTCAAGGGCGCCGCCACCGGCCTACTCGAAAAAGGACTCGGCAAGGCTCTCGACAAGTTCAAGTAGCGGCCAGTGCGATGCGCAGAGTGCGCGTCGCACCTGGGTTCGGGAGGCGTCGCGCCTTCGCGGTCCCTTAACGGTCTTGGCCGTCGATCACGCCGTCGCCGTTGCGATCGAGGCGGCGAAAGCGTCCCGCGGGCCCGGTGTACTCGGCGGGCGTAACCTTGCCGTCGCCGTTGCGATCATAACGTTCGACCGTGTCGTACTCGCGCTCGCGCATCCGCTTGTTAAACGTTTCCCGCAGCTCCTCGGGCGTGAGAAATCCGTCGCGGTCGTCGTCAAACTCCGCAAACCGCCGCGCATCCGGATACTCGGCCTTCGCGATCTTGCCGTCTTTGTTCTTGTCGTAACGCTTCATCCAACCCGCGATCATCCGCGCGGGGTCAAAGTCAAGCCGGCTGCGGTTCGGGCCCGCCGGCGAAAGCTCCTCGAGCGACAAGAAGCCGTCGTGGTCAGCGTCGAGCTTGTCAAACAAGTCCGCGCGCGAGAGCCACTCGGCTTTCGAAATGCGACGGTCCCCGTCTTTGTCGAAGCGACGCACCAAAGACTCGGCGGCGCGGCCGCGCCACGTACCGCCCACGCGCCGCTGCGCTTCCGCCAGCTCATCGGCAGAGATCACGCCGTCTTTGTTCTTGTCGAGCGACGCAAACAAATCCGACGGCAACCGCCGCGACGACCGGGACCACTCCTCCTTGCTCAGCGCACCGTCCTCGTTGGCATCGAGACTGCGCAGGAGCCGGTCAAAGCGTCCGCGCCGACGCCGCTCGTCTTCCTTGGGACCTTTCCCGACAAGCGCAGCGAGTTCGGCCGCCGAGAGCGTTCCGCTACCGTCTTTATCCAAGCGCTCAAAACGCGCCGGGAAGGTCGTGGGGTACTCCGTGCTGCTGAGCACGCCGTCTTGGTCGCGGTCGTACACGCGCAGCAAGAGGACCGCCCGGCGCTGTGTTCGCGCTTCCGCCTCGGCATCGGCCGGAGCCGGCTCGCCCTGCGCCCACGCGACAGATAGGCACACAAACGTGGCAGCGCCAACGGCGGCGAGGCGAAGGGTAGGCAAGGCGGTGGTCACAGCTCTGTAGGGTAAACCCCAAGCCCGGCGTCCAGGTTTCGATTTCGACGCAGTTTCAATCATCGCCGTGCAACTTGTTGAGTTCGTGCTGGGTAAGGGCCGGTCGCGTGTTCCATTGTTCGACCCAGCTCCAGTTGGGTTGGGCCACGTCCGGGGCATACGGATACGCCCCCATGGCGCGAAACGGCAGCGGCCCGACGGATTCGCGCACGGCCTGATTGAGATCGCCGTCCTTGACCCACCCCCGCGTGGTCACGCAGTAGTCGCGGACCCACCCCGCAGGGAGCGGCGGCAACGCGGACGCGTCGAACTCCAGCGCGAGCAGGTCGCCCGTCGCGAGGATCGGGTAGCGATCATCGACGCGGGCCAAGAGCTCGCGTACATCGCCGTATCGCGTCAGCATGCCCGGCGTTTGATCCCAGCGCACCGTCGTTTCGAGATCGTCGTGGAAAAAGCGGACCGGCAGCTCGCCCGACGGGTCGGCGTTGGGTTTGCCGACGCCGCGATAGCTAAGCTGCGCGGACGAAAGCGGAATCGCCGTCACGCGCTGCGGCTGATCGGGCCCTGTCGCAATCGAAAACGCGTCCCAGTGCAGGCGTTGCGTACTGCGCAACCGAAGGCGCCCGTCGGTGCCGTGAAACTTGCCGGTGAGATCACACAAGACGTGCTTCGTCTTGCCGGCAGGGAATCCTGGTTCCGGATGGGCGGAGACCCACTGACCGTCGGGTCCCATGACTTCGAGCACGGGCATCATGAACCGAACGGTCTTGGTCTGCGACGCGGCGATCGACGCACTGGCCGTTGGGAACTCCACCCAACCGTCCATCACAAACAGGATGCGCTCCGCCGCGGAGAGATCGCCGAAGTCCATCGTGATCGACCACTCGTGGCAAAGGCCCGTGTACTGCGGCCCGCAAGGCGTCCAGACCACCGCATGCTTTCCGTCGCGCGCCCGGACCTGCGGCAAGATATCGCGGCCCTGATGATCGACGGCGGAGCGGGGCGGACGCAGGCCGGTCAGCGAATGCACACCGAACTTCGGATGGTGCATCACGCGAAACGCTTCGTTGAGAACGGGGCGCGCATCAGCCGGGTGATCGATGGCACGCAAGACGACGTGGTCGAGATAGAGCAATTCGCGAAACTCTTCCGCGATGTGAACGCGCAGCACGCCATCCACGGCGCGCAGATGCTTGCCGGGTACGAACACGGTTTCGTCGGGACGCGGCGGCAAGTACTTGCGGTCGGCGTACGGCAACCCGAGCGGGGTCCCCGAGTGGCAATCCGCGATGAATTGCCAAGCCTTGCCGTCAAACGTGTAGAGAAATGGGCACGAATCGACTTGCCCCTCACGCTCGGGGATCGTCAAACATTGCGCGGGGTTGGGCGTCGTGACGCCTTGCGCGATCCCGTTGGTCCAATAGAGCAACACGGAATCGATCACGGCCTCGCTCCCGAGCGGGATCGACACGAGCCCATCACGGCAGGTCGTCGCCAACCGCAGGTTGCCCGCGCGCACATGCACTCGCGTTCCGATGCCCAGTGAGTTGGTGAGCTTGCCGCGGGGCAAAACGTCGATCCAGCTGCGCGCCTCGGCGGGATCGGCCATGAACACGCGTAGCCCGGTCGGCGTCATCACGAGCGCGTCGCGATCCCCGTCGCCGTTGAGATCGGTAGAGAGCACGCGCGTAATCGCGCCATCGACGCCGAGCGCAGCGGCGCCATCGTCATCGATCATGCCGTCGCCGTCTAAGTCCACAAGCATCGGGAATGTTGCACCTGGGACCCACACGCTGCCATCCCAGTCGTAGACCTTGCCGTCCAACCCGATTTCTTCGGTCAGGTCGTGATCGACATCGAAGGCCGCGAGGCTGCCGCCGGACGGGAGCGGCCGCTTTTCAAACTGCATCTGACGCAGGTTGGCAAACCACACGTTCCCCGCACGGCTTTGAATCAAGAGATCGACATCGGAGTCCTGCTCGACGTCGAGTAACAACACCGCGTCGGCGGCGGGCGCGTCCATTCCGAGCTCTTGCGTCACGTCCGTGTACACGATCTCCACGCCGCCCGTCGCCGGCTTCTCCAATGCGAGTCGATAGCATCGATTCTTATCGCCACCGACAAACAGATCCATGTCGCCGTCGTGATCGAGATCCCACAAAAGCAGGCAGCGCACGGCGGCTGTGTCGAAGGGTTCGATCGCTTCGCTGAACTGCCACTTGGTGGGGTTGTCCGAACCGGTCGTATTGAGAAACGCGCGCCAGCCTGACGGCCCGCCGATGACCAAGTCGCAAGAACCGTCGCCGTCTATGTCCCCCACGGCGGCCGCCGAAAGTTCAAAGTCGAGCGGTAGGCCGCTGTGTTCTGTGATGTCTTCAAACGACGCGCGCCGCGAGTTGCGCAGGATGCGTAGCTTGCCGTCTTTAGCGACCACAAGATCACGCGCGCAGTCGCCGTCGAAATCGGGAGCGATGAAGTACGTGATGCCTTCGGGCACAAGCGCCCGGCGCGTGAGATCGATCCAGTTCATCGTGCGCGGCGCCGGCTTCGGTGCCCCCACATCCCCCAACCGTAGGAGCAACGTGTAGCGGCCCCGTTCGAGCGCGGAGCGAGGCGCCTTGCCGGCGTCGGGGAAGCGCTTTTTGACTTCGCGCTCCATCGCCGCGCCCTTCGCACGGTCGATCATCTTGGTCGAACCGCCCTCGCGGAGGCACGCGATGCGATAGATCGTTTCGGGGACAAAGTCCTCGCCCATTTCGCGAATGCGTCGGTAGGCCTCGACCGAACCCGCGAAATCGCCGGCGTGAAAGAGTCGCTCGCCCAAGAGCAGCAGCACGGTCGCATCCGGAGCCTCGACTTTGGAGAGCCGCGTCAAAATTTCGAGCGCCGCCTCGTTGAGCTGCGTCAGGGTCTCGCTCGACACGGGTGACTGCGTCAGCTGGATATACGCCCGGGCCAGGTTGAACTCCACGGTCGGGTGCCCCGGCGCGATTTCGTCGGCGCGCTGCAGATGTTCGAGCGCGGACCGAGCCAACTTGTGAAAGTCGTTGACGCGGAAGATGCGCCGCTCGTCTTGCACGCGGTAGTTGATCTCCTGAAGATCAAGCAGCGCGAGATTGACGTGGAGTTCCATCGTCTGGCCCAAACGATCTTTGAGCGGCAAGAGTTCCAGCCGCGCCCGCCGGTAGTCGCGGTTTTCCTCGTTGACGTAGTACGCCTCCGCACGGGCAAACGCACGGGCGACCGTGTCGTCCTCGGGCTGTTTCACCTGCCGCTGCAAAAAAACGAGGTAGACGAGAAGTGCGGCGACCAGCAGCACGAGGAGGATGAGTGTCGATCTCACAGAATGGCGATTCTATCGTTCTGGCGAGACCCAACCGGCGCCTCCAACACCGACTCGCATTTCTAGCAACTTGGTGTAGGCGGCACTCCCGGGTACGGCGCCGGACGGCGCGCGCGCGGGGAAAAATACACGCGGCGGGGGAAATTCCCCCGCCGGTGCTAGTTCGTGGATTGTTTGTGGAAAGCTGGGGAGGACGCCTTGCGCGCCCGCCTTTGCTAGCCGTCGACTTCGTCGAGCAAGAAGATGCCCAGCCACTGCGGTGTGGGAGGAATGATCTTGCCGGACTTTGTGCGACCAAAGCCGATGCCGCGCTGGGCATCGAGCATGTCGGCCAAGATGTCGCGCTGCTCCTCCTCGCGGTTGGCGAGGATTTGGAGGAACGTGCGTAGGTAGCGGTTGTCCGCCGACGGCGCGAGCTTGCGGTAGTACTCCGCTGCCTCGGCCTTCATCTGCACGGCCGTGAGCAGGGCACGGTAATACCCCATCTCGCCGCGAATCTCGATGTGCGTCGGCAGCGCCACCTTAGGCAGCAACGCGATATCGCTCGGGCCGTCTTCAAGATCCGCGCGATGGCGACGCAAAATACGGCCATGATCGCGATCTTCCAGCGCCATGCGGTGCAGGAAGCTCTTGACGGGCTGCGCTTCGACGCGACGGCTTACGTACTCGAGCCAACGCTCCATGCGCTCTTCTTCCGAGATCGCACGGTCGAGGCTGTACGCCAAGCTGTACGACTCCGACACCTGGTGCCGGGCCGCGCGGAGGGCGCCACGACGGGCTCGACCGCGCGCCACAGGGGGCAACCCACGCGTAGTCGGCGTGGTCGGTCGTGCGGCTACATCGCGAAAAGGAGAGGGTCGAGTGCGGTCTTGGCCGCGATCCCGAATGACCTTTAAAGGTCCCATACGTCCTACGCTCATCTTCTTCTTCCTTTACCCGTCGTTCCGTGCCACCAGCCAGAGCCCGTCTTGTGGACCCAGTCCGATAACCGGATTTTAATTCTGCGTTTGTCGAGTGCGCGAGCGCTGTGCCAAAAAACCGAACGATCGTTCGCTAATCTTGCCCTCTCCTCGCTTTGAGGAGCGCTCGGATGCGGTGAACCAAGGTGTCGAGACGTGGATTCACGGCTTGGATCAACCGATTCCCGTCGAGGAGATAGATACCCGCTTCGCGCACTTCTGCTACCGCAATTCCGATTTTTTCTTTCGAAAACTCCGAAATCAGGGCCGCTTCGACCGCTTGGGGCAGGTTTTGTCCAGATTTTATCAGGACAACGGCCTTTCCGACTGGCCATTTCGCTATGGCCCGCTGGTAGGGTTTGCCGATCTGGCTCCATTCATTGGCCCGGGCGCTCTGCCCTGCGGCCCGAGCCTTCGCGATGGCCTCTTTGACGCGGCCCGCTTCCTCCAACGCTTCCGGCGTCGGCCCCCGCCAAGTCAGCGCCGCCGCAAAGTCGCCGAGCCCCCGCAACGACTGAATGAGGGCGTCTTGGGCCGCTCGGCGCGCCGGCCCCGGCGGCGCATCCTTTAAGAAGACCTCGAGGTCTTGGCGGGCGCCCGCGAAATCTTGGCTTTGAAACCGGGTGGCGCCGCGGAGGTAGCGCACATGCGATGCGCGTGGGCCGCGCGGGTATTGCGCTAAGTGCTCCGTGAGGGATTGCTCCAACGCCGCGCGCCGCTCCGCTTCGGACTTTTCCCAAGTCGCGAGCAACGCCCGGTATCGCTGGGCGGCGCGCCGATGACGATCGGAGTCCGGCGGTGCGCGCAGACCCGGCAGCGGGTCGGGTTCGGGCTTGGCCGCGCGAAACGATTTCCAGCAGCGCTGGTACGACGCTTCCTCGGACTCCGGTTGCTCGGGCTCAGCCCGCGCGACAACGCAGCACAGCGCGGCCGCCAAGACCGCGAGCGGAGCGCTCCTTACTTGCTGAATGCGATCCAGTCCTTTTCGAGCTGTTCGATGTCGATCAAGCGGTTGTTTAAGAAGACTTCGTCGACCGCAACATCGAGCGCGCTCTGCGTGCCGGTGATGACAGGCCCCGCGACGGTGCGACCCGATGACTTGGCCTTGGCTTCGGGTACGGCACCCGCACCCAACTCGGGCCGCTCGCCGGGGAACCCGCCGTCGAGTCCGGGCAGCGACGGCAAGGTCGGCTTCGGCGCCGCCGCCGCTTCTTCGTCGTCACCGTCGAGCCCACCGAATCCGCTATCGCCTGGCGCCGATCCCGGCGGCGTTTCGTTCATACCGCCTAACCCCTCGTCCTGCACCTTCTTGACGTTTTTCTTGATCGCTTCGAAGTAGCGGTCCAAAAGCCCCCAGTACTTTTGATACTTCTTGATCTTGCGTCGTTCGACTTCGCGCAGGAAGTAAACGAGCGACCATCCCTGCGCGTAGCACAGGCCCGCATCCGCGTAGTACTCGCCTTGCGAGTACTTCAAGAACTTGCGCAACGGGACGTAGGTTTTTTGGCCCAACGCTGTGGCGATGGTGCCGGTACGCCAGCGGAACACGTCGGATTTGAACTTCCCGCTGCGATAGTTGTGGCCGGCGAAATAGTCGCCGTGCCCCTCGTTAAACCAACTGTGGGGCGCGACTTCGCCAACCGCGTAGTGAATGTATTGGTGGAACGCTTCGTGATAAAGCACGCGCAGCGAGTCCTTCCTATTCGACTTGTCCTGGTAGAAGACGAGCTCTTCGTCGCCGCGCGCCCAATAGCCCGCGGAGCCGCCAGGGCCGCCGTAGCGGTGATACTCGGCGCGATCCTTGCAGACGCGGACAACCGAAATCGCCTTCACTTCGCGCGTCGGCGGGAACAGTTTTTCGTACACGTCGGTGCGGATCGCTTCGATGTGGAGCGCGACCTTTTTGATCAGGGGACGCTTAACCTCGGAGTTGTAGACAATCAGGTAGTTGGCGGTGTCGATCGCACTCCAACCCTTGATCAACTTGGCTTTACGCGCCGCGCGCCATGCGTCCGGCTTCTTTTCGGAGTCGACAAAGATGTCGGCGTCGGTCGGCCCTCCGCCTTCGTCGTCTTCCGCATCGTCCTCGAGCACGCGAAAGCGCGTGATGATGCGCTTGAACGTGGCGAGCATGTCTTTCTCGTCCGCCACCGTCGCAAAAAATACAATGCCAAACGACGAGTCCGACTCTTCAATCGTTTCGATCTGCGCCGCACACACCATCAACTGGCTACGCGTCGCATCGCGACCCGTGCCTCGCAGCGGACCGTGAAACACTTTGACGGTCGCCTTGAGTTCCTTGCGCGACATCCTGAACGCGGCGTCGGTGCTTTGAACATTCGCGCCGCCGAACATGCGCCGCTTTACAAACGCCCACACGTCCTTGGGCTGGTAGCGCAACATGCCGGAGTATCCGGGGATACCACGCTCGACGGCCTCGGCGGGCGAGTCCACGTCTTCGATCGCTTTGGATTTCAAGAACCGGAGCACGTGCATCTCGGCCGTGTACCAACCGCGCTTCGCACGCTTGGCGACCCACTTGCCGATCTGCGCGACGTCTTGGAACTTCGTGGGAACCTGCTCCCACTTGGCGGGCGGCTGAATCTGGAAGCCGTTCGACTCGTCGCGATAGCGTCGTCCGAGCTTGAGGCTGGCCGCCTCCGAGCCCTCGTGAGCTAGAAGCAACAGGAGAGTCAAAACCGTTAGTTTGCGCATCACACTCCATCCTACGCCGCGCGAGGCCAAGCTTTGACCCGAACCGGCGACTTTTTACGCGCGGGTGACCGGAACGGAGACGCCATCGGGAGCCCGGGCGACCGTGCGTGTCCGTCCGCCCGCCGCGCGTGTTTCCGCGGCGTGGATCATCCCCAACATCCGCCCAAAGCCGGTCGTCTTGACGAAGGAGCGCTCCGCGACCAAGAGCGTCGGCACAAGCGGCACATGAGTCCAGCCCCGCGGGCGGGCCGCGCTCTTCCAAGCACGTCTTCATTGCGTGCGAGCCGGAGTGATCGCGCCGCATATGGCTCGATCTTTCGACATTTCGGCGCCCACGGCGGTCGGGTGGGCACGAGTTGGGTAGCCGCACCGCCGCAAATGGCGGATAATCTCCAGGTCATGACCCTGGACACGTCGCCGATGCCCTGGCTTAGCCAGGAGGAAGTCGATCGCTTTTCGGAGTGCGTCACCGGTGATGCCAAGCGGGACCAGGCTTCGTTTCGGGCGCTCCTCGCGACGGTCTCCGAGCTTCTCGGCGAAACCAATCTCGATCGGTTGCTGCGCAAGCTCGTGGATCTAACGATCCAAACAACGGGCACCGAACGCGGCATCTTGATGCTGCACGACGGCCAGGATTTCGAGATCCAGTGCGCGCGCAACAAGGATGGCCGCAACCTCGATCCGGATCTGCCGATGAGCCGCTCGATTCCGCGCAGCGTCATCGAAAAAAACAAACCGGTGATCGCCCGCGTCAGCAGCGACGGCGAAGTGCTCGATCTGACGCGATCCGTCGCATCGATGCGCCTCCGCCAAGTGATGTGCGCGCCCGTCCGCGCGCGCGGCAAGACGTTGGGCGTCATCTACGTCGACTCGACGCTCGCCGGTTCGCCATTCACCGCTGCCGACCTCATGTTGTTTCACGCGCAGGCGGGCCTCATGGGAATGGCGATCGAAAACAACCGCTTGTTTCACGAGACGCTCGAGTCGCGCACGATGAGTCAGCAGCTTGGTGTGGCGCGCGTCATTCAGCAGCGGTTGCTTCCGAAAGAGGCGGTGAAGTTTGGGCGGTCGCTGCTGGCTGGCGTGAGCGATGCAGCGCACACCGTCGGCGGCGACTACTTCGACTACTTCGCCATCGATCCGGGGCGCATCGGTCTTGTGATCGGCGATGTGTCCGGTCACGGCATCGGGCCCGCGCTCATCATGTCAAACGTGCGGGCGCACTTGCGGAGCTTGCTGCAGACGCGCCGCTCGCTCGCCGGCCTGTACGGCTTGTTGAACCGCGCGCTTTGCGCCGATCTCACGCAAGGGATGTTTGTGTCCTTGTTCGTGTGCGCGTACGACCGCAAACGCGGCGTGCTCGAATACCAAAACGCCGGGCACACACCGCCGATTCTTTACGACCCCGAAACCGACACCGTCCGCACGATTCCGGCCACGGCGCCGGCGCTCGGCATCATCGATGAGATTTCCGCGGGGCCGTGCCCGACGATCGCCGTGCGCGAAGGCGAATGGGTTGTCTGCTACACCGACGGCGTCACCGAACGCCACAGCCGCGCCGGCGAGTTGTTCGGCGAGCAACGCGTGTTCGACGCCATCCGCGAAGTCGTCAAAGAAGACGATCCGACGCCGACCAAGTTGGTGACGCGCCTCAAGGCCGTTTGCGAGTCGCACGCCGAGGGCTTACCGCCCCGCGATGATGTGACGATTGTCGCTGCACGCCTCTAGCAGCCCGCACTTCTTCGACGGAACAGCGCTCGGACGCTACCGCTTGGCCGTTATTCGTCGGAGAACGCGGGCGCCGGTGTGCGCGGACGCGGTGCGCTCTTGGCGATGCGTGGCGGGCGACGACGCGCCAACCCCGGCGGCGTGCGCGGGCGCGGCGGCGGTTCGGGATCGCCGCGGTCGTCCTCGTCGCCGCGCTCCGGCTCGCTCGGGTCGAGCAAGTAGTCCAGTCCTAAGAAGGCGGAGCGCGAGAACCGAAACAGGACGAGGGACAGCGCGACGTGGCCAAAGATCAGCGCGACCATGACGGTCGCCGAGCTCCCGAGCCAGATGACGAGCGGTGCACACAAAAATGCGCTGAGGCCGTACGTCAAAAACATGTGCACTTCGGAACCGCCGACCCAGTAGCCCGCGCCGCGTTCGTAAGTCCACGCGCACTCCGTGCAACGTTTCGCACGAATGAAGTAGCTTGCGAACAAGCGGCCGCGGCCGCACCGCGGGCAGCTCAGCGTGAGAACGCGAGCAAGCATCCGCCAAACGGTGGGCCGTTCCATCACGGTTCCACTTTACCCGGCCTGGGAGTCATGGCGGGGCGTTATGGCCGGGCGTCACGCCGGAGATCAGTGCTGGGGATCACCGGCCGCGTCGGCTTCGGCGCTGGCTCCGATGCCGGAGTCGATGCCGGAGTCGCCAAGCGACTGGATCGAACCGGGCATCGTCGGCGTCGCTGCCAACACGTCTCTTAAGATCGCGTCGGGCGTGATGCCTTCCGCTTCTCCTTCGAAGTTAAGCAGGATGCGGTGGCGCAGCGCCGGCGCCCAGACGGCTTCGATGTCGGCGAAGTCAACGTGGCCGCGGCCTTCGAGCAACGCGCGCGCTTTCGCCGCGCGCACAAGCGTTTGACCCGCGCGCACGCCCGCCCCATGACGAACATAGCGGCGTGCGGTGGCCGCACCGTCGGGGCCTGACGATTGCACGAGACGCGCGACGTGACGCATCAACGGCACCGCGATCGGTACGCGCTGGGCCATGGCGCGCAGCTCAAGCAACCGCGGCCCGTCGAGCACCGCTTCCACGGACGCGCCGCCGCCGCCGGTGGTCGCTTCCAAGATCGCGATGAGTTCGTCCTCGTCGGGTGCATCCACGACCACCTTGAAAAAGAACCGATCGAGTTGCGCTTCGGGGAGCGGGTACGTCCCCTCCATCTCGATGGGATTTTGCGTCGCCAGGACGAAGAACGGTTGGTCGAGCGCGTGATTTCGACCCGCGACCGTGACGGCGCCCTCCTCCATGGCTTCCAGGAGTGCGCTTTGCGTTTTCGGCGTGGCGCGGTTGATCTCGTCGGCCAACACGACCTGGCCAAAAATCGGCCCCTTTTCGAATTCGAAGCGGCGACCGGCGCCGTCCTCGTGCATCACTTGTGTGCCGGTGACGTCGGCGGGCATCAGATCCGGCGTGAACTGGATCCGCGTGTAGTGAAGATCGAGCGCGCGCGCGATCGTCTTGACGAGCAACGTCTTGCCGAGGCCGGGCGCGCCTTCCAGGAGAACGTGGCCGCCCGAGAGCAACGCCAACAGCACTTCCCGGACGGCGCGCGCCTGCCCGACCACGACCTTGGCGATCTCGCGTTCGAGTCGCTGCGCGTCGGCGGAGAATGTTTCGAGAGCGGGCTCCATGTCCATAGGAACGGATCGGCGCGATTCGGGTTGATTCGCCGTAAGAAAATCTTACGGTATGCGGCCGCCCATGGCTCTCCTGGAACTTCGGAACAAAAAAAGTCATGCCGTCGTCGAGTTGGGCGAGGCGCCGCTGCCGTTTGGCTTCGATGCGGAGCGTCGGCTCGTTTGCGGGAAGCCCGTCGCGGAGAAGATCGGGTCGGTCGAGGGGCGGACGCTGCGGTGGGCCGGCGGCGAGCGACTTTTGGAGCCGGGCGTAGCGGTCGATGTGGACGGCGTCGAACTGACGTTGCACGCCGACGAAGCGGACCTGCACGCCGCTGCGCTCAACGAAATCGCGGGACTGCTTTGGTCGGTGCGCGATGCGGACGAACTGCTGGGGCGCGTGCTCGATGCTGTCTTGCGTGTGCTCAAGGTCGAACGGGCGACGATCGCGCTCCGCGACGACGATGACGCCATCGCTCCGCGCGTGACGCGTGGCGAGGGGCTGGAACTGAATGCTTCGGTCGTTCAGGCGACGATTGAGTCCAGCGCCGCAATCTTGACGTCGTCGGCCGCGGTCGAGGACAGCGACGACGGCGAATCGGGCGGGTTCACGATCGACGTGCGTTCCGTGCTTTGCGCGCCGCTCCACGACTTCGGCGTCTTGTATGTCGACAACGCCGGGCGTCGTGCGCACTTCACCAACCAGGAGTTGGAGTTTACGTCGGGCATCGCGCAACTTGCTTCGTATGCGGCGTCCAACCTGGCGACGACGCGTGCGCTTGAGGAGGAGAACACGCTTCTCAAACGTCGGCTCGGACTCGGCGGCGAAATTGTGCACGCGTCGGACTCGATGGCCACCGTGTTCGAACGCGTCGAGAAGGCGGCGGGGTTTGACGCGACGGTGTTGATCACCGGCGAGAGCGGCGTCGGCAAGGAGATGGTCGCGCGCGAACTGCACCGGCAGAGTCCGCGGAGTGAGCATCTCTTTGTTGCGGTGAACTGTGCGGCGATTCCGGAAACGCTTTTGGAGAGCGAGCTCTTCGGCTATGCGTCGCAGTCCGGCATCGCCGGCGCGGATCCGAAAGGTCGCGCCGGGCGTTTCGAGCAGGCTGAGTTCGGGACCATCTTTCTCGACGAGATCGGGGAAATGAAGCCTGAACTCCAGGTGAAGTTGTTGCGCATCCTGCAGGACAAGATGATTGATCGACTCGGCGGCGCGGAGCCACGACACATCGATGTGCGCATCGTCGTGGCCACAAATCAAAAGCTCGCCTTGCTCGTGCGCGAGGGCGCGTTTCGCGAAGACCTCTATTACCGACTCAACGTCGTCACCATTGAGGTGCCGCCGCTGCGACGCCGCCGCGCGGACATCGAGGTGCTCACGGAGTTCTTTTTGCGCAACTACCCGGGCCCCGAGTCGCTGCGCAAAGTGGGCATGACGAAGGCCGCGCTCAAAGCGCTCAAGAGTTACGACTGGCCGGGCAACGTCCGCGAACTCAAAAACTGCATCGAGCAGGCGTTGATCATGGGCGACGGCAAGGCGATTCGAGTGGGTGACCTGCCGGCCGCGGTGCGCGCCAACGTGAAGACCGATGTCATGGACGAGGACCTAGAACCGCTCAGCGAGATCGAAAAGCGCCACATTGCCCGCGTGCTGAAGGCCACGGGCTGGAACAAGGCCAAAAGCAGCCGCATTCTGGGGATCTCAAAGCCGACGCTGTACGACAAGATCCGAAATTGCGCCCTAAAGCCGGACGCCCCCGCTTGACGCGGCGAACAATCCCTTTATCCTCCTCAGGCCCATGGCCAAGAACTGCAGAAAGCCCAAAAAGGCAAACCACGGCAAGCGCCCGGCGTCCCACACCGGTCGCTGGAAGCGGCGCATTAAGACTCCTAGGAAATGATCTCCTGATCATTTCCTAGGAGTCTTTCGTGTCCTTTGGCCCAACACCTGACGGTGTTGGAGCTGGCCGTTTGGTCGGGTTGGCACCAACTCGGTCGACCCTCGTCGCCTCTGGCGGCTTGAGCGCGGGGTCTTCGGGTAGCGCTCGGTTCCACGATGTCTTCTGGCCCAACATCTGACGATGTTGGAGCTGGACGTTCGATCGGTTTGGCACCAAGGCGATCGACCCTCGTCGCCGCTGGCGGCTTGAGTGGGCTGTAGTCGATCAGTTCTCGTCTGTCTTTTGGCCCAATATCTGACGATGTTGGAGCTGGACGTTCGATCGGTTTGGCACCAAGTCGATTGACCCTCGTCGCCTCTGGCGGCTTGAGTGGGCGGCTTGAATTTGACGCAGTCGAGCCCCTGATCTCTTGACCGAGACATTCGGCTGGCCTTGGCCCCCACGATGCGCCGGGAGGCCTCCCCAACGCTCTGGTTCAGGATCGCGTGCTGCCCAGGTCTCGCACGGCCAGTTGAGCGTAAAACTAGGAACCGGCGCCGAGTTCGACGATTTCCAGAACCTGACCGCCACGGTAATCTCGACGACACAGATTGATGTGACGTACGGACCGCTGGCAACCGCGCTTATCGGCGACGCCATGCTAATCGTGGAGCGTATAGAGACCGGCGGAGAAACGACTCCCGCGGGCAAGATGGCCAAAATCTGCGAACCAGTGGCCAGCGACTAAGGCTCTGTCCGAGAAGCGGCCTGCATTCGGCCGGCCGCTTCACCGCAGGATCTTCGCGCCCACTTCTTGCTGTATCTCCTGGATACAGCGGCAAATCGACTCGCCCTCGGTGCCACGGCCGATTCTCAGACAGAGCCTAGCCGGGAGACAACGAGCCCTCGTGATCAGGTACCGCCTGAGCTGGGTAAGCCCAGCGCGGGACCAGGTCCCTGTGGATAACTCTGCAAGGGCCTTCTCGATAAAGACTTATGCGCGCCACGTGCGGGATTTTGGGCGCAAAGTTGGGGCAAAACCGGTGATTTGTAGCCCAGAGTGCGCGCGAAATCCCGCACGCCGCAAGCACAAGTCATTGGCTATAAGCAGCTTACGAAGTTATCCACAGGGACCTGGTCCCGTTAGTCGGTCCCGTTAGTCCGTCCTGCGCGGAAGCTTGGTTGCGTACTTACTCGCTGGTCTGGGTTTGGGCTCGGATTACGTCGAGTGCGCGCTCGATGTCTTCCGCCAACACTGCTCGAAACTCCACGTCTTCGCCGTTTGCTGGGTGTCTAAACCTTAGGCTCTCTGCGTGCAGCGGTTGGCGGTTTAGGAGGACTGGATTTTTCCACGTTCGCGGTAGGTCCGGTCTTAGGTCGCTCAGTCTTAGCTTTTTTTGGCGGGCGTAGACGTGGTCGACCGCTAACGGGTGTCCGATGTGGCTTAGGTGCACGCGGATTTGGTGTCGCCTTCCCGTTTTGGGCGCGCATCGTAGGAGCGCGTGCTCTTCGAATGCTTCGACCGTTTCGTAGTCCGTGCGCGCCTTTTGGCCATGCGGGTCCACACGTACGCTTTCGCCTTGTCGCTTTGTGTTTTTAAGCGACGCGTCGATCGATCCCTTCGCGGGATCCGGTACGCCACGCACCAACGCGAGGTATGACTTCTCGACATCGCCGGCCGCGAACGCATCGCCTAACCTGCGCGCCGATTCAGGGTGGCCCCGGGCGGCGACGACCACGCCGCTCGTATCGCGATCAAGTCGATGCACCAACCGCGTCGAGGGCCCGAAGTGTTCGCGCAAGATGTTGTCGAGCCCGCGATCGTGCCCTTCGCCGGGATGCATCACCAGCCCCGGCGGCTTGTCGACCACAAGGATGTGCTCGTCTTCGTAGATCACCGGGATGTCTTGCGGCAACTCGACTCGTCGTTGCGCGGGCTCCGGAACGCCCAACGCTTGCCCCGCACGAATGCGGTCGATGCTGTCTTCCCAATCGGGAAGCTGCAAATCGTCACCGTCGCGCACGTGCAGGCCGCCGCGCGCACGCTTGCCGTTGATGCGCGCACGACCTTCCTTTAGGTACTTCATGATCGTCGCGCGGCTGATCTTGGAAAACTGAGAGACCAGATAACGGTCGAGGCGCGCCCCGCCTTCGCCGGCATCTTTCACGGTGTGCCTCATGCGCTCTCCAGAATCGCAGCCGTGCCGCTGCAACCCAATCGCGCGGCACCGGCAGCGATCAGCTCTTCGGCTTGCGCGCGCGTGCGAATCCCCGCCGAGGCTTTCACCGGACCAAACTCGCACAACGCGACCACGTCCGCGACTGTCGCGCCGCGAGGACCGTAACCCGTGCTCGTCTTCAAAAAATCCGCGCCCTCCTGCATGCAAACGCGCGCGGCGCGATCTCGCTCGGCGTCCGTGAGCACGCCCGTCTCCAAGATTACCTTCAACGCCGCATCCGGAATCGCGCCCCGTACTTTCGCAACGTCGCGCGCGACCGAGGACCAGTCGCCACTCTTGAGCGCACCCAGATTGATCACCATGTCGATCTCGCTCGCGCCATCGCCGACCGCGCGCGCCGCGGCGTCCGCTTTGGTTTCGGTGGCGTCGAGTCCGAATGGAAATCCAGCTACGCTGACGAGTTCGACGTCGTGGCCCGTGAGACCGGACAACCAATGGGGATGCACGCAAAACCCGATGCAGCGCCAACGGGCCGCGTCGTCATACGCT
Organism: Planctomycetota bacterium; assembly: GCA_021776785.1. Lineage (GTDB taxonomy): Bacteria > Planctomycetota > PLA2 > PLA2 > PLA2 > JAJFFF01. Next base: position 19,077 of record JAJFFF010000041.1, on the reverse strand, counting down.
CGTTGCACATCCTCCGCCGTAGCGGTCGGTTTGAGGATCGTGTGCTCGATCCGGCGAGCCAAAAATTTCGCGTCCACGATTTGGCCACCCAGAGAACAACGAGAACATTACAGCGGGTGCATCCGCCGCGCGAAAGAAGCGGTTACTTCTTCCGCTCCTTATAGACCGTGTGCTTACGCAGCTTGGGGTTGTACTTTTTCAACTCCAGCTTGTAGCCGTTGCGGTTGTTCTTCTCGGTCATGTAACTGCGCTGTCCCGTCTCGGTGCATTCCATGATGACGTAAACGCGCGCTTCTTTGCTCTTCTTTGCCATGGCGAACGGCGGATTGTAGCGGCAAACAGGAACCAAGCAACGACCGCGCCCGGTTCAATCTACGAATTCAGCGGACGCGACCGATAAGTCGCCTCGCAGTAGGCACTTACAAGCTACGCGCCGGCCCGCTCCAGGATCTCGTTGGCAAGCAGCTCCAGCTGATCGTGGTAGTCCTCGGGAAGCGGATACCCCTCGACACATTGCTGCCGAACGCGGATCGCGCTGTCTAAGTCGCCCGCATCGCGGTGGCTGTCGGCCAAGCGCGGCAAGACCAACTCCGCCGGCGCGCCTGCCTGCATCGCCATCTCCCAGACCATCGTGGCCGCCTGCGCCCGATGAAGATCTCGCGCAAGCAACTCGGCCAGCCCGAAGTACGCGGCCAACCGATCCGGCGCGGCGGCTAGGCACGCGCGATAGAGCTCCTGCGCCTTCTCCAGATGTTCCGGCGTCTTTCCGGCATTGAAGTGATGCACACGGGCGCGCGCATGGAACGCGGCCGGCGTCGTCGCGTCGCTCTTGAGGAGGCCGCGGAAATACGACGCGAGGGCTTGCGCTAAGTCGGTCGCTTCGTCGAGCAGCGTCCGTTGCAACGTGCCGTCGGCCTTAAAGATCCGCAGCCGGACGTCGGGCGGTTGCCCCAACGGCAAGTCGAGTACGGCGAAACGTCCGTCGGGCAGCGTGGCCACGTCAAACGGGCAGACGGTTTCGCCGTGGTCCTCGCCTGCGCGCACTGCCCAGCGCACAAACTTCGCATCGGCGTCGAGCAACGCCACGCCGCACCGCTCCCACTCGTCGTCTTCCTCGGGCGCACGCGTCATCAGGACGCCGTCGGCGTATGGTTCCAACCGGAACGGGCGGCCGAGGTCGGGGTGGGGACGCACATGGTCGATCGCGCTGCCATCCGCCCGATGGCGACAGATGCGATCCGCCGCGGTTTCGGCCACCCAGATGGCGCCGTCCACGACCGCGACACCTTGCGCGCGCTTCCAGCCCTCGCGCCGTTCCAACGCGCCGACGTAGGCGGGCTTGCGATCATCGTCGGACACGAGGTCAAACCGCTGGACGCCGAACTCCATGTCGAAACCGCCGTTGCAGACCAGCAGTTCGTCGCCCAGCCGCGCCATCGCGTTCGGCTCCCACAACACGCCTGGATCGTCCTGGTGATCCACGCCGGGGGTCGGCAAATCGCCCACGAGCGCCGATTGCCAGCCGTCCGCACGAACACGGCGGATCCGCCGTTGGAGCGTATCGCTCAGCCAGACGCCATCGTGCGCAACCAGCACGCCCGCAACATGGACGAGGCGGGGGCCGACCGGATACACCGCGGTATGGTCCAACACGGCGCCGGTATCGACATCAAAGGTCACGATGCTTCCGTCGTGTGTTGCGTACACCAGGCGTGACCCGCCGGCGGCGTCGATTCCACCAAACATGGCGGCATGGTAGCCCGCGTACCGATCGTTCGCACGGGTTCACGCGTGGAATCCGCGCCACAAAGCGCCGTGCTCCCACGAGGAAACGCGCGGGGCGTGGATGGCTCCGGCTAAGATGACGCCATGTTGCGACCGTCTGTGCTTCTCGTGAGTTTCATCTTCGTTGTCCCGCTGGGGGCGTGCAAAGCCAAGCCCGCCGAACCCGCCGGGTTCGTGAAGGCCGAACGGATGACCGAATCGCAAGACCTTCCGTTTCACCGCGCGTGGCGACATCCGCAGGGCAACTTCGCCAATTACGACCGCATCGTTATCGCACCGGTCGATACGACGCACCTTCTCGACATGACTTGGTGGCAACAACGCGGGCGCGACATCCGCAAGGACTTGGACGAACTCGCTACGTTCACGAAGACCGAGCTCGAGAGCGCGTTTCGCGACGGCGAAGACAACCACTTCGAGCTGGTTGCGAACGCGGGCGACAAGAGCGAGAAGACGGTCATCTTGGAGTTCGCCCTCGTGCAGGTGGTTCCCAGTAAAGCGATCTTGGAAGCGATCAGCTGGGGCGTGCCCTACGGCGGCGGCGCCGCCATTCAACAGACCACGAAGAGCTCCGTCAGCATGGAAGGGCGCTTCATCGACGCGGCAACCGGACGCGTCCTCTTAAGCTTTGCGGATCGCGAGGGCGAGAAGGCGCGTCCGTTCGATCTCAAGGGCGTGTCGTGGTACGCCCACTCGCGCGGCATCATCAAGGACTGGGCTCAGCAACTCGTCAAAGTCGCCAATCAGGAACCCGGTAAGAAAATCGCCGACACCAAGGCGTTTACAATCAAGCCCTGGTAACCGCGTTCCGCCTCGTTTCCGTGGCGGACCCCGGGCCCAACACGGCCGAAATGACGTCTGGGCCTCGCGCTCCAGACCGGGACGGAATCGGTCGATAGTCGAAACGCTGCCATGACGGATCAAAGCCAGAAACTCGCCAGTGAGGCCGAAGCCCGCGACGTCGCCGAAGACGCGCGCGAGGACGGATGGACCCATCCCAGCTTCGCCCGCGAGATGTTTTTGGGACGCCTGCGGATGGATCTCATCGATCCGTATCCGACGGACCCGTCGGCCGGCGACGACGCCACCGAGTCGTTTCTCAAAAAACTCGAGCAAGTGCTGCGCGACCACGTCGATGCGGCCGCGATCGATCGGGACGGCAACGTACCCGAGTCGGTGCTCGATGCGCTGCGCTCCATTGGCGCGTTGGGCATCAAAATTCCAAAGCAGTACGGCGGACTCGGTCTGTCGCAGAGCGCATACAACCGCGCCATCGAGATGGTGTCGGCGCATTGCGCATCCACCGCGACCATGATGTCGGGCCACCAGTCGATCGGCGTGCCGCAACCGCTCAAGATGTTTGGTACCGACGAGCAAAAGCAACGGCTCCTGCCGCGGCTGGCACGCGGCGAACTTTCCGCGTTTGCTTTGACGGAGCCGAACGCGGGCAGCGACCCGTCCAACGTCGCCACGCGCGCGGAGCGATCGTCGGACGGCAAACACTGGGTGCTAAACGGCGAAAAGCTGTGGTGCACGAACGGCCCCATCGCCAAACACATGATCGTGATGGCGCAGACGCCGCCCAAGGAAGTCGACGGCAAGCAGAAGCGTCAGATTAGCGCGTTCATCGTATCCACCGATACGCCCGGCGTCGAAACCGTACACCGTTGCGAGTTCATGGGACTGCGCGGCATTCAAAACGGCGTCATGCGGTTCACAGACGTGCGCATCCCCGCCGAGAACCTCCTTTGGAAAGAAGGATCCGGTCTCAAGCTCGCGTTGATGACGCTCAACATCGGGCGCCTCACGCTGCCCTCCTGCTGCGTCGGGGCGGCCAAAAAAGCGCTCGACATTTCGCGCCGCTGGGCCGCCGAACGCTTTCAGTGGGGCGCCACGGTCGGGAAGCACGACGAGGTCGCCGGCCTGATCGCCGACATGGCCGCATCGGTCTATGCGATGCAGGCCGTCGCGGATTTAGGCGTGCGCTGGGTTGACAACGGCGAGTTCGACATCCGCTTGGAAGCGGCCATCGCGAAGCTGTTCAACACCGAGCGCGGCTGGACGGTTATCAACGACTGTTTCTCCGTGCGCGGCGGACGCGGCTACGAAACCGAAGAGTCGTTGCTGCGCCGCGGCGACAGTCCCGAACCGGTCGAGCGCATGCTGCGTGACCAGCGCATCTTCACCGTCGTCGAAGGTTCGACGCAGATCATGCACCTCTACATCGCACGCGAGGCGCTCGATGCCCACGTGACGGCGGCGGGCGCCCTGCTGCAACCGCGCGCGTCTCTCCTGGCGAAGACCAAGGCATTTTTCAAAGCCGGTTGGTTCTACGCCAAGTGGTACCCCAAACTCTGGCTCGGTTGGGGCTGGTGGCCGAGCCACGACGAGTGGGATGACTTAGGCACGCACATTCGTTATCTCGATCGCACATCGCGCCGTTTGGCGCGCGCGATCTTTCACTGCATGATCTTGCATCGCGCGGGATTGGAGCGCCGTCAACGGCTGCTCGCCCGCGTCGTCGATATCGGCGCCGAGATGTTTGCGATGGCGACCGTGTGCGCTCGCGCCAAAGCCGACGCGAAGGCGGCGGGCCACCAGAAAGCGATCGCGATGGCGGATCTTTACTGCCGCGGCGCACGGCGTCGCATCGGCGACCTCTTCAAGCGCATCCGGAGCAACGACGATCGCAAGAGCTACAACCTCGCCCAGCAAGTCATGATGGGCGAACACGACTGGCTGGAAGCCGGCATCATGACGGGCGCGCCGGGGCAAGCGAACGCGCCCGCACGCGAACCGGAACCGTCCGGCGCGCGCGACGGCTAGCGAAGCGTTTCAGCGGTCTTTTCGGGTTACGAAGCGGCACCACGCGCGAGGCGATGACCGCTTGTCGCGCAACTTGCCCGACCACCCGTCAGACTGTTCGCGTGCGGGAGACAGTGGCGTACCCAGGAACACCGAGCCGACATACCGCTCGTCCTCCGGCACGCCCAAAAACTCCAAGCAACGCGGGCCGTTGAGGGGGCGCGCACTGCACCAGTAACTGCCGAGTCCCCGCGCTTGCGCCGCCAGCAACAACGTCTGCACGGCCGCCGCGGTCGCCGCCGCGTGTTCCCAATCGCGCCGCGCGGCGAGTTCCGCGTCGGCCTCCGGCACCCACGTCACGTGCACCATGCAGCCCGCCGCGGCAAAGATCTTGGGCAACTTGCCGAGCAACTGGTCGCCCATGTGCTCGCCCAGAGCCTGCAACCCGGAGGCATCCACAAAGACCATGCGCCACGGCTCCGGCACAGCGTCCGTTCGCGCAAAGTGAAACGGCGTCTGTCCCGCCAGCGCGACGCACTCACGCACCCGCGCAATAAACGCGGCCTCGTCGTCGCCGACGCCCGCCAACACTTTGCGTGTCCGGCGCTCTCGAATCGCGTGATCGACGGCGGCCTTGTACTGCGCGCGCGACAACCCTTCGGGCCCTGCACTCATGGCTCGAGATTCTAGAGCATCTCACTCAAGCGCGTGAGTGCCGCCATGAGATCGGGGCGCGTCGTCAGGATCGGCGCCATCGGATCGACGGCTTGGAACGATTCCATCCGCTCCGGCATCGAGCGGATGGTGAACTGCTCGATCGTCAGAGTCGGCGTGAGCTCGTCCCAACGCAGCGGCGCCGAAACCGTGGCGCCCGGGCGCGGACGAACCGAAAACGGCGCGACGATGAGCTTGCCCGGCCCGTTCTGCACCGTGTCCAGGTACACCTTGCCGTCCCGTTTCTTGAGAGAACGCTCTGTGGTCGCGATGGTCGGCACTTCCGCCTCGACGACGCGGGCGATCAACTCCGCGAGCGTCTTGGATTGCTCAAACGTGAACGCGCCGCCCAACGGAAGCAACACGTGGATGCCGCTCGAACCGCTCGTCTTGCAGTACGCGTCGAGTTCAATCTTGCGACATAGTTCCCCGATGGCGCGCGCCACTTCGATGACCGCTTGAAACGATGCTTCTTTGGGGTCGAGATCGAGGACGCACCAATCCGGACGCGCCGCATCGCTCACGCGGCTCGCCCCGATGTGAAATGGAATCGTTCCCATGTTCACGAGAAAGAGAAGAGACTCGCGATCATCCGCGATGAACATGTCGAGGTCGCGTTCGGTCTGATCGCTCCACATCTTCTCGGTGCGCAGCCACGGCGGCGCCCACGCGGGCGCGTCTTTTTGGAAAAAACTCTTCCCGGCAATGCCGTCGGGGTAGCGCACCAACACAACCGGCCGGTCGGCCAGGTACGGCAGCATGAACGGCGCGATCGCTTCGTAGTACGCGATCAAGTCGCCCTTCGTAAACCCCTCGTCGGGCCAAAACACCTTGCCGCGATTGGTTGGCTGAAACGCGCGCGCCTCTTCCAGCATCGGCGGCGGCTCGGGATCGGCGTCCTTGATGGGCGGCGCGTCACATTCGTCGGGCGTCTTGTCGTCGCGCATGCGTTCGAAGACAGCGTGACGCAACAAGCCGTCGTTGGTGCGCATCAGATAGCGCACTTCCGCAACGAGACGCGGCGCGACGTACACGTCATCGCGACCGGTCGGCGCCGCACCCGTGCACGGCGGTGCATCGACCGGGTCGCCGAGCTCTTCGGCAATCGCCGTGAGGTCGGTGTCGCGGAACCCGGAACCGACACGACCGAGATAGACCAGCTCGCTGGCTTCGCGTGCGGCGAGGTGCAGCGCACCGAATCCGGGACGTTGGCCCTTGGGTCTGGTCCAACCCACGACCACGAAGTCGCCGGTGCGCTCGGACTTGATCTTGAGCCAGTCGTCGCTGCGGCCGGCGCGATAGCGGGATGCCGCGCGCTTGGCGATCACGCCCTCCAACTCCAGCTCCTGCGCTTGCGCGAAGAGGGCGCGGCCGTTCCCCGGAATGTGATCCGAGAACCGAATCGGCCCCGCCGGAGAGAGCGCGCGCTGAAGCAACGCCTTGCGCTCGGTCAACGGCAGGTCGCGCAGGTCGTATCCGTCCATCGCCAACAGATCGAAGACAAACAGGGACACGGGCCGTCGGACGGCCCCCACTTCGATCTCGCTGCGGCGGTTGAGCTGCGCGCGACTTTGGAGGCGTTGAAACGACGGCATGCCTTCCGCGTTGTGCGCAACTACCTCGCCGTCTAGGAGCAGCGAGTCAAACGGGAGCTTGCGCGCCGCGCGGACCAACTCCGGAAAGAGCGCCGTCGCATCCCGACCGCTCCGGTAATACAGCGTGACGCGGTCGCCCTCTTTGTTGAGCATCACGCGGTACCCGTCGAACTTGAACTCGAAGATCCAACCGTCGTCGTCGAACGGATCCGCCGTCCGCGCAAGCATCGGCCGTTGCGCCGCAGCGTCCACGGCCGATTGTTCTGCACATGCAGCGACATCGACGCGCAACGCATCGAAGCGCGATGTTCCGTCGCGCGCCTCTTCCAACGTCAGACCGGAAAAGATCGAGTGCTCGCTCCACGGAAACTCTTCCCCCGCGTACGCATCGGGTTTTTTCATGAGCATCCAGTGGCGGTCGCTGTCGTCTTTGCGACCGCTCCGAAACAACGTCCACATGCCACGCAACTTGTGACCGCGCAACTCGAACAGGAGCTTGCCCGATGCAAGACCGGAACCGACATCGCCATGCGGCACCCACTCGCCTTGGTCCCAAACGATCACCGTGCCCGCCCCGTAGTTGCCTTCCGGAATCTGGCCCTCGAAATCGGCGTAGTCGAGCGGGTGATCTTCGGTTTGCATCGCTAAGCGCAACACCTCGGGATCCGCGCAGGGACCGCGCGGAACCGCCCACGACAACAACACGCCCTCGTGCTCCAAACGAAGGTCGAAATGCAGGTTCGTGGCGGCGTGCTGCTGCACCACAAACAGCCGCGGGCGCGGATGATCGCCGGCGCCAAAGGGCTCGGGAGTCCGCGCGGACGCGCGCTTGGCGCGATATTCTTCAAGACGATCGTGCGATCCGGGCGGCGGCGGCGTCATGCGTTAAGCCGCATTATGTAGGAACTTACGTCTAGACCGTCAACTCGAACCGCCCATCGTCGCGGATGAAGCAAAAACAGGCAGGATTTCGACCGCTGTCCGGTCGATATACTCCTTTACCTATGGCGGCACGCGCAATTGGCTCCGTTACGCTTTCGTTCGGTCTCGTATCGATTCCGGTGAAGGTGTACTCGAGCGGACTCACGGACAAGAGTATCTCGTTCAACATGCTCGAGCGCGAAACCGGCGCGCGGGTGAAGCAGCAGTACGTTTCGTCGGTTAGCGGCGATGTCGTTCCGCGCTCCGAAATGGTCAAGGGCTACGAGTTCTCCAAAGGTCAGTACGTGATCTTTAGCGGCGACGAGTTGAAGTCGTTTGAACAAGAAGCAAACAAGTCCGTTCAGATCAAAGAGTTCGTGCCGCTCGCGAGCGTGGATCCGATTCACTTCGAGAAGGCGTACTACGTAGGACCCGACAAGGGCGCGGATCGTCCGTACGCGCTCCTGCGCGCCGCGATGACCGAAACGGGACGGGGCGCGGTCGCCAAGTACGCGGCCCGTGGCAAGCAATATCTCGTGTTGCTGCGTCCGTTTGAAGACGGCATGGTGATGCAGCAGATGCGCTACGTCGATGAAATCCGCGGGATCGACGACATTCCGCTTGGTGAGAGCGGCGATGTCGACGGCGCGGAGCTCAAGCTTGCGGTTCAGCTCGTCGAGCAAATCGCGAACGAGGACTTCGACGGCGCCCAGTACGTGGATGAAGTCCGCGACCGCGTGCTTGCGGCCATCCAAGCCAAAGTCGAGGGCCAAGAGATCACGGCGGAGCCGACCGAAGAGCCCAAGGCCAAGATCATCGACCTCATGGACGCGCTGCGCGCATCGGTCGCGGCCAGTACGCCCGGTGAGACGACCAAGGCGAGCGCAAGCAAGCGCAAGTCGGCCAAGCGCGCCACGAAGAAAAAGTCTGATTCCAAGCGCAAAGCTGCTGAAGGCTAAGAGTGACGGCGGGTTACACCGTCAAGGAAGTCGCGCGGCTCGTTGCGCTGTCGGAGTCCCAGGTGCGCGGTTATGTTCGCGCGGAGCTCGTGCAGGCAAGCCGCGGGGCGCGCAACGAGTATCGCTTCGACTTCGCCTCCGTCGTCATGTTGCGGGCGGCGAAGCACCTCCAACAGGCACGCATTCCAAAGGCGCGCATCCGGCGCGCACTCAACCAACTGCGCACCGAACTCGGCGGAGAACGCGCGCTGACCGGTCTCGAGATCGGCGTGGAGGGCGACCGGATCGTGGTGCACGACGGCTCCACGCGCTGGAGCCCGGAGTCCGGGCAGATTCACTTTAATTTCGGTGTGGACCGGCTGGCGCAAGAGATCGCGCCCCTTGCACGTCGTCGCGCGCGCGAGGCGCAAGCGACAAAAGACTACACGGCCGATCAGTGGTACGACGTTGGTTGCGATCTCGAAACACCCGCTCCGGACGAGGCGCGCGCTGCGTATCGTCGCGCGCTCGAACTCGACCCCAGCCATGCGGATGCGCACATCAACTTGGGGCGACTCCTCCATGAGCTCGGCGAACTCGGTGCGGCCGAGCACCACTACCGCCTCGCCATGAAGAACGCGCCGACGGACCCGACTCCGCCCTACAACCTCGGCGTTCTCCTCGAAGAAGCGCATCGCTTGAAAGAGGCGCGCGTCGCGTACGAGTACGCGCTGGCGCGTGACCCGTCGTTTGGAGATGCGTGCTTTAATCTCGCGGCGCTATGCGAAGAGCTGCACGATCGGCCCGCCGCGCTGCGCTACCTCAACCGGTACCGCAGGCTCACCTAGCAGACCGCCGCCCGCCGCCCGCCGCCCGCCGCCAGCGGACAGCGGATAGTGGGCAGCGGGTGCCTGCCACACCTACTTCGAAATGGACGTGATCGCTTTTTGGAGCGCGTGCTTCATGTTGCCGCGCGTGGCCGTCGCCAGTTGCTTTTTAAGCGACGGGAGTGCGCTCCTTGCAGCCGGTCCGATGCGCCCGAGCGCCAACACCGCACGCCACCGCGCCTGCGTCTTGTCGTTCTCGGTTAGCTTCGTGAGCGCCGGAACGGCCGCCTCCGCCGCGGGTCCGTAGCCTGCAAGCCCCATGGCCGCCGCCACGCGCGTCCCCTGCGATTCGTTCGACAGAAGTTCCGCGAGCTTGGGAACGATGCGGTCGGGTGCGGGCTTGGTCTGCCCCACCATGCCTGCCGTGATGTCGCGCGCGTCGGGATGATCCAACCCGGCGAGAAGAGCATCGACAGCTTCCGGTACCACGCGGGCAATCGATGCTAGCTTGAGCGCCGCCGAGCCGCGTCCCTTGGGAAACACGTCTCCCGCCAACACCTTGCGCAGCGCAGGAATAACCAACTCGGGAAGCTGCCCCGGGTCCTTGACGAAGTGATTCACGTGTATCGGCAGCGACATGAGCGCCATACCACGCGCTTTGTCGTCGCCCCCGCCCAACATCGTGTCGACCAGCTTCTGCACGTGCGAGCGCAGGTACTGCAACATCTTCATGTTGGCCATCGGGTCGCCCGGGGGAGGTGCATACTTGCGCTTGGTCGGAGTCGTCGCACCGCTGCCGCCGCCGCCTGTATCTTTGCCGTCCCCGCTGCCCCCGCTGCATCCGCCGCCGGCACACCCGCCACCGGAGCATCCGTCACCGTCACACCCGCTGGCGTTCCCGTCGCAACCCGACACGTTGCCGTCGCATCCAGACCGGTTGTCGTCGTCGGCGTTTTGATCGCACGCCGTCAGCGCCGCGATCAAGAAAATCATCACAAACCATCGCATGGTGTACCTCCGTCAAAGTCCTAAGACGTCTAGTTTTAAGTAGTGCGGCGGATGCCCGAGGCACAACTGCAAAATCGCAACCGCTAAACCGGTCGCGTAGCTATCCCCCGCCTTCGCCTCGCTTCGAATCCCCGCCCAACTCCCATCCGGGCGCTGGCGACGCAACAACTGCGCCATGACCGTCGAGCGCCACGACCCGCGCGCGGTCGTGGCCCAGCTCTTCGGCCTTCGCGGCAAAGGCGGTCGCGCTTCGCCTCTTGGCTCTGGTCGTCGGTCATGTTTGGAGGCCCTCCCAGTGAATAGTTGCGCCCACGCGCCGATCCGAACAAGAGTCCGTCGAAAATTCTTCGGAACCGGCGCGGACGCGGAATAATCGGGGCCGCAGGGCGTGGCGTTGGTGGCCACGCGCGCGATCAGGGAGCTTGGCTTGGAACTGCTGGCGATCACAAAAACGGAATTCGTGCTGTGGATGCTTCCGTTGGTGGCCACGGCCTGGCTGTTTGGCTGGGTGCTCGGCAACGCGCGCGAAACGGCGCGGGAAAAACGTTGGCGGCGCGCGCTGGACGCCGCACAGGCCGAGCGCGACCAGGCGCAGCAGGCGCTGCAAGCGAGCCGGAAGAAACATCGTGCTTGGCTGGGCGAGCGTGACGCGCTGCGCACCGAAGCGTCGAAGACAAGAGACGAAACGCATACGATCGCGTCGCTGCGCGCGCGCGTGGACGCGCTCACCCAAGAGCGGGACGAGCTTGCGCGGACGGCTGCGAACTTGGAATCGGATGTCGCCGACGTGATGGCCCAATGGCGCACCCTGGAGCCCGTGCGGGCCGAACTCGCGGAGCGCGATGCGACGATCGCGGAGCTTACGCCGCTGCGCGACCAACTGGCCGCCAGCGAGGTCGAACGCGAGCGCCTCGCCGCCAGCCACGACCGCATGGTCGAGGGCAAAGATGCCGACATCGCCGAACGCGACTCTCAGATCGAACGGCTGCACGCGCGGCTCGAGGCGCGGGAGAAGGCGGACGCCGCCGCGACGCCGCCGCCCCTCGCGCCCCGCGTGGCCACACCCGAGCCCGCGACACGCCGCTCCGGCGACGACCTGCAGCGCATTCACGGCATCGGCAAAGTGCTCGCCGGGCGACTCAACACGTTGGGGTACCACACGTTCGCCGACGTCGCGCATTGGAAGCGTTCCGACGTCGAACGCGTGGCCGCCTCGATCCACACTTTTCCCGATCGAATCGATCGCGACCGCTGGGTCGAGCAAGCGCGTACGTTGGCGGCCGAACAAAGCGATGCGGCTTCGTCGACGCCGTAGCGAAGGCTGCAGCTTAGCTACAAGGCGGCGCTCACACGATCGTGGAGCCACTCGATCGCGTGCTCGTGCTCGGGCTTCATGAGGACGCTGCGCAGAATCCGTGCGTTCTCGCGGTCGGGTTCCATCTCCGGCAGCGCATGTTGCAACGCACGGTCATCCAAAGTGAGCAACGACAGGTAGCAGGGGTCTGGCGCTTCCATGAGCGAGCGCATCAAACGTGCCGAGGCGGCATCCAAATCGGAACGCCGCGACACCTTGCTCGGGAAAAACGTCACGATGTCGAGCTCCGGCCACTGATAAAGCTCCAAGCGATCGCTCTCGCGAATCCGCGTGGCCCAGTCGCGCGCCGCGTTCACGCCCGCCGCCAACACCGGGCCCAACCCGCGGTCGGGCTCGAGCTCGAACAGTTGCATTGTGAACCACAGCGCGCCCGCGGCGGCGCCGGGACGCGAACATTCGAGGCTGATCTCGCCGAGGTGGAGTTCATCGGAAGTAAAATAGGTGTATGCCGAATCGTGGTCGTAGACCTTCCCGACTCGGGGATCACGGAACAACACACAGCCGCAACCGTACGGCTGCAGACCATGCTTGTGCGGATCCACCACCAACGAATCGACGGACGCGAGCGCGCGAAACGGCGCGGGATCGAGCATCGGGTCGTCGCCTTGAGCCAGCAAGGTGAAGAAGCCGCCGTACGCGGCGTCGGCATGAACGCGCACACCGTGACGCTGCGCGATCGCGACGATCTCGTCGATGGGGTCAACAACACCCAAGCCGGTCGTTCCCGGCGTCACCACGATCGTACCGATGCGGTGCTTGCGCAGCGCGCGCTCGAGTGCGTCCAAATCCATCCGTCCGTCGAAGTCGGTCTCGATCGGAACGCCCTCCATCCGCAGCACGCGGCACATGCGGCCGTGCGTGTAGTGCGCCTGATCGCTGTACGCCACCGCACACTCCGGATGAATTTCGCGCGCGACCCAGAGCGCTTCAAGATTCGCGATGGTTCCGCCGCCGGTCAAATGCCCGAGCGCCGGTCGCCCCCACCCAAACATGTCGGCCAATTTCTGGACGACTTCTTTTTCCATCTCGCTCGTCGGCGGACCGCCATCGAGCGCGTGGTTATTGGGGTTAATCGCCTGCGCCGCCCAGTAGCCGAGCAGGGCGGCGGGATGCGGCGGCTTGAGCATCTGACCCGCGTAGCGCGGATGAAAAAACGGGTAGTTGCCGTGCAGGCGTTCGGTGTAAGCCGCCCATGCCGACTCCACACGATCCATCGCCACTTGGAGCGAACCGTGGGGCGCATACGGCCCCCACCGTTCGTGCCACTCGCGCATGAACTGCGCCAACTTGCCCGAAAATTCCATGTCCGTAAGCCTACGCGTTTTTGGGTTGATCGCTCTACCGAAAGCGCAAGTAGCCCCAGTGCTCCGGTTTGTGCATCGCCACCTCGAACTGGGGCGACCAAGACCAGTTCTCCGGCTGCAGCCACATCGCTTTCGTTTCGTCAACGTCGATCACGTAGCGCGCCCCCTCGACGCGTTTTTTCCATTCGACGCGCGCCATGTTGCATCGCCACACGTCGCCCGGCCGCGGACGCGAGAACCCGAGAAACGCGTCCCAAGGAATCGCAAGCTCGACGGTCCAACCGCGATCGCGATCGGCCGGATCGTTCAGCGAACCCTGCAACGCCACGGCCTTCTTGAGCCCCGCAAAGTCGAACCGGTGATCGGCCTTGCCTTTGAGCGCGTACGGCTTGCTAAGCATCAAGTCAAACACCGTAGCGAGCGCGTTGATCTCCAATTCGAAGTAGTCGCGCCCGCGTCCACTGGGATCGAGAAAAATCTCGAAGTCGTCGTCGTGGTAAATCACCGCGTCGTGCTTGGTGAGCGTCGCCGCTAAGTGCGGTTGCTCCATGCGCGCGGCGACGTAGAGGTAGCGATCGTCCCAAGCCAAGGCGGCACGCGTCGAAAGAGCGGCGTCTTTTTTGCCGATGATGTCTCGAAACCGTCGCGTCCACGGGATGCCGCGCCAATCGTCGAGCGCCCCATCGATCACGAGGGACGGGGCGCGCCGGCACACGTACTCGTAAGGCGGCTTGGCTGTGCCCACGCAACCCAGCGACGCAGGGAGCAGGAACAGGACGAGCCAACGCACACGCGAGAGTGTAGCGGAAGAGCGTGATAACCTGAGCCGTCCCGGCAGCCAGAACATTCGGTTTAAGTTTATGCAACGTCTTTCCCTCGCTCGCGCGCTCCTGGTTGTTTTCGGGTGCGGCGCCGGCGTACTTCCCCTCGCGCAGGCCGAACCCGCCGCGCAAACCGCGCCGGACCTCTTTGCGAAAGGACTCGCGGGCGTGGACCGCGTCGCCGCCGAACTCATCGAGGCGCGCCAAGCCTCCGGCTTGATCGTGTATGTCGCGCGCTACGGGAAGCCCGTCTACTTTAAAGCGTTCGGACACCGCGACATCGAACGCAAGCTGCCCATGGAGCGAGACACGATCGTTCGGATCTACTCCATGTCCAAACCGATCACGGCGGTCGCCGCGATGATCGCCGTCGAGCAAGGCAAGCTCAAAGTGAATGATCCGGTCGCCCAGTACGTGCCCGAGTTCGCGGAGCTTGCTCCCCTGAGTGGCAAGGCACCGCGCGCGATGCTCGTCAAGGATCTCTTACGCCATACGTCCGGGTTCACGTATGGGTTTGGTTTGGGAAAAGTCGATCAGATGTATCGACGGGCGCAGCTCCTCGACTCCAAGATTTCGCTCACGGCGATGGCGGAGCGGCTCGCCAAGATTCCGCTGTTGTTTCCGCCGGGGCAGCGCTGGCACTACGGCGTGTCCAGCGACGTGCTCGGCTTAGTGGTCGAGCGCGCGACGAAAGTTCCGTTCGCTGCTTTTTTGCGCAAACACCTTTTTGATCCACTCGGCATGACCGACACGGGCTTTTTTGTGCGGAAGAAAGAGCACGCCCGTTTCGCGTCCAACTACGGGCGCGGCATGCGGCTCGTTGACGCCGCAACGACCAGCCGCTTTCTCAAGGAAACGCCGCTCCATTCCGGTGGCGGCGGGCTGGTGTCCACCACGAGCGACTACGCGAAGTTTGCGCGCATGCTCTTGCAGGGTGGTCGGCTCGGCAAAGTCCGCGTGATTTCGCCACGCACCGTGAACGAGATCACGCGCAACCAACTCGACAACTCCTTGGTCCCCATCCGGATGGGGTTGATCACGATGGAAGGCTTGGGATTCGGTTACGGCATGTCGGTGCGCCTGCAGGCCGCGGGTCACGAGCCGCCGGTGACCGTGGGCGAATACGGCTGGGCGGGGATGGCGAGCACGACGTTCACGACGATGCCGAAAGCCGGGCTCACGATCATCACGATGACGCAGCGCGTTCCCATCGACATCACGATTCGCAACCGTGTGCGCGCCGTCGTTTTGGACGCGCTGCCCAAGATGGCTGCGCCCGCGCCGAAATAGAAAACTCGGCGGACCACCCGAAGGCGGCCCGCCGAGGCGGATCACTACGGCGTCCGGCGGAGCGGGGCGCTCACCTTGAACACGTCGTCAGGCAGTTCGGCGTCAATGCTCGTGTTGCGGCGAATGATGTCCGCCAGCGTCGTGCCTTGCACGTCCGCCAAGACAGCCCCGCCCACTCTGCGTTCGTACCAGTATCGATCACCGTCGCGAAGCCGCGTGAACTGATCGCCGACGATCGCTTGCAGGAGCGGTCCGACCATCGAGCCGGCCACGTCATCCTCCGCGAGCGCGCCTACCCAAACGTCGATCTCGTCGACGTCGGCGTACACCAAGGCCAGCTGCGCTTGCACGTCGGGATCGCTTGTCACATCGGCAAACGATGCAACCGCGCGCAATCCGTAGGCGCGGCGCGCGTCGTTGTAGCTCCCGAGTCCGTGATCACGACCGCGTTGGATGTTGAGCGCGGCGAGGTCAAGGCCGCCCGCGCCCGGTTGCCCAAACAAGAAGTTGCGAACACCGTCAACAAGTTTGGCGTCGAGCTCCTGCGCGCGCTGGCTGGCGAGCCCGCGCAAAACGGAGTCCAGCCCGCCTTCCACAAATCGTGTCGGCGAAAAGAAAGCGTCGGCCAGTGGCAGGTGGCCAGCCGCGATTTCAGCGCCGTTGCTGTCCACACGGAGCAGCGTCGGGGAGAGCAAGCTGTGGCCCAATCGAAACGCTGCTGTGGAGAAGACGTTTGCGATCGAGGCGTCGACCTGACTCTCGTACCCCACGTACGCCGGTATCGCGTTGGCGCCGAGCAGTCCGGGCAAGAACTCGCGAAACGTGATGGCTTGCATCTGGGCGCCAACGATGCGTCGCGCCGCCTGGTAGATCTCTTCGCCGTTCAGTGCCGGAAAGCGTTGGGCGATCTCGTCCGCCAAGCGATTGTGTTCGCGAACAAACAGCGTGTGCATCGCCAACAGCCCAACTTGCTCGTTGGCCCGGACATCGCCCGCGACAAAGAGGCTCGCGTCGGTCCCGCCCGCGTTCGGGAGACCGCTGTCGTTAAACGGCAACAATTCGCCGTCGCTCGTCTTGAGGTGACCGGTCCCATCGAGCATGCGCAGCGCGGCGGCTCGTGTGTCGTCCGAGCCGTACACGTTGGACGCGTCGATGTAGGCGGTAATCGAGTTGGTCTGTTCGCGCGGACTCGATGCCGCGATGTGGTCCGACCGGTGAAACGCGAGCACGACGGTGCCGTTGCTCAGCGGGTCGAAGTCCGGGTCGCCGGTCGGGACGTCGATCGGTGCCGCCTCCTCCGGATCCGCCTCCAACGACAGGTCGATGTCGTGATCCACGAACTGCCCCCACTGCCACAGATAGTCGCTTGCGTTCGCGGCGTTCTCGATATCGTCATCGCCCTGATCGAACACGGCGTTGGAAATGGCGCGCGGGTTCGGGCGCTCCGTATCGATGCTCGACACGCCGTCGCCGTACGCGCTCGCGACTTTGCGGAGCAACGCCACGCCGGCCGCGCCCCGTTCGCTGTCGCGCTCGTTGTTCGACGAGCCGTCGGCCGTGCGATAGGCATCGCCATACGCAACGACCAACGCGGTCGCCGCCGATTGGCCGAGGTCATCCTCCACCTGGATCGAGGCGGCCACGCGGCCCGATCCGCCTAAGGTTGGCGTGAGCCCTTCGGCGCTCCGCCCGTCAGCGGCGACTACGGCATCGGCGGCGGCGATGAGCTCTCCGTTTTCATCCAAAAACTGGACGACCAACGGCGCGCGCAGCGCATGGCCGGTGAGATGGAACGGCATCCGCAGCATCCGATCGATGACCGGCGGATCAAACGCATCCAAACGGGGCTCCGCGGCCACTTCCAATCCGCCGAGCATGGTGTCCGAGCGCCCACTGCTACTTTTGAGCGTTAAATCGTAGACGCCCGGCGCCAGCGTTCCGGCCGGCACCGTGGCTCGGGCTTCTGTTTCCGAGATCACGGTGACAGGGATCTGCCGATCGTCGCCCAGCTCGAGGAACACGTCCTCGTTTGCCGGGGCGTCGCACTCGAGTGTCAAAACGGTGGCCGTTTGTCCCGCAATAACGGTCGGCGACACCGCGCGCAGTTCCATAATCACCGCCGGGGCGTTTCCGGACGAACACGCAGCGAAACTGAGAAATACAGCGGCGAGCCAACACGTCTTCGATGAGTTCGGGTCATTCATGGTGCAACCTCCATCGCGGCGCCCAACGCCACGATCTGTTGTGGAGCGTGATCTCGGACACTTCACCGTACCGAAATCACGCCCGTTTTTGCTGGCCCGTATTCAAAACTTTTGTTGTTCGTCATCCTCCGCTTGCAACGAGCCGGAACTCTGTCCGGCATACGCAACACTCGATGCGGCACCGCAGCGTAAATGATCCTGCACGCCCGTCGGAAATGCTCCTCGAAACCGGCCGCGGCCTTGGCGAGCTCTGTGAGCGGCGCGCGCGGTGGAGTGCCCGGCGCCGTTGTGCGCAAGGCTGGGAGTTCATCAGGGGGCAGGCATCGTCGGGGATCACTTAGTAGTCCCCGCTCAGACCCTCCCTGTGCCAACTTTTGTTTTTTTTTGGGGGGGGGGGGGGCGCACGAGGCGTGATCGCTTTCCCGCGCGGACGATGGCCGCCTCACTCCGAGGTGGGCGCGCCTCGGTCGAACCAATCATCGAGTGCATGGTCGCGCGGCGTGGACCATTCCTCCGCCGCTCGGCGGTGCGCTTCGAGCAACGATTTCAATTCGGCCCCAAGCGCTGGCTCCAGGGCGTCGATACTCGCGACGTAACTTTCGCGCGCGCGTCCGTCCAACGCGCGTGCGTTTTGAAACACCTCTTCGAGACGCTGTCGAAACTCGCTTCGCATGGCTCCCCTTTGAGACTACGCAAGTCAAGCCCGGCGCCCCTCAGTCTGGGTTCATTTCTCGGTAAAGCCACGCGCGCGCGACCGCCCACTCGCGCTCCACTGTCGCCAGCGAGATCGACAACACTTCAGCCACCTGGTCATTGCTCAACCCGGCGAAGAACCGCAACTCGACGATCTGCCGCTTGCGCGGGTCGTATGCCGAGAGCGATTCCAGCGCCTCGTCCATCGCCAGCAAGTCGATCTTTTGCTCCTCAAACCACGCCACGGCTTCGTGCAGCGGTTCGCGGGCGCGGCCGCCGCCGCGTTTCACGGCGCCGCGCGCGCGCAGGTGATCGACCAAAACCGACCGCATCGCCTTCGCTGCAAACGCGAGGAAGTGGCCCCGGCTCTCCCACTGCTCGGACTTGTTCGCCAGCCTTAAGTATGCCTCGTTCACCAGGGCCGTGGGCTGCAGCGTGTGGCCGGCCTGACGTCCTGCCATCTGCGCGCCGGCGATGGCACGCAGCTCGTGATAGAGCATCGCCAACACCTCGTCCGCGGCCGCGTCACTGCCGGCCCGCGCTTGGTTGAGAAGCCGCGTGATCTTCTCGGCAGAAACATCGCCCACAAGAAGAACGATTTAAGCAGCAAATACAAACCAAGCCAAAGCACAAAGCCCCGCCAATGCGGTACCGGGTTGGATTTTTTCTTCCATAACCTTTTATTTCGAAATGAGTTACGGAGTCGAAGTGCGGCATTAGTGGCGCCCATAGACCGCGATTTTGAGTCCCAAAACGTCCAGTGAAGGGCGTAGTGGCGCGTTCACGGCGGGCAAAGG
>JAJFFF010000005.1 GCA_021776785.1 Planctomycetota bacterium | reverse complement strand
CCTTCGGGCATCTTGTGCATTCACCTGAAACGTCCTTTTGGTCAGTATTCGTTTGTGTTGGAAAACAACGAAATACCGGGCAGGAGCGACGTTTCTGGCTATTTGGGGGCGAGGCGCGACACCGAACGCGCTTGATCAGGGCCTAGAGACGCGAGGAGGTTACATATCTGCGGCATGAATGCCGCACCCTGTGCGCATAACACCCATCGCCGGAAGCACTTACATCAAAAAAAATCGAACCCGGTACCGCATTGGGGTTCGGGATTCTTGGTTGCTATTATTCTTTCTTGGGTTCCTTCATGCGTAAGTACATCTTTGTCACCGGCGGCGTTGTGTCCGGACTCGGGAAGGGCATTACCGCCGCTTCCATCGGGGCGCTTCTTGAGGCGCGTGGCCTCAAAATTGGGCTTCAAAAGCTCGACCCCTACATCAACGTCGATCCAGGGACGATGTCCCCGTTTCAACACGGTGAGGTGTACGTCACGCACGACGGCGCCGAGACCGACCTCGACCTCGGCCACTACGAGCGATTCACGAACGCCGAGATCACCCGCGCGAGCAACTACACAACGGGCCAGATCTACCACTCGGTGATCACCAAGGAGCGCCGCGGCGACTACCTGGGTCGCACGGTGCAGGTGATCCCGCACATCACGGACGAAATCAAGGCGGGAATCGCATCCGCTGAAGACGAAGTCGATGTGTTGATCACCGAGATCGGCGGAACGGTGGGTGACATCGAAGGCCTTCCGTTCGTGGAAGCCATCCGGCAGTTCGCGTTGGAGAAGGGGCGCGAGAACGTGATGTTTGTGCACCTCACTTTGGTGCCGTACATCCGCGCGAGCGGCGAGATGAAGACGAAGCCGACCCAACACTCGGTCGGCCGGCTGCGCGAGATCGGTATTCAACCGGACGCCATCTTGTGTCGCACCGAGAAGAGCATGGAACCGGGACTGCGCGAAAAGATTTCGCTGTTCTGCAACGTGCCGAAAGATTGCGTCATCGAAGAAAAAGACGTTGCCAACTCGATCTACGAAGTGCCGGTCGAGCTGCACAACCAAGGCTTTGATGCACTGGTGTGCAAGCGCTTGGGGCTGGAAACCGCGCCCGCGGACGTAAGCGCGTGGAACCAACTCATCGAACGCATCATTCATCCGCAGCACAAAGTCGAAATCGCGGTCGTCGGCAAGTACATCGTGCTGCACGACGCGTACAAGTCGGTCTACGAATCGCTGAGCCACGCGGGCTTCGCAAGCTCGTGCGACGTGACGTTTCGCAAGATCAACTCCGAAGAGCTGACTGCAACCAACGTCGCATCGCGCCTCGAGGGCGTGCACGGCCTCCTCGTCCCAGGCGGATTCGGCGAGCGCGGATTCGAGGGCAAGGTCGAGGCCATCCAGCACGCGCGTGAGACCGGCCTGCCGTTCCTTGGCATCTGCCTCGGCTTGCAAGCCGCCGTGACGGAGTTCGCACGCAACGTGTGCGGCGTCGCCGACGCGAACAGCACCGAATTCACCGAAGAGTGCACGCCCGTCATCGACATCATGGCGGACCAAAAGGGTGTCTCGGAGAAGGGCGGCACAATGCGCCTCGGCGCGTATCCGTGCAAGCTCACGCCGAAAACGATGGCGCGGCAACTCTACGGCGTCGACAACGTCGAGGAGCGCCACCGGCACCGCTGGGAAGTGAACAACAAGTACCGCGGCATGATGGCCGAGCACGGCATGGTGTTCTCGGGCATGCACGAAAAACTCGACCTCGTCGAAATCATCGAGCTCCCCGACCACCCGTATTTCATCGCGGGCCAATTCCACCCGGAATTCAAGAGCAAGCCGACGCGCCCGCAACCGCTCTTCCACGGCCTGATCGAAGCCGCCCTCAAACGCAAAGACAGCTGACCCGCGTGAGCGCGCATAATGGAGCGGCATGAAACCGGTCCACGTTGCGATCCTCGGCGCACTGCTCGCCGTCGCCGCAGTCGTGTACTTGGTGCGCGACGACAACGGATCGCGCGAAGCCGATCGGGGAACGACGACTCGCGATAACCTGCGCCCCGTAAGACAACAGCGCACGACGCGCCGTACCGACGATCCGCGACGCAACACGCCGGGGGTCGACACCAGCCGCGGCGAACTCGCGGTCGTGCTACGCCTCGTCGATCCTCAGGATGAGCCGGCCGCCGGAGCCACGTGGGAACTGTCCGGCCCGACCACGAGCCGCGGGACCGCAAGCGGCGACGGCGGCGTCCGCGTCGAAAACTTAGCGCCTGGGTTTTATCGACTGACCGCGCGTCAGGGAACAGCGCTCGGCAACCGATCGTTCGCGCTCCAGGCATCAACCGACCTAGGGATATTGCGGCTACGCAAATCGCTCGCGATCGCGGGCCACGTCTATGACGCACTCGGAAAACCGATCGGCGGCGCGCGCGTGGACGCCACGTATCAGGCAACCCATGGTGTCGGATCGCTGGGGCGCGCCACACGCTCGGGAATCGAGGCCCCCGACGTCGCGGCCACGGCGACAACCGACCCGTCCGGCGCCTACGAATTGCACGTGCCGGGCGCCGACACGTACGGCATGCGGGTCGCCGCCACCGGGTTTGCGCTGGCGTTCGAGCCCAACCGTCCGTTCGATCGCGCCCGTGACGACATGGACTTCCATCTCGTGCCCGGAGAAACGCTCGTCGGCCGGGTCTGGGGCGACAACGACACGCCGATCGCAGGCGCGCAAGTCCGCGTCAGCTCGTCGGTCGGACTGGAGACCTACAGCATGGAAGTACACAGCGGAACGGACGGTCGATTCGCGGTCCCGAGCCACGATGCCGGGTGGAATCGCGTCCGGGTCGATGCCGTCGGATACGCCCCGCACTCCCGCCAGGTGCGCGCCCCCGTGCCTCCGATGGACATCAAGCTGACGCGCGGCGTGTCTCTGCGGCTTCGCGCCGTCGCCGCGGACACCGGCAGCCCCCTGTCATTAATAGGCGCATCGGTCCAGACGGCGGCCGCCGCGGTCGGTGCGACGAGCGGTCCGGACGGCGTGCTCACGCTGCACAACTTGCCGTGGCACAAGACCAACATGGCGGGGGCACTCCACGTCGGCGGCGGCGATCATGCACCACGCGCGATCGACCTCTCGAAGTTCTCGCCCGACAACGGTTGGATCGAGCTCGGCGATGTCGAACTCGCCGCAGGCGGCGTCGTCACCGGTCGCATCACGGCCCAAGATACGGGCGCACCCGTCGCCGACGCCTCTGTGCGCGGCTTCGGCGGGAACTGGCAATTGCTCGCCGCCGCGGGACCGCAGGCAAAGAGTGACGCCGACGGCCGATTCGAGTTGCGCGGCCTGCCGCTCGACACCGTCACTCTGATCGCAACGCACAAGGAGTTCATTTCGACGTTAGACATCGGCGCGGCACTCGGCCCGTCCACACCCAAGCTCTTCGCAGGCGGCACGCAAGTCCGCCGCGACATCAAAATGGTGGCGGCGCAATCGCTCCATGTGACTGTTGTCGATCCGGAAGGCAACCCAGTAGCAGGCGCGCGCATCACACAGACGCGCCGCACCCGCGCGTTCTCCGGATTCCTCGGAAGCCGCCCGAGTTCATGGATCACCGACGAGAACGGCCGCGCGACGATCACCCGCCTCGCCCGCGGCGAAACCGTGCCGCTCGTGGCGTCGCACCAAGCGTTCGGCAACAGCGCGGAGGCAACAGCCCGCGCCGGAACCTTGCTGCAAGTGGCGCTCACACAACCAAGCGCAATCACCGGAACGCTGGTAACCGTGAACGAGAAACCGGTGGCCGGCGCCAAAGTGAGCGTATCGCGCCCACCGGTGGACCCGCGTCGACCCGGGCGCACATCGGCTGCCGCACGCCCCGGCGTCTCCGACGCAGAGGGCCGCTTCGCCATCCGCAACGCGCCGGAAGGTGAGCTCATCCTCCGCGTCGACCATCCGCAGTTTCGAGCGCTGAAGCGCCGCGTGCGCGTCAAGGCCGGCGCGCTCGAGCTCGGTGAGATAACGCTGGAACGCGGTCACTTCATCACGGGCGTGGTCGTGGACGAAAACGACACTCCGCTCGCCAACGTCACCGTCCGGTTCAGCGCGCGGTTCGAAAAGCCCATCCACATAAGCTGGACGCACGATCCAGCCGAAGGGCGCGCGTTCGGCAGCACGGTCACCGGCTCCGACGGCGCGTTCGCGTTTTATGGCCTGCACGGCGAGGCGCGGTTCGAGCTGCACGCGAGCCACCAACAGATGTTTTCCGACCGGCCGCTGATCGCGATCAACACGGATAACGTGCGCCTTCGGATGCGCCACGCGGTCACACTGAAAGGCATCGTGCGCAGTCCTGCGGGTCCCGTCGGCGGTGCCGGCGTCAACGTCTCCTTGCGTCAAGAAGGAAGTGATCGTTTTGTTCGGCGCGGGTTTGCGCGGACAGCCGACGACGGAACGTTTACGGTCCCGCGTCTTCCGCCCGCGACACCGATGCGCGTCGAGATTTTTCACGGGGCGTTTGAGCGACTCTTACAGGACAGCGTCGTGGCGTCGCCGACCGCCCAATCGTTTGTGTTGGCGCCGGGAACGCGCGTCGCCGGGCGCGTGCTCGACGACGATGGAACTCCGCTTGCGCTCTGGGTGTTCGCCAAGCAAGGCGCAACCGTCCGCACCGTGCGCGCGAAAGCCGACGGCTCGTTCGTCGCCGGCGGATTTGCAGCCGCGGGCGAGATCACCATCACCGTTCAAAGCGGCGGCGATCACATCGAACCGCCGCCGACGGTGATCCGTCCGGGCGTCCAAGACATGGTCATCACACTCGAAAAAGGTCTCGCGATCGCGGGAACCGTCATCAACGCCGACAACGATCCGGTGTCTGGACTTTCGGTCACGTTGCACGGAGACGGGAACGTGCGGCAAGTACGAATCCTGAACCAGACCGGCAAGTTTCGTATCGGCGGACTGCGCGCCGGCGCCTACGCGATCAGCGTGGTCGATATCAGCCCGGACGGCAAGACACTCGCGTCGCTCGAAAACGTCGCGGCCGGAACAGCGGACCTAAGAATCCGCGTCGACCGTTAGGGCTCGACGATGCCTTCGCGGATCGCGTACCGCACCAGCTCCACGCGGTCGTGGATGCCGAGTTTTTTCATGATCGATTGCTGGTGCGCATCGACCGTCTTTTGGCTGCGAAAGATCTCTTTGGCGATCTCGCCGCGCGACATGCCGCGACCGATCATCCGTAGGATCTGACTCTCCCGCGCGGTGAGCAGCTGCGACCGCGACGTCGGCTTGTCCTTTTTCGCTTTCGGAACCGGCACGCGCTCCTCGACGGAAGGCCCGAGCGCAAACCGCCCTTGCACGACGCGGTGGATCGCCGCCACGATGTGGTCGGGATGATCGCCCTTGGAGATGTAGCCCCAGGCTCCGGCGTCCACGGCCGCGTCCACGTACCGATCGCGCACGTACGCACTGAGCACGATCGCTTTGATCTCCGGATGCCGACGATGCAGCTCCTTGATCGACTCGAACGGGTCGGGTCCGGGCATTTCAACATCGACGGTGACCACGTCGGCCTGCCGCTCTTTCGCTTCGTGGATCAGGTTCGTCGCGTCCGGCAACCACCCCACGAACTCCATGTCGGGTTCGAGGTTGATCTTGGAACGAAGACCTTCCGCCAAGAAGGCGTGGTCATCCACGCAAAGGACGCGTATCTGTGAGCTCATGGGAAGAGTGATCGAGTAATTGGAAAATGACTTGGCGCAACGAACGGCGCATGGCTTCCGGCCCGCCCCGTCGATCCGCCATGATGACGCGCGGGTCCGTCGTGCTCGTCGTCGAGCCCGGCCCGTCGCCCACCAAAATGACGCGGCGCGAAACATCGTCGCCGAGATAATCGCGAATGGCGTCCGCGTTCGCGACGCCGGGTTCGGTAACCCAAACTTGAACGTCGCCGGGTTCGGTATCGGGACTGTCCTCGACGTCGCCGCCCGCGGAACGAATCAACAAACTGGCGTACGCCGAAATGCGCGGATCCGCCAAGGAGACGGCCACGCGCACATTCGCACCGAGCTGCAGCTCGGTGGTTTCGGGGTCGGGCGCACGGTTCGCCACCGGAATCGTGAGCGTGACCATCGTGCCCTGCTTTTCGGCGGACTGAATTTCGACCTCGCCGCCGCAGGAGCGGGCAACGCCGTGCACGAGCGCCAAACCCAAGCCCGTCGACAACCCGCGCTTTTTCGTCGTGAAAAACGGTTCGAGCGCGTGCCGCCGTGTGCGCGCCTTCATGCCGCGACCGTTGTCCACGACACCGAGGCGCACGAATCCGGCATCGCGCGGCGCGTCGGCGAAGATGCGCACGCGCCCCTCGCCTTCGATCGCTTCCGCGGCGTTCGCGACCAGATTGAGGACGGCTTGCGTCAGCCGGTGCGCCGGCACGACCACCGGCGGGAGGTCATCGGAGAGCCGCGAATCGAGTTCGACGCGCGCCGGCAACGCGTTGCGCAGCAAAGAGCGCACCGTCGCCCACCATTCGGGGATCGACGTCACGCGCGGCGAGGCGGTATCGTCCTCGGGGTCGAGCGCGAAGTGTCGTAGCCCCTGGCTGAGCTGGCGGAGGTACTCGACCGCCTCGCGCACAGCCGCTAAGTCCTCGCGAGCGCGCTGCGGCAAGTCATTGGCATCGAGCGAGTCGAGTCGGCAGAGCAGCGGCAACACCGTATTCCCAAGGTCGTGCCCCAGTCCGGCTGCGAGCGTGCCGATGGATGCCAACCGCTCGGCCAACCGCAAACGCTCATGCGATTTTTCGAGCTGCGTCGTTCGTTTCAGCACGAGCGTCTCGAGGTGGCGGCGGTGCTCGTCGAGTTCCTCTTCGGCCTCCCGCCGCTCGAGCGCGGTGCCGACCACGTTCGCCACCGACTGCAAAAAGTGCACGTCGTCAGCCGTGAACGAGCGCCGCTGCTGCGCATGCACGGCGAGCACACCGAACGGCCCTTGGTGGCCGTGGACGATAACGCTTAGACCGCTGACGATGCTGTGCTCCGTCAACAAGCGCGACGGCGTAAACCGTCGTTCGCGATCGAGATCGGGAACAATGACCGGCTTCCCGCTCAGGATCGTGTAGCCGGACTGCGATCCCTTGCCCGCGCTGACTTCGCGCGTGCCGACCAGTCCCTCGCGCCAGCCGATGCCCGCGCGCAATACCATCGCGTCATGCCCGGGCAGCAGTTCGAGTAGTTTGCAATGCCCGACGCCGAGCGTGGCCGCAGCCACGCGCGTCGCCTCGCCCAAAATGCGTTCTAGGTCCGTCGCCTCGTTGAGCGCGTGAAGTCCGAGACTCGCGACGGCCTTTTGTTGCCGCTCACGAATCGCCAACTCCACTTCGACACGCTTACGCGCGATCACCGGACCGAGCGGAGCGACCGCGCGCGTAATCGCTTCGGTGCGAGCGGACGGTCCTTCCAGCGCCGTCGTGCGATACAAGACGATCACGGCCACGGCCTCATCGCCACTTAGGATCGGCACGGCGAGCAGGCTGCGGAAGCCGCACGCGACCGCCGCCTTGCGCCGCGTAAAAAATGCGGCCTCATCCGTGCTCAGATCGGCAATCTCAAGGGGTGTCCGCTCGCTCCAAACGCGACCCGGGACGCACTGCCCCGGCCGGAACCCCAGGCGGCGCGAAATCATCCGAAACCCATGATAGGTCGGGTTCGCGCGCGGCCACGCGGGGCCCGGTTTCAATGCGCTGCCGTCGCGGGACGGCACCCAAACCTCGCCAAAGCCCCACTCGAACGTAGCGCAGAGCTTGCGTACAACCGCCAAGAGGGCACGACTCGAGTCGCGCGCCTTGCTCGTAGCCAGCGACAAACTCTCGTGGAGTTCGCGGATTTCCGCATCTCGCCGGGCAACACCTTGGCTGTCCTGCATGACTCGATAGTGTACGCGCCGCCCGGGCCCGCCCGCTGCATTGCGCCCTCAAATGCCCATGAAATAGGGATTTCACCCTAGACCTGTCCGCTTGTACGCCCACTCAGACGCCCACTCAGACGCGCCCGTTTCCATGAACACCGACGGGCCGCGGGGCGAGCGGCGGACCCCGAAACGCGCGATGGCGCTCAGGAGCCCGCCCTTAACGAAGGAACGAAAGACTTGGAATCGGCTGCGCCGGCCGCGGCGTTGGGACAACGCTTGGAACCGGGTCGAAGGCGCGTTGGGGCATACCTTCCGCAGCGGAGTGAAATCTCAAGGCGTGCAATCACGCCGTACGGCCCGAATCTGGGGCCTATCGGCCTCTCGGGCCGCGTTCCATTCTTACCTCTCTCTTAAGCCAACACTCTCTCGTACACAGGTCTTTGCGCTACATCGCGCGGTAGCGGCGGCTCCACTCCTTGTGGTAGCCCGGGTTGCGCTCGCGCCATTGCCGGGCATAGGCGCGATCGCAGCCCATGCACCAAGACCTCCGGTATTCGCGGTCGGTCTGGCCGTACCGCCGAAAGACCCGGAATTCGGTCACTTCTTTTTGCTCGCCGCACTTGCGGCAAGCCTTGGTTCCTTGAACGGGTACAAAACTCATTTTACTAGGTCCTCCATCGCGGGAAGTTCCCGCGTCGGGCGATGACTGCGGGAGCGTTGCCGCACCCATAGTTCGAGGAGAAGCACGCCGAGCATGCCAACGAGGCCGAGGATCATTACCGTGTCTGCAGGATTCACTGGGTTGCTTTCCTGGTGTTGCGTCTATCGCCTTTGCGTGTGCGATTGAAGGTACGACGCATTTCGCCCGGTGCTATTGGGAGATCACCCTAAAACCCGTCCTGCGTTCAGGTTGCGAAACCTGTCGGTGCCATGTGGCATTTGCACGCGCCCCGAAACGAGCCGGATCGAGCCTGACGTGAACGAACGTCGCTTGGGCGCAACGCGATTGCTGCGCGAACACAACGGTCCCACGAAACGATGCACGGGAAGGACGCGCGGGAACGTCGGCGCGGGAAAGACGGCGCGGGAAAGACGGCGCGCGAACGTCGGCGCGGCGTCGGCTACTCGGACTGTTGGGAGACGCCGCCGCTCACGATGAACTGCATGACCTCGCCCGCATCCGCTTTGAGATCGTGCACGCGGTCGCGCGCCACCAACACAACTTGGCCCGCGAAGTTGTAAGACTGCGGGAAGTACACGGCGACGGACTCCGGTGCGCCGATGCTCGCGCAGTCGCGGCGCGTGATGAAGCCCAACGTCGCGAGCTTGCCGGACTCGTCGAGGTGTACGCGCACGGGTTGGTCGAACTTTTTCTTTTCGCCGACAAACGCTTCCATCAGGTCTTTGATGGACGAGTACACGGTTTTCGCGAGCGGCAGGCGCTTAAAGAAGCGGTCGGTCAGGACCACGACCCAGCGCGTCAAAAAGAGCGACGTGAGAAATCCCAGCCCCGTGATCAGAACGAGGGTGACGGCGACGCCCAAGCCCGGCAGGTGAACGCCGAACCACTTTTGCGTGTCGACGAGGTTGTCGACCCCGACGAACAGCCGCACGGCGAGGTACGCGGTCAGCGCGACGGGCACGCCAAACACCAAGCCGCGGACAAAGAAGCGGAGGATCACCGATCCGCTCCGTCTTCCACGCGGAACGAACGCACGACCTCTTCGATCTGGAGGAGGAAGTCATCGCGGCCGGCGATGCGCCCGCGCGAGATCAGATAGCCGCGATCACTCGCGCGCACACACGTGATCGCTTGGTGGCAACGCGTACCGTCCGAAAAGTGGTCGAACGAGAACACGCGCGCGGCGTGGTCGCCCGCCAACGTGTCTTCGATCGTCACGTCTTCCATGTCGCCCGCTTCCGCGATCACGTCTTCCCATGTCGCGGCCGCCCACTCGTAAAGCGAAACGGTCGGGTCGTCCGTCAGCTGCACGCTGCACACGACCAGGTGCTCCTGCGGACGATCGAAACCACGGGGCGCGATGCGCATAAACGACTCGCCGGGCTCGACGTGCAACCGAACAGACCACTCGCGCGGCACTTCGACCGAGAACGTCTCGCGCTGATCCGTCTGACGCTCCGCACCCGCCGCTCCGGTCAAAAGGAGCGCGAGCAGGGGCGGAAGGGCTTTTCTCTCCATCACTCCTTGTAGTTCGGCTATCGAATTAGCCCGCCGCACAAGTTAACGACACAGACATCCGATACCTTTTTCGTGGGGCGATGGATTCCGTATCTCGCAGTCGGCGTGCTCATCGCGAGCGTGGCTGTTGTGGTCTACCAAAAGGGTGACGAGCGACTGGTCGGGACTTGGGTGTTGGATGCCGACGCCGTAGCGCTGGACAAGCCCGAAGCCCAGCGTCGCGTGTGGAGGCAACTCTTGGAAGCCGTTGACTTCCGCTTCGCGTTCACCGCACGCCGCATGCAGGTCGGCATGACGACGAAGGGTGAACGTCGCCAGCGCACAGGAAAGTACCGCATCGTGCGCGAAAACGAGGACGGTCTGGATCTGGAATTCGATAGCAAGAGCGGCGGCCTCCGCGCCTGCCGCATCGAGTTCACCGACCGCGGCATGATCCTCCACTGGAACAAACAGGCCCTCCCGCTCCGCCGCGAGTAGCCGTTCTCGCCTATCCTGGGTGTGTGCGGGGTCTCACCGTTTTGGCGGCACTGGCGCTGGTCGCTCTGGTCGCAGCTTTCTGGCCGGATCGCGTAAACACCCGGCGCGGGCGCACGGCGCCGGCATCCGACGAACTCGCATCACGCGACGCGACATCGAGGGATACGTCGCGCGACCGCGCCGTGCAAGCGCACACGGAACTAGGCCAGCAAGAGGACTCCGCGAAAATTCCATGGACGGTGCGGTTTGTCGGAAGCGATCAGCTGCCTGTGACTCCGCCGGGTGTGCGCTACCAAACGGACAACGGAAAACCAAAAGGCATAGCACCAACCCACGGCGTGTTTTTTGTTCCACCTGAGCGAGGCACGGTTCGCTACAGGGAACAGGAGTGGCCGGTGCGCGAACCGGACACGGTCATCCAGCTCGACCAGATGATCCCGCTGTTCTTGCGCTTCATCGACACAGAGACGGGCGAAACCCTTGGCGAGCAACGGCACGGATATGTAGATCGTGCGAACGATAGCCTGTTGACGCGCGGAACAAAGATCGGTACGCCGATTCCCAATCGGTGGACCGAACCGCCCCTCTCGGTCGGCGACCCGATCGCGTACCGCGCACGCCGGGTGATCCATCGCCTCCGCGTGTACCGGCACGCTGACATCCGACTGCAGATCGACGGTCCGAACGGCCCGGAAGCCGGCGTTACCGTTGCCAGTGCACGCCTTGATCGGGCCGGTGGCATCGTGACGCCGTTCGGTGACTTGCAAGGAGTTACGGGGACCAGCACGGCATCCGGGCTGCTGATCGTTCACGGCGCACCCATGGTGGACGACGACGGCCTCGCTCTCGAACTCCGTCGCGGCAACATGACCATGGTCGTCCGCGTCAAACTTCAGGCCGGACGAGTCGTCGAGCAATCGGTTCCATTCAAGGCCGGGGCGGCACTGCAACCGACAAACTGGCGCGTGCGATCAGAGGGAGCCGAAGAGCCGGAAGAAAAAGAAGAAGAAGAAAAAAAAAACAAGCCACCCGGCACGATCGCGGTCCGCGCCTACCGCGTCGATGGAACTCCCGCGTCGCATGCGCTGCTCAAGCTCAACGAAACGAAGCGCACAGACGCAAACGGTTGGGCCGAGTTTCATGGCCTACCCGCCGGCGTTTATCCGATCGCGACGCGGGAACCGGGTCTGCTCTTCGCTCACGTCAAGGCGACCGTTCGGAGCGGTGAACGAACTGTCGTCACGTTGACCGAGCCCAAGGGATGGCACACTCGTCTGCGAGTGTTGGGTCGGGACAAACGCGGCGTCATGGCCTCGGTTTGGATTCTAGCGACGGGCGGGTGGCGTTACGTTACCTGCGAGAACGACGTCCAGTATGTCCACCAGCTCACGAGCCCCGACGGAACACTCGAGATCGGTCCGCTGCCGGCGGGGAGGGTCGAAGTCTTTGCCTGGGTCGGGACCCGATTCGAGGGTGTCATAGTCACCGAGGGCACAAAGGAAACGGTTATCCAGTTACGCTGAACACAGATGCTGGTGGTCATCTATTCTGAGGGGCGTGAGAGCGTCTCTTGTCATTGCCTTGTTGGGTGTTGTGGTCGCGCTGGCGGTCGCGTTCTGGCCCGACCGTGGGCTTGAACGCCGCGCACGTTCTGCTCCATCGAGTCGAGAGGCCGCGTCCCGCAACACCCATCGCAGCTCCGACGCAACGTCGACCGACGAGGCCGATTCCGCGAGCGGCGAGTCGGCCACCAAGCCCGCCAAAACTTGGGCGGTCCGTTTCGTCGGGCGCGATCAAAAGCCCGCCGTGCCGTCTGACGTGAAGTTTAGGTCGGAGTCGGGGGACGAAACGGTCATCAAGCCGACGGGCGAGGTGTTCCTCATCACGCCAACACCCGGGACCATCTCGTACGGCAAACGAACGTGGCCGGTGCGCGAATCCGAGACCGTGATCGTGCTCGACGAAATGATTCCGTTCGTCGTCAAGTTCGTTGACGCGCAAACCGGTGTCGTGATCGAAGAGCGCCGTCGCGGCCACATCGATGCGCGGCGCTACGTGCCGACGTGGGGAACAAAGTTCGGTCCGCCGCTCAAAGACCGCTGGATGGAACCGGCATCTTGGTGGAACCCTTATCCGGTCGTGGCGTCGGTGCCATCCATGGAGCGTTTCGTGCCCGCGTTTCCGTACGCCAAGATCGTACTGCGCGTGCGCGGGCCGCAAGGAGCGGAAGCGGGCGTCGAAGTTTCGCACGCACGCCTCGTCCGGCTCGTCCGGCCCTTTGCGGGCCCCAAAAGCGGTGGTCTTATCGGCGCGCAGGAGTTCGACCGTCCGAGTTGGTCGCGCATCGATTCGTTCGACGGCGCCTCGGGGACCAGCGACACGGACGGAGTGCTCATAGTTTCCGGCGTCCCGTTGATTCACGGCGAGGTGCTTGAACTCTCGCTCACGCGCGAGTCGCAGCGCACCGTGGTCAAAGTCGCGCTCCGTTTCGATCAATCGATCGACCAAGACGTGTGGTTCGGCGAGAACACTCGTACGCCACCGAGTTCGTACGTCGCCGACTACTTCGAGGAGGAAGAAGAGGCGCTCGACGAAGACGAGGAGACTGGCGGTTCTCTCGCCATCCAGGTCTCGCGAGTCAGCGGCGAACCGGCGCGCAACGCTCGCGTTGTCTTACGCGCGGACGGCTGGGAGGCTAAACACACCGACGTCTCCGGTTTCGTTGCGTTCGATAGCCTGCCTCCGGGCAAGTACGAAGTGACGTTGGAAGAGCCAGGCATCTTGTTCACCAAAGAGACCGTGACGGTGGGCAAACTCACGCACACCAACGTGACCCTGCGCGAACCGAAGGGATGGAGTACCCGCATCCGTGTCGTCGACAAAGAGCGACGCCCTGTCGTTGCGGCTCACGTGAGAGTCAACCCGGCCGGCTACCTGGGCTACGTCGACGTGCGCGACGGCGTGCAACGAATCAACCACCTAACGGGACGCGACGGCGAACTCGAAATCGGGCCGCTCCCGCCGGGAACGCTGCGCGTCCAGGTGCTCTTCGGAACACTCGTCGTGAGCGAGAGAATCCGGCAGGGTAAAGAAGAAACCGTGATTGTGTTGCGCTAGACCATGAACAGGGCCTTGCTTGGCGCTGCTGTCGCCGTCCTGATCATCGTCGCGCTCTCGAAGTCGCGCGAGTCCGCGGTGCGTGCGGAACGAGGCGAAACACAACGCGATAGGGAAACCGCACTGCCTGCGACCGCGCCGAAGGACGCGCCGCACAAATCGGCCGCGTCGACCGCATCCGCCAAGAAACAGTGGACCGTTCGTTTCACCGGCCGTGACGGCAAAACGGCGATTCCCGCCCAAGTTCACTACGGGCGGGAAGGTCAATCTCACACTCGCGTCGTCGCAACGAACGGGATCTTCAAGGTTCCCCCACGCACGTTGCACCTGCAGTGGGCCGGCGGGGACCAGACGATCTCGAAACCGCAGACCGAGATTCGCCTGCCGAGCTTTGCTCCCCTCGTGATCGAAATCCGCGATGCGGAAACTGGCGCCCTGCTCCGCGAGCGAGTCCACGGTCACGTGGATATCGACGGCGGTGAGGCAAGGCCGGGCTCGAAGCAAAGCGAAGCGTTGCCTGGATATTGCCTTGATCAGATCTCCACTTGGTTCCCGCCCCTCGTCGAGGCGGCCAAGGAGTATCGGCGCATCGTGCCGGCGTATCGCCCCGCCGACATCGCTTGCACCGTGACGGGCCCCAACGGTCCGGAGCACGGCGTCCGCGTCGAGTACGCTGCGTTCGGCGGCGGCCACCCGTGGCCAGCAACGGGGATAAGCACAACGGCGGGACACCTCCGCGTGCATGGGGTCCCGCTGATTCCAAACGAGGTTGTGCTGCTCTCTCTCTCCAAGGGCGAGCGCGCGATCCGCGTGGGGGCCAACCTGCGTCGCGGTGAAGTGGTCCGCGCGCGCTTGTTTTTGCCCGCGATCACCCACGAAGACCTCATCGAGACGTCCAACGACATCGATTGGTCCAACGACATCGATTGGGACGACCTAATGGAGAAACCGTGGGAGATCTCGGACGAGCGCGGGTCGCTCGAAATCCAGGTCCATCGCCGCGACGGAAAACCTGCCGCCAGCGTACCGGTTACGGTGTCCGGCCCAGAGGTTTCAGGAAACCACGTCACGGACGAACAGGGCCGTCTCTCGTTCCCGTCGCTGCAATGCGCGCACTACACGGTTGAGCTGAGCGTTCCCGGCATGCTCTACGCACACCGACAGGTGGCGATCGCGCGCCCGGGTCCGCACGAAGTGCGCCTGGTTGAACCGGCCGGCTGGCGGACGCGCATCCGCGTACTCGACGCCGACGGCCAGCCTGTTTCGTCCGCCCACGTCATCGTCACGCCGGCCGGCAACCTCGGCTACGTCGACCTGCGCCACGGCGTGCAACGCCTCAATCAGTTGACGGATCGAAACGGATACCTCGACATCGGCCCGCTCCCACCCGGCAGTATTCAACTCGAAGTGCGCTATGGCTCCCGCCGCGCCGCCACCAAAGTCGAACCGACAACCGCGCTCCAAGTGGTCCGGCTCCCGCCCGTGATTCCCGCTCCGGAATCGAACCGGTAACCTATGGTCATGCGTTTCGCTTGGGCCATGGCCGCGGTCTTGCTCGCCGGCCTTGTTTGGTCGCTACAAGACACGGCTACGGACCGCTCCGACGGTCGCCGTCCGGCGACACATCCCGAACGTGACGCGTCCGATCAGCGCGCGAAGTCTGCGACGAACGAGGCCGACGGCGAGGCACCGAAACCGACCGCGGAGAACAAGCCGGTCTGGACGGTTCGTTTTTTGGGGCGCGACAACTCGCCCGTGACCCCGCGGTTTGTCACCTACATCCCCGAAGGCGGCGAAGCGACGACGCTGGAGGCGGAGGGCAACGAGTTCCCGCTTCCGGGTGAGGGCGGCGAAGTGAGCTGCCGCGGCCTCGAATGGCCGGTGACGAAACCGGAGACGACGATTCGGCTTCCCGGCATGGTTCCGCACACCATCGAAGTGCGGGACGCCGAGACGGGCGCGATGCTGTTGGAGCACCGCGCCGGACACGCCGACACCGTACACGGAGGATTTACGCAGGACCCCGATCGTTTGAACCTGACCGTCCCGGACCGCGTCATCGAGCGGTGGAGCAACCTCCACGTTGTGTCGCGCTACGCGAACAAGACGAAGAACGTTGTGCGTGCATTTCCGGAAGCAAAAATCACGCTTAGCGTCAGTGGACCGGACGGTTTTGAAGAGGGCGCGCGGATCGAACACGTTATCAGCGAGTGCAGGCAAGCTCTGTTTAGCCGCGTAACGGGCACAAGCGATGCGCGCGGCATCCTAGTCGTAGAGGGCGCGCCGCTGCTCCACGGCGAGACTCTGACTTTGGTCGTGGAGAAAGACGAGCGCAGAGAGTTCGTCGCCATCGCGCTCGACAGGACGCGCGCCGCAACCGCCAACGTCACGCTCCCTAGGTCATCGAACAAAATCATCACGAGGGGAGGCCGGGGCCTCATCGGACTCGGCGGAAGTACCGGCGGACAGCGCAACGAAAGCACGGGCGCGATCGCGATTCGTGCGTATCGAAACGACGGCTCGCCGGCGCGGCACGCGGCGGTGCGACTGCGCGGCGATCGAGGAGCACACGCGTCACGGACCAACGAGAACGGACACGTTGAGATCGGTGGCATCACAGTCGGCCACTACACGCTCTGGCTGGAAGAGCACGGCATCTTGTTTACGAAAACACGTGTGACAATCATGCGCAACCGGCGCATCCACGCAACGATCACCGAACCGCGTGGCTGGAGCACGCGCCTCCGCGTTCTGGACGCGTTCGGCGATCCCGTCTCCCTCGCACGCGTCACGGTGTCGCCCACCGGCTCCCTCGGGTATGTGCGCATCGAGGACGGCGTGCAACACTTCGACCACCTCACAGATCGCGACGGGTACTTAGAAGTCGGACCGCTGCCTCCGGGCGACGCGTCGATCGCCGTGCAGTACGGAACGCGCAAAGCCAAAGTGACGGTGGGCTCATCGAAGCGCTTGGTTGTGATCACCCTGCCACGCGCGAAGTAAGAATCTTCGAACCTGTCTTTGTCGAGCGCGTTTTTGGAGGTGTGCGTTTCGTTGCCGTTGCGGCCTCGCTTGCCGTCGTGATTTTGTTTTGGCTCGGCCACGTCGATGCGCACAGTCGAACAGAGTCGCGGGCGCGGTTCGCGGCACCATCGCCCAAAAAACACGTAGCCGTCCCACCGACAATCGAAGTGGTTTCAGAGTTGACGCACAAGGCGCAAACGGACGCGCCGCAGGCTCCGCTCAAGCAAACATGGGCCGTGCGTTTCGTGGGAAGCGACAACAAGCCCGCAACGCCCACGCCTGTCCATCACCGCGTCGTACTCGGGGAAAAGTGGAAGACGATCAAACCGGCCGATGCGATCTACAAGATTCCGGCGGAGCGCGGATTCCTGAAATACGGTCAGCACGAATGGACGATTGAGAAACCACACACCGTACTTCGTTTAAAACAACTGATTCCGCTCACGGTGGAGTGGATACGCTTCGACACCAACGAATTGTTAGGCACAGCCACGGTTGGGCACGTGGACAAGATCGAAGGCTCCGCGACGCGTTCTCTTGACGAAATACGCTCAGAGGCGTTCTTCATTCCTTCGTGGACGGTGAATGAGCCGATCAGCTGCTACGCGCGCAAGGCGCACTATGTGTGGCCCGTGTTTCCTTGGGCGAAGGTCACCGTGCGCGTCATTGGTCCCGACGGCCCCGTCGCGGGCGCCGAAATTGGCGAGGCCGGGTTCAGCGACACTCTCTCCGTTGAAGGCGGCACACTCAGCCCACGATCGCACGAAGGGCTGTGCATTCGAGCACGCGGAAACAGCGACGCAGAGGGCAAGATCGCCGTCCAGGGTGTTCCGTTGATCGTCGGCGAGAAACTCATCATCCAAGCGACCAAGGGTGATCGGAGCGGGAACGCGTCGATCACGCTCAAACCGTCCGGAGAGCACAAACTTGTGGTGAGGCTTCGGCCCAGTGAAACGGCATTGGGTTATTGGAGCCATGGCCATGCGCATTCGGACGACCGCGTCCCGCGCCACTCCGCAACCGCCACTGGATCGGTGGTTGTTTACGTACGAAGGCACAGCGGACTTCCCGGTGCCGGAGCTCGCATTGTTTTGACCAACCGTCGCTGGCACCACGTCACGCGGGCGAACGCCGAAGGGCGTGCGCTCTTTGAAGACGTCGCCGACGGTACGTTCCAAGTGAAGCTGGACGAACCGGGTCTACTCCAGACAACGGTCGACGTGACGGTTCGGTCGCGACAACGCACCGCCGTTGTCTTGCGCGAGCACGCCGGTTGGCAACTAACCGTCCGCGTTCTCGACCATCACGGCGAACCGGTCGCGGGCGCAGGCGTTGCGGCGACGGGCTTCACAAAGCTTGTGGACGGCGTGCAGATCCTCGGCCCCCACGCCACGGACGCGCGCGGCGTCGTCATCATCGAGCCGATCTCGCCGGAAGCGGAACTTTTCTTGAATGTCACGCATGGCACGCGCGTCGGCGCGCTCTGGGCGAAGCGGGACACGCCCGACGTCGTCGTCCGTCTCCACAAGCCACGCTAGCGCTGCTACTTCTCGACGTAGTTGCCGCCGGACAGCTTCGCCATGTAGGAGAGAAACGGCGAGCTCTGCCCGATCGCAACGACGTGCAGCGTCACCATGCGTTCGCGGTTGATCTTGACGAACGTCTGCGCGATTTTTTTGAGGTTTTTGAGTTTGCCGGCCGTCGGCGCTCCGTCCGACAACATCACGATCGTGTCGACGGTCTTGTCCTTGAGCGCCATCTCGAGCGCGTCCCAGAGATTGGTCGCACCAACCGCTTTGAGCGCATCGATTTGTTTAAACGCGCTCTTCTTGCTCGAGTCGCTCGCCGTGACGAGTTTTTTCTTCCACGCATGCACCTTCTCGTTGAAGAACACGAAATTGAACTTGCCGTGCGGCGGAAAGCGCTTCACGACGTTGTGCAGTTCGCGCTGCATGGTTTGAATGCTAGTCCCGGCCATCGAACCCGAGATGTCGCATACGAACGCGACCCGCTCCGACACCAGTTGAATGCCGTAAAACGCGTATTCGTTTTCCGCGTCGGTCTCTTCCACCCAAAGCGCGGGCTCAACCGCAGGCACGTTGAAGCTCTTTTGCCGACTCGACCACCAGCGCCGCCACACTTCGTCCTGACGCCCGAACGGCTGACCGGTGAGCGACTCCAACGCTTTGACGACTTCGTGATTTAAGCGCGCCTTCGTAAACGCGAGCGCATCGATCAACGGTTCGATCGCCTCGCGCGAACGCGTCAGGCCGAGCCCGCGCGCCGCCCCCACCGGCAACTGCCACGGCGTTTTTTGACGGAGTAGCGGCGCCAGAACTGACACAGCGCGATCGCCGCCGACCGCACCCAACGCCTCCGCCGCTTTGGCGCGGATCCGTTTGTCGCCACTGCGCACAGCCTTGGTCAACGCTGTCACAAACACCTGTTCGCGCAGCCCGGCACGCGCCATGAGGTCGTAGAGATCCCATTTCTCATCGAGCGACTTGGCGCGCAGGAGGCGGTTGAGCGAGTGCGCCTTGTCGTCACCGGCGAGCTTGGCCAGCCCGGCTGCGGCGATGAGTGCCACCTGGCGAGTCTTCGATTTCGTCGCTTCGCGCAACACATCGGCAAACTGCGCGTCGCCACGACGGGCGACCACGATCAGCGCGATGAGCTGCTCCGCCGGAATTCCCGGCCCGGCCATGTCCTTGATCCGCACGAGGCGATCCGTCTCGACCGTGGCCAGCATCCCGATCAACGGGCCCTGTTCGTGGACCGGAACTTTGGCCGCCGCGCGAATGTACTCGCGCAGAGCTTCGTCGGACTTCACCTTCAACAGCACGAGTGCTGCGGAACGGCGGACGCGGCGGTCATCATCGACTTCCAACAATTCGGCCGCGCGCTTGGTGGCGCGCCCGATGTCAATCTCGCCCAACGCTTCGACGGCAATGGCGCGCACGTACGGATCGCCGGAGCCCAAATGCTCCATGACGAAACCCTTGCGATGATTCCCGCGGCGATTGGCCAACGCGGCGAACAGAGCGCGTTTGAGTTTTTCTTCGCCCGCCAGCCGAAACTCGTTGAGCAGCCAGGGCGTGACGCGCGCGTCCCTGAGATCTTTGATCGTATCCACGACCTCATTCACCTTGCGCCAGTTCGAAGCTTGGCGCGCGATATCGAATTCCCCCGCGAGCGCTTTGAAGTCGGGCGCAGCGAGGAGAACCAATCCCAAAGTGAGGGCGATCACCCCCGTACCTTACTGGAAGCTCGCTCCCCGAACCAACGCGCCGCATAATGATGCGCATGGACGTTTTGGGCGACGCCCCTTGGAACGAGCGGCTCGACAAGGCTGTCGCGATGATCCGCGAACTGAGCCAGCAATCCGATCCGGAGTCGCTCGTCGATGTGTACAGCCGGTATTCCCAGCAAGCGAGCCCGATTGATGCGTTCATCTCCGTGACGCGGCGCGACATCGCGCCGCCCAAGTATCGCATCGCGCGATTTTCGGGGTGGGACTATCAACCGAATCCGTGGCGTGAGCGCAACAAGCTCCCGATCTTTGAGGGCGGCTTGCTCGGCGAGCTTTCGTTTTGCAACGAACCGCGCATCATTCGCGATTTGGAATTGGACCCTGACGATCCGTGCGCCGCGATGTTTGAAGGCATGCGTTCGCTCCAGTCGGTCCCGATCTTCGACGGCGGCGACGGCCTCAACGTGGCGGTGCAGCTTCGCAAAGAGCCCGACGCGTTCAACGTCGACTTGCTTCCGCAGACGTTTTGGATGACCAACCTGTTCGCGCGCGGCACGCACAACCTCGTGTTGTCGCGCGAACTGAAGGAAGCGCACGACCGACTCGATCGAGAGATCGAAGTTGTGGCTTCGATTCAAGAGACGTTGCTCCCCGAACAGCTGCCGCACATCGACGGCGTCGATCTCGCGGTTTACTACCGCGCGTCGCACCGCGCCGGCGGCGACTACTACGACATCTTCCCGTTGGAAGACGGACGTTTTGGTGTCCTGGTGGCCGACGTCAGTGGCCACGGCCCGCCGGCCGCCGTTCTCATGGCGATCACGCACGCGCTCAGCCATCTCTATCCCGGAACGCCCGACGACCCGGCGCTTATGCTCGAGTTTTTGAGCCGGCACCTGTACGAACGCTACACCAGCAAGTCGTCCGCGTTCGTGACGGCGGTCTACGGCGTCTATGACTCGCGTACGCGCGAGTTCGAATACGCGCTCGCCGGCCACCCGCCGCCGCGGCTTAAGCACTGCGACGACGGCACGATCGATGAACTCACAGGAGTCCTGCGCCCCCCGCTCGGCATCTTCCCCGAGCAAAAGTTCGAGAACGCCCGCGCGCAGTTTCGATCCGGCGATCAATTCATGATCTACACCGACGGCATCACCGAAGCGCACGGCCCAAACAACGAGTTGTTCGGAACCGATCGCATCGATGCCGTCTTACGCGGATGCAGCAACGATGCCCATCGCCTAAAGGACCAGTTGATCGCCGCCGTGCACGAATTCACACGCCACGCGCCGCAAGCCGACGACACGACGCTGCTGGTCGGCAAAGTCGATTAACTGGGCGCTGTTTGACAGAGTCCGCCTACCCGCCCGAAACGGGCCGGTGCGCGCGCGTCAGAAACAAGATCGCGAACGCGGTGCCCAGCACGTCGTGCGGGTTCATACACGTCGGGTCCGCGATCGCGCCGCTTTTTTCCTGCGCGCTCATCAGGTAGTCCGCGCCTTCCGCGAACCAACTGCGCTCACCGATCAGTTCGCGCTTGGCCATGTCGCCGCAGCGCTCCAGCGCGTAGAGCCAAACGAAGTGATAGCTGCCGCGCAGAAACGGTGCGTACCCGGGGTTCACTTTCACGGTGAAGAAACGCCCCATCCACGCAAACCCGTCGCGGATTGCTTTCTCCAGTTCCTCGTCGCTCCCCAATTCCTGCCGAACGAGCAACAAACTCGCCACGCCGGCCGCCGTCATGCCGCCCGACACACGCCGGTAGGGCAGTACAGTGCTCTTTTGGATGTAGGGGAATCCGCGCGCCTGATCCATCGCGTCGGGTTCTCCGCCGGGCACATGGATGGCGCGCGGCACGAGTCGCCCCTTCGCGCTCTGCGAGGCGATCAAAAACGCCCGCGCGCGTTCAAACACCTCGCGCTTCACATCAAACCCGCAGCGCGAAGCTGTCGAGAGCGCGAGCAAAGCAAACTGCGTCGACGAAACGTCGGCGATCCCGCCCGAATGAAAGTCGCTGGGGTAGTACCGCCAGCCGCCGTTCTTCGCTTGGAAGTTTAGGAGCTTCCGCGTCAGATCGACAAGCCACGTCCAGTGCTGTTTTTTGAGCGGCGAGCCCTCCGGCAGTTTGAACCGCCCCGTGGAACGCTGCGCGCGCCGCTCCCGCGCACGGTAATCCGGCGAACGCTTGGCGCCCGCGTACTCCGCGACGGCCACGATCATCACGCTGATCTCATACGCCACACCGGGCGTCCGGTGGCGCGTCCGCAAAAACGAGAACGCGCGCCGGATGACCTTGTGGTCGCTCGGCACGCCCGCCTTGAGCAGCGCAAGCGAAACCAGCGCGGTCGGGCCGGCCGAATACGGATAGGCCACGCCCTGGTTGCCGTAGGTGCCGGTGCCCATCGCCCCGCCCCACCCCTTCTTACGATCGAATTTCGAAAGCAAAAACTCGACGCCGCGGGCGACGGATTTCTCGATCCGCGCTTCCAGACTCGCGGCTCCGGCGGGGGCCACAAGCGCGAGGAGAAGCAAGACACGCATCACCAGGATGCTAACGCAGCTCGGCCCGCAACGTCACGCGAGGACCGTCGGCCGCAACTTTTCGGGAAACACAGCCCACCGCGAGCGCACCGGTTACCGTATGGGGCCCATGATGTTGCGCGATTGGATACTCGGAATTGCTCTTCTCGCCGGTCTCAGCGGAACGATCGGCGCCCAAGAAGCCAGAAACGACAACGAGTCGGTCGCCCAGCGGTTCCAAGCGCTGGAGACGCTCGGCTTTCGGGCATTTCTTCAAAAGAAGTACGACGTCGCGATTCGATACTTCGAGGATCAGATCGCGACATTCGCGGATCACCCGCGCCCGTACTACAACATCGCGTGCGCCTACGCGCTCAAAGGGGAAACTTACCGAGCGTGTTCTTGGCTGCGCATCGCAATCCGGCGCGGCTGGCGCGACCTTGAGTGGCTTGAACGAGACGGCGACTTCGACAAGGTGCGCGACAGTTCGCAGTACCGCGCGGCGATTCAGTTCCTGCGCGACGTGAAACGCCGGGACCCCGACCCGATGCCTCGGTCGATCGCAATACGCGATGTTCCCCGGGCGCGTTCCGCGCAGGCGATTGTTCGCGCGACAGCGATCCAATCTCAGCTCCTGCGTGACAGCCAAGCGTTGCGCGGCGCGCACGAGCAGAGAAAACAACTCTTTGCGCTCTGGGATCGAAAGATCGCCATGCTCACGCGCTACCTGACCGAAGCCGGCGACGCACCGGACGCTCCCATGGCGGCACGCGTGCGCGTCGAGACGGCGCTGCAATATCTGAATGCGGGAGATGCCCGCCGTCCTCGCGACGTCGCGCTGCGCCGAACCGCGGCTCTCTACGCGATCGGGATGGCGAAACAGTTCGTGAACTCCTA
Organism: Planctomycetota bacterium; assembly: GCA_021776785.1. Classification (GTDB taxonomy): domain Bacteria; phylum Planctomycetota; class PLA2; order PLA2; family PLA2; genus JAJFFF01. Next base: position 10,669 of record JAJFFF010000005.1, on the reverse strand, counting down.
CGCCGGCTCAACAGAAATGCAGCGCGTAAGGAGCTTGGAGGCGTACGCTTTGGCGGCGCTCCCGGATCGAAAGACCGAAGCAATCTCTGCGCTCCACAGTGTCGTGTCGGACTACCCCGGCAGCGCCGCCGCCGGAGTTTGCCTCGCCACGCTGTGCAAGACCTACGCAAGAGACGGCAATAAGAAAGCGCTGCGCAAGGTCTGGATGTCGATTATGGATCACATCGACGTCGACGAGGCGAAGTCCCTTTTGCCGGAAGCGCATCTTCTGGCGCTCGGCGTGTCTGAGCGGGTCCGCAAGGCCGCACAGTCAACGATCGGCAAACAGACGCTGTACGTGATCGTCGAGGCTCACGATCGAGATGCGGAAGGCCTTCTCAAGCACGCGCGGGCGAAGTCAACCGAGTACCACGTCGCAGTCTTCGTCGTGAGCGCCGAGCACGAGCAAGCGGAACAGGACTGGATCGCCGAGCACACAAAAGGCCTGCTCGTCATCCCACAAGCAATCTGGATGCGCGAAGAATTGGGCCCCGTAGCACTACCGTTCTCGTGTCTGAGCGACACCGCAGGAAACATCACGAAGATCAACCCAAACCTCAGCGAGTCAACGAACCGATAACGCACGCTCAACCAGCGCAAGCGTCTTTCGGCTCGCCCACTGCACCGCCAGGCTGCGAAGTAAAGACAACATGAGGTACCGCAATCTTGCTTTGTTCGCCCTTGTAGCAGCAACTGCTTGTTCCGCGTCACGCCGCTTGCCTCTCTCTGGGCAGAGTCAGCAAGTCCTTTCGGAGCCTCCGTGGGTCCGAGATATTGGAAACTTTCAGCCTCTTTGGGACTTTTCCATCAGTAGCGACAGCGGGTCCGTTACTTTTCGGCCCGCCGAAGACCGGCCGGAGATCGTAGTTGCTCTCCCTGGCACCGTCGGAATACTCGCCGCGGCATCGCGTGACCTGGGCGGCACTCGATATCTAGTCGTCGCTGCGATCGACAACCAAGAAGTAGTCGCGCTGTATCGCATGCATGACGCAAGCGGCGACCGCGTGCCAGACTCGACGACGATTGTTGAGTTATTCAACAGCGGTGCAACACCCTTGTACGTGACCTCTTTTGCATGGTCTCCAAACGGTGATTTGTATCTTCTCGACAGTCGCTGCCAGGACATCTATCGTGCGACCGATACTACGGGTGACGGCTGGGTGAACGCCCTCGGCGAAACACCGTTCGCGAAGTCAGATGACTATCCACAACTTCTGGACGTCGCGGTGCTGGTATCCGAAGTCGACTACACCGTCGATGCGATCACGGATTCGGATACAGGCAGTCGCCGTACGATTCCCTACGTCCGGTTTCTGGATTCGGACGAAGATGGTGCAGCGAACTCGGTCGCCAAGATCCGCCCTAAAGGCTTGGGCATCCGAGATGGTTAAGCCAACCCAAAAAAGAGCCGTGGGACTAGAACTCGTTCTCAACCCTCTTTCGAATGCCTAGATTCGCGAAGTAGTCGCGGTAAATCGTCTTGGGCAAGACCGGCGCTACTACAGCGATCGCCGCGAGCACGGCTAAGACCCACTCCAATTCGAAATGGACCCACGCCGAGTCGGCACCCGAAACGTACCAGACGTTCATGGCGACCCACGCAAGCAACACACCGCACGCCACCATCGTCGTATTGTGCGCGCGCGGCCGGAGCTTGATGAGATCGAATGCCGCCATCCCGACGGGTAGGGGAACTGCGATCGTTGCGAAGACAAACAGCGACGGCCCAATCGCAAACAGGACCCAAACCAGGAACACTCCGGCGACCGTGAATAGTCCGCACACCCAGAGCAACACCATCGCGAAGATCGCGACAACGGCGGGCGTGTCGCGCGCCCGGCCGCGCCTGCGCGGCGCCGGGTCGTGAAGCGATTGCTCCGCCGGCGTTGCCGATGTCTCACGTTGGCGATCGACCATCTTAGGGGACATCGTCGATCGCGATACGGACAGGAACCCTTAGATCAGAGCCACCACATCACCTGGCGGCCCTTGTTCGTGGCGCAAACAATATGTTCACCCAGAGAGAGCCGTAGACGCTGCCTGGTGAGAAGGCAGTTACCGAACCGACAACGCACGCTCGACCAGCGCGCGCGCGTCAATCAGCTCGCCCACCGCTTCTTCTGCTGCCGTCAACGCTTCTCTTATTCGTGCCGGCGTTGCGCCGACTCTTTGTGCGCCTCGTACGTGGGCGCGCAACTGCGCGCGCATGCCCATCGCCGCCAGCATTACTCCTGGACCGCGCGCCGCCCCGAACTGGGGTGAGCTCCCACTTGGACGACAAAAGCGCGCTAGTCGCTAGTCGCGGCACGAAGTCGGGATATCGACTCTTGCAGCGCTTCCAGTGCACGAAGGGCTTCCTTGTTGCCGTTCAGCTTAGACGTGTCCGCATCCAGCTTCGCTTTGATCCGGGCTAGTGTGGCTACGGCACGAGACAGAGCCTTGTTCGGCGGAACCGCGCGGTTCACCGAAACAACGTTCGCCGGTTGCTCGATCGACTTCGATTCTTGTAAGACGTCCTCGGGTCTTCGGAGTTCGAGCGAGGGAGACACCGCAAATCGATCGCCTCCAAGAAAGACAAGGGATCGAAGCTGTTTGGCTTTCGATTTCCGTGGCAGCGATACGCTTAGCGGGCGAACCCATTTGACGAGCCGCTTCCTTGTCAGTTCTTCAAACGCGCGGTCGCCTTGGGTATCCCACTTCGTGACCTGGAACGAGAACGATCCGACCACAAGCACGGGTTTCTTCTGGCGCCGAGTCCACTCTCGAAGCCTGGACGCCTGGGCAACGCGGTCAACCTCGCGCGTGCTTCGGATCGTGCAAACAGCCAGGAGTGTGTCGAGGAAAGTTCCCGGCCGTTTGGACGCAACGAGAACCGTGACCATGGATCCTCCGTGCGGAGTGACGCTGAATCCAGGGTGATTGACCACCTGCTTGACGACGACACTCGAGCTGTCGTAGATCAACGCTGTGTGAACCGGATTGTGCGCACCCTCCTCGCCCAACACGAGCTTCTCATAGGGCACAGAATGAGCCGATTCGAGACCGGCCGCAATCGCTGGGACATCGGCTTCCGTCGTTCGAGTGATGGCATACACCAACGGCCGAAAGTGTCTTAGGTACTGCACACTTGCTTGAACTCTCGACCCAGCAGCATCCCAGGCAACGATTTTGAGAGGCTCGGCCATCGCCGGACCACACATCGCAAGCAACGACGCCGCGACAAGAACGGGTGACATCAATCTTCGACGTTTCATATGAATACCTTTTGTACAGACACTAGCACCCCTGTTCCAACACGGCGCCGAGCGCCCTCTGTGCCAACGTAGCTGAGACACCGCACTTCCCGTTAGTCGAATCGAATCGTCACTACTTCGCCGTCTTTCGGATCCACTGAGATCGTCCGGCGCATGTTTTGGTCAAATGATCGAACAACTGCGCTTAGCACGATCGGAGATTGTGGCGAACGGAAGCGGATCTCCCTGGAGACCCCGACATCGTGGCGACCGATCCATACGCCGTCTGCGGTCGTGATCGTTACAGCCACCGGTGTGCCGCGATCCACGCCTCTGATCGTGCCTCGCACACGCACCGTCGGCTCAAGATGCAACTCGAACTCCGGGCCCGCGCCTGAGGCGACACAACAAAGATCCCGGGCCATCGCAACGACCGTGAGCGGACCGGTGCTTGAAGGAACAAGAAACGTTGCTCGACCGGTACTCGTGTACTCGGTCCAAGCGCGGCCGGCCGCCGCGCTCCGAATCCGAATCGACCCCGCCACCTCGTGAGGCCAGTTGTTTGCTCGGACCAAAACCTTGCGTGACGGTGCGTCAGGAAACCGAACAGACGACACGCCTGCTGGGCGCACGACCTCCAAAGCGTCAAGTCGACGCCCTCTCCGCAGCTCCAAGATAGCCGTGCTGTTGGGCAGATCGATTGTCATCCGCTCATGGGGCAAGACCGGCACAATGCGCGCCAGCGCCGAGCGGTGCAACTGAGGATTCTTCCGATCCGCTGGTAGCCAAATGGCCAGGGACCGGTTCTCGTCGTCAACCCGACCCGGCAACATCACATCGACCGCCTCGACTTCAGCCAGGTCGATCGTTTGCTCTCCTTTCCTCCAGGGAACGAGAGCCGGTGAAAGCTTGGAGCTCTGCGGCGGATCGATCAGGATCCACTTCGTCGAGCCCTTTGGATTCTCAACGATCAAAGTGTCTCGATCACCGAGCACACCCTTTGAGAGGGCGGGCCCGGTCAGGCTGGACCGGAGCGTGACGACCGTGTCTTTCGGAACGGGGCGGCTGCCGGTCATCCGGATTCGCATCGCGCCGGGTTCAGCAACCCGAATGACCCGATCTGCTTGTGGCGCGTCGATCTTCCCTTGCCAAATGACGCTCCCATCCAAGTGCATGACTCTTACTTCGTACTTGCCGACGGCGAGGTTGAAGAGCGCAAACGAGCCGCCAGGGCCGATGCCGCAAAGACTATGGACCGGCGCCGTCACCTCGCGCCTCATCGCGCCGGCCCATAGCAACTGACGGATGGGCCGCGCGATCACTTTGCCGTTACCCAGAGGAGAGTTCCCGACAAGGACGCGACCGGAGACAGACTGGGATTGGGGTGAAACGCGTATGGTTGCAACCGCCTCGTTGGTTACCAGTCGCCGGCGAGGACCGTGCGTCTTATTGCTCGGCACGGCTTCGAGCCAAAACGTAGAAGACTCGAGCTGGACGGAGAGCGCTCCTTTAGGTGCGTCGAATCTTGCGAGACTGCCGTTCTCGACATCGACATAGAACACCCCGGGCACGAGGTCATCTGTTTCACCAGCGACCATACGAAGCGTGATCGTAACGAAGCTCGGAACGATGAGCGTCGCGAACTCCCCGCGACGAAGTCGGTGCGCCACCTTGCGGGCGACGCCGTACCGAGATGCCCACACAACGACGGACGCTTCGTCGTCCAGCCCCACGGCGTCATGAGTGAACTCTCCGTCTCCATGGCACTTCACGAAATCGCCGAAGATTTCTACTCCTGCGTACTCTGCCGCGCCCCCATCGTCCCATTCCACACGACCCCGATAAGAAGGTAGCGATGGCGCATCCGCATCCATTCTCGAGAGGACGATGACGGTGGATCGATCGACGTTCCGTTCTTGCGGCAAAAATCCAACACACGACACCTGGACTGTCACCGCGCCGGAACTGCGAACTGAAAACTCCCCTTCGCCAAGGCGTCGGATAGAAGCCTCGGGCGAGCGGACGCTTGCCGCCCGCAATCGCACGTTGCCTTCGTCCACAACGGTGATCGAAAACGAGCCGCTCTGGCGAGTTCGAGCAGCCGTGTTGTCCCGAAAGACAGACGACACCCACCAGACCAAGAGCGCCGTCAAACAAACCGCGAGCAGAGACTTACTTCGCACTCTGGAGAATGATCCTAGGCGACTTTGTTTGCACGCAGAGTACGGTACCCCTTTAGGGGGTCGTCAAGAGTCCGCTCGCATCCTGATGTGGATTTGGCATGTGGTTGCTCGCTTTTTGTTCGTACGTCAACGAGATCGGGCTTGTCCAATCGCCTTGTCGAGCTGGGCAGGGCCCGCTCAGGAAAGTAGTCGGCGAGACCTTCATTCGAGGTTCGGCCGCTCTCCGGGCCAGTAGCGTATCGAAGTGACTCGCCGTTGAGTCCCGACTTGTTGAGCCTTGTTTTTTTGGTGGCTACGCGGCGCCGAGGCAGCGCCTCATGTCAAAGATTTCGCCGGTTAGGAGCACCTTGTAGATGCCAACCAAGAGTCGTCGCGCCAGTGCGGTGCGGACCTTGTTGGCGTGCATTCGGCGGCGGTGCGGCTCAGCCCACTTCCGGACTTCGGGATGGGTGCTCATGAGCCGCACAGCGACTTGGTTGAGGATCCAGCGTAGCTCTTTGTTCCCTTTCTTGGTGATGCGGCCGTGGAAGCTCGTGTCGGCGGAGCTGCTCACGCGCGGGACCAAACCACTGTACGACGCAGCGGCGCGAGCATTGCGGAATCGACTTACGTCGCCGAGCTCGGCCACGATCGTGAGCGCGGTTTGCGCTCCGACTTGCGGAATCATCTCTTGAAGTGCAGCGACTTGGCTCGCCTTGGCCCGCTCACGGATGCGCACCGTGAGTCGTCGAATTGACTCCTGCACTTGCTCCAACGCATGGGTAAGTGCATCGACGCAGCACTCGAGATCCGGCGCCGCAAGTCGCAAGGCTCGAAGATCGTCGAGTTGCCCTTTTCCATACAACGTCCCTTGGGGCACAGCCTCTTTGTACGCGTCGAGCAGGGCACGAATCCGGTTACTTAGATGCGTGCGTTGGCCGACAAGATCGTGGCGAATGCGCTCAAGCTGTCGCAGCGCGTACTCTTCGTCAGACGGATAGTACGTTTTGGCGTGGCGATCGAGATCTCCCAGCCATAACCGTCGAGCGATCTCCTGGGCGTCGCGCCGGTCCGTTTTCTTGCCGCACGACCGCAAATTGAGTCGCGCCGCATCGACGACGAGGATGTCGTAGTCGCGCTGCTGGCACGCGTTGACGAACCAGCAATTGAGCCCGACCGCTTCGACGGCCAGGCGGGCCGGTGCCCAACGGTTCATCGAATCGACGAGCGCAAGGCCGTCTTCAAGCGTCCGCACTCGGTGCCGCTCCTCGACGACGACTTCGCCCGCTGCGTCGCGCACACAAATCTGAATCACCGTCTTGTGCAAATCGATTCCAACGAAATACTGGGCGTGGGGCATGGTCGGTTGGTCCTTTCTGATGAGGTTGAAGACTTCAGACAAGGATGCGATCGGCCTACCCCGCTATACCTTCCAGCTCAATCGAGTGTCAACCGAAGCGGCGGAGCTACGAATCGGCGCCTTCCCTGCGTGACGACGGTGCCGGTCATCAAGGCCCGCCGCGCAGAGTTCGCGCGCGGCGACGCCAGAGAAATTCGCCTCGTCGTACTCGAATGACGTGCGCTTCGCGATCCCACCAGATGAAGCCCCGTCTTGACTCCGTCTTGCTCGACGGCGCATGTCGACCTCCGTCGAAGCGCCCTCACCCGCGCGGCACAACCTCACTATGGAGTCGCGAAAACTACGAGCTGGCCCTCTGTGCCAACGTAGCTGAGACAGCACGCTGCCTAGTCTAGACAAGGTTCCGTTTCTAGAGTCCAAGAGATGCGCATCTGTTGCGCATCTCGATCCGACGTACAGCGGGCAGGTGGACCAGCCGGTCACCGACGTCGCCTGCTCAGTCCTGGCTAGGGTCGAGGTCGATACTCACGTCGCCGGGCGCGTTGGCGTTCACCGTGCTTGTGTACCGCGCTTGCTGTCGTGTCGCTTCCGCAACAACCTGCACGGCGCCTTTTGGCACGGCGCACCGAAACCGTCCAGCGATATCGACGCGCGGACGACGAACAAGAATCCCGTCCGGAGTTAACACGGTGACCGTGATACGAAAGTTCGGATCAGGAAGCCGGACGCGACCCGTGAGCTCACACAACGGCTCCACGCGGACGACAGACCGCGGGAACAAGACGCCCCGCGTTACAGATCCCATCGTGTCGCTAAGGACTAAAAGCGTCAGATCCGGCTTGTCGCCCGATACCCAAAACTTCGCGCGACCATACTCGATGAGTTGTCGTTGCCGAATGCCTGTGTCGATGTTACCCAGCACGGCGTGGCCCAGCTGCCGAGGCCAGTTCTCGACGACCAGCGAAAGCAATCGCCTGGGAGATGCGCGAAAGGTCAGCTTGTCGTCACTGGGACCGATTCGTTTTCTCTGGGAGTCGAGGTAACGCGTAGCAATCAGGCTCACAATCATTGGGGACCGGGGAGCCTTGGATATCTGTGCCGTCCTTGTTCCGCTGCTAGCTCCTTCAGGTCTCTGTACGTGCCACGGAAGCGGCGGTTGACCTCCCCGGTCGAAGCGAAAAACCAACCTTTCGTCGTCGGACGGCCGCGGCCCGTCTACACGAACGAGGATGGTCCGTCCCGGCTTCAGTTGAACCGTCGTGTCTTCACAACGCCATGGTGAAATGATTGTCGGCGCGAGGTCGCGTCCCGGTGCGGATGCAACGAGCGTGTAGTCAGCGTCAACGGGGAGCGGCATCGAATCGAGGAATCCGTCGGCGTCGGTCTCCTTCTCAAGGATGGGCTCAGCGTCCGAGACAGGGTAGATTCGGACCACCGCATGAACGACACGATTGTTGTCCACGTCCACCACGACGACCTTTGGCTTTCGTTTCGGCGCGAGTGCAATCACCTGCATTGACGGTCCATCGATGAACACCGCTTTTGTTGCCAGCGCCGCGTGCTCTGTGCTCACTTCGAGTTCGTGGCCGACGTTCGCGATGCCGCGCAGAACGAATCGTCCGTTGCGGTCCGTAGTCGTTGTTCGAGATATCCACGTGTGGGTCTCGACCCACTTCCGGCCCTTCCTCCAGAACGTGTGCCGTGGGCGCGCCACGATGACGGCTCTGTGCACGCCACGATGCCCGTCCGTCACCTTTCCTTCAATCGCGTGTCCTCTCTGAACGGTAAGCGACAACTCGTTTTGGCCCGCGACAATTTGGCGCATCGGAGCCCAAGAGTCATCCGTAGGGACAACATCAACCGAGAAGTAAAGGCTAGGAAGCCACAGTTCTTCCTCGCCGGCCCCCGACGACAAGATGCGCGGCCATGGCTCAGACAAGTGAATCTTGCTCGGAATGAGTTGTCCGTCTTCGTTTTGGATCCTGATGCGAAAGCGGTACTTCGTCGGCAGGACGATTCTCGGAAGTGGACTTGATCCATCGATCCGAAGTTTCGCGCTGTGAACAAAGTCTTCACGCTCAGCCCATGCTCGGATCGATCGAGACTCACCAGCGTAGGGCATCGTGAACCTTCCGCCCTCCGTGCACTCGACGATACTGTTTTTCGCATACTGGACGATTGCGCTTCTCGCCGGTCGACCATCGTCCCAAACGACTTGGCCTTGGAGGTGCGTCAAGCGTTCGCTCGTTGCGCCTGTGGACGCCTCTTGCGGGCCGTCTTGGGAGCCGCACCCCAAGATCACGAGCAGAATTCCTCGAACAGCCCACACGCGCGTCATTCCCCTACGATCTTCCGCGCCACCTTCACGCTCAGCTGATACAGACGTAGGGCACGAAGATAAAAGGGACCTTCGTCCGGAAAGAGATCAGCTTGCGGCGCAAACTGCAGCCGCGAGATAGCGAGCGCACCCGCGCCGAATGACTGGGTTCCGCATTGCCGCGGCGGCTCAGCCCTTACTTGCAGGCGGGGGAGCAACAGGTGCAAGAGGCGTGCTCCTCAGTCTTTCCAGATCGCAGTGCGGTTCTTCGGGGGTGCGACGGCGCCCTTTGGGTACAGCCATGCAGGGTCGCCCGGAAACTCTGCGTGAAATGTAGCCCATGCAGCCACGTGGGTGTCGTCAAAATACACCGGTGGCTGGCGCTCCCACTCCTGGACTTCTTGGATCTGTGAAGGAGGAAGCCACACAATCCCGACGGCGAACAAGTCTCGCGGCATACGAGGCCACGAATCCGGCCACCGCGTACGGGGAGCGTCAATTCCCATCCTGCCGCCGGTCATAAGGGTGACGGACACTCCACTTTTTCGCAGTCCAATGGATTCCGCGCGCGAGCGAATGAAGTCAGCCAACGCCAACACACTCGCCTCGTCTAACTTGAGCTTGCGAATCCCCGACGACTGGAAGGTCCACGCCGTCGCGGTCGGTCCCACGCTTACGTCCACCGGCTCGGTAGTCTTTGCCAGCGATCGCACCTTGGCAAGGCCAGGTTCGGAGATCTTTCCGTAGGTATAGAGCGTCATCGGCTGCGAGTTGGGCGCCCGATAGAGGACCTCACCGGACGGATACATGACGACATTTGCAAGCCTTCGACCGCTCTCGATCCGCTCAAGGATGAGTAGCGGAACTACTTCGGGCTCAGCTCGGGGCGCAGAGCAAGCACCTAGGCCGAAGAGACACATGCAGACGAGCCTAGATCCCGGAACCATCTCTAAACGGGCCGGAGTCTTCCAGTCACTGTTTTGAATTTCGTTTCGTCTGTCGTGCGCTTCTCCGTGTACTGGGTGAGCAAGGGAGAGGGTCAGCTCGTAGCCAATCATCTCTGCGGGCTTTTCATCCCTGACTGACGATTTAGGAGGGCGGCGTCCCTATCAGGTCAACGATCGACACGAGGCGCAAAGGGCTTCGTGTTGGCGCTAGCCAATCAATGGTTCCGCGGGCTCTGCCGCCATCCGAGTGACTCTCTTCCTTGCTCTCCTTTTGTGCTTTTGAGGGTTTGGGTTTATCGACCGCGCGTAAACGGGTGGGCGGCGCTGAAACATTCGCCATAAACAAACAGGCGCCAGATCGATTCGGCTAACTTGCGTGCGGCCGCGCAGCGCGCCTTCTTCTTGCTCGTCAGGCGTTTTTCTTTTTTACGAATCCATTCGCCGACGGCGAAACCGGATCCCTTTCGAGATCGCGTACACGCCATCGCCATCTGCGTCAGTGCCCAGCGCAAGTACGCACTTCCTTCTCGACTGATCCCACCATGGGTCGTACGACCGCCGGAGCTACGGTCCGATGGCGTCAGTCCAGAGTAGCGACCATACGCTTTGGC
>JAJFFF010000040.1 GCA_021776785.1 Planctomycetota bacterium | reverse complement strand
TGCGGCTCGGTGACTCCGGCGAGCGCGGCGAGAAACTGGTCCTCGGCCTTGACGACGTGCAGGTCGGTCTTGAAGTGCCGCGTGAACTCGTCGATGACGGCTTTCGCTTCGTCCTTGCGCAACAGGCCGTTGTCGACGAGGATGCAACTCAGCCGGTCTCCGATCGCCCGATACAACAACGCCGCCACGACGGCTGAATCGACGCCGCCGGAGAGACCGCAGATCACGCGGCGGTCGCCGATTCGCTCTCGCATGGCCGCGATCGTTTCGGCCGCGAAATCGCCCAGCTTCCACAGGCCGCGACAGCCGCAGACGATCTTCACGAAGTTCCCCAGCAGCTTCGCTCCGTCCGGCGTATGCGTCACTTCGGGATGAAACTGAATTCCGTAGATTGGCCGCGCGTGATGCTTCACGGCGGCGATGGGGCACGTCGTCGTGGTGGCCAGCGGGCGGAATTCGTCCGACACGGCTTGCACCTGGTCGCCGTGGCTCATCCAGACGGTCGACTCGCTTGGCACGCCGGCGAACAAATCGTCGGCCGCGGCCAGATCGCCGTTCTTCACATGTATTTGCGTCCGGCCATACTCGCGGGCCGGAGCGTGGGAAACCTTGCCGCCGAGCGCTTCGCAGATTAGCTGCATGCCGTAGCAGATGCCCAGCACGGGAATGCCCAACTCGAATATGCCCGGGTCGCAATGCGGCGCGCCGTCATCGTACACGCTCGACGGACCGCCGGAGAGGATCAGGCCCATCGGAGCGATCTCGCGAATTCGCTCGGGCGTGAGGTCGTGCCGGACGATCTCGCAATAGACGTTTTGCTCGCGCACGCGCCGCGCGATCAGTTGCGCGTACTGCGCGCCGAAGTCGAGGATGTAAACGGTCTCGTGCTTCAACGGTTCGTCCGGTAGTTAGGCGACTCTTTGGTGATTTCGATGTCGTGCGGGTGATTCTCGACCACGCCCGCGCTGCTCACGCGCAGAAAACGCGTCTTCGTGCGCAGCTCTTCGATCGTTTCGGTACCGCAATACCCCATGCCCTGCCGCAGCCCGCCGACTAACTGATGCACAAGGTCTTTGAGGTGCCCCTTGTACGGAACGCGGCCTTCGACGCCTTCCGGCACGAATTTCTCGGTTGCACTGATCTCCTGCTGGCCATAGCGGTCCTTGCTGCCGCGGGCCATCGCGCCCAGCGAACCCATCCCGCGATACGTCTTAAACGTGCGGCCGCGGTAGAGCACGGTTTCCCCGGGACTCTCCTCGGTGCCCGCCAAAAGCGAACCGACCATGATGCTGTGCGCGCCCGCGGCGAGCGCCTTCACGACGTCTCCGCTGTAGCGAATGCCGCCGTCGGCGATGACGGGAACCCCGGTCCCCTGCAGTCCGCTCACAGCCGCCGCGATGGCGGAGAGTTGCGGGACGCCGATGCCGGCGACGATGCGCGTGGTGCAAATCGAACCCGGGCCGATTCCGACCTTGACCGCGTCCGCGCCGGCGTCGGCGAGAAAGCGCGCTCCGTCCGAAGTCGCCACGTTGCCGGCGATCACGTCCACATCGTGTTTGGCTTTGAGGTACTTCACGGTGTCGCCGACGTTTTTCGAATGTCCGTGGGCCGTATCGACCACCAAGACATCCACGCCTTGCTCGACCAACGCGGCGGCGCGTTCGCGCGCGTCGCCCACCGCTCCGACGGCGGCGCCGACACGCAGCCGACCCTGCCCATCCAAGTTGGCTTGGGGAAACTCAAGCTGCTTGTTGATGTCTTTGATCGTGATGAGCCCCTTGAGGTTCATGTCCTGATCGACAAGCAGTAGTTTTTCGACCTTGGATTCGTGAAGCACGTCCTTGGCCGCTTCGAGTGTTGTGTCGATGGACCCCGTGACGAGGGCGCCCTTCGTCATAACGTCCGCGATCTTCGCGTCGTCCTCGCGGCGAAAGCGCAGGTCGCGGCTGGTCAGGATGCCGACGACGCGACGCCCCTCGACGATCGGAATCCCGCTGATGCGGTTCTCGTCCATCAGGTGCCGCGCGGACGCGACCTTCTCGCTTGGCGGCAGCGTGATGGGATCGTAGATGATCCCATTGACCGATCTCTTGACGAGATAGACCTCTTTGACCTGCTGCTCGATCGTGAGGTTCTTATGAATGACGCCGATGCCGCCCTGCTGCGCCAGCGAAATCGCTAACGCCGACTCGGTCACGGTATCCATGGCCGCCGAAACGATCGGAACGTTTAGTCCGACGCGGCGTGAGAGATGGCTGGCTACGCTGACGTCGGAACCGAGTAACTCGCTGTACCCGGGGACGAGCAAGACATCATCGAAAGTGATGCCTTCAGCCACGATTCGTTCCTGCATGCGGACCTCCCCGGTGCGGGATCGCACCAAACAAGTTAGGGCGGTTCCACACCAAGCAAGAACGTGCCAGAACTTACCCGATGCGGTGATCGCACCCTGCTACCCGGCGGCGGGAAAGCGTGTTCTCGACAGAAACGAAAGAAGGGCGCTCTCCCGCGCCCAGTCTTCAAAAGGAGAGTATACCGGTCATGGCGACATCGTCTAGCAACGGGCCTCACCAAAGTGAAGTGCTGCGGAGACCGCGCCGACGCGTTAGCCGCGGTCGCGCCGACCGTAGTAGCGGCCAAACGCGGAGCGCATGAACTCGTCGTACGACACGTCTTCCATACGGATCAAGCCCTGCTGCGCGATCTTCCCGCTTAGCAACACGTCCAACACACCGCACACACCGGCCGCCGTGGAGACTTCGATGCCGGTAAAGAACGCGTCGCCGATGCGCTGGCCATCCACCTTGCGCCAAAACGTTCGCTCCTCGTAGCGCCCGTCCACTTCGCCCATCCCGCGAATCGAGACGATTACGAAATCGTCGCGCGTCGCCGGAATCGAGCGGTGGAAGATTTCTACAAGCTCGTCGGGGTGGTCGCGGAAACGAAGGTCGTCAACGAGGAAGCGAATGAGCTCTAAGTGCCCGGGGTAGCGAATGGTTTTGTAGTCCAGCCGCTGGATTTTGCCTTCGTACGAATGGCAGAGCGTGCCGACGCCGCCGGACGTCGTGAACGCTTCGTACGCCACGCCGTCAATCATCAATTCCTCTTTGCCCTCCAGCGACGGCACCATCGTCAACTTGCTGTTGCGCAGCGACTCGCACGGATGCAGGTACTCGTTCACAAGACCTGCGGTGGACCACGTCAGGTTGTACTTGAGTCGGTTGTTGGGTTGGTCGGGCAAGGCGCCGACGCGCAGCGTCAGCGAATCCACGCTGTCGAACTGCTTGATGATGTGCACCCCGGCCAACGCCACAAAGCCGGGCGCCACGCCGCACTGCGGGACAAACGCAACGGACGAATCCTCCGCCAGCTCTTTCACGAACTTCGTGACCTGCACGTCTTCGGTGAGGTCTAGGTAGTGCAACCCCTCCTGCGCTGCCGTCTCCGCGATCATCGGGTTGGCGGTGAAGGGCGCGGCGCTGATCACGGCCTGCATCCCGTTCATCGCCTGTTGAAGCTGTGCGGGGTCGGATGCATCGCCGGCCCACGCCTCAACGGAGGCCAGCTCGTCGGCCACGGCGTTCGCGGCGGCGGGGTTGGCGTCGGTGATCCGGACCTTGTATCCGGCTTCGGCGCTCAACATGTGGGTGATCGTGCGGCCGACGCGGCCGGCACCGACGACGAGGATGTTCGGCATGGCCGCATCTTGCCCCGCACGGCGCAGGACACAAGGAATCTCAACACCAAGCCACCGTTGCGTTCCAAGGCGCACGAAAAAAGGGCCGCGGCGACTTGGCCGCGGCCCTTACTTGTCAGGAACGATCTAGCGCTGCGGGCGCAGATCGAGCGGGAGGCTCAGGCCCCCGCGCATGTCGATGGGACGAACGACCGGACGCGCGCGACCACCCTTGGTCGCAGCATAGTCCAGATGGACATCCACCCAGCCATCGTTCTTGCCGCGTGCAGCGACGTACAGCGCGTCTGTGCTCTTGAACTTGCGAACGCGCTTGAATACGCCCACGATTATCTTGGGGCCGCGCCGCGTCGCCGACGACCGATATGCAACGATCGTGGCCGGCAGAGTCTTCGCGTCGAGAATCCGCACGGCGACCTTGTCGTCCGGAACCGCGATCAGACGCTTGCTCCGCACATAGTCCGGGATCAGGCGCGAGAACGTGTGTCCCCGTGCTTTCACGCGGACATGCGTCCATTGCGGGAATTCAAACCGAACGCGACCGCGCTTGTCCGTGCGAACGAAGAGCGGCTTCCGCGTGGCCGAACGCGCGGTTACCAAACGGTCGCCCGCCGGCCAGATCTCAAGATCCATGTCCGGCAGCAGCGTGCCGCCGAGGTCTTCGATCGCGAACTCGACCTTGCCTGCGCGGTCGCGACGGGCCGGCGCAAGACCGGCGCGCTTTTCGCCGGACAGTGCCTCAAGGAACGAAACCAACGCATCTTTTTCGACATCGGTAAGACGCAGCGGTTGGATGTGGGACGAGAGCGTCCCGTTGGTCGTGCCGCCCTGGTCGTAGTAGTCCACGACTTCGCGCAGCGTCTTGAGCGAACCGTCGTGCATGTACGGGGCGCGACGCGCGACATCACGCAGCGTCGGCGTCTTGAACTTGCCGAGATCGTCTTTGACAAGACTCATCTCGCCGAACCCGCCGTCGCCCTTGCCGCCACCGTCAAACGTCATCTTGACCTGGCGGAACGCGACGCCGGTGTTGTGAAATGCGTCGTCGGTGAAGCGCACGCGCTCGCCGGACTTGTCCGGTGCTGCCGTGTGGCAGCTCGCGCAGTTCGCTTTGCCTTGAAAGACCCGCAGGCCCGCGCGCTGTTGCTCCGTCAACGCCGCCGGATCGCCCGCTACATAACGGTCATACGCGTTCGTGTCGGTCTTGATCGACATGACGTAGCTGTTGAGCGCATCGATGACCTGGTCGAGCTTGGGCGACGTTGTGTTGAACGCGCGCTTGAACCCTTCCTTGTACGACTCGTCCAACTGAAGCCGGCGTAGGAGCGGCGTCGGCACCGGCGTGAGCGGCTGTTGCGGCTCGTAGTACGGCGGCGCGAGCGTGCGCATGCGACGCTGGAACTCTTTCGCATCCGGGTTGCGACCCGTGCGCGATGCCTCGTCGAAGTGCGATTGGCGCACGCGGCGCGCCACGTTAAGAGCTTCCGTCGGCGGCGCGAGGCGCGCTTCCAACAGATCGTTCACGGTGATGAACTCACCGTCCCAGTGATAGCCCGCCCCGTCCTTTAGATCGTGGAGCGGCTGACTGTGTCGCGTGGACTCGCCGTTCTCATCGGAACTGAGACGGCGTACGTCGCTAAATCCGTGTTCGGGATCATGACACGCGGCGCAAGACGTTCGTCCCGCGCGACTGCTTCCGAGCGGGTCCATGAATAGACGCCGACCGAGTTCAATGATTTCAGCGCGCCGGCTTTTCTTCGCATCCACTTCGGTGGATGACGAGAGAGCCAAAAGAGCCGCGCCGCCGACAATTGCTAACCCAACCAATGAGCGCATGTGCACCTCCAAGTGTCGTGTGTTCCATGATATGGGAACGGCGGACGGAGCGTCACCGCACCGATTTTTGACGTTGGCGTAACGCGGGCGGCTGCGCGATCATGGCGACAAGTGGCCCACGTCGTCCTCGTTCACCCCGAAATCGCCTGGAATACGGGCAACGCGGGGCGGTCGTGCCTGGCGGCGGGCGCTCGGCTCCATCTGGTGAAGCCATTGGGTTTCTCGCTGGACGAAAAGCGCGTCCGGCGGGCAGGCGTGGGCTATTGGGAGCGCGTGGACCCGACCATTCACGAGGATTGGGACGCGTTCGAGCAAACGCTCCCGGAGCTCGGCGAGCCCGTCTTGCTCACGTCGGAAGCCCCACGCACGCTGTACGAGATCGAGTTGCCCAACGACCCCGTCTTCATCTTCGGCAAAGAGAGCGAGGGGCTGCCGCGGGAGGTTCGAGATCGCTACGCCGACGCGCGAGTAAGCCTCCCGATGATCGACCCAGAGATCCGCTCGCTGAACCTAAGCACGACGGTCGGCATCGTGCTGTACGAGTGGATGCGGCGGCGCGACGACGGTCGCGCTTAGCTCGCGAAGCGAATGAGAATCGAATAGAGCCAAAGCGAGGCCGCCGTCAGGATGAGCCCGAGCATCATGAACCACGGTATCGGCGCCGGATGTTCGGGCGGATTCTGGCCTGCGTTTTTTGACCAGGACCGGAGCGTGAGCCCAAGGCCGCCCACCGCCATGGTGAGAGTGATGAGGCCCAACACGTTCGCTTCCCCGGTCGGACGATCGCGGACCGCCAACGCGATCGCGCCCGCCAAGACGATGCACCCCGTTAGTCCGACACAAACGCGGCTGGCAAGAAAAACACGCGTACTTCGCGCGTCGGTCATCAATTGATATCAGGCAAACGCGCGGGCTGCGCCTTGCGAGACTGCGCGTAGATCGCTTTGGCTTTCGGCATCCACTTGCGCATGTTCTTGATGCGGTTGAGCGGATCGGGGTGCGTGGACATGAACTCGGGCGGGCGCTTGCCTTCCGACATCGCTGCCATCCGCTCCCACACGCCGATGCCGGCTTCGGGGTCGTAGCCCGCCGCGGCCGCTAAGTACAAACCGTACTCGTCCGCTTCGCTCTCGTGCTTTCTGCTGAACGGCAAGATGACGCCGACCGACGCGCCGACACCGAGCGCGCCCATGATTTCGCCGCGGTACTTTGAATCGTTGAGGCCGATCGCCGCGCCCGCCAAGATCACCTGCGCCGCCGCACTCTGGCTCATGCGCTCGTTGCCGTGACGCAAGATCGCGTGCATCACCTCGTGCCCCATCACGATCGCCATGCCCGCTTCGTCCTGCAGGATCGGGTAGATGCCGGTGTAAAACGCGATCTTGCCGCCGGGCAACGCCCACGCGTTCACCGTCTTCTTGTCGTCAATGACTTTAAACTCCCAGTCGTAGCCGGGCTTGTGCTGCAGCTCGGCGGCCTGGGAGATCGCGCGGCCGACGCGGTACAGCGGCGTCGTATAGCGCGCGTCCGTCGAGACCGGCACTTTGTCCGTCCCCGTCATCTGGGCGTACGCTTCCACACCCATTTGCGTCATCCGCTGTTCGCTAAACAACAGGAGCTGATTGCGCCCGGACACTTTGCTCGTCGAGCACGTGACCGAAAGCAGCAAGAGACCGAGCAGACCAAAGCGCTTTAGCATGCCGCCATTTTCCCGGGAAATGAGCGCGCGGTCCAGTCCCTAGCAGCCCGATTAAAAGTAGTCGTCAGGCAAGAGCGAGGGCACGGAGCCGGGATCAAGGAGCGAACCGGGGGCCTTAGCCGCAAGCTAGGGCGTTCTAAAAGCGCGGTCAGCGCCAGAACGCGTACCAAGCGAGCATCAGCGCCGCAATTGCCGCCGCCGCAAAGTGCGGAACGAGCGGCTGATCGGGGATGGACACGCGCCCGACATCGGCCAACGGGTCCGATTCGGCAGTCGCCGGCGCAAGATCAAGGTCGGGTTTCAATAAGTTGACCGCGATGCGCTGCGTCGCGTGGTCGCGCGCCGACTCCAACGTCCAAAATCCCGGCGCACCCCACAGGCGCGGGCCGACCCGCACCGTGCGGTTGTCTTTCCGTATCGTCCACATCGCGTCTCCGCCGGGCGCGCCCGCCGGCGGCGGCGCGTCGATCCGCCAAAACTCCGGCGCGCGATCGAGGTCGGCCGCGTCGCCGTGTACGAAGTTGTGCAAAAACAGCGGGAATGCGGGCGAGGACGCGAACACGCCTGCCTCCGGGTCAAACCCCAGCGCCACCCAGTCGTCGCCCGCCGCTAACACAACGCCGGGCGCCGCGCGCGCCAGTGCCGCACCGCTAGAAATCGGCCGCGCCGTTCCGGGCCGCACGCGCTCCCATTCGATGCCGCGCAACAGTCGGTGCGCGCGCGCCACTTCAAACAGGGCCGGCGCCGGGCCGGGCGCGCCCACGCGAAACGGCAACGCGTCCGATGGCGGCGGAGCCAGGTAAAGCGACGGGCGCGTCGGACGCGTCGACGGCGCACACCGATCGAAGATGAAGTAGTCCGCGCGTTCGACCGCCTCGGCCACATGCGCGGGCGCGATGCGCTCCAAGGGCTCGGCGACCGCACCCACAACCGCCATCGCTTGCAACGCGGCGATCAAGAACGCGGACGGATCGCCGTCGCTCACGACCATGACCCGCGGCGTTTTCTTCGCAGGAAGTCTCACGTAAACCGTGTCGTCGGGTGCGAAACCGTCCGCGTTGCTTGCGTCGAACGACCGCACGCGCAACGCGATCTCACCCACGCCGCCGAAGGGCACGCGCACGGGCCGCGGGCCGACTTCGCCCCGCCAAAGTTCGGTCCCGTCGCCGACGCGTTCGATCACAAGCACGCCGGCGCCGTGCAGGCCCAACTCGGCCAACGCACCGCCACTCTCCGGATCGCGCACCACTTCCAACGCATGCACTCCCGCGTTGGCGACCGGCACGCGCACGGTGCGTTGCCGCCAGCGCTGCGGTGCGTCGTCTGCCTGCTCCCAACTTCGATGCGTAACGAACACAAAGTCCGGACGCTTGAGTTTCGCGCCGGCGGCGACGCCCAATTCAAGGGCCCTTGCCCATCCGACATCGGTCCAACCCGCCGCGTGCCCCGCGATGGCTTGGAGCGCGCGAGCGCGGTCGGTCCCGGCCCATACCTGCGGCCCGGCGTCGGCCACGGCGATCACCACCAACCGCGCGTTCGGCGCGCGGCGCTCGATTTCTGTGGCCGCGACGCGGCGGAGTCGGTCCAAACGGTCCCCGGCGCGCGCGCTGAGCCCGCCGTCCATGACCAAAACGAGGTCGCGCACCGACGACGGCCGCCCGGGTCGAAACGGCGCGGCCGACGCGAGCGCGATCGCGCCGACCGCGAGCAGGATCAGGAGCAGGTCGAGCCAGCGCGCCACCGAGGCGCCGAACCCGCCGCGCATCTGCCCTTTCGTCGCGGCCCAAAGCGGGAGGAACGGAACGTCGATCCGGCGCGCGCGCCGTCGGACCAAGTGCGCGGCGAGCACGCCGGCGGCCGCAAGCGCCATCCAGAAACCGAACGGAAACGCGAATTGCACGGCTAGCGCTTGAACCATCCGCGCGCGATCGCGGTGCGTATGATTTCGAAAAACGGTCGGTCGGCGCGCGCGCGCAAAAAGCCCGCACCGGCTTTGCGGCAAAACGCACGCAGTCCGCGCGTCCGCGCCTCGCGCGTGCGCTGGTACGCCGCGATTGCTTCCTCGGTCAAGTCGATCTTAAGGGTCGCACCGGTCTCGCGGTCTCTCATCTTGTAGCGCCCCGGCGCGGGCGGCGCCAACGCGTCGGGGTCTTCAATTTGGATGGCGCGCACGAGGAAACGGCGCGACAGGAGAAAGCGGAGCGATTGCGCCGCGCCGCGCGGATCGAAGAAATCGCTGACGACGAACGCGAGACCATGCCGCACCGCGCGCGGCAACTGCGACTGCACCGGCGTCAACAGGTCGGTCGCCCCGCTCGCCTGCACGTCAATCGTTTGCAAGAGATCGTTGAGACGACCGCGCCCGCGATACGATTCGCTGCCGGAGCGATCGCCGCCGCACGGAATCCAAATCGCACCGTCCAACCGCTGCAACGAAATCGCGCCCAACGCCGCCGTCACCTTGGCTGCGCACGTCGCTGCGGCACCCTCCATGCTGCGCGAGCGGTCGTGAATCAAGACGACGTCCAATGCCTCCTCGGCGTCGAACTCTTTGACGACCAACTGATCGGAACGCGCGTAGACGTTCCAGTCGATGACGCGGAGCGAATCGCCCTCCTGGTAGGCGCGGTGCTCGCGAAACCCGCTGCCCGGTCCGGCGCGGGCCATTTCACGATGGCCGTGAATCTGTCCACGCGCAACGCGGGAGGCCAAGATTTCCAAGCGGCGGAGCTGCGCCATCTCGCGCGAATCAAAGATCACTTGCCGGCCTCGGTCTGGTCGGGCGCCGCGACACCGTCTGTCGGACGCAGTTTCTCGAAGTACTCGCGCACCAACCGGCGCGCGGCCGGCGAAAGCCCCGGTCGATCGAGCGCCGCTTCGCGTCTTCGTTCGAGATCGGGCCACGCTTCGCGCAGGGTTTTGGTTTGCGGGGCCGCCCCTCCCGGCGTCTCCACCGGCACGCGCGCCTTCTTTTTCACTTTCTCGCCGTCGCGCACCAACGGCTCCACATACTTCGGTGTCGTTTTCGGCTTGGGCTTTTGGCCGCCTTTGCCGCTCGGCTTGGGCTGGTCGGGCGGCGGCGGCGGCTTTTGTTTCGGGTCGGGCGGCGGTTCGAGGGTAAACCGATAGACGTTGCTCTTTAACGTCCCGGCCAGCGCGCGCGCCGTGTGTTCGCCGGGCGCGAGTCCATCGAGATACGAAGCGAGGTTGAGCGTCGCGCGATCTTCGCCGGGTGCGCCCGCCGGGAGAAACAAGCCGGCGCGCGTTTCGATCGGCAGGGAACTGTCAATCGAAAGCCACACCACCTCTTCAAGGTCTTGGTCCAACGGCAAGCTCGCTTCGACCAACACGTCCAACGGTATGTCCTCGTCGAAACGATACGCGCGCTCCTCGCCACGCAGCCACAACTGCACCGGCTCGTGCGGACGGCTCGGGTCCTGCGAACCGGCGACCGGCGCGCGGCCCTCCGCGCCCGGCGCCGCACCGGGCGCAAGCGCGACAAGCAACACGGCGAGGACCGCGAGGACGCTCAGCCAACGTTCCGTTTTGCGCGGCCGCATGCGCAACGCATCGCGCGGCGGCTGGTCGCGGACCGCGTCCGCCAACACCCGCCCCGCAAGGGGCCCCTTCGCTTCCACAGCGGCGCTATACCGGTCGGTCGCTAGCCGCGTGTCCAATGCCGATGCCGTCGCTCGGCGGCCAGGCCGCCACAACGCGCTCAACACGATGCGCACGAGGACGGAACCGACAAACACGGTCGCCAGCCAGAGCAACCCCTGAACGAGGCCCAAAAACGACACGAACACGTATCCGACGACACGTTCGGCGGTCGTGTGCGCGTCTTCGAGCCCCGGCACCGCGATCCACCAGACATCGATGCCTGATCGCTCCAAGAAGAGCGCCGTCGCGACGAGGAGCGCGCCGATCCAAAAAAAACGACGGCCCAAGCGGGCCGCGCGACTGGTCGCCCAGATCCCGCTGTGTCGCGCCAAGAGCGCTTCCATCGCCGCCATCTCACCATTTTAGCGTGTCGTGATCCCGTTGGAGCGCGATCGCGGCGGATCGGCATCGGAATTTCTCCGTCCCGTCCGGAGGCGGCCAATCGCGCCCGCAATTGACTTGGCGGGCGCGGCCCCCTATCGTCGCGCACCACCATGCGAGCTGACCCGATTCGTGTCATCGCGTTCTGCAGTTGCATACTGGGCGTGTTCTTTTTGGCGAAGTCGATTTCGATCAAGACGCCGAAGTACATGCTCCACGAACTGCTCGCGTTTAAGGTCAACAAGAGTCGGTTCTTCCGGAAATACATCAACCAGAAGTTCGACGCGATCATTGGGTTTCTTTTCCTGTTTTTAGGTTTCGCGCTGCTGATCTACTTGGAGATCGAGGGGCTCCGCGAGCAGGAGGAGACCGGACGTCTGACCAACTGGGGCGCGGTCATCGGCGGGACCGCGTTCATCACGCTCGCCATCGCCGTCTTGCTCAACAAGACGACGCGTTACTTCAGCGCGAAGATTTTTGTCGAGCATGTGGCGTTCATGGTGCGCCGCCACGGGTACCCGCTCGAGAGCGACGAGTCGCTCGTGCTGGAACTCGGACGCGTGATGCGCATCCCACGCGACGAAGAGGACACGATCGAATCGTATGGCGAAAAGGTGCGCGCCCGCATGCAACTTGACCCATCCGACGCCGGCAACCGCAGGCGTCCGTACTAGCCCGGCTGTCGTGCGCTGATGGAACTGGTCGCCGCGTATGCTCTCTTTGTCCTCGCGGGCGTCGTGTACTTCCGCGGCGCGTTCGTGTTGACCACGCTTTTGGCGCTCGGTTTCTGGGCCGCGATGGCGCGCGCGATGACGCTGCACGCCTCGCCCGGCGCCGCCATCGCCGCCATCGGACTTCTGATCGTGTTGCCCGCCGTGTTCCTCGTCATTCACTCGTACGATGCGAAGCGCGGCGTGTTCTTGTTGCCGACGATCTACGCGATCCCGTTCGCGTTTCTGACGGGTACGCTGCTCCTCATCTTTGGCACGATCGCGTGGGCGTTCTGAGATGACACGCAGAATTTTCATGAGCGCGGGCGAGCCGTCCGGCGTCGGCATCGGCGCCGTGTTGATGCGGACACTGCGCGAACGCGTCGGCGATGACGTCTCGTTCGCGGGACTCGGCGGCCCGGCGATGGTCGAGCAGGGTCTCGACCTGATTTTCGACCCGGCGCGCACGGCCACCATGTGGCTGTGGGGCAACCTGAAACGCATCCCGGCGCACAAACGTGCGTTGCGCGCGAGCATCGAGTCGTGGAAGACCAACCGCCCCGACGTCGTGGTCACCATCGACTACCAGGCGTTTCATCTCTATCTCGGCACCGCGGCGCGCGCGATGGGGATTCCGGTCGTGCACATGGTCGGTTCGCAGTTTTGGGCGCGCCGCTACTACACACTCGAACCGATTCGCCGCGCGTACAGCCACGTGCTGCTCATCCACGAGTTCGAAAAAAAGTACTACGACGACGCGGGTATTCCCGCCACGTTTATCGGGCACCCGCTGTTCGAGCGGCTGGCGAACCGCACGCTCGATGAGCCGCTGATGGCGCGGTTGGCGAAGCGCCCGGCGCCGCGACTCGGACTGTTGACCGGCAGCCGCAGCGCCGAGATCCGCGGGTCGTTGCCCGTCATGTTGGACGCGGCGCGGCAACTCGATCCCAAGCCATCACTCGTGATCTCGTCGGGGCGTCCCGAGTCGAAGCCGTTCATCGACGAGACGCTCCGCACGCAAGGCGTGGACGCCGAAGTGCTGGACTACGGGTCCGGCGAAATCTTGAAGACGTGCGACGCCGCGTTGATCACGTCCGGCTCCGCGTCAATGGAGGCGGTGTACTACGGCACGCCGGCCGTCGTTGTGTACCGTCTTTCGCCGTTTAGTTACTTCTTCGCGAAACCGCACATCACGTGCGCCATCGCGCAGCCGAACTTGGTCGCCGGCAAGACGGTGTTGCCCGAGTTCTTGCTGTGCAGCGGGTCGGGCGCCAACGTCGCGCACGCGGCCCAGAAACTGCTCCGCGACGAAACCGCGCGGACCGAACAGCTAAACGAGTTTGCGACGATTCGTCGGCGGCTCGTCGATGGTCCGCACCCGACCAGCGCCGCCGCCGACGTCGTCTGCTCGTACCTAACCTAGAAGAAGTGCTTGGAATAGCGAGAGCGAGAGATCGGAGTCGAGATCAAGGAGCGAACCGCAGCTGTAGCAACGCTACAGCGAGGATTCGAGACGCAGAGATCGGCTTCGAGATCCGCTCGCAGCCCATGTGACTTTTTCAATGGGCTGCTGGGCAGCGCGTTGAAGAAGTGCTTGGAATA
>JAJFFF010000039.1 GCA_021776785.1 Planctomycetota bacterium | reverse complement strand
GGTTCGTATCCTGCTCGTTTCTTGAGCGCGTCTTTGAGACTTTGAGGTTTGTTCGGTTTGGCACCAATTCGGATGCGCCTCGTCGCCTCTGGCGGCGGTTGTTGGTGTGGTCCGTTTGCTGCTCGTAGGTTGGATCTGGCTCCGAGACCTTGGCGTTTTTTTGGTTCAACATCTGACGATGTTGAGACTTTGAGGTTTGTTCGGTTTGGCACCACATCGGGTGACCCTCGTCGCCTCTGGCGGCGGTTGTTGGTGTGGTTCGTATCCTGCTCGTTTTTTGAGCGCGTCTTTGAGACCTTGAGGTTTGTTCGGTTTGGCACCAATTCGGATGCGCCTCGTCGCCTCTGGCGGCGGATGTTGGTGTGGTTCGTATCCTGCTCGTTTCTTGAGCGCGTCTTTGAGACTTTGAGGTTTGTTCGGTTTGGCACCGATTCGGATGCGCCTCGTCGCCTCCGGCGGCGGATGTGGGTGTGGTTCGTCTCCTGCTCGTTTCTTGAGCGCGTCTTTGAGACTTTGAGGTTTGTTCGGATTGGCACCGACTCGGATGCGCCTTGTCGCCTCTGGCGGCGGTTGTGGGTTTGCTGCTCGCACTCCCTTCGTTCGACTTCTTGAGGGTTCACCCCAGTGTGGGTGGGTCCTTCGTCGCTTTGGCGGCGCGTTCTCTTACTTGTTTTCGAGTGCTTTTAGGCGGCGGACGGCGTTTTCTTTGAATTCGCCTGCTTGGATCGGGCCGAGGTTCGCTTGCACGGTTTCGATGGCTTGGTTTCTTGCTGCCGCTGCGAACGGTTCCGCGCCTTTTAAGTCCACTTTCACAGGCCCCGGGGCGTGTTTCATCACTCTTGCGGTCAAGGCCTCGACCCTTGCGCAGGCTTCCGCGATTTCGATGGGAATCTCGGTGGCCCGTTCCAGGTCTTGGGGCGATTTTGTGGCCACAAACTTCGCGAACGCGCGTCCGTCCTCGTCCGTGAGGTAGGTGAGTTGTGCGCGCAAGGCTTCCGCTTCTTGATGCATCTTCACCAGCGCTTCGCTATCGCCGTGTCGCCTCGCTGTGCCCGCCGCCATCGCGACCAGCGCGGCGGCGACCGCGCCGACATGCGCCGCGGCTGAACCGCCGCCCGGCGCCACCGAGTCCACGGCGAGTGCGTCGAGAAACGAGGTCGCGGTTTCCAGTACTGCGGCCGTTTCGAGGCGCAAGCCCTCGCGCGCGCACGCGTCCATCGCGCCGCGCGGAATCATGCCTACAAGTTCGCTCTCCGCCACAGCAACACCCGCGGCGCCGGCGCACGCTGCGACTTCGGCCAAGGCGCGGGCCGGCGTCGTCACGGTCCAGTCGATCAGATTCATCGAGACCTGAACGCATCCGCGGCTGGCCAGCGCAAACCCGAGCGCGCGGACCGCGGGAAGCCCGCCGCTACTCGCGCGCACCTTGCGTGCGATGCGTTGCGCGACGGCAACATCGGTCGTGTCCAGATTGATGTTGAACGCAATCAGCGGAGGGCGTGCACCGACAGCAATGGATCCGGTCGGGCGCTCCTGGCGTCGCAGATCGGGCAGCGATGTCTTGTCAGGGCACGCGTCGCCATACAGCTGCGTGGGAAGTCCAAGTTCGGTTTGGATGCGAACCGCGACGCGGCGCGCCGCCCGGACGCACTGCGCCATGGTGGTGCCTTCGAGCGGCACGAACGGCAAGACGTCGGTCGCCCCGCACCGCGGGTGCACGCCCTCGTGTGCAGATAGATCGATCAGGCGATTCGATTCGCGTACGCAAACGAACGCCGCCTGCTCGATGGCAAACGGCGCACCAGCCAGCGTGAGCACCGTTCGATTGTGGTCGACATCGGACGTTTGGTGCAAAACGCGCACGCCGGGAATCGTCTGCAGCGACGCGACGATCGCTTCGATCACGCCTTCGTTTCGCCCTTCGGAGATGTTGGGAACGCACTCTATCCATGCCATGGCGCGCAGTGTAACGGTGACCGCGCGCGCCATGCCAGATTGCGCGCAACATCCCGACCATCGGCGCTGTCGGGTCAGCGTGGGACGATGCGTCCATGACCGGGTTCGGGCGCGTGTACACGCCGCCATCGCTTGCGACCGCGCTTGTGCAGCGCACGATTCCGCCCGACGTAACGAGTCGCGCGCGCGCCGTATCCATTTGCGACCCTGCGTGCGGCGACGGGGCGTTGCTTGCGGCGGCCGCCCAGGCGTTTCCGAAAGCGCGACTGTTTGGGTTCGACATCGATCCCGATGCTGTCGTGGCTGCGCGCGCGCGGCTCCCGCAAGCGGCAATCGAACAAGCGGATTCGTTGGCGGATTTCTCGACCGGCGCCATCCGCGGCGAGGCGGCGTTTGACTTCGTGATCGCCAATCCGCCGTGGGTGAGTTTTTCCGGGCGCCATGCGCAACCTCTGGTGGCAACGCGACGCGACGTGCTGCAGCGCTACGAGACGTTTGCGCTCTGGCCGACGCTGCACGGCCCGTTCGTCGAGTTGTCGCTGCGCCTGGCGCGGGAGCGCGTCGGGATCTTGTTGCCGCGGCAGGTGTGCGAGTTGGAACGATACGCGCCGCTGCGCGAGCACATGCAGCGCCATGCCCAACTCGTGGATCCGGTGCTCGAGTTCGGTGAAGACAGTTTTCCGGGCGTGATCCAGCCGACTTGCGGGTTGGTGCTCGCGGTTCGCGAGCGGATGGCCATGGAACGTTCGGGGGCGGCGCCCGATGCGAACGTACGCGCAGGCGCGGCATTCGGCCACCGCGCGAAACTCCCGGAGGCCTTGACGAGTCGGCCGAACCTGGCGGCGGAGTTGTTTCTCGACATCGGGATCCACAGCGGCAACTGCGCGCGCAAGCTGTTTGACCGCGGCGGCGATCCCGTGCGCGAGGGTCGCGACGTGGTCGCTTATGCCGTGCATGCGCCGCGCCGCACGTTCGCGCGCCCCGCTGGACTCGCGGCCACCGAGTACTTTCGCGCCAAAGATCGCGCGACGTACGAGTCGATTCCGATCTTGATTCGACAGACGGCTTCGCGTCCGATTGCTGCTCTGCATCGCGAGCCGACGTACTTTCGCAACAGCATCCTCGCTTGTCGCGCGCCGGACGGCGTGGCGCCGGAGCTCTTGGTCGCGTGGCTCAATTCGACGGCGGTTGCGTGGTATCACCGCACACGTGTCGCGGAGTCGGGGCAGCGGGTGTTTCCGCAGGTGAAAGTGCGCCACCTGCGCGATTTGCCGGCGCCCGATTGGCATGCCGTGCCGGCGCCCCTGGCCGCGCGCGCCCGCGACGTATGTCGCGGCGGAGCGAGCGCGTTAGCGGTAACCGAACTCGACCGCATGGTCTGGGCGTGGCTTGGACTTGCCGACGCGGCGTGGGCGGCTACCCGCCAACAGATCGACGCGCGGAGCGTGCCCGCGCGCGACCTTCCCGATCGTTCGACGCACGCGTAACATGACAGCATGATGTCGCATACACGCGGTCGCGCATACGTAAGGTGCGCGCTCTTTTTCGCGCTCTCGATCGGTTGCAGCGCGGTTTCGACGACGGCTCGGTCGGCGCGGAACACGGACATGACCGGGAAGTCCGCCCCGGCGTTTCAAGACGGCGAACTCGTGGCCAGTACGGCGCACGGCCGCACCGCAGCGGAACTCTCACGGGGGTGGCGGCTGTATGTCATCTTCAAGCCGACCTGACCCGTTTGACTGAAGTCAGTCCCGCGCCTCGTGCAGGCGCAAAACGAGTTTGGTTCCGGCGAGTTTACGGTCGTCGGCGTGACGCCGGGCACGGCCGAAGACGTCACGCGGGTCGCCGCGGCTGAACGGATGAATTACCCCGTGTTCGCGGATGCGCCGAAGACAACCCGCGCGTTCGGCGTTCGTCTGATCTGGGGCTCGACGTTTTACTTGGTCGATCCCAGCAACAAGATCGTCGCCCGCGGCCTCGACGACGCGGAAGCCCATCTCCGCGCGCGCTAAGTCTCACGGCGCGTCAAAAAACATCGGCGTGCGCGCTGGGTTCAGTACCCGCGCTCGTTTCAGTTCGTTCCCGGCGCGTCTCCAGCGGTACTTCCACCGGTTTCACCCTTTGGAGGGTCACCGGTGGATGGTCCGGTGTCACTGCACCGTGGAGTATCGCTGTTGGACGGGGGCTTAGGACTTGGCGCCGCCGTTGGCGTCGATGCTGACATCGATGCCCGCGCGCCGAAACAGCGGGAAATCGGCATCGTCTTGCGCCGGCTTCCGTTTGGTGCGACGTCGTCCCTTCGCCACTGGTTTTTGCGTGATCGGTTTTTGCGTGATCGGCTCTTGCGTCATCGGCTTTTGGGCGATCGGTGTCTGGGGACGGGACTCCAAACGGTTCGCCGTCTCGGCCGTCTCTTGCGGAGCGGGCTTCGCCAGCGCGGATGAAAGGATGGTCTCGACGCGTCCATCGGCAAAGAGGCGCAGGTAGCGCGCCGGGTTCGGACCGTCGAGCACATGGGAAAAACGGGTCGGGTTGCATGTCAAAATCACGATCTGGCAACGCGAAGCGACCCCGGCCAGCACCTGATTCATGGCGGTGGTGCGTTCGGGGTCCGCATACCCCAACACGTCATCGAACACGAGCGGGACGCCGTCCTTGGCATCGACCAACATCGCACACGCGACGCGGGCGAGCACAGCCAGCTGCTCGCGTGCGCCGACGCTCAATTGGTCCAGCGGGAGGGTCGACCCATCGAGTGTGCGCGTAGCGATCGCGAGATCACTGTCGAGCTCGACGGCAAAGTCCGGGCCGAAGACCGGACGGCCGAGCTCTTGAATAGCGTCGCGGAGCGGCGCCGCGTACGAGGCGCGAGCGCGGTCGCGGTGGGTCGTCATCGTGTCGAACAGGAGCGCGGCCGCGGAAGCGCGACGGTCGATGGAGTTGTGCTCGTATTGCGTGCGCGCGAACTCCGCGCGCGCATCCTCGCGCGCGTCAAACAGCCCTTGCTCACCGCGGAGGTCTAACCGCGCACCGACTTCCTTTTGCTCGTCCTCGAGCGCGCGCACCTGCCGCTGAGCGTCGGCGACGTCGGTCTGCGCCGTGTCGAGAAGGCGTCGCACACGTTCCGGCGAGCGTGCCGCGAGCGCCTCTTTGATGGCGCCGAGACGCTCTTCGGCCGCGCGCGCGGCGTCGTCCGCCGCACGCCAAGACGCCACAATCTCTTCGTCCGACTGCGGCAGCCGGGCGCGGGCGAGCTTGCCTTCCAACTCCACCGCGCGCTCCGTGACATGACGAAGCTGGACATCGACCTCTTGCGCCTGCGTGCTCGCGCGCGCCGCCGCGTTGACAGCGTTGTCGTATGCCGTGGAAGCCTCACCCTGCGCGGCGCGCGCCGCCTTGGCTTCCTCGCGCGCCTCCCGCTTGCGCTGCGTCGCGTCGTCAAAGGTCTCGGGCAGCGGGGGCGTGCTGACGCGCTTCGCCGGATAACCGACCACCCAGCCGCGCAGCCGGTCGATCTTCTCCGCCATCGCTTCCTGCGTGAGATCGCGCAGGTTTTCTTTCAACTGTCGTTCGCTTTGGGCCAGCGCGCGCGTGGCTTCCGCGCGTTCATCGCGAAGTTTTTTTGCTTCTTCGAGATCCGCGGCGCCGCACGCCTTGAGCGCGGCTTGGTAGGAACGTTCGTCCTGATCGCGCTTGGCGGCAAGCTCTTCGACGCTCGCTCCGACCGCGACTTCCAGTTCAAGCACGCCCGGAATCGATATCTCAAGCTTCTTTTGGACGGTCGTCTCGAACTCGTGCTTCGGTTCGAGTTCGATCGCGAGTCCATCGGCGCGCGCGGACAGTTTCTTTTTCGCACGCAACTTCACTTGCGGCGATCCGGCCTCCAAGCGCGCCTGCGAGCCGTTCAGTTCGAGTTGCAACGTTTCCAGGCGCCGCACGACGTCGTTGTCGACCGCGTTTTTGGCGAGCGTCTTCGAGGCCGCCGCCGCTTCGACTCGCGCGGCGCGGACGCGATCGCGCCGCTCCCCGAGTTGTTCCAAGTCGAGCTTGGCGTGTTGGTAGCGAAAGTCGTTCTCGCGCAGCTCGTTCGTCGCATCGGCGGCCAGGGCTCGTTCCTGCGCCGCGGCGTGGGCCGCTTTCGCTTGCTCCAGCGCGGTGCGCGCCTCGCGCAGCGCCGGGGCGTGTTTTTGCGCGCGTTCCTCAAGCTGACTGCGCTGCGCCACGGCGGCCGTGACCTGCTCGACCAGCTCGTCGCGCGCACGCTTTTCGCGCAAACGCACTTGGGCGGCGAGACGCGCGTTACGCGTTTCCAGCTCGATCCGCCGCGCCTCTTCCTCCCGCTTCGCGAGTGCGTCCACCTCAAGCTTGAGCTTGTCGAAGTCGGCGCCCCGCTGCCCACGACGCTCGATCCACGCAGCGCGTTCGCGGACAATTTCGCCGGAGCGTTCGATGTCGGTCTCCATGGCGTCGAGATCGGATTCGCACTGCGCGACGCGTTTCTCCGCGCGGTCGAGCGCGTCCTTCGCGTTGCGCAGCGGCATCTTCGGTTGTCCGGTCGGCGTGAAGTAGATCCCACGTTCGGCCACGACGCGCTGGAACAGATCGTCATCTTGGTCCACGCTCTCGCGCCCGCCCGAAGTCTCGAGCGCGCGCGCGAGCGAGGGTGCGCCACCAAACGATGTCGCTTCCATGGCGGCACCCTGCTTGACGCGCAGCGCGGACCACAGCACGGAGTCGAGCGTTTCGGCCAAGATCGCCTGCACACGGTCATGCGCGTCGCGCCCCGTAAGCTGCACCTTGGTCGGCGCGAGCACGCGCAGCGTCGTCTCGGGCGATTTCAAAAACCGTTTGCGGTAGAGGAGTCGATACGGGCCCGTGGCCCATTCGAGCTCGACTTCGGGCCCGACGTCCCGTCCGACCGGCTGCAAGGCCGTCACGGCGCGCGCGACCGACGTGTCGGGGTACGTGAACAAGACATCGATCGCTTCGGCGAACGATGACTTTCCGATTTCGTTTTGGCCCTCGACGACCGTGATGCCGTCTTCGGAAAACGTCAGTTCGCGTTTGCTCACGCCGCGGAAATCTTGGAGACGCAGTCGCAACAGCCTCAACGCGCGCCCCCTTCCAATTCCGTACCGCGCCGCGGCGTGGAGTCTTGCAGACGGTAGAGCAGCGCCAGCGCATCGCGGGCCGTGCTCGACTCGTCGTCGGCGAGCTCTTGCGCGCCGGTCCGCAGAAAGCCACTCAGGCCCCATTCCTCGAGGTCGCCCGCCACCACGCTCAGGTGGGCGGGTCGCTCCTCGACGGCGGCAAAAAGCGATCGCTGCTCCTCGATCAGCGCGTCAAGGTTGGCTTTGTCCTCGACCGACAGCGCGCCCGCGAAACGCAGTTTGAGGCTTGTCGTCATCTTGCCCGGTACATCCGCGAGCCACGCGCGCAACGCCTCGATGTCGCTTTGATCCTGCAGCGTGACGGGGTGCTCGACAAAACGCCAACGACCGATCGCGTGCGACCTCACCTGGCACTGTTTGGCGTCCACCTCCACGACCAGCGCATTGCCGGAATCCACTTCGCGGTACGCGGTTGCCTCCGGCGCGCCGCTGTACCAAACGCGCGGCGCGATCTCGGTGGTGGAGTGGCGATCCCCCAGCGCCAAGAAATGAATGCGTTGCTCGGCGAGCGCCGCGTGCACGGCGTCAAGGTCGATGTGCTCATCGCCGGTGCTGAATCCCGTTCCGATATCGCCGTGGGCGACCATGATGCGCACAACGCTCGATCCGTCCGGCGTCGGCTCCAGCTTCGCCAGCGCCGGCGCGACCAGGTCGCGGCCGGGACGTTTCGACGCCCACGGGACCCCGACCATTTCGATCGGCAAGGGCGCGCCGCTGCGATCGTTAACGACGACCGGTTCGCCGTCCGTCAGGACATGCACCGTTTCCGGTTTCGCGGTTAAAAACACCGTCGAGCGATAGATCGAACCGGCGTCGAACGGGTCGTGGTTGGCCGGGAGCAAGTACACCGGGCAGGGGAACTCGCGCAAGGCTTCGAGTGCGTGGCCGATCGTGCGGAGCTCGACTTGGTTCGATTCGAAGACGTCGCCGGCTACGACCGCGAACGCGCACTGCGTATCCCGCGCGATCTCGGCCATGCGGACAATCGCCTCAACGCGCGCTTGATCAAAGCGCGGCTGCGCATGCGCGTCTAAAAAGTAACGTCGCATGCCCAATTGCCAGTCGGCTGAGTGCAGGAATCGGACCATCAGTTGTTTCTCTTCGCCCATCATTCGGCGCAGCCCCTTCATGGGCGTAGCCGAGCCGATCTTGGGGGCACACGACCGACCTCCCATCGGCGCGTGACACTTCCGACCAGCCATGCTGGTGAGCCCAATATTCGTAACCGTGCGGGGGGACAAACGGGCTTGTCGAGGGGCGCAGGGCGGCTCGCTGGTCGATGTCCGCTCGCTAAGTCGTGCGCTGGGCCAACGTTAGGCTTTGCCTAATATTGCTGTCGGCCCAGCTTTTCGTGCCACGTCGCAAACAGGGCCCGCGCGGCGTCGTTTTCGACGCGGACCATGGCCATCGTCGGTCGCTCCATCGCGGCGTAAATCGCGGCGTCGCTGAAGCCGATGGCCGCCGCGTCGTCGCGCGTCATGGCGTAGACGATGCGATCGATGTGCGCCCAGTGCGCTGCCGCCAGACACATCGGACACGGTTCGCAAGTCGTGATGAGTGTGCAACCGTCTAAGTGGACCGAGCCGATTTTTTCGCACGCGGCGCGAATGGCGAGCACCTCGGCGTGAGCGGTGGGGTCGTTTCGTTCGAGCACGCGGTTGTGCTCCATGGCGAGGATCTTGTCGCCAGCCACGATCGCCGCGCCGAACGGACCGCCTTTGCCGCTCGTGACTCCGTGCATCGCGAGCGCGGCGGCTTGGTCCAACCACTGCGCTTCAAGGCTCACGGACTAAGACGCCTTTTTTGATGACATGCGTAATCGGGTTGCGTCCCAGCCAGTATGCGATCTCGCGATAGTCCGAGACGTTGCAAACCAAGACGTCGGCTTGCTTGCCGAGTTCGAGCGAGCCGATTTTGTCGTGGCGGTTGATCGTGTGCGCCGCGTTGATCGTCGCGCCGATGATCGCTTCAGCGACCGTCATGCCGAAACGCACGCACGCAAGGTTGAGCGTGAGCGGCATCGACTGAATCGGCGCCGAACCCGGGTTGAAATCGGTGGCGACGGCGACAGGGCACTGCATGTTGATCATGTTGCGCGCCGGCGCACGTTGGTCTTGGTTCAAGACGTAGTTGGCGCCCGGTAGCAGGACCGCGGTCACGCCTGCTTCGCGCATCGCGACCGCGTCTTCGCGTGTGGCGTACTCCAAGTGGTCCGCTGTGATGGCGCCGACGCGACACGCTAAGCGCGCGCCGCCGCTGCGAGAGAGTTGGTCGGCGTGCACGCGGCCGCGCATGCCGTGCCGCTTGCCCGCATCGAGAATGGCTTGGCCCTCCTCGAACGTGAATACGTTTTTTTCGACGAACACGTCGCAGTACTCCGCGAGTTGGTCGCGTTGGACGGCGGGAAAGATCTCCTCGCACACGAGCGTGATGTAGTCGCGGCGCTTGCTCTTGTATTCCGGCGGGACGCTGTGGCCGGCGAGGCAGGTGCGGACGACTTCGACGGCATGCGGCACGTCAAGCGCGCGCAGAGCACGCAACTCGTGCTCCAGGCTCAGGCCGTAGCCCGACTTGGCCTCGATCGTTGTCGTGCCGCCATCCAAGAACTGATCGAGATGGCGCAACACGGCCGCGCGCAACTCCTCGTCCGTGGCCTCGCGCAGCTGCCCGGTGGATTTTTGAATGCCGCCGCCGTTGCGCGCAATGGCCTCGTAGCTCACGCCTTTGGCCCGCAACTCGAATTCGTCGGCGCGGTGGCCGCAAAAAACTGCGTGCGTGTGGCAGTCCACGAAACCCGGAAGCACGACCCCCCCGCGCGCGTCGATCACACGCGCGGCTTTCGTGTTGTCCGCGGCTTTCCCGATCGCCATGATGCGATCGCCTTCGATCGCGATAGACCCCGTCGTCAGTCCGATCGCGCTTTGGTTTTTGCCGGCGAACGGAGCCGCGTTTTCACCAACCGCGCAGGTCAGGATTTGCGATGCGTTGCGGATGAGCAGGTCCGCCATGGCGCGCAATTCTATCGGTTGCCAAGAAGGGATGGACGCGCCGCCCGCTTTTTTCGGAATCGGCGCGTCTCCGCTTGTCGCGACCGCGGTCGAAACCCGTTGCTATTGCCTGTGCTCTGCTCCAGAATGCGCCCGCCGCGAGCCGGGAAGGAATCGCACCAAGCGAGGGAACGCCAGCGTGAACAAGTATCTGACAGAGTTTATTGGGACGTTTTTTCTAGTTCTGACCATTGGGTTGGTCGTCGTGAACGGCACGCCGATGGCGCCGATCGCGATTGGCGCTGTGCTCATGGTGCTTGTGTTTATGGGCGGGCACGTCTCGGGCGCGCACTACAACCCAGCGGTTTCGCTGGCGTTGCTCATCCGGAAAGAAATGGAGAAGGCGGACTTCGCGCCGTATGTGGCCGCGCAGGTGTTGGGGGCGGCCGGTGCGGCGCTTCTTGTGAGCTACCTCAAGGGCGAAAATCTTGTCGTGGCGCCCACGGCCAACACGCCGACGATGGCTCCGCTCATTCTCGAGGTGTTATTCACGTTCATCTTGACGCTCGTGATCTTAAACGTTGCAACGTCGCGCAAGACCGAGGGCAACTCGTATTACGGACTCGCGATCGGGTTCACGGTGATGGCGGGTGCGTTCGCCGCGGGGCCGATCTCCGGCGGCGCGTTCAACCCCGCCGTGGCGCTGGGGCCGATCGTCGTGAACGGCAATTTCGGCGACCTTTGGATTTACCTGGTGGGTCCGTTCGGCGGCGCGGTGCTCGCGACCGGCGCCTTTGAGCTGCAAGAAAAAGACTAGGCTCTGACCGAGAAATGGCCGTCGCCGAGGGCGAGCCGCGGTGACGCAGCCGGCCGCATGCGGGCCCGTTCTCCGACAGACCGCAGCGCCCACCCCGGGCGCGCCTAGTCGCCCAGCATCGGCAGATCGACGTTTTTTTCGCGCGCGCACGCGATCGCTTCGTCGTAGCCCGCGTCCGCGTGGCGCATCACGCCCGTGCCGGGATCGGTGGTCAGGACGCGTTCGAGGCGTCGCGCCGCGTCGTCGGTGCCGTCGGCGACCACGACCATGCCGGAATGAATCGAGTACCCGATGCCGACGCCACCGCCGTGGTGGAGCGAAACCCAAGTTGCGCCCGCCGCCGTGTTGAGCAGCGCGTTCAGGATCGGCCAGTCCGCAATCGCATCGGACCCGTCCTTCATCGCTTCGGTCTCGCGGTACGGCGACGCCACCGATCCGCAGTCGAGGTGGTCGCGGCCGATGACGATCGGCGCTTTGAGCTCACCGCTCTTGACCAAGTCGTTGAGCGCGAGGCCGAGTTTGGCGCGCTCGCCGTAGCCGAGCCAGCAGATGCGCGCCGGCAGCCCCTGAAACGCAATGCGTTCGCGTGCCAGCTCGATCCATCGGCGCAGCGGTTTGTCGTCGGGGAACAGCTCGAGGACGAGGCGATCGGTGCGGTAGATGTCTTCGGGGTCGCCGGAAAGCGCGACCCAGCGAAACGGCCCCTTGCCGACGCAGAATAGCGGCCGGATGTAGGCGGGCACAAAGCCGGGGAAGCGAAACGCCTCCGCCTCGTCCATGCCGCCCTCGACGGCGTAGCCGCGAAGGTTGTTGCCGTAGTCGAACGTAATCGCACCGCGGTCCATGAGCGTGTTCATGAGTTGGACGTGTTCGACCATCGTGGCGAGCGACATCTTCGTGTAGCGATCGGCGTCCGCTTCGCGCAGCGCGACTGCTTCTTCCTGCGTGATCCCGCCGGGGACGTACCCGTTGAGCGGGTCGTGGGCCGACGTTTGATCGGTCAGCACGTCCGGCGTGAGGTCGCGCTCGACGAGCGCGCGGAGTAGATCGACGATGTTGCACGCGACGCCGATGGACTTGGCCTCGCGCGTCTGGGCGAGTTCGATCGCCTCGTCGATGGTCTCCGCGATCACGTCGAGGTAACGGGTTTCGATCCGCATCTGTAAGCGCGCGCGATCGACATCGGCGATCAAGCAACACGCGTCGTTCATCGTCGCGGCGAGTGGTTGTGCGCCACCCATGCCGCCGCAACCGCCAGTTACGACGAGCTTGCCGTTCAGCGAGCCGTCGAAGTGTTGATCGCCGACGGCGGCGAACGTCTCGTACGTCCCCTGCACAATGCCTTGGGTGCCGATGTAAATCCACGAGCCCGCCGTCATCTGCCCGTACATCGTGAGGCCCATGCGCTCGTATTCGCGGAAGTTCTCCCAGTTCGCCCAATGCGGCACGATCTGCGAGTTGACGATGAGGCCGCGCGGCGCGTCTTTGTGCGTCTTGAACACGCCGACCGCCTTGCCCGACTGCACGAGCATCGTCTCGTCCTCTTCGAGCCGTTCCAGCGTCTTCAGGATCTGCTCGAAACAGTCCCAATTGCGTGCCGCGCGCCCCGTGCCGCCGTACACAATCAACTCTTCGGGAATCTCGGCGACGCCCGGGCTGACGTTGTGCTGGATCATGCGGTACATGGCTTCGACCGCCCAGCTCTTACAAGTCTTCACGGTTCCGGTGGGGGGATAGACGTCTCGCACGGAGCAAGCGTATCCGAGCTGTCCACGCGGGTCCACGTCATGGCCCGGGACGGCTACACTGAGCGGATGCGACGTGCGTTAGTTTGCCTACTTGTGCTTTGTCTTCCGGCCTTGGCGGGGGGTGGCCCCGAAACGACCGTGCTGGTCGTCAACGGCGCCTCTCCTTTTTCTCGCCGCGTTGCGTTGCACTACGCGAAGGCGCGGGAGATTCCGTTCCATAACGTCATCTATCTCCGATCCGTGCCGCACACCGGCGTGATTTCGTGGGATGAATTCCTGGACAGCATTTGGAAGCCGGTGAATAAGGCCATTCAAGACCGGGGGCTTACGCCGACGTTGCTTGCGTACTCCGCGGACTTTCCTTACGCCGTCGACTACTCCACGCGCGCCCCCGAAGCGGTCAAGGTGAAACAATTCGGGCGGCAGGCGTCGCTGACCGGCGCGACCTATCTCGCAAAGTTGGCGCTTTCGGGGCGCGACTTTTGGCTGCCGAACACCAACACGTACTTCGGCGTCGCGACGTCGGGGCAAAACAGCCGGCGCATGAACGCCGAGGAGCGCGAGCTTTGGAGCACCGCGCAGACGGCAACGCAAAAACGCAAGTATGCGGACGCCGCGAAGGCGTATGAGAAGTTGATCGAAACGTTCGGACACGCTTCCGTTGTGCACTACAACTACGCGTGCGCGTTGGCGCTCGATGGTAAGAAGACGGCGGCGTTGGATGCTTTGGACGCAGCGGTGGAGCGCGGATTCAACCGGGCGCAACATGCTGCCGGCGACAGCGATCTGCGGGGCATTCGCTCGAACCCGCGTTTTCGAAAAGCGCTCAACGCGATGCGCGCCGCCGGCAATCGAAGCCGGATTCCTGTGCTCCCGGCCCGTGCGTTTTCGGCAGAAAAGGATCCGTACCTTCCCTGCGTGATGTTGGGGTATACGGGATTGCTTGGCAACTCGTGGCCCGAGATCCGCAACTATCTCGATGCTGCCGCGAACTCCGACAGCACCGACCCGGACGGCACCGTGTACCTGTGCAAGAACAAGAACGTGCGGTCGACCACGCGCGAGCCGTTCTTTGCGGCGACGGTCGCGCAGCTCAAAAAGCTCAAGCGCAAGGTCGAGATTCTCGACAACACTGTGACGCCGTCCGGCAAAGACGATGTGTTCGGCGCCGTGGTCGGTTCTGCGTCGCATCCCTGGGCGAAGACCAAGAGCACGTTGATGCCGGGCTCGATCGCCGAGAGTCTCACGAGTTTTGGCGCTCACTTTGGGACGACCAGTCAGTCCAAGCTCACGGAGTTTTTGCGCCACGGCGCGGCCGGGTCGTCGGGCACCGTGATGGAGCCCTACGCGCTTGCGCACAAGTTCCCGTTGCCGCTTGTGCACGCGTACTACGCCGAAGGCCTGTCGCTCGCCGAAGCGATGTATTACTCCGTGCAGGGGCCGTATCAGTTGTTGATTGTCGGCGACGGGCTGGCGCAACCGTGCGCGCCGCATCTGACGTTTGCCGTGGACACCCTCGAGTCGTGGGCGGGCAACGTGACACTAACGTCGAAGGGCGATGACGTGTCGTTTGAGCTGTTTGTGGACGGCCGGCGTGTGGCGACCGGCTCGCCGGTGAGGCTTGATTCGACGGAACTCGATGATGGCTGGCACGACGTCCGCGTGGTGGCCGTTCGCAATCACGCCGTGGCGACGCGGGAGTCTATCCCTCAAGCCGTCATGGTGCGCAACGGGCCGGCCGTCACGTTCAAGCGCGACCGGAAGTTTTTTGTCGCGGAGGGGCCGGTCCAATCGCTCGCGCTCTACGAGAGTGGCGAGCGATTGGACGCCAAGGACGGGAGCAAGATTCCCGCTCCGACGCGCGCCGGTTGGTATCAACTCGTCGCGACCCGAAAAGACGGCAAGAAGACGCGCGACAAACCGTTCTTCGTCGAAGAAACCGAGGAGATGATTCAGCCGCCGCTTGACGAGGTCGAATCCGCTTGGGCGCCCGGGTTGGTCGGGGCCGTTGTCGGCAAGGACGGCAAGGAGACGCCGGTCGGTGTCGTCGAGTTAAACGAGGCCACGCGCAACCGCGCGCGGCTCGCCCAGTATTCGTGGGCCAAGGGCGCGAAAAAAATCACGCTCCGCGGCACGATCGAGATTCCGGCGAATGGTTGGTTCCAACTTGCGGTTCGATTCGCAGGCGAGCTTTCTCTCCAAGTCGGAGACGGCGGCCCGTCCGTTGTTCAGAAGAGCGGAGCATCGGAGCAGTACTTGGCTGGCGCGTTTGAAAAAGGGCGGCACGACATCGAAATCGAGCTCACGCCTAAGGGGGCGCCGCAGCTGCAAGTGTTGCTGGGCGGCGACGTCGTGACGAGCCACGCGAAGTTTCACCATCGGATCGGCGAGATCGTGCGCCCGTTCGAAATCAAGGGCGACCTCGCCAAGGTCGATCCCAAGGACGGAATCACGTTGGTTTGGAAGCGGACGGAGAAGCGCGTGTCGTCGATCGCACTTGTGCCGAAGGGCCATGCGGCGACCGAGTGGGTCGTCGAGTACGCGTCGACAAGTCGCGGAAAGTTCAAGCCGATGAAGGAGCTGACAACGACCGTGACGGGCAACCCGGCCCGCGGCAAAAACGCGTCGAAGGCGCCCTCGAGCATCGAGTGGCGGTTCAAGCCGGTGACGGTCCGAAGGATCCGGCTGCGTCCGAAGACGGCAAGCGCGCTCGCGAGCGTGTCGGTCGGACGAAAGTAGCGTGCGCCTAACCGTCGCCGTCGTCGCGACGGGCTTGTTGATTTGGTTGGCGTGGCCGGAGAGGCGTGAACGTGGCCTGAATCGCGCCACACCTGCGCGGCGTGAGCAACCTAAGGAAACGCCGGTGTCGTCGGCAGCGTGCGGCCCGGCGACAGAGAATTCGTCGGATACCGGCGCCACGACCATCGGTCAGGACGCGCTCGTTCGCGTCCGATGCGTCGATGGAGACGGGCAACCGCTTCCCGCGATCCAAGTGACCGTCCAGTACGCGGCTTACTCGAAGCCGAATCCGCGATGGACGAAGAGTGATGGGCTCGTCGTCATGCGCGCGAATCGGACGCGCACGGCGTGTGTCGTTGCGACGGATCGTGATTTGGGGTGGGCGTTCGCCGAGCTTTCGAGAGAACCCGACCAAGCGCACACGCTGCAGCTCGCGGGGCGCGCACGCATGGAGGGAACGGTGCGCACATCCGCCGGAGTGGCGCTGACGGGTGTAGATGTGTCGCTGCGTCCGCCTCCCGACGTCCCGCCATGGTTGGTGAACCGGTTGCACTGGAACAGTCGCGGTCGTTCCGATGCCGATGGCCGCTTTCGAGTGGCGCGACTCCAACCAGGCGTTCGGTACGGCCTGTTTGTGAACAAAAAAAAGATTCGCGATGTGGTCGCGTCGGATCGCCCTGATCTTGTTTTCGATCCGCGCCATACGATCGAGTTGGTCCGTACGCTGAACACCGATACGACTCTCAACTGGTCTCTTCGGGGAACGTCCAGTGAAGTCGTGGACGGACTTGTGTCATTCCAGCTCGATGGGTACTGGCCGCCGGACCGTCCCAGCGTTCTGGTTCCGGCGCGGGACGGCCAAGTCAACCTTCGTGTCCAGCGTTGGGATCGACTCCTCTTCCACCAAGAAGCCCTCGTCTTCCCAAAACGCGGTGGCCATGTTCGCGTAGAGATTGTGGACCAGCCGTATGAACATGGTGTCACGTTGCGCAATTCGCATCGCCATCCGGTTGCGGTGCACCGCTACCGAAGGGGAGGTCTACGTGGCACGAGTCGCGTCATTGAATCCGGCGCGTCTCTTTGGCTTCCGGTTGCGGGCGGCAAGACACGATGGTGCTCTGCCGTGTATCCGCAGGGCGTCGCTTTTTGGACGACGGACGACGCGGCTCACTCCTCGGAGATTGCGATTCCTAAAGGCCCCGCATCTTCAAGCATGCGAATCAAGGTCGTCGATGTAAGAGGCTTCCCTCTTCGCCGATCCACCGTGACGTGGAGAGCCGAAGGGCCTTGGACTTGGCATGTTTCGTACATCGGGACGACTCCGCGGCTATCGTCGGGACGCACCACTCTGGCTGGCGAATCGGTTCTTGTTGTGTCCAGCGGCCCGGCAAAGTTTTGGCAAGCGAGCGCGCCGGGCTACCAGACTGTGATGCGTTCGTGGCCTCAGGCCGGTGCATACACCATCGCACTTGACTACGCTGAGGACTCAAACGCTAAAACGAAGTAAGCGCGCCCGCACTCTTTTCGGTCGCGCGCAAGATCGTTCCGTTAAACAACATCTCGTTAGCCGTTTCGATGTCTCGCGCCAGGTAGCGATCTTTGGCGAGGTGCGGGATCTTGGCGCGCACTTGCTTGTGCGCGGCCGCCACACCGCGTCCGGGCTTGAGTTTTTGAAAGTCCAATGCCTGGCTCGCGGTGAGAAACTCGATCGCGACCACGTTGCGGACGTTGTCGAGAATGCGACGGCACTTGCGCGCCGCCCAGAGGCCCATGCTGACGTGGTCTTCTTGGTTGGCGGACGTCGGGATCGAATCGACCGACGCCGGATGCGCGAGTGTCTTGTTTTCCGACACGAGCGCAGCGGCTGTTGTCTGCGCCATCATGAAGCCGGAGTTGAGGCCCGGGTTCTCGGCGAGGAAAGGCGGGAGGTTGGATAAATCGGGGTTGACCATCTGCTCGGTGCGGCGTTCGCTGATCGAACCGATCTCCGCGATCGCCGCGGCGGCGACATCGGCCGCGAGCGCGATGTGTTGGCCGTGGAAATTGCCCGCGCTGATGACGTCGCCGTCGTCGGGAAAGAGAATCGGGTTGTCGGTGACCGCGTTGAGCTCGCGCTCGCAGGTCTCTTTGGCAAACGTCAAACCGTCGCGGATCGCGCCGTGCACTTGCGGCACGCAACGCAACGAGTACGGGTCCTGCACCTTGTCGCAGTCGAGGTGCGACGGCAGGATCTTGCTGCCCTTGAGGAGGCGCACGATGTTTTGCGCGGTCGCGATCTGGCCGGGGTGCGGGCGCAGACGGTGCACGCGCGGGTCGAACGGCTTTTCGCTGCCCTGCAACGCCTCGAGCGCCATCGCCGCACTTATGTCGGCGAGGCGAATCAAATCTTGGGCGAGCACGAGTGTGCGCGCGAGAATGGCCGTCGCGACCGACGTGCCGTTGATGAGCGCGAGTCCTTCTTTCGGCGCCAACCGGATGGGTGTGAGGCCGACGCGTTTGAGTGCGGTCTTGGCCGTCATCACTTTGCCGTTGTACAAGGCGTTGCCCTTGCCGAGCAGCGTGAGCGCGATGTGCGCCAACGGCGCGAGGTCGCCC
The DNA here is from genome assembly GCA_021776785.1 of Planctomycetota bacterium. Taxonomy (GTDB): domain Bacteria; phylum Planctomycetota; class PLA2; order PLA2; family PLA2; genus JAJFFF01. Next base: position 21,837 of record JAJFFF010000039.1, on the reverse strand, counting down.
GACGCGCACACCGATCCCTGGCTTGGGATCAACGGCGTGACGCCGCGGTTCCACAGGGCGAGCAGGGTGTCGAGCGTTTGCGGACGCACGCCGCTGTGTCCGCTCGCGAGCGTGGCCGCGCGAATGACCATCGCGAGGCGCGACTCGACCAACGGAAGTCGTGGCCCGACGCCAGCCGCGTGCGAGACAATGAGATGCTCTTGCAAGCTTGCGAGATCGTCTTTGTCGATGCGCACTTTGGCGAGGCGCCCGAAGCCCGTCGTGATGCCGTACACAGCGTCGTCGCCCGCCGCCAACTCGTCCACGAATTGCGCCGCGCGCTTGACGCGTTTTTTCGCGGCGGGCGCCAGCGCGAGTTCGGGCGACGGATCGGCGAGGAGCTTGCGCACAGCATGGAGATCGAGGTTGTCGCCGGTCAGTCGAAACGTCGCCATGGCGCAATTCTTAGCACAATCGCCGCCAAACCCGAGTCCCGGGTCGGTGCCGCTGCTCGATCTTTGCTTGAAACACCGTCGATTGTTGCGTAGACGCGACGGTGGCGCGGTGCTGCGGGTCGGTTTCCTCTGGATCGAGCGGGAATCCCACCAATTGCTGACGGACGGACAGGTACACTCCAATGAAAGGCGTCTAGCTTTCGTGCGTATTGGAATGGACTTCCGGCCCGCCATGCGGGCCACTACCGGGATCGGTCGATATGTACGTGCGCTTTCCGGGGCGATGACGGCGAGTGTTGCCGACGACGCCAGTGACCCGATGGCGCGTTCCTCGTTGCACCTTTACGGTGTGTTTCGTCGCGGCAACCGTCCCGACGTGCGTCGCCCTCCGATCGGCGCGTCGCTTGTGGCGTGGCCGATTCCCAGTCGCGTCGCGGACACGCTCGGCCGCGTCGGACTGTTGCCCGCTGATCGTGTGGTCGGAGGCTGCGATGTCTTTCATCACACGAACTACGTGACGCCGGTCGTGTCGGCACGGACGCCACAGGTGATGACGATTCACGACTTGGCGTGGTTGCGTGCGCCGGGCTATCACACGACGCGCGCGGTTAGTGCTTTGAACCGTGTGATGACGCGTGCCGTGCGGCGGTGCGCCGCGTTTTGTGTGCCGAGCGATGCGACGGCCCGCGATTGCGTCGAGCTGCTTGGCATCGAGCCGGAAAAGATCTTCGTTACGCCGCTGGGTGTCGAGCGCGAGTTTTTCGCACCGCGTTCCGAGGATCGCGCCGCCCCGTTTTTGCTCGCCGTCGGGACCATCGAGCCGCGCAAGAATCATACGCGCTTGATCCGTGCGTTTGCGCGGTCGAGCGTCGATGCGGACTTGGTGTTGGCGGGCGGCCGCGGCTGGCTGTGCGACGAGACCGTCAATTTGATGCGAACGACGCCGCGCGTGCGTTGGATCGGACACGTGGACGATATCGGGCTGCGTGACCTGTTGTCGCGCGCGCGGGCGCTTGTATATCCGTCGCTGCTCGAGGGGTTCGGGTTGCCCGTGCTCGAGGGGCTTGCGGCCGGTACGCCCGTGATCACGTCGGACAAAGATCCGATGCGGAGTGTCGCCGGAGGCGCGGCGTTGCTGGTCGATCCGTCCAACGAGGACGCGCTTGTCGGCGCGATGCAGCGTGTGTGTCGCGACGATGCGCTGGCGGCGGATCTTTCGCTTCGCGGCGTCGCGCGCGCACGTGAGTTCACATGGGAGCGCTGTGCGGCGCAGACTCGTCGCGCGTACGAGGCGGCCGTCGCGTGAAGATCGCCATCGATGTCAGCGAGCTGCGCCCGGGCGCCATTGGCGGTGTTGCGACTTCGGTGCGCTTGTTGCTCAATGCGTTGCACCGGTACGGCGGCCCGGACGTAGAGCTCTTGGCCGTGGCGCCGTTTGCGTGCGAGATCCCTCGCGGCATTCGGTTTGTTGCGACAGGCGGAACTTCGAACCTTGCGTTTTGGCGGTCGTCGCGCGCGCTTCGGCAGGCGGTGAACGGCGTGGATTTGTTTCATTCGCCGGTGACCGCGTTTCCGCGCCTGAACGGTGTGCCGTGCACGGCGACCGTTCATGAGTTGCCGTTTGTGGTGAGTCCGCGCCTGGAAGGACCGCTGCGCGGCGTTGCGCAGCGTCGTTGGATGCGGCGCGCCGTGAGCGATTGTCGGCGGCTGTTCGCGCCGAGCTTTGCCACCCGGCGACAGGTCGAGTCGTTGCATCCGGAAGCGGCCTCGTTGCTGGAGGTTGTTCCGCATCCTTCCCCGCCGGCGCCCTCTTGGGAAGCGCGTGATCACGACGGATCGTTGCTCTTCGTCGGTCGTTTGGATCGGCGCAAGGGTGTGGCCGAGTTGATGCGGGGGGCGGCGTCGTGGCCGGGGCCGATTCGGTTGGCCGGGCCGCATACGGCGTTGGCACGTCGGCGCGTGTTGGAGGCCGCGCATCGCGCCGGCGTCGCGGAGCGCGTTACGTTTCTCGGTGCGGTGAGCGCCTCGGACTTAGATGACCTCTACGGGCGTGCCTGTGTTGTGGCACTGCCGAGTTTTTCCGAGGGGTTTGGCTTTCCCGTCTTGGAGGCGGTGGCGCGCGGCGTTCCCATTGTGGTCGGGCGCGGCACCGGCGCCGAGGAAGTCGCCGGCGAAGTTGGGTTGGCCGTCGATGTGATGCAACCGGAGGCCGTCGCGTACACGCTGGCGCGGGCGGCGACCGACGAACATCGCGCGTTTGTGCGTCGGCGCGGGCCGGCGCGCGCGCTTTTGTTCACGGCGCGGCGCACGGCGCGCGGATACCGCGAGGGATTCCTGCGTGCGTTGGGCGATTAACTTTACGTCTTATGGGCCTGTGCCGGGGGGCGCCGGCATTCGCGCCTTCGAAATAGCCAAGCAACTCGTGCAGCGTCACGACGTGGAGCTTCTGGTTGCGCGCGACACCGATCCTGGCTTGATCGTCCCCGGGGCGCGCGTCACGCGCTTGCCGGTGCGTGCGACCGCGCCGCGTCGACGTTGGCTCATGCTGCGCCCGCGCGTTGCGGCCGACGTGTTTTTGACCGATCACTACCCGGCGCTCGCCGACGTCCGCACGATTCTCACGCTGCACGATCGCGGCGGCCCGCTCTGGCGGCGCGCGCTGATTCGTCGCCACGCGCGTCGGGCGCACGCCGTTGTGGCCGTGAGTCACACCGTCGCGCAGGCGTGGGCACTCGATGCGCTGGTCGTTCCCAACGGCGTCGCCGCTCCGACTATGGTGCGCGCGCGGCCGCGCGGCAAGCATCTCCTGGTCTGCGATCCCGGCCTTCCACACAAAGACGCCGCCACCGCCCGCGCGGCGGCCTGCCAACTCGGCATGGAGCTTCGCGAAGTGGGTCGGGGCGTGCGCTGGCTGCCGCAGGAGCAACTCTACGCTGAGCTTGCACAGGCATCGGTCGTGTTGTGCCCGGCCCGCGAGGAGGGATTTGGCCTCGTGGGTTTAGAAGCGCTCGCCACGGGGGCGGCGGTCGTCGCCAGTGACATCCCGGCGCACCGCGAAGTGCTCGGCGACGCGGCGTGGTTCGCAAAGCCCGGTGACGTCGCCGACTGGAAAAAGATGATCCAAGCCGCGCGAGCAAACGAGCCGGCCCGGCGAGCAAACGCCCAACACCAAGCCCTCAAGTACAGCTGGCAAGCCGCCGCGAGCAAGCTAGAACAAAACGCGATCTAGCAACGCCAAAAAAAAACAGAAAGCCAACCGAAACCGCGGACCGCAACCGGGACCACTTTCCCGCCCGTTCTGTTGTAACGTATTGTTTTGCAGTAGGTTGTGCCGCCGAGTTGCGGGAATTTTCGCGCATTTCGCTTGGCGGCAAAATGACAGGGAGCTGTCAAAGCAGCTCTCGATTGGCAGCGAACGAGCCCAAAACCGACAGACTTGAAGGGCGAGCTCCCCGCCTCTCGCACAAAGTGCGCGAAAAATCCCGCACGCGATCTCTATAAGACTCTTCACAACAATGACATATGCGCGCCAAGCGGGAGAAGTGGTCCCGTGTGGGAGCGCTCGTTTCGGTCTGGGTTGGGGCGTGCTGGGGGCGCTAGTCGGTTGGGTGCTTGGGATCTTGGCTTGGACGGTTGGGCGGTGCTAGACGGCCTTGTAGGCCAGCCAGATCACGACGCCGAACACCACGGCCAGCACGAGGTACGTTAAGAATCGCGCACCGTCTGACATCTGGTTTAAGTCGAGTCCTACCGTGCGGCCCGCTTTGACGCGGTTGGGTTGCAGCGGCTTGTGGCCGCGCATCTCGATTTGGCCCGCACCCGCGGCGGCCGGCTGCGGCTGGGCAGGAGCCCCTTGCCCAGCGTCGAAAGCATCGTCGAGCGAGCGGCGTTGCGGGGCAGCAGCCTTAATCGCGTCGGCTTCTTCATCGACGAAGCGCAGGACAACGACGCCGATCTGAATCTCATCGCCGGAGTCCAGCGACACCTTGCTGACCTTATTGCCGTTGACGTGCGTACCGTTGCTCGAGTTGAGATCGACAAGCGCGTACTTCACACCCTGGCGATAAATCTTCGCGTGCTCGCGGGAAGCTTTGCCGTCGCGAATCGGAATGTCGTTCGTGTCCAGGCGCCCCAAGATGGCGGCCTGCTCGACCGTAAATTCCTTACCCGCGTCGGGCCCTTCAACAATGACGATTTTGGCCAAGGTCGGCTCACTCTACGCAATCGTAGAGACCGCAACAACCCCGGATAGGAGCAAGGGCGTCCGAGGGCCAAAATGGCTGATAATCGGGCGAAACGGCACAATAGGTCCCATGCAACACGAGGTCTCCGGGGCTGGTTACTGGTCTGAACGCTATCGCGCCGACACCGCGGGCTGGGATCTCGGCGGACCCTGCCCCGTGTTTGTTGCTTGGTTGGAGCGCAAGGCGAGCCCGCCGGTCGAGCGGGTGGCATTCCCGGGGTGTGGCCACGGCCACGACCTGCGGCACTGGGTCGAGCGCGGCTACGACGCGGTCGGATTCGATTTCGCGGAACTCGACACGGACTTGCCGATCGAAAAACGCGATGTGTTCACGCTGGGGGAGTCGCACAAAGCGGCGTTCGACATCATCGTGGAGTACACGTGCTACTGCGCGATCGACCCCGCGCGTCGGCCGGAATACGTACGTGCGTTGCGCGGCGCGTTGGCGCCCGGCGGCATCGTGTTGGCGCTCCTGTTTCCCATCGGACCGCGCGACGGCGGACCGCCGTTCGGCGTGCTGGAATCGGAAATCGAAACGGTGTGGGGCGCGGAGTTCGAAGTCGTGTCGGTCACGACGCCGGCCGAGTCGGTAAAACCGCGCCAGGGCCGCGAGCTCTTGGTCGAACTGCGTGACCGTTAGCCCACCGGAGCGGCCACCCGACTACGAGTCCGAACCCGAACCCGACCCCGACCCCGAACCCGAGCCCGACCCCGAGCCCGACCCTGAGTCCGACTCCGAGTCCGGCGCCGGCGGTTCGATCGCGAGCTCCACGACACCATCGACCACGCGCACCGCGTAGCACGCGAGCTTGATCAAGGGGTTTAGGCTGCAACTTCCGTCGCGCAGATCGAACTTCCAGTCGTGCCACGGACATGTGACGGTCATTCCCTCGCGCGTGCCCTGATGCAGCGGGCCGCCGGCGTGCAAACAGGTATCCTCCATCGCGTGCAGCCCCTCACCGACGCGAAACAACGCGATCTCCTTGCCGTCGACGACGACCCGATGGCCACCGTCAACGGGGATGTCGGAGAGCGGACAGACCGGACGAAAGGGCACGGCGGCGATTCTACGCGCCAAAGAGGCGGGCGGGCGCGTTTGAAACCTCAGATGAGGATGCGGACGTCGCTCAAACTGCCGGTTCCGTACGCGCGGTATCGGTTGTGCGGGGCGCTCGCGCTCGTGTGCTGCTTGCTGAGTTCCGCGCGTGCCGAACCGGACGTGGCCGAGTTGTTTCGCCCCGCGTCGGGTCGTTACCCGCTCCGTTCGCTCACCACGGCGCAGGTTCGCCGACTCAACAAAAGCCAGCGTCTCCGCGCGCGCGGGCTCGATCCCAAGCACTATCGTGAGGCGCCCTCGGCGCAAGATCAGGTCGCGCAGTGGAACAACATCCGGCACCGGTTGTTTCCGGGGTTTGCGTATGAAAAACGCCTCGGACTCAAACGCGCCGATTTCTTCCAGGTGCGATCCGGCCTCCCGAGCATGACGTGGGTGCGATTGCTCGACCGCGCGCGACTCGGCGCGCCGGCCGAGTTCGTGCAAAAAAACGGGCGCCTGCTCGAATCGCTTCCGCGCAACCGATACCCGACGCAGCCCCTCCAAGCGTTGCGTCATAGCGAACGGCAATTCCACAGCTGGTACGCACGCGAATTCGCGCGGCGGCTCAACGAGCTGACGGCGAGCGATCGCGCCGACATCGTGTTCGAGGTCGGCGAGCGTCTCGGACGCGGTCCGGTTTGGCGTCGCATCTTGGCGGCGCGCGTGCTCGGGGAGGTGGCGGATCCGCGCTGCGAACAGTTGCTCCGCGACGCGGTGGCGCCGCAGCGAGACCCGGCCGTAGTCGGCGCGATCATGCGCGCGCGGATGAAACGGGGGGGCCCTGGAGCGACCAAGCAGTTACAGCGATGGGCGCGTTCGCCGCGGGCCATCATTCAACGAACCGCTCTCCGGCTGTGCGAAGACGTTGACGAGCGATGGGTGGTTCCGTTGCTGACATCCTTGCTCGAATCGGCGAAGGGGCGTCTGCGCGATCAACTTGAGCATGCGCTTGCGCGCAAGCGCGGCGGCGAGCCGAACTTTGAGGACGCGTCGGTGTCGTTTTACGGCATCTGGACGCACTCGCGCGCCGTGATGTTTTGCATCGACGTGTCCGGCAGCATGGCGCTGCCGCTCGACGGCAAGGACGGCACGCGCCCCGTTCGCATCGAAAAGACCAAACGCGAACTCCTGCGCGCATTTTCGCAGATGCCCTCGTCGGTGAAGTTCAGCCTCGTGCTGTTTGCGGAAGGCGTCGAGCCGTGGGGCCGCCGCTTGGTCAACGCCACCGATCGCAACAAGCAACGCGCTCTCGAGTTTCTCGAGAAGCGCAAAGTGATCGGCGGCACCAACGTCTACGCGGCTCTGGACTTCGCGCAGGCGAGCAGCGCCGACACGATCTTTTTGCTCACCGACGGCGAACCCAGCGTGGGCGTGATGGTGGACCCGGCCCTGATCATGGAGGAGTTCGCGATGCGCGACCCGGTGGGTTTTAAAGCGATCCACACCATCGGACTAGCCCAAGACCAAAACGCCGAATTGCTGGTCAACCTGGCCCATCGCCACGACGGCCAGTACGTGCCTGTGCGGTAGCAGCGTGCGCTCAGCGAGTTCAACGGTTTGTCGGTGCGGTGACTCACAGGTCGGTGCGCGGAGCGAAGACCCACTGGCAATGACCGTTAGCGCTCCGTTCGACAGGTTCTTCAAAGAGATCGAGGCGCACGAATTCCCTTGCGGCGTGGCGCGCGGACGAGACGTCGTGGATCGCCGGTGCTGTTTCGCAAACAGAGACTATGAGACCGGTGAAGTTGACCCAACCCTCATAGATGATCGTGAGGTCGGAATCCGCGGATTCATCGTTGAGCGATTGGAGATCGACATGGCGAAGGGCAGCTTGGATGCGGAAGCGCGTGCCGTCGCGGTCGGTGCACTTGGCGGCGAACGCGCCGGGCGGTTCATGCCAACCGGCATACACAGACGCCTCGACGCCCGGCGTGTCCACATCGATTGCGACCCCCTTGAAGTCGCGCCAGTCGTGCTCGCATCGGATCCAGTCCATGCTTGCGCCGGGATCCAGATCCATTTCCGCATAGCGTAAACTTGCGAAGCGTAGTGCCAGATTCCACCAGGCAGCGCGGTCGAGACCGGCGGCCGGATTGGCGAAGACGTAGGCGTAGAGTTCACCACCTGCCGGAACGAGTTGCGACACCGGGAATGGCACAGTGGGCCAGTATTTCGGACACTCTGGTCGGTCGGGCCTCGCCCAGTGCTCCTGAAAAAAAGAAGCCCCGGCTTTCGCCGGGGCCCGCCTTTTGAATCGTCACGCAAGGACGTGCAGACGAATAGGTTCGTTTACTCTCCGAAGACGTTTTCCAGCGTGTTCGCTGCCGCTTCGCTGAAGCCGGCCCCGATGTCGCTTGATCCGCCGGTCGGATCCGCGTCGGCGCGCGCAATGATCTTGCGGAACGTCGAACTGAGTTTGCGCGCCGTCTCCGCGGCGTACAGTCGGACCATTCCGATCGTGGTGGTGTCGTCGAACAACACACCCAAGATCGTTCGCGTCCCAACCAAGCTGAGCTGCAAGTTGTCCTTGCGGCCCTGATGGAACAGTGCGCTAAATTCGTCCTCGCCGAGGATGCGCGCCATCTCACGCGTGGCGGCAAAGCAACCGGCGACGAGCGCGGCAATGGTGTCCGTGTCCGTTTTTTCGGTGCTGCCTTCCTGCGTAATCAGGTGGCCGTCTTTGTCAACGAGCAGTGCTGCTTTCGACTTCGACCGAGACAAGAAGTCACGCAGTGTCGAGTCGATCGTCTGAATGTCGTGTTTGTAGAAAACGAGCCGGCTCTCGCGGAGCTGGGCGTCGGTTTGCTGTCTCATTTGCTTCGGCATGGTGCGTCTCGGCTTACAGGAACTTCAAGACCACAAAGCCAACCGCGCCGATGATGACGGCAGCGACGGCCAGGACCAGCATGAGACGTCCCTTGTCTGCACGCTCTTTGATTTTGACTTTGCCGGTTTTGGCAGCCGGCCGACGCATGGGTTCTGCGCGCTTTGCGGGACGGGCCCGCGGTTGGCTCGGCGCCTCGACCGCGGCGGCAGCCGACTGTCGGCCGGCCGGACGCTTTTGGGTCGCTCGTGCCGGACCGCGTCCCGCCGGTGCTTGCGCGGCGACGGGCTTCGGGGCTACGCGACGCGGACCCGCAGCCGCTACACGGCGGGGGCCGGCAGCGGCGGCCGCCGGACGAGTCGGACCGCTGACGCCGGTGCGCGCCGAGCTTCCAGGCACGTCACCCTTGTCGCGGTTGATCGATTCCAACACCAAGCTCGCCAGCGCCTTGAGCGTGGGAAACACGCCTTCGCCGGTGGCCGCGACCGCCTCGAAATACGGGGCGCCCGTCGGATTGAGTCTCGCTTGGAGCTCTTCGATCGGAAGCGCGCCGGGTAGGTCGCGCTTGTTGTACTGAATGACGAACGGGATCGTTTCGAGATCGCGGCCGTACTCAGTCAGGTTTGTTTTGAGGTTCTCGATCGCCTCGATGCATTCCTCGATCTTGTCGCCCTGGCTGTCGGCGACGAAGACGATGCCGTCCACGCCCTGCAGCACAAGCTTACGAGTCGAGTTGTAGTACACCTGGCCCGGAACCGTGTAGAGCTGAAACTTCGTCTTGATGCCTGCGATGTTTCCAAGATCGAGAGGCATAAAGTCGAAGAAGAGCGTGCGGTCACCCTCCGTCGCGATTGACGTTAGGTCGCCCTTTGCCGTTTGGGGCGCTTTTTGGTGAACAACTTCCAGGTTCGTCGTCTTGCCGGACATCCCGGGTCCGTAGTAGACGACTTTGCACTGGATCTCTTTGTTCGCGAAGTTGATTTGAACCATCGCTGGATCCTCTTGCTCTTCCTTCCCTACATCCCGCGCATCGAAGTGGAGGGGGCGAGGCGACGGAGCTGACTCGCCGCGCTATCCACTTCGATATAAAACGCTTCAGAACCCGCGGCGGCGACTACAACCAAGTAGACCGAACCGCAATCTGCCACCACGAGTTCTCCCGCGGTCGCGCTCAAAACAATGCGCTTGAACGCTGCCATGCCGCCCTCACCGAGGCCGGCCTGGACTTCCGTCACTAAATCGCCAGCCAGCGCCGCGACCGCATCGCGATCGAGGTTGCCGCCGAGCTGCTCCATCACGACCATGCCCTCGTCGGACACGATCATGCTTCCTTTGACCCAGGCCTCTTTGCCGAGGCGTGCGAGTACGTTTTCCATTACTCGTGCTCCTGACCGTCGTCGGCGCGTGATGCCGTGACGACCATTTCGAGGCCTTCCGCAATGCGTTGGGTGCTGACCGAGCGCGGAGCGCGCGCGGCGACCGAGCAGTTGCCTGCCGGGACCAAAACGATGCGGCCGAATTTGCCTTCGACCATGAACCGGCGCATGGTGCCGAAGTTCATGTGACGCCCGGCGCGTCGCGCGGACGCATCAAGGCGGCACGCGAGTCGGACGAAGTTTTCTTTGTTCTCGCCGGCGACGGCGAGCGGGCGACCGCCCGTTCCGATCGCGGCGAGTTGTTCGATGCGCAGGCGCTTGCCGATACCGGCGGCGGCAGCAGCGAACAACTTCGGGGAGAGCTGACCACCCTTGCGGTCGATCTGAAAACGCCGTCCGCCCGGGAATTCCGTGGGGTCGTTCGGAATCTCTTGGTTGTCCTCGCCGTAGTCGAGGAGCATCTCGATATCCTCTTCGGTCGTATCGGGATCCGCAGCTTCCAGCATGCGCTCGCGGAACTCCGCGGCACGCGTGTTACTGGGATCGATGTGGAGGATTTCGCCGAGTTCGTTCGCGGCGTAGCGCACCGCGCCGATGGCGAAGTACAGCATGCCGAGATGAACGCGCGCCCGCACGGTGGAGGGGTCGAGTTCCAACGCACGCTCGAGGTTTTCGACCGCGGACCAAGCGTCGCGGGCGAAAATCTCCGTGAAGTAACGCGCCAAGAATACTTCGCCCAAGTGGACGAAGGAGTCGGACGAATCCGGGAACTCCTCGACGTACTGCTGTGCCACTTCCAACGCCGGACCGCGGTTACCGAGGTCTAAATGCAGCGCGATCAGCTCACGGTACGCACGGGCGTCTCTCGAATCCGCCAGCGTGGCCTTGAGTTCGTTGAGCCGCTTGTTCGAGTTCGCGCGGCGCACATACTGGACAACGCTGCGGAGACGCGTGGCGGTGGGGAAGCGGCGTAGACCAGCCTCCGCGACCTGCATCGCTTCTTCGTGCCGACCCGCGGCCACGAGCCGTTCGGCTTCGCCGATGGTGGACTCGAGTTCGCGCGCCAACAGCGGTGTCCCCGAGCGATTGCCCGCGGTTTTTTGCTTGGAGGAGCCGAATAGTTTTCTAAGAAATTTCACAGTACGTCTTCCCTGTTCCGACGTCGCCTCTGTCCTATCGGATTGCTGTGCCCCTAAGTTGAGACACGGCTTGGTTCAATCGCTCGCTTCCAGTCGATAAAGGTTCCCGTTTTCGTCCACGACGTAGACGGCATCCCCCGAGATCACCGGTCCGGCGAGGATTCGACCCTCCGCATGGAATGTCCAGGCGAGCCCATATCCGTCCACGCGCGGCGCAAAAGCCGACAGCGTCTTGCCGGTCGCGAAGAAGATGCGCCCGCTTGAGCGCACCGTCGTCCGAGCGGATTCGCCCGTCTTGGCATAGCGGAGAAAAATGTCGCCGGTGGAGCGGTTGATACCGATGAGACGTCCCGGCTGGGGCGAGACGAATACCGATTGGCCCTTCACCAGCGGGGTTTTCGTGCATTTTGTACCGACGTCGCGGGACCAGACCACTTCGCCGGTCAATCGCGCCACGCCCAAAAGCACGCCTTCGCGGCTCGCGAAGACCAAGTGGTCGCGGCCCGCCGATGCCGGGGCACACACAAACGTGCCCTTGAGCGGGTAGCGGATCACCACATCTCCCGCCTTGCGCGTGAGCACGGTCACGTAGCCCGAAACCGACACCACGACCAGGTCGCTGCCTTGGATCACCGGGGCGGCCGAAACCGCGCCGTCTTTGGTCTCGTGGCGCCACAGGAACTTTTGTTCCTTGAGATCCCAAGCCGAGACGGTGCCCTCGCGGTCCACCAGGTAGAGAACGCCGTCGGCCGCGGCCGCGGGCGCCTGAACGCCGGGGCGTCCTTTACGCGGAAAAACGCGCTTGCGCAGCGTCTTGGTGTTGAACCACAAGACCTTGCCATCCAGCGTGGGCACAAACAGATCCGTACCGAACACGGTCAGGTTTGCGGCTACGCCGTTGAAGATGTCGAGTTGGCGGCTCGCGACTTGCTTGCCTTTGCGATCAAAGATCAACATCCGGCCGTTGCGTTCCACGACGGCCACGCGATCTTTCCACGCCGCCGGGTCCGACTCGACCGTCCCGTCGAGACTCTTGGTCCACGTCGGCAGCTTTAAAAGATCGAATGTGCGGGTGTATTCGGCGGGCTGGGTCCCGTCGCCGAACGGACCGAGTTCGACCGAGTACGGCTGGAACGTGTTCTTCTTCAGAACCAGCTTCGTGCTCTGGGTCGGATCGAGACGCACGATGGCGGGGGTCTTTTGTCCCGTCGCCTTGTCGTCGAGTTCGATCGTGGCGCCGGGGGGGATCGACAGGAGCTCGATCGGGAGACGGATCTCAGAAATGAGATCGGTCTCCTTGTAGCGATCGAGCAGATCGAGATAGATGCGACGCGCGCTGGTCCAGTCGTCTTGGCTCTCGTGACGCGCCGCTCGTTTGAGGTCGCGCTCGACGCGCGTGACGTCGGCCTCGATGTTGTCGATGTACGGTTCGAGCTTCTTTTCGCGTTCCCACTCAGAATCGCTGGAGAGTTCGCGCGCGAACCGGAAGTGGGCGAGAGCGTCGCGCAACACGCCGTTGGTGTAGTGGCGCAATCCCCCTTCGTGCAGGAGCTTGGCTGCGGACTCGGCTTCAACCTGCCAGCGCCGCCGTGCGGCGTCCACTTGACGCTTTTTCTCTTCGACGTCCTCGACGACGGCGTTCGCGCGAGCGAGGTGCTCGCGGTCGCCGGACTGACCGCGCACGGCTTCGGCGATCGAAAGCGCCTTCTCCGAGTTGGCCTGAAACGCCCTCATGCGGCCTTCGGCGGAACGCAAGAGCGCGACGACCTTGCCTTCGCGTTCGATTAGTTTCTCACCGAGCATGCTGACCAATGCGGTGTATTCCTTCACCGCGAATTCGCCGTCCGATGCCGCCTTGGTCTGCTCGTTGCTGGCACGCGCAAACAGGTTGGTGACGATTTCATCCGACATCCCGCTCGACGCCGCCGTTCCCGGCTTGCGCATGTACACGACGGCGACACCGCCGACCACGACGAGGAACGCGAGCACAATCATCGTGCGTGCGAACGCGCCGGCGCCGGACTTGCGTCGCTTGCCGGAGACGATCTTGCGGATCTTCTCGCGGATATCGCTGCGATCCGGATCCATGAGCAGGAGCCGCTTGTAGAGGCTCACCGCGTGCGCGGGACGTTTCCGCTTGAGGAAGCTGTTGCCGAGTCGCTCGGCTTGCTTGGCCGCCTCGTCGACGTGGCCGTCGTCGTAGTAGACGTTGACCAACGAGACCGCGAACGAGACTTCGTCAGGGAACGTCTTCAAGAGGCTTTGGAGTAGATCGATGGCGTCGCGCGGCTGCTCGTGGCTCACGTAATACGCCGTCAGCGTCTTGCCCGCCTCAACGATGTTGCCGGAGAACTCGGCGGCGGCGCGCGGGTTCTCAAACACAAGCTCCATCAGGAACTGGAGCGCTTCGGGTTCGGGACGCGGGTAGTTTGCGACCGCGCGCAACGCGTCGATGGCGCCGCGGTAGTCGCCCGACCGAACGAGCTCGCCGGCGAGGCGCCGCAGAAGGGCGGCCGCTTCGGCGAAGTCGCGGTTGGCTTCGTGCGCTTCCGCCGCCTCCGCCATGACGTCGAGCGGATAGTCGCCCGTCGTCATGAGATATTCGTAGTGGCGCAGCGCGCTCGCCGCGTCGCCCGCCTTCAGCGCGAGGCGCGCGTTTTGCCGGACCGCGTCGGGCGGAACCTGCTCGATGACGCCCGCATCCAGGTACGCCGCCAACAGCTTGCACGCCTGGAACTTGTTCACGTACGAGTGGTCAATGATTTCGCCGACCGCGTGCGAACCGTCGATCAGCGGATCGATGCGGTAGGCGAAGCACTCCGCTAAAACGTCTTCTTCGACTTCGCCTTCGTCCCCGGTGAACCGGTAGATCTCGCGCGGCCCGCGAATGCGACGGCGGATGTATTCCCACTCGTCTTTGCGGCGCGCGATTTCGATGAGCAATGCGTTGACGTTGAGATCCACGTACGGGATCTCGGTCTCCGGGAAGTACGTGTCGACGTATTCGAACTGCGCGTCACTGCGGTTCAAGAAGAGCTCTTGGATCTCCTCTTCGCTTTGAATGCAGAGCGCATGCGTGACGTCGGCCTCTTCGCAAGCCCCCATCTCGACCAGCAGGTCGCCAATGAGTTGCTGGCTCGAGCGCTTGGCCTCGAGCGCACGCTCCAGCGTCGTTTGGTCGATGCGTCCGAGACGTACGAGGATCTTTCCGAGGAGGTTGCTTTCGTTCCGGTCACGCGACCGAATCGAAACGCCTTCCTTGGCGAAGCAGATGGCCCGCTTACGCGGTCCCTCGTAGATAAAGAGCGTCCCCTCTCTCCCGGATAGGGAGAGCATTTGGAAGATCTCGGTGAGATTGACGCTATCTAGATTTCCCTTTAGGGACATGGCTAAATCGCGCCTCCATCACTCGAGACAGTGCCCGTGTCGAAACTCCTCATCAAAGCTTTCGCAACACCGTTTTCCGGCCTCTGACACCCCTTGCGGTAGGGGCACCATCAACTTAGGATTGCGGTGAAGTCCGATTCCGTATCGGTTTTGGACGTTCCCGGGCTTGAATCGAGACTAAAAAGGCTTGGGAGGAAGTTGCTGTGCGTATCGTCGAGTTCTGGAGTCTGCTGAAGGCGCGAGTCGCGATCCTAACGGGTCGGCGGGATCGTGCCCGTACCGCTTTGAAGCAGGCGGTACGCAGGAATCCGGGCTCATTTGTCGCGCATTTTCTGCTCGGAAAGGTCTACTGGCGCGACCGCGCGGTCGTCAAAGCCAAGCGCGAATTCGACCTAGCCTGGCAAATCGATCCGGAGCGATTCGAGCGCGCTTATTCCCGTCTCCGGGCGCAACACGAGCAGGTTCCGGAACTTTTTAGCTACCCCGGCAGCCTCGAAGAAGTCACCGTTCCCGAGCGCGCTCACAGCCGTCGCTACATCGGAGATTTCGCCGACGAGGCCGAGCAGCGCCATTTCCGCGGGCTCCCGCCGATCACCCGCGACGAGATCACCGGAATCGACTGGGATCGCTTCCAGGACGAAATCATCCGCGATCAGGACCGCTCGTAGGTCCCGACAATTCCCCTAAGTCGTTTGCTTGCAACGACTTAACGAGAATGGGAGGGCCCAATGGATCTCCACGACCAAGACCTCGTAGCCTTTTTCGACGAGGCGCCGCTCTGGTCGGCTCCGTTCGGCGCCATGGCGTTGGCCGCAATCGACATGCGACCTGGCCTCACGGTGCTCGATATCGGCGCCGGCACCGGATTTTTGTCGGTCGAACTCGCCCAGCGGATGGGGGTCAAGAGCCGGATCCACGCCCTCGATCTCTGGCCCGCCGCGCTCGACCGCGTGCGCGGCAAGGCGCGGTACTTCGGCCTGCCCCACCTCACGTGTCACGAGGCGGACGCGGCTTCGATGCCCTTTCCCGATGCTTGTTTCGACGTGCTCGTGTCGAATGTCGGGATCAATAATTTCTCCGATCCGCCGACAGTGGCCGCGGAGTGCCGGCGCGTCGCCAAGCCCGGCGCCCAGCTGATTCTCACGACGAATCTGATCGGGCACATGCAGGAGTTTTACGACGTTTACGACCAAACGCTGGCGGAGCGGGGCATGAATGCTGCGCGCGAGCGGTTGCGCACCCACGTCGCCCACCGCGGCACCCGCGCCAGCGTGACCGCGTTGATCGAGGACGCAGGATTCGTTGTGGAGTCATGGAAAGACGCGACGAAGACCCTGCGTTACGTCGACGGCGACGCCTTGTTGGGCCAGTTCCTGATCCGCTTTGGCTTTTTGCCGGCGTGGCGCGAGGTGGCGGGCGGCGAGCCCGCGTTCGACGAACTCCGGCCGGCGCTCGTCAAAAACTTGGGCGGCCCCATCGAGCTGACGATCCCGATGGCGTGCGCCGTCGCCCGCAAGCCGACCGCCTAGTCCTCGGCGGCGTCCTCCTTGCTCAGCAGATCGACCTCCTCGGTGCGACGGAGCTCTTCATCGACTTGTTTCTCCAGCTCGCGTTCGGGCTCGACATCGACGCTGGCGGCGTCGGCGTGGGCGAGCGTCGAGTCGCCGGCGTCGGTCGGTCGCGCTTTCTCCTGGTTGGGCCGGCGCACTTCGACCTGATACATCGGCACGGGCATGTCGATGTGGTTTTCGTCCATGACGCGCTTGATAAGGCGCACCGCAGCGCTCTTGACCTTCGCGTAATCGGTCGAGCGCTGATCGACCCAGCCGTAAAACCGGATCGTGACGGTGGAGTCGCCGAGGTTTTCGACGCGCGCGTACGGCTCGGGGTCATCGACCACGCCCTTCATACTCTCCAACACGCCGAGCCCGAGTTCGGTCGCGCTCTTGAGATCGACATCGGTGCCCACGCCGATCGCCACGTCGAAACGACGCCGCGGGGCCCTGGTGTAGTTCACGATCGTGCTCTTGAACACTTTGGCGTTGGGGAGCGTCAGGTGGTTGCCTTCCGCGGTGAGCATCACGGTGTCGCGCGTCGTCATGTGAATGACGGTGCCGCGATGGCCGTCGATTTCGACGAGGTCTTTGGAGCGGAACGGTTGGCGCACACTCAAGATGATGCTGGCCAGATAGTTTTCGACGATGTCGCGGAACGCGAAACCCAGCGCCAAACCGACCACGCCCGCGGTTCCGAGTACGGCGCCGACCAGCGCAGTCGCGCCCAAGATTTCTAAGCCCAAGAACACGCCGAGTAAGAGAAACAGCGTGCGCGCGACCTGGCGCAAGATGTCTTGCACGAGCGTTTTGTCCGTCAGCTTGGCGAAGAGGCGATCCATGCCTGCGATCACGCGCCCGAGCCACCAGAACACGACGATCACCAGGAGCGCGACCAGCAGAAGGGGTAAAGCGACCACGAAATCGCGCGCCCAGCCGGTCAGCTTTTCGACGCTGGGCAAGATCCTTTCGGAAACGTCGGTCGTCTCTTCGAGCCGGTTGTTGACGAACACCACGCCGTCCACGCTCTGCGCGAGGTTTTGCGCGATATCGGCGTCCTCGGCGCGGAGCACCTGCCCCTTGAGTTCGACGACGCCGGCCGCGACGTCGACTTCGACTTGGTTTAGGTTGTCGAAGCGCGCAAAGATTTTGCGGAGCCGTTCGGCCAGCCGTTGATCGACCGCCGATGGCGACTCGTCCACCGCGGCCTCCGCGTCCGGCTGCGGCTCCGGGAGCGTGAGTTTGTTGTCGACGTACACAACACCGTCCCGATCCGCCGCGATCTTTTGGGCCGCGTCGCGGATCGCCGAGCTCGGCACCTTGCCCGACAGCTTGACGACGCCCGCCCGCACGCGCGCCTGGATCGCCGAGAACGCCTCGACTTGCTCGAAGACGGCTTGCAGCGCCGACTCGACGCTCTTGTCGGCGGCGGTCGGCTGCGCCGGGGGATCTTGGGCGCGCGCCGTTGCGGCGGCCAAGACGAGCGTGAGGATGATGGTGCACAGATGCGACCAACGCATGGAATACCTCCGGTCAGGCCAGGGACTTGTTGTTGCCGCCCGGCCACCCGTCGGAGCGGCAGTGCGACGCGCGCGCGGACTCGTCGTTCGCCAGGGTTTTCGTCCGCTCGTAGTACGCGGCGAGCATGTCGCGGTCGCGCTGGAGGGGCAAGCGGTCGCCGCACGCGGCGTTGAGAGCGCGCGCGTGGTTCATCAGATTCTCGCGGTAGTCCGCGCGGTCCGCGATGGCGATGACTTCCGCGAGGGCGCGCATCGATCGAATGGCGACGTTGCGATCGGCGGCCACGTACTGGAGTGATTGCCCAAACACGGCTTCCGTAAACTGCGCAAAGTCGACGGGCTGCGCGATAAACCGCAGCTTTCCTTCGTCGTTGTGCCGGCGCGCGGCCGGGATATCTCGTTGCACGAGATCAATCAGCGCGGTCTGGAGCCAATCCAGGCAGGCGATGGCCGTATACGGGTCGTTGACGCCCGGCGAGAGCGCCCGCGCCAAAATCTCGATGAGTTGATCGACCAAGAACAACACGTTTTGTTGCGGCGTTCGCTCGAACCCGAAGGCGAGGCATGCCTGCAGCCGCTCAATGATTTCGTCCGTCACGCGCGCGCCGGGCCCGATGCGAAGCAGCGCCGCGCCGGGCGAGGCGAAGTCGCCGGGGCGGTATTCGATCCGGACCACCAAGTCGTGCTCGTTGGCGACGGTGAGTATGCGTTCTTCGTTAATCGCTTGTAGATAGCCCGAGACGTCGCAGCGCACCGGGACCGCATCGGTTTCCCAGTCGGGCGGATCGGGGTCCGATTTTTTCGGCCCGCGTGCACTCACTTGTTCGGGAAACAAGACTTGGACCGACTTGCGGAGATCGCTCCCGATCGCCGCGGCGATCCGGCTCACGTTGATCGATTCGGGAATGTGGTGAATGAAATAGATGAGGACGAGGATGCTGATCAGCGTCAGCACCAGGGCCACCAGGATGGAGATGTGGGGGACGTGCGCTGCGTCGGGGCCGTCTCCGCTGGTGATCGTGCGGAGCACCGAAATGCAGTACACAAACGTTGCGATAAAGGTGCCCAGCGTGACCTGATTGCCCACATCGCGCATGAAGTTGCCGATCAGACGCTGCCCGAATTGCGCGGCGGCGAACGATACGGCCACGATCGTCATCGAGAACGTGACGCCTGCGACACCGATCATCGATGTCGCGATCGCGGCCAGCACCGCGCGCGCGCCGGCCGGATCGTTGCTGTAGAGCCACGGGACGTGGGCGAGCCAGTCGGCCGAGTGCGAGGCGTCGATGCGATCGGTAACGAACGCAAGCACACCTGCGCAGACCACCATCAACCCCGGCACGAACCAGTAGCTGGCCCGGATATCACGCGCGACCTTGATCAGCTGTGCGCTGATCAAACGAAACTTCATCGGTGGCAACCGACGCGTTCGTCTACTCGTGTTCTCTTCCCTTTCACCGGGTCATGGTACGGGGAGAAAGGTTGGCGCGACAAAGACTAGCGACGAAGTGTCCATGCTTTGGACGCGTAACGTTTTTCCACGAGCGCGTGGGCGCGCGCCCATTCCTCCGGTGTCGGACTGCCCGGGGCGAGCGGCCAGGGCGCCGCGTCGAGAATGGCTTGCTCGATTTCGCTGTGCGCGATCGATCGGTCGAGCGCTTCCGCGACCGAGATGGCGCCCGAGGCGGCCGGGTTTTTTGCGACGACCAAGGTTCCGTGCAGCAAGAACCGGTCGCCGCCCCGGCGTTGTGCCGAGCCGAAGATCTTTTTTTCGCCCACCATCAAGTCGTAGCAGGTGTGGTGGTCAAAACACATCCCGCGCGGGGCGGCTTCGGGTTCTCCTTGACCGCGCGTCGTCGTGATCCCGAGATTGGACAACGCATCTTCGACCAGTTTATTCATCACCGCGTACGCCGCGTCCACGCGCTGACGCCGCCCGATCCAGCTCACCGTGACTTCGCCCGTGTGCGCGATCGCGCCGCCGCCGGTCGGTCGCCGGACGAGTGTGAACCCCTTGGGAACCGCCGTTTCGTTCGCCTTTTGGAAGTACCCCAGACTCAACCCCGGCGGGTCCCAGGCGTAGAGCCGGAACGTCTCGACGCCGCTGCGCAGGAGCGCTTCGTCGAGCGCCAGATTGAGCGCCGGAGCGAGCGCACCGCTCCGAATGAGGCGCACGGCCGGTTCCATGCCCCTATCATCCACACACCATGCGATCCGACTACCTTGGGGCGTTTGCCCTGCTCGAAAATGACGAGGGCGTTCTCTTGGTTTCGAACACGCGCACGATCAACGGGCAGCCGCGCGCCGTCTGGGATCTTCCCGGCGGCGGCGTGGAGCCGGGCGAAGCGTTGCACGAGGCGTTGACGCGCGAGATGTTTGAGGAAACCGGGCTCGCGGTGACGGTGGGCGAGATGGTTCTTTTGGCCGAAGGCGAGCGCGTGCGCGGCGGGCAGCGCGTCGGCGTGTGGCGGTCGGTGTTTTTTCGCGTGCGCGCCGACGGGCAGTCGGTGGACACGTCCCGCGATCCCGACATCTTGGATCACCGCTTCGCGTCGCGCGACGCGCTCCCGGAACTGCTCGACGCTCCCTACCACGGCGCGTTCGTGCGCTGGCTGCAGTCGGGCGAACGCGCGCGCTACGGCTTCGACGTGTGGTGATTTTTGCGGTCGGCGGCGGTGCGCTTGCGCGCCAACACGACACTCCGTTCGGCGTCGGGCGGCAGCGCGTACTTTTTGGGGCGGACCAACATCTGGCCGGCCTTCGACGCGGCCTTGCGCCCCTCGCTCCACTCGTCTTCGGCGATCGTGCCGCCCTTGTAGTGCACGACCATTCCGTCTTTGGACACGAGCTGGCGCGCCATCTCAGTCACCACCGCGATGCGACCGACCGCCCGCGCCAACACGACCTTGCAGCCGCGCCGCATGACTTTCGCAGCGGACGGAGCGGCGCGCGCTTCGAGCGGCACGACGTAGGTGCGCTCCAGCTGCATGCCGCCCACGGTGTCTTCTAAAAACGCGGCCTTCTTGATCGTTTTTTCGATCAGCGCGATTTCCCAATGCGGAAACAGGCGCCGGACGGCCAAGCCCGGGAAGCCGCAGCCCGATCCAATGTCGGCGCACAAGACGCCGTGCGGCGCGAGCTTGGCGAGCGCGGTCACGTTTAGAAACGGCAGCACGGAATCGAGGACGTGTTTGCGATAAAAGTCCATCGGCTCGGTTAGCCGCGTGAGGTTCATCGTTTGGTTGGCGTGCTCCAAACGCGCACGAATCTCCTCGTAATACTCCCAATCGGCGGCCGACGGTTCGTATCCCGCACCGGCCAAAAGCTGCGCCACATCGTCTCGCACGCCCACAGCATGGCCGGAAAGCGCCGAACCGGGTACTTTTTGACGCGTGACCGACCGAGTTCGCCATCTTTGCCGCTTAACTGCCGCCGCCGCGGCCGGAAAGCGCGGCCTCTTGCCCGACTGGTATCGCGAGGCCCGGGCGGCCGGAATCGCGATGGCGGACCTGCAGGAAGCGACGCTGCAAGTGTTTTTGTTCGCGGGCTATCCACGGACGATCGATGCGTTCGAGTGTTTGGACGCCGAGACGACGCCGCCGAGCGAGGCGGCCGACATCGATTTGGAAAAGCGCGGCCGGGAACTGTTCGCGCAGATTTACGGCCCGCACAAGCAGACGGTGCTCGACAAGCTCGACGCGTGGCACCCCGACTTCGCCCGGTTCGTAATCCGCGACGCGTACGGCCAAGTGTTGGGGCGACCGTTCTTGCCGGTACTGGAACGCGAGTTAATGGCGGTCGCGATGCTGGCGGCGATGGGCATGCGCGCGCAGTTGCGCGCCCACGTACGAGGCGCACAAAGAGTCGGCGCAACGCCGGCCCGCATAAGAGAAGCGTTGGCGGCAGCAGAAGAAGCAGTGGGCGAGTTGATTGACGCGCGTGCGCTCGTGGAGCGCGCGTTGTCGGTTCGGTGAACGGTTGCTGAATCGAGCAACGGACAGCACAAGACAAGACGAGGGCTTTCGCATATCTCGGCCGTCGCTCTCCGGCCCTGCGCGCGGGGTGGTCTGTGAATCGGCACCCTAGACTCAACGAAGCGTTAGGATCTACGCAATGCATTCGATTGACATGATGTCGTAAACGGGCCTCCTCCCCTGGGCATGACCCACGGGCTCTTACGTCCCAGTTGAAGGTTTGAATTTCAACGAAAGGAAGGAGACCCAATGAAGAAGTTTGAGAATTCAATCCAAAAAGTCAACGCC
>JAJFFF010000038.1 GCA_021776785.1 Planctomycetota bacterium | reverse complement strand
CTGTTCAGCTTGGTTTCGCCGCCAAGCCTGGCAAGTATGAAATCATCCCCGTGTGCGACTAGGGCGTCCGCTTGGCCATCGCCCATGAGCAGCAACGCATGTAGCGTTTCAAGGATCGCTCGATACTCGACCGACTCCAAGTTCATTCGTCCGATGCCCATGCTCACTTCCGTGACGAATCCCCCCTTGATGCCCGGCGGAAAAAATGACTCCCTGGGAATCGCGTCATAAATGCTCGCGAGGACTCCGTAGGAATTCGTGTATTTGAATTCGCTGAAGGGAGCGAATCCGGTGCGCAAGAGTACATCTACAACGTCCCGCCGGGGCTCGCCGATCCACAATGTAAGGTGGTTCATTATGTCTTCAGATTCGGCTTACCGTCGAGTCTTCGGAGTACTCACGGCCCCTGCCGCAGTTGCGGCTCCGATAGCAAGGAGAGGCCTTCCATCCAGAGGAGCCATGTCTACCCGTGTCCGCCCTCCCCTCTGTGCCAACGTAGCTGAGACACCGCCCCTATCAGAGATTACTGTAGGGCGGTGGAGAATCAGAAATTGTAGATACGGAACCACGTCAATCGAGCGCATGCCCCCCATGCTAGCGCTTCGTTGACGACGTACGGGCGCACGTTCACGGACTCCCCTTCACGGAGGGAAGAGAGCGACATCGATTGTGGCTCCGCTCATGGCAAAACGAGGCCCAACATGGACACGCGAACGCGCAAAGAACAGACCGGTGCCTCGGCCTGCAAAAACGTGTTCGATTAGCTGGCGGCCTAACGCTACGCAGCCTGGCGCGCGGTCGCCACGGCGTGGGCGACGAGGTGTTCGTACTGCTCAGAGTGTTCGAGCCAATGTCGATGGTCGCGCATGTCGCGTGACACTGTCGATTCATTGCAGCCGAGCAAGCACGCGATGACGCGTTGAGTCAGTCCGGACATGCGGAGATACGGAACCACGTCAATCGAGCGCATGACCCCCATGCTAGCGCTTCGTTGACGACGTACGGGCGCACATTCACGGACTCCCCCGTCACGGAGGGAAAAGAGGGACATCGATTGTGGTTCCGCTCCTGGCAAAACGAGGCCCAACAGGGCATGCGAACGCGCGAAAAGCAGACCGGTGCCTCGGCCTGCAAAAACGTGTTCGATTAGCTGGCGGCCTAACGCTACGCAGCCTGGCGCGCGGTCGCCACGGCGTGGGCGACGAGGTGTTCGTACTGCTCGGAGTGCTCGAGCCAATGTCGATGGTCTCGCATATCGCGCGACACTGTTGATTCGTTGCAGCCGAGCAAGCACGCGATGACGCGCTGCGTCAGTCCGGACATGCGGTAGAGCAATCCGGTGATCCGCCGCCAGAGTCGCGAGCGGTTTCGCGTGCGCTGCGTTTCGATTCGTACGCGCAACTGAATCACTGTGCCGAGTACGTTCGCGCGTTTGACCGCCGGCTGCCACGGACGTGTGCCGTCGGCGAGCTTCGCCTTGCGAATCATCCAGCGCATCGTGTGCGCGTCGCGGACGTAGTGCTGCGCTGCGTTTTCTTCTTCCATCGATTCGGGAATACGGTTGCGCAACCGCTTCTCGATCCCGCGCCGAAACTCCGGGTCGAGCCGTGAGCCGAAGGCTGCTGCAAGCTGTTCTTCGCGTGTTCCTTCGCCTCCACGGCGCTCCAGCTCGTCATCGATCCAGTCCGTGCTGAGCCACTTGGGGCGATCTTCGCTCGCAATGTGCGTCGCGCTTGACCACGCGTAGTCCGTTTGCTCCGCGACCATCTTCGCTTTGACCGGATTGTCGTGAATGTATGTTGTGACGTTGCGGCGGTACTCGAGGCCGTGGATTCGTTCCGACAAAAATCGCCCGCGATAAAGCGGGCCGTCGCGCCGGCGCGTGCGGTTAAACCAACGCGAGTATCCGAGTTGGATCGCCCGCATCGCCAAGGAGAGTTGCCCTTTGACGCTGCGCACGAGCAGATGAAAGTGCGTGTGCATCAGCGAGTAGGCGTGCACTTCGATGCGTCCGCGTCTCACTTCGCGCGCGAGCAACGCCAAAAACATCCGGAAGTCCTGGTCGTACTCAAACAGCGTGCGCTTCGCGATCCCACGATTCGCGAGGTGATGCCAGGTGTTGACTCCGTCTTGTCTTGCTCGGCGGGGCATGTCGATCTCCATCGATGCGCCCCGCAACCCGCGCGGCAAACATCACTATGGAGTCGCGAAAATTACGAAAAGGTTTCAGAAAAAATCCGAGCGTCTGTGAACGCTGATGGCGAGCCGGTTTTTCGACGGCTCCGTTTGGGCGCGGACTTTTCGCGCCACGCCCAAACCGTGATTTGGCGCGATTCCCGCCACGCGAAACCGCGCCGATTGACGTGGTTCCGTATCTGCGTATCTGCCGTATCTGGATTCGGTAAGATAAGCCCGTGTTCGATTTGCTAAACCCGCGTTTGCACGCCCGCATCGGCCTCATCATGATCGTCGCCGGTTGCATCACGTATTCGGAGGCCTATCGACGGAACGGTGCGATGCTTGTCCTTGGACTGCTGCTGGGCGGATCCATCATCTTCGCGGCCGCGGGCGCCCGCCGTGCCCGCTAGCCCTAGTCACCCTCCTCATCGAAGTCCTCAAAAAAGGCATCCGTGTCACGCCGCAGTTTCGCGATCATGCTCCTCCATACGGGTCGCCTATCCAGTGTTTCGATGGCGGTATCCATATCGTAGCCCGTCACTTTGCGAAGAGCTTTGATCGCCTCCAGTGGCGTGATTACTTCCTCTCGAAGTTGATCTAGTGCGGCATCAAGCGAAAGTCCACCGTCCAAGAGTGCTCGAAGACGGGGTGTCAGATCCGGTATCTTAATTTGCGGGCCCTCGGGTAACTCTTCACCTTCTCTGTGCCTCTCTTTCCGAATGCTCCGCCGGTGCGGATACCACGAAAGTGAACGCCCTTGAGCTCACGCTCGCGAGCCCGTTGGCCCTAAACACGGTAAACACGGTAAACACGGTACCAGGTCAATCCGGCGCCAGCCGGGGAGCGGAATCGCGCCACAGCACATGGTGTGATTCTTGTTTCTCCCAGCGACCATAGCTATCGCACATCGTGTAGTCCAAACCCGGCCTGATTCCAACTCTGTGCGGGGACGGCTCTTAGGCGCGTCTCCCGGACTGCTTGGCGATCTCGGTGGACATCTTTGTCGTTTGTTTGGCTTTCGTTGCCGGCTTGCCGGCCCACTTTTTCATCGGTCTGTCGGGGCCTGCTAGACTGGGGTTCTATGTCAAAGGGTCGGCGGAATCAGACGGAGCGCTGCACGTTTTGTGGGAAGTCCCGCCATATGGTGGACTCCTTAGTTGCGGGGCCTCCCGAGACCTATATCTGCAACGAGTGTGTCGAGCTCTGCAACACGATCTTGCTGGAAGAAAACCGCAAGACCACACCGTCGCGCGGGCCCGATCTCGCCGCGTCGATCAAGCTGCGGACGCCGCGTGAGATCCACCGGTTCTTGGATCAATACGTCGTCGGCCAGATGCGCGCCAAGCGCACGCTGGCCGTCTCGGTCTACAACCACTACCGCCGCGTCCTCTCGAGCTTCACCGCCGACGACGTCGAGCTGGAAAAATCCAACATCTTGCTCGTCGGCCCCACCGGCTCCGGCAAGACGCTGATGGCGCGCAGCCTCGCGCGTTTTTTGGACGTGCCGTTCGCCATCGCGGATGCGACCACGCTCACCGAAGCGGGCTACGTCGGCGAGGACGTCGAGAACGTCTTGTTGCGCCTCATGCAGGCCGCCGATTTCGACAAGGATCGCGCCGAGCGCGGCATCATCTACGTTGATGAAATCGACAAGATCGCCAAGACCCAAAACAACGTCTCGATTACGCGCGACGTGTCCGGCGAAGGCGTGCAGCAAGCACTGCTCAAAATCATCGAAGGCACCGTTGCCAACATCCCGCCCCAGGGCGGCCGCAAACACCCCGAGCAGCAGTACCTGCAACTCGACACCAGCCACATCTTGTTTGTGTGCGGCGGCACGTTCTCCGGCGTCGAAGAAGTGATCAAAAAGCGCGTCGGCAAAAAGCGCATCGGGTTCGTCGAAGAGGACAACACGCCCGCCGCCGAGTCGCTGGCGGTCCTTTTGCCCCAACTCGAAGTTGTGGACCTACTCAAGTACGGCCTGATTCCCGAGTTCATCGGACGCCTTCCCACGCTCACCACGCTGGACCCGTTGACCGAAGACGAACTCATCCAGGTCATGGTCGAGCCCAAGAACGCGATTATTCGTCAGTACCAGAAGTACTTCGAGCTCGAGAACTCATCGATCGAGTTCGAGGACGAAGCGCTGCGCGAGATCGCCCGCGACGCCATGAAACGCGAAACCGGCGTGCGCGCGTTGCGTTCCCTCATTGAGGACTTCTTGCGCGACATCTTGTACGAACTTCCCGAGCGCAAAGAGGTGGCCCGCTACGTCGTGACGGGCGCGTCTTACCGCAAGGAAGAACCCGTCAAGACGATCCTGCGCACACCCGCTAAGAGCAAGCCGAGCAAACCGCCCCAACGCGACTCCGCGTAAGGACATGGTTCTCTGTTTGAAATCATGAGCGACGCGCAAGACGAAACCAATCCGGACGCGCCCGGCCAAGATGGCGGCACAACCACGACCGCGCCGCCGCCTTCGTGGGCGGGCGCGAGCTTAGTCGACGTCAAACACGCGGTCGCGGAACTCAAGCAACCGACGTATCGCGCCGACCAGTTCTATCGCTGGGTTCATAAGCAACAGGCGGAAGACTTCGATGCGATGGGCAATCTGCCGCGCGCGCTCCGCGATCAACTCGCCGCGCAGATGCCGGTGCGCTCCACCAAGATTCGCCACATTCACGAGTCCGACGATCAAACGACCAAGCTGCTCTTAGAACTCGCCGACGGCGAGACCGTCGAGTGCGTTCTGATTCCGGAAGGCGAACGACGCACCGCGTGCCTCTCGACCCAAGTCGGGTGCGGCGTGGGCTGTGTGTTTTGCGCGTCGGGCGCGGACGGCGTCATCCGCAACCTGTCCGCCGGCGAGATCGTCGAGCAGTTGTTTTGGCTCCAAAAGATCGCCGGCGATCGCATGACGCACGTGGTCATCATGGGCATGGGCGAACCGCTGCACAACACGGCCGCGCTCGTGGCCGCCCTGCGCGTGATCCAGTCGCCGGCCGGCGTCGATTTAAGCGCGCGCCGGATCACCGTCTCGACTTCGGGCCCCCGCCGCGGTTTCGACGAGTTCTTACAGGCCGGGCTTCAGGTCAAGCTCGCGATCTCGCTGCATTCGGTCCACGAGGACCAACGTAAAGAGCTCGTCCCGCGCGGCGGCAGCGGCACCATCGAAGAGCTTCAGGGCATGGCGCAGCGTTGGTTCGACGCGACGGGGCGCGATGTCACGTACGAGTACGTGCTCTTGGGCGGGATCAACGACAGCGACGGCGACGCGCGGCTGCTGGGCCGCATCTGCGGGCCCCACCGCAACGTCAACGTGATCCCCATGAATCCGGTCCCGTTCGCCCCCGATCTGCGGGCCCCGGCGCCCGTCCGCGTCCAGCGGTTTATCGACCTGGTGACCCGGGAAGGCGGCATGGTCCACGCGCGGCGCCAGCGCGGGGACGATGTGGCCGCCGCCTGTGGGCAGCTCAGACTTTCGCGGACGTCTAAGGGCCGTTAACCTACGCGCTGTGGGGATTACTACAGACGAGGTCCGTCGGATCGCTGCGCTCGCGCGGCTCCGCATCACCGACCAGGAAGCGGAGTCCTTAGCGGGCGACCTCGAGCGCATCGTGCAATACATCGATCAGCTCGCCGAGGTGGAATTGCCCGACGAAGCCGACTCGCTCACCTACTTCGATCAAGACGTCCACCGGGAGGACCGCCGCGGCGAGTGCCTCCCCAAAGAAGACGTGTTGCGCAACGCGCCCGAGACCGACGGCGAATACTTCGTCGTGCCGCAGATTGTGGATAAGGACGACTCTTGACGGAACTCTGGCAAGAGAGCGCGCGCGCGCTCGCCCAAAAAGTGCGCGACCGCGAAGTCAGCGCGTTAGACGTCGCCGAAGCGCACCTCGCGCGGGCGCTGCGATGGAACGACCACGTCGGGGCGTTTTTGCACCTCGAGCCCGACGACGTGCGCCGTCAAGCGCGCGAACTCGACCGCCGCGTCGCCGCGGGCGCAGACTTGGGTCCGTTGGCCGGCGTCCCCGTCGCGATCAAAGACAACATGTGCGTGACGGGCATGCCCACCACCTGCGCCTCGCGCTTTTTAGAGCCCTACGAATCGCCGTGGGACGCGCACGCGATCACGAAGTTGCGTGAAGCCGATGCGATCTTGTTCGGCAAGACCAACTTGGACGAGTTTGCGATGGGTTCGAGCACGGAAAACTCCGCGTTCGGCCCGACGCGCAACCCGTACGCGTTGGATCGCACGGCGGGCGGATCGTCCGGCGGTTCGGCGGCCGCGGTCGCGGCCGGTCTCGTGCCGTTGGCGCTCGGCAGTGACACCGGCGGTTCGATCCGACAGCCCGCCGCGTTTTGCGGCATCGTCGGACTCAAACCGTCGTACGGCGTGGTGTCGCGTTACGGCTTAGTCGCGTTCGCCTCGTCGTTGGATCAGATCGGTCCGTTGGCCCGCGACGTCGATGATGCCGCGTTACTCCTCGACGTGATCGGCGGGCACGACCCGCGCGATGCGACGTCGTCGGTGCACAGTCTCAAAGATCTCAACGGCGACGTCGGATCCTTACGCGGCATGCGCATCGGCATTCCGACCGAGTATTTTGGCGAAGGGCTGGCGCCGGAAGTGCGCGCCGCCGTCGGCGCCGCGCACGCCACGCTGACGGGACGGGGCGCGACCGTGACCGAAGTTTCGCTCCCGCTTACCAAGTTCGGGATCGCGGTGTATTACATCGTCGCGCCCAGCGAAGCGTCCAGCAACCTCGCGCGCTACGACGGCGTGCGTTTCGGGACGCGCGGCGACGGCGACGACGTATCGTCGATGTTTCAGACGTCGCGCGGCGACGGCTTCGGCCCCGAAGTGAAACGCCGCATTCTGTTGGGCACGTTTGCTTTGTCGAGCGGCTACTACGACGCGTACTACGGCCGCGCGCAAAAAGTTCGCGCCGCGCTGCGCGCCGAAATGGAAGCGGCGTTTGACGACGTCGATGTGCTGTTGACGCCCACCACGCCGACCGTCGCGTTCGAGCTCGGCGAAAAAGCGCAGGACCCGCTCGCGATGTATCTCAACGACGTCTTGACGGTGTCGGCCAACCTCTGCGGCACACCGGCGATCTCAGTTCCGTGCGGCCGCTCGTCGGACGGCATGCCGATCGGACTCCAGCTCATCGGCCCGCGCTTTGGCGAAGCGTCGCTGCTGCGAGTCGCGCGCGCGTACGAAAACGCGGCCGAGATGGGCTATCGCTGGCCCGCGGAGCCGGGCGCATGAAGTACCGCGTTTTGATCGGCATGGAGGTCCACCTCCAGCTCCGCACCAAGAGCAAGATGTTTTGCCGCTGCCCTGTTCGCTTCGGGGCGCCGCCGAACACGCTTACCTGTCCGGTGTGTCTCGGCATGCCCGGGGCGCTGCCGGTCCCGAACCGCGACGCGATGATCCGCGCGATCGCGTTGGCGCGCGCGCTCGATTGCGACATCGCGACCGACACGAAGTTCGATCGCAAGAACTACTTCTATCCCGATCTGCCGAAGGGCTATCAGATCAGTCAGTTCGATCGGCCGCTCGCCACGGGCGGCTGCGTCGAGATCGTGACGGAAGAAGGCATCAAGCGCATTCGCCTCCGCCGCATTCACATCGAAGAAGACGTCGGCAAAAACATTCACGAGGACGGCTCGAAGCTGAGCCGCGTGGACTTCAACCGAGCGGGTACGCCGCTCGTCGAAATCGTTTCCGAGCCCGACATCGCGTCGCCCGAAGAAGCGCACAAGTACCTCGACGCGTTGCGCGCGGTCGTGCGTTACTTAGACATCAGCGATGCCAACATGCAGGAGGGCAACCTCCGCTGCGAACCCAACGTCAACATTCACATCGAGACCGAGGACGGCGTCGTCAAAACGCCCATCGTCGAAGTTAAAAACTTAAACTCGATGCGCAACGTCGAACGCGCGGCGATCTGTGAGATCGCGCGCCACCAAGAACTCTATCGCGAGCTCGGGGCCAAGGTCGCGGACCTTCCGCGCAGCACGTGCGGCTTCGATGATCAAACGGACAAGACGTTTGTCATGCGCCAAAAGGAAGAGGCGCACGACTATCGTTACTTCCCCGAGCCCGACATCCCGCCGATCCAGATCGGGTCAGCCTGGTTGGGAACGGCCAACGACATGGTGCCGGAGCTGCCGCGCGCCAAGCGGCAGCGCTTTGCCGACGACTACGGGCTCAGCGCGTACGACGCCGAGAACCTGTGCCGCGAGCGCTCGACCGCCGACTACTTCGAAACCGTGGTCAAGGCTGGTGCGGCGGCCAAGCCGACCGCGAACTGGCTCTTGGGCGACGTAAGTTTTCACGCCAAAGAGCGACAGGTGGCCATCGCCGCGTTGGGTCTGGCCGCATCGCGCCTCGCGTCGATGGTGAACCTGGTCGAAGAGGGAAAGGTGAGCCGCAAAGCCGCCGAGAAAGACCTCTTGCCGCGCATGATCGCCGAAGGTGCGGATCCGGCTCAGCTGGTCACCGACCTCGGCTTGGCGCAGGTGGACGATTCCTCGGTGCTGGAAGAGGCCGCCCGCCAAGCGATTGCCCAAAATCCCAAGGCGGCCGCGGACTTCCGCGCGGGTAAGGAGAAAGCCTTAAACGCGCTCAAGGGTCTCGTCATGAGAGAAACCCGGGGAAAGGCTAATCCCACCGTGGTCGAGAGCGTATTAAGGAACATATTGGAGACGGAATGATCCGACGCAATCCCCTGCTGCTTTTGATTCTTTTGGCCCTCGGTGCGGTGCCGGCGGCCGGTCCTGTGCACGCCGCCGACGATCCCACCCAAGTGTTTTGGATGGGCGATTGGGAAAAGGCGTTTGAGAAAGCGCGTGCCGAGAAAAAGGCCGTCATGCTTTGCATCAACAGCTTAGACACCGAGAAGGCCAACAACCGGATCGCCAAAAACATCTATCGCGATCCGGAGTTTGTCCGCGAGAGCCGCAAGCTCGTGATGATCGTCGCCAGCACGATCATGCATTGGCCCAAAAAAAAGTGTCCGCGCTTTGGCCACATCACGTGTCAGGAACACCGCGACTGCGAAAAGGCGTTGCGGGCCGGCCACTTCGAGCGCTTCCGCATGTCGCTCATGAGCCAAGAGATCGTCTCGCCGCAACACGCTTGGTTTGCGCCGGACGAGTCGTTGCTCAAACGCATTGAGTTTGAGACGCGTCCGAGCAGCGCGATGAAAGGTACGCTTCTCAAGAACATGCGTTCCGCCGTGAAACTCGTCAAGGCGGGCGAGTACGGAGCGAAGTCGGAAGGGAGTGCGGCGCCGACCCCGGAAGACGCCGGACCGGACGCGCCGCTCACGGCTCAAGACCGAACCGCCATCGAGAAGCTAAAGACCGCCAAAGAAAAATCGATCGTGGAAGCCACGCTCAACCGTCTCCTCAGGGTCGAGAAGATAGCAACGCAATCGGCGGTCGTCGACGCGTTACGCGCGACCAAGAACGCGGAGAAAAAATGCTGGATCCTCCGCGCGCTCGGTACCACGCGCGTCGTGGATGCGATCCCGGCCATCGGCGAGTGCTTCAAGAGCAAGCAGCCGCTCGTGCGTTCGTTTGCGGCCGTCGCCTTAGAAAACATCGGACACGAAAACGCGATCGACATCTTGATCGCGCGCGGCAAGAAAGAGCGTGACGCGATGACGCGGCGCAACGTTTGGCGCGCGCTCGGTGTCTGCGCCGGTCCGGTGGCGCACGAGGGTGCGGCGAAGGCGCTGCTCAAGGCCACCAAGTCCGACAAGCAGACCATGGTGCGCAAGCATGCCGCCATCGCGATGCGTCAGTTCGGCACGGAAGCGGCGAAGAAGTTGGTCGTGAGCAAACTTGAGAAGATGCTCAAAGGCAAAGTCGACGCGGATTCGCGCGGCGGGATCGTGTACGCGCTCGCGTACATCGGGAACAGCAAGACCACGCTGCCGATCTTTGAGAAAGCGCGCGACGACACCAACACCGACTACGTGAAACGGTTCTACAAGACCGCCATCCTCATCCTCAAGAAGCAGGAGAGCGGTTTTGGACGCAGCGCGTGGTACCTGTTCCGCGAAGACCGCGACGACCCGGCCCGCAAAAACGACTGACACACAAGTCTCGTAACGCCTACCGCCCGCGCGACGGAGCGCGGGCTAACATTCCGGCTTGATCGATCCGCTTAGATCTGGTCGAACTCGTCGAACGGGTCGTCTAAGTCCAACGGTGCGGCGCCAGTCAGCTTGTCGACCAACCGGCGGATGCGTTCGCCGTAGCTCATCTCTTCGCCGGCCGGCGCGCCCACCGCGTCCAACGACTCGTGGATCTTGCGCAGGATCTTTTTGGTCTTGCGGCGCGCGGTCGAGGTCGCCTCGTCGCGCTGCGTTTCGATGCGGTTGATGCGGCTGCGCAAATCGCAGATCAAGACGAGATTCTGCTCGCTCTCGGTTGTCAGACGCTGAATCTCGGCTTGTTGTTTGGATGCAAACTCTTCGGCTTCCTCGCGCTCCCGGTCGGTAGCCGCGATACGTTCGGCCGCGGACGCCATGTCTTTGCCCGACTCCGCCAACAGATCGCGCTCTCTTCGGACCGTGCCAAACTCGGCGCGCAGTTGATCCAGTTCGGACGTCAATGTCGACGCAAGAGCGTTCGCCTTTTCGCGACCACGCTGCGCCAACGCCAACTCCTCGGCCTTGCGCTCCAACTCGTCGTCGGCTTCGGCGGCCTGTTGCCGCACGAGCTCGAGTTCGCCAGTCGCGGCCGAGCTGGCGCGCTGACGGGTCTCGCGTTCGGACTCGAGTTGCGCGCGCGCCTCGTCGCGTTCGAGCTCGGCGGCGACGCGCGCTTCACGCTCGCTCGCCAACGCGGACTGCGCGCTCGCAACGTCTTTTTTCAAGCTCGCGATCTCGGACGCGACTTGCTCGGCACTGGCGGCGCGCCCCTCGGCCGCATGAAGACGCGTCTGCGCTTGGCCGAGCCGCGCGTTGAGTGCCTCCCACTCCGTGCGGGCGATCTCCAAGCTGTCCAGCAGCGTGGCGACATCCTTCATGACCGTGGCTTCCCACGTGGCGACGTCGGCTCGCGGGTCGGGAGTTTCGGCGCGCGCAGAAGGCGGCTGGACGGGGTCGGAGCTGTTCATTCGCGAAGCCCTAAAGGTAC
The DNA here is from genome assembly GCA_021776785.1 of Planctomycetota bacterium. Classification (GTDB taxonomy): domain Bacteria; phylum Planctomycetota; class PLA2; order PLA2; family PLA2; genus JAJFFF01. Next base: position 12,668 of record JAJFFF010000038.1, on the reverse strand, counting down.
TCCAAGAGGCCTAGCGATTCCCAACGCAATTTCGAGCCGACATACAAACCGCATCAGGCGGCGAACTTACGTCCCGCGCCGCTTTCTGACCGTGCGCGGCGTTCCGGACGGACCCGCGACTTCGAGCTTTAGATGGGTCAGCGTCCCCGCCAAAAGTTCAAGCTCGCTCCAGTACGCTTCGGACGGCCACGTCTCGTAGATCAGACGCAAGATCAGCGTCCTACCGGCGGCTCCCGGGTACTCCTGGTGCAGCACCTCGTCCGCATACACCTCGCAGTTGCGCACACGCAATTTCAGCTCGTCGGACAGGGCGTCGCTGGCGCGTTCCTTCGCGTCCGACTCGACGGCGGTGGCATCCAACGTCATGACGAACTGGTCGTCGGGCGCGCTCTGATCCAACCCGTCAAACGGAATCTCCGAGGTCGGATCCACAAGGGCGATGGTCGTTTCTTGGGGCGAGTCGCCGATGTATCGCCACGCCACCCACAGGCCTCCCGCCGCAAGCAACAACGCGACGGCGCCGAACCAGAACGCGGCGCTGGTCCCCGACCGATGGCGGCGTGCTCGATGCGTCACAATGACGAGACTACACCGAGCACGCCTGCTCTCGCTACTGCCGGTTGGTCGCGCGGACCAAAAAGATGCACGATCCGTCGCCGTCGATGCCACCGCCGATGGCCCGCGTTTCGCCGGACGCCATCCACGCCGCCGCGCCAAGGCGCGTCACGCGCTGCGACGGCAGCGTCAAACGCCCGTACGAAAACTCCACGTGCTTCGTCATGTTGGTCTTGGTTTGCTCCACCGTTATGTCGACCACGACATGTTTCCCATCGCTGGCCGGACTCGCACGAACGAGAACCGAACACCCATCCAGAAGCGTATGCCGAATCGGGTCCGCCGCTGTCGAAGACTCCGCCACACGTACGTTAAAACCGGCGTTGTACTCCCTCGCGGTGCCGTTGCGTCGCTGAAGAATCCACGCGGGATTCGTCACGACGCCCACCGACCCGAGGCGAGGCGCCGCCCACAAACGTTGCGCCGCCGCCGCGGGTAGCGCGCCTGCGTGCTTTTCAACCAGAGCCAACAACTCCGCGCTCGCCTCAATTGCGACTACCTCAACCGTCGTTCCGCCGAGCGTCGAGCGGCGCAGCGTGCGAAGCAATCGTTTGATGCCGGCGTGCACCGTCGGAAGCGTGTTGACAAACAAGCTGGTGCGCTTGGGCTGAATGTCGACGCCCTCAAAACTGTCCCAACTTGTCGGGTAGACCGTTAAACGGATGAGTTCAACGATCACGTCGACGCTGAGCTGGCACGTCGGTTCACAATCGGTCTCGCCCGCGCTCGAGGCTTGGTCCGTCAACGGGACGTTGCGCGTCCATTCGTCTCGCTGATCCCACGCGAGGAGATCGGAGACGTCGTAGATCTTTTGCACCAAGACTTCGCCGTCGCGCCGCGCCGGCGCTTGGTGCGCCTTGAGCTCTCGTAAGAGCGCGTCGATCTGCTGCTTGAGTTTGGTGTTTGCATCGTCTTGCCCGACGACCGGGAGCGCGCCGAGAAGGACGGCCGCTAGAAAGATAGCGATGTTTCTCATCGACCCTCTCCTTTGCCAAGCGCGCGCTTCGCCGGTCCGTTGGCTCCGCCGGCCGGTGAGACACGAATGAGAAAAAGCCGCTGCTCACCGCCGATGTCTTCTCGCCCTAGCAGGCCCCACTTCGACGCGGGCCATGTGCAGGTGGCCTTGGCTCCGCCGCGATGGGTTTGGTTTTGCATCGTCACGCCACCGCTGACATCGGCCGCTTTCGTCGAAAACACGCGCGCGACCTGATAGTCGGCTTCGACGCGATATCCGTTTTGCGCCGAGCCGCCCACCGTCACATGGAGCACATGACCATCGTTGAGGGGATGCACGATCGGACGCGCGACCGCTGACTTCGTCACGATTTTTGTATCGGTCCCGCCCACAAAAGTCGCGCGACGACCATGTTGCACGACCAACGACTGGCCTATGCGACCCGTGGTGCGCACCCACCCCGAGGTGACTTCACCCCAGGCCCTGGACTTTTGCAGGAGAGCGAGATCAGCTTCCGTCAGCGGCATCCCAACGGTCGTAATCAGCTTCGCCGCAAGTTCGGCGTCGATGTCCACGATACGGCTGTCCACTGTCGCGAAGCGCTGTACCGCGTGTCGAAGCTGGCCGTCGAGATGGGTTCGCATCGCCTGCACCACGGCGGGACTCGCCACGGTCACCAATTTCGTCCCCAACGGAACCATGGAGGCGCCTTCCTCCCAGATCTCGGGATGAACCGTGGCCCGAATCAGTTCGGCGACCTCTTCGGCCGTGCCGAGTGAGACGTCTTCGTACTCCGCGTTGCCGAACAGCAGTTCGTCGTCACGCGGCGCGTCTAAACGCGGCGGGCCATGTTCCGCCAACGGCGTCACCAGATCCGCAATCTCCGTCATCACCATGGGCATACTGCTGGCCCGGGGTGGTGCCAGCGGATCCGCGGCGGTTTCGGCGAGCAGCGCCTTTCCGGCGGCTAGTTGAAGGGCGTGCAGTTGCTCCACGAGATCGTCGTCGGGCCCTTGCCCCACAACCCATGTCGTCATCCCAAGGACGAGTCCTGCTGCCGCCCAGATCGCTTTGGACTTCATAGCAATTCCTCCTTCTCTCTCAACGCACGTCGGAATTCTTTAGAATCCACGCATGAGGTTGACGGCCGTTTTTCTCGTTTTCTTGGCCGCACCGCTCGGCGCGGAAGATCTTCAGACGCAGGTGTATCGCGCGAGGGACCGCGCGCTCCCCGCACTGGTGAACGTTCGGCCGGTGGTCGATTTGTTCCAGGGCGGACGGCGACGGCGTGCGCAAGTCACCGGTTCCGGCGTCATCGTGCGCGCCGACGGTCTTGTCGTCACCAACTTCCACGTGGCCGGGCACGCGCGCAAGGTCTATTGCACGCTCGCGGACAAAAACCGCGTCGAAGCCAAACTCCTCGGCGGTGATCCCGCGACGGACTTGGCAGTGCTGCAGCTCGACATGAAGGAAGTGCGGCGCATCGGTGCTGTGTTCACGGTCGCGAGCCTCGGCAGCAAACGCGCCGTTCAAGTCGGGGAGTTCGTGCTCGCGCTCGGTGCACCGCGCGGCCTCTCGACGTCGCTGACCACCGGCGTCGTCTCCAACCTCTCGCGCTTTTTGGGTGACGACATCACGCTGCCGTCGGGCGAACCGACGGGGCTTTACAACACGTGGATCCAAACGGACGCGGCGATCAACCCCGGCAACAGTGGCGGCCCGCTCGTCAATCTTTTAGGCGAAGTCATCGGCATCAACTCGCGGGGCGTTCAAGGCGGCGACGGACTCGGCTTCGCGATCCCTGCGCCGGTCGTGCGCTATGTGTACGAACAGATCGTGGCGAACGGACGCGTCAAGCGTTCGTGGGTCGGCATCGACCGCGGGTTGCAACCGCTTTCGTTTGACGCACCGGTGCGCGGCGTGCGCTTGGGCCACGTGGTGCCGGGTAGCCCCGCCGCCAAGGCCGGCCTTAAGCCGGGCGATATTGTCACCACGATTTCCGGCGAGAAAATCGACGCCCGTTTTGCGGATGATATTCCGTCGATTCGGCGCCTCGTGGCCACGTCGCCGGTCGATGAACCGCTGGCGTTCGGCGTCATGCGCAACGGGAAGACCATGGCGATCCAAGTGCGCACACGCGAACTCACCGCCCGAAAGGCGCAGCGATTCGACGCGCGGCGCTTTGGCTGCACGGTGCGCGACGTCACCGATCGCTTTGCGCGGACCAACCGCCTCGGCGATCAACGCGGCGTGTTGGTCACGGGAGTGATGCGCGGCGGCCCGGCCGCTGCTGCGGGCATCCGCTCCGGCGACGTGATCTTGGGTTTCGCGCGCACAGGCATCGCGAACCTCGACGGCTTCCGCACGCAGTACGAAGAGGCTGTCGAAAAGAAGACGGAATCCGTTCTCGTCAACGTCTGGCGCAATCAACGCAAGCTGTTCCGCGTCGTGAAACCGAAACTGGGCGCCTTGGAAGAGGATGACGAATGAAACACCTAGCGACTCTCGTGCTCGCGATCTTTTTGCTTAGCGTCACGGCCACGGCCGGACCGCAAGACTCGCTCGTGGGCGTTTCGGCGCGCAAGCAGTTCGAGTTCCGGATGCAGGGGCGTCAGATCACGCGCCCGCTCAACGTGCGGCAAGCCGGCGTCGTCGTTGGCAAAAATCTCGTCTTGACAGCGTCGCTCGGCGACAAAGCGAGTAACGTCCGCATCTACGTGCCCGGAACCACCAACGGCCTCGACGGCGAGATTGTCGATTCCGATGAGTCGTTCTCGCTGGTCAAGGTGCCGGACCTCAAAACGAAGCCCGTGGTCTTCACCGAGGTGTGGGCGGCGGAGCCCGGGTCGACGGTCACGTGGCACGGCATCTTAGGGGGCCGCCTCGGCGAGTGGAGCGTGGTGTCGAAGCAAGCGACCAAAGACGCGATCCTCGACGACGGCCGGCGCATTTACAGCGACCCGCCGTTTCGCGGTCCGGTTTTGACGCCGGGCGCGCTGGTGACCGACGCCCAAGGCAAGGCTGTCGGCATGGTGATCTTGGTGCAAAACGAGGAGGGCGCCGCCGGCGGTGGCGGACGCGGCCGCCGGATGCGACGCCCGGGCGGCGGCACGCCGTTCATTCGCCCCGTGCGAACGTTTGCGCACTTCTTGACGGGGACGGTCATGAAGCGCGGTGTCTTGGGCGTGGAAGGCGAGACGCTCGACGAGCAGGTTGCCGAAGCGCTCGGCCTCAAAGGGCGCAAAGGCATCTTGGTGACGCGCGTCGTCCCCGGATCCGGCGCGGCGAAAGCGGGAATCGAAGCGCAACAGGTCATCGTCAAGATCGCGGGCCAAGAGACCGCGACCGCCGTCGCCATGAAGCGCGCGCTGCGCGGCCAGGCGGCCGGCGCGAAGATCGCGGTGACGCTGCTCGGCGTCGGTGTGGAGGGAATCACCGAACGCACGGTCGAAGTGACGTTGACCGCGCCCGAAGAGAGCACGCCCGAACAGCGCGTGCGCGCACAGCGCTTTGGGTTTACGGCCGAACCGTTGACCGATGCGATGCGGCGCGACCGTGGGCTCCCTGCCGACACCAAAGGCGTGTCGGTGCGGCGCGTGGCGCCCGGCGGGCCGGCGGCGATCGCGACGCCGGAGCGGCTGCGACGCGGCGATGCGATCTTGCGCGTCAACGAGACCGACGTGCCGTCTGTCGCCAAGCTGCGCGAGGCCTTGGAGAAGGCGAAGAAGTCGGGCGAGATCACGCTGTTTGTGCAGCGCGGCACCGAGACCCGCTTCATCGAGCTGGAGGCAGAAGCGCCGCCCGCCGAACCCAAGAAATAGGGCGCCACAGACGCGATTTTCCGATCAGCGGATGGTGACGAGAAGCCGCAACGCTTCGCAGGGGGCGTACGCGTTGAAGTCGAGCGCAAACTGCGCGATGAGCGGTAGCTCCGACGGGTCGGCGATCCGCCCCACGACCGCGACCGCAAGCGCGCGCGTGTGCGGCTTTTTGCTCGTGAAGTAGATCTTCGCCATCGCTTCGAATGCGCGCGGCGTTCCGACGGTCCCGAGCGCTCCGGCCACGGCCGCGCGTACCCGCGCCGACTTCGTCTTTTCGAACACGACGACGAGTTTGTCGATGGCGGACGGCCCATCGATCAGCGCCAATGCCAAGACCGCTTCGCTCACGACGCGCGTGTTCGTCTGGCCGCGCACGATGTCTTCAATCAGCGGCAAGCTCGAACGGTCGCGCAACAGCCCCAGCGCGATCAAGCCGTGCGGCAGAAACGCCCCGTTTTTACGCGCGAGTTCGGCGCGAATCTGCGCCGTTGCGGCCGCGTGGCCGGCCAACGCCAGCCCCAACGCGCACGCCCCGCGATCCGCGGGATGCTTGATCGAAGGCCACTCTTTCATCAAGAACTCGCCCGCCAAATCCGATTGCGTCATCCCCATGGCCAGGAGCATGAACCCGCGCACCGTCTGCTCGCGCGTTTGCAGTTCATCGCGAATATGCAACGCCGCGCGGTCGCCGCCGATCCGGCCGAGCGACAAAAAGAGCAGCGCCCGGACGCCGCCGTTGCGATCTTTTTGTGCGATGGCGCCCATACGATCGATCGTCGCGGTCTCCCCTCGCGTCACGAGCCGGCCCAACGCGATCGACGCGCCGTAACGCACTTCGCTCAGGAGTTGTTCGTGCGCCAAAAGATCGAGTAGCTCCGGCGTCGCGAGAGGCGACCCCAGCCGACCCAACGCCGCCGCGGCGAGGCCGCGTGCACCGCGCGGATGGATTTTGGTCTTCGCGACTTCCAACAGCGGACCCGCGGCGAGCGGACTCGCCGTGAAGCCCAACGCCACCGCAGCGGCCGCGCGCCACTCTTCCATGTCCGGCGTCGAACCGCGCAGCTTCAGTGTTTGATCGAACAACACCATGCGCGAGAGAAACGCGACGTCGTGCAGAAGTCCGAGTCCGATGGTGGCAAGGCCGCGCTCGCGCCGCGTACGCTGATCGTTGCGCACCACATCCCGCATCCATTCGGTCAACGTTGGATCGCGCATCAAAACCAGGCCGACGAGCGCCGCTTCTTGCACATGCCCTTTCGGATCGTGATCCCAAAGCGCACGCAAGCTCGCCACCGAGTCGCGGTCGCCCAACTTGCCCACGCCGATCGCGGCGGCGACGCGCACTTCGGGGCTCGGATCGGCCAACGCGGCGCGCAGGAGCGGCAGCACTTTTTCGCGGCGCAGTCGGTCGCGATCGAAGAAATCTTTGGCGTGTGTCTTGCCGGTCACCGGACGCGCCCGCGCGATGTGCGCGCGCATCTTCAAGAATTCGTCGCGGTGATACTCCCACCACCGCTCCCACGGATCGACTTTGCCTAAGCCGTTGTTATGGGGCGTGTTGACCGTGAGCCCGCCGCCGGGCTGGACGGGATCCCGCGAGGGCAACGGCGGCGGCGGTCGAAACGCGCCGCCGTGCGCCGAGGCGAAGCCGGCCACGGCAAGGATCCAAATCGCAGTTTTCAAAAGCACCCTTGTCAGTTTTAACGCGGCGCGCGCCCCGTCTGCTGCCGATTCTAAAGAATGACATGCGGCGTTCTCGAATCCCCCCTCTACGGCTGGCCCTCTTGGCGCTCGCGACCTCCGGTTGCGCGGCCTCCACCGCGGAATTCATCGAGAGCAACCCGGGGTTCCGCGTGACGGCGGGCTATGTCATTCGGCTCGAGAATCTCGAGAGTCCGAAGGTGCATAAGCTCAAGGACGGCGTCGCCTACACGGCCACGCAGCCCGGCGCGTTTTTGGTCATGGAACAAAGAAATCCGTCGCGATTCCGGCGTGCGCCGGCCCGCCTGCGCCTCGACCTAAACCCAGGCGACATCTTTATCAAGTCGCGCCCGCTCTCGTTCGCGCTTCAAGCGAGCAAGGCGACGACAAAGCCCGCCCCGCGCTAGCGCTCTGGTTCAGCGGGGCCCCGGCAGCGTTCGGTTGTGCCTCCGTCTGAACTGTGCACCGGCTGTGCATAATGAGCGATGCAAGCGACACCTGGTTGAAACGAACTTTGCGCACTCAGTCGGAGCGCGCACCGGCCAGGCGGTTCGCAAGCGAGGAGACACACCATGGAAATTTTGGAACAGATTTTGAAAGCACAGGGCGGTTCGTCCGTCCGCGAAATGGCGACGAAGCTCGGCATCGGCGAGGCCGAGGCCAAGACGGGCATGGCGAGTTTGCTGCCGGCATTGACCGGCGCATTGTCGCGCAACATGCAGCAGTCCGGCGGCACCGAAAACCTTTTCAACGCGTTGCGCAACGGCAAGCACGAACGCTATCTCGAGGAGCCCTCGCGCATGCAGTCCGAAGAGACCGTGCAAGACGGCAACAAGATTCTCGGACATCTCTTTGGCAAAAAAGAGGTGAGTCGTGAAGTCGCGCAAGCGGCCGCGAAAGAATCGGGCATGAGCTACGGCACGCTCAAGAAGATGCTGCCGATGCTGGCCACGATGGCGATGGGTTCGATGAGCAAGAAAACCCAAGGTCTGCAGAGCACCGGCGGCGGCCTCGATGTCAGCGGCATGCTCGGTTCGTTCCTCGGCGGTAGCCAGGGCGAGCAAAAGGGCGGACTCGGCGGCATGCTCGGCAAGTTGTTCTAAACACTTCGCGCATCAAGCAACGACACGGCGAAGGGAGGCGACTCTCTTCGCCGTTTTTTTTGCGCGAATCCCGCCCGGCCATCGGTCTGTCGGCGAAGTGGCGCGACAGCCCCTTCTCGCACCGGGCTTAACGCGGCGGCCTCGGCGGCGCGCGCATCGTTCCCGCAAACACCTGGCGAAACTGGTACCCGCCACCGCGCGCGCCCCACGCCTGGACGTCGTCGCGCGTAAACCCGCGATCCCAGCTCGTGATACGCCCGGGCGCGATCGACACTTCCGACGTCGCATAACGCGCGTCGGCCAAACGACTCTCGCACGCTTTGCCCCTGGTGCCGCCGACATAGCGTCCGTGGGCGGTGCGCGTAAGGTGGATCGAACACCCTTCGCGAAGCGTTAGGTCGCCAGGTTGGATCGTGCGCCACAACGGGTCGCCTGTCCAAGCGCCCGTGAAGCGAAGCGGGTCGCCCGGAAGCGCAAACACATCGCTCCGGAACTGGTCGCCGCCGAGCGCGCGCAACCGGTACACGCGCTGGCGATACGGTCGCTCCAAGCTCGTCGCGACGGATTGCTCGACGTAGAGCCACGTTTCATCGCTCCACGCCGGCGCGTGCAACGGGGTCATCACAAGACGAATCTCGTAGTAGTCCTTGTTGGCGCGCGCTTGAGCTTCACTCGTGAACACGCCGGACATGATCGAAGCGAGTTCGGCCTCCGCCGTTCGGCGGGCCGCAGTGACGGCGCAGCCGCCTGTCGCGAGCGCGCCAACGACACCGGCTAAGACGAAAGAGAATCGGACGCGCGCCATGTGGGGGCGGTCAGTACGCCGCGTGGGTCCCGATCACGCGACCATCGGCGTCGAAGTACACTTCGTCAAACGAGTAGGCCCAGCGACGCACTCGTTTGCCGCCGAACTTGCGCACCCAGTCGATGCGCACGGGGTTGCCACGCGAGCGGCGCACTTCGCGGGTCGTCATGCCCAAGATCACGGCGTTGTTCGCGATCGCGCGGTCGATCTTGGCTTGTTCAAACTCATCGCGCGACGGCCCATCGACGGCCCGGCGCACATGCTTGGCAGGGCCGCAAGCCGCGAGAACAATCAGCGCGCCCAGCGCCCACAAATGCGAAGAAGTCACAGGTCGAATCATAGCGGGCCGTCTGTCACCGTTGTATCTGCAAAAAATCCCGTGCCATCTCCACGCGCCCTTACTCCCATTCAATCGTCGCGGGGGGTTTGCTGGAGATGTCGTAAACGACGCGGTTGATGCCGCGCACCTCGTTGATGATGCGGTTCGACATGCGTGAGAGCAGATTGTGCGGCAGCGGCGCGGCGTCGGCCGTCATCGCGTCCACCGAATTCACCGCGCGGACCGCCACCACGGACTCGTAGGTGCGTTCGTCGCCCATCACGCCGACCGTTTGGATTGGGAGAAGGACGCCGAAGCTCTGCCAGAGGCGCTCGGTCAGCCCGGCTTCCTCGATCTCGGCCTGGATGATCGCGTCGGCCTCGCGCAGAGGCCGCAGCCGCTCGCGCGTAACTTCGCCCAAGATGCGCACGGCCAGTCCCGGTCCGGGAAACGGCTGACGAGCCACCACGGACTTCGGCAACCCGAGACCAAGTCCAATCGCGCGCACTTCGTCTTTAAACAACTCGCGCAGCGGCTCGACGAGATCGAACCCGAGCTCGGCGGGCAAACCGCCGACGTTGTGATGCGTCTTGATCGTGGACGTCGGGCCGCCGTGCGCCGCCACCGACTCGATCACGTCGGGATAGAGCGTGCCTTGTCCCAAGAACTTCACGTCGCGAAAGCGCCGCGACTCCTCGGTGAACACTTCGATAAACGTGTGCCCGATGATCTTGCGTTTTTGCTCGGGGTCGGTCACGCCCGCCAACCGGTCGAGAAAGCGATCCGAAGCATCGACAAAGTGCAGCGGGATCGAGAAATGCTTCTCGAAGTCAGCGATGACTTGCTGCGCCTCATCTTGGCGCAACACGCCGTTGTCAACAAAGATCGGATGCACCTGCTTGGCGATGGCGCGCTCGCACAGCTTTGCGACGACCATCGAATCGACGCCGCCCGACAAACCGAGCACAACACCGGCATCGCCGACCTGCTCGCGGATGCGCGCCACGCTCTCCTCGATAAACGAACCCATCTTCCAATCGCCCGCCATGCCGCAGATGCGACGCAGGAAGTTGCCGAGCATCTGGCGCCCGCACTCGGTGTGCGTCACTTCGGGGTGAAACTGAATGCCGTACAGCTTGCGGCCGACGTTGCGCACGGCGGCGAGCGGCGTGTTCGCCGTCGTCGCCATGACGTCAAACCCGGGCCCCGCCGCGGTGACGCTGTCGCCGTGGCTCATCCAGACCGGCGTCTGTCCGGGGATGCCGTGGAAGAAGTCGCCGCCCGCTGCGATCTCAAGCAACGCGTGGCCATACTCGCGGCGGTCCGCGGCGACGACGCTGCCGCCAAGCTCGTGCATCATCAGCTGCATGCCGTAGCAAATGCCGAGCACGGGGATGCCCAACTCAAAAACTTTGGGGTCGCACTTGGGCGCGTGTTCGGCGTACACGCTTGCCGGCCCGCCGGTCAAGATGATGCCCTTCGCGCCGGCGAGGCGCGCGGGGTCCACCGTGCACGGCAAGATCTCGCAGTAGCACTGGTGTTCGCGCACGCGCCGCGCGATCAGTTGCGCGTACTGCGCTCCGAAGTCGAGCACCAGCACTTTCTCGTCGGCAATATTCGCGGCAGTGCCGGCAACGTCGGCCATCGTTCGATCTTTCAACTCGGCAACAGGCGCTTGAGGTTTCGGGCCAGAATTGGAACTCGGATTTCGGACGCGCGGCTAGACGCTTTCGATAATAGCGCCTCCGACATCGGACGCCCGCTTGCCTAAGGCCTCACGTCTCAAGCCTCAAGCCTCAACTCTCACGCCTTCCTTAAACGCAAAAAGCCCGACGCACACCGCCGGGCACTTCGCCGGATTATAGAAAATCGCCCAACGGCGAACCAGTAGCCACTGCCCCCACGCCGCGCCGGAACGAAACGTGGCGACGGCCAGCTACATCCGAATCGCACGGGACGTACCGGCGTCCGGTTGCCTTCAGCCCGCCGGAAACTGGCGGCAATACTCGTACATCGCCATTGCCGTCGCGGTCGCTACATTGTGGCTATACGGCAAGCCATACACGGGGATCTCGACTGCCTGGTCGACTAGCCGCAGTTCTTCCTCCGTGAGGCCCGTCCGTTCGTTGCCGACGACCAATACGGATCGTCGCTCGAAGCGGTGGTCGAACAAACTCTGCGAATGCGTCGTCTGTTCGAGCGCGACGAGCGTGTAGCTCTGCTGCCGCAACTCGCGCAGCACGGGTGCCAGCGTGCGATGAACATCCAGTTCGACCTGCTCGGCTCCATCGCGAGCGATTCGCGAAACGACTTTCGCCGCGCCGCAAGCGATCACCTTCGTCACGCCGCAACAGCCGGCGGCCCGCACGATCCGCGAGAGGTTGATGTTGCTTCGCAGCGGCGCGCAGGCGACGACCAGCGGCCGTTGCTCGGCAAGCGGCGTTGGCGGTTTGTGGCGAAGATGCGAAAAATCGTTCATCCGCCGCCGAGGTTAGTCTCGTCGCCAATTCGCGAAACGCGGCTCAAGAAAAATGTCGGCCGGCGATCACTGCGCTTCGCGGTTGACCTTCACCTTCAATTCGTACTGGCCGGGGAACGAGTATTCGCCGCCACCGTACGACGGGTGAATGGCGATGGCGAATTGCAGTTCGCCCGACTTGTCGGCCGTAAAGCTATGGTTCGTGCCGACCTTGAACACCTTGCCGCTGCCGACTTTGGCCAACAGCGCGCCGCCGGGGTGATTCTGGCCGTCGAGAGGCATGTTGCCGTAGCGCGTGTTGCCGTCCGGGCCGACCGACGAGCGGCTGCCCCACGGACTCATGGTGATCGTTCCGCTGGCGGTGATCGACACCTTGTCGCCGGCCTGCACGCGAACTTTCGACTCTTTGAAGCCAGTCGTGGCGAGATACCGGCCTTCGAGGGCGAGCGTCTTGCGGATTTCGGTCGGCCCGCCGCCGACTTCCCGTTTGAGCGTGCGAATGTCCGCCAACGCGACGCCGAGCGTGCCGTACTTGCTCTCGAACGTGAATTCTTGCGGGACGATCTTGCCGACGACGGTAAACTCATCGGTCACGATCGTATCGCCGCGGACCCAGCCCTTTTGCGCCTGGTGCTCGAATTCTTCGGCCGTTTCGTCGAGCTTGGCGATGACTTCGCGAATCCGTTTTACCCGCTCGGCGTTGGCGTCGCCGGTGTGCTGCATCAACTCGGCGCGGACGGGCACGCCCATCGCCAACAGTTCTTTTTGCGCCGCGTCGCGAGTCTTGAAGTCGTTGGAGCCAAGCGCCTCGATGGCCGTCGCCAAGCGCTCGTTGAGTTTCGGCAAGCTATCCAACCCCGGCGTGAAGCT
>JAJFFF010000037.1 GCA_021776785.1 Planctomycetota bacterium | reverse complement strand
CGTCGCGGATCCTCGCTGTAGCGTTGCTACAGCTGTGGTCCGCTCCTTGATCTCGACTCCGATCTCTCGCTCTCGCTATTCCAAGCACTTCTTCAACGGGCTGCTGCTAGTCCCGCGTGGCCGTGCCGAAGCAATCGCCGCCGCTTCCCTGCAGCGGACCGGACTGATATTCGTACCGATTGTCTTGCGTCCACGAGTTTCCGTGTGGCGCGATCGTGTACCGAAACGTCTCGACGTACGTTCCGCCGCTGTCGGTCTCACTGAACGTGCCCGTGGCGACGCGCGGGTTGTTCGGATCGACGTTGAGTGTGTACGTAAAGACGACGGCATCGTCTTCGACCGCCGTGCCGCGCAGTTGCGTGCTACTGATTTTTTCAAACGTGTGCGTGGTGATGCCCGACTCGAGCGGGATGCAGTTCCATTCGAGGACGAACGCGCCAACCCACGTGTCGATCGTGACGCCGCAGTCGTCGAGCGCGACGTCTTGGTTGGGTAGGTCTGCGTTCGTTTCGTCGGCGGCCGCGAAGCTGATGTCGCTCAGGTTGACGAGGCCGGACGACGACAGCAGATTCCAGATCATGGAGAGAATTCCCTGGGCGCTTGTGATGGTCACCCCGACGGTCCCTTCCGCGCTCATGTCGCAAACGTTGGCTTGCGAATCGGGGTCGCCGGTCGCCTCTTTGATCGTCAGCGGATTCGCCGGATCGATCGTGACGTCGATCATGCGTCCGCTGGAGCGGTCATCAATGGTGACGTCTCCGGAAACGCGGATGCCGACGGTGAGCCACTCCACGGTCCCGTTGCCGGACGCGGTTCCGTCGAATCCGACCAACGGCGCGGTGAGCGTAAGCGTCGCGGTCAGTCCGGCGCGGGGGGCGTCTCCGGGAGCTTCGTTGAACACGATGCGCACGATGATGGTGGTATCCGTCGTCCCGTTTTGATTTTGGTCGTAGGGGAACTGCACGTCGTAGGTGTGGGGCGCGACGCCCGGCCCGTCGTCCAAAACGAACGTCACGCCGGCGGCCGCCGCCGCGTCCGGATCGAAGATCGTGTCGAAGAGCGTCGAAAGCGCTGCGAGGTCAAGACCCAGCGAGTTGGCGAGCTGGCTTGTGTAGTTGGTTTCGGCATTCGCCGCTGCCACCGTCGGATTGCCGCCGCCACCGCCGCTGCATCCGAGCCCTAAGCTCAAGGCCATCACCATCATTGCTGTTGTCACGCGTCGCATCGGACCTCCTTTGCTCACCTAGCGGCGAACGCCGGGTCCGACTGCCAAAAAAAAAGTGGCCCGCCGGGGAAGGCGGGCCACGTGTCGGCGGGAGGGGGCGAAAGCAGGGCGATGATTACCGCCCAGAACGGCGGCCAGAACGGCGGCCAGAACGGCGGCCTGTGCGGCGGCCCTCGCGGGCCGCTTGTCGTTCGGATTGGTCGAGCGAGCCGTCGCCGTTGGCGTCGAATTGGGCAAGCAGGGCTTGGCGGCGCTTCTCCACGCGCGCCTTGAGAGCGGTGCGAAGCGCTTCGCGCTCGGTCTCGTCCAGCGTCCCGTCGTGGTTGGCATCAAACGCGGTCTTGAGATTTCTGAGACGTTGGCGACGCATCTTGCGAGCGCGCATCCCGCGCTTCCCGCGCATCCCGCGCAACTCCGGTTCGCCGTTGGCGCGGAGTTGTTCGCGCATGACTTTGCGTTCGTCGCCGCTCAGTTTGCCGTCGCCGTCCACGTCGAACTTCGCTTTTCGTTCGGCGCGTTTGGCCTTACGCGCCTCTTGCAGCGCCTTACGTTCGGTCTCGTCGAGTTTGCCGTCGCCGTTTTGATCGAACTTGGCTTTGATCTCGGCGCGTCGCGCTCGGCGCGCTTCGCGACTCTCTTTGCGCTTGGCGCGAAACGCGTCGCGTTCAGCGTCGTCGAGCTTGCCGTCTTGGTTGGCGTCGAACTCTTTAAGGATGCGTTTTTTGGCGTGTTGCCGCTGTTTTCCGCGCGGGCCGGCATCACTGGGCGTGGCGACGATCAGGAGAGAACAGGTGGCCAGGGAGAGGAGTAGGAAGTGGCGTTTCATGGTGGCTTTCTCGCTTTGTCGGGACGCTTGTGAAACCCGCGGGTTCGTGTTTGGTTTCGCTCGTTTCAAGATCGGCAACTTCGGCCGGAGCGAATGCACGGCTGCTTGGCCCGCTCCGGTATTCTGAGCGGCGATGCCTCAAACCACAGCGCGTGATCTCGACGCCGTTCCGTTGCCGAACAACGTCCGGGCCTTCATCGCGTTTCGTATTCTTTTCAACGCGCGCTTTTACTACCCGGTGCTGTCCGTTTTTTTTATCGACCTCGGACTTTCGCTGGACCAGTACTCGCTTCTTAACGTGGCGTGGGCCGTGTCCATCGTGCTTTGCGAACTTCCGCTCGGCGCGGTTGCCGATCGATTCGGGCGGCGTCCGCTCATCGTGTTGGCATCCGTGCTCATGATCGTCGAGATGGCGGTGATGGCTTTTGTGCCCACGGGCAACACGACGATTCTTTTGACCGTGCTTTTGGTGAACCGATGTCTGAGCGGGCTCGCTGAAGCTGCGGCGAGCGGCGCCGACGAGGCGCTGGCCTATGACACGTTGGCGCTTGCAGGCCGGTCTGCCGAATGGCCGCGTGTTCTCAGCATGATGCAGACGCGCATGTCGATGGCGTTTGTGCTGTCGATGATCGTGGGGGCGCTGGTGTACGACGCGAGCTTTCTCAACGGCTTGCTTGGCACGGAATTCTCGGCGGCCACGACCGCGCGCTTTCCGGTGTACCTAACCTTGGGACTTGCATTCGGAGCGCTGCTCGCGGCGCTACGCATGACCGAGCCCGAGACCGAAGAACCGACCGCGTCGTCCGCTTTGGGATCTGGCGTGCGCGTGGTCATTCACTTCGTGCGCGTGACGCGCTTGGTCCTCGCGGTCGTCTTGTTTTCCTTGATTCTCGACAGTGTCGTCCGCCTGTTCCTCGTCATGCAGTCGAATTACCTGCGCCTCATCCGCATTCCAGAAGCGTACTTCGGCATGATCGGCGCGCTGCTCGCGGGGCTTGGCATTCTGTCGCCGCCGATCGCGCGCCGCGTGATTGCGCGTTGTTCGCCGCTTGTGACCTTCGTCACGATCGCGATGTTGGTTTTGATCGGTCTTGGCGGCGTCGCTTTGGGCGGAGGCGTGTGGGCTGTGCTTTGGCTCGCGCCCCTCATGCTTTCGTTTCATCTGCTGCAGTTTGCGTCATCGCACTACCTCAACGGCGCCACGCCAAGTTCGATGCGGGCGACCGTGCTGAGCGTCAAGAGCTTGGCTGGAAACCTCGCGTACGGCGCGGCCGGCATGGCCTACGCCGTCGCGTTTCACTTCGCAAAGCGGGGCGTGTCGGCCACCGACAACGCGGAGGTTACGGATGTCGCGTTCACGCGCACGCTGGTTTGGCTGCCGATCGTGTTTCTCGTTCTTGTTTTGCCGGTTGTCGTTTGGGCGCGCCGCATCCCGCGCATGTGCGAACTCCAGACAGGTGCGGGATCCTCGCGCCCACCGTCTGAAACGTCCACGAATTGAAACTTCTTCGGACCGCCCACGATTTTGCAGGCGGATTGAGCGTGGGATTGAACGCTGCCTCTCCTAGGATGGACGCTCGCTAGGGAGGCGGAGATGGACAAATACATAATGTTGGTGATCGCCGGGGTCGCACTCAGCTTGATGCTGGTCCTGTTCGTGATCACGCCGATCTCGCAGCTCCTTTCGGACCTGCGGCGTCGGCGCTAGAACGACCGCTCAAACGCGAAGCCGCGATCCGGCGCCTTCGCCTCGTCGCGGATCGCTTGGCTGCACGGAACCGGAGCGAAAAATCTGCGCCGCCGCCGGCCCGTGCCCCGCTTCAGCTTAGTGTCGAATCGGAACGTATAGGCCTGTGTGTTCGCGTAGCGCCTTGCGTTGCGCTTCCGACAGCGGCAACTTCGAGAGCTCTTCGTGTAGGCGCAACTGATGCGCTGCCGTCGCGCGCACATGCGCGGTGGACATACGCGGTCCGCCTAGGCCCTGGCCGTCCGCTTTCGTCTCCAAGAACTCAAGCGGCAAGGACTCGGTCCAACGGCGCACCGCTTCCGTGAGAACGGGCTGCAGATCTTTGCCGAGTCCCAGAGCGTTGGCGTAGCGCCTTTCGACGGCGGAGCGATACCCATCGACGTCTGTGTGGGGCGTCGGGCGCGCGACCTGGGCGAGGACGAGCGACGACCCGTAGAGATCGACGGCGACCTGTCCGCGAATCGACTCCGGTCGTAGCGCGTTTCGTTGTTCCGGTGTCAAGAGCTCGTCCAATTGATCGGCCATACGCTCCTTGAGCGTCGTTTCCTCGACGAGCTTTTGCATGGCGCTGGTTTCCTCGGTGTATCCCGCCAAGCGCGTTCGATCGCGCTCGACAGTACTGGCGCCGAGTTCGCGCAGCGCCCGTGCCTGCTCCTCGTTGAGTGCATGATCGGCCGATTTGAGTGCCGCGAACACCACGTTGACCGTGATCGCCGGGTTTGTGAACGCACCGTTCACGCCCGTGCCGGTCACGCCCGCGTTTTGCGCGCGCAACGCTTCGGTGATGAGCGGTCCGTTCCACCGTTGGATGTCGCCGACGTTGGCGGGCATCGGGTCGCCGTTTTCGATCGCTTTGATCAAGCCCGCGATGAGCGGAGGCATGTGCGACATGGACTCGCCGATCTTTTTCCAGTCCATCGCCGCGAGGACTTCTTCCATGCCCTCGGGCACGAACTCGGGCTTGGCGCGCTTTTCCGGTTCGGGCGCGCGCTCGGTTGCGGTCGTGCGCGCCTCTTCGCGATCTTTTTCTTTGCTGCGTAAGCCCTCGAGCTCCACCAGGAGCGCCGCGTGCTTCTTTTGGGCTCGCGACAACTCCACCTTCAGTGCGTCTCGGTCGCGCCGCACGGATTCCAACGATGCATCGACGCGCGTGTCTTTGCGTGCGTTGTTCGTCGAAGCGGGCACCGCTTTCCAGCCGACAAAAAATGCGGCGACGGCAACGAGCACGCCTCCTGCGAGTGTAGCGTTTGTGGTCATGACAACCCCTGACGTCGTAGCCGCCGCCCAACCGAGCGCGGACTTTCGGGACTCCGGAATCAAACACAAAAGAGCGAGCGACCAGGAACGGCCGTCTCCTCCGTGATCGTTATCGAGTTGCGCGCGCAACATGGTGCGCGCGCGACGCAGCCGCGTCTCAATCGTCTTGACCGAGACGCCGTTGCGTGTGGCGATGGCGGTCGGTGTCTCGTCATCGAAGTAGCGCCACACGATGACGGAGCGGTAAATCTCCGGCAACGTCCGCACCGCTTCAACCAAACGGGACTGCGTTTCGAGCCGCTGCGCGACGCTGGCCGTGGAGGGCGTTCGCTCCGGCCGCGCCACGGCTGCTTCGCGCGCGCGCCGTCTCTGCGCGGTACGCACTTTCTTGTACGCCACCCGCCGCGCGATGCCCGCCAGCCAGGCCCGCATCCGACGCGGCGCGGGCTTCGACAGCGCCGCCGCCATCGTTTCTTGAACGATGTCTTCGGCCTGATGCTCGTCGCGAATGAGCGTGCGAGCGAGGCGCTGGAGGAAGGGGGCGTGGGCTCGTAGAGCCTCGATCGTGGGAGGGTTCATCGCGATATCGTGCCGTTGATAGAGGGGAGTACCCGCCGGGCGCCGATACCCTTCAAAAAAGCACCCAAAGAGATTCTGCCCTACTCTAATGAGGATGGCTGTTCTTCGACGCGCCGTTTTCGTCCTTTTGCTCGCGGTTTCTGCATCCGTGGCGGGGGAGCCGGAGCGCAAGCTCTTGGACGAGGTGATCGAGGTTATCCGCACGCGGTTTTATGACCGTCCGCGCTATCACGACGTGGACCTCGCCAAGCTGGCGGCCGAGTTCGGTCCGCGGGCGGACAAGACCGACGCGAAAGGGTGGCGTCCGCTACTCACGGAGATGCTCGCGCGCTTCCGCGCGTCCCACCTGACACTTTTGGAGCCTGAGATCTACGCGGCGTTGCGCGCGGAGCTCGCCGGGAAGTCCGCGCCGTCCTTGGGCATGACGGTGGAACAGGTCGCCGCCGGCCAGTTTTTTGTGCGCTCCGTCGCCGCCGGTGGACCGGCCGCGAAGGCGGGATTGCTGCGCGGGGATCGATTGGTGCGCATCGGCAAGGCGCCGCCCGCGTTGAGCCCGTATCTCGTGCCGGCCGGTGGGGACCCGGGATTGGGAGGGACGCCGTTGTTTGTGCTAAGCGCCGAACGCGGGCCGGCTACGTTGGTTGTGCAACGGCAGGCGCGCCCGTCGCGGCTGCAGTCCATCCGCGTGACGCCCGCTCCGTGGGGCGGCCGCCGCACGCTCGAAGCGAGCGCCAAGGTGTTGCAGCGCGGTGGATATTCCATGGGCTATGTGGCGGTGCCGAGCTGTCATCGCGGTGCGGGTCGGCGCGTCGCCGAGCTCATGACGGACAAGTTTGGCCCGTGCCACGGTCTGATTCTCGATCTGCGCGGGCGCGGTGGTTGGGCCAACGTTGCGAACGATCTACTCGATCTGTTTCGCGGACGGCAAGCGCGCGCCGTCTTAGCGCGCCGGCGGCTGCCTCCGTTGTGGATCAAGCCCGTCGTGTTCTTAATCGATGGACGGTCCCGTAGCGCCAAGGAGTTGATGGCGCATCAGATTCGCCGCCTCCGGCTTGGGCCCTTGGTCGGCGAGCGCACGGAGGGTGCGCTGTTGGCGGCCGGATTCTTCACGTTGTCCGACGGACGCACGTTGGAAGTCCCGATTCTGGAGTATCGTGTGAACGGCGTTCAGATCGAGGGTGTCGGTGTCGCGCCCAACATTTCTGTACAGGCTCCGTTGCGCTACGCCCGTGGCCGCGACCCCATCTTGGAGGCGGGTCTGGTCGAGCTGTTGGCGCGTGTTCGCGCCGCCGCGCTGGAGACTTCCGACCATACCGTTCGCTGACCCCCCGCTGGCCTAAAGTAGGACTCGGACGAGGTACGTCCGGAGGTATAGGCATGATGCGATGGGCACAGATTCAACGGACACGGCACGAGCACGGCTTCACGGTAGCGTGCGGCTCCGCCTTCAAAATGGCAGCGATGGCGTTGCTCGTCGTTTTGGGCGCTTGCGGCGGCGATGGTTCGCGGAGCCTCAGCGGTTCGTCCGAGTTTGATCTACCGTCGACCACGTTTGGATCTCCGAACCCTGCGGCGAGCTTTGGAAGCGCGGTGGCCGCGCTTGGCGAGTTCATCGCGGTTGGTGAACCCAGCGCGGGCGCCGACGGTCCGAACGGACCGGGTGTTGTGCACGTGTATCGCGAAGGAGCTTTGGTCTACACGTTGCGGAGTCCGGCGCCGAACGCGCAGGGACGGTTTGGTGCGGCGCTGATGGCGGCGGGTGAGACCGATCTCTACGTCGGCGCGCCGGGTGAGCGACGCGTGTACCGCGTTGACACCAGCACGCGCCGGATAACGATTGCGTTTGAAGGTGACTACGCAAGCTTCGGTTCCGCGCTCGCTGCCGTTGGCCAAGAGATTTGGATCGGCGCGCCGAGTTTCGACCGGGCGTCCGGTGTCGTGTTTCGCTACGTCGGCACAACCGGTGATCTCCTGGGCTCCATTCGGAGTCCGGCGGCGGAACCGGGCGGCCAGTTCGGCAGTGCCCTGTCGTATGTGACCACGGGCGTCGTGATCGGCGCACCGGGCGAAGCGAATGGCGGTGGACGCGCCTACCTTGTGGATGCCGCGCGCGGAACGATTCTGGAATCGTTGGCGAGTCCGGACGAAGTTCCGGGAGGCGCGTTCGGTACCTCGGTCGCACCGGCGGCGTCCGGGTTCGTTGTGGGCGCGCCGCGTGAAGACGGCGGTTCCGGGCGAGCCTATGTGTTCCGCGGCTCGTCAGCCGTTTTGGAGCACACGCTCTCCCGTCCGGCCAGTGGCGCCTCGGGTGGCTCGTTCGGCACCGTTGTCGCGTCGGCGGACAACCATGTGTTGGTGGGAGCTATCGGCGCCGTGGGAACCATTCACGTCTTCGATGCGCCTTCGGGTCGTTTCGAGCGGACGATCGAAACCGAATCCGGACGCACGCTCGATCTCTCGATCGCGACCCAGGACGGAATTGCGTTGATCGGTGTGCTTCAAGCGGCGGGGCCGGGACTAGCGCAAGCGAACCGCTGTAGCTCCGGCACGCTTGAGTACCTCGTGCAGAGTCCGACCGCGGAGCAGTTTGGAAACTTCGGCGGAGCCGTCGCGCTGATCGGTAACTTCATGGTTGTCGGGGCGCGAGGCGAGACCAACGACGACGGCCAAGTGCATGTATACAACCGCCAAGGCGTGTTTCAGCGCACCATCGTTGCACCCATCCCAGGGTTCGGTGGATCGTTTGGCAGTTCCCTTGCCGGGCATGGCACGACGCAGGTGATTGTGGGGGCGCCGTTCGACGACGTCACAACCGGTGGTACCGAAGGAAGTGCGTACCTGTTTGACCTCACCGACGGCAGTCTCCTACGCACGTTTGTAAGTCCTAACTTTGAGCAGTTCGGTGCGTTCGGGACGAGCGTCGCATCGGATGGCACGCAGGTCTTTGTGGGGGCGCCGCGCGAGGACGTGCCGCTTGTCCTCGCTGGAGTGACGACTGTCAATGCGGGACGCGTCTACGCGTTCGATGGGGCGACCGGGACGCTTAACCTGACGATTTTATCGAACGCCCAGGAGGCGTTTGCGGAGTTCGGACGAGCCCTTCACGTCGACGCCGGCGAGTTGTTCGTTGGCGAACCGTTCAATAGCGCCGGCGGCTCCGTGTTCCGGAATTCCACGAGTACCGGCCTGTTCCAAGTCGAGTATCAAAGCGACGTCCAGAACAGCACGATGGGCGAATCGATCACGACCGTCAACGGCGAAGTGTGGATCGGCGATCCCAACTTCGACATCAATGGCCAAACGATGAGTTTCTTTCTCGCCGGCGCCGTCAAAGTGTTTGATCGCGCCACCGCTCAGATCCAAGCGACCTTGGTGAGTGCGGACGCCAAAGACGGCGGTTTCTTCGGGCGCACGTTGGACGAGGACGACGGCATCGTCGCCATCGGAGCCCCGGGCGAGTTTGAAACCCCGGCGCCTCCGCAGACGATGGCTCGGTTGGCCGGTAAGTTTCCCCCGGGGAACGGCCTCGTGCATCTCTACGACTCCGGGTCGCGCTTCCGGATGCAGCGTTTTCAAAGCAACAACCCGGAACAAGACGGCGACTTCGGTCGGGCCGTGGCGTTCGACCAGGGGTTGCTGATGGCGGGTGCGCCTGGCGAAGTCGCGGGCGTAACCAACCGGGCGGGCCGCGTGTATGCGTTCGTTCCCGGCAACGTTCAGTCGTTTTTCACGGGCGCGGCCGAGGCGGGTGGGTTTGGCGAGAATCTCGACGCGTCCGGCGCCGCGCAGACGATCATCATCGGCGCGCCGTTTGAGGACACCGCATCGGGTAACGCCTACATCATCGACCTGCTC
Source organism: Planctomycetota bacterium (assembly GCA_021776785.1). Classification (GTDB taxonomy): domain Bacteria; phylum Planctomycetota; class PLA2; order PLA2; family PLA2; genus JAJFFF01. The sequence goes on along the minus strand of JAJFFF010000037.1, from coordinate 14,446 downwards.
GATCCGTCGGGGCTGACGGCGCTTTCGCGCACCGTGGATACGGGTGGTCGCTTTGGCGACTCCGTGCTCGCGCAGGACAGCGGATTCGTGGTCGCCGCGATCGGCGATGCGGCAGGGGCGGGACGCCTCCATCTTTATGACCGCGATGGCAATTTCCAAACCAACATCGACAATCCGGGTACGCATGCCAACTTTGGCTCCGCGCTCCTTGACGTGGACGGCGACATCATCGTTTCGGCGGTCGATCCGGGGCAGCTGTCGGGCCCGCCGAGTTCCGGTGTGGCGTACTTCATGACGACCGCGGGTTCGATCCTGCAGACCTTTACGCCTTCGGTCGTGCAAGCCGGAGACGAATTCGGGTCGGTCCTCGCGCTCACAAACGCGGCGACCGTCCTGATCGCCGCCCCTGGCTTTAACAATGATGACGGGCGCGTGTATGAGTTCAGCTTGGTGACGGGTGCGGAGGTGCGAATCATCGATCCGCCGACTTCCGGGCAAGGGGGCCGGTTCGGCACGGCGCTCGAACGATTTAGGGACGGATTTCTTGTTGGTGAGCCCTTTGTTTCGGGGTCGCGTGGCGTTGTGCATTTCTTCAGCCCCACCGGCATCATCACGATTAGTAATCCTGCGACGGAGTCGTTCTTCTTCGGCGTGTCGATCTCGGCCGACGATCAAAACATCTTGGTTGGAGCGACGGCCAGCACCGAAGGCGGGCTCGTCTACCTGGTCGATGAGGCGGGCACGATCCTGCGAACGTTTCGATCACCCAACCCGGATCCGAACGGAAACTTTGGCGGTGATGTGTTGTTGGAGAACGGCGGAATCTTGATCGGCGCATTCTTCGAGGACGTAAACCCGCAGGACGCGGGGCGCGCTTATCTGTTCGGCACCATCGGCGAGGAAGACATCGACGACGACATCGTTGTTGAGCTCGAGTCGCCGAGCCCTGTGGTGGGCGGGTTGTTTGGCCACGCCGTTGCTTTGGCTGGGCTGGACGTGTTGGTCGGTGAACCGGGTGCGGCCAATGGCGGCGGACGGCTCCACATCATGGATGGCGTTACCGGCATGGCGGACACCACGATCGCGAGCCCGAACAACATCGCGGGCGGCATGTTTGGATACTCGCTTGGTTCCAACCCCGTGATGACGATCGTGGGTGCGCCGGGCGAAACCGGCGGCGCGACGAACTCCGGGCGCGCGTATCTCGTGAATTCACTCAACGGCGAGATTCGGTTGTCGTTCCAGAGTCTAAACCCGTCTGCATCCGGCATGTTCGGATACTCCGGCGCGGTCGCGAGCGCGAACATCGTCGTGGGTGCGCCCGGCGAGTTCAACGCCCAGGGCGCGGCCTATTACTTCGACTGCGTGGTCGAGCAAGTGCTCCAAACGTTTTTGTCGCCGACTCCGGCCGGCGAAGGTCGCTTCGGTGAAGCGGTGGCCGCGCGCGGCACGGTCGCATTCGTCGGCGCGCCGGGCGAAGACAACGGCGACGGCCAGGTCCACCTGTTCAACGGCCTTACGGGGACGCTGATTCGTTCGTTCACCAGCCCGGCCGGTGGAGAGTTCGGAGCCACGTTGAAGGTGTTTGGCCCCAACATCTTGGTGGCGGCTCCGCAAGCGTCGGTGGCTTTGGAGCTCGCCGGGACAGAGATGATCAGTGCGGGACAGGTGTATCTAATCAATGCGGTCACCGGCGCGGTCATCTTGACCTTCGACACGCCCAACCCCACAGGTGGCGGGCAGTTTGGTGCGGCCTTGGCGTCCAACGGCATCCAGATCGGAATCGGGGCGCCGGGTGAGGACAACGGCCAGGGTCGGGTCTACATCTTCGATGGCATCACGGGTGATTTGCTCGATACTATCGAGGATGTGCCGGAAGAAGCCGGGGCGGCTTTCGGGGCGGCGTTGGATTTTCTGGGCAGCAACGGAGTGGCCGGAGCGCCGAACCAAACGGTCGATGGGACATCGGATGCCGGGCGCGCCTACCTCAACCCGCAGGCTGTGCCGACGGGCGCCGGCTAGGCGAGGTTTCGACTCGCGCACGCTGGCGCTTCGAGCGGCTGGGCCCGGGAAACGGACCCAGCCGCCGAGCGCCGTCTCATTGTGGGGCGGTGCCGGCCCTCTCTGACCTCGGTTCCATCTCGACTCGCTCTCGGCCGTGTTCGCGACGGTCCCCGTTAAGCGTGGACGGACGGACGCCGATAAGTAGGACGTTATGGCGGAGGGAAAAGGGGATGTGGCCCCGATGCAAGCGGCTTCGCGAGTCGAAGCCGATCTCGTGCGGCTCGAAGCGGAGCGACTTCCGTCCGGGCTCTATCGGCATCGCCCGATCAAGTTCGTGTTCGAGCTAGGACGGCAAGAGCGCGAAGGCCGTCTCGTTCGCTCGGACTCCTAGCCACGTGGCACCCGCTTCGTCCTGAGCATTTGAACGGGCGCGTTTACTTCACGCGCTTTCCGTTTTTGTAGACGACGCGCTCGACGAGCTTGCCCTCACGGTCAAACGTTGACCACGTTCCGTGTGGACGGCCCTTGCGGTACTTGCGGATCTCTTTGCGTTTCCCGTTCTTGTGGAAATACGTCCACGTGCCCGCTTGCTTGCCGTTGGCCCACGGTCCCTTGTAGTGCACGGTTCCATCGTCGTAGTATTCGATCTGCGTCTGCTTGGGAAACTTCCCGCCCGCCGCAACCTTGTACTGCGTACGAAACGCGCCGTTGGCGTGATACGCCTTCCACGTTCCCGCCGCGAGCTTGCCTTTGAGGTAGCGCCAATCGAGTTTGATCTTGCCGTTTTCATACCACTCGATGCGACGTCCGTGCCAATCCCCTTCGACGTATTCTTCTTCCGAGCGCTTCTTGCCGGATTGGTAATACGACTTCCAGGTCCCCTCACGTTTGCCGAGCCGTCGCTTGCCTTCAAGTTTCGTTTTGCCGTTGGGCCACTGCTCGACGTACGGGCCGTTGGCCGGCGGAGCGGCGTGAGTTGCACCGAGGACCGCGAGCAAACCGACCGCGGCCACGACGAGAGTGTTCGAGCGGGTAAGCATAGTGATGAAGCCCTTCGTTACTTCGAAAGATAGGGAATCATGTCGACGAGCTGGACGTCGGAGCGCGCTTCTAGTTCTTTGAGAAACCAGTAGCGATGCGCGGCTCCGTACACAATCAGGATACGGCGCCCGCGCCGCGTTTTCAGCGCCTTGTCGATATGACCGAAGTGAGCGCGGTTGATCGCGACCTCTCCGCCCCGTCCCAATCCGTGGTCAAACGACGCCGACCAAAGCGTGCGCTCAAGTTGGCGCAGGTCGGCGTAATGGCGTGAGTTGTAAAACGCCGCGTTCTCGATGCCGCCCTCGCGTTTGCGAATGGCGGCGAATTCTCTGGATACGCGAGAATAGATCGCGTGTCGTTGCATCTGCTCGGCGGACTTGCCCGCACCGCTCCAAAACGAACGCCGGTCCGCGTTGACTTCAGGCGACCATCCGCTCACCGGCACCACTTCAAACTTCATTTCGTGGCGCAGCGGTAAGATCCCGCGGTAGAGCTCGGGGAACGCGCGAATCCATGTTGTGTCTTTCACGTCGGCGGCGCGCGTACGAAATCCCTTCCTGTCCACGACTGCAAGAATCTCCGCAAATCGCGCGGGCGGAATTTCGACAAACACGCTCTCGGGTCGAAAGCGCCGAACGATTTCGACGACGTGATCGACGGAGTACGCCTTCGAGCGCAGGTGCGAACCGTGGATCACGCCGAGCACCGCGACTTCGGTCTTTTGTTTTTCTTTTTCGGTGCCGTTGTTGCGCGTCGGTTTAGCGTCGGGTCCGGCAAACGCGAACCAAGCGCACACCCCACTGAACACAAGAATCCACGCGAGCGATCGTTTGGCCATCGGGCCAAGGTAGCACGGAATCCGGTGGGGGCTGCGCGTCTCAAAAGGGCCCGACGGACGTGCGAAGACGAGGTCTACGTGTCGTTGGTTTTTTCCGTGCCGTCGGCGCCGCTCGCGTTGTCTTGGTCGGTTTTCGTGTCCGCGTCGGATGCACCCTTCTCGGGGCGCGGCGGAAGCTGGCCTTCTTCACGCGCGCGTACGTGCTTGTAGTGTTCGTGGCGCTCCAAGTCGAAACCGGGGAGGGACGTGATGGCGGAAAATCCGCGATGGTGCGCCTTGCAGCGGTAGCAGATCCCGACGTCGGGTAGCGTGAAGTACAACACGACATCGAGGACAGCGGCGATGGCGAGTGGCCAAAACGTCGTCCACACAAACCATGCGATCGCGCCGATTCCGATCAACGCGAGCCCAAGTTTTTGGTTGAAGTCACGGTGGCGGTAAATCTCGTCGCACGAGCACGCCAGGCACGCGTTGAGCGTGCCGTCGGAGGCGGGCAGATCATTGTGGGTGAGGCACACCGGGCATTGCGCTTGCTCGCCCGGCGTCACTTCGACGCCCTTGCCGCACTCGCGGCATCCAAAGACAACACTACTCATACGTGGAGCTGCTGATGTTTGAGGTAGACGGCGATCAATTCGCCCATGAACACACCGACGGTCATGGCGTACAGAATACCGGTTGCGGATTGATTCGACTCGATGCGTGCGCACTGCCAAACCATCCAGCCAAAGATGAGGGGCAGGAACAGACCGAACCCGCCTTGCATGGAGAGCAGGATCATGTCGCCCATCACGAGCTCGGTTCCGAGCAGGCCTATTCCGACGGTGACCGCGCGGAGTCCGATCACGATGAGCAAGAGCAGAGACATCCACTTCAGCGGCGTGAAGCTCAGCTTGCGGGCGGTGAGGTAGGAGTGGCCGAGCAACATCGTGCCGAGCGTTCCGCCGGCGGCGATCGCGCTCAGCGCCGAGTCGTACCCGAGCATCGCGTGGGGGCGTTCGGTCGCGATGATGAGCCATGCGCCTAAGGGCGCGAGCAAGGCGACGTGTTTGAGCACGGGCGTTTCAAAGGCGATCGCGCGTTCGATGATCAACGCGGTGCCGAGCATCGCTAAGCTCGGAACCATGGGCGCGCCTGCGATCCACGCGACAATCGTCAACCCCGAGATGACAAACAGACTGACGCGGCGCCACGAGCCCTCCTGGACGCGGTGGCCGACGAGTCCGAGGCAGAGTGCGTACCCCCCGGCCATGCGGGCTAAGAAGATGGCTAAAACGACTTGCGAAATCATGCGTGGCTACTCGGGCACCGGTCGCGGAGCGTGCAAGCGCTGCATTGCGGTCGGCGGGCTATGCATGTTCGCCGACCGTGCCAGATTAGGAGATGGCTTACGTCGATCCAGTCCTTGCGCGGGATCAACTCCATCCAGTCGAGCTCGATCTTTTTGGGATCGGTCTGGCCCGTTAGCCCCAGCAAGTTCGAGATGCGCTTCACGTGCGTATCCACGACGACGCCCACGGCTTTCTTAAACCAGACGCCCAGCACAACGTTTGCAGTCTTGCGCGCGACGCCCGGCAGCGTGAGAAGTTCCTCCATCGTCTGCGGGATCTGACCGTCGAAGTCCGTCATCACGCGCTGCGCCATGCCCATGATGTTTTTGGTCTTGTTGCGGTAAAAGCCCGTGCGCCGGATGAGCGCTTCGACTTCGTCGACCTCGGCGGCCGCGAGCGCAGCCGGCGTCGAAAAACGGGCGAACAGATGCGGCGTCACCTTGTTGACCATCTCGTCGGTGCACTGCGCACTCAAGATGGTGGCCGCGGTCAGCTCGAACGCGTTGGTGTGAAGGAGTTCGCATTCCACATCCGGAAACTCCTTCCGGAGGCGTCGCACGACCAAGCGCGCCCATTTCTTGCGCTCCGCGAGCGGCGCGATGGGCCCCGACGGAGCTTGCGAACCCGCGGGCTCGGATCTCTTTTTTTTCTTCGTCGCGGGCGCGGCTTTCTTGGCGGCGCGCACGGGCTTGGGTTTGGCGGCGGTCTTCTTGTTCGCTGGGGACGACGCGGACGGACGCGTGCGGTTGGCGGGCGCGCGTTTGTTTTGGGAAGTCTCGCCGGCGTTGGCGGGCGCCTTCTTACGCTTGGCTTTGCGGGCCGGGCTCACGACCGCACCGCGTTCAAGAAGCCGTCTGCATCCAACGTGTTGGGGACATCTTGTTTCCGCAGTCCGCCGTGGCGCGCGGCCAGCACGCCCCAATCGTTGTCGTCCATGCCTTCCGCGGAATGTGCGTCGGGTCCGATCGGGACGCCGATGCCGAGCGCCTGCGCGCGCTCGTGCAAGGACGGATCTAAGTCCAAGCGCCAAGGGTTGGCGTTGAGCTCGATCGCCGTGCCGTGTTGGGCGGCGGCTTCCATCACCGCGTCCATGTCTACGTCGTAACCCGGCCGGCGCAACAGGAGGCGGCCGGTCGCGTGGCCAAGCACGTGCACATGCGGATGACGGACGGCCGCTACCAAGCGCGCGGTCGTGGTCGCGCGGTCCTGGCCAAACGACGAATGCACCGACGCGATCACGAAATCAAGTTGGCGGAGCAACGCGTCGGGATAGTCGATCGTGCCGTCGGGCAAGATGTCGGCTTCCGTACTCGCGAGCACGCGGACGGGGCCACCCTTGGCGTTGTAGGCGCGAATCGCCTCGATCTGCTCCTGGAGGCGCGCGTCGGGCAACCCGCGCGCGTAGACCGCGGTCTTGCTGTGGTCGGTCACCGTGAGATAGGAGTACCCACGTTCCGCAGCCGCATCCGCCATCTCTTCAATCGAGAGGCGACCGTCTGACCACGTCGTGTGCGCGTGAACGAGACCCCGCAGATCACGACGCGTCACGAGTTCGGGCACGGGTTCTTTGCCATCGCACGCATGGCGCCGTTCTGGCGGTACGGCGTGCAACCCGCGCGACTCATAAATCGCATCCTCGGTGTCGTCCGCGCCCGGCAGCGCCAACACAGCGGCGACATGGTCAGCCGGGCCCGTTTCCTCAAACAGGGCGCGAGCGTAGTTCGGCTCGGTCGTGAAGCGAATCCGAAGTTCCGGTTCGTGGCCGCGCGGTCGCACCCACACATCACCATCCCGGGTCGCACCGCGAATGGATACGCCATCGGCGCTGCCGATGGCGACGATCGCGATCGCATCCACGACCAGGCAGCCGCGGCGCACGGCGCCCGCGATTGTGGCTTTTTGCAGGCCATGCTCCTGGATGCATTCGTTCGCCGTGGCCCACGCGTCCGCCGTGCGGCGCCGCGCGCGGATCTCATCGAGAAAAGCGACGCCCTCGATCACTTTCTCGGCCATCTTCGGGCCGAACCCCGGCAGCGCGGCAAGGCGACCGTCTACCGCGCACGCGCGGAGTTCTTCCACGGATGTGACGCCAAGTTCGGTGAGCACCGTATGAATGCGTTTGGGGCCGAGGCCAGGTACGCGCAAGATGTCGGGCAAGCCCGGCGGCAACTCCGCCCGAAGTTCTTCGAGCCGTTGCGACGATCCGCGATCCAAGAGATCGGCAACGACCGACGCGGCGCTGGCTCCGATTCCCTTGACGTCGATCAACCGCCCCGCGGCGGCGAGATCGACGGCCGGCTTCGGCAATCCCTCGATGAGTCGGGAGATGCGGCCATACGTCATCGCGCGGCGCGCATCACGACCCAAGATCTTGGAAAGCAGTTCGATCTCGCGAAAAACGCGGGCGACGTCTTTGTTGCTGAGGCCAGCCATGGAGCGAGCCATCGTACCGCCCGCACCAAAGCTCACGCGGCCACGGGAGCGCGCAACCGAGAGATCGAGAATGGCTCGATGGGCGATCCAAGGCGGCGCTCGAAACGCGGCGCATCTTGACGTCGGAACGCGCGACCCGGCGGGAAAAAAAAGAGCGCCCGAGACAAACACACGTGGTGATGTCTGGGCGCTTTGATTGGTACCCGATCGAGGACTCGAACCTCGGACCTCCGGATTAAGAATCCGCTGCTCTAACCAACTGAGCTAATCGGGCGTAGAAGCCGCCTATTCAACCCGAAACCCGGGCCGTGTCAATCCCCTGCCGAAACACTACCTAAACGCTACCGAAACACTGCCTAATCCCTACCTCGTCATCGTTCCGAGAGCGAAACCGTTCCGAGAGCGAAACGACGCGCCGCGTAATCGAAAGGCCACGTCTCGCACTCACGAAGAGGGCTCGGCTCTGGCCTCGCACGGCACGTCGTCGTTTTTTAGCTGCAGCCGCTAGTGCCGCCGCATGTCATGCACTTCATGCAAGTTCCATTGCGGACCAACGTGAACTGCCCGCACTCGGTGCACGCATCGCCTTCGTAACCCATCATCCGCGCCTGCTTGATTTTTTGCGCGGTGTGAACGATCTCTGAGTTCGTCACCGTGACGGTCTCGGTGATCGTCTCGGTCGCGGTGACGGCTTGCCCCTTCGCCGGCACACGGGCAAAGCCGTGCTCGCCGTTTTGGGGTGTCGGGCCGCTCCCGTTCGTCGGGATCGGATTGCCCGCCGCGTTTCCGAGCACCGGGCTGCGCGACGGCATCGTTCCCTGCGACACATGTTCTTCGCCGACGTACTCCGGCGTCGCGGCAGCACCGATGGCTTCAGGCCGCAAGTCCTCGGGCGTCACCTGCCCGAGATCGTCGCGTCCGAGATACGTGATCGCCAACTCGCGGAAGATGTAGTCGATGATCGAGGTGGCCAACTTGATGCGCTCGTTGCCTTGGACGGGGCCACTCGGCTCGAACCGGCTGAACACAAACGCGTCCACGTATTCCTCGAGGGGCACGCCGTACTGCAGTCCAAGCGAGACCGAAATCGCGAAGCAGTTCATAAGGCTGCGGAATGCCGCGCCTTCCTTGTGCATATCGATAAAGATCTCGCCAATCGTGCCGTCGGTGTATTCGCCGGTGCGAATGTAGACCTTGTGGCCGCCGACCATCGCTTTTTGCGTGTAGCCCTTGCGGCGCTGCGGCATCCGCCGACGCTTGGCCAGATAGCGGTAGATAATCTTCTCGATGACCTCTTCGGCGACGGTCTTTTTCGCGTCGGATTCGAAGATCGCAAACTCGTCGTCATCGGAGGTGGCGTTGAGAGGCTGGCTCAGCTTGGATCCGTCGCGATAGAGCGCATTGGCCTTGATGCCTAGCTTCCAAGACAACATGTACGCCTTCTTGACATCGTCGACGTTGGCGTCGTTCGGCATGTTGATCGTCTTCGAGATCGCACCGGAAATGAACGGTTGAGCCGAAGCCATCATGCGAATGTGCGACTCGGCGCTTAGGTAACGTTCGCCAATGCGACCGCAGCGGTTCGCGCAGTCGAAGATGGGGTAGTGCTCTTTCTTGAGCCACGGAGCGCCCTCGATGCACATCGTGCCGAGCGCATAGTGGTTCGCGACGCGGATCTCTTCGCTCGTGTAGCCGAGCGCCTTCAGGATGTTGAACTGGCTTTGCGCCAGCTTCTCCTCGGAGATATCTAAGGACGCGACAAACTCTTCGCCAAGGGTGCCCGCGTTGAACAAGAACGCGATGTCAAACGCACCTTGCAGTGAACTTTCGATCGTGTCCAGCGCTTCGTCGGTGAAGCCGCGATCGCGCAACGAGTCATGGTTCACGTGCGGAGCATCTTTGAGCGAACCCGAACCGCGGCAGTACCGAATGATTTGGTCGGTCTGTTCCGTGGTGTAGCCGAGACGACGCAGCGCCGGCGGAATCGATTCGTTGATGATCTTGAAGTAGCCGCCGCCGGCCAGTTTCTTGAACTTAACAAGCGAGAAGTCCGGCTCGATGCCCGTGGTGTCGCAATCCATGATGAGGCCGATGGTGCCGGTGGGGGCGATCACCGTTGCCTGCGCGTTGCGGAAGCCGTGCTCTTCACCCATTGCCAGCGCTTCGTCCCACGACGACCGGGCGGCTTCGATCAGGTAGTTGGGCGCATGGCGCGCATCGATGCCGACAGGGAGAATGGCGAGCTCCTCGTATTCGGACTTGGGCGCGTCATACGCGGCGCGGCGATGGTTTCGCACCACGCGCAGCATCTCCTCGCGGTTGCGCTCGTAGCCCCGGAACGGTCCCGCCTCAGACGCAATCTCCGCGCTCGTCGCGTAGCTCGTTCCGGTGAGGACGGCGGTAATGGCGCCGCAGATCGCGCGACCGGCTTCGGAGTCGTACGGGACGCCGGAAACCATGAGGTACGTGCCGAGGTTGGCATACCCGAGGCCGAGCGTGCGGTAGTCAAAACTCCTCTTGGCGATGGCGCGGCTCGGGAATTGCGCCATCACGACCGACGTTTCCAGCGTCAGCGTCCAAAGACGCGTGGCGTGACGAAACATCTCAATGTCGAAGTGCGCGGATTCCCTGTCCGCAAACTGCATCAAGTTGAGCGACGCGAGGTTGCACGCCGTGTCGTCGAGGAACATGTACTCGCTGCACGGGTTGGATGCGTTGATGCGGCCATCCACGGGGCATGTGTGCCACTCGTTGATGGTTGTGTCGAACTGCAAACCCGGATCGGCGCACGACCAAGCGGCGTGCGAAATGGAGTCCCAAAGATCGGCGGCGCGCACCGTCCTTGCGACTTTGCCGTCGGTCCGGCGGAGCAGCTGCCAGTCGTTGTCGCGCTCCACCGATTCCAAGTACGCATTCGTGAGCCGGACCGAGTTGTTGGAGTTTTGCCCAGACACCGTGATGTAGGCGTCCGAAGTCCAGTCCGTGTCGTACGTCGGGAAGCTGATCTCTTTGTAGCCCTGTCGCGCCAACTGCACCACGCGTCGCACGTAGTTCTCCGGGATCTGACAGCGCCGCGCTTCTTGCAACGCATCCGTGAGCGCGCTGTTGTGGCGCGGTACGAAGCGTTCGTCCTCGGCGAGATCCGGGTCGGCAAAACACGCCTGCATGATGCCGTTGAGGCACTTCTCCGCGACGCGCGAGCCGGTGACCAGGGACAGAACTTTTTGTTCTTCGATCACCTTCCAGTTGATGAATGTTTCGATATCGGGGTGATCGATGTCGCAGATCACCATTTTGGCGGCGCGGCGTGTGGTTCCGCCGGACTTGATGGCGCCTGCTGCGCGGTCGCCGATCTTGAGAAAGCTCATGAGGCCGCTGCTGCGTCCGCCGCCACTCAGAGGCTCATTTTCGCCTCGAATGTTGGAGAAGTTCGTACCGGTTCCCGAGCCGTACTTAAACAGGCGCGCTTCCCGCACCCAAAGGTCCATGATGCCGCCGTCGCCGACGAGGTCATCGGAGACGCTTGAGATGAAACAGGCATGCGGCTGCGGTCGCGAGTACGCGTCCTTGCTCTTGTACACCTTGCCCGTCTTGGCCTCGGCGTAGTAGTGCCCCTGCGCAGGACCGTTAATGCCGTACGACCAGTGGAGTCCGGTGTTGAACCACTGCGGACTGTTGGGCGCCGCCATCTGATGCGCGAGCATGTGGCACATCTCGTCGTAGTACGCGCGCGCATCCTCATCGGAGTCGAAGTAGTTCTCCTTGTGCGCCCAATAGGTCCAGCAGCCCACGAGCCGATGAAACACTTGCCGACAGTCGCGCTCTCCGCTGTACCGCTGATCTTCGGGGAGATCGGCGAGTGCACGGGGGTCTTCCACGGAGTTATGGAGCCATTCCGGAACGCCCTTTTCTTTGACGCGTTTGGTGCATGCGGGCACCCCGGCCTTGCGGAAGTACTTCTGCGCCAAGACATCCGTGGCGACCTGGCTCCATGATTCCGGAACGACGACTCCGGCACATTCAAACACGACTCGCCCGTCCGGTTCGACGATGCGTGAAGTTCGCTCCACGAATCGAATTCCTTCATACGGACCCGTGTCTGCTTGTGTAAAGCGCCGTTCGATCTTCATAGTCTCTCGCTCCTAGATTGAGCCGACCACGCGGCTCCCCAACTCTTGCCGTAACTCTTTGCCGAACTACTGCCGAAACTCACTCCGAGGATTCACTCCGAGATTCACTCCGAGATCACTCCGAGATCACTTCCGGCATCACTGCCCAATTCCGCCAACGCGCCGTCAAAAGACGACGCCAAGGCGCGACACAAGTGATCTCGCAACCAATCCATCACCGGCGATTTCCGCGAGGCCGTGTGGCTGCCCTTGGGCCGAACACGAGCATGTTCGACCCGACGGCATCCGTCACAGCCACGCGCCTCGGCGCCGCATTTCAGACACACAACCGAGCGACGTGAAAGCACAACATGTAGTGTCTCCCATGAGGTCGAGGACTAGATGTCGCACCTTCAAGCGCGGTCGGGCATTGTGTCGTTGTGTAGGGACAAAAATCTGAATCGCGGATCGGGAGGCGCCGCGTTGATGCGTGGACGTGGTCCTAAGTCGCCGTATTTACGCGCCTTACGTGCGTGAAAAAAGTCAGAATTTTCCGACCAAAAAACCGGCGGCGCAGCGTAAGGAAGGGCGGTTTGGTTCGGGAAGGTCGCACTTAGAATGCCGTCGATGCCTGTTCGTCGATATCGGTGGCTCCTCGTAGCCTTTTTCGTGGCGGCCACCCTCGGGTCGGCGTGCTCAGACGAGGACCCGCAATCCGGCTCCAAGGGTGCCGGCGGTGGCACAAACACCCGGAAGATTCCCGATGCGGGCGATTTGGAGCCGGTTGCAGCCGGCGCGCTGCCGAAGTTTGACGGTCCCTGGTTTGTCGACGAGGCCGGCGCGCGCGGGCTGACCCAGATCAACCAGACAGGCGAGCCCAAACGCAAACAGTTCATCTTGAGTGCGGTGGGGCCCGGCGCCGCGGTGTTTGACGCCAACGGCGATGGCCGGATGGACATCTATGCGCCCAACGGTTCGTGGTTGGTCGGACCCAACCGCGATCGGTTCTACGCCCAAGAAGATCGTCCCCGCAACGCACTCTATATCCAACAGGCCGACGGTACGTTTCGCAACGAGGCCAAAGAGCGCGGCGTCGATGATGACGCTTGGGGGTTTGGGAGCTGCGCCGCGGACCTCGACAACGACGGCGACGCCGATCTGTTGGTGTCCAACCTTGGCCCCAACCGCCTCTACATAAACGACGGCAAGGGCCACTTCCAAGACATCGCGAAAGAGGCCGGGGTCGCTGGCTCCGCGGACCGCGGCACGTGGGCTTGGTCCACGGGCATCGCGTGTGGCGACTTGGACCGCGACGGGCGCTTAGACATCTACGTGGCCAGTTATGCGGACATGTTTGAGTGGATGCGAACCAACACCGGAATCAAACGGGGCGCGAAGGGGGAAATCGTCTCCGCTGCCATCTGCGATTGGCAGGGACTCAAGGTGTATTGCGGCCCGCTGGGGTTGCCGGGGCAACACGATTGCCTGTACCGCAACGCCGGAGGAACCGGCGCGTCCCTGCGATTTACCGACATGTCCGCCTCGTCAGGCATTCGGAACGTGAAGCCGCTCTATGGCTTCCAGGTTCTGATGACGGATCTAAACCGCGACGGTTGGGTCGACATCTACGTCGCGAACGATTCCGTTGAGTCCTATTTCTTCGAGAACCAAAAAGACGGAACGTTTAAGGAACTCGCGAGCGACTACAACATCGCGTTTGATCACAACGGCGACAACATGGCCGGGATGGGTGCGGACAGCGAGGACCTAAACGGCGACGGCTGGCCGGAGATTCACAAGACGAACTTTTCGCACCAGACCAACAACCTCTACCTCGCGGAGCCGCGCGACGACGGAACGGTGACGTTTCGTGACTTTGCGATGCGAACGGGCGTGCACCACGAGGTCTATCACGACTTGGCGTGGGGTGTCGTTGTGTTCGACTTCGACAACGACGGACGTCGTGATCTGTACTACGCCAACGGCCATGTGTACCCCGAAGTCGATGCCGGAACTCCGCGGGCGCGCGGGCTGCAGACATCATTTGCACAGTTCAACAAATTGCTGCGCAACGTCTCCGTCGGTCGCTTGCGATTTGAACGGTTCGTCGATCCGGGTTCCGGGATCGACATTCGCCGCTGTTCGCGGGGGGCGTCCCTGATCGACGTGGACAACGACGGCGACCTCGAAGTGTTTGTGACGAACATGAATGAAACGCCCAACCTGTTGGTGAATCGCCACGGGACTAGGGCGGGCCATTGGCTGCGGCTGCGCCTGGAGGGTGATCCCCTCAAGAAGTGCAACCGCGACGGCATCGGCTGCAAGGTGATCGTGCGCGCCGGGACGCTCGTTCAACACATCGAGGTCAAACGGGGCCAGGGCTGGCTTGGTTGCCACGATCCGCGCCTTCACGTCGGTTTGGGCGCGTTTTCAGGCGAGGTCACGCTCGAGGTCACGTGGACCGGCGGCGACGTTTCCAAGCACACGGTGCCAGCCAACACGTTTCAAACGATCCGCCAGAGCCCGTAGCGCCGCCCTAGTTGCGGTGCGCTCAAATCGCGCGAGTTTCACGCGCATCCGTCGCCAGCGGCGAGGACGATCACCAAAGGCATGCCAAACCGAACAAACGTCAGAGTCTCAACATCGTCAGATGTTGAACCAGAAAACACAGATCGTCAGATGTTGAACCA
>JAJFFF010000036.1 GCA_021776785.1 Planctomycetota bacterium | reverse complement strand
CGGACCGGCGAAGGAATACACAGCACGGGCTATCCCCCGGTGCGTGGGCGGTGGTCTACCTTCTTGGATCGGTTGCAACACTCGTTTCGCCGAACAGAGCGACCGGCCAAACCAGCCAAAAACGCGAAACTCCAGTCCATGGAGTCCATACTTTCCATAGAGTCCAGGAGATGCGCATCAGTTGCGCATCAGGAGCAGGAGTCGACCGGTTCAAGGGCTGGCGAGATCATCACGTTACCAGTCGGCGTCCTTGTTGGCCTTCCACCAGGTCCGGATCTTGCGGATCGCAGCGCGGCGTTGCGCCGCGACGTCTCCGTACCGGTAGCCAGCGCGCTTCAACTCGAACCCCTGCCGATACGGATACAGCCCGCGGAGGACGTTCTCCAGTGACCGGGCCGCTTCGGACCGAACACTGTCGTTCGAGTCGTCCAAGGCGCCGATCAACGGTTCCACCGACGCGGGTCGTCGCATCATCCCGAGGAGGCGGACCGCGCGGTAGCGATAGCTCCAGTTCGACGCATCAAGCGCCTTCAAGGCGACGGGATACCCGCGCTCGTCCCCCCTCCTGCGCAGGAGATCGGCCGCCCACAATTTTTGCGTCCAACTCCCGGACTCCAGCGCTTCCCGAATCTTCGAGTCTTGAATCAGGCCGGCGAATTGCTCCAGGGATTGCAACGCCCGTTTGACGGTGTACTCGTCATCGGAGTCCAGAAGGGATCGGATGACGGGGATCGCGGGGCGATGACGCCGTGAGGAAACGACGTACAGCGCGGCGGCGCGGGCGTACCGGTCCGCGATCTTCGTGATCCGCTGCGTCACCGCATCCAACACCGCACTCGGTACCGCGGGGGCGTTGCGCAAGAGACCCGTCGTCGCATAGACGCCGGTTTTGGTCAGGTTCGCGTGGCGCCACGCACGGATCAATGCCGATTCCGCCTGGTCCCGACCGGCCGCCAACACGAACGCCCCGCAAGCCGCCAACACGTCCGGATCCGGACTGGACAACAACTTGGCCGCCGCGTCGGCGGCCTTGGGGTCCTTCATCAGTTGAAGCGAGTTGAGGGTCGCGGCGACGCGCGCTCCGTCGGCATCCGGCCGAAGCTGACGACGGAACTCGGCCCGCACGACGTTGCGCCGCAAACTCGTGATCTTGGAGACGACGACTTGATAGTCGCTCCCCGAGAGTTCGCGGTCGTCGAGCACACTCCGGATCACCGCAATGCCACGCTCCTCGTCGCCCGCCAGGAAGATCCGGATCGCGACCGCCGCACGAAGATAGTGCGCATCCGACCCAACGAGCACGGGATTGATCCACGCCCTTTGCTTCTTGGACGCAAGCGAGAGGACATCCCACGCCCGGCTCTGCCCCATCACCGGGAATTCCTGCGACTGACGCACGATCTCGCGGAGCAGAGCGTCGGTTCGGGGTAGGGATTGGATACTGCGCTTCGCGGCGCCGGCGACCTTTCGATCCGACGAACCGAGACGCGCGACCAATGCGGCGTGATCGGATGCGGCGATACTGCCGGCGACGAGGGCGAGAGCCAAGACGACGCGCATCGCCTAGCCTCCTCCGGACGACGGTCCACCGCCCCCGGACGGACTCGCGGGACGACGCGAAGGAGAGTCCGTTTCGGCGGCGTCGTCGCCAGACCCACCGCTTCGCTTGGATGCGCTTCCGGAGTCCCCGCCGGATCCGTAGTACCACCATTCGGTGATTCCGGCGCGGCGAAACGCCATGGCGTAGGGCGTTCGGGCGTAGCGCGCCAAGAAGTCGTGCGCCACATCCCGAAACGCCAGCAGCTCGCGATCCATCTCCTCCCCCCCGGGAAGGCGCACGTGCAAGTACGGACTCACCCCGTGCCCGAGGGTCATAGGCCTCGCCATGATCCCGCCGACTCGCGCCGGTCGCCGCAGGGGAACCTCGGGCCCCGTGGCGACACTGCGTTCGCCGAAAAACCTCGGTCCAACCTCGCGGCAATACGCCTCCAAGTATCGAAGATTGAGCCGCGTCAGGTGCGCCATCACGCGCGTGTACTCCAAGACGGCCAGCGGTCGCGACCGCGACGCCGACTTCTTCTTGTCGACCAGGCGATCGAGTTGCACGCAGATCTTGTCGCACTCCGCGACCAACTTGCGGACGTGGTCGATCTCGGCTTTGACAGAGCCTTGCCGACCGAGCGGCGCCAACTGGCCACGCAGTCCGGGGACGGCCTTACCGGACCGGATCGGAGGTAGCCCGTAGACCAATCCCGCCTTGGCGGCTTTCTCCCAAATGCGGAACAGGACTTGGTACGTGGAGTCTCGCGCCATGGAAGCGACCACCGCCCGTGACTTGCCGAACGCCGGCGCCAACGCACGCAGCGCCGCTCGAACGTACGGAAACTCCGGTGGTACTTGTCGTCCGTCACAAAACGGGCAAGTCGATACGCCGGCATGGCACTTGTAGGAGGCCGCGCCGGGGTAGTACAGGAACACGCGAGACTTCGTAGCGACCGCGAAACGGGAAACCGCCCAGCACGGATATCCGCTCGGCGTGTGGCTCGTCGCCGCGTCGTACTGGCCGATCCACTTCCAGGGAACGTCGACGACGCGAGCATCGCCCGGTACCCGCAGACCGTTGTTCCGACGCTCGCCATCGGCGGCGGGCGGATCCGCGAGATACGCTTCGCGCGCGACGATCCACACCTTCACCCGCGCCCGCTTCACCGCCTTGACCGAGGCGCTCAGCGACTCGAACCGATCTCCGTTCTCCAACGAAACAAGAAGGACCTCGCGCGAACCGCGGCGTTTCGTCAGGTCGGCCGCCACGACGCCGAGCGTCGCGAAGATGTCGCGCTCGGCGAACGCCCCACCCAACGCGACCTCCACCGCGTTTTCGACGGCCGCTCGGTCCGTGGTCGGACTCAGCGCGGGGCTCGATGCTCCGCTCGACCACACGCCGACTTCCAACCCGGACAGCTTGCGTGCGTGGCGAGACCAGGCCGCGCGCAACGAAGCGAGCACGGCGGACTTCCGCAGCGACGGGGACGGATCGAGCGCTAGATAGAGCGTGCGCTTCCTTCCCGCGTTCGCCTGCAGCACGGCGTCGAACGCACGCTCCATCCGTTCGACATGGGTGACGGACGGCCCCTCGCCCGACGCCACGCCCGCCAGGACGAGGATCGCGAACGCGAGCCCCCACGTGTTTCCCATGGGGGCATCATAGCGAAGTTCGACCGTCTGGAAGTGGGTCTTCAGAAACGCGGTCACGGCCTTCCAGCTGAGGTCTCGACGATGGAGGCGATGACGGGGTCCGCGTTCAAGCACCGGTTTCTATGTTAGTCGATCCGTTTCTGGGGAGGACGTCGGCGCGACGGGGCCGTGGCTAAGCGAGAGCAGCGGACTCATAATCCGTTGCGCTAGCGTGAACTACCAAGGACTTACGGCTACGAGTTGTCCGCTGAGTCCATAGTTTCCATAGAGTCCAGGAGATGCGCATCAGTTGCGCATCGCGAGGCCCGCGGCTGGTCCAAGTGATTCAGCGTGGCTCGATTCAAAGGGACCCCGTCAATCCGCCGCGAGTGCACGGACCACGTGATCGCCTTCGGCGAAACCGATCGCGCTGCCACATGGCGCTTCACGGAAACGCGCCAGAACCGCGCGGGGTCGAAACGGGTCCTCGGTACACGCGCCGCGTAGGTCGGCTGTCGATTCGCGGTCGCGACCGTGGCCCTAGTCTGCCCGCGCCGGGTTTTCGGAAGGGACAGCGGGTGAGTTTGACGCTGTAGAACGGGTGACGGGCCGATGATCTTGGGCGCGTGCGAGAACCCGGGGGGCACGAACCGATCTAGCTTGAGCGCACAAACATGCGACGCTCGCTGTCCCACGAGACTTTTGGCCACTCCGATCGAACCCACCGCTCAACGAACCGTGCGAGTGAGTCGCTCATGGTCTTCACCTCGCCGGATTCGTATCGGAACTTCTTTCCCGTATACGCCTCGATCGTCGCCATTGCAGCGAGCCCAACCGAGAAGTCAGGTTGAAATGAGCTCCCGGCTCGTTCGTCACTCAGTAACGGCACGAGTTTCCGAAGATCGACAGGGAACCGACGGCCATCGAGCAAGAACACAAGAACATCCCATCGGATGCTTGGGTTGTCGTATTTCAGCGCGGAGATCATCGAGGTCGCAACGAGATCTCGGGTCGCCGCGCTGAGAGCCTCAAAATACGTCCGGCTCAGAACGACGTCGATTGACCTCACGATCGACGCCGCAACCTTCGCCGGCGGCCTGCGTAGGAGCGTCCTGCAGAGAACTGGTAAGTGACCGGCAGATCCGTATTCAAGAATCGTCGCGCACAACACCTGGAGTTCATTCGGAGATTCAACGGAGGCCAGCCCCCTGACAGCACGTGCTTTCGCTCCAGGATCTCCAATGCGTCCAAGCAGTACGGCCGCACGGCGGCCGTCAACGCGAGAAAATTGGTCGAACGCGACTCTGGTCAACGCTGGAACCGCGGCACCTCCAATGTCCTCCAAATCACTCATCGCTTTGTTGACAGCCTTGATCCACTCTGATCGCACACGTCTTTGGCGATCGCGCCAAGGGCCGGGAATCCGCGAGACCCGAGGTCTGGTAGAAACGATCTTGTCAACGGCCGACGCGATGCGGTTTCGCAACCGACCGCTTAGTTCCCCTTGCGCGTCGAAGGCGAACAAGTCCTGAATCGTCTCAAAGTTCATGTTCGGTCGATACTGCGCGACCACCTGGCATAACTGCTGGCCAAGCCGGAACTGTCGACGTGCGCGGATCCACGCGAGCAGTTGGCGGAGTTCGGCCTCCACTTCCGGCTCGTCGTAACTCAAGACTTTGGCGAATGAAGCCCGTGCGCGCTTAACGTCGCCTCTAATCGACGCCGACCTAACCTGGTCAAGCGCAGATTGCAAAGAGTCCTTCAGGACTTTTCGCTTCAAGCTGGCGGTCAAAGCGCCCTGGAATCGGCGGCTAGGTACGAACCCGACATGGGCCCAGCGCGTAGCGCCCTCTGGTGACAAGACGAGATGAGCGGGAACCGCCCCGCTTCCAAGGTGCTCAGACCGAAGCGCATGCCAAGCCGCCCACTCGCGAGTTTGCTGGACGACCTTGATGCGGTCAAAGCGTCCCAGGAGGTCAACTACACGGGCATCGGAGTAGACTTCTTGCTCCATCTTTCGACATGGTTCACATCGAGGCCCCGTAAAGTACACAAGCACAGGGCGCCTGGATGACACGTCGGAAGGGACGCACGTCCTCCACGACAGCCCACCCCGTTCGGTGCTACCACTTCGGCTATTGGGCGCCTCCGCGACGACGACCCTGCGGGACTCGCATCCATGCGCAGAGACACTTCCGATACAGAGCACAACAACGAGTCCTAGGCGCACGAAGAGCACCTCGAACCTCGATGGCCGTTCACGATATACGCAGCGACACCGATAGCGATTATGGCAACGCTCCACCTCTCCCAAAACACATCGTGTACCCACGTAGCTCTCGCATTGCTATGACCGCCGGCAATAAGGATTGTGCTAAGTCGAAGTGTGTTCGCCACCAGAACGACGACCGTTACAAAAATCCACCGAGCTGCGTAGCGCGTCCAACTCGCAGGGCGGGTTACCGCTGCAGCGATGCCCAAACACCAGATTTCAAGCGCGAGACAGTCAATGCTAATCCACGACATGAAAAATGGAGCCCAAACTCTCACATGATTAGAACCAGCGCTCACGCCAAACTCCTGGGCGACCGCAACCGATGTCTGAGCATAGAAGATCTGTAGTGGCTCTGTAAGATCCGGGATCCGCGCAATTAGCGCGAACACGACTCGTGCCAGGATCGGAAGGCCTACGCCGGAGATCTCCCGGCCGGAAAATTTAAGACCGCACTTCGCAACTGCCGCAGCAAGGCGCGCAAAATTTTGGGAGACCAAGCCAGTGATTGCTAAGAAACGACGCCTCTTGTTACCCGCGCTCCTTTGGCTCGTGGTCGCGACGTTACCCGGCTGTGGTTCCGGCGCGGAGAACGACGCGACTCTCGTCCGCAGTCCGCAAATCCTCGCCAGCCCGCCCGAGATCGCCCTCGCTGGGCAGATTGGCCGCTGGCACTACGCCACAACCGATACCGCGGATCTCGAATTCGTCGACACCGAGGTCGTACTGCCGGATGTCACCTTGACGTTCCCCGGATCGGTCGTGCTACTCGTCGAGCTCTGGGTGGTGAATAACGCGCCCTACCTAATCGTCGGCACCATCGACTCGAACGAGCACTTCGGCTTGTACCGTTACCACGACACGAGCGGTGACGGATTGCCTGACCTGTCGACCAAGTCGACGCTAGTTGAGACCAACTTCGCCGCGTACGTGACCAGCGCGACACGCGACGCAAGAAACGGGACGGTCTACCTGCTTGATCGGCGCTGCCAAGACGTTTTGCGCGTAACGGACACGGACGCGGACGGGTGGGCTGACGATCTCTCCTCGACCGCGTTCGCCCTGACAACGAACTTTTCCGAATTGGCGTCCGCGTCTTGGATCCTAGTGATGGACGATGGTGTGGTTCACGCATTCGAGTTCCCGGTGCCGCGCCCCCGCGGGTCGCACCTCAATGCGCAAGACGCGCTGGAGCTAGAAGACACCAGCGGAAACGGCGTCGCCGATGCGCAGGCGACCGATCCGGCGTTTTCACTGAAGCCGTATGTCGTCGGTCCGCACCCGTATGACGGTCAGACGTCCATCGTTCTGGCGACGACGTATTACAAGGTTGGCTTGGTCGCTGAGGTGTGGCTCCTGGACGCTTCGCTCCAAGACGTCACGCTGCTCGGCAGTTCCACTTTGACCGGTGCTGGCGATGCGAACGCTGCGACGGTGTCTATGTCGCCCGCTCTACAGGAAGGCGACATTCTGGGAGTCCGGTTCAGTGCCAGCGCGGAGACTCAAAGCATCGTGGAAGTCATTTCGGACGATCCCCAGATCCATACAATGACCCCTTATTCGATCCCCGCCGGGCAGGCGACCAGCGTTACGATCGAGGGTGCGAACTTCGCTTCCAACATGACAATGTCCCTGGTGGACCCGGACGGAACGGTCTCGTCATTGTCATTCACTTATGTCGACGCGACAACGATCACCGCGGTCCTCCCGGTGATGTCGCTAACGGCCGTAGACAGCGCGAACATCGCGTTGCGGCCGCTGGGCGACGGTCAGACGCCAGCGACGGAGCGCGGGTTCGTTGCGCGCGTGTGCGACCCCGACCTTCTGGATTGATTACACCCGGGCGGTGGACGTTCTCCACCGCCCGACCCTGTTTGGGAGACTCTTTTGGCAGTCGATCGTCACATCGACACAGTGAACAAGGCGCTGCCTCTAGCGTGAGAAGCCGTCTCGAGCGCGTGCGTGGAACTCGCGTGCGACCTCGAGCTGCTGCTTGATCTCTTCGCGTCGTCGATCGCGCCCTTCCGGCACCACCTGCAGCGTTCCCGCCGGCGTCGGTGCAGGTGCGCCAGGCCCTCGCAGGCGCCACGTCTTGGGCGGCTGCAGTTCGAGCTTTGCCTGCGTCCGGTCGGGGGCGCGTTCTCGTCATGTGCCCGATGACGACGGAGTAGCCCTTTCCCGCCTCGGCCAAGCGCGCCGAAAGACTGCAGCTGACCACCTTGTGTAGTTTGACCACCTCACGCTTGAGCAGCTCGTCTTGCAGCTTGCCGTTGAAGCTCTCGATGTAGCCATTCTCCCAAGGCGAGCCTTTGCTCGATTGCGTGTCGACGCCGATCTTGCCCAGTCATTCGCGCACGGATTTGGCCGTAAACTCCGATCCGTTGTCGCTGCGAATGTGTACGGGCACACAAACAGCATGGCGAGTAAGGTTGGGACGGAGCACACGCTCGGCTGCGACGCCGCTCTAGTATTCTCGTTGGGCTCTTGAGGTCGGATACGAACGTCTTGGCCCGACTGGCTGGCGCTGCGGCTGCGCTCGACTTCGAGGACGTCGCGGCTCGTGTTCGGATCAACATGCGGGTTCCTGGGCACAGGTGGAGAAACAGCATCCCGACTGGGAGCGGCCGCACGCGCCGGATGTGCGTCCCCGGCCCAGTGTGCCGGCCGCCCCGCGCCCCCGCGACGGGCACCTGACACACAGGAAGCACGTAGAAAGGCCCGGTTTTTCCTCGCATGTTTTCCTAGATAGAGCGATGTGTGGGCTGGTCAATGTGACCGCCAAAGGAGCCACACATGGCAACAGGGAAGCACGCGCGCCCGAGCACGCGCAGAACGAGTAGCCCCAGGCCGGGCGAGCTTGTGTGGGATGACGCGTTCGGCTGGGGAATCGTTGTTGAGACAGAAGAGGCTCTTCATCGGCACTGGACCGAAGTGTGTATGGACCCCACGATTGAGAAGGCTCGTGACATCAATCGCGAGTTGATGATCACCGTGGCTTGGCCAGATGCCGCCCGCGTAGAGAATCAAAGTTCACCAGTCCAGGTCGTTTCAGAACCTGTGAAGTTGCTAGGGGCCATCGAGCGAAGCATCGACGCCGCCGACGACCCTCTCGCTACGGCGGTGGAGCTGGGACACTCTGCGTTCCTACGCGCTGATGGGCCGCGAGTGTTTCGTGTCGCGTGGGCGTTGAAATCGTGGGGATGTGAGCGCCTCGTGCACCACGAACTTTCGAAGTTCCCGGAGTGGATCCGAACAGTTCTGACCCCCTTGGCGGAAGGTTGGGACGGAGCACACGCTCGGCTGCGACGCCGCTCTAACATTCTCGTTGGGCTCTTGAGATCGGATACGAACGTCTTGGCCCGACTGGCTGGCGCTGCAGCCGCGTTCGACTTTGACGACGCACTTGTCCGGCGCCGCGACGAGGACGCGGAAGAGGTTTTGGCGACCCTGACCGTCGCCTTGGAGCAGGCAGCAACGAAGCGTGGCGTGGACGGCGCACGTCGCCGCTTTCGAGCAAGGTTGTTAACCTTGGAGCGCAAGTACGGTCACGACGCCAAGAGGTTTTGGGCTGAGCAACGAGACAAGGCCCGAGGACGGTTCGAATCAAAGATGGACGAATTGCGCGGACCTACTCGATCCTGATTTCTCGCCTCCCGCATTCGTGTCCTCCGTCTTCGGATCGGAGAAGCAAGGCGAGGAGCTTGCTCTCTTCTGAGATCAAGCGTGAGTACGCTCGTGCGTCGACAGGCATGGCTCTTTTCTTTGTTGTTCGCTGGACGCTCGTTCCACGCGCAGTCTTTGTCGCTGTCTGAGATTCTTCGATCGTTTCGGGGGCTGCGTCGTCGCTCAACGCACTAAGAAGCCGCTCGCCGACGCGCTGACGAATCTCCCGAAGTGGTTCCGCGGCACTCAGTGGGCTTCGAGTGTTCGGCAAGGTCCTCCGCGACTTGTTCCCGTCGCTTAGTCTTCGGATCCCATCTCGACTCGGGGAACAATGAGGTCGTCTCCGGAGTAGCGGGTTTTGTCAGGGCCCGAAGAGCAGATGTGCAACCTGCTGATCAGCTCGTCGGTAGCACGCTCCGTAACCATTATTTGATACCAATACCGATTTCCCCATGGGTCGATCGACAAAACGTTGCTGTCCTCGAGTTTTTGAATGTCCTGCAACGCAAACTCGCCGACAACACGATCCCGGATCCCCATCGGAAAGTGAATCGGATGCTTCTTCAGCCATGCCGCAGCGCGAGCGAGTTGCTCCTGCATTTCCGTTGTCGCAAGTGCCCGCTGAGACTCGACGCTGACCGGAGTGCAGTCGCCACACGCGACCGCCCAAACCGCAAAAAAGAACACGAATCTCACTTACTTGTACCGATCAACCCGTTTCCTGCCGCCGGGATAGTACTCCAGAAGATACGGCACCAGGTCAATCGGGCGTCAACTGACCCGCGCTGAATCGCGCCACGGCGATTGACGCGAATCAAGGACTGTGCACGCCGGATGCGTGTGCTCGTCGAGCGATGGCGCTGGCACAGCAACTATAAGCGGCCGCACAGCTCGCTTGGATATCGGGCGCCAGCACCGGCCGTGATCGCTGCAGGAGGCGGCTCCGCTACGCTCCGCCGCCTCCTGCACACACCCAATGCAACGGACCAACTAACATAGAACTTGGTACTTAAACTCGGACCCCGTCAATCATTCGTCGAGAGACAATTCGGAGCGAATTTGAGCCGCCGCCATCCGTAGTCGCTTCGCGAATTTTGGGTGTGTGGCTCCGGCGAGCTCGAGGGCTTGGGCACTTCTATGCGTCCAAGTCACTCGATTGTGCTCGATGATATGAAGGAGCCTGGTAAATCGACGTCGAGTGCTGCCGGAGTTCGCGTCGGCACTTACGAGCCGCTCCAGTTCCTCGACCGGCGCACTTCTGATCCGGTCGAAGGCCGAAACCTCAAGGCCCTTACGGGACAGAATCTCTATGGCATACGTCGCTTCTAGCCGTTGCTCGATCTGATCACATTCAACAAGGATCGATCTCACGTTCTCGAAATTCCGCTCGTTCGCTGCAGTCGCTAGCGATCGCACGAGAGGTCCGAGCGCGTGTCCCGTAACGGCCTTAATCTCTCGTCCAACAAGCTCTACGGTCAGGTCCGGATTGGAGAGTGCCAACTTTGGAAACAGGGCCCGAAGCCGAAGACGCTCATATCCGTCCGCTCCCTTGAAGTGCGCCGCAAATTCTTCAGCGATTCGAGGACGAGACGCTGCGTTAACCAGCGACTGCCAGTATGTTGAGAGCACAGCCTTCTCCGCGGCCAGCGCCTTTAGCTTCGATGATGTATCAAGGTCCCCGTGGAGCGCCACGAGTGTCATCAAAGCCCGCATGTCGGGTGTGTTCCCGACACGGTACGTGAACGCATGCTCAAGACGCCGGGCCGCCGCTTCCGCAACGCCGGCAATCCCGCGATCTTGAAGCGCAGATACGCAAGCCCTGACATCAGCGGGATGGAGCGCGACGCTGGTGTCCCCTAGTACCTGGACCAACGCCCTTTGCGCGCGTGCAGTCCCGGACTTCTTAAGAAGGTACAAAACAACACGAAACGTCGCCGAATCCCTTTCCCGGAGACGTTCGACGAGTGCCAGCACCGCGTCGTCGCCGAAGACGAGACCGGGCATCGCGAGTAGACCGCGAAGTTCCCGGAGGCCTCCGGTCCGTAGTGTCAGCGCCACGCTTGAGCTCTCGCTCGATCCCGGACTCGAAATCTTCGGAGTCTCGTCGGCAACCGCCGGGACGGCAGGACTTTCTCGTGTTGATTGTCGAGTCCAGCGTGACTCGGAATTGGGCTCGTGTAGATAGTTCGTGAGAGCCCCGCCGCTCGCGACGCCTAAAAGGAAAACGAGAAAGAACCGCATTCTGTGACGACGTTCATTCTCCAGTGGGGTTGAGCTCAATATCCTGCCCAGTGTCGCCATTCGCGATGATGGGAACCTCGATCGAGCTCGGGCACCATCCTCCTTGAGCGAATGCAGCCTGGACGGTGGGATGCGCGGCGTCGATTTGGGCGAAAGATCCGCCGGTGGCGTAATCCATGACGTAGTACGCGTTGTGCAATTCCGTATGAACAACCAGATCATCACCCACAAGTGCGACCTCAGCGTTGCGGGGGATCAGGAGAGACCCGAATTCCCATAGGTGGTTTTCCCAGAGACCCTCGCGTTGAACTTGTACGGATCCGCCGATACGGCCTCCCTCGCCGGGTATCGCGACACCTCGCTCGGCGACGATACTGATTTCGGTAAGAACGTTGGCCTTGCTTTGCTGGGATGCCCCTAGCTGGTCGACCGGTTCCGTTGCGGGCGAGCAAGCGGCGAGCACGATAGCGACACACGCCAACAAGATTGCTTTTTGCGTCATTTTTTCCTCTTCTTCTATTCGGTGCGCGGGATGGTGTTCGGATTCGGAATATCGCCCGGCGATGTCGGATCCACCACGAAGTCGTAGGCCACCAGCTCGCCATCTTCGTAGACGTACACGTGGAGAGTTTCGTCGTCCGGGCACCAGTCGTACTCAACGCTGTCTTCCTTGCCGTCACCGTCATCGTCCGCACCTTTGTCCGTCGTAGTGCCGTTGTAGCTCCCGTCTTCCATGTCGGGCGATATCTTGTTCTTGCCTAGTTCGTATGCGCAGCAGTGGACGTAGTACTTGACAGCGCCAACGGTGCGTTTCACGTACACAACTGGGCCGGGCAAGTTCGGCCCTCCCGAACTCAGGCAGCACAAATCCCAGTTGGCAAGGTTGTTCGGGTAGGTGTGATCCACTTGACCGTCGCCATCCAGATCCCCCGCCGCCACAGCGGCACCGGACATCAAATCAAGGGGGGTGGGCGGGCACTTCGGGCCAGCGAAGCTGGCCTGTCCGAGCGCGGCAGCGAGGGTCAAGATCGTCCCCCACCTAATCATGTTCAACATCGAATCCTCCTGTCCCATCGAGCACATCCGGTTTCCCGGACCTACGAAAGATAACAGTGATCACGGTCGGCACTGTAAAAAAAAATGATCGTGACAGGACCCTTAGATCGGGGGCAAGGTCAGCAAGCCGGTGCTCGAGCAAAGTCACGGTGGGCAAACACGGCGTGAAGCTCCGCATAACCGTTTAGAGCCTCGCCGAGGGCGATTCCATTTTGGTTGCCTTGTCTCGACCGTTCAGCCGTCACCGGCAAACGAAGTGCGCGGTACTCCGGACGACACGACGTGCGGATCCCCTGACAGATTCCTCAGGTCGTTGCGACCGCGTCCTTCCTTCAGCGAACCAGAGTTACTTCACGGAGGTCGAAACTCGATGTCCTGCACCCTAACCAACCCGCCGCATTGATCGCGGAACTGCTGGCGATCGAGAAAGCTCAGGTTTCGGACGTTGCGAGAGAATACGAGCCAAGCCTTACTTCGCTTGAACACAGTCTAGCGATCTTGCTTCAGCTCTCTGCGCGCATCAACGAGATCCCAAAGACCGATTGGCCGCTCTGGAAACAAGTAGCCTTCGTTAGTTACCTGAAGGCCCAACGCCTCTCGTTCGCCTCGTTCCGACTCGCCGCTGAGTCCATAGTTTCCATAGAGTCCAGGAGATGCGCATCAGTTGCGCATCACGAGACGCGCGCGGGGCGCACGCCACTCGCAGAGTTCACTCGCAAGCCTCCGCCGGGATCCGTCGAGGCCGTCTGCACACGCGTGATCGACGGCGACACGATCGAAGTGAACTACGAGACGAAGGTTCGCTACATCGGCATCGACACGCCAGAGACGAAACACCCACGCAAGCCCGTTCAGAGGATGGGCAAAGAGGCCAGTCGCGCGAACGAACTCCTCGTACTGGGAAAGCGCGTATGGCTTGAGTACGACGTTGAGCGAACAGACAAGTACGGTCGACTGCTCGCCTACGTCTATGTGGATGGCGTCATGGTCAACGAACACCTGGTTCGCGCCGGCTACGCGCACGTATCGACGTACACGCCGAACGTTCGCTATGTGGACGTCTTCCTGCAGGCGCAGACAGCAGCAAGAGAAAAACGTCTCGGTCTTTGGGGGAATGGTGCGAGCCCAGCGAGCGAGCCGTTGTTGAGATGACGTGCCACTAATCCCTGATCAAGCGCGTTCGGTGTCGCGCCTCGCCCCCAAATAGCCAGAAACGTCGCTCCTGCCCGGTATTTCGTTGTTTTCCAACACAAACGAATACTGACCAAAAGGACGTTTCAGGTGAATGCACAAGATGCCCGAAG
>JAJFFF010000035.1 GCA_021776785.1 Planctomycetota bacterium | reverse complement strand
GGGCATCTTGTGCATTCACCTGAAACGTCCTTTTGGTCAGTATTCGTTTGTGTTGGAAAACAACGAAATACCGGGCAGGAGCGACGTTTCTGGCTATTTGGGGGCGAGGCGCGACACCGAACGCGCTTGATCAGGGACTAGTAGAGTGCTTACGAAGAACGCCAAAATAGTTGGCACAAAAACGAAGAGTAGGCTCCATACGCGCTCAAGACGGGCATCAATGTCTACTCGTAGTTGCGCATCGCGGGCAGCAGATTCGCTACGGCGGTCGTCTACTGTTTCGCGGAGGCCGCGAAGGGATGTACGCAGAACAGGGATCGCAAGAGCACGTTCCGTGTCGATTTCAAGCGCATCCCAAAGACGTTCCGTGTCCAGTAGTCGCGTCTCGGCAACCTCCAGGCGGTTTCTGAGCTGCTCAAGTTGCAGGTCAAGTTTCTTGGTGCCACTCTGCTCTACGGTTGCGATGAAGCTCTGTACTGTTCTCGTGAGTTCTTCGATTTCCTTTCGCGCGGCGCTTGATACGGCACTTGATGCAAACACCTTCGCGTGAAGCGCCTGGACATCCTTATTGACTTGGTCCAGGCGGGCGAGTCTCACTGCACGGTCATTGTTGTAGATGGCGTCGATGGCTGCTGTGGAAAGGAGCGCGACCCCGGCTGCAGATACCAAGATGAGCAGAACACTTCGGTCGGCCAATACACCGCGCTTCGCCACGTCCAAGGAGTCTAACACTTTTGGTTTTCAACGAGTGCCGCGATGGTATGGTAGCGCTATGGTCGGAGAGGAGAAACGGCGGAAATCGAACCACAGTAGGTTTCCGAGATCGTTGCTTGAACAATGGCGCAAGCCGTGGGTGGCGTACGTTGTATTGCTCGCCTTGATCATGTGGCAGTACGTGAAGGTCTCTTCGGCTCTTACTCGACTCACTCTCCGGGCGGACAGAAACGCTAATGTTCAGAGTGAACTGTCGATCGAAGTTGTCCAGGGATTTCGGGACACGGTGTTGACGATGCGCGAGACGCTTACGGAGGAGAGTAAGTACCGTGAAGCCTCTCTGGCAAAAGAAAGCAGGCATCTGGCGAACATCGTGAAGGAGCTGCAGGTCGCCAATCTGAGAGTCCTGGAGCGAGTGGAAGAGTCAACACGAAGAGTGAATGTCGACTTGGTGCTGGCATCTCTGGAGCAAGAAGCTCGAACACTTAGAGCAGATTACCGCCTCAAGAAGGCGAAGTGGAGCGTCTCGTTTGAGAGCAAGGTTCTTTCTATGTGGATGGAAAAGCCGATGCCCAATCCCTCGGTAGAGCGCGAATTGTTGGCGGAGATTCGAGCGACGGAACCTCTGCTGGCGAAAGAGCAAGCACGGAGACGAGCTCGCGCTGCCTTGCGGCTCGTGATCGGCGATGTGTCCGTGGAGCTCGTTAAGTGCGGCGAGCTATTGAAGCGCGCCCGCACCGCTCGTGTTGAGGTAGAGCTCACTAGCATCGAGAAGAAACTCTTCCGCACGCGGCGAAACACGATCGAATTTGAGGTGCAGGGGCTGAGGACTGAAGTGCAGCACTACGTGGCTCAACTCAATCGAATTCTTCAGATCTTCGGCGGCGAGCCGAGGCCGACAGCTGGAGACTAGCAGTTCAACACACGCTTCAACGAAGACTGGGCATTGGAGCGGAGCACGATGGAACACGCAGACCACGGAACGCGCGACGACGGAGGGGCCGAGCTCACGCACGAGAAGGCAGTGGTCTTGCGTGCCGCAGGGTGCTCCATCAATGACATCGCCAAGGCACTCGGCGTCTCTCGGCGCGCAGCGAAGCAGCACGTCCGCCGCCATGCGTCCGACATTCCCGTTCTCCGCGGCGACTTCCGCGAACAACTACGGCTCTACGTGCTCCACAACATCGACGACCTCGTTGACGACTACATCGACGGGGAGCACGAGCCCGTCATGCTCTTTGAGTTCGCAACCAGCACGGACCTCGACCTAACGCCCACTGCTTCAATACCGGTCTACGTTGATGAAATGTCCGAAGCGGAACGCGAAGAACTCGCGGACATGAAGCGACGACTACTCGGCATCTAGAAACGGCGTGAACCGAGTGGCGAGAGTGCCCGTTGTTGTCGAAGGGATCTAGACTGGCTGGGTGAGAGTCACTTTTTGGCTGGACGAATTCAACCCAGACATCAATCCTGAACTCGGCCTATTTCTGCTCGGCGGAATCGCGCAGGTCGGACAAAGCTCTCAATGAGAACATAGACACGGTGCGGATGTGCCCGCGCGGAAGATGATGAACCATCGGTTCGTGCACGAAAGGCCACGCCAATCGGACCGCTAGCAAGGAGTCGAGACGTGTTGCAGGGGATTACGCTTGCGTCGAACACGGCTCTAGTCGGTGCGGCCTGATCTCGACTGCCGGAGGAGTTCCGCCGACCTTGCGACTTCTGTGGCGAGCTCTGCGCCGTGGATGACGAGCAGCTCCGATATTCGTTTGATGAGTTGGCGTGCCTCTTCAGCCTCCACGTGTCGGCCATCTAGAACGAGGCCGCGCGCGCAAATGTTCAGTGCATCGAGGACCACTTCGACTTTCCTCAGGATAGCGTCGGGATCTGCCATGGGGAGCATGCGCAGCAGGTCAGCCGCAGCCGCCATTCCGCGTAGCGCGGCGCGCCCTGGCCCGCGATCCGTCGTGTCGTCTTTGTCTTTATCCTTGGCCATAGGGCATCTCAGAAGAGCAGGTGAAAGAAGTGCTTCAGAAGCAATGCATACGCCCAAAGCAAGCCGAGGAGCTTTGTGGCGAAGATCCCGTGAGCGAAGTTGATTGGCAGTTTCGAGACCCGGAACTTCTCCTTGTCGTGTTCATGGCGTCGAAACTTCCTCTGCCAGAATGCGTACAGGAAGACGTACTGCCCTAGGTCCAAGAGCATCGTGATGCACAGCAGCGCCAAAGGCAAAACGAGAGTTTCAGGAAGAGCGCCGGATTGAGGGCGGTTGACCCAAACAACGGCGATCCCGGCCAACGCCAAGTGCCTCGCTATCTCGCTCGCCTTGGAGCTGTTGCTGTGCGAGCGTTCGTGTGCATCCTGAGCGGTGATTTTCGCCATGTCACTTTACTTTGATGATGTAGCGCATGCCAGCCGCCGCGGATTTCAGTTTAGGCAAAGCACTTGCACCGTCGAGTGCACGGCTTAAGGCGCGCAGGTTCCAGCCCTGGTTGACCGCGATTGGTGAGCCATCGCACCAATACCAGTTTTCGGGAAGCTCCTTACCTGGCCACAGCACGACTGATCCGACCGGGGACAGCTTATCTTCAATCGTCCTAGCGGCGTCTTCAATCGTCTTGGTGGCGTGCAATAGGTGTTGCTCTTGGTCGCGTTCAAGTTGTGAGGTGTTCAGGTGATTTAACAAAATTCCTGCCACGAAGAGCGAAGCTGCGAGCCCAACATAAACGACAATAGCGTACCGACGGGCGCGCAGACCCACTGACTCAACCTCCATAAATTTGGTCCGAAGCTCCTGGGCCAAATTGTCGATGCGCCCCGGCCCCTGATCCGTCGTCTCCTTTTTCTTCGCCATTCCAACCGTCACCTCTAACACAACCAACCACGAGTTCGCAACAGAAGAGAATTGTCGCACGGTGACAACTGAATGTCCCCGCGCGCGCGTGAGGCGTGGATTGGTGGAGAACGATAATAGATATGGGGGGTCGAGTTTGGGTCGTACGCCCCCTTCAGGTAAAGCACGTTCCTGCATCCCGACACGTCGCAATCACGTCGCACGCAACGAACCACGTCGCACGCTCATGCACGCACACGTTTCGATGGATGGGTGCGGGGCGCCATCGCTCAACGTGTACGCATGTGAAACACGACGCGCGCGCAACGCCGCAAGGGAATGCGCCAACAGACACGATAGGTAACGCGACGGCTGGTTAAAGTGACAATCAATTGTTGAATAGGTACGTTGTTTGTGTATGCTCTGGGTAACCAATGTTGTGCGCCGTAGCTGGCGCAAAGGAGCTAACCGAATGACTGATACCGTGACAATGGCACGTCTGGTAGCGCACATGCGCAGCCAAGACGCGGAAACGAATGCGAGGGGCGCTACGGTGCGCCGCTGGTTCAACAGCGCAGAGCGTTACGACGTGGACTGCGCGCCCGACTTCACTGAGGCAGGCTGGCTGCAATTCGACACGAGCAGCGACGCCGGGTATTTCGGTGTTTGGGTGTGCCCGTGCGAACGTCTGACCCTGAGCTATGCGGAGGGGGATTGGACAATGTGCGAGTGCCCGGATGTGGAAACGTACAACGCCGAAATAGCAGCCCTATGCACCTTCCATGATGAAGGCCGGATTGCGCTAGTGATTCATGGCAACGGTTCCGCAACTGAGTACCGCCAGGACCGCGCGGCGTTCTTTATCGGGGGTGCCCAATGAAGGTGCTACCCAAGGGCCTGATTTTCAACGGCATCCCGCACTACCGGCCCGCGCTTCGCATTAACTGCGACTGGGTGACCAACGGGCGTTGGATGTTGCGAAAGTCGGAACTCCACCGGAGCGACCAAAAGCGCATGGAGTCTGTAAACGCCGCAGTCGCCGCTTATGG
The DNA here is from genome assembly GCA_021776785.1 of Planctomycetota bacterium. Classification (GTDB taxonomy): domain Bacteria; phylum Planctomycetota; class PLA2; order PLA2; family PLA2; genus JAJFFF01. The sequence continues at coordinate 64,104 of JAJFFF010000035.1, read as the reverse complement.
CGAGAGCAACATAGAGGCGATTGATTCGGAGCAATGCGAGCGCATTGTGGAAGGCGCGCGAAGCAGCAACGTATGGACGGTAACCCCGTGGCTCCACGACGACGACGACGGGACCACTCTACGCGCCGTGACGGAAGGTGGTCACGTCGCATGGCTCGACAACAAGTATCTGCGCATCGTTCGTGACCTCGGCGCAGACCTATGCCGCGCATTCGGTGCGAAGGGCGCTTTCTGCCTGAAACGCGACGGGCGCGACGTGGGCGCGCTCATGCCGTGCGTCGGGCCCACTATCGACAAGTTGCCTACGGCGCAAACCGAATGAGCGACAAGAACACAGAGCCGCCCTTGGTCGCCGTTCGTGTCTGGGTCAACGTGGAGCGCGACTACGGCGATTGCGATTTTGAGTCTGACAACTCTGAGATGGTCGCGCGCTTCACTGGCCCGGACGCTGAGAACGCGGCGAACTGTCTTATGGAGGCGCTGATTCAAAACCACGCGCACCTGAGCGAATAGAGAGCACAACCCGGCTCGGAGGCTTGACGGCTTCCGGGCCTTTTCTTGGAGGAATCATGACAGCTCGAAAGAAGCGAAAGAAAGAACCGCCCAAGGCCATCAACGTCGTGTTGTACGGCGAAGGGGTCACACCCAAGGCGCTAGACGCTGCGGTCGATGAGTGGGCCGAGACGCAAACACGGCTCCCGTCAAGGGGCGCGCGGTCGGCCTACATCCGGACGCTCATTCTCAAGGACTTGAAGCGGCGCAAACTCATCTAGAACGGGTAAGGGACCGGTCGGTCCAATACCCAAACCAAAATCGAGGGGGTCCATTACCCCTCAAAGGGGGAGCTATGAAACGAATCATCGCCTATTGCCGAGTCTCGACACACGAACAGGCGGTCAGAGGCATTTCGATGGACGCACAGCGGCGAACGTTACGCCGCTACTGCAAGCTACACGAACTGAGCCTGGAGCGGGTTGCGTCCGACAATGGAATCAGCGGAGCGACGATAGCGAAACGTGACGGGCTACGCGGCGCGCTCGCAGACCTTGAGGCCGGCAACGCCGATGGGCTGCTTGTCGTGAAGCTCGATCGCCTCTCTCGCAGTGTGACGGACGTTCTCGCCATAGCAGGGCTTGCGGCCCGCCAAGGGTGGGAGCTTCACTCCGTAGCCGAGAAGATCGACACGGGCACAGCGTCGGGACGGTTCGTCTTGACGGTCCTGGCGGCGCTGAGCCAGATGGAGCGCGAGCAAGTCGGAGAGCGGACGCGCGCGGCGCTCGCGGAGCTACGGCAGCAAGGGCGGCGCATCTCGGGCAAGCCACCCTGGGGCTATCGGTTCCAAGACGGGGATTTAGTGCCCGACACGGACGAACGCGCGGTGGTGGAGCGTATGACCGCCTTGAGGGGTACGGGAGCGGGCTACAAGAGGATTGCGGCCGCGTTGGGCGTGAATCTTAGGACGGGGCGACCGTGGACGCATACCGCTGTGCGCTCGGTATTGCTTCGCCTACAATCCGCGACGATTAGCGGATAGCTCCCCTAATCATTGGTTGGGGTCGGCGCTTTCGGGCGTCGGCCCTTTTTTCGTGCCTGCTTCACACGCTCCAAAACCAAGCCCCGAGCGACCCGTCTCTAAAGAAAGCCGTCCGATCTCCTGCTCGGCGAATCGCACGAGGTGGTCACGCTCACGAAACTAGCCGATATTTGTTCAGGGGTGGTTCTGTTGTGTGACCATGGCGCGAAGCAGTCAGAGGAATCGTGAACGCTGCATCTGTAGTAACGGCTATCAATGGACTCTGCGGCCAAGAAGATCTCGACTTCGAGAGTCGGTGTCGCGCGTTAGTTGAGGCGGTCGGTAGTTGTTCCCGAGCGGAGATCCTAGATCAACTCGACGGGGCGGGTGTGATTCCCGAGCAGTTTGCCCACGACTCGACAGAAGAGAAGCTCTTTGCGAAGTACTGCGATGCGTTACTTGCATGCGCATTCACTTTTCTCGGAATGACGGCCGAGGTGATCACCGAACGTGGGGATTCAGCGGACGTAGTGGGGTCCATCGCGGGTTTTGCCGTCGTGGGAGACGCGAAGGCGTTCCGATTGAGTCGAACCGCAAAGAATCAGAAAGACTTCAAAGTGGAGGCGCTGAACAATTGGCGCAAGGGTGCTGAATACGCCTGCCTCGCAGCACCGCAATACCACTATCCCACAACAACCAGTCAGATTTACAGCCAAGCAACGCGGTACAACGTTACGCTGTTCTCGTACACGCACCTGGCGTTCCTGATTCGTCACAAACCGAATCCGCCGGACGCGCTAGAGGCCCTGTGGCGGGCTCCCGGTGAACTAGAGGAGTCCAAGTCCGCAGTCAAGTACTGGCGTCGAATCGACGAGGTTGTTTTGGCCGTTACGGGCGCGACGGCAATAGACTGGAAACGTGCGATGGCTGAGATGAGAGAGCGTCTTCCGGGACAGGCCGCGGCAGAGATCGCTTACTGGACTAGCGAGAAGAAGCGTGTGGGTGAGCTGTCCCGTGACGAGGCTGTTCGCGACCTCATCACGACGATGAAGATAGACAGCAAAATCGAAATGATCCTCAAGAACAGCGGCTCAAAATAGCGTCAGATCGACCCTCTCCGCTGTAGCCGAAACTCAGAGAATTGGGTTTGTAGGTAGTCGGCGACCTTCAAGAGCGCTTCCGTGTCTGTGTGCCCCTCTACCTGGGATGCGTTAGAGAGAATTCCCGATGCTTGCGCGAATGCCGCCATTGCGATGTCCGCGTCCGCCCATCCTGCGGGTCGCAGTGACGCCATGTAGTTTGCGGTGCACTGTTCGACTCGGTCAACTAGCGTCTTGAGTCGGATCGGGCGTTTCGCGCTGTTGGTGCGCTTGCGGGCGACCAGCACAACGCAGGTGTTGACAGCATCTGATGTCATGGCTCGGGGTCGCTGCCGTCGTTCTATGCTTAGAGGCTGAACTGACGTGACGTGAAGCGACGTGGCTCGGTAAGAGTGGACCAGCGCGCGCCACCCATCCAGTGCGCTATGCCCGTAGAGCATACAGAACACACCTTCTTGCTTGAGTACGCGGCTGGCCTCTGAAAGCGCGACCGTGAGGTTCTGAACGTAGTCGTCGAACGCTGCGCGCGTAGACCCTGAGCGCTGCCGAGACGCCACCAGTTCGTCTCGCGTGCTTGTTGATGGCGGCGCAAACAGTTCAGGTAGTAGATCCCGGAACAGTAGTCGCTTCCACACATAGAAGAAGTCCGCGAGTACGCTGTAAAACAGGTTGTCGTAGTACGGAGGGTCCGTAACGATCGCATCGAAAAACTCGTCTCGATGGGGCAAGTTTTGAGCAGAGGCATTCACAACGCTGGCCGCGCATTCGAGGCCCTCAAGCAGACGGGCTCCGTTCTCGATTCGTTTTAGCTTTGCCCATAAGTTGGACGGCCCCCTCCCAACGGGATCAGTTTCGGCGTAGTCCCACAGCATCGCAATGCCAGGGCCGCAAAACGCGCGGCCAACTTGCTCGTTCTGTGGAATCCACATAGATAGACGGCAGTTCCAATCCACGACCTGGTCAACCAAACCGGAGAGCAAGGCCGTTACCGCCAGCGCAGTTTCGGGACCGTCGGTCGCACGAAGTCGATCGTGCTCGCGACGCAGGGCCGCAATAAGTGCTAGAAGAGTCGAACGTTGTCTTGGATTAAAAACCTGAGCGTGTCTCTCGATCCCATACATGGCGGGGTTCACGATTCCGGACCACTGGGGCAGCTCGGTCGCAGGGAGTTCAGCACCGAGCTGGCGGAGGGCTAGTTCTTCGATCTCCGCGCAAATCTCGGGTGAGGGTAGGTCGTAGGAGGTCGGTTTCCGAAACACCTTGCCTGGATTCGAGAGTTCGATTGTGGCGACATGTCGGTCTGAGCAGCCTCTACTAGCGTTGGGCCGACACTCGAAATCGCATTTCGGACATCTAACGTGTCCTGACCGGGATCGCCAAGCAGATTGCGATGACAGGTCGCTAGCGTTGTGGTCGATTTCAGTTCGTTGATCCGTGTCAGTTGTATGAACGCGAGTCGCTATTCGGCGACCCTTCTTGCGGGATAGCCAAGGCCGCTTGCACAGCGAATAGGAGAAGCCGCAGGCGCTGCACTTCGTCGCGTACGTCCAGATGTAGTTCGACGCAGTTGGGCGCGCAGGGAACATCCTTGCGGTGACTTCGGCCAAGTTGGACAGTACACGGGCACCTGACTCCGAGATTCGATCACCCAGATTGGTGATTTGTGGCGCCAGTTCAAGCAAGGTCTTATTCAGAAAGGCCGCTAACTCACTAACTTCGACAACGTGTGTTTCAACACCGAGCGTGAGCGCCTCGAATGGAATCGTGCCGCCCCCTCCGAACATGTCCAAGACACGCGGGCGTTCGTCATACGCGCCAGCGATTCGCCGCCGAACGTCCAGCAATAGTTGGGCGTCGGGAGGCTGCTGCGACGCCAACGCCGACAGATCACGGGCCACTGCGCCGCTGCCACTTGGCAGAAGCGAAGCCGCGACAAGCGCACGCATGGACGAGTGGGGCCGACGCGCCCACCAAACAAAGATCGTCTGTGGCGTTCTTGCGCGCGAGTACCGCTCCCGAGCTCCAGCGCAAGAGGCTTCATACTGCAACATCCGGCAATCGACAAATCGGCGTTTCGCAGTCTTGGGAACCGCAGATAGCGACGGGCCCGAGGGCTGTGCTACCACGATGCACCGCTGAAGTTCGCTTCAGTGGCTGCGGGAGTAGTTGATTTTCTGGGGTGTTGGGCTCTGTGCAGCTGCGCGTGAGGCGTCGTATTGGGTTTGCGCAGCGGCGCGGCCGACCCATTCGCAAAGATTGCCTGACAAGCGGTCACCATTCGACGGAGTGTAGGCTGATGCGCGGACGGGTATCGCTGTAGTCCCGCTGGCCCTTGGCTGCGGCGATGTCCGGCGGATGGGCGAGAGTAGATGTTTGGCTCGGTCGTAAGCGTGCAGCGACCGCTCGCGCTCAAAACTACCGGATTCGTACCGGATGTGGCTGCGCTTCATTGGTAAATGGTGCGCAAATAACGCACGCGCGCCCGTCGATCGCCTCAGAAGCCACCGGAAACCTTCCCAGCGACCGATTCCTTTTCCCCGCCATCCATTACCGCGCTCCAGTTGAGACGGATGAGCCTACGGCTATGCGTTGGCCCTGCCTGATAACGGAATCTCACTATTGCACCGACTCTTTCGAGTTCGGCTACAGCTCGCTTCGCGGTGTTGGGGTGTACGTTGCAGAGTTCGGCCAGCCTCTTGTCGGTGACGCGCGTGGACGAGGTTCGTGCATCGACGACAGCGCAGAGTGTGACGTAGACGGCTTTCGTTCCGCGCGTCAGCTTGGCGAACTGCCCAGAGAGTACGAACATGCGCGGGATGCGGCTCCACGGGTGCCGTTCGGCGACGTCGCCTATGGCGTCGATTGCGTTGGTGAATCGGAGCAGTTTTGTGCGTGCGAGCTCGGTGTCGAGAAAGTCCGGGTCGCTTGCGCGCTGGAGCGCAACGGCCATCGAGAGGATATCTCGAAACGGATCGTCGTCTCCCAGAGTCTTGAGCATGGCCGCCCAGACTTCCGACTTCTCGGCCTTGCGCGCTTCGCGTTCGATGACCTTTTGAGCTTGGGTCATGCTGCCTAGAGTACCGCGCTTTCACGACTTGTCGTTCGCTCGACGGGCATCGCTGACGAACTGGTGGGTAGTCTCGCGTACATAAATTGACTCCCTCCCTCCCTACTCGTTTTTGTGTGTGCTCTGTGTGTGCTGCGAGTGGTGGTTAAGGCATGAAAAAAGGGCTCATGGCGGAACCATGAAGCCCTTGGAGTCGATGTTTTCGGTGGTTTCGGCAAAGACCTGAATCTAGCGCGTCTGCCAGTTCCGCCACCTCGGCTTGTGGGTCGCCGAGCCTAGCACTATGCGGGTTTTGGTCAACCTTCGCGCCCGTCGGTGCCGGTCGGTTTTTGGGCGTGTGTGTCGTCGGGGTGTGCTGCCGATCCCAGGGGGCAATCCGGCGGACGGTCGTGCGAGGTCGTGCCCATCTTGGCAAGTTTCTCCGCCCAAAAATATCCACGCCTCTTTGAGTGGACTACAAAGCAGGTGCTGGGCTACGACTACGCGCACGAGTTCGAGTTTGGGTTGAACCTGGTTTAGATGGCCTCGAGCGGGCCGTGAAATCGGAGTGACGAGTGGACATCCTGATCACGTTCGCGATTTTGGGCTCCGGCGTGGTCGCGGGCATCTTCTTCGCATTCTCTACGTTTGTGATGCGGGCGCTTCGTCTCCTGCCGCCGCGTCATGGGATCGCCGCGATGAACACGATCAACGTCACCGTGATCAACCCTTGGTTTCTCGGTTCGTTCTTCGGCACCGGTGTGGCGTGCATCGCGGTTGTGTGTCTCGCCGAGGGAGACGCGACGTTGCTTGCCGGATCCGGCTTCTATCTTGTGGGGTGCTTGCTCGTCACGATGGCGCGCAACGTGCCGCTCAACAAGCAGCTTGCAAGTGTCGCAGCCGACAGTCCCGACGCCGAGGCGTTCTGGACGCACTACCTTTCCGCCTGGACATTTTGGAATCACGTCCGCACCGCGGCGTCGCTGGTCGCGGCAGCGTTTTTTGTCGTCGCTCTTTGGGCCTAGGCGTTCCTCGCCGGCGCCAGGCTTGGGCCCGGCCATGGGGCCGACGAACTGGGGAGCGGTTACATTGGGCGCCGCAGGTGTCGTAAGTTTTTTGTTGGGCTGCTCTTCGTTGTCGCTGCCAGGCGTAGAATTCGGCGCGGGAGAGGCGGCTCGGAGGAGAACCAATGAATTGGACCGAGTTGTTGAAGAGCGAGATCGGGGACGTGTACGGCGCGACCGAAGGTCTCATGAAAAAAGTCGAGGGTGACCTTTCGTGGAAACCGGCGACCGGCGAGAACTGGATGTCGATGGGGCAGCTTCTGCTTCACCTCACCAACGCGTGTGGCTTTTGCTGCAACGGATTTCTGACCGGCGATTGGGGCATGCCTGCCGACGCCGAGATGCCGGAAGGAGGGATGCTGCCTCCGGCCACGGCGATGCCGACGGTCGAGTCGTTGGAGCAAGCGCTGGAGTTACTCGCCAAGGATAAAGCGATGGCGCTCCGGGCGATCGACGCGGCCGGCGAGATCGATCTCGATACCAAGCCGACGCCTGCGCCGTGGGATCCGCGGCCCGTCAATTTAGGGCACCGCTTCATGCAGATGGTGAACCATCTCGGCCAGCATCGCGATCAGTTGTTTTACTACCTCAAACTGCAGGGCCAACCGGTCACCACCCACGACCTCTACGGCATGACGTAGGCCCACCCGCGAACAAAGACAACGACGCGGCGTCCCGAGCGGGCGCCGCGTTTTTCGTGGCGCTGCGTCGTCGCGTTACGGGGCCGACTTGACGATGACGTGGCGGACGGCGCTGAGCAACTCGTGCGGTCGGTAGGGTTTTTGTAACTCGCGATCCGGCTTGATGACCGCTCCGCTTCCGCCCAGATCACCGAGGTAGCCGGAGCACAAAATGACCGGTGTCGTGCAACCCGACTTGCGGAGCGTTTGCAGCACTTCGCGTCCGCTCATGCCGGGCATCTTGACGTCGAGCACGATGGCATCGAACGCAACGCCGTATTGTTCCACCATCGCCAAGGCTTCCGACCCCGACTCCGCGGACGACACCTGAAACCCGTGCAGTCGCAAGATGCCTTCGGCGACGGCGCGCACCAGGCTTTCGTCATCGACCACCAAGACATGCCCGCCTTCACCCGCGGCGCTCGTCGTTTCGCTGCGGATGGGAAATACCGAGTCGGTTTGCGCGCAAGGGAGATAGACCCGCACGACGGTACCTTCGCCCAACGCGGAGTCGCATTCGATGCGTCCGCCGTGCTGGCGCACCATGCCATAAGACGTTGCTAGCCCGAGTCCGCTCCGGCGGTCCGCAGCCTTCGTCGTAAAAAACGGCTGAAACGCTTGGGCGCGTACCGCTTTGGACATGCCGCTTCCCGTGTCGCGGATCGTGAGCACCACCTCGGTTTTCCCGGTGCTGACGCGCGCGCTCGTGCTCGTTGCGATTGTCAACGTGCCGCCCTCCGGCATCGCGTCGCGCGCATTCAGACACAGGCTCCAGATCACTCGCTCGAATCGGTCGGGGTCCATCCGGACGCCGGGAAGATGGGGTTGCAGTTCGCATGTCAGTTCAATGTTTTCGTCGAGCGCGTCACGCAAAAGCCCAACGACGCCGCGCAGGGTCGCGTTCAAGGAATGCGGTTGCAGGTCGAGTTCGGCGCGCCGTGCGAATCCGAGCAGCTGCTGCACCAATTCCGCGGCGCGTTCTGAGGCATGCTGCGCGCGCTGTAAGTGTTCGTCGAACTCCGCGGCGGACTGTTCGGGCGAGCTTCGCAGGAGCGAAAGACTGCCCGAGATCGCCGTGAGAAGATTGTTGAAGTCGTGGGCGATGCCGCCGGTCAGCGTTCCGATGGCTTCCATGCGCTGGGCCTGCTGCAAGTTGGTCTCCAGCTGGCGCTTTTCCGTCTCGTCCCGCACCACAAAGATGCGTCCGATGATCTCGTCGTCATCGTCGTGGACGGGGCTCGCGCGAAGACCGATGACCCGTGACGGGTGCACGGTCTCAAAGGTGATCTCGTCGCGGACGTGCGGTTGTTCGAGCAGGGCACCGAGCCGGAGGCGCAGCGCCACGGGATCGGCGGCGTGTTGCGTGAGCACGTCGGGGTAGCTCGTCCGCGTGAGCGGCGAAGCGTCGGCAACGCGCAGGATTTCACGCGCCCGCGGCGTGGTCGTCACCACCACGCCTTGGCGATCGATGGCGAGCACGCCCTCGTCGAGGGATTCGTAGATGCTGTCGATGCGCGCCATCGCGTCGCCCAGTGATTTTGTTTGGGCGCGCGCGCGGGACTGGAATACGCGCAGGGCGAGCACGCCGATCAACACGACCAGAAGCGCCACTATCAAGAGGCTGAAGGTTTGCGTCTGCGCGTACCACGGCCGCTCTTTTAAGTTGAGGTCATCGATCCCGTGCAACGCGATCGAAAACGCGGCGAGCGACCCGGGCGGTTCCTGGAGAACCACGCCGCGCGCCGTCGCTTCGCGCTCGCGGATCGAGTCGAACTCGGCCGCCACGGCGCGTGGCGCGACCACGTGAAAGACCGTGCCGTGGTCTTCCAGCGTCAAAACCACACGACCGTCGGGCAACTCCTGTTGCGTCGTGATGGTTCCGGCCACGGTCACGCGCGTGTGGACGTGACGCGAACTCACTTCGTCGGCCCGCAGCGCGCGCGCCTGCCGGAACGCAACGACCGCGTGCTCGTGGATCGCGTGAGCGGTCGTGGTTCCGTCACGCGCCCGCTCGCCGACGACGGTGACCATCGCGCCCATCGCGAGCGTGCTCGCCGAGCGTGCGTAGATCAGTGCGCCGCCGCCCCGGTGTTCCAACACCACGGCGCCATCCTGGATGCGTGTGACCTGTCCGTCGATGCGAAAGCGCGCGCCCGCCGGTGCGTCACTTAGGTCGCGCAGACTTCGCACCGTGATCGGCCGCTTTGGCTGCGGCGCCGCATGAAGAATATCGATGTGATCGAGCGTCTGCGCGAACACCGCCAAGGCGTCTTCCGCGGCAACCAGCGGCGCGTGAAATCCGCGAATGCGGAGCATGGAACCGATCGCTGGAAGTTCTTTGGCGCCGAACGCGCGCGTATGCACAGAGATCGTGCGTTGATCGGTCTCGTGCGGAAGCATGCACCAAAGCGTCGCGGCGTGATCGTCGCGATGAAGCTCCCGAACCTGAAGCTCCGCTTCGACGGGGCCGCCGCGGTGCAAGTCGAAACACTCTCCCCTCGGGCTGCGTCGACGGAGCTGCGTGATACGGGTGACGAGTAGGGTGACCGCACCCGCACGCGCCCGCGTGGTTCCATCGACGCGGACCCATCCGTGCTCCAACTTGATGCCTTGCGCAAACCGGACGGTGATCCCAGGGCTGGCCCCGTCCTTGATGTACCCCGCGCCAAACGGCGGGTCGTAGTACGTGAACCGACCGTCGATTCGCACGCGACGCGCTTGCTGCGCATCGTCGATCGAAAGGGCCAACACCTCCGCGATGCGCGTAAGAACGGCGGGCTGCTCCGGCGCGGAATCCTGGGCTTCAACCTGACCGACCGCCCCGATGGCCGTGACGAACGCGGCCCAAGTGATCGCTAGGGAGGACACGCGAGTGCGTAACAGCCTCCGATTGTTCATTCCCACCGTTAGGATAGCGAAACGGCGGGCACCGGAGCTCGCAAACCCGTTTCGCCATGACGTGGCGGCCCGGGATCGACCGGCGATCGCTTGGGAGAGTCCGTGTCCGCGGTTCCAATGATGGGATGCGTTCTGTGTTTTTCGTGTCCTTGCTGAGTTTGATTTCCAGCGTCACACTCACGGGCTGCGCCGGAGTCGAGAGCGACATCCGCCGCGCGGAGATGCGGGAGTTCTTTCGCAACATCGTGAAGGGCAGAGATCGCGGCGCGGCGGTCTACGGTGCGTCGATCGCGGACTCCACGACCGAGCCGCAGGCGGGGCGCTATCAATACGTCCCACCGGGTCATCTTTCGCACTTTATGGTCGAGCGGGCGGTGCGCGGTCTCGCGTCCACGCAGATCAAGGATGCGGACTACCTCGCGTTTGTCGTGGACCGCCTGTTTTACGTGCTGAGTTTTGACCCGACGCCGGCGATGCGGGCGCTGACGTGCGAACAACTCGGGCTCGTGCTGACGGGCCTTCCCAATCCCGGCGCGGCGCGGCCCGCCAAAGACTTGCGCGCCGATCAGCGCATCAACAACATTGCGCAGGATCTGCGGCGCTTTCAAGAGTTGTCGGATGCCGGAAAAAAAATCAAACAGAGCGCGGTGGCGAAACGACTGTACGAGTTGGACGCCGAAGCGCCGCCTAACTATTTGAGTGCGATGCAGATGGTGCGAGTGCTCGCGGCCAAGCCGGTTGCCGGTGCCGGCCCGGGACCAGTCCGGGAAGCCGCCCGCGAGATCGGGCCGCGCGTGCTGCGCGACGCGATCGTTGTGGCGCTGCGTGACGTGGGTCTTGGCGACTCGATGCGCGAAACGCTGAAGCCCGATGAAGAACCGCTCGTTCGGCAGGCGGCGATTCGCGTGTTGGCGTCGGTGCGGGCGACGTCTGTTTTGGATGCCGCCGAGCGGCGTTTGGGCGGAGATTTTTATCCCGAGGAGCGCGATCGTGATGTGCGCGCTGCGGGCATGGCTTTACTCGGCGAACTGGGGCGCGTGGACGATCCTAGTCTCGATCCGATCGCGGCGCGCGCGTTCGACGTATGCCACACGCGGCTGCGCGATTCTTTCCACGGCATTCGCTTCTTGGCGCACAAGGCGCTGATTCGGATGACGGGGCACGAGGGCGCGCCGAGCTACGAGAGCTGGGAGTTATGGCGCGCAGGCCGACCGAGCTGGCAGGTTCCGAAAACCGGAGCGCCCGAGGGGGCCGACGCACCGGGCCCGCGTGACGACAGCGACAAGACTGACGCGGACGACGACGCGTGATCGCCCGGCTCGCGGCGCCGCTCGTCGGCGTCGGACTCGTCGCGTTGTGTTTGTACTTGGCCGGCTGGTCGGACCGCGTGACGACGGCCGACGGCGCCGTCTTGTTCGGACGCATCGTCGAGCACACGGAAACCAGTGTCCTCTTGCAAGCCGACGGCACGACGCGTCGTGTTGCGCTCCAGGACCCGGCGGATGCGCGGGAGGGGCTTGCGAGTGCGTTCCGGCGGTTCGCGCAGCAACCGGGTGCGGGCCTGTCGGCGTTTGTACTGTTTGTCGCGGGCATGCTGCTCGGGTTTGTGCGCTGGGGACTCTTGCTGCGCGCGTCGGGCGTCGCCACGTCGTATCGGGACGCGGTGCGGTTGGCATGGACGGGGCAGTTTGCCAGCAACTTGCTGCCCGGCGGCGCGAGCTCCGGCGACCTCGTCAAAGCTTTGCTCGCCGCGCATCGCGCGGGCGGGCGTGGACGCGCTCGCGCGTTGCTGAGTGTCTTAGCCGACCGCCTCGTCGGCGTGTTCGTGTTGTCGTGCGTCGCGGGCGTCGCGGCCTTTGTCGCGCCGGACCGCGCCGACATCGGCACGGCGGGCCGTGTGGTGGCGGGCGTGTTGAGCGTGTGCGCGCTGGGGCTGATCGTCCTCCTGTCGTCGCGCTTGCGGCGATGGCTGGGCCTGTCGTGGCTGGCGCAACGCATACCGGGGCGCGCGATCTTTGTCGAATTGGGTGTGGCGGCGCGCCTGTATGGCGGGCGGCGGGGCGCGGTCGCGCTGGCGGCGGCCATGGCGCTTTTGGGCCAAGCACTGATGCTCGGCGCGCTCTGGTTTTTGGGGGGAGCGGTCGGGACCTGGATGGGCTGGGCGGCCATCGGCGTGGCTGTGCCCGTGGCGTTGCTCGTGAGTGCCGTGCCGGCGTTGCCGGGCGGCTGGGGCGTGGGCGATGCCGCCTTTTGGTACTTCCTGACGCGGGCCGGTGTCCCGGCGAGCCACGCCATCGCGCTCTCGTTCCTGTTTCGCGTGATGCATCTGGTGTCTTCGCTTCCGGGTGCGTGGACGGTCGGCGCCGCTGAACGACGGGCGGTCGAGCCGCCGCGCGGCGGCGCCGAAACGTGACCTGTCGCTGGGCTGCGGGAAACTGCTGCTGTGTCCTTACTCGTTGTCGGAACTCTTGCCTACGACACTATCGAAACGCCCGCCGGTAAGGCGGACGATGTGCTCGGCGGTGCTGCCACCTATTTCTCTGTAGCTGCCTCGTATTTCGGCAGCGTTCGCCTGGTCGGGGTCATCGGCAACGACTTCTTGGCCGAGGATCGAGCGCTCTTAGAAGAGCGTGGCATCGACTTGGGCGGGCTGACGATCGGGGACGGTCCGAGTTTTCGCTGGAGCGGGTCGTATTTAGACGACTTAAACGTCGCCGAGACCAAAGCCACGCATCTCAATGTGCTCGACGGTTACATGCCGACCGTCCCGGATAAGTTTCGCGACAGCAACGTCGTGTTTTTGGCGAACTCGCCGCCCGCGCTGCAGTCGCACGTGCTGGATCAGGTGTCCGACAACGCGTTCGCCGTCATGGATACGATGAATCTGTGGATCGAGACGGCGCGCGATGACCTGCTCGCTTTGCTCCAACGCGTCAACATGCTCTTTTGCAACGACCTCGAAGCGCTCGCGATCTCGGGAGAGGACTCGCTGATCGCGGCGGGGCGCAAACTCCTCGAGATGGGGCCTGACACCGTGTTACTCAAAAAAGGAGAGCACGGTGCGTTCTTGTTCCACCGCGAGTTTTTCTATGCGATCCCGGCGTATCCCATCGAGCGCGTTGTGGATCCCACCGGTGCTGGTGACAGCTTCGCCGGCGGCGTCGTGGGTTACCTCGCGAGCGTAGGTGAAATCACAGAAAGCCAGATGCGGCGTGCCATGTTGTATGGCAGCGTGATCGCGAGCTTTAACGTCGAAGATTTTTCCCTGGGGCGGTTGCGGTCGCTCGCGCGCGAGGAGATCGACGCGCGCTACAACGAGATGCTGCGCTTCACCGCCCACCCGTGATGATGTGAGAGCATTCCTCGCCGTTCCGTTGCCCGCCGATGTCCGGCGCCGGTTAGCGGATTGGTCTGCGCAGATCGACGGGTTGTCCGCTCAGGCCGAGGAGACGCTGCACCTCACGCTCCGTTTTTTGGGCGAGATCGCCGACCCCGAACCGATCCACGCGGCGCTCGCGCCGGTCATCGGTCGGCACCCCGCGTTTCGCATCGGCATCGAGCGATTGGGCGGATTTCCGCGCCACAATCGCGCCAATGTCTTGTGGGTCGGAATTTCCGATCCCGAACTTCGCGCGGGCGCTTTGGCGTCCAGCGTGGGCTCAGCGCTGGAGACCGTCGGTGTGTCGCCGGATCGCCGCCCGTGGCGCGGCCACATCACTTTGGGCCGATTTCCCGCTGTTCAGCGGATTTCAAAGCGCCTGCGCGCCGCGCCGCACGACTTCGGAGAGGTGCCTGTCGATCGCGTGATCCTGTTCGGCTCGACCCTCCATGCGACCGGTGCGGTCCATACGCCTCTGGCCGAAATGTCACTGGCCGTTGGTATGTAACCAGGTTGCGTCTTAGGGAGAGACGACTTGCATGTTTCGCCGTACGGCTGCACTTGGGTAGTGCGCGTCGTCGGCCCCACAGGAGAACCCACGATGGTCGGCCGAAAATCCCGAGAAAAAGACGAATCCACAAACAAAACCGACGCGCTGCGTTTTGCGCTCGGCCAGATCGAGAAGCAATTCGGCAAGGGCGCGATCATGCGCTTAGGCGACAAGAGTGCCGTCGCGGTCCCGGGCATCTCCACGAGCGCGCTCTCTTTGGATGTGGCGCTCGGCGGTCGCGGTGTGCCGCGCGGACGCATCATTGAGATCTACGGCCCGGAGGCGTCGGGTAAGACGACGCTTTGCAGCCACATCGTGGCCGAGGCTCAGAAGCTGGGCGGAGTTTGCGCGTTCGTCGATGTCGAGAACGCGTACGACCCGCTGTACGCCCAAAAAATCGGCGTCAACTTAGAAGAGTTGCTCGTGTCGCAGCCCGACACCGGCGAACAGGCCTTGGAGATTGCGGAGACGCTTGTGCGTTCATCCGCCGTGGACGTGGTCGTGGTTGACTCCGTCGCCGCGCTCGTGCCCAAGGCCGAGATCGAAGGCGAGATGGGCGATACGCACGTGGGTCTGCAAGCGCGTCTGATGAGTCAGGCGCTGCGCAAGCTTTCCGGTGTGGTCGCGCGCTCGAAGACGTGTTTTATCTTCACCAACCAGTTGCGCGAAAAGATCGGCGTGATGTTTGGGAGTCCGGAAACGACCTCGGGTGGTCGCGCGCTGCGTTACTACGCGTCGGTGCGCATCGACCTGCGCCGCATCGGCTCGATCAAAGATGGCGACACCATTGTCGGTAACCGTGTGCGCGCCAAGGTGGTCAAGAACAAGATCGCGCCGCCGTTCCGCGTCACCGAGTTCGACATCTTGTTCAACCAGGGCATCAACCACATCGGCGACGTCTTGGATCTCGCCGTCGACAGCGGCGTCGTTTTGAAGCAGGGTTCTTGGTACAGCCACGGCAAGACGCGGTTGGGCCAGGGGCGCGAGCGCGTGCGCGTGTTCTTGGAAGAGAACCCGGACATGCTCAAGGCGATCTTGACCGAGGTGCAAAAAGCGCTGGGTTTGTTGGATCTTCCGGCGCCGGAAGCGGTCGTGGAGAACGGGGCGGACCGCTTGGCGGATGACCCGGATGCGGCGGCAAACGCGACGAGCGCGCGCGCCGGCAAAACCAAGGCGAAGGCCAAATAGCTCTTTCGCCGGCCCCAAGACTGAGAAACTAGTGGCGCGACACGCGACAACCCGTCGGACCCGATCCCGGCGGGTTGTTCGCTTCGCTCTTGGGGCTGTTGTTGCCCTTTCCGTTGGAGGCTGCCAAGGCGGATCTGCGCTTCGGAATCCGACCGAGTTTCAGCTTACGAACCGGACCGGGCGAGCGGCGTCGGGTGTGCTCTTACGCTTTGATCGAGAGATCGAACGCGTGGATTGGATCGGTCGTGCGCGGTTTGCGTCGGCGCGTTTGCGGGTGACGGCGGCCGACACGTTGCTGCTCGAAGACGGGGTGCTCGCGCCGCACCAGTCCGTACGCCTTCGACTCCTCGGACGCGGCGGAGCCCCGGCGTTTCTCGAAGGGCGCTGGCTGCGCACAACCGGCGAAGGCCCGCCGGTCAAGCACGACGAAGTCGACGTGCGGTAGCGGCCACTCCAAGAAGCCGCGGTCGCATCGTGAACCGTCTCCTGCCATCCGCCGCGGTTCGGACCGCGATTCCGCGTTGGCCGCGGGTCCCGTTCTTGCCAAGACGCGGCGTAGCGCCGCTATACTGCCCCCGTCATGACGCCCAACGAACTGCGCGAGGCCTATCTCTCGTTTTTTGAGAGCCACGGCCACACCCGTTACCCCAGCGATTCGCTGGTGCCCGCCAACGACCCGACGTTGCTTTTTACGAGCGCCGGCATGGTGCAGTTCAAGGAGATGTTTTTGGGCATCGGCAACCTGCCGTTCACGCGCGCCGTGACCGCGCAGAAGTGTTTTCGCACCGGTGACCTCGACAACGTCGGCAAGACGCACTACCACCAGACGTTTTTCGAGATGCTGGGCAACTTCAGTTTTGGCGACTACTTCAAGAAGGAAACGATTCAGTGGGGGTGGGAGCTCGTCACGCAAGTGTTCAAAATTCCTGTCGAGAAGCTGCGCGTGTCGGTCTACGAAGAAGACGACGAAGCGTTCGCGATCTGGCGCGACGACATCGGCCTCCCCGAATCCAAGATCTGGCGACTCGGCGCCGGCGACAACTACTGGCCGCCGAACGCGCCGACAAAAGGCCCCGATGGTCCGTGCGGTCCGTGCTCCGAGATCTTTTACGATTTTGGTTCACCGGGTGAGGAGGGCGATCCGGAAGCCAAGCGCTACTGCGAAATCGGTAATTTTGTGTTTACGCAGTTCAACCGCGTCGGCCTCAATCAGCTCGAACCGCTCAAGCAAAAAAACATCGACGTCGGCATGGGGTACGAGCGTTTGCTCGCCGTCTTGCACGGCTTGCGCTCGAACTTTCAGACCGAGTTGTTTATGCCGCTCATTCGCAAGGTGAGCGCGATCGCGGGCCGCGAGTACAGCTACGAAGCGAAAGACGGCCATCACTTCCGACGCATCGCCGACCACGTGCGCGCGGGAACGTTTCTCGTGGCGGACGGCATCAAACCGTCCAACGAAGGACGCGGCTACGTGATGCGTCGCGTGCTCCGTCGTGCGGTGCGCGACGGCATCGCGCTCGGGATCGATCGTCCGTTCCTCCACGAGCTCGTTCCCGTCGTCGTCGAGGTGATGGGCGACGCGTACCCCGAAACCAAAACGGCCGAACCCGCCGCGGTCGCGTTTGTGCGCGCCGAGGAAGAGAAATTTCGCGAGACGTTCGCGACCGGCATGGAGTTGTTGGAGCGCGAACTTGCCGCGCTCCAACCCGGCGGTGTATTGAGCGGCAAGACAACGTTTGCGCTCTACGACAGCCACGGGTTTCCCGCCGACCTTTCCGAAGAGATCTGTCGCGAACGCGGCATCGGCATCGATCTCGATGAATTCCATGTGTGCATGGAAGAGCAACGCGCGCGCAGTCGTGCCGGCTCGTCCATGACCGGCGATCGCTTCGCCGCAACCGCGATCACAACGATCAAGCGCGACGTCGCGCCCACGGAGTTCTTGGGTTACGACGCCACGGAGCTCGAAGACGAAATCGCCGTCGTGATTGCCGGCGAGAAGCCGGTGACCCACATCGGACCCAACGACCAAGACGCGCGCGTTATCGCCTATCGAACGCCGTTTTACGGCGAGTCGGGCGGCCAGGTGGGCGACCGCGGCTGGATCGACGGTCCCGAAGGTCGCTTTCTCGTCACGGATACGCAAAGAGTCGAAGGATACTTCGTGCACTACGGGCGCGTAGAGCACGGTCAGTTGGCAGCTGGGCACAAGGTGACGTACCGCGTCGACACCGCACGCCGCCACGCCATCACGCGCAACCATTCCGCGACGCATCTGTTGCACGCGGCACTGCGCACGATTCTTGGGACCCACGTCACGCAGGCGGGTTCGTTGGTTGCGCCCGATCGTTTGCGATTTGATTTCACGCATCCGCAAGGCGTCAAAGCCGACGAACTGAAATCGATCGAGGACTGGGTCAACGAGGAGACCTTGCGCAACGCTCCCGTCGTCACCGCGCTGATGGACTTGGAGCAAGCGCGCGCGTCCGGTGCGATGGCGCTGTTTGGTGAAAAGTACGACGCGAGGGTGCGCGTCGTGACGATCGGCGACCACTCGCGCGAGTTGTGCGGCGGCATTCACGTCGCGACGAGCGCCGAAATCGGCTCGTGCCTCTTGAGTAACGAATCGTCGGTTGCATCCGGCGTGCGGCGCATCGAGATGGTGACCGGCGGCGGAGCGCTCGACGTGGCGCGCGAACAGCGATTGGCGCTGCGCGGTCTAGCGAATGCGTTGAAGGCGCGCCCCGTCGAACTCGGCGAACGCGTCGCTTCGATGCAAAAAGAACTCAAGGAGTTGCGCCAACAGGCGGCCCAAAGCAAACGCGAAGACGGTCTGGCGGCGGTGGCGACGCTGGCGGACGGGGCGGTCGAGGCAGCGGGCGTCCGTGTGCTGGTTGCTTCGGTCGAAGGCGACGACGCGGGCACGCTCCGATCCATGGGCGACGAGCTCAAGAAAAAGCTCGGCGAGTGCGTGATCTTGCTGGCCGGACGGGGCGACAACGGCGCGGCCCTGGTGGCGGCGGCGACCAAAGGTGCCGTCGCCGCCGGGGTCAAGGCGGGCGACGTCTTGCGAGGATTGGCCACCCAACTGGGCGGAAAAGGCGGCGGCAGGCCGGAAATGGCGCAGGGCCGCGCCCCTCGGATCGACGGACTGGACGCGGCCCTCGATGCCTCGCGGGACGCCGTGGTGGAGACACTCAACGCCGGCTAAGAGGCGCGGACCACAAGGAATCGCGCCGCGGCCCGTCGGTCGCGCCCGAGGAATGTCGGGGGAGCGGTTCCGCACGGCCTCCTCACGTTGACATGTACCCCCGGCCGGTTTAGTCTGCTGGGCTTGGCTGAATCCGCTTTGCAAGCGGTTTATGGAGCAAACGATGGCCGTCCCGAAACGCAAGACCTCCCACTCTCGGACTCGGACTCGACGCGCGCATCACGCGCTCGCCATTCCGCAGTTGCGTCCGTGTCCCCGTTGTAGCCAGCCCGGCCGTTCGCACCGCGTGTGCGCCAACTGCGGCTACTACAACGAGAAGATTCAGATCGAGACCGAGGACTAACCAAACGTGCGCGTCGCTGTGGATGCGATGGGCGGGGATCACGCCCCGCGCGAACAGGTAGCCGGTTCCCTTCTCGCCCTGTCCCGCGATCCCAAACTTGAGATCATGCTCGTCGGTCGTCAGGCCGATTTGGAGGCGGAGCTCTCGACGCAGGGCGCGTCGATGGACCGGCTCGAACTCGTCTTCGCCACCGACGTTATCGGCATGAACGAGAAGCCTGTCGAGGCGCTCAAAAGCAAACCCGACTCGTCGATCGGCCGCGCGGTTTTGCTGGTCCGCGGTGGGCACGCCGAAGGGCTGATTGCCGCCGGCTCGACCGGTGCCGCCGTCGCCGCCGCGGGTTTTGGACTGAAACGATTGGAAGGCGTTCGCCGCCCCGGGATCGCGGTCCCGATGCCCGCGCTCAACAAGAGCGGCGTGTGCCTGTTAATCGACGCCGGCGCGAACCCCTCGTGCCGCCCGCATCACCTCGAACAGTACGGCGTGATGGGTGCGAATTACTTTCGCGAGATCTTTGAATGCGCGTCGCCGCGCGTTGCGGTCGTCTCGATCGGCGAAGAGGAAGCGAAAGGCAATGAGCTTACGCGCGAAGCGACCAAGCTGTTGCGCCAGGGCGAGCTGAACTTTGTCGGCAACATCGAAGGTCGCGGTCTCTTCGGCGGCGACTGCGAAGTCGCGGTCGCGGACGGATTTGTCGGGAACATCATTCTCAAGGCATCGCAAGGTTGCGCGGAAATGATCCTCGGGAAGATCCACCAGCGCATCGGAAAAGAACAACCCGAACTCATGCGCGAGTTGTTCGGCATGACCGACTACGCGGAGTTTGGCGGCGCTCCGCTGCTCGGCGTGGATGGCCACGTCATGATCTGCCACGGCCGCTCCGATCGCCGCGCCATCGCGAACGCCATTCGCGCGTGCACGCGCGCCGTTCAGCAAAACGTCAAGGAGAGCATCGTCGCTGGTTTGGCCCGCACGGCCGCACGCGGAGCGTCGTCCGCATGAGCATCGCACTCCTGTGTCCGGGCCAAGGCGCCCAACGCGTCGGCATGGGCGTCTTTTGGGCGGAATCGTCCCCGGCGGCGGCGGATGTCTTTCGTCGCGCGTCAAAAGCGCTCGGCTTTGATCTGCTGAAGCTGTGCGCCGACGGTCCCGCGGAACAACTGACGCGCACCGACGTATGCCAACCGGCGATTTTGGCGACCTCGGCCGCGTCGATGGCGGCGGCCGAGGACCGTGGTGAACTCGACCGAAGCGCGATCACCGTCGCCCTCGGGTTGAGCTTAGGCGAATACACAGCTCTCTACGCCGCGGGCGTGTTGGACCTTGAAGACGCGGTCCGCCTCGTCCGAACGCGCGGCGAAGCGATGCAAGCAGCGAGTGATGCGGTTGCGTCGAGCATGACGAGCATTCTCGGTGCGAATCGCGAAGACGCGGAGAGCATCGTGCGCGAGGCGACGGTCGAAGGCGGTGTCTGCGTGGTCGCGAACCTAAACTCGCCGGGCCAAGTGGTCATCAGCGGCGATGTTGCGGCGCTTGATCGCGCGGAAGCGTTGGCCGCCGAGCGCGGCTTCCGCCGTGCGGTACGTCTCGAAGTCGCTGGCGCGTTTCACTCGCCGCTTATGGAGCCCGCGCGCGAAAAGCTGAGTGAAGCGATCGCGAGCGTTACGTTTCACGACGCGCGCTGTCCCGTGATCGGCAACGTCACCGGCGAGCCGACCACGGACCTAGAGGAGTTGCGCGGCAATCTTGTGAAGCAACTTACGTCTCCGGTGATGTTTGAAGCTTCGCTTCGTCGCGCACTGGCCGACGGCGCCACGCGCTTTGTGGAGTTGAGCCCGGGCCGTGTGCTGTGTGGGCTCATCAAAAAAATCGAACGCGGCGCAGACCGTGCCGCCTTGGACGAGGTATTGGCATGAATGACTTCGAAGGCAAGGTCGCCCTGGTCACCGGCGGATCCCGAGGGATCGGACGGTCGATCGTGCAGGGACTGCTCGCGCGCGGCGCTCAGGTCGCCTTAACCGCTACCACCGAGGAGCGGGCCAAGGATGCGGCAAAATCGCTGGAATCCGACCGCGCCCACGGCTACGCCGGCGACGCCAAGAGCGTGGCCAAAGCGGTCGTAAGTGACCTCGGCCGCTGCGATATTGTGGTGTGCAACGCCGGGGTGACGCGCGATCAACTGGCCCTCGGGATGTCCGAACAGGACTGGGATGACGTGATCGATGTCAATCTCAAGGGCTCGTTTCAAATGATTCAGGCGCTGTATCGAACCTTCATGAAACAGCGCACGGGTCGTATCATTACCATTTCGTCGGTCGTTGGCCTTACGGGCAACGCGGGCCAAACGAACTACGCCGCCAGCAAAGGGGCGTTGATCTCACTGACCCGCTCGTTCGCTAAGGAACTGGGATCGCGTAACGTCACGGCTAACGTCGTGGCGCCGGGATTTATCGAGACTGACATGACTAAGATTCTCGGAGAGGACGCCGCCGGAATGGCGGCTAAGGCGACCCCGCTGCGCCGTGTAGGCACTCCCGAGGACGTTGCGAACGTGGTCGCCTTCTTGGCGTCGGACGCGGCGTCGTATGTAACCGGACAAGTGATCGCCGTTGACGGGGGCATGACCCTCGGCGGGGGCTGGTAGCAAAACACGCCTGGGGATATGCTGTCGCGACGAATCGCGCGGCAATTCACCAGCGGGAGACTATTTCGATGGCTGAGGAACTAAAAAACGTCGAGGAGCGGGTGATCGAGATCGTGTGCGAGCAGATGGGTGCTAGCCGCGACAAGATCACTCAGGAAACCTCGTTCATTCAAGATCTCGGAGCGGACTCCCTCGACACGGTCGAGCTGGTCATGGAGTTCGAAGACGAGTTTGATCTCAACATTCCCGACGAAGATGCGGAGAAGATCCAAACCGTCGGGGACGCGATCAAATACATCCAAGAAAACGTCAAGTAGCCCATGTCCACTCGTCGCGTGGTCGTCACCGGCGTGGGCGCGATGTGCGCTCTCGGCAACGACGCGCCGACCATCTGGTCGGCTGCGAAGGCTGGGCGTAGCGGCGCGCGCCGGCTGACCCGCTATGAACCCACGACGTTGGCGTGCCAGATTGCGTGCGAGATCGATGGCTTCGATTCCGCCGCGTACTTCGGTCGCGCGACGAAGAAGCTCGACCTCTTCACGCAGTACGGCGTCGTCGCTGCGGACGAGGCGATCAAGAATAGCGGCATCGACTTCGAGAAGGCCGACCTGGATCGCTGCGGCGTCATTGTCGGCTCAGGGATCGGCGGGCTGTCATCGATTGAGGCCAACCACAAGGTGCTGCAGGAGCGCGGTGCTCACCGCGTGACGCCGCACTTCATTCCGATGCTGATGATCAATGCGTTGGCGGGACAGATCTCGATCCGTCACGGCCTGCGCGGTCCGAACTACATCACCGCGTCCGCGTGTGCGTCGGCGTCCCATGCATTGGGGTTGGCGTTCCGTTCCATTCGGAACAACGAGACCGACGTCGTCGTCAGCGGCGGTTCGGAGGCCACCATCACCGAGTTGGCGATGGCTGGGTTCTCGAACATGAAGGCGATGTCGACGCGCAACGACGACCCGACCAAAGCGTCGCGGCCGTTCGACAAAAACCGCGACGGGTTCGTCATGGGCGAAGGTGCGGGCATGCTCGTGTTCGAGGAGCTGGAGCACGCCAAGGCGCGCGGCGCGACGATCTACGCCGAGGTCAAGGGCTTTGGCATGACGGCGGACGCGTACCACATCACGGCGCCGACGCCCGAGGGCCACGGCCCGTCCAGGGCGATGAAAAATGCGCTCGACGACGGGCGCGTGGACGCCGAACGCGTTAACTACATCAACGCCCACGGTACTTCGACTTCGTTGAACGACGCCGCCGAGACGAAAGCGATTCGCCGCGTGTTCGGTGAACATGCGGACAAGCTCGCGGTTTCGTCGAGCAAGTCGATGGCGGGCCATCTGCTCGGCGGTTCCGGTGGGTTGGAGCTGGCACTGTGTGCGCTGATGGCGCACGAGGGCGTGATCCACCCGACGATCAACTACGAGACGCCCGACCCCGATTGCGACCTGGACTACGTGCCGAACGAGGCGCGCGATTTCCAGATCGACCACTTGCTGTCGAACTCGCTTGGCTTTGGCGGGCATAACGTCTCTTTGCTGATGGCGCGCTTCCAGTAGGCCGATGGGGTCTCGGAGCTCGCCGTCCGAACAACTCATCGCCGCGGGCCAGGCCTCACTCGCCGCACACCTAAACACGCTCGACGGAGCGGACGCGACCGGTTTGACGGACGCGCTTGAGCTGGTCGGCTGGGACACGCTGGCCACGTTGCGTGCCCACCAAGTGGCGCCGCGTGAGCCGGAACTCGACTCGAGTCGGCTCGCCATCCCTTCGTACCGGCCGGTGCACGCGGAAGCCGATCCCAGCGCCGCGCGCGCGGCCGTGCAGGCGTTGCGGGCAGGCAAGGTCGCGTTTGCGCTGCTTGCGGGCGGCCAAGCATCGCGCTTGGGATGGGACGGGCCCAAGGGCACATACCCCATCGGACCGCAGTCGAGCCGCAGCCTCTTTCAGCTGTTGCTCGAACACCTCGTCCGTGCCGGGCGCGACTTTGGGACGCTTCCGCCTCTCGCGGTGACGACCGGACGCACAACCGACGCTGCCATTCGCTCGTTTTTTCAAACGCACGACTGCTTCGGGTACGAGCCGGATCAACTGCAGTTTTCGATGCAGGCATCGCTGCCCGCGCTCGATCGTGACGGCCAAGTGTTGCTCCGCTCGCCGCGCGACCCGTTCCTGAGCCCTGATGGGCACGGCGGCGCGATCCTCGGCTTAGAGACCAACGGCGTGTTGCGCGCGTGGGAAGACGCCGGCATCGAGTGCGTCGTGACGTTTCAGGTGGACAACCCGCTCCTCCGGGTCGTGGATCTGGACTTTATTGGTGCACTCCTAACCGGCGACGCGCCGCTGGTGACCAAGATCATCGAGAAACGGCGCCCCGACGAAAAGCTCGGCGTCGTCGTGTTGCGCGACGGGCGGCCGGCGCTCATCGAGTACAGCGAACTGCCTTCGACGATGGCGGCCGCGCGCACCGACGACGGCCGCCTGGCGTGGCGGTTGGGTTCGATGGCGGTGCACGCGTTTCGACTTCCGTTCTTGCGCGGTGCGTTGGAAGCGGGACTTCCGTTGCATGTCGCGCAAAAACAGGTGAGCGCGTGGACGCCCCAAGGCGTCGTGCGTCAGCCCGGCCTGAAGTTCGAGCGCTTCTTGTTTGATCTCTTCCCGCAAGCGGATTCCATCACCGTCGTGGAGTCGATTCGCGAGGAAGAATTCGCTCCGCTGAAGAACGCGACGGGCGCGGACTCGCCCCAAGCCGTCCGCGCGGCCATGCAGGCGAAGTATCGGCGCTGGTTCGAGGCGGCCGGGCGGCCGCAGCCGGAGCAGACCGTCGAGCTCTCGCCGCTGGAAGCCGTCGACGCGAGCGACCTCCGGTAACCGCGCCCCTCGGCGCCGGCCCATGATGCCCCGCGTGACGACGTGACAAGACCGCGCATGCGCCACTCCGGCGCTTGACGCGGATGCAGCGGGAGAGGGGGGTGGTACATTCCGGGTTCGGCCGCAGCGACCAACTTCCCATGACGAATGTAGCAGTCCTTTTTGGTGGACCGTCTCTGGAGCACGAGGTGAGTCTGCAGACGGGCCACCAGGTGGTCGAAGCGCTCAACCCGGAGCGGTTTTTCGTCATCCCGGTTCGGATCGAACGCGACGGACGGTGGAACGTGGCCGGGGACGAATGCGCCGATGCGCTGGCCGGTGCGCAGGCGTTACGCGCCCGCCACTGCGACGTGTGTTTTCTCGCGCTGCACGGGCCGTTCGGCGAGGACGGAACGATCCAGGGGTTTTTGGAAACGATCGGCCTGCCGTTTACCGGAAGCGGGATGGCAGGTTCGGCGCGCGCGCGCGACAAGATTCGTGCGAAGCGTTTGCTCCAAGCGCACGGGATCGAGTGCGCGCCCGACTTGGTCGCGCCGACCGCGTCCGTTGCTGACGTGCGCGACACCCTTGGGTTTCCGGTGGTCGTGAAAGATCCGATGCAGGGTTCGTCGCTCGGGCTCCGCCTCGTGGCGGACGAAGCGGAATACGAACGTGCCGTGCGTGAGCTCGGCGTGGCCGCGCCCGAGTTGTTGGTCGAACGCCGCGAGCTTGGCCGTGAGTTCACAGCGCCGGTGCTTGAGGGGGACGACGGGACGCCGATGGCGCTCCCCGTCGTCGAGATTCGCGCTCCCAACGCGTGGTTTGACTATCACGCGAAGTACGCCGACGGCGTGACCGAGGAGATTGCGCCCGCGCCGATTGACGCGGAGTCCACACAACGCATTCAAGCGCTTGGGCTTGCCGCGCACGCGATCTTTGGACTCGCGGGCCTGTCGCGCACGGACGTGATCATGCGCCCGGATCAGAGCCTCGTCGTGTTGGAAACCAATACGATGCCGGGCTTCACCGCGAACTCGCTCTTTCCGAAGTCTGCGGTCGCGGCGGGCATGACGTTTTCGCAGTTGGTTGGGCACATCGTCGATCGCGCGCTGGCAGGTTCTTGAGATGAAGCCGTGGCCCAACGGCGCGCGCGCCATCTTGCACGTGGACATGGATGCGTTCTATGCGTCGGTCGAAATCCGCGAGCAGCCGGAACTCAAGGGTCGCCCTGTCATCGTTGGCGGACCGAAGGACGCGCGCGGTGTTGTGAGTGCCGCGTCGTACGAAGCGCGCCGCTACGGAGTGCATAGCGCGATGCCGTTGGTGCGCGCGGCCCGTCTTTGTCCGCAGGGCGTGTTCTTGCCTGTGCGGATGGAGCTATACGCCCAAGTCTCGCGCGCCGTGTTCGCGATCTTTAAAGACTATTCGCCGCTGGTCGAACCCCTGTCGGTCGACGAGGCGTTTCTCGATCTCACCGGCTGCGAGCGTTTGTTCGGCGGACCCGTGGCGGCTGCCACGCAGTTGCGTGCGCGCATCCGGGAAGAAATCCAGCTCACCGCGTCCGTCGGCGTCGCCCCGAACAAGTTCGTCGCCAAGATCGCGAGCGATCTTCGTAAGCCGGACGCCTTGGTCGTCGCGCACCCCGAAGGCCTCGAGGAGTTTCTCGCTCCGCTCGACGTGCGCCGCATGTGGGGCGTCGGTCCGAAGGGCGCGGCCGCGCTCACGCGCATGGGGATGCACACGTTTCGCGATCTTGCGCAGGCGTCGGACCGCGCGCTGAAAAAGGCGTTCGGGAGCAACGGCCCGCGGCTGCGCGATCTCGCGCGCGGACGCGACGCCCGCGCGGTCGTCACGGCGCGCGGACCGAAATCCGTCGGCCACGAGACGACGTTTTCGCAAAACCTCACGGATCGCGCGGAGTTGCGCGCGGTGCTGATCGCGCTGGTCGACAAGGTGGCGGCACGGCTGAGGAGTCACGGCCTGAAGGGGCGCAAGGTCACCTTGAAGGCTCGCTACGAGCCGTTCCGCACGGTGTCGCGGCAGTGCACGCTCGCGGCCCCGACGTGGACCACCCGTCCACTACTCGACGCGGCCGACGCGTTGTTCACCGAGGAGGTGGCGAAAAACCGGGAGCCCGTGCGCCTCCTCGGGATCAGCGTTGCAGGGTTTTCGAGCCAGGAATCGCTTTTTTCGGCGGCCACCCCGGACGATTCGGCCGTCGATGAGGCGGTCGACGCCCTCCGTGCTCGATTTGGTGTAACCGCGGTGCGGCGCGGCAGCGTATTCAATAACCGGTTGCGCTCTTCACGGGAAAACGACCCGGAAAACCAGACAGACGAGGCCATCGGCAAGCCGAAGGAGCCGCTGTAGACTGCGCGGCAATATTCCATGGATCGAAAAACCGGAAGAGATGACACCCAGCGTCGCGCGACGGTGGTTTTGGCGTTATTGGGCGCCCTGGGCGGCCTTGCGGCGCTCATCTACCTGTTGCAGTTGGAGCCGGAGCGGCCGTCGCTCCCCGTCGTCGAGGCCCCGCCTCCGGCCGTGAAATTACCACCCAGCCGGAACGAAGTGATTCCGGCGCAGAGCGGCACGCTGCGCGGCAAGGTGATCGATGGCATCACCAAGAAGCCGCTCGGGGGCGCGGAAATCCACGCGTTGAAGCCGTACTTGAAGTTCGAAAAAGACAACGAGATTCCGCTGTGGGGTGAGTTGCGGAAGGCGAAGACGGTGCGGTCCCGCTCCGACGGTTCGTTTGAGTTAACAGACCTCCCGCGCGACTTCTGGAACCTGTGGGTCGAGCGCAAGGGCTACTCGTGGACGACCGTTCCGCGCGCGAAGTTCGCCGAAGAACACGTCATCGTATTGATGCCGGCGTGCAGCGCGCGCGGACGCGTCATGTACGAAGACGAAACGCCCGCGGTGGGTGTGCATGTTGAGTACACGCCGCAAGGAACACACTCCGAAGTGTTCGCGCGGTTCGCGCGCAAGCAGCACTTCACAAAGACCGACGCGGATGGGTATTTCGAGTACCGAGACATTCCGCACGGCAAGTTCACCGTTGAGGTGTACCCCGATGACCATCTGCCCGCGCCGTGGACCGCCGAGCCTGCGTTGAAGCCGGGCGAAAATCGCGACTTGGGCACGCACTATCTCGACACAGGCTTCGGCATGGAGGTGACGGTCCTGTGGCGGGGTACGAACATGCCGGTCGCCAACGTCGAAGTGTCGGTCCTCCCGGCCGGTGACCCGATGCCGCGCACGAAGACGGGGCGGCGCAAACTCACGAACTCGTTGGGGATCGCGAAGTTCAGCGGGCTGGGCGGCCAGGTGATCGAGAAGCCCGGCTTCATCGTGACGGCCAACATCGACAAGAAGACGATCGTGATGCCCGACGAGCCGGGCCTCGTCAAGCCGAACTCCAAAGTAACGATCTATCTGCGCAAGAACGGGCGCGTGACCGGCAAGGTCGTCGGCACGGACGGGCAGCCGCTCCTGCACTACCATGCTTCGTTGCGCGGCATCGGCCATAGCGCGCAGCAACTCTCGACGTTCTCCAAGACGGGCGAATTCACGATCTACAACGTGCCCGAGGGTCGTTACAAGTTGCGCATCCTGGCGCGCGAATTCGCAGAGATCACAAAAGAGATCGAAGTCTTCGGCGGGCAGGCGACGGACGTGGGCCTGTTGTCGGCGCAGCGCGGCGCGGAAGTGTACGGGACGATTCGTCGCTCGAATCAAACGGCGGTCGAAGGCGTCGTGCGCGTCATCGTCGCCAAGCGTGTGCGCGGAAAGCACGGGCGCGAGCAGTTCGAAGAGGTGCGGCGCGCGTACGCAAAACAGGATGCGACCTATCGCATCTTCGGGTTGTTGCCGGGGACGTATTGGATCCAGCCGGATCTGGTCACCAGCCCCTCATCGAACCCGACGTTTGAAAAGGTCGTGATTGGGCCGACCACCGGCGCGATCGAACTCGATCTCGTCGTTTCGGGCCACGGCACCCTCGACCTTCAGTTTTTTGACGAGGTGGAGAAGCAACTTCGCCAAGTTGTGCAGCCGAAGCAGATCATTTTGGTGAATTCTCGCAATGAGACGGAGACCCGGTGGCTTAGCCCCGGAACACCGATCAAGAGCGGGAAATACGACGTGTACGTGGTGTTGCCCGATAGCGAAGGCGTTTCGCAAAGGTACAAGTGTCGCCGTGTCACGATTCAAGAGGGGGAATCCACGGGACCGATAAGAGTGGAGCTACATCAGCTGCGGGATTGACATGACAACGCGACGGGACAACAAGACAAACAACGGGAAAGGCGCGGCACAAAGTGGCGCCGGTGCGGCCGAAGAAGAGCGTCGCGACGACGAACGTCGTGATGGCGAGCGCCGCCAGCAAACCCAAGCGGTCGCCAAGGAGCGCCGCAAGCAGCCGGAACGACGCAAGGTCGAGCGGCGCATCAACGAATACCGCATGTCCGCCGAAGTGCTCGAGTTCATCAACGCGGTGAACGAGTTCAAGAGCGTGCACCAAAAGCCGTTCCCGACGTGGTCCGAGATCTTCCAGATCTTTAAGGACCTAGGCTACGAGAAGTCGGACTCCTAGAGGCGCACGCCGCAGCGCGCGGCCTACTCGTCGAGCGCGCGGGTTAAACCCTGCGCCGAGCCGCCATCACGATTCATCGGTGGGCCGCAGCGGCGTGTCCGTTTCTCGCCATCAATCGAAAATCCACGCCGCGATCACCCAGGCTCCATTCGCGCTTGCGCGCTCTTGCACTGCATGCGGCAAAACATCGTGTCGCGCGCGACGACGCGGTAGGACCGGCACCCCACGCAATCCTGGTCGAATCAGCGCCGGCTCGCTTTGGTCCCGAGCCCGACAAACGCCGCCCCGGAGAAAGCCCCCCCGTGACGAGCATCGTGAACGCCTGCGGCGGAGAGCTCGGCGTCCCATCCGGTTGGGAAGCCATCCCCCAGATCATGAACCCGCGGAGATCACGCGGAGCACGTTTGCGAGAACGGTCTCCGCAAGGATGGGCGCCGCGCGCTAATCGAATGCTGAGACGTCGATGCCGCCCTGTCCGTATTGCCACTCGCGTTTGCATTCTTTGCACTGGATCCGGCGAAACATGAGATCGCGCGCGCGGACCCGGTACGACGGGCACGCCTCGCAATAGAGGTCGAAGAAGCGGCGGCTGGCTCGCGTCCCGAGGCCAAAAAAAATCGCAATCATGCAGACGATCGACAACATCGGAATCAACATGGCCAGCCCTGTACGAACTCCGAGCTCGAAGAGCGCGTACGCGACGAACGCAAAGGCAAGCGCGCCAAACACCGCAAACGCCCGCGCCCACTGCCGTGCGAGCGGACGCCCGCGGTAGAGGTAGACGAGAAAGACGAGGGACACAACCGCCCACACGCCGTTCGGCCCCTTGTCTTCGGAACCCGCCGGTTCGCGGCTGACGCCCCAAAACTGCAACAGCACAAAGATCGTGACGCATGCCACAGCGAGCACGGTGCCCCAAGGCATGCGCATCGCGCGCTTTGTATCCAACTTCCGCTTTTCCATCCACGAATCCTAAACTCCACAAAGGGGGGCGGTTGCCGTGATTGCGGGATTTCACGCGGACTTGGAAGCGCCGTCAGTCCTGGTCGTGAGCGAGTGCCCGGCCCGAGTGGCGTCGCCAGGCGGGCTCGGGGAACCGCTTCACGGCGACCGCGCGGGAAAATGCCCCGGCCGAGCTACGCGCCCTTGGCCCACGGTTCCCGGCCAACTGATTGCATCATAAGAAGTTACGTCGTCTGTGGCTGCGAGGCGATCCCGGCCGGAACGGGGGTTGGGTTTGTGGTTGTAGGTTCATTTCGCCGGGCTGTCGCGGGTACAATCCCGCGCTGCATGACTGACTTTCGAGCAATGGGGGCGCCGAAGGCGTCGCACCGCACCGACGTGTTTGTGGCCTTCCTCCCTCAAGACGCTCCCGCCAAGAAGGTGGCCGGCGTTCCCGATGGCGCGCTCAACGCGGCCGCCAAGACAGCTCTGAAGGCGGGGGAGTTTGCGGGCAAGGCGAACGAGACCCTGCTCCTCCACGGCGGCGAACGGGGACGGCGGTTGTTGCTCGTCGGTCTCGGCGAGGACGCCACCGCCGAGACGTGGCGGCTGGCGGCGGCTCAGGCCGCACGAGCCATCGAAGCGCGCCGGTTGACGCGAGCCACATTTCTCGTGCCGCCCCGCGCGTCGGGGCGCGACATCGTGCTCGGCGTCGGTCTAGCGCAGTATCGCTTCGATGAATTCAAGAGTGATGCAAAGCCGGTTGCGTTTCAGCGCGCCGAGATCGCACCGCTGACCGGCGCCGCCGGACGACTCGGCAAAGAGGTCAAAGAAGGGGCCGCGCTGGTCGCGGCCGTGTCGTTCGCGCGCGACCTGGGCAACCGTCCGGGCAACGTGGCGACTCCGCGCCATCTGGCGACGCAAGCGAGCAAGCTCACGACGACGGGGCTGAAAGTGAAAGTGCACGATCGCGCCGCGTTGAAGCGGTTGAAGATGGGCGCCTTCCTGGCGGTAGCCGCGGGCAGCCGGAATGAACCGCGCCTGATCGAAATGCAGTACCGCGGCGCGAAGTCCAAGGAGACGATCGCCATCGTCGGGAAGGGCGTCACGTTCGACACGGGAGGCATCTCGATCAAACCGTCCGCGACGATGGAGGACATGAAGTTCGACATGTGCGGCGGTGCGGCCGTGCTCGGTTTCATGCACATCGTCGCCGCGCTCAAGCCGAAGGTGAACATCAACGCGTACGTGCCCGCGACCGACAACATGCCGGACGGCGCGGCCTATCGCCCCGGCGACATCGTCAAGGCGCGCAATGGTAAGACCATCGAGATCATCAACACCGACGCGGAAGGGCGACTGCTCCTCTGCGACTCGCTGGCGTATGCCGTGGAGAAAAAACCCGCCGCAGTGATCAATCTGGCTACGCTGACGGGCGCTTGCGTCGTGGCTCTGGGCGACGCGGCTGCGGGTCGGTTCGGCAACGACAAAAAGTTAAGCGCCGCCGTTGATGCGGCCGGCGAAAGCTCCGGCGAAACCGTCTGGCCGCTTCCCGTCTTCGACCGCTACGGCGAGATGATGAAGAGCAAGTACGCGGACCTCAAAAACTCGGGCGGTCGATGGGGCGGCGCGAGCACGGCTGCCGCTTTCCTCAAAGCATTCGTCGGCGAAACGCCCTGGGTGCATTTGGACATCGCCGGGATGGCGTGGGCCGACGGCGACAAGGGGTATCACAAGCCCGGCGCAACCGGATACGGCGTGCGTCTCCTGTGGGAGTTCATCCAATCCCGATAAACGGATCCGAAATCCGCGACCGAAGCCTGCTGCGCTTGTTGAACGCGGTGCGGGGCCGCAAAATCTCACTGATCCAGGTCCACAACAACCCGGACCCGGATTCGATCGGCGCCGCCGTCGGCATGCGCGCGCTCTACAGCCGCTACCTCGGGATCGAATCGCGCATCGTGTTCGGCGGGATCGTCGGCCGTGCGGAAAACCGCGCGATGTTGCGATTGCTCGAAGTGAAGATCGTGCCCGCCAACAAAGTTGACTACGACGAGGCGGACCTGCTCACGCTGGTCGACACGCAGCCCGGGTTTGGCCACACGCCGCTGCCCGAAGGACGCACGCCCGAAGTCGTCATCGACCATCACCCAGAACACGAGCGCCCCGAAGGCGTGCTCTATTGGGACGCCGGTCGACCGGTCGGAGCGACGGCCACGATGGTCGCGCAGTTCTTTTTGCGCAACGGCATTCCGATCTCGCGCAACGTTGCGACCGCGCTGATGTACGGCATCAAGTCCGACACGCACGACCTGAGCGACGAAGCGACGGAGGAAGACCTCGAGGCGTACCAGCAGTTGTTTTCGTACGGCGACACCGCGTTGCTGAGTCAGATCGAAAATGCGCGCGTGCCGCGATCGTATTTCACGGTGTTCCAGAAGGCGATCGAACGCGCGCAAGTGTTCGACTTCGCCTGCGTGTCGCACCTGGGTCGCATTCACAACCCGGACATGGTGGCAGAGATGGCAGATTTTCTACTGCGCTGCGAAGACCTGCGGTGGACGATGGTGACGGGCATCTACAACAAGACGTTGCACCTATCCTTGCGCAGCACGGTCGCGAACGCGCACGCCGGTGCGGCCGCTCGTAAAGCGGTTGGTGTGATGGGGCGCGCCGGAGGCCACGGACGAATGGCCGGCGGCCAGATTCCGCTGGGAGACGCGGACAAAAAAACACGGAGAGACGTGCAGCAAGCGGTTACGGATTTGTTTCTCGATGCGATCAAGGCGAAGCGTTCGCTTGCAAGCGAATTGAAAGCCGAAGACCTGTCCGACGAAACGGATACGAAGATCGACTTGCCGCCGCTTTAGTCCGCGATCGAGCCAAGTCACAATGAGCGCCCACGGATTTCTCGAAGACAGCGTTCCGCCGAGCGACGCGCGTTACACGTTGGTCCCTGTGCCGTACGAGAAGACGACGACGTACCGCAAGGGCACCGCCGCCGGACCCGCAGCGATCCTAGCGGCGTCGTACCAGGTCGAAACGTTCGATATCGAAACCGGGCGCCGCCCGGGCGACGCCGGCATCCACGTGACGGCGCCGGTGACGCATGATGGCATGCCGGATGCGCTCGCGCGTGATGTGGCCGATGTCGTCGGCACGCACATGGATGCGGGGCGCATCGTTGGGTGTCTCGGTGGTGAACACTCCATCTCGTTGGGGCCGCTTGCCGCCGTGGCCGCGCGGCACCGCGAGTTCGGCATTCTTCAAATCGACGCGCATCCCGATCTGCGCGATTCGTACGCGGGAACGAAATTCGGGCACGGCTGTGTGATGCGGCGCGCGCTGGATCACGAGCAGGTTTCGGACATCGTGGCTGTTGGGTTGCGCGCCGTTTCCGAAGAGGACAAGGAGTGCATCCGCGCGGATCGACGGGTCCACGCGCACTACGCGTTCGACCTCGCGCGTCGCCCGGACTGGATCGAACGCGTGGTGGATGAGTTGCCGGAGTCGATCTACATCACCGTCGATGTGGATGGGCTCGACCCGTCCGTCGTCCCCGGTACCGGAACGCCCGAACCGGGAGGGCTTTCGTGGTGGGACACGTTGGCGCTGTTGCGCGCGGCGTGCGAGCGACGCCAGGTGCTCGGCTTCGACGTGGTCGAACTTTTGCCGGAGCCGCCGTCGGCGGTGTCCGACTTCGCGACCGCCAAACTCGTGTTCAAAATCCTCTGCTACCTAACGCCGGACGAGTGACCACACCGCCGCGCGTTCATTTTGACCCGGCGGGGGGGATCGAAGTCGAGCGCGGGTTACTTTGGCTCGACGCGAAGCAACCGAAGGCGCTCGGCGTGATCACACACGCGCACGGCGATCACGTGGGGCGCCACCGTCGCATCGTGTGCACGCCGGCAACCGCGGCGTTTGTTCGCAAGCGGACCGGACACAAAGCCGAGTACGTGGAGCGCGAGTTCGGCGAACCGTTTGTGGTCGGCGATCTCACGGTCACGCTACATCGCGCCGGCCACATCCTGGGCGCCGCCATGGTCAAGGTCTGTGGCCCCGGCGGCAGCGTGCTGTACTCCGGCGATTTCAAAATGACCGCTGGCGTGACGACGTTGCCGGCGGAACCGCCCCGTGCCGACCACCTGGTGATGGAGGCGACGTTTGGGCTGCCGGAGTATCGCTTCCCCGACGACGACGGCACGCGGGCGGCGCTGATCACATTCGCGCAGCAAGCGTTGCGCGCGGATGAGACACCGGTGTTTTTGGGGTACGCGCTCGGCAAGGGGCAAGAGATTGCGGCGCTGTTGTCCCAAGCCGGTGTACCGTGCGCGGTGCATCCCGCGATCTGGAATCTGTGCCCGACCTATCGCGCACACGGCGTGAAGTTCCCCGGCGCGGTCACGCTCAAGCGCAACCCACGGGATCGATGCGCGGTCGTCGTCACGCCGCGCTTGTTGCGTACGCCCGAGGTGCAGCAACGGGGTCCCTTGAAGCTCGCTGTGATTTCAGGGTGGGCGGGGCGTTTGGACAAGGTCAAAGCGGATGCGGTTTTCGGGCTGTCCGACCACGCCGACTACGACCAACTCGTCACACTCGTCGAGCGCGTCGCACCGCAGCGCATCGACGTATTGCACGGCTACGCCGACGAGTTTGCGGCGGATCTGCGAATGCGAGGCTATGACGCGCACGCCGTGGCCGGTCACCGCGGCCCCCGCCCGGGGGAAACGCCCGGCATGTTTCGTGGGCTGCGCTCGAAACCACAGCCCAAGCCCGATCCTCAAGACGGGGTAGAATGAATCCACCGGTGCTTGGGTAGAAGACCAACGTTGCCTGGATACGACGATGCCTGGATACAGTGAACGAACGCCGAAAGAACCGTGGATACACCCGCAGAAGCCGGTCAACTGGCGCGGCGGCATCTACGTTGCCGAAGATCCCGAGTTTGCGACCGACACACGGCGCGCCCGACGCAACGCTTGGCTCTTTGTTCACGTCGCCGTGTTCACGTGGCTCCACGTTTACGCTTTTCCGGACGTGGCGATCAGCTGGATCCTCGCCACCGCGGTCACGCTGGCCGGCGGTGGTCGGATGAAGCGCGCACGAGCACTCCCTGAAACACCGCGCGGTTTTCGCTCGGCCTCGCACGCGCGCGAGCGGTTGACCCTTGGGTTGCTCTGGGGCTACGTTGGCGTTTACTGCCTGACTGGCTCCGTGCTCATGGGCGTACACGCTCTGCGCGGCTCGGGCATCGAGCCCGCAGTCTTCGCGCTTGTTGTCAGCGCGAATGTTGCCGTGCTGGGAGGCCGCGCGCTGCGTGACGGATACCTCGACCGCCGCGAAGCAAAACAGCACTTGGCTGCGCGCGCCTAGCGACTAGCGCACGGCTTGAGCCGAGCGCGCGCCCAGGCCAGCCGTTCCCCACGGCGGAGAAACCGACCAAGACCGCGGCAAGCCTACAGAACAGGCCCCAAACAGGCATTTCGGACCCGAACCGCCCCACACACCATAAGGAACATTATCGGACGCATAGGGGGGGGGCGTCTCCTGGATGGGTCGTTTCGGCGTCGAGCCGCGGTCGACCCGGTACTTCGCCTCTCGCCCGGATCGTGTCGCGAACGAGAGTTGTTCCGGCCTGATCGTTGTTCAAGACGCATGACGCGCCGAGAACGGACCGTTTGGATCGTGAAGCTCATCGCCTACCCCGCCTTTTCTGGTTTGCGTGTTGGCTCTGGCGCCGCGGCTGACGCCGTGGACAGCGCTATGCGCTCGAGAAACGGACAGTCGATTCACCGCGAGAATAGCGACCCTGATCGGCGTGGTCTGCGCTGGGGTCTCGACCACCGACCTCGTCGAAGGGCGAGCACGGAGCGCCGACTCACACGAGCGCCCCTAAGCGACCAGTCGTCATCTCTTCTCGCTGCCGCGAGGACCTGTGCTTTGGCATGCGCGATTGGCATACACTGGTTCCCATGACACAGTTTCCTATGGCCTGGATCTTGATTGGGATGCTCTGGATGATTGTTCTCATCTTGGGTGGAATCTGGGACGAGATGCGACGGATCCGTAAAGCTTTTGTCGCGGCGCGGCAATCTTCCGACTAGCGCTCCCGCGTAGTGGCATGGACAGTCGGCGTTGATTCGGTGTGCGTCCGTCCCGTGGTGTTCGTCGAGTTGTCGTGTCCTTGAACTAGCCGGGTCGGCTGACCTCCGGTTTCGCGCGGAATTTCTGGACGTTGGGGTTGGCACGCAAAAAAATGTGGGCCGGCAAGACTCGCTGGAATCAGCACTTTTTTGCGCGATCTTGCGTGCGCGGTTTTGTCCGCGTTGATTATTCCATGACACGTCTCTATTTCAGGGTATACATGACAGTGTCCTGGCACTTGACGAGGGGCGACAGGCTACTGTCCTTTCTTCAGACTTCTCCACACACCAAAGAACCTGCCAGGACGCTTATCTGCCGCGTCGAGGATCAGGCGTTCGATGGCGGGCCCTCCCAAACCCCGCGCTTTCGCTGAGGTGCACTACCAACCGTGATCCTCGGCCGGCTTTTTTCCCATTTGAGTCTTAGTGGGCTCAGTTTCACAAACAGCGATCGGTTTTAGCGTCGAATAGGTGTCGAACGCGGCGCGTTTGCACCCCGCTCGTGCGTTGTGTGCGGCCCGATCCCAGTCCACGTCCACTGGTAGGATCGTTGCATGGTAGGTAGCGAGCAATTTGAAGACCTGGCGGGCCAGATTCGCGAGGAATTCCAAGGCCAGGGGCGCATCCGCTCGTTCTGGGAGTTTTTGGACGAGGTGCGGGCGCATCCGCAGCGGCTCCTCCGCTCCGCGGCGCAATATGTCTGCTCCATGATCGAGCACGGCGGCAGCGAGGACGTGGACACGCTCGGCGAGACCATGCGGCGCTGGAGTGTGTTCGACGGCGCATCCGGCGACCCCGAGCAGCAGCGCGTTGTCGGCCAGGAGCGCGCCCTGGATTCGATCTACCGGGCGTTTCGCAACTTCGCCAGCGATGGGCGCGCGACCAAGATGGTGCTCATGCACGGGCCGAACGGTTCCTCGAAGACGACCGTCGCGGACATGTTGTTTAAAGGCCTCGAGGAGTATTCGCTGACGCCGGAGGGCACGCTCTATCGATTCAGTTGGGTTTTTCCCAAGCAGGTCGAAGATGGCGGGAGCTTCGGGTTTCGTTCGCCGGGGACCGCCGGTGGGCAGCTCGACTCGTTTGCGTACCTCGAACCCGATCAGATCGCGTCCACGATCCAGTCGGACATGAAGACCAATCCGATCTACCTCGTGCCGCGCGAGCACCGGCACGGGCTGCTGCACGAGATCTGCGGTCCGGATCCCGACTACTCGGTGACCCACATTCTGCGCGGCGACCTGGGCACAAAAAGCCGGGCGATCTATGAGGCGCTGCTGCACGCCTACAACGGCGATTGGGCGCGCGTGATGCGACACATCCGCGTCGTGCGTCTTACCGTGAGTCGTCGCTATCGCACGGCGGCGGTCACGATCGAGCCGCAAGGAACGATCGATGCCGAAGCGCGCCAAGTCACCGCCGACATGAACCTCGCGAACCTGCCGGCCGCGCTGCAAAACCTAAAGCTTCACGAGGTGTCGGGTGACCTCGTCGATGCCAACCGTGGTTTGGTCGAGTTTAGCGACTTCTTAAAGCGCCAGTTGGAGCTCAACAAGTATCTGCTCACGACGATCGAAAAAGGCACGCTGCGTATGCCGAATGCGCTCGCCTATCTCGACATCGTGATGGTCGGCTCGGCGAACGAAAAGCAACTCGACGCGTTCAAGACCGATCCGAACTTCACGTCGTTTAAGGCGCGCATGGAGCTTGTCACCGTTCCTTATCTTCTTGAGTACGAGCGTGAAGTCGAAATCTATCGCGACCAGATCGACGCCATCGGGCGCCGTTTAGAAATCGCGCCGCACGCCGCTCGGTCGGCTGCGCTGTGGGCTGTGCTCACGCGGTTGTGGCGCCCGGACCCGAGTCACTACGAGGAGCCGCTGCGTTCGGCGATCGGTCGCCTTACGCCGCTCACCAAAGCGCTCCTGTACCAGGGGCGCGATCCCGCGGATCTCGAAGAGCTCAACCCGGCCGACGTGAAGCTGTTTCGTCGCCACCTCGGCCGCATCGCGAGCGAGTGGCGCGATGGCGTTGTGTTCGAGGGACGGTTTGGGGCGTCGCCGCGTGAGATGAAGACGATCATGCTCGACGCTTCGTTTCGTTCCAAGGGTGGATGCTTCACCCCCATCACGGTGCTCGAAGAGTTGCGCAACCTCGTGAAGGATCGCAGCGTGTACGACTTCTTAAAGATCGAGCCCAAGGGGACGTACAACAACCCCGCGCGCTTTGTCGACGATGTCGATCGCGCGATTCAGCGTGTCGTCCTGCGCGAACTCAAGGACTCGATGGCGCTCGTGGATGAGCAGGAGTACGACCGGCGCTTCCAGGAGTACTTCCGCCATCTAACCGCGTACATTCGCAAGTCGCGCGTGACGCATGCCGCCACGGGCGAAGAGCGGCCGGCGGACACCGACGTGATGGAGAACGTCGAACGACTGGTCGATACCGGCGACGATGTGGATCTGTTCCGGCAACACCTGATCGGCAAGATTGCCGCCGCGTCGCTCAACCGACCCGGCGAAAAGCCAAACTACCGCCAACTCTTTCCCGACATGTTGCGCGCGCTCAAGTCCGACTTTTACTCCGAGCACAAGGAGTCCATCCGACAGGTCGAAGACGACCTCTTGCTCGTGGATACGTCGGGGTGGTCCAGCTTGAGCAATGACCGCCAGGAGTTGGTGGAGACCACACTGGCCAACATGGAAAGTCGCTACGGGTACGGGCGCGAGAGCGCACTCGAGATGATTGAATATTCGTTGCGGCGCGCACGCAATCGCGCAGACGTGAAGCCGGAGCCCGCGAGCGGCACCGACGACGAGTAGCAGCGCCCGCTGTCGTACGAAACGCCGCGGTTCTTCGGCGGCCTCTTCTTGGGCCGCGTCGCTTGCCGTGCGCTCTTAGAGAGATGAATCGGTCGCCGTCGTGGCCCGCGGTGCGGCGCGCCACAAGACGATCGCTAGCCCGGCCAGGCCGAGGGCCGCAAACAACGCCACGCGCCAGCCGCGTGCCGTGCGCGCTCGCAGCTCTGTCCGCAGGTTCGCTTCGCGAAGGCACCACTGGACCCACTCGGTTTCGCCGACCCGTTTCGCGATCGCGGCGGCGTCCCGATAGCGGTACAGGTACATGAGCAACTTGATTTCGGGAAACCAGCGTTGCGACTCGGGAAGTCCGGACGCCGCGAGATGCGCCAGGCCGTGTTTCTCGCGGCCGGCCCACAAACAGAGCATGCCAAACTCAAACGCGGTCAGTTCGTGCTCGATGCGCGACTCCAGCCACGTGATGGCGGCGTCGTAGCCGTGTGTCCGCTGCTTGGCGCGCGCGACCGCCACGCGCGCCTTCGCGCGACGTGGGCTCCAGTACGCGGAGGGTTGCCGTTCGTGCGCGCGCTTCGCGATCGCTAACGCCGCGTCGTACTCGTGCGCCGCCATCTTGGCGTCGAACGCGGCAACCGAGTCTTCCTGAGCGTGCGCGAAGGCGGCGAGCGCAACGACCAAGACTGCGACTCTCATCGCAGCTGTAAATCGTTTGCGGTCAACGACTCCACGGGGCACCAATCGTCCGTCAGCGGTTTGAAGCCCGCGGGCACGTGAGGCGCCATCGACTCGCGAATCCGCAGTTGGCTGCCGGCGGGCGGGAGCGGAACGGGTCGCCCGCGCGCCGCGACCAGCAAGATATTGGCCTGATCTTCCAGCGGGCAACGCGCGATCGTGCCGCCCCACCCGCTCGCCATCGTGTCCGCCACGATCTTCACCAGTGTGCTGCCCGGCCGCAGCGCGCCTAGATTGACAAACACCATGCCGCGCTCGGTGAGACGCGTGCGCACGAGCGCAAAAAACTCTTTTGTGACGAGCGCGGCGGGAATGGACACTTGCCGCGCGTACGCGTCCAAAATAATGGCGTCGTAGCGGCCGGCTTCGCATTGGGCGAGAAACGTGCGTCCGTCCGCGTGGACGATGCGTGTGTCCGGGTGGTCTTTCAGTCCCATGGTTTCGCGGGCTGCGCGCGTCACTTCCGGGTCGATCTCCACCGCGTCAATGAGCAGCTGACGATCGTCGTTGTGGAGGCGCAAGAGATCCGCCATCGTCCCAGCCGCGTTGCCCAGAATGCAAATGCGCATCGCGGTCGGCGCTTGGCCGGACGCGCCGCTGCCGACCCATTCCGGAAGATGCGCGAACGCGTCGTAGTACGCCCCGGTCCAAAGCGTATCGCTGTTCACCTGCATGGAGTGATACGTTCCCATGCCCTCGTCGAACGCAAGCCAGCGGCCTTCGTTGCGCGGTCGGTCCACCACGCGAATGAGCTGGTAGGGCGATTCGATCGCGAGCACCAAGTTGGCGTCGGCCGGCGGGAGGTCGGCCCACGGCGCGGGGGTTGGAAAGAACACGAGGAGCAGAAGGCTAGCGGCTACACCTGTGTCCGGTTGTTTGCGCCCCCCCGCCCACGCGA
Source organism: Planctomycetota bacterium (assembly GCA_021776785.1). Taxonomy (GTDB): domain Bacteria; phylum Planctomycetota; class PLA2; order PLA2; family PLA2; genus JAJFFF01. The sequence goes on along the minus strand of JAJFFF010000035.1, from coordinate 23,507 downwards.
GGAGCAATCCGGTCAGGATCAAAACGCCGCCCGCAACGCGCAGCGTCGTGCGAACGCCCCACCAATCGATGAGGCAAAACGTCGTCAGGTAAATGCCGGCGATCGATCCGACCGTGCCGACTGCGAACACGAGACCCGCGGCGCGGCCGACCGGCCAGTCCGCGCTCGCACGTTGCACGAGCAGCGGCGTCGCCATGCCGAGCGCGAGCAGCGGCGGTCCGAACAAAACGAGGCTCGCCGCCAACGACTGCGCGAGAAACGACTGGATCGCCGTGTCCTGTGTGTACTCCTGCGGTCCGGCCAACCACGCGCAAAACGCCGGCCCGACCCACGAAACCAACACGCCGTACAAACCGGCCGCGACGATCACCCAAACGAGCGGGCGCAGCGTGGTGGATCGATCGGCCCAACGGCCGCCGATGGCGTAGCCCAAGGCGAGCGCGGCCAAGATGACCCCGATCACGTTCGCCCAAACGTAGATCGTCTGGCCGAAGTACCCGCGAAAAAGATTGGGCGCGGCGAACTCGTAGACCGTGACCGCTGCGCCGGTGATGAGCGCGAGCGCCGGGTACCTCCAACGGCGCATCGTGAACCTTAGCGGACGCTCACTCCAATGGAGTGGCGCGTCTACCGGTCCTTTACGCCGGCTTTTTCTTCACCCGCGCCGGCCTTCTCCGTGTCCTTGCTCTTCTCCGCGTCGCCGTTCCCGGCGTTTTCCTTCTCCGTGTCGTCGGCCTTCTCGGTTCCTTCGGGCGTCTCTTCCTTGAACTGAGCGACGCTGGGGAACGTGACGGAGATCGACGACAGGTACGGAATCATCAGCATGTTCGTCGACACCATTCGGTCGAAAAACGTCCGCCAGTCGCGTTTGACGGTCACGTTCTCTTTCAGGATGTGACCGTTGACTTTGATGGTGATCGGCAAGTCAAGATGCGCGACGTCGTCATGGAGGTTGACGTTTAGCGCTTCCGCTTCGGTGACATCGATCTCGATGAGGTTGGTTTTGCCGTCGGTTGAGTACTTGTACGTCAATGAACCGGCCGTTTTCTCAAGCGGCTGATCGAGGTCGTACGAGTAGTTCGCGCTCGTGATGTCCACAGGGAGCGGGCTCACCAAGTACCGATTGAAAAAGCGCCACTGGAACTTGTCCAGCCGCTTCCGGCGGCGGTTCTTGTCAATAAACTGCGCGACCTTTTTGTCCTCGGAGCGCAGCGCTTCGTTGGAGTCGCGCTTGGCGCGCAAGATCATGAGCGAGCCTTCGGCGTTGTTCTTTTTGTAAGCCGCGGTGAGCGCCTCCGAAAACGGCTTGCCAACCTTCTCCCAGTTCTTGTCGTCGGCGACATAGATGAGCGGGAGGCCGTTGAGGTTATCCAGAATGCACCACTCTTCGGGCGGCAGACCGGGGCTGCGACGATCTTCAATGTAGTCACGCACGATGATGCCCGCGAACAAAGACGGGTACTGGCACGCCACGCGGATCGCCGAGCCTTCCACGTCCAAAAACACACGGTTCCAATCGACGCGAAAGTTGCCAAGGATCGTGCGGAGTGCGTGAAACATCTGGTTCGTGTTGTCGGTGTTCGCATCGTCGGCGAACCGGAAACCCTTCGGGTCGCCGGTCGGCGCGATCACGAGCGCGGTCTCCGCGGCCGGATGTTTGAGCCAGTTGTTGTAGATCGGCTTGCGGCCGCGCTCGGACGGATCGCCGGAGCGATAGGCGGGGTGACGCTGGTCGATCGCGCGCCCGTGCAGCGCGATGATCGCGGGCTTCATCGCGCCGCGGTTTTTGCCCTTGTACGCGTAGCTGCGCGGCACCCAAAGAGCGTAGTCGAAGCGGTCCACGCCACGCGCATCCGGGTTCTGGATGTATTTGATGGCGTTCTTTGTGAACTTGGTTGCGAATTCCTTTTCGCGCGCCTCCGAGATGAGTCGCAGGACCGTCGGGTAGTGCTTGCGCAGATCCTTGCCGAGCGTGGTTTCGGTCTCGGCGAGCCAGACCATCACATCCTCAAGCGCATCCACGCGTTTGCCCATGGCCCTGCCCGCGTTGCGGCCGCCGCCTCGAGAAACGCGGTCGAGTTCTAAGAACTTCGCAACGAGTTTGCGTCCTTTTACGAGCTCTGACTTCTTGCTCGCGTCGTTGACATACTCGTCATAGAGCTTGTCCGCGCGCACTGCAGGCGCCAGGATCAAAAGAAGCAACGTTGCGGAGATAAAGAGTCGCATCAAACAGAACTCCAGGGTTCTTCGTCGTTCCGTCGGCACCTCACGAGGGGCCGCCCGTACGGCGTTTTGAATTCAGAGAGGGTGGGCGAGACCGGTCGGGTGGTGCCCATTTCCCTATTGTCGCACATGCGGACGGACCCGTCATCGGGCGCCTTTTCTCGGCTCCCACGCGGCGGGAGCCCACGCGGTTCGGTCACGGAACCATAACCAGCGGATGTGTGCACGTTCGTTCCGCCGGGACGCATCGATGCCGCGCGGGACCAGCGCCCTCACCGTCGATTGGTCCCCTCGTTCCCAGGCCGCTGTATAGAGGTTTTCGAGCGCGTTGAGGTTGCGCGGAGCGAGCTCCAAAACCCGCTCCCACAGCTTCACCGCCTCCGCCCGGCGCCCCTGACCATCCACGAAAATGGCCCAGTCGTTGATCAGGTCGGGGTCGTTCGGCCAGAGCTTCAAAAGGCCGCGGTAGACGGCCTCACCGGTCTTTTGGCGATCGAGCCGCCGGCAAAGAGCGCCGTAGTTCAGCCCGTTGGTCACGTCCTCGGGATCGATCTTGTAGAGGAACTGCAAGATTTCCGCTGCGGTCTCGAGCTTGCGCGCCGCCCAGTGTTTTCCGGCGAGCCAGCTCAGGCGATCCCATGCGCCGCGATGGCGCGGATCCGCGGTCAAAATCTCGCGTCCCAGTTTGTCCGCGCGCGCAAAGTGGGCGTCCACTTGGCGACGGGCGCCGTCCTGGAGCAAGACGAAACAAAGCTGATCTTTGGCGTCCCAATCTTTGGGGCGGCGCGCCACCACAAACTCCAAGTCGCCGATCGCATCTTCGTAGCGCAACGCGGCCGTCCGGGCGTAGCCGCGGTACCGGCGCAACTCGATGTCATCCGGCGTCTTGGTGAGCGCCGTGTCGAGCCACTGCAACAACCGCCCCGCCACGTTGCCGCGAAACGCGAGCTGATACGCGCTGCGTAAGTCGGGGATCGCCAGCGCGGCGTCCACGGCCGCGATGTACGCCGCGCGCACATCTTCTTCGATGCCGAGGGCGCGTATGCACTCCGCGCGCCGGCGCGCATAGACCATCGCGCGGGTCTTGTCGTTGGGTGCGGGAGCGTCGCGGTAATACGCCAGCGCGGCTTCGTAGTCGCGGGCCAGGTAGGCAAGGTCGGCCTGGAGTGAGCGATCTCCGGCGCGCTTGGCCATGCGGCGGGCGTCCCGGATGTACTCGGCGGCGTATTTACCACGGGCGCTGCCGCGGCAGGCCAACGCCGCCGCGCGCGCGAGTTTTTGGTCGGCCGGCGCGTTGTTGGACGCGCGCATCAACGGCTCGACCGCCGCCACGTGTTCGCCCAGTCGGTAATAAGCCATGCCCAAGACGACCAGGGTTCGCTGGTTGGCGGCGTCGAGGTCGGCCACCTCGCCGAGTTTATCGAGTGCCTGTTGGGGCTTGCCTTCGCTTAGCGCGGCTTCCGCCCCGGCGAGGTCGCCCAGCAAGAGCGCGATCCAGATCAAACTACTCAAGGTCCACCGTCCGTTCCTCGATCAGAGTTCCCGTCTCGGCGGGGACGCCGATGCGAAGGCAGTACCAGAGACGCACGCGCACCTTCCCGCCCTTCGCGCCGGCGGGCACGGCGATCACGCTCTCGCGCCAGTTCGGTTGACCGAGCGTGCCGGCGGGGTGAATCGACGTCGGGTCTTTCTGTTCGTGCCGATAAAACAATCGGATCAGGTCGATGGACACTTCGGTTTCGGCCTGGTTCGTTTCCGGATTCGGCACCGCGACCGGCTGCCCGAACGAATCCAGAAACGCCACGCGCACCCAGATGGCGCGGTGGCGGGCGTCGGTCGGAACGCGGTGACCCGCGCCCTGGTTGATGACGCGCACAACGAGCTTGCCTTTTTCGATCCGCGGCTCAAAGGTGAGCGCGCGCTGCAACATTTTTTGCGAATGGGCCCCGGCGAAGCGATGCACGCGGCGCAGGCGCGACGGACCGCCCTTTGTCCCGGGCGACATGGTCTCGGCCATGTGGCACGAGAGGCACGTCTTGCCCTCGCGGAAGTACTTTGACCCACGAAACTCGTTGTCGGTTCCATGGAGGCCGTGGCAGACGCCGCAAAACGCAATGGTCGCGTCCTGCGCGCCCTCACGCGCCATCTTGCTACTAAACAAAGGGCCGCAGTCCGGGTTGACGTCGGGCGTCGCGCTGTGTTCCTTGCGACTCCCGGCCACGTGGTTGCCCATCTTGTGGCAACTCAGACATGTGATGCCCTGCTCGCGGAAATTGGCGCGCGCTTCGGCGGGTGACTCGATCCCGGTTTCGAGAATCGGGCGCGGCGCGTGACAGCTCCAGCAGTTGGGGTCGCGGTGGTTTTGGGAGAGGTCGGTGTAGAGCTTGCCGACCCACGCTTGGGAGTGGCGATCGGACTCCCACTCCGCGACGATCTCGGCGTGGCACTCCTTGCACGTTGCGGCGGAGTCGAGCACGCCGTCCTTGGCGTGATATTTTGCGGCCGGCCCGCTGTGCACGGCGACGTTCGCTCCTCCGTTGGTGTCGGTCTGGTTCGTCGGCGTGGGCGACGGGTCCTCGTCGAGGATCGCACCGACGAACAGAATCAATCCCGCCACGATGGCGGCGGCGATGGCCAAGCGGGCTGCGAAACTCATCGGTCCTCCGTCAGTAACGTACGCGGTGTGGCGGCGGGCTGCACATGAACCCGGGCGCCTTTGGGCAGGGCCTCGTGGTGCAGGGCCGCGATTTCCAATGCCCCCGTTCCGGCGGCGTCCATCGCGATGCGGCAGCGCCACGCGCCGCCCGCGAACTCACAAGCGGAGACGGTGCCGGGGACGCCGTCCGCCCCGATCGTGATCTCATCAGGGCGCACCGCGGCGAGTACCGGTCCGTGCGCGTCGGCGACCAGCGTAAGCGTGCCGAGCACGGACTGCGCGGTCTTTCCATCGGCCTCGGCCGGCAACACCGTGGCGTCGGTCAAGAACTCGGCCGCGAACGCGCTCGTCGGATGCGAATGCAGTTCGTCAGGGCGCCCGCTGGTGAGGAACCGACCGCGCGCCATCACGCCGATGCGATCGGCCAACAGGTGGGCGTCGGTGCGGTCATGCGTCACGAGTAGCGTCGTCATGTTGTGATTGTCGTGCAGTTGCCGGAGCAACCGTGCCGCGGTCCGGCGTAGGCGCGCGTCGAGATCGCTAAACGGTTCGTCCAAGAGGAGCAATTTCGGTCGCCGCACGAGCGCACGCGCGTAGGCCACGCGCTGGCGTTCGCCGCCGCTTAGCTGGTGCGGTCGCCGCTTGAGCAAGTCGCCAATGCCGAGCGCTTGCGCCGCCTCGTCGATGCGTGCGGCGCGTGCCGTGCGATCGGGAACGGCGCGATCCAAGCCCAACGCCAGATTGCCGCGCACGGTCAGATGCGGCCAGAGCGCGAGACCCTGAAACACCATGGCCACGCCCCGCTCGTGCGGCGCTTTGGCGCTCGCATCGGCGCCGAACAATTCCAGCCGTCCGCCGTCGGGCTTTGTGAGTCCGGCGATCGTCCGCAACAGCGTAGACTTTCCGCTGCCCGACGGACCGACAATGACAAACAGTTCGCCGGCCGCGACGGCAAACTCGTCCAGCGACAGCGCAGGGGCGCCGCGATAGGTCTTGACCCAATCGGTGGCAAAAATCGCGCGCATACGAGTTTCCCTATGAAATTACCGGGCCAACCGGAAACGGTCCGGATTGGCGCGCGAACGATACAAGACAGGCACGGTTTCGTAACGCCGTCACTTTGTGGAGAACTTCGCCGCGCTGGCGCGGCGATCCTCGATGGGGTCGAGCGGCCCCGCTTGCAGCGGAGATTTGCCGATGCCGCGGAGCGCCTCAAACGCGGCCTCGCGCGCCGGCTGGTCGCCCTCGACGTACGCCTTCACGAGGTCGGTCACCACGGAGTAGTCGCCGACCCGAAAAATCGCGCAGCGCAGCAGCGTTGCAGTTTCCGGCAGCCGTTCCGCGGCGAGGGCTGTGCGCAGCGCGTCGGCCGAGGCTTCGTCGCGATGGTGCCCCAGCAGGGCGGCCGCTTGGGCCCGCACTTCGGCGTCGCTGTCTTGCAAGGCCGCGCGCGCAAGCGGAATGGCGTCGGCGTAATCGAGGGCGCGCAGCGCCTCCAGGCATCGCGCGCGCGCGTCGGAGTCGCGCGTCTGCTGAATGGTTTCGCATAGAGCGGGACCGGCCCGCGCATCGCCGAGGCGACCGAGCATCAGCGCGGCCTGGCGCTGCGCGATGTTGTGGTCGCGCTTGAGCTCCGCGACCAGCGGCTGCACAGCATACGGCCCTAAACGAAGGAGCACCTTCTCCGCGATGTAGCGGTCGTTGACCAAACGTCCGCGCAGCCACGCGAGCATGTCGCCGAGACGCGCTTGAAAGCGCACGTTGTCTTGCGCAAACGGACGCGCCGCGTAGCGCGCGGCGCGCGACGAGCGGAGCGCTTTCCGCCACGCCTCCGCCTGCCCATCGCGGACGGCGTACGAACCGTTGTAGTGATACGGAAGCGTCAAACCGGTTTCGCGTCGCAACACGGCGTGCGCATCGATGAGGACGCGCACGTACGAGCGACGTTTGAGTTGATCGACGAGTTCATCTTCGAGTCGAAACAGTCCAAGTTGGAGCAACGCATCGCACAGTTGCGCGTCGACCGTGTAGTACGGCAGCGACGTACCCTCGTTGGCGAGCGCGGCGACGTTGTCGTTGGGATCGACGGTGGAAAGCGCCAAAAGCAGGTCGATTGCGCATCCTGGGTCGTTGCGCATGGTCAAGCCCACCGCCGCGTAGAGCTTGAGCACGCCGAGTTTCGCGGCGTCCGGCGTCTCCGCGTGCAACAGCTCGAGAAGACGGTCGCGCGCGGCGTCGTCGCGGTCGACAACGGCGCCAAGTCCGAGACACGCTTGACGGCGCGCCGTCAAGGGACGACCGTCTTCGGTCCCCGCGATCAGCGTCCACACCGCGCCTTGCTCCACAAGCAGTTCCCGCACGGCCGGGTTCGCCAGCAACGGGAGGTACTCCGCCGCTTTCTTTTCGCGCGCGGCGATCGCGGCGATCGTTTGGCGGGCGTTGTCTTCGTCGCGCTTCGCCGCGGCGGAACGGGAGTGCGCTCGCACGAGCGGATCTTTGTCGTCGCGCGCGGCCGCGAGGGCGGCCGCCGCTTCGGCACTGGTCATGTGAGCCAAAGTCCAAAGCGCATCGATGCGTCGGGCCGCGGTTTGTTTCTCGCGGTCTCCCGCGACGGCGGCGACCGGCGCGAAGGCTTCGAGACCGCCGAGTTCGCGGCGAGCGTCGGGTTCGTGAAGGCGCGTGAGGAGCGCGGCGATGTGTGCAGTCCGCCGCTCCTGCGCCTGAAGATCTTCGCCGGTCAGCGCGGCGTTGGCGTACCGGCGTACGGTCTCGTCGGCGTCGTCTTGCGCGAGCTGTTGCAATCGAGCGTGCGCGGTCGCATCGCCGCGCTCCCCGAGTGCGCGAATCGCGGCGAGTCGCACGGCGAGGGCGTACTCCGGTTGCGATGCGCGCAGAAGCGGCGCCGCAACACCGAGCGCCACGACGCGCTCGTAGATCGCAGGCTCGTCGAGCCGGTGAATCCACCGCAGCGCCTCGCGTTCACGCTGTTGCGTGGCGGACACGGGGGCCTCGCTGGGCCCACACGAAGCGCCCAGGCTGAGGAGAAAAATGACAGTCACAGTTCTCATGACGGATCTGTTCTAGCAAGCGGCTTGCCGTCCGGTACAGCAAACCGAGATTGCACAAATGTGCGGGCTTCGGCGACGTCGCTCACGGTCTCCTCCAGCTGGGCGTCCACCAGCGCTTCCAGCATGGTGCCGAAGGCGCGGCCGGGCGTATAGCCAAGTGCCTGGAGGTCGTGCCCGTTCAGCAGCGGGCGCAACGGCGGCGGCTCCGCCAGCAGCGCCGCGCGCGTGCGGGTGGCATACGCATGGGAGCGCAGATCGTTGTGGCACCCCTCGCAATCGAGCCGGTGCAGCGCCATGTGGGCATCGAAGGATTCGCGCAGCAGATAGCGCCGCCGCCGGGCCGGGCGCATTTCGGGCAGCACCGGCCACGTCATGTGGTCATAGACGAGTTCGCGCACCTGTTCGATCACGCGATTGGGATAGCGCAGCCGCCGCAAGATGTCCACCGTCATGTCCGCCCCCACCTGCGCGTGGTTGGGAAACGACGGCCACCCGCGTTTGCTGACCGTGGCGGTCGGCGCTTTCCCCACATCGTGGAGGAGCGCCGCGAGCGCGACCGGTAGGTCGCCGCCGGTGTAGCTGTCCAACATCAGGCGCGTATGCGTGAAGACGTCGCCTTCGGGGTGCCACTGCGGCGGTTGCGCTACGCCATCCAACGCGGCGACTTCGGGCAGAATGGACGCGAGCAGACCCGTGTCCAAAAGTAGGCCCAGGCCGCGCCCGCCCCGTCCCGACAAGATGATCTTGTCCAATTCGGCGCGAATTCGTTCCGCGCTGACGCGCTGGATGCCCGCGGCGTGCGCATCGATGCCGCGGCGCGTCTCGGCGTCGATCGTGAAATCGAGGACGGTTGCAAAACGGACGGCGCGCAGAAGACGTAGGTAGTCCTCCGCGAAGCGGTCGAGGGGGCGCCCAATCGTGCGCACCACGCGCGCACGCAGGTCGTTTTGTCCGCCCACGAAGTCGAGAATGTTGCCCGTCGCGGGGTCTTCAAACATGCCGTTGATGGTGAAGTCCCGGCGCTGCGCGTCCGCGCGGGCGTCCGCAAAAGAAACGGCGTCGGGGCGGCGCCCGTCGCTGGCGCCGCGATCTTCTCGAAAGGTGGCGACCTCAAACTGCTCGTCCTCGTCGAGCACAACCACGACACCGAACTGTGCGCCGACCGCGTGCGTGCGCGCAAACAAGGCCTGCACTTCGTCCGGTGTGGCCGACGTCGCGATGTCGAAGTCCACGGGCGTCTTTCCGAGCAAGCGATCGCGCACCGAGCCCCCGGCGAAGAGTGCTTCGTGGCCCGCGTCGTGGAGACGGCGCGCCACACGGCAAGCGCGTGCACGGAGGTCCATGCCGCCTACTTTACGCCGAGGCCGTAGCGCCGTCGCTCGAACTCCAGCGTCAGCTTGAGACCGTCTTCGCGTAGCGCGGTCGGGAGCGATCGCAAAAACTCGCGGGGCGTTTGATGCGGAGCCCGCCGGAACCCCTCTTTTTGGCAACGGGTGAGCCAACGAGCGTAAAACGCGAGCGTCCGGCGCGATACGCCGAGGGGCGCGCGGATCCGATGCGAATGTTGGGGCCGCGTCTTCCACGCGCGCCAGCCCACGACGCAAGCCAGCGTGAGGAGCGCGCACGCCAACGCGATGTACAAAACCGGCGACGTGGCGACGCCGACGAACCACGCCATCACGACGTCGCGTTGGTCGCTGCCGTACGAAAACGGCTCGGACCAATTCATGCCGGTCGGGGCGTCATCCGGTCCGTTCGCGGTGGCGTCGGGACGGCTGTCGCCTGCGGTCGCCTGGGCCTCACTCGGGTCCTGGTTGGCGCTCGCGGCGCCCGGCGTCAGATCGAGCGGCGCGAAACCGCGGCGCACCGCTAGCTCAACCCACGCGTGGGAGTCTTGATAACGCGCGCGGTACGTGCCGTCACCCGCGGGCGACGGGCTGCAGCGTACCCCTGTGGCGAGGCGCGCGGGAACGCCCCACGTCCGCAGGTAGAGACAAGTCACGGTCGCAAAGAGTTCACAATGCCCGCGTTTGCGGCGCAAGAACGTCTCGAGTGGACGGTTGCCGGTCCGCGGGGACATGTCGTAGACGAAGTCGCGAAAAAACGCACGGATGTGACGTACGACTTCGTTCGTGGTGCGTCGTCGCGGCGGGCCGATGACGGATTGCAGCAGCTCGCGTATGCGCGGCGGGACCTTGAGCAACTCCGGATAGGCCGCCGAGCGTCCCGCGCTGCTGAGCGCCTCCAGCGTGATCGGTGCGCGTGTGAACTCGACGCGATAACGCTCCGGTTGCGCGCTCGCGAAGAAGCGGCCGTTCGACTCCTGGATGCTGATTCCCAACCCGTCGATGCGCTGTGCGTTGGCCGGTACGAACAACACGGCGCCGTCGTCCGCAACGGGCGTGATGCGAATCTCGTGACGCGTTGCCACGCGCGCGATCCAACCGTCCACCAACGTGCGCGGGCGGGCGCGTTGTTGCTCCCAGGTGTGGCGCGTTTCGTCATACGCAGCAAACGCTGTTTGACGGAGGAGAGTCATGTCCACTTCGCTCGCGGCCGGTTGCGCTTGGACGCCGCGGGTCAGATACTCCGCCGTGAACAACACACCGGGCCGGTTGCGCAAGGACGTGATGTCGTTGAGGGACACCTCGTCCGGCAGCCCCACCATCGACCCGGTGCCGGCCGTGGCCGATGCGCCTCGTCGGCGGCGCGCCGCCTCGTCGCTGTCGCCCAGTCCGGTGCCGCTCTCGGAGTGGCGCGGCACAACCAAGTAGAGCAGGATGCCGACGATGATGCCCGCGAGCCCAAGGTGATGGCTGACCACGCGCGGCATCGCGCCCCACCAACCCGGTGCGTCCATGAGTCGAACGCGTACGTCGGGGCGGTCTGCGGCTTCATCCGGGCGCGGGCGAAGCAGTTGCGGCAGCGTCTGGCAAGCGACGAGGATCACGGCGAGCGTGATCCAAAGCGGCGCCCACCCGGGAGCGAGAGCGGCGCCACCGATCGTCACCAGAAACGAAACGAGCACCATCAAGAACTCTTGGAAGACGGTGCGCTTCACGACGGCGGCCAGCGCCAGGAACGGAACCGCGCAACCGAGCAGCACCACCAGCAGGTCGAGGCGCGGGTTGTGCATCGACGCGAGGTAGAGCGCTGCCAGCACAAGGACCGCGTGCAAGATGGCGCCGGTCCAATCGCCGAGTTGCCGGCCGCTGGGTTGCAGGACGAAGTTTTGGAGTCCAATCGCGAACAGTCCCGCCAGGGGAACGCCGGTTGGAATGCCGTTGGCAAACAGCAGTCCGGCAACCGCGGTGGCGGCGAAAAGGTTGGCGGCTTCGACGCGGTTCATGTGCGTTGGAAATACGCCGCGAAGGTTGGATGCGCGACGTCCCAAACAGAGAGCGGAATGCCGCGTGCGGCGGCTTGGCGGCGTGCGCTCGGGGCCGAGCCCGACAACGAGAGCAAGATCGCGCTTCCCCCGCCGTGGGAAAGTCCGTCGACAAACACATCCGGCGTGACGCGCCCCGCCTCGATGCCTGCCAGTGCTTCGAGCGCTCCGGTGAGCGCCGCCGGTCCGTGACACGGATGCGGGGGCATGCCCGGCGCCACCAGGACAGCGCGGCGGCCATGCCGGCGCGCTTCTGCGAGCAACGTCGCCGCGCACGAAATGGCGCGCTCGAAATGGCGCGCGCGGACTTCGGCCTGCGCGCCGCCGAGATAGGTGTCGAGCACGATCGTGACGTCTTCGGTTTGCTCCTGGTGTAGGACGCGCCGGACGAGCGATTGCGTGCGTGCGCTCGTTCGCCAGTGGATGTGGCGCGGGTTGTCGCCGGGGCGGTATTCGCGCATGCTGTGGAACTCGTCGCCCCCGCCGAAGCGTCGTGCGCGGGAGCGTTCTTGCGGGCGCGCCGTCAGCTCGCGTCGCGCGCGTTCTCCGAGCCGCCCCAACGCGGGGATGACCACGAGACGCGACCGACACGGCAGCAGCACGCGGCGCTCAAACAACCCGAGCGGGAAGCGCGTGGCGACGCGGGCGGATCCAAACGAGTAGATGCCGCGCCGGTGCATCCGTTTTTCGTACGTCACTTGCGCCCGCCCCTCCGGCGGAAGCACAGGCAGCGCCGCACCGCGGGTCACGGCGCCCTTTTCCGTCACCTGGAGCGCGTCGAGAAACCCCACATCGAACGCCGGACGCCAGCGCGACTCGTTTTTGACAAGGAGCCGCACCCAAAACGGCGCGCCCGCGACTACGCGCGGCGCGTGTTGCCGCGCGATCCGCAGCCGGGCGGTCGCACTGGCGCTCAGCGGGATGCTCAAGAGCACCGTCGCGAGCAGGCTGCACGTCACGAAAATGACGGGGTTGGAGCGCAGGAGGAAGGCGAACACGCATCCCAGCACCAAAAACGTGAGGACGATGCGGCCGAGCAGGGTCGGGTTGAGCGAACTCTTCAGCTTCCAGTCCGTTGGCCGACCCATCCAAGCAGGATAACGGGCGGAGCCGAGACGGGTTCGGGATTTCTGACGGGGGTTTTCGCGTGGATAATGGGCGGCGATGCGTTCCGTCGTTGTGATCCTCGTCGTGGCCGGGCTTTTTGCCTACGGGCTGCTCTCCGAGCACGCCCGGGCTCGTCGGATCCATGAACGCGAGGCGTCCGCCCTGCGCTATCTCGAAAAGCCCCAGCCGGGCGAGTCCGACGGCTATCGGTTCGCGTTCGTTTCCGGCGACGGTCTTCCCCCCGCCTGGGTGGCCAGTCCCTTGGAGCCGGGACTCGCCGAGCGATGGTTTGTGCGCTTAGAAACCGGACCCGTTTATCAGTACGACACGGTGCGCTACCACGCCAAAGACGATGCTCCCGACGTCGATGAGATTCGGCGCTACCTGGCGACGACGCCGGACCGCCGGCCCGATATTCCGACCGGGTGGGAGTCGCGGGCCCAAGCGCCGGCCACGCCCGGCGCGGCACCGAGCACGGGAACAGGAGGCGCATGACGCGCGTTGTACTCGTGGGAGCGACCGGCAGCATCGGTCGCTCGACGCTGGATGTGTTGCGCTCGCTCGGACCTAGTGTGTCGCTGCACGCCGCGTTCGCCGGATCGGACGCCGCGGGCCTTTCTGCGATCGCGGACGAGTTCGACGTGGCGGCGCTCGGCGTGGCGGACGAAGCCGCGTACGCCGCGTTACGTGACGCCGCGCCCGGTGTTCGCACCGGTTGTGGCGACGCGTTTTGCGAAGAGGTGATTGCCGATCCGGCCGTGGACGTGGTCGTGTCCGCGGCCACGGGCGCGGCCGGCCTGCCGGCATCGCTCGCGACGTTGCGCCACGGGAAGCGGTTGGCGCTGGCCAACAAGGAGTCGATGGTCATGGCCGGGCCGCTGTTGCTCGCCGAGGCCGAACGTTCGGGCGCCATGATCGTGCCCGTGGACTCCGAACACAGCGCGATCTTTCAGTGTCTACAGGCCGGACGCCGCGAAGAAGTCGCCTCGATCGTCTTGACCGCGTCGGGCGGCCCGTTTCGGACGTGGAGCAAAAAGCAGATCGCCAACGCCAAGCCGGCGGACGCGCTGATCCACCCCACGTGGTCGATGGGTCCCAAGGTGACGGTGGATTCCGCATCGCTTCTCAACAAGTCGTTGGAGCTGATCGAAGCGCATTGGCTCTTCGATCAGCCGGACCACTTGGAGATGGTCATCCACCCGCAGTCGCTGATCCACGGGTTTGTCGAGTACGGCGACGGGTCGATCATCGCGCAGATGAGCCGCCCGGACATGCGCCTTCCGATCCAGTACGCGCTCACCTATCCCGCCCGCGCTCCCGCGTCGTTTCACCGGTTTTCGGTGACGGATTTCGCGGAGTTGACGTTTCACGCCCCGGACCTGGACCGTTTCCCCGGCGCCGCGCTCGGCGCCCAGGCGATTGCGCTCGGCGGCACGGCGGGCGCGATCGTGAATGCCGCCAACGAGGTCGCCGTCGCGCGATTTTTGGACGGCGCGATCCCATTTCCCGCGATCTCCGCCACGGTTTTGGCCGTATTGGAGAATGCATCCATCCAGCCGGATCCCAATCTGGACGATATCTACAGAGCAGATCTCGCCGCACGAGAGGACGCCGCTAATTGTCGAATCTAATGCTTGCAGCCCTGGACCCGTTGGGCGTCATCATGACGGTCATCGGGCTCGGCGCGCTGATCTTTTTTCATGAGCTCGGTCACTTCTTGGCGTGTCGGCTGACCGGAACGCGTGTCGAAGCGTTTTCGATCGGGTTTGGGCCCGAGATCGTTGGCTGGACCCGTGGACCGACGCGCTACCGCGTCGCTTGGATCCCGCTCGGCGGCTACGTCAAGATGGCCGCAGAAAATCCAGGCGACATCAATACGGGTGCGCCGGATGAGTTTCCGAACAAGCCGTTTTGGGCGCGCCTGTTCATCATGAGCAACGGCGTGATCTTCAACCTGATCCTCGCGTTTGTGTTTTTCGTTTGGGCGTTTCGGATCGGCGTGCCGTTTCAAACGACCGAGCTTGCTGACGTGACGCCGGGCGCCGCCGCGTGGCGGGCCGGGATCCGCCCGGGTGATCGCATCACGCACGTGAACGGCGCCAAGGTGCTTGGGTTTGCGGATCTGCAAACCGAGATCGCGTTTTCGGGCAAGGGCGAGCTGCTGCGCCTGACCGTCGAGCGCGACGGACAAACACTCGACGTCGAAGTGGCGCCCGAGTACTCCGAGGACGCGGGCATGCCGCAGGTCGGCGTGCGCCCGGGCATCGAACTTGCCGCCACCGGCGTCGTGGCCGGGAGTGCGATCGAAAAGGCGGGCGGTAAGCCGGGCGACGTCGTGCGTTCGGTCAATGGCCGCCCCGTTACCGCGGCGACGGACCTCCCGATATTGCTCACGCGATTGGCGGGGGAAGCGCCGGCGGGAACGACGAAGATGCGCGTGACCTTAGAGGTCGAACGCGGCGAACCGCCCAACCCCAAGCGCAAGGATCAAAAGCGCGGTGCGGGGAAAGTCGAAACGATCTCGTTCGATCTTCCGCTCGGCAAGCGTCCGCAGACCGGCATTCAGCCCTACGAGGGCAACGTCGTACGCGCCCTTGCGAGCGCC
Source organism: Planctomycetota bacterium (assembly GCA_021776785.1). Lineage (GTDB taxonomy): Bacteria > Planctomycetota > PLA2 > PLA2 > PLA2 > JAJFFF01. The sequence continues at coordinate 8,460 of JAJFFF010000035.1, read as the reverse complement.
ACCGTGGCCGCCGAGATCGTCGCGGTGGGCGACGTTGTGCTCAAGATCAACGGTTCGCCGGTTGCGGACTTCGGCGTCTTGCGCGAACGCACCGATGCGGACGTCATGGTGCGCTCGGTTGTCGTACGTCGCGACGACAAAGAAATTGACATCCCGGTGAAGCGTACGGTCTCGCTCAAGGAGTTTGCGAACGGCGTTCACGGCGGCTACGACATGACGGTGGCGCGGGTGGCCGTGCGACCCGGCATGGCCGCGGAGCGCGCCGGCATGCAAACCGGCGACACGATCGAGAGCGTCGTCGGGCATGGCGTGGAGAAATGGCAGGATGTGGTGGCCGAGATTTCGGCGCTGCGCACGGACGCGATCGCGATCCGCGTGAAGCGCGCGGATGGAACGACCGCTGAACTGACCGTGAAGCCGTCCCACTTTCCGGCCAACGCGTCGACCGGGCCGCTCGGCTACGAGTTTCGGCCCAGCCAATCGTTTTACAAAGAGACGGGCGTGGGCGCCGCGATCGGCTTGGGCTGGCGTCGCACGACTTTGTTTGTGCGTTCGGTGGCGCTGACGATTCGCAGCCTCGTGACCCGCCGCGTGTCGTCGAAACACATCGGCGGGCCGATGATGCTCGCGAGCGTGACGTATCGCGTCCTCGACCTCGGCTGGGGCAAGTATTTCTACATCCTCGCCATCATCTCGGTGAACTTAGCGATCCTGAACATGCTGCCGATCCCCGTGCTCGACGGCGGACAGATCGTCTTGCTCTGCGCCGAGAAGATTCGCGGGAAACCGCTGCCGGAAAAAGTCGTCGGCTACTACCAGATGGTGGGTCTCGCGCTGATCCTTGGCCTCATGGTCCTCGCGTTCCGCAACGACATCACGAACCTGTTTTAGGTGATGCACCCGATCGTAAAGATCCTGCGGCCGGCTCTCGCGCCGACCGCGGCGGCGGATGTGCTTACGGCGGCCGCGCTTGCGGGCGCCGCCCCCACGTGGACGTTGGCCGCGGCGACGGGCGCGTCGGTGTGCATCTACGCGGGCGGAATGGCGCAAAACGATCTTGTGGATCGCAAGCGCGATCAGACGGTGAATCCCGACCGCCCGCTCGTGCAACATCCCGAGCTGCGCGGCCCGACGCGGCTGCTCATGCTGGGTCTTTTCGCGGCCGGTGTGGGGTTGGGCGCGTACGCAGGTGCGTGGGTCGCGGCGCTTGCGGTCGTTGTGTGCGCGTCGGCGTACAACCTCGTCTGCAAGTCGTTTTTTCCGGCCAATGTCATGGCGATGGCGTCGGCGCGCGGGGCCAATGTTTTGTTCGGGTTTATCGCGGTCACCGGGGGCATCCCCACGTACGGTTGGCTGTTCGCCGGCGGCTACGCGATCTACATCGCAGCGGTCTCCGGCGCGAGTCTCGCTGAGGACTTTGAACAACAGCCAACGCTCAAGTTCACGTTGTTCCTCGCGTATCTCGGTCAGCTTGTCGCGTTTGTCGCACTCGCGTTTCTCGCGGTCGATGTCACGCAGGCGATGTGGATGCTCGTTCCCGCCGTACTCCTCGGCGTGGCGGTAGGCCCCGCGTTGCGCGTGGCCGATCGCGGCGCGGCCCAAAAGTACGTGTTTCGCTCGCTGCTCGCGATTTTTGTGGTGCATGGGGCGGTTTTGCTGGCGGCCGGGGCCAACCACGGGTTGATCGGCGTGGGCGCGGCGGGCGCGGCGACGTTTCTGATCCTCTGCGCGCTCCCCAAAAAAGCGCCGTAGCGACTACTTGCCGTCGTCGCCTTTTTCTTCGCCGTCGTCGTCCTTGCCTCCCAAAAACTCCTCGAGTTTTTTGGAAACGCGGCGCCGCTTCGTGTCCGGGTACTGTTTTTTGAGGTGCTGGAGCAAGCGTTTGTAGCGTGCCAAATGCCGGATCCCGTCGAGGTCTTTGTCCTCCTCCATCCAGATCCAGTCGGCATATCCAAACTCGTGAACCGCGCGCTCCAACCATGCGATGGACCGCTGTTCAAAATTGCGGCGCCTCGAAGGCTGGCCTTCGCCTTCTTTCGACCACATGCACGCAAGGTTGTACGCCGCTACAGCGCGCCCGTTTGCATTTGTGATTCGGATCAATTGCTCGTACCACTTTGCGCCTTCCTCGGTCTTTCCGATGCGGATGTAGGCGTAGCCGAGATTCCACTTCGCGTTTAAGACGTCTTGCGTGACCCACGTTCGATTCGCGATCACGCGCAACCGGTCGATGTAGCGCAGGACGGGGCGCGGATGGCCGAGATCGAAGAGAGAATACGCGATCGCGGAAGCGATACCGTCGCGTTCGAAGCGATTTTTCTCGTCCGGCGGAAGCCTGAAGTAGTCTCGAAAGAGTTCCTCGAGTTGGGCGATCGCATAGACGTTGGTGCGGTCGGTGAGCTCGGCGAACGCGTACGCGGCCAATGTGCGCAACTCCGATTTTTCGTACCGCAACATCCACGGATGGATGCTCTGGTAGCGCCCCGCGGCCGATTCGCCGGGCAGCGGAAACGCCTTGTCTTTAACCATCGCGAAAAAGATGGGCAAGATCTCCTGACCGAGGCCCGTGAGTGCTTTGTACTGGTTGGTGTAGTGGCCCGTCAGGCCCGACAGCGACTTCAGCCGCGCCATTTCGCGTTCGACTTTCCAGCGCAGAGCGAGTGCGTGAAGCGCTTGCTTGCGTGACGCCGGCATCGTCTCGGGCGGAGCCACGGCGATCGAACGGGCGCCGCCATCGACGAGTCCGCGGACGAGCGCGGCGAACGCGCTGTCGTCACACGTCACACCGATCTGCAGCGCCAACGTCGCGGCCCGCTTGGTGCCGGCGCTCGCGACGGCACGCAGCAACAGCGCCTGGCCGCGCGCATCCAATTGGGGAAACAACGCCAGCGCACGCGCGGGGTCCGTCACCGCCGCCGCGCGAATCTCGGAGACGGCGCGCTCGCGCACCGCGCGGCCGGGATCCTGCAGCGCCGCAGCCCACGTTTGAGCTGACGTTTCGGGGTCGGGTTGGTCGGCGCGGACGGGGTCGGCGCCGGCCCACGTCAGCGCGCAGAGCACGACCCACGTCGCGCGGAACGATACGCTCGCGCTTCGGGTGCGTTGCCGGGTGCGTTGCCGGGTGCGGCGCGGATCCAGCAGGTCTCCTCCCATGCCTCCCAGTGTAAGCTCGGCCCCCCTGGCGTGCGGGGAACCGCGCTGCGCAAGGGGGATTTCTCCCCCTCGCGCCGCATGCTCGGAATCGGGCATGGCTAAAGTATGGGGTCGCATTCGGTCGAATCGATGGACGCGGGAATCCATGTCCTCTCTATTCGACAAAATCGGCGCAGAACTGAGGCGAGGCCTCGTTCAGATCGCTGCGCTCTCTCTCCTTCGGGAACGGCTCTACGGGTATCAACTCGTGAAGGTGCTCGCGGCGTCGGGATTGGAGACCGAAGAGGGCACGCTCTACCCGCTCCTGCGGCGCCTGGAAAAACAGGGTTTGCTCACGTCGGAGTGGGACACGCAGGGCAGTCGCCCGCGCAAGTACTACCGCCTCTCGGACGATGGAATCGACGCGTTGCCGCGTCTCGAAGCGCTGTGGTCCGAGATCAGTGAAGCGGTCGGTGTCATCCTTCAGAGCGACGGCCTAGTGGCGCTCGCGGAGGCGAATTCGAAATGAAAAGCGTAGATCGAAGCCCGCAGCCCGAGGCTGTGCAGAAGTGGCTGGACGCCGCGGCGACCGCGATGAGCGGCGCGGCGTCGAAGCGGCGTGACGCGCTGCTCGAACTCGAGTCGGCGATTTTGGAAAACATTGACGAGCGCACGGCAGATGGCGTCGTCACCGACGAACTCGTCAACGACGTCTTGCAGCGGATGGGCGATCCGGAAGAAGTCGGCGGCTCCATGCTGCCCGGCTCGCCGTTGATCCCCGCCCATCAAACGCGCACGTTTGTCTTTCATGTGATGGCGGTGTTTGCCGTTCATTTCTTCTTGGCCGTCGGCGCGACGTTGGCAGGCCGTTCGCTCGGCGTGCCGCCGCTGCGCATCGCCCCCATCGCCGATCCGAAAAACGTACTCGAACTCGTCGCGCACGCGCTCGGCGTGTTGTTTCTCGACGTCGGCCTCGTGCTGGCGACCTACGCCGTTCTTTCGCGGGTCGGACGTATTTTCCGTGTGCCGCAGTCGGCGCTGAGGGTCACGACCACGCCGCGGCGCTGCATCGAAGTGGCGATCTTTTTGGCGCTCGTGTTCATCGTCGTGAATTTCTTGCGCGACAACCTGCTCGCGATGTATGTGCCCGACGGCGACGGCGTGCGACAGGTACCGTTGGTCGGACCCGGCATCGCGGACAACCTGGTTTGGTTCAACGTGTGGATCGGATTGTCGATCGCGCGCGAACTCGGCTACGCCGCGTGGGCCGAACGCCGTCACACGCTCGCGCTCGACATCATCGCGGGTGCAGCGGGCTTGTTCTGCTTGCTCCGCATCGTGGCGACAAAAAACCTGGTCGACCTAAGCGGCGCGCGCGAGAGCTTGGGCGCATCAGCGGACAGCGTCGGCGGATTGCTGAACCTGGTGTTTGTGCTGTTGGCGCTGGGCGCCGCCGCGTTGATCGCGGCCCGCACGGTGCAGCGCGCGTATCGGTTGGCGCTTCTGCGGGGTTAAGGCTGGTCTGCGCGGGGTCGGCAAGGCGCCTTGAACCACGCGCGCAGCTTTACATGCGTTCGGACAAACTTCCCCCTGTCGTTTGCCGTTCGCGGATACACAGTCCATATGTGCCGTTCGCCCGGTATGTCGAAGGTCCCTTCGACGTACGGTTTTTTAGGGTCCCATCGCGAGAGCTGAACCGTACCCCATCTCGGTCGGTGTGCTCTCGCTAGAAACGCCCTAACCTCGACGATGGCTTCTCCGTCGCTCAACCCGATCGGATACGCGACGCCGACCTGCGGGTCGCGCGGCAGTGTGACTCGGATTGCATTAATGTGGGCGACGTCGAGGAAGAGGAGAGTCAGCAATTCATTGCACGAGCTTGGCCGCAACTCCACGACCCAGCGGTCCTCCGATTGGCTCAAAGCCGCGTGCCGAAACCTGTGCACGCGGCTCTTCACCCATTCTCCGTCCTCGTAGCCGCCACGTTCGAGGCGCCCGGCCGCGCATCCCAGAGCGGTGACCAGCAAAATCGTTCCGCACTTCTTTTTCACGTTAGACCTCCCGCAGGAAGCGGCGCTCCTCCGGCGGCTCAGCTCAGCGTCAGGCGCGCGAACTTGCGTTTGCCGGCTTTTAGCACTTCGCCGCCCGCGATCGCGACCGGAGTTTGTGCGTCCGTGATCTTGGCGCCGTCTAAGGACACGGCACCCTGTTTGATCAGACGCTTGGCTTCACCGCCGGAGAGATCGAATGCTGTGCGCAGCCAGTCCACCGGCGTTGCCGGGTTGGCATCGATCTTTACGTCCGGCATGTCGTCGGGCGTTTCTTTTTTGGCGAAGATCCGCTCGAACTCCTGGTGTTCTTTGACCGCGATCTCGGCGCCGTAGTGACGGGCGACGATCGCGCCCGCCATCGTCTTTTTGGCTTTCCAGATGTTGCCGTCGGCTAACAACGCGTCGATTTCGTCGCCCGACAGGTCGGTCGCGAGCTCCATGTACTTGCGCACGATCTCGTCGGGGACGCGCGTCGCTAAGCCGAACATGTCTTTGGGCTCGGTGTCTAAACCGATGGCGTTGCCCAGACTCTTCGACATTTTCTTGTGACCGTCCACGCCTTCCAGCAGCGTGTTGATCACACATACCTGCGGCTCCTGCCCGGCGTGCCGTTGCAGAATGCGCCCGATGTTTAGGTTAAACGTCTGGTCGGTGCCGCCGAGTTCGATGTCGGACTGCAGTGCGACGGAGTCGTACCCCTGCAAGAGACAGTACAAGAACTCGTGCAGATGGATCGGCGACTGCTCGCGGTAGCGTTTGGAAAAACTCTCGCGCTCCAGCATCTGCGCAACGGTGAGCTGCCCGGTCAGGCGGATGAAGTCCTGCGGCGTGAGTGCGGCCAACCACTCGCTGTTGCGGCGAATCTCCATGCGCTCGAGATCGATGATGCCCGAGAGCTGGTCCAGCCACGATTGGCCGTTTCGCTCCACGTCTTCGGCGGTGAGCACCGGACGCGTCTTATCCTTCCCGGTGGGATCGCCCACGAGTGTCGTGAAATTGCCGAGGATGAGCGTGGCTTCGTGGCCCATCTCCGCAAAGCGATCCAGGATGCGCAGCGGAATCTCGTTGCCGATCGTCACCGAGGTCGACGTGATGTCGATGCCGAACTTCACGCGGAGCGGGCGCCCCAGGGCAAGCTTCGCTTCCAGCTCGTTCTCGCCCGGAAAAACGGTATCGATGGTGCGGGCCAGTTGCCCGAATTCTTCGCGCCACGACATGGCCGAAGATTGTATCCGTGTGTGAAACTCGTCGCGCTCAGAGTTCCGCTCGAAGCGGCGGTTCCTCGCCATTATCCGCATCAAGGCGAACCGCCGTTGCTACTTGAGCCTCAACGTCAGCCCAAGAAGCGGGAGACGCGATTTCGGGTAGCAGATGTCTAATTCGAGCGAATTGCGACTGGACCGCTGTTCGATGGCGGTGTTTTTCAGGCAAGGTTGATCGAAGTGCGATTTGACCCAACTCGATGAAGCCATTGCGCACGCAGGCGTGAAGCAATCGAAGTTCCAAACGCCGAGCCTCGGTTTCATCACGCAGCGCGACAATCTGACCCGGAAGTCCAAATATGTGACTCAGTTCAGGCACGAATCGCAATACGAATTTGCGCGCCGTCATGCAGTGCTTCAGCGAATCCGCTGGTGTTCCGGTCGATTCCTCAATTATTGCCAGCGTTGCTCCGTTCATCCACAGCAACAAATACTTCCTGAGCCGAGGCAGTACGAAGTGAACACGACTTTCATCGTCGGGTAGGTCGCCGTACGGTTTGCCGAACAGGTCACGCAGACTGGCGTCACGAAACAATAGAGAGAGCACGCTTGCATCGCTGCTCATCCAGTCAAACATCCAATCGACCAGAACGCCCGGCGATGCCTCTTCGGGCATCGGTCTTGTCGCCATGAAATTTGTCAACGATCTAAGTGCTGATATTGAAACCCCTGTCACGGACGCGACGCGTTTTTCGACGCTGTCTTCCTCGTCTCCATCTTCAAGAGCGCTGACCGCAGCGCTTGTTCTGGTTTTGATCCACTCCTCATCGCCGTCTCTTCTCGCGCGAAAACTACTCAGCGTTCGTCCAATCGCTTTGACGAGTTCCGAGCTCCCTTGGCCGCTGTCTCCGCCACTCATGCGGCCGACACAGTAGCGTTCAAGGCTGCCGGAATTGCCTTGCTCGGACTCGATGCGGTCCAATATGGCACAGAGGGGATCGTCAATCTCGAGGCACTGATCGCTCTGACCGAAAATTTCCTGTAGGCGCATCCAGTGGCCGCTGATACTTGAGGATTCAAGATCGACCGACACGATGTTCCCCGGGATCACGAGCACCATACCGGTCGAGTTTTTCCCGGCCCGCCCAGCGCGGCCCGCCGCATTCAAAAGCTCTTGCGCCTCTAGGGTTGCACGGCCTTGGTCGGGAACGTAACGGCTGTCCTCCGCAATCAGGACGAGTTCGCTTGGAAGGTTCATCCCTTGTGCAAGCGTTGATGTTGCGGTCAGAACGGCAACTCCGTCGGATCGCTGAAAAAGCGATTCGCATAGATGTCGTTCTTCTCGCAGTAGGAGACCGTGATGCACCAGCGCGTTGTCTCTTAGTGTCCCATCTAAGAAGTCCATAAACGTGTGAGACGTATCCCCGAGTTCATCACATACAGCATGGAGAGACTCGTTTTCCTCGCTTGTGAGTTTTACGGGCTCGTTAGCCAATCGCTTTGTGATTTTCCGGGCGGCGCTCAGCGCGTTCTTGATCGATTGAAAAAACACAAGCGTCTTTACCCCAGAGCGCGCGCTCTCGGCCGCAATGGCCGCCGACACTTCGCCCGAGTTGGGTGTGAGCCGCCAATGCTGATTTGCGGCGAGCAGAGGCGCCTCGTCGATCAGTTTTTGGAGAGAGTAGTCGTCCGGGTCCTTGGTTTCCCACGTTTGTTTGATGCTAAAGAGCGCCGATGGTTGCGCGCCAAGTTGACGGCGAACCGCCTGGGGGACGCCGCTCGTTGTTTTTGTGCGTAGTTTTTTCGCGAGAAGACCGTCTAGCTCAGCGATTTTCTTAGAGTCGTAGACAACGCAGCCACGCACTTGGCGCGTTGGCTTCCACGGCAATGAAAACGATAGGCACTTTCGCGCTGTCACTTCTGCAAGCCAATCGGCTAGTCCCTGATCAAGCGCGTTCGGTGTCGCGCCTCGCCCCCAAATAGCCAGAAACGTCGCTCCTGCCCGGTATTTCGTTGTTTTCCAACACAAACGAATACTGACCAAAAGGACGTTTCAGGTGAATGCACAAGATGCC
>JAJFFF010000034.1 GCA_021776785.1 Planctomycetota bacterium | reverse complement strand
TGCGCATCAAGATGCGCATCCCAACAACGTGCAAGCAGGCCGCCAGAAACACTCGCGCACGCAACTCCCGCCCTGTTCTATACTTCCGAACAGGCGGGGCCGTAGCTCAATCGGTTAGAGCAGCGGACTCATAATCCGTTGGTTGCAGGTTCAAGTCCTGCCGGCCCTATGCCTTTTGCTTCTTGTCGTCAGAACTCGTCCTCGATTCTTTTGTGCGCGCCTGAGTTTGCGAAGTAGTCGCGGTAGATCGTCTTGGGCAAAGCCGCCGCCACGACGGCGATTGCGGCGAGCGTGATCGGTATCCACTCCCATTCGAAAAAGATCCACGCCGACTCGCCCTCCCATCCGTCAGGCGCGATCACCACGACCCACGCGAGCAACACACCGCACGCCACCATCGTCGTGCGGTGCGCTCTCGTGTTCAGCTTGATGAGATCGAATGCCGCCATCCCGACCGGCAGGGGCACCGCGAGCGTTGCGAGCACAGACCACAACGAAACGTACGCAAACAACGACGATCCGACCACGAACAAGACCCAAATCAACATGACTCCGACGACCGAGAAGAACCCGCACACACCGAGCAAAACCATCGCGAAGATCGCGACGACGGCTGGCGTGTCGCGCGAACGACCGCGCTCACGCGTCAGGTCGGGGAGCATTGGTTCCGCAAGGGTGCCGATGTTTTAGGTGTTCGGTCGACCATTCAGAACACATCCTCGATCATCGCGCCACCCGCTCGGAAGTACTCGCGAAGTTGCGAGCGCGGCACGTATAGAGTCACGGTCGCCAGCACCTGACACGCAAGTCCTAACGCGACCGCCAAAGGTTGGCCGTCCATGATTGCCATGATCCGCACGCCAACACCGGCCACTCCGGCGGCCGCCCACACGCTGGTGACGCGCACGCGCACGTCACCCGCGAGAAACTGCACCGCGCTGCGCCAGCACACAAGCCACACAGCGCAAAACAACAACCCGTCCAACCATAGGTGCATCGCAAACGCCCACAGCGCCAACGCTCCGGCGAGCGAAAGGCCCGCGAACGTGCCCAGCAGAGACGCCGCGAACCGAACCACTCTCGGCGGGCGCGGAAAGAGAGTCGTGTCCGACGATTCGATGAACGCAATGTACCGCGAGCAACGCGGTCGTGCCCCATCGCGCCACGTCCGATGAGCCCGTGGCGCGATTGGGAAGTTTCGACACACAGTTGCAGCCGTGGGTAACGCGCATCCGCACCGAACTCCGCCCCGCGAGCGCACGTCCCGACAAAGCAGCCAGTCCGGCGTTGTCTCGGCACGCGGAGTGCGTAGGATGGGCGCGGTATGGAAGTGGATCTCGGTGCGGGCATCGCGCGATTTGGGTTTGACTCGTTTCGACCCGGGCAGCGCGAGGCGATGGAGACGCTGCTCACGGAGCGGCGGTTGCTTCTCGTCGCGCCCACCGGCGGCGGCAAGAGTCTGGTCTACCAACTTCCCGGCAGTTTGCTGCCCGGCACGACCATTGTGATCTCGCCGCTCATCGCGCTCATGCACGATCAGATCGCGGCGCTCGAAAACCACGGCATTCGCGCCACGTACATTGCGTCGACGCTCGACAGTCGCGAAGTGAAACGGCGCTTGGACGGCGTGGCCGCGGGTGACTACAAGCTCGTGTACGTCGCGCCGGAGCGGCTGGCGTACAACGGGTTTCGGTTCCTGCTGGCGAGTCTCGATTGCCCGCTGATTGCGATTGACGAGGCGCACTGCATCAGCGAATGGGGCCACGACTTTCGGCCGGACTACATGCAGATCGGAGAGGTATTGCGCGCGCTTCCGAACGCGCGCGTGCTTGCCTGTACGGCGACGGCGACGCCGGTTGTGCGCGATGAGATTCTCGCGCGGCTTGACCTGGCTGCCGACACGCCACAGATTGTGCGTGGATTCGCGCGGCCGAACTTGCGGTTGCGCGCCGCGGAAGTTTCCGGCGCGCGCCAGCGACGGCAACTCACGGACGCGTTGTTGGCCGAAGCGTTGGGCGGACCGGGCAGCGACCGCGGCGCGGCCATTGTCTACGCGCCCACGCGGCGTGGTACCGACGCCGAAGCGGAGCGTCTTGCCGAACTCGGATGGGATGTCGCGTCGTATCACGCAGGCATGAACGGGTCCGCGCGCTACGACGTCAGCCAGTCGTTTGCCAACAACGGCCTCGAAGTCGTCGTCGCGACCAACGCGTTCGGGATGGGCATCGATCGCAGCGACGTGCGCGCCGTGATCCACCTCGCGCCGCCCGGGTCGATCGAGGCGTATTACCAAGAGGTCGGCCGCGCGGGTCGCGACGACGAACCGGCCTGGGGCCTCTTGATGACGTCGGCTCAGGACATGCCACGTCGTCGACGGTTGCTGGAGAGCCCCAGCGACGGGCGCGAGGTCGATCCCGCCGTCATCGAACACAAATGGAACCTGTTTTTGGAACTCATGCGTTGGGTCGAGGGTGGCAGCTGTCGCCACGATGCGATCCTGCGTTACTTCGGCGCCGAAGACGCGACGACGGCGCACGGTTGCGGGCACTGCGATGTTTGCACGGCGTTTCGCAGCGCGGGTGACGGGTCCGCTCTGGTGGGCGAACCCTTGGCCGAGGATTCTGCAGAAGCGGAAGCCGCACAGATGACGGTGCGCAAAGCGCTTTCCGGCGTCGCGCGCGCCCACAACCGTTTTGGAATCAACTTGGTCGCCAAGCTGCTGGTCGGCAGTTCCGATGATCGGTTGGAGTGGTCGGGGTTGGCGCACGTCTCGACGTTCGGCGTTTTGTCCGATCGCAAAGAGGCGTGGGTCATTCGACTGCTGCGACGTTGCGTAACCGCGGGCTGGGTGGACTTCGCCGGGGGCGAACGGCCGCTCGTGCGCATCACCGAAACCGGACGCGAGGTGATGCTCGGTCGCACGCCCGCGCGGTTGTTGCTGCCGCCTGAACGCGCCGGCGCGGCTACCCGTGGAGGGGGCTCCAATGGACGGGGCGCGCACGCCGGGAGTGCACGCGGCGGCGCCGCGGCGGGTGCCGACCTCGGCCCCGAAGACGCGGCACTGTTTGAAGAACTGCGCGCCTGGCGCCTGGAAACAGCACGGCGTGAAGACGTCGCCGCGTACGTCGTTGCGAGCGACCGATGCCTGCGCGACGTGGCGCGCATTCGCCCCATCAACCGCGTCGAGCTGATGATGGCTCACGGCATCGGGCCCTCGAAAGCGGAAAAGTACGGCGCCGGCCTGTTGTTTGTCGTGCGTCAGTATCGCGAAGCACATGAACCCGAAAGCGCCGCGCCGAACGCCGATGCAGACGTTGCGAACGGGGCGCCGCCCGAATCCGACGACAACGTGACGCCGGATGTGACCGCCGAGCCCACGCCTGAGCTTGAGCCCACGCTTGAGCCCGAGTTCGAGCCCGATCCCGAACTCGACGCGGATGCGCCGGGTTCGCTCTTCTAACTGCGCGTCGACAAGTCGCGCCCCGTCCCGGCTTCTCTGCTTTGGGGTCCTGCGTGCGCCTCGGGTTCGGCGCGTCCAAGCGCTGCGGATGAACTGCCCTCTGCGTTGGGTTCGCGCGCGCTGTGTTCCCGTGCGCCGGGTTCCCGTGCGCTGGGTTCCCGTGCGCTGGGTTCGCTGCCTTGGGTCCTGGGCGTTGGTCTCTCGCCCGCGGACAAGCACGATTTATTGTCTCGACGGTGTTCCCACGTGGATCGCGCGTGGCCAATCTCAGCGCCGCGGCACGTCGTCGCGCGGCGTTGCTGCCTGGCCCAGCCAGTGGCGGCACCGCGCCTGGCGCCACGACCTTCGCGTAATCGGGCGCCGAGGCGCGCGTAAAACTGTTTGTGTTTCATCACGCGACACAACGAACGCGCGCACTCGCTTGCCCCATCTCGATTGAATGGCACTCTTTGTTTGGAGGTTGAAGAATGAACGCCCCTTCGCTGTCCCAGAGCGATTGGCGGGTGCGCATCTTCTCGTACTTGGTGCCGGCTCAAATTAGGCATCAGTTCATCGGCGATCTTTTGTGTGATCGAAATGAAATGCGAGAACGCGGTGTGCCCGGTCTGTCCATTGCCCTATTCACGATTCAAGAGATGCTCAACGGCGTCTCGCAGCACTTGCCGCTACGCGCGGCGGTCCCTGAGTCCGAAGCGCCAGCCGTGAAGTCGCGCGTCGCGGAGAAAGCAGCGCGGATCGGTTGGGCCACATGGCGCCTTTCCGGCGCCGGTTTGTTTGGCGGATACATCGCCGCCCAACCCTATGTGTTTGGGGCGGGTGCTGCTTGCCTGCTCACGTCCCTCGTGTGCCTCATCGTTGTCGCGCTCGGCGCCGAGGAACCGCTGACCGTGGCGCAAACGCGCGTCGTCAACGGGCTGCTCGCCGGCGTGTTCGTGTCATTGGTTTTGATTGTGGTTTGCGGCGCGCTTTCCAGCGTGTTGATCGCGATCGGGACCCTGTTCGGCTGGGGGCTGCTTTCGGGTTTCGCGATGTCAATGCTGGTCGCGTTCTCGCTCTGCACGCTTTGCGTAATGACCGCGTCGGGATGGGTCGCGGATGAGTGGTTCCCCAGACGGCTCATCGCCAACAACTAAGCACCTAGCAACTACGGCGGCGACGGCGGAACACATCGAAATCGGGCGGATTCGCGATTCTTTTGGAGTCGCGTCCCGCCCGCGTTTCATCGCACCGCGATCCGAGTAGAATCTCGGGCCTATGTCCGCCCTCCAACCCCTGCCCGGATCGGCGCTGCGTTGGCGTTGCGATCCCGCTTCGCTTTCGTTTGAGACCACGCGCGACGTTACGCCGATTCCCGGCGTCGTCGGTCAAGACACGGCGTTGGACGCGCTGCGATTCGGCATCGAGTTTCACGCGCCCGGTCAAAACATCTTCATTCGCGGACTCGCGGGCACGGGGCGCATGACGATGGTGCGTCGCCTGCTCGAAGAAATGCGCCCCGCGTGTCCGGTCAAAAAAGACCGCGTGTTTGTCCACCACTTTGCGGAGCCGGACCGGCCTCGTTTGATTTCACTGCCGGCGGGAACCGCGCATCGTTTTCGGCGGCGCGTGGTGGAGCTTGCGGAGTTTGTTCGCGACGGGTTGATGAGTGCGGTTGATTCCGATCCCGTGAAAGCGCAGCGGGAGTCGTTGGACGACATGTTGCGCGAACAGTTGCGATCGGTCACCGAGCCGTTCGAGCAGGAGCTACGCGAAAACGAGTTGGCGCTCGTCAATGTGCAGGTCGGCCCGGCGGCGCACACGCTGCTCGCGCCGTTGATTGACGGAAAAGCCGTCTCGCCCGATCAGTTGGAGGCCATGCGCGCGGCCGGGCAGATCACGGACGAAGACTTCGCTGGATACGAAGCCAAAGCGGAGTCGTTTCAGAAAAAACTCGCGGATGTAAGCGACAAACTGCGCGCCATCCGGCGTCGCCACACCGACTCTGTGCACTCGGTTGTGGAAGGCACGGTGCGCGCGATTTTGTGGGACATGGCGCATCCGATTACGAAGGAGTTCGACGACGACTCCGTGCGCGAGTTCTTGAGCGAAGTCATCGAGGACGTGGCGGAATCGCTGGGCCACGAGCGAAGGTCCGACCCGTTGGAGGCTTACGGCGTCAACGTTGTGCTTGAGCACGAACCAGGCGACGACTGCCCGATCGTCATCGAAAACACCCCCACCATGATGAACCTGTTGGGCATCGTCGATCGCGAGTGGGGGCCGCAGGGCCCGGGGCGTTCCGATTACCGCATGATTCGCGCGGGGTCGTTGCTGCAGGCCGACGGCGGTTATCTCGTCTTGGAAGCGCGCGAAGTGTTGCGCGAGCCGGGCGCGTGGAAAGTGTTGATGCGGACGCTGCGCACGCGCCAGCTAGAAATTGTTCCGACCGAGCACCAGTGGCCGGGCATGGTTGCGTCGCTGAAACCGGAACCGATTCCGGTATCGATCAAAGTCATCTTGTTGGGCGACCGCGGGCTGTACTACGTGCTCGATGAGAACGACCCCGATTTTTCGGAGCTGTTTAAGGTGCTCGTCGACTTCGACACTGAGATCGACCGCGACCCGAGCGGGCCGGCTTTGTATGCCGGTGTCGTTGCCCGCATCTGCGCCGACGAAAAGCTCCCGCCGTTTGACCGGACCGGAGTAGCCGCCCTGGCCGAACACGGTGCGCGCGTCGTCGCGCGGGCGGGCAAACTCACCGCGCGGTTTGGACGGGTGGCTGACATCGCGCGTGAAGCGGCGTATCTCTCCCAACACGACGTGACGGCGGCGACCGTCACGGGCGGTCACGTCGAGGAAGCGATCGAACGCGGGAAGCGTCGCGCGGACTTGCCGTCGCGGCGCTTCCGGAGCATGCTCGCGAACGGCACGCTTCAGGTGCAAACGCAAGGCGAAGTCGCGGGCCAAATCAACGGACTCGCCGTGATCTCGGCTGGCCCGTTGAAATACGGATTCCCTGCGCGTATCACCGCGTCGATCGGTGCGGGCAGCGCCGGCATCATCGACATCGAGAGTCGCGCGCAACTTTCCGGCGCGATTCACACCAAGGGCTTCAACATCTTGAACGGTTTGCTGCGCAATCTGCTCAACACCGATCACCCGCTTGCGTTCAGCGCCTCGATTGCATTTGAGCAAAGCTACGGCGGCATCGACGGCGACTCGGCGTCCGGCGCGGAGATTTGCTGCCTGCTCAGCGCGCTTACCGACGTGCCGATTCGACAGTCGTTGGCGATGACCGGCGCGATCGACCAGAAGGGCCACATTCAGGCGATCGGCGGCGTCAACGAGAAGATCGAAGGCTACTTCGACACATGTAACGACTTTGGGCTCACTGGCTCCCAAGGGGTCATCATCCCGCACTCCAACGCCGGCGATCTCATGCTGCGCCAAGATGTCGTCGATGCTTGCGACCGCGGGGAGTTTCATGTTTGGGCTGTGCGCCGGGTGCACGAGGCGCTCGAAATTCTCACCGGCGTGCCCGCGGGCGAGCTCGACGAGTTCGGGGAGTACGACTCCGATACGCTGCTCGGTCACGCGGTCCAACAGGCCGGCGAGTACTGGCTCAAATCAAGCGCGCGCCCGACGTTTGACCTCGTCACCGACGACGACGAAGAAGAGGACGAGGAAGCCGCGCCCGCAAGCGACGAACAGACCGAGTAGCCGCGGGCCACATCCCGCAGCCAAGAGCCACAAAGAACACCCCAAAGGCACTTACAACAACCGAAGGCGGGACCTGGTCTTGCTCCAGGCGAGCCGACGCAGGCCGGGCGGGATGCCGGTTCCGCAAACGATCTCGAGCGAGCCCCAGACACGCTTTGCGGCAATAACGACGAGCCCGAAGCGCACGACAAAAAAGCCACGTGTGCGCGAAAATTCCCGCACGAAGACTCCCTAACAAACGACTCCAAAACAACTTACAACGACCCAAAGCGAGAAGTGGTCCCGGACCTCGTCCCCGACCTCCGGACTTCGCGGGCCGGGCGGGGTGCCGGTTGCGCAGACGGTCTCGTGCGAGCCCGAGACACGCTTTCGCGGCAACAACGACGAGCACGAAGCGCGCGACACAAAAGCCGCATCTGCGCGAAAATTCCCGCACGGCGCCTCCCTAACAAACGACTCCAAAACAACTTACAGCGACGTAACGGGAGAAGTGGTCCCGGACCTCGGTCCCGGACCTCCGGACCTCCCTGGGGGACCTTGGTCCCGCTTGCGGCTGCGCGTTGGGAGCCTTTTTTGTGCTGCTTGCTTCGGGCCCTTGTTTGTGTATCCTTCTTTTCGCGTTAGGCATGACTAAGTCACTGGATAGGCTCTCCTCCAGCCAGCAGGATTACCTGAAGGCGATCTACTTTTTGGCCGGCGACGACCGGGCGACAACCACGGAGTTGGCCGACCATCTAGGCGTGCGGCGGCCGTCGGTCACGTCGATGGTGCAAAAGCTCGCGGAGGCGGGACTTGTTTCCTATTCGCCCCGCCGCGGCGTGCGCCTTCTAAAACGCGGACGCGTGCGCGCGATCCAAGTGATTCGACGCCACCGGCTGCTTGAGACGTTTCTCGTCAACGTCTTGGGAATGGACTGGTCCGAAGTGCATGACGAAGCGGAAGTGTTGGAGCACCACCTGTCGGATCGGATGGTGCAAGCCATCGACCGACTGCTTGGATTTCCGACCGAAGATCCGCACGGCATGCCGATTCCCAACGCCGAATCGGAACTCCAAGAGCGTTCGCTGATTCCTTTGGCGGCGATGGCCTTGGGCGATCGCGGTGTCGTACGCGAACTACGGATCGAAGCAGCGGAGCGACTGCAGCGTTGGAAAGAAGTCGGCCTCGTACCGGGCGCGCACGTAGTCATGCGGCAGCGTCAAGAACTCGAAGACGTCTTCCATCTAGACATTGACGACAAACAACTGGCCACCGGATCCGAAGGTGTCGAAGGCATCTTCGTGGAGCTCAACGTATGAACACCCATGCAACGCCTGCACGCAATCGCGCGCTCCCGCCCCGTTCTGTTCGGAAAGGACGCCGCGCGCTCCTCCTCGCCGCGCTCGCGAGTCTTGCTGCACTCGGCCCGGGGTGCGAAGAGAAGGCCGCCAAGCGCGCCGACGGAAAACTTCGCGTCGTCACAACCATCGCCCAGATCGCGGACGCCGCGCGCATCATCGGCGGCGAGCACGTCGTCGTCGAAGCTCTGATGGGCCCGGGCGTCGATCCGCACCTCTACAAGGCGAGCGCGGGTGACCTCAACAGGTTGCGTAACGCCGACCTTGTTCTGTACAACGGCCGGGGCCTCGAAGGAAAAATGGGCGACATCCTCGTCAAGCTCGCGCGCACGAAGGCTGTGCGCGCCGTTACGGAATTCATCGACGAGGCGCGTCTTCTCGAACCCCCCGAACTGGAGGGCCACTACGACCCGCATGTTTGGTTCGACATGGACCTTTGGATGATTGCGGTTTCGACCGTGCACGAGGCGCTCTCCGAACTTCAGCCGGCAAACAATGAGGCGTTTCGGGCGAACACGGATCAATACCTCGCCGAGATCAGCAAAGCGCACGCCCGCACAAAGGAACGGATCGCCACGATTCCGAAACAGCAACGCGTGCTGATCACGTCGCACGACGCGTTTCGTTACTTCGGTCGCGCATACGACATCGAAGTCCGCGGACTGCAGGGCATCTCCACGGTGTCCCAGGCGGGCGTCAAAGATGTGCAAGATCTCGCCTCGTTCATTGTGGAACGAAAGATCAAAGCGATCTTCGTCGAAACGTCCGTGCGCAAGAACGAGATCCGTGCAGTCCAAGAAGCGGTGAAGCGTAAGGGAATGAACGTGCGTATCGGTGGTGAGTTGTTCTCGGACGCGATGGGCGACAAACCTCCGACCGACACTTACTTGGGCATGATCGAGCACAACGTAAGCACGCTGGTCGAGGCGCTCCGGTGAAGAAGACGCCTGCACTCGAGTTTCACGACTTGACCGTTGCCTACGACATCAAGCCCGTGCTGTGGGACGTGGATCTCTCCATACCCGAAGGGCAGCTCGTTGCCATCGTCGGCCCGAACGGCGCGGGGAAGAGCACGCTGCTCAAAGCCGCGCTCAATCTCGCGCCGTTGTCGTCTGGATTTGTGCGCGTCTACGGCGCGCCCTATCCCGAGATGCGCAAGCGCGTCGCGTACGTGCCGCAGCGCGAGTCGGTCGATTGGGACTTCCCAGCCAGCGTGCTCGATGTTGTGCTCATGGGTCGGTACGGGAAACGCGGTTGGTTCCAGCGGACGAACGCTGCGGACCGTACGCGGGCGCTCGACTGCCTCGGAAAAGTGGGCATGCTCGAGTTTGCCGACCGTCAGATTAGCCGCTTGTCCGGCGGCCAACAGCAACGCACATTTCTAGCGCGCGCGCTTGCCCAAGACGCCGACCTTTACTTGATGGACGAACCGTTCGCCGGTGTCGACGTCGTCACCGAACGCGCGATCTTGACGCTGCTGCGTGAGTTGCGCGATACCGGCAAGACGGTTGTTTGCGTCCATCACGACCTCCAAACAGTTGGCGAGTACTTCGACTGGGTCGTCTTGCTCAACATGCGCCTCGTCGCGGCCGGCCCGATCGCGGAAGTGTTCAACACCGACAAGCTCCAGGCAACCTACGGCGGCCACTTGTCCATTCTTGAGCGCGCCGCAACGAGGCTCCTTAAGGACCGACGCGGCCGCGCGCGCGATGCACGCTGATGGTTGCGGCGATGGATTTTACGCTCTTCAACGTGGTGCTCGGCTCCGCGTTGCTCGGCCTTGTCGCGGGCGCGCTCGGTTCGTTCGCGTTCCTTAACCGCCAGAGTTTGCTCGGTGATGCGCTGGCGCACGCGGCGTTGCCCGGCGTTTGCCTCGCGTTCTTGCTCGGGATTGCCCTCGACATCCCGCCGAAACAACCCCTCCTCTTGCTCGGGGGCGCGCTCCTAACGGCGTGGATCGGGACGCTCGCCATTTTGGCGATCACAAGGACGACACGACTCAAGCAGGACGCGGCTCTGGGTATTGTGCTTAGCGTCTTTTTTGGCGCAGGCATCGTCTTGCTCACCGCGATTCAACACAACGTGGGCGCGCAACAGTCCGGCCTCGATTCGTTTCTGTTCGGGCAAGCGGCGAGTCTGTTGCCGAGTGACGTCTGGGTGATCGGGATCCTCGGGGGCATCGTGCTCACCGTGCTCGGATACTTCTTTCAGACGTTTCGTATCGTTGTGTTCGATCCGGCTTGCGCGGCCACGCTTGGACTTCCCGTGCGCCGCTACGAGATCTTGTTGACGACACTCATCGTGGTCGCGGTCGTGGTTGGACTACAAACCGTCGGCGTGGTTTTGATGGCTGCGATGTTGGTGACGCCCGCCGCGGCGGCGCGACAGTGGACCGATCGCTTGGGTCACATGGTGATGCTCGCGGGCGCGCTGGGCGCTGTTGCCGGAGCCACCGGTGCGTGGGCGTCTTCCCTTGAGGCTCGCCTTCCCACCGGACCTCTGATCGTGTTGGCCGCGACCGCGCTCATGCTCTTTTCGCTACTTATGTCTCCACGGCGTGGATTGTTTTGGGCGGCGATGCGGCGGGCCGCGAACCGGCGTCGCATCGCCGTCGAGAACTTACTGAAAGATCTTTGGCGGCTCGGCGAACGCGATGGGCGGTTTGCATCGCCGCGCGCCGTTTCTGACGTCATGGCCGTCCGCGCCGCGTCGATGTCGGCCTTGGGGCAAGCACAGTCTTCGGGGCTCGTGCGGCGCAACGGCACGCTCGTGCAACTGTCCGAGCGTGGACTTCAGCATGCGGCGCGCATTGTTCGCAACCACCGCATCTGGGAGTTGTATCTGTCCCGGCGGCTCGACCTCGCGGACGATCACCTTCACCGCGATGCCGAGGACATGGAGCACGCGCTCGACGATGACGTGATCGAGCAGATCGACGAAGCGCTGGGCCGCCCCGGAACAGATCCGCACGGGCGGCCGATTCCCCGCGGCGTCCCTGGGTCCACCGTGGAGGCGGCGTTGTGAGCCCGGACACCGTCATCTTGCTCACCGGATCGTGCGCGGCCGTCGCGTGCGCGCTTGTGGGAACGTTTCTTGTGCTCCGCGGCATGGCGCTCATCGGCGATGCGATTAGCCACGCTGTCTTGCCCGGCATTGTGATCGCGTTTTTGCTGACAGATTCCGTTTCGTCGCTACCGGTCGTCTTGGGCGCGGGCGCGCTCGGCCTCGTCACGGTGTGGCTCATCGAGTCTTTGGTGCGCACACGGCGCGTCAAAGAAGACGCGTCGATCGCCGTCGTGTTCCCCGCGCTCTTTGCCGTCGGCGTCCTACTCGTCACACGTTTCGCGCACGGCAAAGACCTTGATGCGGAGTGCGTCCTCTACGGCGAGATCGCATTCGCGCCGTTCGACACGATGACCCTGTGGGGCATGGTGATCTCGCGCCCACTCGTTGCACTCGCCTCGGTCGCCGCGCTCAACTTGGTGTTTGTCGTCGCGCTCTACAAGGAGCTGAAGATCGCCACGTTCGACGGCGCGCTTGCGGCCACGCTTGGCATGTCGCCCGTCCTTGTGCACTACTTGCTCATGGGAACGGTTTCCGTGACGACGGTCGCGAGTTTCGAATCCGTCGGCGCGATCTTAGTGGTTGCGTTCTTGATCGTGCCCGGATCCGCCGCTTGGTTGTGGACGGACAAGCTCCATTGGATGCTCACCATCGCGGCCGCGATCGGAGTGACTTCGGCCTTCTTAGGATTTCACCTCGCGGTGTATTGGGACGCTTCGATCGCCGGCTGCATGGCGCTCGCGATGGGCGGATGTTTTGTGCTCTCGTGGATTTTCGCGCCGCGCGAGGGGCTGTTTGGGCGGTGGAACCTCCGACGCGTCACACGCGAACGTTTCGCCGAAGCGCTCCTGTTGGAACGACTCGCACGCGCACCCGGAAACGCCACCGAAGTTGCAGCCGAATTCTGCTGGACCGCCGAACAGGTCGCCCGCCATTGGGCCACCGTCACCAGCCAGAAATGGATCACCGCAACCGGCAACGCCTGGCAAACCAACGAAGCCGGAAGAGCCCAAATCCAAAAAATAGTAGGCGACTAAAAAAGCGACAGCCCCCTACCAAACAAGCAACCACCACGCCCCCCCCAAGGCGGTACCGGGTTCGATTTTTTCTTCCATAACCAACGGTACTGCAGGAACTTATAGCTTCGAAGTGCGGCATTGGTGACGCACTTTTGACAACCCGCGACAGGCTCCTGTCGTCTTTTTTGGCGTTTCGATGCCGTTTCGAGCACTTTTGCGATTTACGCCGGATCGACGATGCGTCACCAATGCCGCACTTCGACCTCATAAGCCATTGAATCACAGCCGGTTACAGCGCAAAAAATCCAACCCGGTACCGCCTTGGGTGCCGCCTTGGGTGCCGCCTTGGTGCCTTTTTGAGCTGGGTTGGGTTACTTCTTGTTGCAGAAGTTTTTGTAGTCGATGTAGCCCGGGAAGGGCTTGCCTTCGGCGCAGTAGGGGCAGTTGGGGTCGGCTTCGATGCGGAGTTGTCGGAACGTGGCGGCAAGCGCGTCGTAGACGAGAAGGCGGCCGGCAAGCGAGCGACCTTGCTGCAAAATGAGCTTGATCGCTTCGACGGCTTGGAGCAGCCCAATGACGCCAGGCAAGACGCCGAGAACGCCGGCTTCCGCGCAAGACTGGGTCATCTCGGGCGGCGGCGGTTCCGGATAGAGGCAGCGGTAACAAGGGCCGTGCCCGCGCATGAACAGAGAAGCCTGCCCCTCGAACCGGAACACAGAGCCATGCACGTTCGGCTTGTTGTGTTTCACGCAAGCGTCGTTGACGAGGTAGCGAGTGGGAAAGTTATCCGCACCATCAAGAACCATGTCGAAGTCGGGGACAATGCGGTCGGCGTTCGACGAATCAAAACGCTCGTCGTAAGTGATGACCTCGACGTGTGGATTGATCGCGGCGATCGTGCGCCGCGCCGAATCAACTTTGCGGTGCCCGACGCGACTGGAGTCGTGGAGCACTTGGCGCTGGAGGTTTGATTCGTCAACGACATCAAAGTCGACGATGCCCAACGTCCCGACGCCGGCGCTGGCCAAGTACAGCGCTGCCGGCGACCCGAGCCCACCGGCGCCGATCATGAGAACGCGCGCGTCCTTGAGCCGACGCTGCCCAGCAAGACCGACTTCGGGAATGACGAGATGACGCGCGTATCGCCGCTGTTCTTCGGCCGATAAACCGCCGCCCGGCAACGCAACGGGCAGCCCGGCTTCGAGCCAAGCACGGTAGCCGCCATCCACGTTGAGGACCGTCGCGTATCCGAGCTTCTGGAGCGCCTCGGCAGCAAAAAGAGAACGCAGTCCGGTCTGACACATGACGAGCAACGGTCGCGACGGATCCGGAAGTTCGCGTGCCGCCCAAAGCTCCAAGAAACCTTTCGGCACGTTGTGGGATCCCGCAGCGGCACCCGCGTTGTGCTCGGCGCGCTCGCGAACATCGACGAGCAGGGCCCCATCTGCATGCACACGGGCGGCCGCGTCGGTAGGAGTCACGCTCTCAATACGCGCCCGGAGCGCATCGAGCCAATCCTTTTGCGATGAAGAACTCACGTCGATAATCTACGCGATGAACGAACTTCGACCCCTAGACATCCGCCAAGCTGGCCCGGAACGCCTCGCGATCGACTGGAGCGACGGCAAAACGACGGACTATCGAGTGTTCGATCTACGCGTGAACTGCCCATGCGCCAACTGCCGCGACGAGATTACGGGCAAGCGAATCCTGGATCCGGCCACGGTCCCGCCGCGCGTCCACCCGAAATCGCTCGAGAGCGTCGGCAACTACGCGATCAAGATCGTCTGGAGCGACGGACACGATACGGGCATCTACACCTACGACAGGCTGCGAACGCTGGCATAAGCGCGCGCCGCGATCGGCTGCAGCGTCGTCGGGCCCCGCGCCGAGAGTCGTCGCAACGTCGCTACGCCAGCATCGCCGCAAAGGCTGAGTCGAGCCATCGTCACGCGCCCCACCGTGGCGAGTCCGTTGCTAATGTCCTCGTCGGGCGTGCCGTGCGCATCCTGGACAACGCGATCTGCCGCTTCGCGCACGGCCGTGGGCCCGCCGACCTCGTTGAGGGCATCCACAACTTCCGCGACCGCATCGTCGTCGACGTACGTCGCGTGGCTCATTTTGCAGAGCGTACGCACGAGCGCATAAAGGGTTTCGGTCGCTCCAAGACGCCGCAAAGCCTCAACGGAAGCGCGCACGACGTCGGTGTAGTGAATCAAACCGGTAATGTCTACCGTGTTCATCTCGCGCAGCAAAAGCCCGGCGAGCGGACGCGCCGCACGTGCGTCTCCGATCTCGCCAAGCGTCCACGCAGCCGCCTCTCGATAAATCGGATTCTCAGCGGTAAGCCGCCCAATGAACGGTATCGGATCCGGTTGATCCGGTGGCTGGTTTGGCTGCGGTTGACCCGGTTGTCTGTGCATCTGCCTCCCGTACCCTCGCATCCCGAGTCTACCGAGATTCGAGAGGAGTAAAGGAAATTCAAGAGAATGCCCGCGGGGGCGGAACGAACGCTCTGAACGCGCGCCGACGACTTCGCACGTAAGCCGTTCCAGGAATAGTTGTTGTGGCGGCTACGGTCCACGCACGCGGCGTCCGATAAAGCGTCCGTGAGTACGCTCCTCCGCGAAGCCGATCGACTGCGCAGCCAGGACCCGGCGCGTGCGATCGCGTTGTACGCGGCCCACCAGGAATCGATCGACGGCGAAGACGAAGATCGCTTGGGTTGGATTTCGCAAAACGTCGCACCGAACGCGCTGCCCGTTCTTGCGCCGCTACTCGAACGTGTAGCGGCGTCGGCGACGGGCCCCGCGCGGCAGTTCGCGACGCATTCGATCGGCGCGCAGGCGTGGTACGAAGGACGCTGCGACGAGGCCGAACAATGTTGGCGCACGGTGTTGCGCGAGCTGCAAGACGACTCGCCGCTGTGGGTCCGGGCGTGCCTGAATCTCGCCGCCGCGCTATCCGAGCGATCCCACTACTTCGAATCGTTAGTCCTCACCGGAATGGGCGCACGCGCTGCGGAGAAACACGGTCTAGCGTACTTCGCTGCGTTCGCCGCAATACGGCGCGGCGCTACGCTGGCAACGATCGGCGACCATCAACGCGCACGCACAATCGCCGCCGAAAGCGAGGAACGACTCGCGGCGATGACGGACGCGCAGCAACGCGCGGTCTTAGAGACCGAAGCGCTCAGTGTGTGGAGCCAGATCTTTATCGAAACAAAGCAGTGGGAGCGCGCCTTGAGCGCCGTGAACCGCCGCATTGCAATCTTGCCGCAGTGCTCGCCCGCGCCGTCTATTATCGGCGAGGCGCACATCTGCCGCATCCGCGTCCGGTTCGAGCTTGAACACGAACGGCGTGCCGAGTTGCTGGAACTTTTGGATGCTATTCCTCAGTACTTTGCACTCGCGGACGACTGGAAAATCGGCTGGCAACTTCAGCGACTGGAGCTGCGCGTCCGTTATGCGCTCGAGGATTGTAAGGATCGCGAAGTGGCTCTGGACTACGCCCAGCAGCACCTGGCGTTGATCCGGCAGAGCAGCAACTCGGACGCGACGCGCGCGATGGGGGCCGCCGCGCTCGCGCGCCAACTCGCAGACGACATTGTTGCGCCGGACGAGGCCCGCGCCGCGTTCGACTTGGCCGCCACCGCCAGCCTGCGCCGCATCGTGCAAGCCCATCGCGCCATCGACGAGCTCCCCGAGCTCGCGCAAGCAACGCCCGATGACTGGATCGCCCTTGGCCAATACCGCCAGCGCCTTGCCGACCGGCAGCGCGAGATCGCTGCGCGCGTCGCGGTCCATTTCACGCCCAACGACCCTGCGTTCGACCTCATCGTGAGCGACGACCTCGTCAAAGTTTGCGCGTGGTGCAACCGCGTCGCCATGCGCGACCACACATGGCTCCCGCTTGAGCACTTCAGCCCCGCCGACTCCGGATTCTCGGTCACGCACGGCATCTGCATCCCGTGCCGGGACCAACATTTCCCGATCCCCCAGCCTTAACTCGCGCCCAGCGCGAGCACGCGGGTTAGAATCCGCGCGTCATGCTATTTGGGTTCAATTGGGAGTTGCACGCCTGGATTATTCCGCTCACCTTCGCCACCGGCTGGGTGATCGGGTACTACCAGCTTCGTCGCAAACATCCGGAACTTTGGGAAGAAGCGATGCGCCGTAACACAGAGGCTCGCGAGGAGAAGTCAAAGTCGTGATTCGTCTGCTTTGGATTCCGGTGCTTGGCACCGTCTTGTCGTTGATCGCCATCGTTCTCGCCAACCCGGAGCGGGAGCCGGAGAAACCCGACGCGCCCGAGTACACGCTTCCCGATCTCGACGAGGACGCGGTGCCGCCCGAACTCAAACCGACGCCGGTTCCAGAACCGGAAGCGGTGCCCGATCCCGATCCGGTGCTCGTTGAGTTGCGCGCGGACGGGAAGTTCGGCGTGCCCGGCGGCGATCGTGTGTTTGATTCCGTGAAAGATCTCGTCGCTGAGTTTGGCGGCGCGCCCGGTTCCAAGCGCACGCCCGTTTCGTTGACCAATGCGAGCGACGACGTGGATCGCGCCGCGCTGCAAAAAATCCTTACGGAAGTCGCCGGCAAGATCGACCTGCGCATTGACTATCGCGCTCCGGGGAATGGTTAGTCGGAGCGTTCGCGCTTCGCTCGTTGTTCGGCTAGCGACGCTTCTTGCGTTGACCGGCTGCGCGGCGCCGCCATCGTTGGACGAAGAGGGACTGCCCGCGCGACGGGCCGACGTGACGCGCGCGCTCTACCGGCAGCTTGACCTCGTGCTCTCCGAGCGTCACGTGCTCGCGGCGGATGACCCGGCGGTTGCCGCGGAGCACGAGCGGTTGTCGCGGCTCGCGGACGAGATCGCCCTACGCATTGTGCGCGTCGATCCGGACGTGGACCTTGCGCAGTTGCAGCGTGTCCTGACGGGCGAACGAGCGGCCGGCTGATGACCGCACGGTGGGCGCTGCTCGCGCTTATCCTGGTCGGTGCGGGTTTGCGTCTCTACTTTGCGCTTGAGGAACGCGAGCCCAAACGTGACGAGACGCATCGCTATCTGGCCATCGCTCAGTCGTTGCGCGACGGGGCGGGGTTTTCGCTCCGCGGCCATCCGACCGCCCAGGCCATGCCGCTTTGGCCGGTCGTGGCAGCTTGGGCGCCGTCGCCGCGCGTCCTCGCGGCCGCCCTCTCCACCCTCGCCATCGGGTTGGCATGGCTGCTTGCGCGGTGTTGCCTCACCGTTCGTGGGGCGCTGTTCGTCGCGGGATTGATGGCTCTCGATTTGGAACAGGCGCGCTTGGGCGGCACGGCGCTTACAGAGCCGCTGTTCACGGTCTTGCTGCTGGGCTGCGCGAACGCCTGGATGCGCGCGCGCACAATGCTGGCGTCGGTCCTCCTTGCGGCCGCGGCACTCACGCGTCCCGAAGTCGTTTTGCTGCCCTTCCTTCTCGCGTTGTGCGGGCGAACGTGGCGACGGCCCGCGATCACGCTTGCCGTCTTGGTGCTCGCGCTCGCGCCGTGGGCATGGCGCAACACGGCGCGGCTCGGCGCTTTTGTACCGCTGACGACGATGGGCGGCATCACGTTGCACTCGGCCTGGAACGACGTCGAGCCCACGCTGCCATTTCGCAAGCGCGGGCAGGGACGCGGGATCAAGTTTGAGGCCGCGGCTGAGCTCGCGCGCTTGGGCGAAGTGCAGCCCGATCGCGCGCACCGGAAACGCGCCTTCGACGCACTACGCCAACATCCGACGTCCCTCGCGCTCACCGCGGTACGCAAAGCAACGCTGCTCGCGACGCCGTGGCAACGCAAAGGAACATCCATCACGTTCGCCCTCGCCACGATTCTCGCGTGGTTCGCCCTGGCCACACGCCGCATCCCGACCGCCACGTGGCGCGCCGCCGCACCGTTCCTCATTCTGCTCTTCGTCGTAGGCCTCACGTTCCTGGCAATCCCACGCTACCGCGCCCCCTACCACGCCTTCGTGTACCTACTAGCAGCAGCAGGAGCCTGTCAAACAAACCAAAGAACAAAAAAAATCCCAACCACTCCCCAATAACCCCAATGCGGTACCGGGTTGGATTTTTTCTGCCGTAAGTGTCTTTTGGGCAACCACTTACGATCGCAGAGTGCGGCATTGGCGCCGCACTCTGACGCCGGGTCGACAGTGTCCTGTCGTTTTTTTTGGCGATTCGAGCCCGTTGGCGGCACATTCCGATTTTCGAGCTGACTCAGCATGCGGCACAAATGCCGCACTTAGCCGTCATAACCACCGTATTGATCGTGTTTTATGTCGAAAAAAATCCAACCCGGTACCGCATTGGCTGGGATTTTAGTGCCAGTTTAGGTGGGGGGTTTTGTTCTTTGCTAGCCAGTCCCATAGGAGACCGCCGTAGGTGCGGACGCGCATCGGGTGGCGTTTGAAGATCGGGTCGAGCGCTTTGTGCAGCGCGGGGAGGTTGTAGAACGGCACGCGTGGAAAGTAGTGATGCTCCATGTGGTAGTTCGACCAAAGAAACAAGAAATTCCAAACAGGGTTGGTGCGAATGATCGTGCCCCAGGCGGCAGGGTCTTCAGGAACGATGTCGTAGTGCTGCCCGAGGCGGTTGATCGTGAACGCGATCGGAAACACGCAAAAGATCGGCACGATGTAGAGCTTGACGAGGAGAGCGGCGCCGCCAAACCAGGCGATGGCCGCCATGAGGCTGAGATGGAACGCGATGACGCCGACTCGCTCGCCCCGCAGTCGGGCGCGAAACTCGGGCTCGTATGTGGCGGCTTCACGCGCGGCCGCACGAAAATAGATCGGAAAGAGCGCCGGCGTCATGTACAGCAGTTTGAACCACCGGCGCACGATCTTCGGCGTGAGGTGATGACGCTTCGGGTCAAGGTCGTCGGTCCCGAGCTCGGCGTGATGATCGAGATGCCAACGGGTGAATTGGGACGGGGCGAGACCGCTCGGGACGGCGTAGAGCCAAGCGAGGGCGCGAACGGAGCGCGCGCGATCACAAAAGACCGCGCGATGAACCACCTCGTGCAAGAGCACGGTGAACGAGAACACGACAAATCCAAGCAGCACCGCCGCCGGCAACCAAATCCAAAGAGTCGATGGAAAGCGAATGACGAGGTAAGCGCAGATCGCGGCGAGGGCGAACTGCCGCACGGCGATCGCGGCGTGACGCCATCCAGAAGTCTCGTGGAGCGTCTTGATGTGCTCGAGATCAAGGTGGTCCCGAAACTCTGCGCGAAGGTCCTCCGTAGAGGCGTGCCAGTGGCCGCTGCTCATGCCCGACATTCTGGACCGGATTTCTCACGATGCCGTCATCTGAGTTAGGCTCAGGCCATCTTGCGCGGGATTCGTCCGATTTTCTTGAGTTGCGCCGTCGTCGCGTGGGTGGCACTGAGCGGCTGCCGGACCGTAAGCGTCGTGGCGCTGAAACGCACCGACGTCCGGGTTGAACTGACGAATCAGATGGTGGCGACGCTCGATCGCCAAGAGCACTACTTCGACTCTCCGGACTCGCGATTGGCGTTCGCCGAGCGCCTCCACGAAATCGCGGCGGCGACCGAGGAGCCCGGAGCGTTCTATAGTGCCATCGCCAACGAGCTTGCGACGTTGGGCGAAGGTCACACGGGCCTCGTGGGTTCGGCCAGCGTACCGTTTTCGGAAACGATTCCGCCAGTGGCGATCTTGGAGGTCGATCGACAGTTCGTAATCGCGGGCGTCGCGCCCGGGATCGAGGGTGGTGGCCTAAAGACCGGCGACCTGCTCCTCGAAATCGACGGCGTGAAAGCGAGCGTCGCACTGGATCAACGCGTCTCCGTGACGCCGGGCTCGACGCCGCACGGCCAACGCGCACGCGCCGTCGCAACCGTCCTCGCCGGCCGAACCGATCAGCCGGCGCGCGTGCGGGTGCGAGGAACCGACGGAGCCGACCGACTCTGCTACCCGCTGCGGTTCTTGCTCGAGGACGCGGGCGTCGAACGAGTTCGATTTGGTTTTTTGCCCGAGCGCGTGCGCGCCCGACGGATCTCCCCCAGCTGCGTGTACGTCGCGTTCCCCGACTTTCATCCGGACCGCCGCGAACAGTTCGAGAAAATCGTGCGCGCCGCAAGAGACATCCCCACGATGGTGCTCGATCTGCGGGGCAATCCCGGCGGCCGCATCCGCACGCTCCAAAGAGTCGCAGGGCTTTTCCTCGACGAGGCGGTGCCGCTCCTCACGATGCGCGAAGGCACGCAAGAGGAGAAAGTCGTCGCGCGCCTTTCCGCCCTCACATACGCCGGCCGCCTTCGCATACTTATCGACGAGCGAACGGGAAGCGCGGCGGAGTTGCTCGCAGCAGCGCTGCGCGACCTGGGCCGCGCCGAGTTGCTGGGGCGCCCGACGGCCGGCTCAACGCGCTCGCGACAGTCCGTCATGCTGCCCGGCGGCGTGCTGTTCCACTACGCGGGCACGACCGAATTCTTGCGACGCGACGGCACCCGCGTCGAAGGCGTAGGGGTCGCGCCCGACGTGACTTACCAACCCTCGCGCGACATTTTGAGCGCCGGCGTGTACGGCGACCCGTACCGCGACCCGCTCGTACGTCTCGCGGCGAGATAAGCCCTTTTCGGCGGTTTCAGTTCCCGCTCGTCCGCAACCGGTTCCCGCGGGGAGTTTTTTTGCCGGGCTGCTAAACTCTGACCGTGCTGGGAGTCCCAGGGCGGGCCCCGCACGCGCCTTCGCGCGGATGCGACGGGGGCCGACGTACGGGGCCACAAAGGGCATTGGGACAGCGCCTCCGCAAGCGTGAAAGCGCGCGCGGGGTTCGCGAGCCGAGCCCAGGTTGGACTTTTGTCCGATGAGCGAGCGCGAACGCGTGCTCGCTGGGAGTAGCGATGAAAATCACAGAAATCTCATTCGAAGGCTACGAAAAGGTCGTCCGTTGCGATGACCCGGAGAGTGGCCTGAAGGCGATTATTTCGGTTCACGACACGACGCTCGGCCCCGCCCTGGGCGGTCTTCGCATGTGGCCGTATCTCTCGGATCAAGAGGCGCTGACTGACGTCAACCGCCTGTCTCAGGGCATGACCTACAAATCCGCGGTCGCGGGCACTGGACTCGGCGGCGGGAAGTCGATCATTATCGGCAACTCCAAGACGGACAAGTCCGAGGCGCTCTTCCGCGCCATGGGTCGCTTTGTCGATTCGCTCAAAGGGCTGTACACCACGGCAGAGGATGTCGGCACATCCGTGCAAGACATCGTGCTGATCGGCAAGGAGACCAAGCACGTAACTGGGCTGCCGCGCAGCATGGGCTCGAGTGGCGATCCTTCGCCGTACACCGCTATCGGTGTGCATCTCGGCATCAAGGCATGCCTTGCGAAAAAACTCGGCACCACCGATCTCAAAGGCGTGCGCATCGCGATCCAAGGTTGCGGAAACGTTGCGCGCTATCTTTGCGAACATCTTCACGCTGAGGGCGCGGAGCTCATTCTCACCGACATCGTGCAGGAGAAAGTGCAACTTGTCGTTGACGCCTGCAAAGGCGAACGCGTTTCGATCGTCGCGCCGGAAGAGATCTACGACGTGGAGTGCGAGGTCTTCGCGCCGTGTGCCCTTGGCGCGATTATCAACGATGACACTGTGCCGCGCCTCAACTGCAACATTGTCGCCGGCGCGGCGAACAACGTCTTGCTCACCGAAGAACACGGCGACCGGTTGCGCGAACGTGGCATCGTGTACGCACCCGACTTTGTGATCAACGCGGGCGGCATCATCAACGTCTCGGTTGAGCTGGAGCCGGCGGGCTACAACGAAGCGCGCGCCATCGACAAGGTCAATAACATCGACGACGCGGTGCGCGACATTCTCGACACTTCGGACGAGGAAAACATCGCGACCAACCGTGCTGCGATCTTGCTCGCCGAGCGCAAGTTGGCGGAAGGCCGCAAAGCGAAGGCGTAAGGGCTTGCCTACGCCGACACGGTGTCACCGTGCGACTCTCTCAAGTTATTTTGCCGGCGGCGGCCCTTTTGGGCGTCGCCGGCTTGCTTTTGTGGCAAGCGTCTGACGACTCGCCGGTGCGCCCGGACCGCGGGAGTGGCGCCGACGGGCCGGGTCGCGACGCGCGAGGCGGCGCGGAACCGGCGCACGCCATCGACCTGCCCGACGTCTTGGCCACGGCGCGATCCGCGCGCCAACTGGGCGTTGCCGACGATGCGCTCCGCGCGTTTGTGAGCGCCTGTCTTGCGGCCGGGCCACGCGCGATTCCGGAACTGGTCGCGCGCCTGAACGCCGGCGACGACAAACAACTGCGCGCGCGTTGGCGTTTTCGGGAGGGGCGCCCCCAACCCTACGCGAGCGTGCGCGCGGCCTACCTCGACGCGCTCGCGTCCATCCCCGGACGGGAGGCGGAGCGCGCGCTCGCGGCTCTGATTGAACATCTTGCGTCGGTCGACGAGATCTACCAAGTTAGCTTTGCGCTTGCCGATCGCCGCGTTCCGGGCTGGTCGAAGACCGCGCTTGCGGCCGCGGCAGCCCCTGCGACCGCTGCGACCATGGAGACTCAAAAGAGCCTGCTTGCGCTCGCCGCGCGACACGCGCCCGGGGATACCGCGCAGTCGCTGGTTGCGCTCGCTCCGCGCGGCACGGACAAGACGGACCCGGTCGTCTTAACTTCGGGCTTGCATGCACTGCAACGCGAGACCGCGGGCCTCGTCACTCACGAGATTTTGCGCGATGCCGCCACGACGCGCCGCGCCAAGGCCCGCTATCTCCGCGAATATTTCAATCGTCCCGGCGGCGAAGCGGACAACTACCGCGACGCCGCGCGTTGGCTCGACGATGGAACCAAGTGGACACCTAGCTTGCGCACCGTCGCCGCTTACGCCGCCATCAACTCGGTCTCGTTTGAGTACGACCGCATCGCACTCGATCGCGCGCGCGCCCAACGCGACACGACCGCCGCCAACGCAATCCGAACCCGAGTCACGGCGCGCCTCGAAGCCGTCCGAGCGTTCGTCGAAGCAGCCATCCAAGAACCGCTCGAACGAACCAACAGCGAAAGATCCGCCTCCCTAAAAAGAGCAATAAAAAGACTCGAAAACAAGTACCGCTAACCCCCCCTAAGGCGGTACCGGGTTGGATTTTTTCTGCTATAAACTGCCTTCTGTACACGACTTATAGCGACGAAGTGCGGCATTCCTGTCGCACTTCAACGCGGGCGCAGAAATCAAAAGTGCCACAGACGGCCTTGAATCGCGGAAACACTCGACAGGGCCCTGTCGATTGACTTGAGAAGTGCGGCACCAATGCCGCACCTTGCGCCCCTAACCCACGTTTTCACAGCAGGTTACGACAAGAAAATCTCAACCCGGTACCGCATTGTCGGGCTGGATTGGGGGGTTGGTTTTATTTTAGGCGGCGGACTATGTGCCAGCCGTAGGGGGCGTCTTTTTTGTCGTAAGGGACCATCGCGATCTCTCCTACTTTGAGGGCGAAAATTTGGTTGCCGAAGTCTTTCGCCATGCGCTCGCGGGGGATCTCGTTTCGTTGGATCTGGTAAGGGAGCCCGTCGTTGACGCCGACGTAGAACGGAACCACTTTGCCGTTGAGGCGGTCGTCGCTGAACTTTTGTTTGAGCGTTTCAAAGTCAAAGCCGAGCTTCACGCGCTCGTGGAGTTTCTCGGCAAGACGCTTTGCTTCCTCGCGCGTGCGGCCGCTCCACTGTTTCTCCGCAGGAACGCCGCGAAACGAGACAAAGATCTGGTCGTAGTGCACACGCTCCGGCATCCCGGCGGGAGTGTGGCGGGCGGGCTTGGCAGAATCGGCCGGGTGTACTTTGTCGCTCGCGGCGCGCGGCTTGGGAGGCTTGTCGGACTTGCCGCACCCAGGGCAGCTCACGCCCGCCGTGATCAAAACGAGCACGAGCCAACGTGTGGTCGCTGGCGTCGCGCGCCCCGCGTGCCGCGCGGGCGACACGGGAATGAGGCGTTGCCGATGCCCATTCACTGAACGCGCACCACGACGCGATAACCATCCGGTGATTCCTTCGGATGGAACTCGCAGATACTTACTTCGCCGACGTCTAAACGAAACGCCATGCGCCCCAGCGCGCGGGGCAGATCCTGCAACCGGAACACTCCCGGCGGCGCCTTCGTAACGTGGCGAACAATGTCCAAGCGAATCGGAAGCGGATCCTTGGTGTAGGCGGACTCCGCCGCAAGGGAATCGATGTCTTCGCCGCGACGGGCGCGTTGGGCGATCGCGCGAGCAATCACCAGGGCCTGGGCAGGCGTCAACTTCACCTCAGGCGCGATTCGCGCACCGGCGACCGGCACCAAGATCTGACGCAACTCGACACGGTCGAGACGCTTGCGCGTGCCGGTCTTCGACACGTTGCGAAACCACAGAATCCGCCCGGCGTTCGCACGGTTGCGCCCCTTCTTTCCGATCTCCCGGCCGTTGTGGTCGACGACCAACAAGAGATCGCCCTGGGGATCAAACGCCATCCCCTCGACTAAGCCGAAGAGCGGTTGCGGCTCATAGAGAAGACCGAGTTCGCCGTCGGTGAGCGCGCGAAAGTTGGCGCTTTTCGGCGCATCCTGGACCCCATCATCGACGAAGGAAAACTCGGCGATAAAACGACCGAAACGACTGACCGCAAACAGGCGCTGCCCAAAAAACGTCGCGCCGGTCCAGTCCGGCGCGGCGGCGGGGAGCGGCGCGGGCTTGCCACGCGGCGTGAGCTCAAACGGATCTTCCTTCACGTCGAACGCATGCATTTCGGGACGCCGCAACGTCTTGCCCCAACGCTCCTTGAGGACGTAGAGAACGAGCGCGCCGTCTTTGCGCACGCGCATGGCCAAGGCTTCGATGCCATCGTTGTCCTGTACCGGAATGTTCGTCTTCACGCGGGCGAGAATGCGCCCGAAAATATCCGTCCGAATCACGGTGGAGTCGGACTCGACGCCGAGGAAAAAGTTCCCGCCATAAAAGTCCATCGCTTCAAGGTCGAGGCGCCGCTCGAGCCCAGGGCCACGGAGCGGGATCGCGGGGCCAATGAGGAGACGGCGGCCCGCCTTGTCGAGGATGCCCCGAAAGATCGCGTTCGACTTGTCGGAAACGAACGCAAACTGCGTGTGCACGCCGTCGCCGCCGAGCACGGCAATGCCGGACGGATCCAAGATATCGGCAGGGACGTGAAACTCGCCGGCGAACTCGTAAGTCTCGCTGAGTCCCTTCAGCCGGAACGTGGGCGCGGGCGCCGCGGAAACCGCGCGCGCCATCGATTGCGACGGTCGCCGGTAAAGGGCGCGCTTGCCGGTCTGGTTGCGCAAGATGGTGACGGTGTCGGCGAGGTTGTTCGTCACGACGATGTCGTCGCTGCCATCGCCGTCGATGTCACCGACCGCGATGCGATTCGCCCCGCGGTCGCAACGATAGCGCACGGATTTCGCAAAACCGCGCGCGCCATCGCCCATGAACACGCTCACCTCGCCGGTGAAGTACGAGGACGTCACGGCGTCCGCGTTTCCGTCGCCGTTAAAGTCGCCGCTCTCGACATCGCGGACCGAGGATCCGGCCTCAAGATTGCGGATGACCTTCAGCGAATCGCCGGTGTTAGCCACGACCGCCAGCTCAGCCGGGATGTCCGCATTCGGCGCCATGCTGACAACAAGCAAGTCGTCGCGCCCGTCGTTGTCGAGATCAACGAACTCCACATCGGTCGGCCGCTTACACGGAATCGGCGCCATGCGAGGATGAAACGACAGATTCGGAGCGCCCTCAAAAATAAGAAGGCGCTCACCGTCGACGACGGCGATGTCGTCGAGGAGATCCCCGTTGACGTCGCCGACGTCCACGCCAAACCCGCGCCGCCCCTTCTTGTCGGTATCGAGCGGCCAACCGCTGCCGATAATGCGCGCGCCACCAAGTCCATTGCCGAAACGAATGCGGATCTCACCGCGCCCCCAACCGGCCGCAACCATGTCAGGCACGCCGTCACGATCAAAATCGCGCGCCGCGATCCCGCGCGTGAACAGAGGAGCGCCGTAGTTGCGGCTGACGTCCGCCACGCGCTTGGCATCAAACCGCACGCGAAAGTAGGTGTTGTCCGGCTTGATGTTTGACGTCGTCACAAACTCAAAGCGTCCATCGCCATCGGAGTCCACAATCGCCGCGCCGCGATGATGTCCGCCGCCCAACTTGACCGAGACGGGCGTCTTCCAGGCGCCACCGAAGTGCACCGTAGCCCCACCCCAGTGCGCGACCGCCACGTCGGCTTTACCGTCCCCGTCGAGGTCGCCGATCGCCACCTCGTAAGGCGAAACACCCGTCGCGAGCGTTTGCCCGACGAAGTCCTTGCCGCCGCCCGCGCCGAGCCCGCGCGGCCCAAAGTGCTGCGCATCAATGTTGGGATTGAGTTCCCAGTTCACAACTCGTTGTTCACGCGTGATCGGCTTGAGCGGAACAATCGCGCGTTGGGCGGCATCCTCACGCCAACGACGCACATACGCATACGTCTCGTGAGGCAACATGACGTCGCCCACGCGGCGGTAATCGCGATAGGTGACGTTCGCGATCGGTTTGTTCGCCTCGATCTCAAATCGCAGGTTCGCGAGTAGACCGGTCTTCGGATCAAATATGTAAACGGCGCGCACTCCCTGCGCATCCGCTTCGCTGTAGAGCACGTTGTGACGCGCACCCTTGATCGTGGCCTGGCCAACTTTGAGTCGCCGCTGCGTACTCGGATCGGAGAGGTAGCCAATCATGGGGACGGGCTGGGCCAAAGCCGCGAACAGGTAATAGCCGCCCGCTGTCGTTTGAAGCCGCGGCCGGTAGCGCGCGAACGCGCCACGACTGACATACGCACCGTCGGCGCCAAAGCTTTCGATCCAGGCGCCCCGGTCCTGCGGGATCTCGCGGACGCACTCGTCGGGAAGTCGCCACGTCGTCATCACGTTGCGAAACACCTCGCCGCCCACGCGTAAATGCGAACGGGCGCGCAACGACTTCAGCGATGTCACCGGACCAACGGCGCGCGCGTGCGCGTCGAGCACATCTTCGACCTTGGGCGGAGCGGCGAACACCGGGGCGCCCAGCAACGCAAACACAAACAGCGTCGCGAGTTTGTTTCGGTTCCAAGCGGAAGTTGCGCGCATCGATAAGTCCGCCGTCACCATCGCCCCAGAGTCCAACAAGTCTACCGCACCTCGTCTTTGCCGGGGATTTTGAACTGGCGCCGGATGCCCGCGTCCAACCAAGCGCGCGGAAGCAGCCTGGACGCGGCGATCGCCGTTCTTGCCATGCCGGTCACGGCGTAGCGGCCCGACGGATTCTTTTTCGAACAAGCTTTGAGGACGACCTTGGCCACGTTTTCGGGAGTGGTCGCCTGCTTCATGAAGTCCTTCTCGATGGCCTCGACGTTTTGGAAAAACGGGGCGTACGGCGAGTCCGCGTCTTCCATATGCGGCGCGGCCTTCTTGATGGTGACGTCGAAGAACTCCGTGCGCACAGGGCCCGGTTCGATCAGGACAACCTTGACGTTCCAGGGCGCGACTTCCACGCGCAACGCATCGGATAATCCCTCAAGCGCATGTTTGGTCGCGCAGTACCAACCAAACAGCGGGTACCCGAATCGGCCCGCGACCGACGAGATGTTGACGATGTGGCCCGCGCGCCGCGCACGCATGCCCGGCAACACGGCGCGCATCATTTCGGCCGCTGCAAAAAAGTTGACCTCGAACTGTCGGCGCGCGTCCTCCTCGGACACCGTCTCCACGGGACCGGGTTCGCCGTACCCCGCGTTGTTGATGAGAAAATCAACGCTCTCGCCCGCGGCCGCGACAAGCCGCGCGCGCACGGCCGGGTCGGTGATGTCACCCGCCACGACGGAAGCGCCCGTTTCGTTCGCCAGTGCTTCGAGCCGATCCGCCCGACGCGCGTTCAGAACCACCCGCGCCCCGGCCCCAGCCATCAGGCGCGCTGTGGCGGCACCGATGCCCGCACTGGCCCCTGTGATCAGTACGGACTTGTTTTTCAGTCGCTCCATGTCGCGCATCTTAGCGGCACACGCGAAATCACAACGGGCCGCGCACACCCGATCCGCACCAGAAACGTGGATCTGAAGACGAAACGGTGACAGAACAGGACGGATTGAAACTAAGCCGGTCGGGCGCGCGTTGAAAAGGGCGGTTGCGGGCGATATCGTTGTGGATGGGGTGAAGGGGTGCTGAGCGCACTCTTTCTTAAGTTCATGCCGAGAGCCTTATTTTCGATTCTCATTCCGCTTCTTGCCGCGTGCGGTGGCGGAAGCGGTGGCGGCGACCCCGATCCGCCGCCCCCGCCGCCTGACCCCATCACGACGGCGCGCTCGACGGGCCTGCCCGTCGACAACAGCTTCGGCGACCTGGCGCGCGTGGGCGACATCGTGCTCGTCCCCGTTTCGGAGATGCAAGCGGGGGTCGATCTCAACGGTGATCTCGACGTAGCGGATCGCGTGATCACACGCCTCGACACGCGCACGGACGCCACGCAGAACCTGAGTCTCGCGTGCGCCGGCCGTGTCATCGCGAGCAACCAACGATTCGCGTTCACCGTCAGCGAACCGGCGCAGGGGTTGGACTTAAACGGCGACGGCGATCAACTCGACAACGTGTGGCACGTCCATCACGTCGCGTCGCAGATCACGCAAAATCTCGCGATCGCGGCGCCGGCGGTCGGCAACAGCGTCGGCACGGCAGGCGGGTTCGTGCTTCTACGATCGGAAGCCGGCGACGGATTCGATCTCAATTTCGACGGTGACATGCTCGACACGATCGCCGTTCCGTTCGATGATATTTCGGGCGCCTTAGCGCCCGCGATCCCAGGCCCCGTGGCCACGAACCGGCCGCTGATCGCGCGCAATGGACGTGTCCTGATCGCGCGGAGCGAACCGTCCGCGGGCCTCGACCTAAACGCCGACGGCGATCAACTCGACAACGTGTTGTCCATGGTCGACTTTCAACCGGGCCTTCCCACGTTCGTCGATTTCGCCCGTTCGGTCGCGACGTTGCCGTACGCCCTCACCGACAGTGCGGCGGTGTATCTGATCGACGAGGCTACGAGCGGGGCTGATCTCAATCTCGACGCCGACCAGACCGACGCCATCCTCGCCGTGTTCAACGTGAGCTCCGGGCTGGGTGAACAAACTCCGTTCAGCGGCGCCGCGTCGGGGTTCGCGGTCGCGGCTTTCTCACAGGCGGGTCTGGCCGTTGGACGCGACCACGTGATCGTCGCGATCACCGAAGGCGGCCACTTCAATCAGGACTTAAACACGGACGGAGATCCGTTCGACGCGGTCCTCGCGTGGGTCGACACGACGACGGCGCCCGGCACCTTAAACATCGTCCCCATCGCCGTCGGCGGCGTTCCGAGCGTGATCGACGGTGCGCGCGGCCTCTTTGCCGTCAGCGAGGCGAACGAAGGCATCTTCGACGGAACCGACCTCAACCAAGACGGCGACGACGACGACCAGGTCCTTCACCGTCTCGACACGACAACGGGCGCCATCACCAACTTAGGCCTCGCGGTCGCGAGCATGACGCTGCGCGACGACGACGCGATCGTCTCGGTGATCGAAGCCAGCAACGGCACGGGCCCGCTCAACGAAGACGGCGATACCGACGATTCCGTTTTGCGCTACGTGCGCCTCGACACCTTGTCGTCGCGCAACCTCGCGATTGTCTCGACGGATTTTGCGTTCGTGCGCCCCGCGCTCAACGATCTGCGTCTCGCGGTCATTCTCAATGAAGGTCAGTCCGTTCCGTTTGGCGACCTGAACCAAGACGGCGACACCGACGACCGCGTCCTCGTGCTCATCCAAGTGAACTCCGACGGCGGCGTGCCCGTCGTCGTCGCGCCCACACCCGAAGTGTCGGATACGGCGGCAGCCGACCTGCTGCCGCCCCTCGAGATCACGCCCGACGTGTTCTTGATCCCCACCTCCGAGGCGGCAGCGGGCCAAGATCGAAACGGCGATGCCGACCTCGGCGACACCGTCCTGACCGAGATTACGATCACGCCGCCCGCGTAGCGCCAGATCTCGCTACACTGGCGCAATGCGTTGCACCACATCCCTGCTGCTGGTTGGTTTGCTCGCGAGCGCGAGCGGAAGTTCCGAAACGATCGACTGGCGAAACGACCTCAACGCGGCTCGCGCGTTCGCCCAAAAGAGCGGCCGCCCGATGTTGATCGTGTTTCGCTGAACCCCTTGAAAGGACTGTGCATCCTTCGACGGGCAGGTTGCTCGTCCCACCGCCGAACTTGTAACCGCCGCTAAGCCCTACGTGTGCGTGCGCGTCACGGACATGCGCGGCGTTGACCTAAACATCTACCACTTCGACTATGACCTGACGTTTGCCGCGCTGCTAATGAACGCCGACGGCGAGATCTATCACACGTTTGGTGGGCGCGATGGGCACGACGCCGAGTCGCACCTCACGATCCCTTCGATGGTGCGCGTTCTGAAAGCGGGTCTCACTTCGCACATGAAGTACGCGAAGAACCCAAAAAAGCGAGCCGCACGTAAGCCCGTCCGCATCGAACAGATCTTTGACGGCGCCCCGCCGAAGAAGTGCTTTCACTGCCACAATGTGCACGACACCCGCGCTCGCACCGCTGGGCGAAAACGCGAACGGCAACACTTTTGGCCCTACCCCGATCCGATTCAGATCGGAATCGCTCTCGATACGCAAAACCCGCCGGCGATCACAACGGTTGCGCCGTCGTCTTCGAGTGCGCGCGCGAAACTGGCGCCCGGCGATCAGATCGTCGCAGCAAACGGGCAACCGGTTCTTACGTTCGGCGACTTCCAGCGCGCGCTGCATGCCATCCCGGACGGGGGCGGAACGCTCGAACTGTCGTTTATCCGCGGCGATCAAACCATGCGCGCGCGGCTCAGCCTAAAGCGCCGTTGGAAAGTCGCGGACCCGGCGACCTATGCATGGCGCGCCATGAAATGGAATCGCTGGCCGAAACCGGGATTTGGCGGCAAACCGTTGACCGTCGCCGAGAAACAAACGCTCGGTCTCAAGACGGAAGGCCTCGCATTTCGCGTGAGGTACATCGTCACGTGGGGACGCTACTCGAAGACCGGACAGCGCGCGGCGGCGGCGGGCATTCGACGCGGTGACATTGTGTACGCCGTGGATGGCGAGAACGACTTTGCCGACATGTCGCACTACCACTCGTGGTTTCGACTCAAGCGAAAGGTCGGCGACGTCGTAACGTATTCCGTTTTGCGCAAGGGCCAACGACGCCAAGTCAAACTCCGACTCGAACGCGACTAAGGTCTGTCTGAAAAGAGACGGCGCACGAAGGGTAAGCAGCAGGTACCGCCAAGCCAGATGGAGCGAAAAGATCCTATGGTGACGCGGCCGGCCGCATGCACGACATTTCTCAACCAGACCCTAACGTCGGACGCGCACGGTGATGCGGTAGTCCACTTCCCGTTTGGGATAGACGACTTGCCCGTTCCGCGGCGGCGGCAAGTTCTTGTCGAACGAGCGTGCGAACGACACGGTCGCCTCGCCCGGACCCATCGCCTCGAACTCGAATCGATCCTTACCGTCGTCTTTGTCTCGTCCCACGTAGCGGATCGAACCACCGACCAGAGCCGGCTTCATCCGGGTGAACTGACGAGCGCGCGGCCATTCGTT
Organism: Planctomycetota bacterium; assembly: GCA_021776785.1. Taxonomy (GTDB): domain Bacteria; phylum Planctomycetota; class PLA2; order PLA2; family PLA2; genus JAJFFF01. The sequence continues at coordinate 22,694 of JAJFFF010000034.1, read as the reverse complement.
GTCCGACGCCTTCAAAATGATGAAGAACGAGTCCCCACGGTCAACCTTCACCGTCCGGTCGGCATGGGTTTCGTCAAACGTCGGATCGGCGCAACCCAAGAGTAGAAAAGCGATTAGCACGAACATTCGTGTAGCAACGGTCACCGGAACAGTATGCCCTATGCCTTTGCTGGCGCGCGTGTTTCCCTCCAGTTTCCAGGATGGAATCCCGATAGTCGATGTGGAATGACGGCTCTTGACCCTGATCCTGGTACGGCCACGCTCGCCCCGGAGCACCGTGACGACGATCGCGTTCTGGTGTTGCGCCGCTTGCGGCTCCACGGCAAGAACAACTCGTTCGGAGGCGTGCTGCTCGACGTGTCTCGCTCCGGTGCGCTCGTCGCCATCGTCGACGAGAACTGGGAGGGACGACCCCAAGACGACGACATGGGCATGGTCGGGTTGCGCATCGCGTCAAACTTCGGCGACGGCTTGCGGATCGAGTTCGAGGACACGGAGACGAGTATCGAGGCCGAGGTCGTTCGCATCGCGGACGGCGCGTTGGGCCCGCTTGGCGTCACCGAGCTCGGCGTCCACTTCTTACGCGAGCCGACCGAAGACGAGTTGGCCGCTGTCGGGCTGCGCCCGCTCATCGATCCGGAATCGGCAGCCAACCGCGCCGCACTCGAGGCCCTCAGCGGGGCGCCGGGAACCGCGCTGTCGCCGGGTGCTCACATCCCTCAAGTCGTCGTCGTCCAAGGCGCCGACCTAAAGGGCGCAAAAGAGCCCGTCAGCCGAATCCCCGCGCAGGTGCGCATCAACGAGGGCGGGGCGCCGATCGGCCTGTCCGACTTGCTGCAAATGGCGGTCGATCGCAACGCGTCCGATCTCCACATCAAAGCCACCAGCCCCGCACGCATGCGCGCCGATGGCAAGCTCGTCAAACTCGGCGATCGCCAGCTCACGACAAAAGAAGTCGAGTCGTTGATTCGCGAGCTCTTAACGAACGAGCAAATGGAGCGGTTCGAGACCGATAACGATCTCGACCTCGCCCATTCGCTGCCCGGAGCGGCGCGTTTTCGTATCAACGTGTTGCGATCGCGCGGAGAACCGGGCCTCGCGATTCGCCGCATTCCGGAAATCGTGCCGAGCGCCGAGGAACTCGGAATCTCGAAGATCTGTCTTGAGGTCGCCGAACGCCCGCGCGGACTGGTCCTTGTCACCGGCCCGACCGGATCCGGCAAGTCGACAACTCTTGCGGCGATGATTCAACACGTCAACCGCTCGCGCAATTGCCACATCGTCACGATGGAAGATCCCATCGAGTACATCCATCGCGAAGACCGCGCACACATTACGCAGCGCGAAATCGGACGCGACACAAAAGACTTCACGTCGGCACTGCGCCGCGCACTCCGTCAGGACCCCGACGTCATTCTTGTCGGCGAGATGCGCGACCTCGAGACGATTTCTTTGGCCGTAACGGCAGCCGAGACGGGTCACCTCGTGTTCGCGACGTTGCATACGACATCCGCCGTTCTGACCGTGGACCGCGTCGTCGATGTGTTCCCGCCGGCGCAGCAACGGCAGATCCGGATGCAACTCGCCGACGCGCTCCAAGCGATCTTCAGTCAAACGCTGATGCCGCGCTTGGGCCGGGGCGTCGCCATTGCGCAGGAGATCCTGGTCGCCACCGGCGGGATCCGCGCCCTGATTCGCGAGGGCAAGACGCCGCAGATCGGCAACATGATGCAAACCGGGGCCAGTGTTGGCATGCAGACGCTAGAGGACGCGCTCAACGACCTCGTCGCGCGCCGACAGATCACGTTCGAAACCGCCGTCGCTAAGGCCAACCACCCGGCCCAAATCAAAGCCGACGGCAAACTGCTCGGACACTAGGGTCGTTTTACGGCGCGTTTCGGCGCGACCTCAAACCTCGTGGATGTCCACGTGCTCTCCCAGTCCGCCGTGTCGTGTTTGCGCGCAGGCACCATCCAGACCGCGCTCACCAACCACGACCCGCTCGTAAGCGGCCACGTCACCCGTCCGTCTTTGTCGGTCCGCAAACGAAGGGGCTTCGCTGCGCCGCGCCGTTCCGCTCGCACGAGCGCGCCGGCGAGCGGCGCACCGTCACGAAACAGGCGGACGCGCGCATTGGCGCCCCACGTTTCCACAACCAGCTCCAGCGGAAGCCCGACGCGAGCATCCACCAACGGGCCGTCGCCGCACTGAACGAGCGCCTTCGCGCATCGCGAGTACCGTTCCCGACCGGGCCCGTTATCTCCGCGCGCGCGCCGCTGCGCGACGACGTGATCCAACCCCTCTTCGAGGAGATACGCGTCGAACTTTGCGGCGGGCAGTTCGATCAAACTGGCGTTCGAGCGATAGAGCAACGTGTGCGTCCCGCGTTCGGTGAGCGTCACGCGGCCGGCCGGGCTCGCGCCCGTCGCCCCACGGACCGGCTGGCGACGACCGCGAAACCAGTGCTCAAACGTCTTGATGTGCGCCGGCGTGCGGCCAAACGGTTCGCCGGGGAACCCGTCCCCCACGCGCAGCGCAACGGACACGATCTTGTTCTTAGGCACTAAGAACGCGCCCGGTTCCATCCAAAATTCGTGGGCAAACGCCGGAGCGGTCACGAGGACCGCTCCGGCAACGATAGTGAGTAGTTTCATCGTAATAAATCCAGGAACGGGTCGAACGCCGTCTGATCGTCGAAGGCGAGATCATTGAGCGAGACCGGCTCCGTGTTGTCGGCCGTCGCCGCGATCTCATCGCGCACGAACTGGCCGAGGTCCACCTGCGGTTGCGCCTGCACAGCGTTGTTGGAATCGCTGCAGCCGACGAACACAAAACAACAAAGGAACAATCCGAGCTTTTTCATCCGTCTTTCCCTACTTCGCTGCCCGCGACGGGCGAGTTCACGTACGGAAATGCGTTGAGAAACGCGGTCGCTTCCACGCGCAAGCCATCGACGTACGGCAGTTGACCGTCCGGCGCATCGGCCTCGGTCAGCAACACGCCCATCACCACGCGCACCGCGGAATCGATCACGTCATCGACCGGACGACGGCCGTTCGGGAAGCCAGCCAGGTCACCACCGAGAACGCCCAGCGGGTTCTGCTCGGCGCGTGCCGTCGGCGCGATCGCCGTGTTGAGGCGCAGCATTTCGGACGCCACAACGTTGGCCGGCTGGTTGAGGTCGGGGATACCGGTCAGAAACACCTGCACCATGTCGGTGCGAGGGAACTGCGTCGGCGCCCGGACGCCGAATAAGAGTTCCAACAACGCAGGGAGCGTCGGGTGCGTGACGTATTGCCCGAACTGGGTGTCGTCTTTGGGCTCGGAAGCGTTGAAGCGATCCTTGTCTTTGAGGCCGACAACGACCTCATTGACGAGCGGGTGCCCCAAGCGTGACTGCTGAACAAACGCGCCTCCTTCCACCGTCGGCCCCTTGCCGCCGCCGGCTTTGTTCGGCGCCGGGTTGAGGAGGCGAACTTGCCGCGCACTGGATGTCGTCCACGCGCCGATGACGGTCTCATCGCCCGCAACCAAGCACGAGATCGGGACCTCGAGGCAAAACGCCGTGATGTTCTTTTGAGCGAGCAGGTTCGGCTTGCCGGTCGCCTCACCCAACGGGTTTAGGTTGAAGAGGTCAAACGTCTCGCCGATGTTGAAGATAAACGGGTCCCGGCGCTGGCCGACGAACACGCGTCCCGGCTCGGTGCAACCAGGGATCGCAATCTCGTACATGTACTGGCCGGCATACGTGTCATAGTCCGGGATCGACTTCTTGCCGATGTAGTCGCTCGGCTTCGTGAACTGCGTCTGGCCGTTCTGGAACGTCACGGGTTGCGACGTGCCGGTGCGACGATCGCCGCGGACCAACGACATGGTGTAGCGCTCGTCGACGTTTAGGTTCGCTGAATCACCCGCCGCGATCGCACCGGCATTCGTAAGCGGAATGGCAACCGTGCGCTTGTCTCCCTCGTTGCCGATCTGCAACGCGATGTTCTTGCGTGTGTTTTGAAATCGGAACTGAAACGTCAGATCCTCGACCGCGTCCCCGTTGTTGTCGACGTGAATCTCATACAACGCGTTCGGGTCCATTTTGAAGTAGTTGGGACCGCCGTACGGGTCCTGAAGCGGCTGGTAGCACGCCACAAACGTGACGTACCCTTCCCGTCCGGTTTCATAGCTACGGAACATGTAAAAATCAGTTCCGTCAATCTTGGGTTGCAGAGCGATGGCGGGCGCTTCGCGGTGACTCGACGCATGCGTCGGCGTCCCTAAGAGCGCAACCAACACGACTCCGCTGAGCGCGAACAGACCGCGCCTAAGGCATAGAGATTTCATGGGGCTCCTTCTCCGGCTGTCAGGTTTGACAGCGCGTGTTTAACGAGACCCGCTGGACCTAGCGAATGCCAGATAGCCCAGCGGATGCCAAACAGTACGTCGCACGACGCTCACCGGATTCTGGACGAAGCAGTTTTCTCGACAGAAAAAAAGTGTTGGACCGCAGGACGCGGACAAGAAAAAAAGAGTGAATCCGTGGGGCGCTCCCACACGAATACACTCTTTTGTTGCGCTCGAAGCGTGACCGAAAATTACGGGTCGAGGCGTTCGAACTTAACGGCGCAAAACTTGAACTCGGGGATCTTGCCGTCGGGATCGAGTTTGTCCGTGGTCAGGATGTTGGCGCCCGCCTCGCGGAAGTGGAACGGGATAAACACGGAACCCGGTTGACACGCGGCGCTCGGCCGCACCTTGAGACGGATCGCGCCCCGTCGCGAACTAACGCGTACGAAGTCGCCGGCGGCGATCCCGTTGTCTGTGCAGTCGTCCGGATGGATCTCCACAAACGCCTCGGGTTCGCGCGCGTGCAACGTGTGGCTGCGCCGCGTCATCACACCCGTGTGCCAGTGCTCGAGCACACGTCCCGTCACCAACACAAACGGGTACTCGGCGTCGGGAAGTTCGTCCGCGCCGGTGTGTTCGGCCGCCACGAAACGCGCGCGGCCGTTCTCGGTCGGGAACCCGTCGCCAAACATCACGATCGTGCCGTCGGACTCGTCAGGATTCGGGCACGGATAGAGCTTGCCGGTCGCGCCCAGGTTCTCATGGCTCAACCCGCGATACGCGTGCATCAAGCTCACCATCTCGTCGAATACGTCCGCGCTGGAGCCGTACTCCATCGGGTGGCCCATGCGCGCGGCAATGTCGCAGATGATGCGCCAGTCCGTGCGCGCCTCGCCGGGAGGCTGCAGAGCTTGACGCCCCACCTGAACGCGGCGGTCCGTGTTCGTAAACGTCCCGTTCTTTTCCAGGGCGGACGTAGCGGGCAACACAACGTCGGCGAACTCCGCGGTTTCCGTCAAGAAGATGTCTTGCACGACCAAGAAATCAAGCGCCGTCAACGCGTCGCGCACTTTGTTCGTGTTGGGGTCGGACAGGAACGGGTTCTCGCCGAGCATGTACATGCCGCGGACGGTACCGGCAAGCGCCGCTTTCATGATCTCCACCACCGTCAGACCGGGGTTGGGATCGAGGGCGACACCCCACGCGTTCTCAAATTTCGCCCGCACGTCGTCTTGCCCGACGGGCTGGTAGTCCGGATAAACCATCGGGATGAGCCCGGCATCGCTCGCGCCTTGCACGTTGTTTTGTCCGCGCAGCGGATGCAGGCCCGCGCCGTGCTTACCCATGTTGCCGGTCATCAGCGCGAGCGAGATAATGCAGCGGCAGTTGTCGGTGCCGTGCACATGCTGGCTCATACCCATGCCCCAGTACGTGACCGCGGCCTTCGCCTTGCCGTAGGTGATGGCGACTTCGCGAATCGACTCCGCGGAGACGCCGCAGATCGCGCTCGCAAACTCGGGCGTGTAGCGCGCGACCGTTTCCTTCACGGTCTCGAAGTCGGTTGTGTACTGGGCGACGTACTCCTCGTCAACGAGGCCCTCCGCGATGATCACGTTCATCACGGCGTTGTAGAAGGCCACGTCGGAGCCGGATCGGATCTGACAAAAACGCCACGCGTGCTCGGAGATGCCGCTGCCGCGCGGATCCACGACGATCATCTTCGCGCCGGCGCGCGCCGCCTCCTTAAAGAACGTGGCCGCAACGGGGTGATTCGAAGTCGTGTTTGAGCCCGTGACGAGCACGACGTCGGCGTTGCACACGTCACCGTATGTCGTCGTGACCGCGCCCGACCCGATCATCTCGAGTAGAGCGGCGACCGACGACGCGTGGCAAAGGCGTGTGCAGTGATCGACGTTGTTGGTGCCGAACACGACGCGGATCAGCTTCTGGAAGAGGTACGCCTCCTCGTTGCTGCACTTGGCCGAACCAAAGCCGGCCAGCGCGCCAGGTCCGTGCTCCGCTTTGATGCCGCCGAGTTTGCTCGCTATCAAGTCGAGCGCTTCGTCCCACGACGCCTCGCGAAACGCGGGCATCACTTCTTCGTAGTCGACGATGCCGCCCGGCTTACGTCGCTTGCCGTCGCGATCGGAATTCACGGTCTCGGCCGAAAGCGCGGCCTTCGGGTATTGCACACGAATCAGGGGCTTGGTCAGGCGATGCGGGTGTTGCACGTAGTCCCACCCGTAACGCCCCTTTACGCAAAGCCGTCCCTGGCTGCCGGGGTTGTCCCGCCCTTCCGCGAACACGACGCGGTTTTCTTCGGTGTCGACGTGGTACGTGAGGCCGCAGCCGACGCCACAGTACGGACACACGGAATCAACGGCCTTGAGTTCGGAGCGCGGACGCATCGGGGCGCTGAGCTCTTTGTTGAGCAGCGCGCCCGTCGGACACGCCGCCACGCACTCGCCGCACGTCACGCACGTCGATATGCCCATCGGGTTGTCCAAGTCAAACGAGATGCGAGCGGTGTAGCCCTTGCCGGTCCGGCCGATCACATCGTTGTTTTGCAGATCGTCGCAAGCGCGAATGCACCGGTCGCAAAGAATGCAAGCCTGGTGATCGACGGCGATGGCCGGAGACGAGTCGTCCATCGGACGTGAGTTGCCTTGCGGCAGCTTCACGGTCACGTCGTAGCGGCGCTGCAGCGCGTACAACTCGTCGTCGCCGGTCGTGGATTCTTTCAGCGATTCCTCGCGCTGCTCGGACAGCAGCAGCTCGGTGAGCATGGCGCGGCAGCGATCCACTTTCTCGCTGGCCGTCTTGACGACCATTCCTGCTTCGGCCTCGCGGATACACGACGCCGCCATAACGCGGGCACCCTCGACTTCCACCGCACACATGCGGCAGACACCGACAGGCTCCAGCTTGGAATCGTGACAGAGCACAGGGATCTCAATCCCCAAGGAACGCGCGGCGTCCCAAATCGTTGTGCCTTTCGCGACCGAAACGTCGCGTCCGTCAATGTTTAACGTGAGAGTCTCAACTGCCGTTGCAGTCGACTCGGAACTTTGCCCTGAGGTGTCCAGCATCTTGCTTTGTAGTAGTGGGCAATCATATCGGCCAACTTCGTGCGCGACAACGCGCCTTTGAGGAAGCGCTCCGGAAGATCGTCGTCCTCGCGCCGCCAGCCGGCCTCTTCGTTAAACACACGCCGCAGGGCACAGATGCGCGCTCCGGCTGCAAGGAGGTCAATCGAGCGACCTGTGACGAGGCGATAAAGCTCCCCCGCTTCGGCGCCGAAATCGCCAAAAACACCGCGAAGAAATTTGCAGAGAATCAGCGAATCGATGACGGCGTTGCGATCTTCGATGGCAATCACCTTTTTGGCGTCCTCGGGGCGATAGTCGAGGCGGTCACTTTCCGACGAGAAGTCGAGCTCATACGCGCCCGAACGGTTGTGATCGGCGCCCCGCGTGGCCACCGCCAAGCCGAGCGCCGTCGCCTGCAGCGCGCGGGGGTCGTAGCCCGGCATCTCCAAGCCCTTGACGTGCATCGCGAGCTCGGGCTGCCCCACGGCGGCGGCCGCGCGGCGCGATCCTTCGGCCAAAGCGTCGCCTGCGCCGCGACGATGCGCGATGTCTTCAATCCAAGTCAGCACCTGGCCGCCCTGGCCAAACTCGAGGTCGAATCGGTCCGACTCCATGGCAAACGCCAGCGTTCCCCCGACCGAAATCGTGTCGATCCCGAGATCGTCACAGAGCCGCGCGGCTTCCAGCACCGCGCCGCGATCGTCGATACCGAGGAGCGATCCGAGCGCGAACAACGACTCATACTCGAGGCGCACGTTTTTCCCGCTCGGCGCGGCGAACACGTGCTCGCACCCGATCGTGCACGCCGCGCACGACGTTCGCCCCACGCGATCCATCTCGTGCAACGCTTCCGCGCTGATCGAAGGAGCAGCGTCAAACGTTCCATCTTGAAAGTTGCGCGTCGGCAACGTGTTGAGGCGGTTAAACGCCAACACGTTGGCGATCGTTCCGAGCTCACGATACTTCGCCGTCGCGGGCCCCAAACTCGCTTCGGACAACGCGCGCGCGGCGGCCACGACGCCGCGTGGGTCCGCGACCGGGACGCGTTTGGATCCGCGCACCGAGAACGCTTTGACGCGCTTGCTTCCCATCACCGTGCCGAGCCCACCACGTCCCGCATGACGGCCGTCGTTGCTGATCGTGGCATAACGCACGAGGTTCTCACCCGCGACACCGATCGCGGCCGTTCGAAACCCGTCGCGCTCGCACGCGTGCGCCGGCTTCCCGCAGAGATCCGCAGCACTCTCCAAAGAGATCTCGCCGTTGTCGACGACCACGCGCGTCCACTCGTCCGCGCGCCCCACCAAAACGTAGGCGTCAAACCCCGCTTGCTTCGCAGCGATGGCAAAGTGACTTGACGAGATCGCGTCGGACAAAAAGCCCGTGAGTGGTGAACGCGCGCACACGGCAAACTTGGCCGACGTCGTGAGTGGCGTCCCGACAAACGGCGACAGCGCAAACACGAGCGGCGCGTCGGGGCTCAGCGGGTCCGCCTGCGCGCCGCCCTCTTCCCGCAAAATCCATGTGCCCAGCCCGACACCACCCAAGAAGTCGTGCGCGACGGCATCCGGAATCGGGACAGATACGGCAGTCCCCCGCGTCAAGTCGATGCGCAGGTAAGCGCCGTGGCGGCCGGGAGGCATAGCCGCCGATTCTACCGGTCGCTTCGCATCCGAAATCCGTATGCTGGCGGAGCTATGAAAATCATTCTTGCTTCCCTGGCCGGCGGTGCCGCCGCGTTCTTATTCGGATGGGTGTCTTGGTCCATGCTCCACCTCGTGCCCATCGAGAAAAATCCGGCGGCGGCCGCCGTGACCGCAGCCATGGCTCCGGTGGAAAGCGGCGCCTACATGACCCCGCACGCGGCAACGCAAGAGGAGTGGGAATCCGAAGCGATGAAGAAGCGGTACGCGGACGGGCCGCTCACATTTGTCGTTCACCACAAAGGCGGCGGGCCGGCGATGGGAGTGGCGATGGCGAAGGGTTTCGGCATCTGTTTTCTCGGCGCCTTGATTCTCGCGCTCCTTCTTTCCGCCGCGCGGATCGGCAACTTCTTCGGTCGCTTCCTCTTCGTCGCCGGCTGCGGAGCGTTCGTGGCGGTTGCCGGGGACGGCATCTACTGGAACTGGTTCCACTTCCCCGACGACTACTCGATGTGGAAAGCGATCGACACCGTCGCGACGTGGGCCATCGCGGGCATCCCGCTGGCCGCCATCCTCAAGCCGTCGAACTAGCCGCCCGCTTGCGCGCTGAGTAGCAACAAAACGTCTCCGGGGCTTAAGGTCCCGGCGGCGCTTTTGTCGAAGCGCTTGCCGTTGCGCGACACCAAGTAGCCCGCTCCGAGCTCGCCTGTTGTCGTCACGATTTCCGGCGCCAGAGACGGCACGGTCCGCGCAAGTTCGCAGAGCGCTTCGCGCACGCTTGTCGCTTCAACTTCCACGCATTCGGTTTGCGCGCGAACACGCGCGACGCCGTACAGCTCGATTCGCACCACGGCCTCAGCATACCGGGGCCCGGCGGCTACTTCTTCGCGATCGCTTTTAGGTCGAAGACTTCTTTCTTGTCGCTCTCGTTGTGCGGATCCGTAAGCGTGATCACCAGACGGTCGGGCGCGACGCGCTCGTAAACAATCCGCGTCGGAAAGTCATTGCGCGGATTCTCAAACACGGCTTTGGCCTTGCCCATCTCGGTCAGCGTGAATTTCTTCGCACGCTTGCCGCCGGGATGCGGAATGACCGTGACCTTGCCGCCTTCCGCCGAGAACACCTCAAACTCGTAAAAGCGCACGGTGCCGTCGGCGCGGAGTTGACTGTAGCTCAACAGTTTGCCGTCGCTCGGCTTGGCGTAGTACGCAGAAAACGTCCCGCCCCACATCTTGCCCTGCCAATTGCCGGCAAGCCACGTCATCTGAGCCAGTTGTTCCTCGCCGCTCGGCCTTTTGGCCTCTTCGGCGACGGCGACGGACAACACAAAGAAAACGAGAGAGAGAGCAAGAGTACGCATCATCTCCCCAGCGTAGCCAACGACGCGCGCTAGGGATTGGACGTTTCCGACACACCCGCCAGAAGGTCGGCGAGCGGGTGCTCTGTGGCGAAGTAACGACCCGGAGTCATTCCCACCAGCGCGCGAAACTCACGGATCAAATGGCTCTGATCGGAGTAGCCGCACGCGGCGGCGGTGGCCGCGCCGTCCAAGCGCGCGGTCGCCTCGACATGGTGGATCGTGTGCTGCAGCCGCACGATGCGCGAGAGTGTCTTCGGCGCAATGCCCACATCGCGTTGAAACGAACGCTCCAGGCGCCGCGGATGCATCGCCAGCATTTGCGCAATCGTGGCGACGGGCGTCACGCCGCGCCCACGCGCGATCGCCGCAATCGCGGCGGCGGTGTCCGCGTGGGCGTGTCGGTGCACGCGCGGCGCGTCCATGTGCGTCGCCAGCACATCGACAATGCGAGCTTCATCCGCGCCGACGAGTTCGCGGGCCAAGCGACGATGGGCGCCGGTCAGATCCACGCGACGCCCGGTCCACTCCTGGGCCGGCGCATCGATCAGCGCCCGCAAGCCGTGCGGCCGAAAACGCACGCCGACTAAGTCCACAACACCTGTGGGCGCAATGCGCATCGCGCGCTCCAACTGCCCAGCCAGCATGACGCGCGGTTGCAACTCGCCGGAATCGAGATCGCGCACCGGATCGCCGCGCGACACAATGAGTTCGCTGCGGCCATCCGGCACAATGCACTGCTCGTCGCACGCGTCCGCCCGCAAGGTCCACATGCACTGCACAATCGTGCGGAGCGGCGGCGGCGCGGCAAACTCGCGGTAGTCCATCGCCGTCGTTACTCCGCGTCGGCGTCGTGGAAGTGTTTGAGCACGCTTTGAATGGGGATCAACGCCGCCTGCCCCAAGCCGCAAATTGACGTTTCAAGCAGCGTCTCGTGCAGCTCACCCATGCGCGCCAACTGCTCCGGATCGCCGCCGTCGATCATCGTGACCGCTTTTTCGGTCCCGATGCGACACGGCACGCACTTGCCGCACGACTCGTTGCGGAAAAACGCCGTGATGTTGCGGGCCAACGCCAGCATGTCGCGCCCCTCGCTCACGATCACGACCGCGCCCGACCCAAGCGCGCTGCCCGCGGCCTGGAGCGGTTTCCAGTCCATCACGATGTTTTTGTGCTGGGCGCTCAAGAACCCCGTGCTCGCGCCGCCGGGCAAAAACGCCTGCAGCTTCTTGCCGTCGCGCATACCGCCGCAGAGCTCGATCAGATCACTGAGTTTAGTTTCGCCCGCGGCCACTTCATGCACACCCGGCTCGGCAACGTCACCGCTCACCGAGAAGAACTTGTACTTGTGCGCGCCGGTGCGCAGGATCGACGGAATCTGCGACAGCGTCTCGACGTTGTTGATCAACGTCGGCTTGCCCCACAGGCCGAACTGCCCGGGATACGGCGGCTTGTTGCGCGGCTCGCCACGCTTGCCTTCCAACGCTTCGAGAAGTGCGGTCTCTTCGCCGAGGATGTACCCGCCCGGCGAAACAAACACGTCAAGGTCGAACCGCTGACCCGTGCCGCACACGTCATCGCCCAACACGCCCGCCGCATACGCCTCGCGAATCGCACGGCGCATCGCCGTCGTTTCCTTGGCGTACTCGTGACGCACGTAAATCCAACCTTTCTCCGCGCCGATCGCCATCGCGCCGAGGATCATCCCTTCGATCACGAGGTGCGGGAGCTCTTCCAAGATCACGCGATCTTTGAACGTGCCCGGTTCGGACTCGTCGGCGTTGCAAATGACGTACTTCGGCTCCGCTGCTTCGGCGCGCACAATCTTCCACTTGAGACCAGTCGGAAATCCGGCGCCGCCCATGCCGCGCAGGCCGGAATCCAAGATCGTCTGGATCATGGCGTCCCAGTCCGCGGGCTCTTTGAGCGCATCGCGCAACACGCCGTAACGCGACGCCGCGTCCGGATAGGGATCGCAGCCCCACGCGCGCGGCGTCTTCGTCGGCTCGTTGTCGGGAAGCTTGGTCGGGTTTTCGATGAACGCCGGCGCGTCCGCCATGTCGACCGGAATCTCGTTCACGGCCGCCGCCGGCGCGCATTCGCAGCGGCCGAGGCACGACACCTCGTGAAACTCGACGCCCTCCCGGCTGTCGCACAACGCGCGCAACGCTTCACGCGCGCGCCCGCCGTCGCGCATCTGGCAGCTCAGGTCGCGGCACACGGCCACGTGGACCAGCGGCGGCGCTGTCCGCCGAAAGTGCGGATAAAACGTGGCCACGCCTTGGATCTCGTAGAGCGGGACTTTCGTGCGCGCCGACAGAGCGCGCAGATCGGAGTCGCGCAAAAATCCGTGGGCGTCTTGTAAGGAGTAGAGCTCTTCGATGAGGTTCATAGGGCGGCCCGGAGTATAGACCAAACTCGGGTTCAAGTTTCGTGGCCCGCATCGCGCAGCGCCGCTTCGTACTCCTCGGGCGTATTGCAGTTGCGAAAGCTCTCGAGCGTGGGGTCCACGTCTTCGATCTCCGACGCTTCGACGATGCGGGTCCGGACCTTCTCCACGAGCAGGCGCGGTCGCCACTGGTTCGCCGCGACGAGGGCCTGCGCCGGCGCCAGGCACGTTTGTGCATACACCGCCGCCGTCACCATGTGATAGCCGTCGATCCTGGCGACGACCATGTCGAAGCCGGGGGCGAGTTCGAGCATGCGGCGCACGAACGCCGCCCGCAGGAACGGGACGTCGCACGAGGTCAAGAACGCGTACGGCGCCGTCACCGCCTGCAGCCCCGCGATGAGTCCGGCCATCGGCCCCTGCGCACCGCCCGCATCGGACACGACGCGAAAATCGCCCGCGACGTCTTGGCCCGGCCGCCCCACGACGACGATTTCTGTGGCCGCGGCGCGGACGGTGCGGACGGTGCGCTCCAGCAAGGTCTCGTCGCCAAACGGCAAACTCGCCTTGTCCCGGCCCATCCGCCGGGATTGGCCGCCGCAAAGCACGATGGCTGCGTGGTAGTGTTCACTCATGCGGAGTCTTCCCATCCGTCCCCGGCGCAACCGCCAGTCGAATGCGATCCGTCGCATGGTACGCGAGACCGACCTGAGCCCGGCCGACTTCATCTGGCCGCTGTTTGTTGTCGAGGGCACAGGCGAGTCGATCCCGGTCGCCTCGATGCCCGGCGTGAGTCGGTTGAGTCGCGACCTTCTCGTCCAGCAAGCGCGCGATGCGTTCGCGGCCGGCATCCCCGCCGTGGCCTTGTTTCCGGCGCTGCCGGATAGCCGCAAGGACTCGATGGCCACCGAGTCCGTCAACCAAGACGGGCTCTTGCAGCGAACCGTGCGCGACCTCAAAGAGGCGGTGCCGGACCTTTGCGTCATCACGGACGTCGCCATGGACCCCTACAGCAGCGACGGCCACGACGGCATTGTGAAAGACGGCGAGATCTTAAACGACGAGACGCTCGACGTGTTGTGCGCGATGGCTGTGAGCCAAGCGCAGGCGGGTGCGGACATCGTGGCGCCAAGCGACATGATGGATGGACGCGTCGCCGCGATTCGCGACGCGCTCGACGAACACGGTTTCACGAACACGTGCATCCTGGCGTACTCGGCCAAGTACGCGAGTGCGTTTTACGGACCCTTCCGCGACGCGCTGGACTCCGCGCCCAAACACGGAGACAAAAAGACTTACCAGATGGATGCGGCGAACGCGCGGGAAGCGCTCCGCGAAGTCGAACTCGATGTCGAAGAAGGTGCGGACATGGTCATGGTGAAACCCGCCATGCCGTACCTCGACGTCTTGTCGATCGTGCGCGATGCCGTGGACGTGCCCGTGGCGGCGTATCAGGTGAGCGGCGAGTACGCGATGCTGCACGCGGCCGCCGAGCGCGGGTGGCTCGACGGCGATGCCGCCATGCGCGAGGCGTTGCTCGGCATCAAGCGCGCGGGCGCGGACATGATCCTGAGCTACGCTGCGCGCGACCTGTTTGTGTAGACGTTACGCGCCCGACTTAGCCGCCGTCTCCGGGTTCGCCCCCACCCTCCTTGAGTCCGTGCAGGAACACCGCGGAAGAGTCGTACTCGATGTATTGCACGAGCTTGGAGGCCAAGCAGGCCTGGAAGTGTTTGACCGCCGTCGCACGGTCTTGATCCGGCCCCATCAGCGTCATCGCGCCCACGTACCAATCCGCCTCGGCCTTGCGCTCGCGGGTGCGGTGTTGGTTGTCGTCCACGGCCGCGGCGAGAAACGCTTTCGCGTCGATTTTTCCGACGAGGTAGTGCGCGATCTTGAGAAACCACGCGTCGTCGCCGGTGCGCTTCGCCAAGTACGCATTCATGTCCTTGACCGCGCGTTCGCGGGCGCCTGCCTTGAGATGGATCAAGAAGCGATAGAGGCGCGCGTACTCGCCTGGGTTGTCCTTGGCCTTCAACGCCTTTTCGATCAGCGCCAACGCTTTGCCGTTTTGCCCGATGTCGAACCGAAACCGCGCGTGCGTAAACAACACATGGCCCGACGGGTCCGATTCGGCGCGGGCCTCGTCGGATCGAGCGACGGCTTTGTCAACGAGGGCGATGGCCTTGTCGTGCTTACCGGTTTGCCAGTACACGCGCGCCAACGCCATCGAGGGTGACGGGTCTTTCGCGTCGATCAGTTGCGCGGTGCGCAAGTCCGTCATGCCGCGCGCTAACTTCCCAAGGGCCAGTAGTGCTGACGCGCGCAACGCGTAGGCCGCTTGGTGATCAGGGTTGCGATCCAACACGCCGCCAAAGTCTTTTGCCGCGCCCTTGAAGTCCGCCATCCCCAACCGCAGCATCCCTCGCCGGTAGACGGCGAACATGTTGCCGGGATTTTGATCGATGGCATTGGTGTAGTCGGTCAGCGCTTTGTCGTACATGTGTTGCGCTGCGAGCATCGACCCGCGCGCGCTGAGAAGCCCGCTGTCGCTCGGTGTGCCGGCCAGCAACTTGTCGTAGTCCTTCTCAGCGCCGGCGTAATCTCCCATCGCGCCTTTGGTTTGCGCGCGCGAACGTCGGATCTTGTCGTCGTCGGGGGCAAGGACAAGGCCCTTGTCGAAATCCGCGAGCGCTTCTTCGTGCTGGGCGAGCTGCGCATGGCAATAGCCACGAAAGCCGAACAACTGAGCCATATTCGGCTCCGCCTCGATCGCTTTTGAGAAATGTTCCAGCGCCGCCTTGTACTCGCGTTTTTGCACCAGCTTGATGCCGGCGGCAACGTGCGGTGCAGCCGCCCCGTAGTCGGCCTGATTTCCCTGTGCGAGAGCCACCGCGGCGAGCACACAACATCCAATCACCAATCGCATGCCAGCCATTGTAGGGGCGAACGGGGAAAGGACTATCGCGTCGAGAATCCGAGCGCTCTGAGCTCTTCGCGGACGTCGGCGCGGTTCAACATTTCGACGAACGCCGCCACCGCCGGACGCGAACGCCGCCGCCGAGCCAAGGCGAAATCGAAGTGTTCATCCGCCAAGAACTCGAACGGAAGCCCGCTTGCGACCGCTTCCAGGCAGACGCCCCAGTCCGCGCGACCCGACGCGACCGCCGCCGCGACCGCCTGATGCGAGCGAACTTCGGTCTCGTAGCCCGCCGGTCTTTCGTCGCCTAGAAGTTCGTCGATGAGCACACGCGTACCCGAGCCCCGATTGCGGTTGACCATGCGTCCGGCGCGAGTCCCGTCGCGTGACACAACACCTTGCTTGCGCGCATAACCCGCAACAAACTCCATGTCGTCGTCGAGAAAACTCGTGTTGTAACTCCCGTCCGGAGCACGCAGGTGAATGCCCGCGACATCGCACTCGCCGCGCCGCAACGCCGCCAGCCCTCCCGATGAACCCACCGCCACGACCTTGGTACGAAACCCGGCCCGGCGCACGTAGGTAAGGACGCGATCGAGCCCGATGCAGTGGCTGCCCATCACGACGAGGTCGGCAGGCTCGAAGTCCGCAAGCAGGGTGACTTCGATCGGCGTGCCGCCACGCACAAGTTCGGTCGACGCCGGAATGGCGTAGAAGCCGTCGGCGCGACTAAACGTGGACACACTCCCCGAGCCCTTGCCGAGCGGGTGGGCGACAAGTCCCGTGTCGCTCTCGATGAGATGCACGAGGTCGTATTCGCGCCGGCCGCGTTGCGATCCTACGTCGCGCGACAACGTGGCCGGGCGCGTCGGGCGTGCGAGGGATCCGCGGCCGGCGCGTTCGCGAATCCACGGCGCGACAAACTCGTGGAACGTAAAGATCGCCGACGTCGGAAATCCCGGCAAAAGGACGATCGGCTTGCCGCCGGATTCCGCAAACGCAAGTGGCTTCCCGGGTTTGAGCGCAACTCCATGCACGAACATGCGCGCGGCTTCCCGAACGACCGCGTGACACACGTCGCCCGCGCCCTTCGACGTCCCGCCGGAAAAAAGGACGAGATCGCACGTGCTCAGCGCGGCGTCGAGCCGTTGGCGCAACGCGGCTTCGTCATCGCGCACGATCCCGTGTTCGATGGCCTCCCCGCCGGCTTCCGCAATGGCATCCGCCAACGCGCGCTGGTTGGAGTCGAAAACAAACCCGACGGGGCGGGGCGCGCCCGGCGCCACAAGTTCGTCGCCGGTCGAAATCAATGCGACGCGGGGGCGACGCACGACGGAAACCGAATCGATCCCGCATGCGGCCATCAGCCCCGTCTCACGCGACGTCAACAACACGCCCGCGGGCACAACCGTTTCGCCGCGCGCAAGATCGGATGCCGCTTGGCTGATGTTGGCGCCGGGCGCGACGGGACGCGTCACCGCGAGAGCTCCGGCCAAAACGTCGGTGTGCTCGATCATGACCACGGCGTTGGCGCCGCGCGGGACCACCGCGCCGGTCGCAATGGCTACTGCCTCCCCGGGCTTGATTTCGAGCGAGGGATCGACGCCCGGCGCGATCGGCGCGTGGGGCAAAGAAAGACGGCGCGGGGTCTCTTCGCTCGCGCCGAACGTGCTCTTCGCGATCACCGCGAACCCATCCATGTTGGAGCGCGCGAAGCCGGGAACATCCGCCGGCGAAGTGATCTCGCCCGCGCTGACGCGGCCGCGCGCCTCCCCCAGAGGGCAAACTTCTGCCTCAAGAGGCGAAAAATCGACGGCGGCGCGCAGCCGTGTCTCCGCTTCGTCACGGCTTACGACATTAAGAAACTGCTCCTGTTTCACGGTCGGGATTCTACTGCGTAAGATCTCTAACCATGAGGGCACTCACGTTTGTTTGTTTGTTTGCGCTACTCGGGTCCGCCGAGCCGAAGAATCTCCTCCCGCGCGCCGGGTCGGGCTGGGCCGGGTTTAAGACGGGCAGTTCGGTGAAGCTGAAGCTCGTGCAGATCCCCAAGGGTCAAAACGCGCGCGTCACGATTTGGACGACCACGCTCAAGGAAGTCGGCGCGAAACAACTCACGCTAGCGACCGTCGCCGAGAACGTGCTCCAGATGAAGTCAGAGCAAAAAACCATCGTGCCGCGCGAAGGCGAGGCGCAGCCCGGCGAGAAGGCACGCACCGAGATCGTCGGCGACGAGATCTTGCTCGTCGGACGCAAACGCCTGAAGTGCAAACAGACACGAACGAAGTTGCGCTCCGCGACCGGGCGCCGCGTGATCAACGATTGGATCGCCACAGATCCCCGCGTGCGCGTCAAGCGCGTCATGCAGTTCTATGACAAAGAGGGCGCGCTCACCCAGTCCATCACGATGGTCCTGAACTCGCTTAACGAAACGCGCACCGTCGCGGCCAAGCAGATCCCGTGCTTACGGTATCGATTCTTGATGCGCCAAAAAGTGAAGGGCAAGCCGGACATCGAAGAGGTCGGCACCGTGTACACGAGCCGCGCGATCCCGGGCAACGACGTCTACATGGACACAAAAGTGCGGCAGGGCGGCGTCGCTCTCATGGACAAGCGGCTCCACGCTCTCGCCTTCACGACCAAGTGATCGCTCGTCGCACAGCTTCGCACGCCATCGCCGGGGCGCTGTGCGTTCTCGCGCTGGCATGTGTGCGCAACAACGACGCGTTGATCCAGGAGCTGGAGGCGTCGTCGGGTGCGCGCCCGACGCTCGACGCGATCTTGGAAACGCCCCTCGACCCAGCGCCGTTTCTCAGCGGCCCCAACGAACTTGAATTTTCGATCCTCCACGCCGACCTTCCGTTTGTGGAGGGCGCGATCAACGGGCAGCCGTTGCCGCTCCTGCTCGACACGGGCTCGAGCGCCGTCTCGCTGACCGGTCCGGGCGCGCGGCATGTCGGTCTCTACCTACCCGCGCGACCCGAAGTGCGCATCGTGACGCCGGGCAACGAAAGTCCGCATCGACTCGGCGCGTACACGTCGATGACGATCGGCACGTTTGAACTGGGTGCCGGAGCCGCCGCTGTTCCCCGGCGCGAATCGCACACGCGTCACGGCGGGCCGCGTATCGGCAACCGGTACGCGATCGTCGGCAGCACGATCCTTAGCCACTTTCGCGTGACGTTCGACTTCGCGAAGCGACGCGTGCGGCTGTCCCGGCACCATCAAACGCCGCGCCCCGGCATGCTGCTCGCGTCCGTTCGCGTCGGGACACAGACGTACGCGATGCTTGTGGACTCGGGTGCGCACCGACTCACACTGGAGCCATGGGCCGCGCTCGAACTGGGATTGATCGACGAGTCCACCCGCATTCGATTCGAAAAGCGCGAGGGCGCCACGGGCAGCGGACGACGGAAGTCATTGCGCTTGGACCGCGTCGACGTGGCGGGCCGCGAGTTTCGCCGCGTGCGCGCCACGGTCCTCAACACGTTCGGCGAGGCGCGCCAGGAGGGCCGCCGCGTGGCGGGCCTGCTCGGGTTGGCCGGCTTGGGCAAGCTCGTCTGGACACTCGACTACGCTACGCGCGAACTTGAAGTCCGCGATTAAACGGCCCCTCCTCCTCCTCCCGTTCTTGTGTGTGGTTGTGGGATGTCGCACGACGCGCGTGTACGCGCCCGATGTCGCGGCGTCGTTCGCGCGCGAGTACCAAGACTTGGAGTTACGAACGCCGCGCCGCGAAGCGCTCAACCACCTCGTCGCCGCGAACGCGGCGACGGTGATGCGCGCGACGAAAGCGAACGCGGACCGTTACCTCAAGCGCAACGCGGAGGGGGTCAACGCGCGGTACGTGCGCGCGGTCGCCGCGTGCAGCGAACTCGCGCGCGGAGAGATCGCCGCGGCTCGCGATCGGATGCGCGGCATCCAACCGGAGCGACTAGAAAAGCTGAGCCGCGAGAACGCCATCATCTCCGCGACGGTCTACGCCGTCGGGGCGGGGCGCGCGCTCCAAGCGTTGGACGCGGCCGAAGCGATGCTCTCCGGCGAACTCTCGGCGGAGCGCTTCGTCCTCGACTGGGGTTCGTTCGCCGGGATTGCGTTGCCGAACAAGGACGCGCCGGGATATTGGGGATACAAGGCCAACGCCATCGCCCAACTGGAAAGAGATTGCTTCGAAGTCCAGGAGCCGTTTCGCGCGCGCAACCACAGACAACTCCGGGGCGCGATTGCCGAGCTGATCTACAACGAAGCGGCGTCGATGCTCGTCGTGTTGCCGGCTGTCGCGGGCGATTCTCTCGGCAACGTGCCTGGCTCGGGCGACGGCTCGACGCTGCACGAGCTCAAAGGATCCGCGTCCGCCGTGGAGCGCTGGCTCAGCCACGTAGCGATCGGATTGTTCATCGTGTACGCCAAACTCATGCCCGATCTCTTGCCGGCCGAGCTCACCGAAGAGCAAAAACAGTGGCAGCGCGAGGTCGCGTACGGCGCCTACCGCCGCTGCAAGCGGCTCGCCCGCAACCTCTTGGCCCCCGGCGACTTGGAATCGATCAAGGATTCGCCGGCATGGGCCCCCACGCCGACCCACGAAAAGGCGCACCGGCAACTCTATGCCCAGTTGCTGGACGCCGAAATCGTGGTGATGGGCTACATCTCGACGCGGTAACGTCGAAAATCCGGTCAGGGGCGGTGATCCGCCGTATAACGACGGGGGCGACGCATGCCGCCGCCCCGGGGAGACTCACCTTGATCTGGATTCGCACTTTCTCCGTTGTCGCGCTGGCCTCGATGGCTGTCGCGACCCCGGCCAAGCGTTCGCCCCAAGCGTCCGCGCACATTCTCACATCGTCGGCGCGCACGAAGTTCGCAGCGGCGATGCAAAAAGAGAGCGCGCTCAAAAAAGCCGACAAGGCGGCCCTGGCGCAGGCCAAGCAGACGCTTGAACTCTCGACGCCGCTCGGCAAGGTCGCGGTCGCATCGATGCGCGCCAACGAAATGTTGCTCGCCCAGGCCGCGAAGGCGACCGAGGGTGAGACGGCCAAGCTGCTGACCTCGATGTCGCAAGCCTACGGCGAGCTCGCGAAGGCGTGGGACAGCGCGGGCCAGCCGGTGGACGGCGCGATCGCGCTGCGCCGCGTCGATCGTGCGTGGAAGATGTATGACGCCCTGCGCAAACCGGATGCAAAAAAGCTAACCGGTGCGCAACAAAAGAGCGTCGTCGCCGCGCGCCAAACGCTGAAGAAACTCGACGTCACGCGCAAGGCGACCAACACCGTATTCGCCGCGCTTGCCGCCGGCTACCGGACGTTTGATGCCAAGAGCGAACCGATCATGCGCGCCCGCTCGATTCAAGCACGGCTCGCGAAAGCCGTCATGCAAGATCAAGCGATCGAAGTGCCGGACGTGAAAGTCGACGCGCCGCTCCCGTCGCCATGAGGAACGTGAGGCTAGCCCGCTCCTAACGGACGGGCTAAAGCGGGCCGGTCGGCCCGCGTTTTACTTATTCGGGTGGCAGATTCTCGCAGGAGGATTGGAGCAGCTTCGTAAGCGTGGCGGCAACCGGCGTGCGCTTTGTTCCAACGGCCCGCGCACTGCACGTGCATCCAGCAAGCTTCAGGATCGGCGTAGACGAGCGGCATGTCGCTTTCGGCGAGTTCGCGCACCAGGTGCACCAACTCGTTCACGGTCGGTGCTTGGCCATCGGCGACCATGCGACCCTCCTTCGTAACTCCTACGAGGAGCGCGAATTCCGACTCGGGGCGCTCGGTCGGCGACGGGCTACATCCGGCCCATCCAAGAATCGCGGCAACGCAGCACCGCCCAGCCCACCGACGCATGCGGCTTGCTACCCCGGTTTTTACGAACTATTCGACCCGCGGCGGAATCGGGAGATACAATGGAGGGATGCGTAATTGGATTGCTATTCCGATGACCTTGGCACTTGCTTCCCTTTGCGGGGCGGGCGAAGTCGCCACGGCTGATGCGACCGCGAACGATCTCTCCTCGGCTAAGGAGCAGATGGAAGCTGCGAGCAAGACGCTCGGCAAACTCGACAACGCGTTTCGCGTCGCTGCTAAAGACCGCAAACGGCTGACGCGTTACGAGCGCATCGCCGTCAGTGATGCACGGAAATCGGTCTACGCCAAGAGCGCCGAAGGCAAAACGCTTGCTTCGTCGCTTCACACCGCTGCGGAGCTTTTGCGTTCCGCCGCCAAGGGCAAGACGGTCGAAGCGACCAAGGCGAAGCGCTACGGCGAACTCGCGACCGCACTCGAGGCCATGACGCGTCGGCTCGCGCCGAAGGCCACCGCCTCCATGGACGCCACGGAGCGCAACAAACGTGCGGCCACGTTGCTCAAGACGTGGGACGACGTGATGTCCAAACCGCGCACCGATGACTTCGCGAAGTGCTGGAAGATGCTCGCCGAAGGCGACCCGCGCCAGCGCGTCGTCTCCGCCGGCATCGAAGCCACGATGGCGCTGCTGGGCGACTGCAAGTCGAGCTGCTCCGAAGGTGACGCCGCGAAGGCCGCCACGTTGCTCGCCAACATCGCGGACCGCTTCCAAGAGGTCCCGACGGTGCGTCGCAAGAAGGTCAACCTAGACACCGCGCCTCCGTCCACGTGAGGAACGGCGCCTAGCTGAGGCTAGGTGCG
This sequence comes from Planctomycetota bacterium, assembly GCA_021776785.1. Classification (GTDB taxonomy): domain Bacteria; phylum Planctomycetota; class PLA2; order PLA2; family PLA2; genus JAJFFF01. The sequence goes on along the minus strand of JAJFFF010000034.1, from coordinate 308 downwards.
GCGATCGGCCGTTGGCCGATCAAGCATTGTTTTCTGGTTCAACATCTGACGATCGGTGTTTTCTGGTTCAACATCTGACGATGTTGAGACTTTGACGTTCGTTCGGTTTGGCATGCCTTTGGTGATCGTCCTCGCCGCTGGCGACGGATGCGCGTGTGGTTCTATCCTGGTTCAACATCTGACGATCTGTGTTTTCTGGTTCAACATCTGACGATGTTGAGACTCTGACGTTTGTTCGGTTTGGCATGCCTTTGGTGATCGTCCTCGCCGCTGGCGACGGATGCGCGTGAAACTCGCGCGATTTGAGC